>NZ_CP012159.1:3854500-5065500 GCF_001189295.1 Chondromyces crocatus
ACCCCCATGTCGTCTTCTCCCCGGCCTGCCGCGATGAGCTGATCCATCCTCGCCGCGATCCCGGGCAGCACCGCGAGCGGCAGATCCCCTGCCGTCTCCAGCATCAGCCGCACGTCCTTGCGCGCCATGGCCAGCGCGAACGACGTCTGGGAGAACTCCCCCCGCGCCATCCGCGCCCCCCGCAGCGGGATGGTCTCGCCCGGGTTGAACCTGTCGAACAGCCCGAGGGCGTCCTCGGGCGAGATCTTCATGGCCGCCGCGATCGAGAGCACATCGGACAGCCCCGCCGACAGCGTGACGATGATCGCGTTGCCGAACAGCTTGTACGCCGCGGCCAGGTCGGATCGCTCCCCCAGATACCAGACCTTCCCCGTCATCTGCCCCAGCCACGCCTCGGCCTTCTGGAACAGCGCCTCGGGGCCGGCGCAGAGCATCATCCCCTTGGCCTCCCGGCACATCGCGGGCGACATGAACACCGGCGCGTGGAGCAGCGCGACCCCGCGCTGCGCACAGTCCGCGGCGCGGGCCGCCGTCGCCTCGGGCTGGGTCGTGGTGTGATCGATCACCAGCGCCTCGGGCTCCAGACTCGCCCGCATCAGCTCCACCACCCCGTTCACCGCGGCGTCGTCGCTGAGCGCCAGATGCACCCGCGTCGCCCCGCGCACCGCCGCAGCGGGCGACTCGGCGACCCGCGCCCCCTTGGCTTCCAGCGCCTTCGCCTTGTCGAGGCTCCGGTTCCACACCGTCACCTGCTCGCCGCGGCCGAGTGCTGCTTCGACGAGGCCCGCTCCGATCAGGCCAGTCCCCAGGAATGCGATCGTCATGGCGCGCATGTTCCTCATCGGGCCCACCGCGACAAGCGCGCTTGCCGCTCCGGTCCGTCCGTCGGCGCGTCTCGACCCGACGGGGCACGGCGTGGGGTTCCCCGCCGCCCGCGAGCGGAGCCCGACGCGCTCAGGGGATCTGGAGGATCTTGTGGGTCTGCAGGCTCAGCCGCCAGCGCGGGTGCTCCAGGCAATACCGCACGGCCAGCTCGGTGTGGCGCTCGCGCCGGGGCCCATCCATGGGCTGCAGCAGAAAATGCTCGAACGCGAGGTGCTCGTACCGCTCCGGCTCGGCGCCCTCCTGAGGGAACACCAGCTTCAGCTCGTGCCCCGACCGCAGCGAAAGCTCCGTTCCCGCCTTCGGGCTCACGCAGATCCAGTCGATGCCGCGTGGCGCCGGCCGCGTCCCGTTCGTCTCCACCGCGACCTCGAAACCCTCGTCGTGCAGCGCCGAGATCACTGGCTCGTCGAGCTGCAGCAGCGGTTCTCCGCCCGTGCAGACCACGTACGGCTTTCCCCCCGAAACCCCCTGCGGCCATGCCGCCGCGACCGCGCGAGCCAGCGCCCCGGCCGTGGCGAACTGCCCGCCGCCCGGCCCATCCGTGCCCACGAACTGCGTATCGCAGAAGCGGCAGATCGCCCGCGAGCGATCCTCCTCACGCCCCGTCCACAGATTGCAGCCCGTGAAGCGGCAGAAGACGGCGGGACGACCGGCGCGCAGCCCCTCGCCTTGCAGCGTGTAGAAGATCTCCTTGACGAAGTACGCCATCGCCTCGATGCATCGCGGGCTCGTTCACCGCGCTTCCGCACCCGTAAGCGTCACCCGACCCCCTGTCAACGGCCCGTGACCCGTGGGGGGCTCCTGGCCCACGAGGGCGTCGTGGATCGCCGCGCGCAGCTCTTCCACGGAGAAGGGTTTGTGGAGGAAGCCCGCCTGCCCCAGGTCACCGTACCGCTCGATCACGTCCTCCTCGAGGTAACCGCTCATCAGGATCACCGGCACGTCCGGCCGGAGCTTCCGGGAAGCGCGCACCACCTTGTCGCCCGACACCTCTGGCATCGTCAGATCGACCAGCACGAGCGTCAGGTTCGGGATCCCCGCGCGCATCATCACCATCCCCTCGGTCCCATCCTCGGCGACGCGCACCACGTACCCCAGGCGCCCGAGCGTCTGCTCCAGGGTCACCCGCATGACCTCCTCGTCGTCGATCACCAGCACCGTCCCGCGCCGCGCTGGCAGCTCCACGGTGCGAGCCGGCCCCAGCGGCTCGGGCGTCTCGGCACTCGCGGGCAACCACACCCGGAACGTCGTCCCCTCGCCCGGCGTGCTGGCCACGGTGAGCACCCCCCGGTGGGAGCGCACGAGCCCCTGCACGGCCGCCAGCCCCAGCCCGCGACCGCTGACCTTGCTCTTCGTCGAGAAGAACGGGTCGAAGATCCTCCCGATCAGCTCCGGCGCCATCCCCGCACCGGTATCGGTCACGGTCACGCGCACGTATGACCCTGGCTCCCGGTCGGCGCCGGGGGCCAGCTCGTCCAGCTCCGAGCGCGACAGCCGCTCCACCGAGGTCGACAGCGTGATCGTGCCCCCCGCCTCCTGCGAGATCGCGTCGGAGGCGTTCCCCAGCAAATTGAGCAGGATCTGCCGCAGCTGCGCGGGATCGGCGATCACCGCGGGCAGTCCCTCACCGAGCCGGTAGATCACCCGCGCGTGCTTGCCGACGACGGCCCCGAGCATCTCGTCGAGCCCCCCGATCACCTCGTCGAGCGAGACCGGCCGCGGCACGACCCGCCCTTTGCCAGCGTAGGCCAGCATGTGCTTCACCAGCTCCGAGGCCCGCTTGGTCACCGAGATCACCGCATCGACGCTCTCCCGCGCTGCGGGTCGCGCGCGCAGATCCAGGCTCAGCACCTCCGCGTGTCCCAGCACCGCGGCGAGCATGTTGTTGAAGTCGTGGGCGATCCCCCCAGCGAAGACCCCGAGGCTCTCCAGCCGCTGCGCCTCGGTGATCTTCACCTCCATCCGCCGACGCTCCTCCTCGGCCTGCCGCACGTCGGTCACGTCCAGCGCGATCACCAGCCCCGCGACCACCGCGCCGCTCTCCCCCCGCACCGCGATGGGCTGGCTCATGAAGAACCGTCCGGCGTACTCCACCGGGATGGCCTCCTGGGGCTCTTCCTTCAGCGCGGCCAGGAAGATGGGCGCGACCTCCTCGTACTTCTCCGGCGTCAGGGCCTCGCGCAGCGTCCGCCCCTCGAGCTGCTGCTCGGCGCGGCTCACGACCTCGATCGCCTGTCCATCCGCGACGAGGAAGCGAAGATCGTGGTCGAAGAGGAACACGGCGCCCCCCGGGAAATGCCGCACCAGCGTCCGGAGCCGTGCCTCGTTCGCCCGGAGCACGCTCTCTGCGTGCGCGCGCTCGACCACCTCGCGCCGGAGCGCCTCATTGGCCTCCCGGAGGGCCCACGCCTGATCCCGCGCCTTCAACCAGAGCACCACACCAATCAGCGCCAGCGCGATCAGCAGCCCGGCGAACACCAGGTCGGTGAGCACGGAGCCGCGCTCCACCGTGGCCAGGTACGCCACGGAGCCCAGAAAGATCAGCGTCACCGCTCCGACGACGAGAAGAGCCAGGGAGAGTCGGAGCCGGCGCATCGAGGACATCGAGACCATCCAGCGCCATCAGCACGAAGGCCCGAGGCCGATCGCGACCTGGAGTGCTGTTCGAGGCGGATGGTTCATCTCCGGAACTCCAGGCATGTGTGCGGAAACCTCATGTCGATAATCGCAGCCCACTCGGATCGATGAACACCTGCCTGCGCATGATTCACGGTTCCAGGGCCGTGCGGACCACGGTGCGAAGCTCGTCGAGCGAGAACGGTTTGTGAAGAAACGCCGTGTGACCCAGCTCCCCGTACCTCGCCGTCACGTCTTCCTCGCAGTAGCCGCTCATCAGGATGACGGGAACATCCGGCTTCACCTTCAGCAGCTCGCGTACCACATGATCCCCTGGCATGTCCGGCATGGTCAGATCGACCATGGCCAGGGCGGTGTCCTGCCGATCCTCCTGCAGCATCGCCAGCCCCTCCTCCCCGCCCTCGGCCATGCGCACCACGAAGCCGATGCGCTCCAGCGTCCGCTGAAGCGTCACCCGCACCACCTCCTCGTCGTCGATCACCAGCACCGTCCGCTGCCTGGCGGCGATCGCCGCGGAGGGCGGGGGTAGCTCCTCGTCGGGCCTCAGCTCGCTCGCGGGCAACCAGACCCGGAAGGTCGTCCCCTGTTTCGGCTCGCTCTCGACCAGCAGCAGCCCCTGGTGCGACTGCACGATGCCGTGGACCGCGGCGAGCCCCAGCCCTCGACCGACGAACTTGGTGCTGAAGAACGGCTGGAAGATCTTGGTGACGGTCTCTGCGTCCATCCCCGTCCCGCTGTCGCTCACCGTGAACTTCACGTAAGGACCCGGCGCGCGTTCGGTCCCTGGCGCCAGGCGTTCGAGGGTCGACGACTCCAGCGACTCCAGTGCGGTGGATACCAGGATCGTGCCCCCTCTCGCTGTCCTGCTGGCTTCCCCCTCTCTGGCGTCATCGCCCTCCTTGGCGTCGTGCCCATCCTCCCCGCTCGTGTGCGCCTCGATCGCCTCGGAGGCGTTCACGATCAGGTTCATCACGATCTGCCTTAACTGAGCGGCATCGGCGACCACCGCCGGCAGCGTATCGGCCAGCTCGTACTGGACGCGCGCGTGCTTGGCCACGGAGGCGCGCAGCAGCTCGCCGAGATCGCGGATCAGCGCGTTGAAATCGAGCGGTCGCAGCGAGATCCGCCCTTTCCCTGCATAAGCCAGCATCTGCTTGACCAGATCCGACGCCCGCTTCGTCACCGTGACGATGGCATCCACGTTCTCCTGCTCGGTCGCGTGGGCTGGCAGGTCCTGCCGCAGCAGCTCCGCGTGCCCCAGGATGGCCGTCAGCATGTTGTTGAAGTCGTGCGCGATGCCCCCAGCCAGCACCCCCAGGCTCTCCAGCCGCTGCGCCTCCTCGAGCTTCTCCTGGATCCGACGCCGCTCCTCCTCGACCCGCCGCACCTCGGTGACGTCGAGCGAGATCATCATCGCCGCGATGATCTCGTCTCCGTCCCCGCGCACCGGCACCGGATAGTCGACGTACAGCCGGTCACCGTACCGGATCTCGATCTTCTCTGGCGCCGTCCCCGCCAGGGTCGCCCGGTAGAGTGGCTCGAGGCGCTCGTACTCCTCGGGCGGCACCGTATCGATCAGCGCCTTGCCTTCCAGCCCTTGCCTGGACAGCCCTGCTGGATGGAGCGCGCGACCGTCGGCCACCAGGTAGCGAAGATCGCGGTCGACGAGAAAGATCGCCCCGTTCGAGAAGTTGCTCACCAGCGTCCGGAGCCGCGCCTCGCTCGCGCGCAGCACCTCCTCGGCGTGCTGCCGCTCCTCCACCTCGCGCTTCAGCGCCGCGTTCGCCTCGGCCAGTTCCGCCGCGCGCGCCCGCTCCCGCGCCCTGAGCCAGAGCGCCAGGATCGCCAGCGCGAGCGCCACCAGCCCGCCCACGAGCGCTCCGAAGTCCAGCTCCCGCTCCATCAGGGCAGGGGTGCTTCCGAGCGGCGTGAGTGGGAGCAGGTTTGCTCTCAAGGACCTCCGGGGGGGTTGCGGAGAAAAGGTGAGCATCACCACGCCTCTCGAAGCGTTTACTACCTCATCGTCCAGATCAAGACCTTTGGTCCACCACCGAGCCGTCCCCATCGAGCCCCGGGGAACCGCGTGGTACCGTGCGCGCTCCGTGCACACCGAGCGCTCAGAGCTACAGGCCCAGACCGTGGATGTCGGCCCTCCACCAAGCTTCGACGAGCAGGCCCTTGGTGACTGGATCCTGGACGCCCTGAAGAGCGAGTTCCCGATCGTCTCGGGATCCCATGCGCTGCGCCTGGCCCCTTTGTCGGACGAGAGCCGGGAGGCATGGGGAGGGCAGACCGGCCCTCTGGTCTTCACCCGGCATCTCATCTACGCCCATCTCCACTTCGAGAAGCCCGATCACCGGGGAGGCTCCTTCAGCACCCCCTTCGTCGCTTTCCTGTGCGAGCGCTCCGAGCGCTCCGAGCGCTCCGAGCGCTTCCGTGAGCGCATGTCCTTGCTCGTCGAGGCCTTTGCCCGCGTGGCCCGGAGGCTCATGCAGGACGCCCAGGACACCTCTTTCGACGATCGCCCCCCCCTTACCCCCTCCCATTTCCTGGCGGCGCTTCGGGCGCTCTGGTCCAAGCCCAGGACCCGACACGACGAGCCACGCCTCTCCCCGACCAAGACGCGCACCCTCGCCGAATGCGAGGCGACGATGCTCGGCGCTCGGACACTGGAGAAGATCCTCGTCATCCCCGCCGCCATTCGAGAGAACGCCGTCGCGGCGCTCGACACCTGGCTCGCCGCGCACACACCCCTCGTGGAGACCCCCACTTTCCAGCTCGTCCACGTCCCGGACCCGAGCTGGTCCCCCACCTCGCGACCCTCGCCCCAGGGGGTCGAGACCTCGCGGGCCGGGCTGCACGTGACCTTGCGCACCATTCTCTGGTCCCTGGAGAACGGCACGCCAATGATCACCGACGTCAGAGAGCAGCAGGTGCTCCTCGTCCTCCCCTCGATGGCCGGCGACATCGAGCGCGTGATCGCATTCCTCGACGGTCTGGTCGCCACCATGCCGCGCGCCGTCGAGCAATGGGAACGATCCGGAAAGCTCTGCAGCATGCTCCCCCTCGACGTCATGGCGCTTTCGGTGCTGGATCTGAAGAAGCCCCAGACGTCGCAGGACTTCGCTGCCGCCCTCGCAAAACACTGGAAGCTCCCCCGATAGCGTCGTCCGCTTCGGGTCGTCACCCGCGCGACACCCTCCACGGATCCAGTGCCCATCCCATTTGCCCATGGCGACCCCATCACTGCGGCCGCGCATTTCATCGATCAATGAGCAACGTCCTCGAGGGGATAACGCGCGCGTTACACGAAGAGGCAACTGAACTCGCAGGCACACGGCGAAGCTCCTCTCGTCGCGCCTCGGGACTGCATGGCGCGCTGCTTTCATCCGGAAGGCCGCGCATGAGGGGTTCTGGGTGATCGAGATCCAGTTTCCGTCTCGTGCAGGCGACGCACTGCACCAGCGGGTCCACGCCGCTGCTCCAGCATTGAGCGATCCGAAATGCAGATTGAAATCGACGCCGCGACGCCCAGGGGACGATGACGGCCAGGGTGTCATGCTGCCAGACGAGCGCCGTGCCGAAGCCGTGCCTCAGCGCAGAAGCGAGGAGCAGCTCGGGCGCAGAAGCGAGCAGCAGCTCGGGCGCGGAAGCGAGCCACGTTTGGGCGTGGTGGCGAGCCACGTTTCGGGGTGCAGACGACCGGTAAGACTCAGCGCTCCGAGAGCCGTTTCCATGGATGTTTGCACGAGGAACGGTGAGGCGATTTGCCCACTTGATTCTGAGGATGACTCCATGCTTCAGATGTTCTCGACATGGCGGCATCCAGCCCGATGCGGAGGGATCGCTGCGCGTACTGCTGATGGCATTTCGGGTATGCCGAGTGGCACATGTGGTGCGGTCTCGGCGAGTGTCAGCGCCGGTCCTTCAAAATCCCCAGGAGGCAGGATGAGTTCGTCAGTTATCGAGCTTCCTCGATCTTCGCCTCCAGTGTCCCCGGTGGTCGGAGAAGTCGTGCAATCGAGCGAGCAGGTCACACAGCGCATTGCCGTCGGACGACACACCCTATGGCGCGAGCCCTCGGACGTCGTCCGAGCGGTCGTCGTCGGTGACGTCTCCGCCGAGGAAATGCAGCAGATCCTGGAGATGTACCAGAGCGCCGCCGCCGACCACGGCTATGTGCTGGTCATGGCCGACGCCTCGCTGCTCGGCACCGTCTCGGCGAGCGCGCGCAAGGTCATCACCCAGCGCACCGGCCTCCCCATGCGCGGCACGGTCCTTTTTGGTGCAACATTCCAGGCCCGCGTCGTCGCCCGGCTGGTCGTGGCGGTGTTCGGCCTCTTCTCGGGAGGCTACCCGCTCGCCTTCTTCCCTACCGAGGAAGAAGCCCGGCGCTGGATCGACGAGCGCCGCGCCGAGCTTCGCTGAAGCTCCTCTCGCGCAGGCGGCGGGGGCGCGTGCCCTTGCCGTGGGAAGGAGGGGCAGCGCGTCGGGGACGCTCTCTCACCATCGCGGCCTGCACCGCGCTTTTTCGACTGACCCTGGTTCGATTTCCAAATCCTCGCGGGCACGGCGACACAATGGAGCTGTGTGAAGATCCCTCGTCCCGCTGGCCCGAGCCGTCGAGCGACCCGACCTGGACAGGTCCACGACGTGGACCCCGAAGCCCCCATCGCCCCCGTCGAAGGCCTCTGCCCACAGCCCATCCGGTCCTCCGGGACCACGCCCGGCGGAGACGGCGCCCTGGCGCCAGCGGCCGACGAGGGCAGCGGAGCGACGCTCGCGTTCACGCAGGAAGTGCGCTCGTTCGTGGTCGCCTACCTGTCCCACCTCGGTGTCATGGCCAGGGACGTCGAGGATGTCGCCCACAACGTGCTGATGGTGGCGTGGCGTAGGCGTGCCGATTTCGATCCCGACAAAGGCAGCGCCCACGCATGGCTCGCCGGCATTGCCCACAGCATTGCACGCAACTATCACCGCCACCTCGTCCCTCGCCGGAACCGAGAGCACGCGAGACCGCTCGACGATGCCACCATCCTGGCCATGGAGAGTCACGGCCCCCACCCGGAAGAGCACGCCATTGCGACGAGCCGGGCCGCGTTTCTCGGCGCGTGCCTGGAGGCCATCCCGCCCGTGCAGCGGCGCATCATCGAGGCCCGTGATCTCCAGGGCCAGACCTACGGCCAGATCGCCGCCGAGCTGCACATGCCGGACGGCACCGTGCGCGACAACCACCGACGCGCCTGGGCGAGGCTGCGTCAGGCCTGCGCGCGGTGGCAGGCCCTGCAGCGGCGTCGTGGCCTGTCCTCGACCCCCCTGGTCCTCGCGCCGTTCCTGATGCTCCGTGACGCCTGGGCGGCCCGTCGCTCGTGGCTATCGAAGGTCGTATCCCTCGCCGCCGTGGGCGCGGCGGGGCTCGGGTGGTCCCCCACCGATCTCACCCAGCGTGCTCCTGGAGCCCCATGGCCGGCTGACGCCCTCACGATGCACCCCGCCTCCCAGCCCACCGAAGCGCTCGGCGCCTCCCTGGTCGAGCGCCCCGTGACCCCCTCCGAGCCCGACCCCCCCACCGTTGCTCCCACGCCACCCTCGCTCCCGCCACCCTCGCTTCCGCCACCCTCGCTCCCCTCCAGCCCCTCCGCGCCGCCGCGCTCGCCCGAGACCTGGCCTCACCGCCAGGAGCCCCTCGAGACCGCCGCAGCACGCCCCCGGGAGGCCCGCTCCTCACCCCCTGAGCTTCCCTCCCTCTCGACCGAGCGAAAGCTGATGCAGGAAGCACGCGCCGCGCTCCTCGCGGGGAACCGGGCCGTCGCGCGACGCCTCCTCGAACGACATGCCCGTCGCTTCCCCGAGGGCCATCACGCCGGGGAGCGCCGCACGCTCCTGCGGACCCTGAGCGAGCCGAGCGCTTCCTGAGCATGTCACCACCGACCCATCGCGGCTGCCCCCGCCTGCGTGGGCGACACCGCGGGCAGAACCTGGACGGCCTGCCGCGATGCCCGACCGCCCCATGGCGTCCACCAGGTCGACGCGAGGGCGGCGGCGCCGAGCGTCCCCGCAGCGACGAAACCGATCATCGCCCCACCTGCCAGCCGATCGCGCGCCTCCGCGAGCTGGCTCAGCGCTTTGCACGCCTCGCTCGGCTCGCGCCCGGAGCAACCATGCAGCCCCAGGGCGCTGGAGCGCTCCACCAGCGTCCCCTGGAGCGACGCCGCCCCGAAGGCCAGGCCAGCACCGAGCGCCAGGCTCACGCCCGCCGCCGAATAGCCAACGATTCGTGCCACCGCCGCCGTCGCCCCGGTCGCCTCCTGCTCGGGCGGGCATGTCGCGCCGACCCTGGGGAGAGAGGGCGTGGCGGTCGCTTCGGGCGGCAGCGGGCGCAGCGCGAGGCCGAGATCCAGCGTCGCGCCAGCGCGCGCGGTGACCGTGGCGAGGGCATCGCGATGACCTGGCAAGCTTGCGCGCAGTGCATGGCGACCCGGATCGAGAAAGACGAGGTACGTCGGCCGAGGCGCACCGAGCGACCGACCATCCACGAACACCTCCGCCGTGATCGGGCTGCTGCTGATCGCCACGGTCGCCACCTCGCGCTCGGCGCGCACCTGCGCCAGCTCGAAGCGCCGCCGCTCCACCGGCGTGAGCTCTCCGGATCCTTCGAGGGCCACATGCAGGTGCTCCGCGGCGTCTCGGTATCGCCCCAGCACCACCTCGCAGACGCCCAGCTCCCCAGCGATCTCGCTCCGACGTTCGGGTGAGGGCACCTGCTTCCACGCCGCCCCGAAGGCCTCGACCGCTTCCGCCCAGCGTCCGGCGTCCCGCGCCTTCGCGCCCCGCTGGAGAAGCACCTCCACCGACGCGGACCGCCTCGCTGGAGGGCCCGACGCGGGCGCCCCGGAGGCCGGGGTGGCGACTTGCTGCGGCGGCTCTGCCGCAGCCGCGCTGGCGAGGGCGAATCCCGTGCATCCCCCCACGAGCATCGCCGTGGCGATCCTCCTCCCGCTCGGCGACACGAACGATGAACCGAATCTGACGGCACGCGACATGAAATGCTCCCTCGGACGACTGCTCCCCGACATCCATTGTCGCGGGTGCGGCGTGCTGATTTGTGAATCGACGACAACCGAAGGCAACGTGTGAAAGCACCGTCTGGCGCATCACGTCTGGCCGGGACGTGCATCACGCGGTTGCGCGCATGGCAATCGCTGACACGGGTCCGTAAGCCAGAACCTCAGGACGGCGCGCACCCCACGAAGTGGCGCGGCATTGCGGGCGCATTGCAAGGCGTCTACCCTCTGCGCCCCCTGATCCGAGGCTGGAGATGAATACGACCACGCGACGAATCCGGAATGCGACCGCTGCGAGGAGAGGGACCGGAGACTCCCCGGGGCGGGCCGCCACCCTGGTGGTCCTGATGGGGGTGACGGCCAGCGTCGGGTGCGAAGGGCTGAGCTATTACCCGTACGACTGCAAGGAGCTGTCGGAATGTCCTGGCGCCGCATGCACAGGGCAGTGCGTGCCGCTGGCCCCGCTGGGGTTCGACGGGCCGGCGTTGCTGTGGACGGGTCCCGGGGAAGAAGCGCCGGAATGTCCTGCGCGTGCGCCAGTGGAGGTGTACACCGGGTATGCCGGGCTCGAATCGTCGCACGTCTGCCCGGAGTGCGCCTGCTCTGCACCAGCGTGCGTGCTTCCGACCGGGGTGACGGCGAGCAACACGCAGCAGTGCCAGGGGCCGGTCTTCACGCCGGTCGACGCGCCCGCGAACTGGACGGGCACGTGCCAGGCGGCGGAGACGGTGATCGGCCCAGCCTCCTTGCGCTCGGTGACGATCGAGCCCGTGACCGAGCGGCCATGTGCTCCGCTGCCCCCGACCACGCCAGCCGGCGTGGCGCCGACCCGGTGGACGCAAGTCGCGCGGGCCTGTGCGGGTGAGGCCGTGCCTGGCGTGTGCAACGATCCCGGGCTGACGTGCCTTCCGAGCGCCGCGCCACCGCCGCCTGGGTTTCAGCAGTGCATCATGCACCTCGTCCCTGACGACGGGAAAGGTGTGCACTGCCCGGCCAGCTACCCGGACAAGAAGGTGTTTTACGGCAGGTACGAGGACACGCGGGCTTGCGAAGCGTGCACCTGCACCGAGACCGCGCCGAGCTCCTGCTCTGCGTGGGTGTCGCTCTACCAGGATGCCGCGTGTAATCCCGGGGAGATGTTTTTGACGATCGCCATCGACCCCACGGATGCGTTGTGCACTTCCGTCCAGGCCTCGATGGCGAACCTGGGGAGTATCTCGGCCTCGTGGATGACGAACGCCCCCGGCTCATGCGAAGCCGCTGGCGGCGAAGCGCTGGGCTCCGTGGAGCCAGCGGATCCCCGGGTTTTCTGCTGCCAGCCGCTGCCAGGAGGCCGACTCGATGAGTAGACCCGTGCTCGTTCCATCGGTTGTGGCAGGGGGGCTGGTGCTGGTCATCGCCAGCACCGGGTGCGAAGGACTGAGCTATTACCCGTACGACTGCAAGGATCTGTCGGAATGTCCCGGCTCCGCGTGCACTGGGCAGTGCGTGCCGCTGGCCCCGCTGGGGTTCGACGGGCCGGCGTTGCTGTGGACGGGCCCTGGGGAAGAAGCGCCGGAGTGTCCTGCGCGTGCTCCGGTGGAGGTGTACAGCGGGTATGCCGGGCTGGAATCGTCGCATGTCTGCCCCGAGTGCGCCTGCTCTGCACCAGCGTGCGTGCTTCCGACCGGCGTGACGGCGAGCAACACGCAGCAGTGCCAGGGGCCGGTCTTCACGCCGGTCGATGCGCCCGCGAACTGGACGGGCACGTGCCAGGCGGCGGAGGCGGTGATCGGCCCCGCCTCCTTGCGCTCGGTGACGATCGAGCCCGTGACCGAGCGTCCATGCGCTCCGCTGCCCCCGACCACGCCAGCCGGCGTAGCGCCGACCCAGTGGACGCAGAGGGCGCGCGCTTGTGCCGGTGAGGCCGTGCCTGGCGTGTGCAACGATCCCGGGCTGACGTGCCTTCCGAGCGCCGCGCCACCGCCGCCCGGGTTTCAGCAGTGCATCATGCACCTCGTCCCTGACGACGGGACCGGCGTGCACTGCCCGGCCAGCTACCCGGACAAGAAGGTGTTTTACGGCAGGTACGAGGACACGCGGGCCTGCGGAGCGTGCACCTGCACCGAGACCGTGCCGAGCTCCTGCTCCGCGTGGATGTCGCTCTACCAGGGTGGGGCGTGCACCAACGAGCTTCTGTCAGTGGCGCTCAGTCTCGGCGACACCGGCTGTACATCGATCCTGATGTCTCCTGCGACCCTGGGGAGCATCTCGGCTTCTTGGATGACGAACGCCCCCGGCTCATGCGAAGCCGCTGGCGGCGAAGCGCTGGGCTCCGTGGAGCCAGCGGATCCCCGGGTCTTCTGTTGCCAGCCACTGCCAGGAGGCCAGCTCGATGAATAGACCCACTCTGGTGCCATCGATTGTCGCAGGGATGCTGGTCCTGGTCACGGCCAGCACCGGGTGCGAAGGGCTGAGCTACTACCCGTACGACTGCAAGGAGCTATCGGAATGTCCTGGCGCCGCATGCACGGGCCAGTGCGTGCCGCTGGCCCCGCTGGGGTTCGACGGGCCGGCGTTGCTGTGGACGGGTCCCGGGGAAGAAGCGCCGGAATGTCCGGCCCGCGCTCCGGTGGAGGTGTACAGCGGGTATGCTGGGCTGGAGTCGTCGCACGTCTGCCCCGAGTGCGCCTGCTCTGCGCCAGCGTGCGTGCTTCCGACGGGCGTGACGGCGAGCAACACGCAGCAGTGCCAGGGGCCGGTCTTCACGCCGGTCGACGCGCCCGCGAACTGGACGGGCACGTGCCAGGCGGCGGAGACGGTGATCGGCCCAGCCGCCTTGCGCTCGGTGACGATCGAGCCCGTGACCGAGCGGCCATGTGCTCCGCTGCCCCCGACCACGCCAGCCGGTGTGGCGCCGACCCAGTGGACGCAAGTGGCGCGGGCCTGTGCTGGTGAGGCGGTCCCGGGTGTGTGCAATGATCCCGGGTTGACGTGCCTTCCGAGCGCCGCGCCACCGCCGCCCGGGTTTCAGCAGTGCATCATGCACCTCGTCCCAGACGACGGGACCGACGTGCACTGCCCGGCCAGCTACCCGGACAAGAAGGTGTTTTACGGCAGGTACGAGGACACGCGGGCTTGCGAAGCGTGCACCTGCACCGAGACCGCGCCGAGCACTTGCACTGCGTGGGTGTCGCTCTACCAGGACGCATCATGTGGTGACGCGCTCCACTCGACAACGATCGGACTTGGCGATCCGGTATGCCTCCCCGTGCAGCTCTCGACGGCGACGCTGCACAGCATCTCGGCCTCGTGGATGACGAACGCACCCGCCTCGTGCGAAGCAGCCGGCGGCGAGGCGCTGGGCTCCGTGGAGCCAGCGGACCCCCGGGTCTTCTGTTGCCAGCCTCCCCCAGGCACTCCATCCAGCGGCTAGCACTTTTCTGGAGGGCCGGCGGCGGCGCTGCGACGTCGATGTGCGTCGACATCGCCTTCGTTCATGCGAGCGGCCTACTGCTCCTCACGCATCTCGTCGCTGGGGGCGAGACCTGTGGGCCTTCGTTCTCCTCGTCGGCGTGGATTGACGGTCTTCGTGGCGGTGCTGTTCCCTCGACCATGCCTCCCGGAGCTGGCGCCGCGCCCTCGCATGTCGCTTGTACACCGTCGATGTCGGGATACCGAGCCACGCGGCGATCTCGATCATCGGCGTGTCGTCGAGATCGTGAGCCGTGAGCACCACGCGCAGGTCCGTGTCCACGTGCTGGTGGAGGAGGCTGAGCAACTCCTTGCGTGTTTGCTCCCGGACGAGCTGTTCCTCGGCGGTTGGTCGCTCGTCCTCAAGGGCAACCTGGAGCGCTGTGGTCAGCTTCGTGCGCCGGTTCCGGCGAACTTCGTGGTACTTCGACGCAACGCGTACGGTGATTTTGTTCAGCCAACGCTCGGGCCGAGCGCGCCGCGGGTCGTAGCTCTGGAAGCTCTGGTGCGCCGCGAGCAAAACGTCCTGCCGTGCGTCGTCGCGGTCCGTTGAAGGGACACCGAGCCGAGCGAGCCATGCCTTCACGGCGCATCGTGTCCTCGGGTCGAAGATGGCGGTGTAGGCCATTCGTCTTTCCTGCTCCCAGGTTCCGGAGCGTGCGCCTTGGACTCGTCGCATCGGGGCTCGAGAGGCCATTGTGACGACGAGGCCTGCTCGATGTGGAAATCGACGGCCGATGCATGGATGCTCACGCTACAGGAGCGAATCGTCGGCATGCAGGAGGGCGCGCAGGGGCGTCATGCTGGGCATGAGGCGTTCCGCGCGGTGGATGCTGGACGGCACCCATCGAATCGGTGCGTCGTGCAGGGAGCCAGTCACGCAGCGATGACCGAGTAACTCGTGATTCTCGGCATCGCGGCACGTGCGTCGTGGCGAGGTGAGACTC
Organism: Chondromyces crocatus; assembly: GCF_001189295.1. Lineage (NCBI taxonomy): Bacteria > Pseudomonadati > Myxococcota > Polyangiales > Polyangiaceae > Chondromyces > Chondromyces crocatus. Next base: position 3,869,487 of record NZ_CP012159.1, read on the forward strand.
GTCGGTCGATTAGGATGCGAGGCATGTCTCATCGGGCTTCATTGGCCTGCCAGGAGATAGCGCGCCCATGCCGACACAGGCCTCCCGCCCTCAGCACGCCTTGCCCTCCGTATCGGGTTGTTCTTTCCCCTCGCAACGACGCCGTCCCCTCCCTCCAGCGTTGCTCCTCCTCATCGCCGTGCTCCTCGTCGGCGCGTGCAGCGACGCTGGCTCACCCCTGGTCTGGTCCAGCGCCTCCCAGACCCTCTGGGATGCGTCACCGATCCCGCCAATCCCCCCGCTCCTGTGCCTCGGTCCCGACGAGGGTCCTTCCCCGTTCCCACCTGACCTTGCGCAGGGCACCACATCCGCCGCAGGCACCCTTCCAGGCTCCTTCTCGGTCACGAGCACGGGCGAGGCGACGTACACGATCCCGGTTCCCACGCTGCCAGGCCGCGCCGGCATCGAGCCTTCGCTGGCGATCACCTACGACAGCGCGCAGGGCGAGGGGCTCCTCGGCATCGGCTTCCACCTGCAAGGCCTCTCGTCCGTCGAGCGATGTCCGCGGAATGTGGCGCAGGATGGTCACATCGCGCCGGTCCGGGATGCCGAGGACGACGCGCTGTGCCTTGATGGGCAGCGGCTCGTCCCCGTGGACCCGCAGCCGGGGCGCGTGGCGCGGGAGTACCGCACATTCCCGGACAGCTTTACGCGCGTCGAGGCCGACTTCGCGGAGAGCGAGGGGTGGCCAGCGGAGCGTGGGCCGAAGCGGCTGCGGGCGCATAGCAAGGCGGGGCTGATCTACGAATACGGTGGAGAATCGTCGGGAAGGGTGCTCGCACGGGAGGAGGTGGTGCGGTCCTGGCTGCTGACGCGGCTCAGCGACCGGGATGGCAACACGATGGAGGTGGTCTACCGGAATGACCTCCACGCGAAGGGCTACACGGTCGAGCATGCGCCGCAGCAGATCACGTACACCGGGCATCCGAGCGTGCCGGCGTCACGCACGGTGGAGTTCGCGTATGGGCCGCTGGAGTCGGCGGACGTGCGTGTGCTCTATGCCCGGGGGATGGAGCTGCGCCGCTCGCTGAGCTTGCGCTCGATCCAGATGTTCGGGCCGGGACACGTGCTCGCGAGGGAGCTGCGCTTCGGTTACGGGCATGGGCCGGCGACGGGTCGCTTGCGACTGGAAGCCGTCCGGGAGTGCGGGGGAGATGGGACGTGCAAACCGCCGACGCGCTTCACCTGGCACACGGCTGGAGCGGCTGGCTACAGGCAGCAGCAGACGCCCGTGGAGGTGCCACTGTCGGAACGCGGGACGCTGATGACGATGGACGTCAGCGGCGATGGCCTCGACGACCTGGTGACGTCCGACATGGTGGTGGAGGCCGGCACGGAGCAGCCGATCACCCGCTGGTCGGTCACGCTCAACCGGAGCCAGGAGCTGACGCCGGCGTTCTTCGAGGCGGCCGTCACTGGGCAGGAGCAGCCGCATTTCATCGACGCGGAGCCGCCGTACCAGCCGGAGCTGGGGACGCCGCTCGACTACGACCACGATGGCCGGATGGACCTGTTCCTGCACGATGTGCACGGGCAGGCGCTGACGTGGGAGGTGCTGCTGTCGGATGGGGATGGGACGTTTACGCGGCGGGATACGGGGGTGCCGCGACCGTTCACGATGGGCATGACGCCGGCGGGACTGCGCAGCCCGGATGCGTCAACGCACCTGGTGGATGTCGACGGCGATGGGATGGTGGATCTGCTCCAGTGCTACAAGAGCGCGCACGAGCAGCTCTGGTACTTGCACCGCTGGACGGCGGCGGCAGGAGGCTTCGAGCCGCACGGGGATCGGGTGCATGCGCTGACGCCGTACCCGTGCCACGCCGAGCTGCATGCGATCGATGTCGATACGGATGGGCGGGTGGACCTGGTGATGCAGGAGCTGGTCCTCGTCGGCAGTCAGGTGCGGGCGGGGTCGCAGTACGTGGCGTTCGCGTACGAGCTGTCCGATGGATCGTGGACGCGTGCGCTGATGAACCTGCGGCTGACGCCACCGGGTGACCGGGTGTTCTTTCTCGACGTCAACGGGGATGGGCTGCCCGATGCGGTGCAGAGCAACCGGGACGATGAGCAGCTGTACACGTCGATGAACACGGGCGCCGGTTTCGCGGAGCCAGTCCCGAGCCTGGCGACGCCGATGCTCGGGGCTGCGAGGTTCGTTCGCTTCGCGTCGGTGCTCGATCACAACGCCGATGGGCGGCAAGACCTGCTGCTGGCCATGAGCGACGGGGGCTCGGAATCGCTGCCCGCGTGGAAGGTGCTTCAAGCGACGGGGGAGATCGGGCCGGGGACATTCGAGATCGTCCATCCCGGGCTGCCGATGGGCGTGGTGCTCCAGCAGGATGAGCTGCCCACGCCCGACCATCCGCTCACGCCGCGCGTCACCGATGTGAATGGGGATGGGGCGCAGGATCTGCTCTATGCGTTCAACAACCAGGTCCATGTCTTCGAGAACGTCCTCGGCCAGGAGGACCTGCTCGCGGCCGTGACGGACGGCATGAACGCGCACGATCCGGAGGACGCCGAGTACCTGCCCAACGTGCAGATCCGGTACGACCACCTGATCGATCGTGCGCGGACGACGGCGGGCTTCGAGGACACGACGGGAATCCCGTCACCCGAGCAGCGGACTTACCGAACCCTGGAGCACAGCGATGAGGACCAGTGCCGCTATCCGGTGCGGTGCGTGGTCGGGCATCGGCGGGTGGTGAGCGGCTATGTGCTCAACAATGGCGCGGATCGGCCGCGCACATTCCAGGTGGCCTACCGCAACGGCCGTCATCACCGCCTGGGCCGAGGATTTCTGGGGTTTGGGACGCGGATCGTGCGTGACCTCGACACCGGCGCGGGCACGGCGGAGTTCTACGACAACGTCACGTTTGATGGCGCCTTCCAGGCCTTTCCCTTCCGAGGACAGGTGCAGCGCTCGTGGCGCTGGAGCCCGAGCTTGCCGCTGGATGCGCACAGCGCGGAGCCGGTGTCCGTCGAGCTGCTGACGACGCGGAGCTACCCGGTGGTGATTCCCACGCAGGCGGGGACGTACTTCACGCTCTCGCTCCTGGAGGGGAAGAGCCGTCATCAGGGCACGTTCTTGCCAGGAGGTGGGAAGGGGCTCGAAGAGAGCGTGAGGGATCTGGAGGGCGATCTCTCGACACGGATGAGCGACACGCTGCGTACCGTCAGCGACTTCGACCTCTACGGGAACATCCTCGCCGAGCAGACGCAGACCGACGGCGTCGACCTCGAGCTCACGGTCACACGCAGCTTCGACAACGACCCGCTCTCCTGGCGCCTTGGAGAGCTGACGCGAGAGACGACGTGCAGCAAGGCGGCCGGCGAGACGCAGTGCCGGGTGATGCACCGGAGTTACGACGGGCGCGGGCATGTCCGCATGGAGCGCGTTGGAGGAGAGCCCTTCGACCCCGAGATGCAGCTCGATGTCTGGTTCTCCCGGGATGCGCTGGGCAACATCCACAACACCCGCTCGCGCGACGGGACCGGGCAGGTGCGCGCGAGCTGCATCAGCTACGACGCGCTGGGCTTGATGCCTCATGCGCATCGCAATCTGGAGGGCCACCAGAGCTACACACGCTACGACCCGGCGCTGGGCGTGCTGCAGGCGTCGGTGGATCCCAATGGCCTGGTGAGTCGCTGGGCCTACGATGGCTTCGGGCGGGTGACGCTGGAGAGCCTCCCGGGGCGCATGCCCACCGCCATCCGGCGCACGTGGACGAAGGACGGTGGAGCGGCTGGCAACGCCTGGAATTTGAAGATCCGCACGTCCTCGGCGGGGGGCCAGGACGAGACCGTGCAGTTCGATGGTCTCGGGCGGGAGGTGCGCTGGTGGTGGCAAGCGCTCGACGTGGGGGAAGAGCAAGCGCCGCGGATGATGCAGGAGGTCGGCTTCGATGCGCGGGGCGAGCACCTCGCCTGGCGTTCGCTGCCGATCGCGGCTCCTGCGCCACCAGGCTCGATGCAGGTGCGAGAGACGTGGCAGTACGACGGGATGGGGCGGGTGCTCCGGCACGTCACGCCGTGGGGGGCGGCGACGACGCACGAGTACATCGGGCGGGACGAGGTCATCACGGCGCCCGGGCAAGCGGTTACCCGCATCGCCAGCGACGCTCTCGGCAGGCCCACGGCGGTGGGCGATCCTGAAGGTGGAGTCACCCGCTACACCTACGGTCCCTTCGGCGGTCTGCGGACGGTGACCACGCCTGCTGGCGCTACCACGCTGACCGAGCGCGATGCGTTTGGCCGGGTGCGACGGCAGGTGAGCCCGGACCGGGGGGTCTCTACTGCGCACTACGATGGCTACGGGCAGAAGGTCTCATCGCTCGACGCGGCAGGCCGTGAAGTCACGACCAGCTACGACACGCTGGGTCGGATAACCAGGCAGGTCGACGAGGACGGCGTCACCGAGTTCCGGTGGGACGATGCTCCGCATGGCGTCGGGCAGCTCGCGCTGGTGGTCAGTCCGGATGGCCATCGGCTGCGCTACGGGTTCGACCACCTCGGGCGACCAGCGACGACGACGCTGGAACTCGGCGGGGAGAGCTTCACCAGCCGGCTGTCCTACGATCTGAGCGGGCGGCTCAAGCGGATCGAGCACCCGAGCGCGCCAGGGATCGGCAGCTTCGCTGTCGAGCGGGAGTACGATCCCTACGGGCGGCTGCGGGCGCTGAAGGACGCGGGGTCCGGCGCGGAGTTCTGGCGGGCGACGGCCATCGATGCGGGGAACCGGATCACGGGGGAGCGCTTCGGTGGAGGGACCGCCTCCACGCTCCGCACGTTCGATGCGGCACGAGAGCGGGTGAGCCGCATCGCGACGCAGGCGGCGGGCGTGCCTGTCCAGGAGTTCGCCTACCTCTGGAACGATCGCCGCAAGCTCGTCGAACGCTCCGATGGCATCCACGCCAACGTCGAGCGCTTCCGGTACGACCTGCTGGACCGACTCACCTGTGCGCAGTTCGGGCTGATCAACGCCGCCCTCTGCCCGCGACCGTTCATCTACGGACCCGATGGCAACCTGCTCCAGAAGCCCGGCGTTGGCGCCTACGAGTACGACCCCGCGCAGCCCCATGCCGTCGTCCGAGCTGGTAGCGCGTTCTACGGCTACGACGCCGTGGGCAACCAGACCTCGCGACCAGGCGCGACGATCGCCTACACCGCGTTCGACCTACCGAAACAGATCTCCCTCACCAGCGGCGACACCGTCGACATTGAGTACGACGGCCTCCAGCAGCGGGTGCGCAAGACCACCGCGACCCAGGAGATCGTCTCCTTCGGCGAGCTGTACGAGCGCGTGACCGATGTCGTCACGGGGAACGTCGAACACCGCTACCACGTCCACAACGACGAGCGGGTCGTCTCGCTGGTGCGGCGCTCGACAGCACAGGGCACGCGCACGCTGCACGTCCATGCCGACCACCTCGGGTCGATTGACGTGCTCACCGACGGTGTGACCGGGAGCGTCGCCGAGCAGCGCAGCTACGACGCCTTCGGCGCGCCACGCCACCCCGACTGGGGTTCGGGGCAGACGGCGTCACCCCACGAGCTGTCCTCGCTGGGCTTCACCGGGCACGAGGCCGACCTCGACCTTGGCCTCGTGAACATGAAGGGCCGTATCTACGACCCGAAGCTCGGCCGGTTCCTCACGCCGGATCCGCTCGTGCCGCGACCTCTCTTCGGGCAGAGCTGGAACAGCTACTCCTATGTGCTCAACAGCCCGCTGTCGCTGGTCGATCCCAGTGGGTTTCAGGAGCAGCCACCTGCGACAGAGGACGGATGCTCGCAGGGCTGCACCATCTGGGTGTTCGGTCCTCCGCGCGAACCCAAGCCGCCTGCGCCACCCAAGGTCGTCGAGGGCAACCTGGAGGAGGCCGCGGGCGCTGGTTCGACGCAGGCGCCGATCGACGTCGGGACCTCAGGCGTGCGCGGTGGGTGGAGTCCACAGCTCCCAGCCACGCTGCAGGCCCTGGGCCGTGGCGACGCCATCGCCAGGCGCATCATGGATGGCGTTCGCATCGGGATGGCCAGGATGCTGCTGGAGTCTGCCAAGCTCGGGGTGCTAGGTGGCACCAGCCGTGTTTACGTCGCGTACACCACGATCACCGCTGCCTGGAATGGTTACAAGGAGAGTGGGCTGCCCGGTGCTCTCGATGCCGTCAATCCCGCCAGCCAGATGGTGGAAGCCGGCGTGGAGGCCTACGACGCCGCCGCCGCAGAGGACTGGGAATCCGCGGGGGCCAGCTTGTTCAAGGCGGGCTCGATCGGGATGTCCATCCTCGCCACCGCTGTCGGGGTGGGGGGCGCCATCTCCGCGACCATCGGATCGACGGCACGCACCGTGGGAAGGGCGTCTGTCGGACCTACAAGGGGCGGTGGGCCGGGAGCCCGCCCGAGTCAGCCCTTTTCGAAGGCCGGGAAGGACGAAGTATGGAAACAGAACGCGACGAAGCACAGCGGCGTCAACAAGTGCGAAAACTGCGGCAGCGACGTCATCAAACCTCAGCAGCATACAAAGGGGGTCACTCCCCCAACCAACGAGGGACATGTCGACCACGTCACCGCGCGTGTGAAGGGTGGTTCAGGAACGCCTGATAATGGCCAAGTGCTTTGTCGCGGCTGCAATCTGGAGAAGGGAGCCCAGTGATTTCTGCTTTCAACGAGAATCCCCGCCTCGGAGTCTTGACCACTGCTCCAGTTTTGGCTGGAGCGCCCATCATGATGGTCTCTCACGACGCCGATGATGGGGGGTGGCAATTCCTGTGTGGCACAACAACTGACCCTGCAGACGGGCGTATCGTTCACTTGCAAGAGATTGTGGACATGGACCCGTCTCTCACTGTGCTGGCGGACCTTCCGAGCGGATGGGTTGCCTTTCGCACCAGCGTCGATGGTGAGTGGACGAGGGAACGCTGTTGAAATTTTGCCTCGAAAAATAACCAGGACTGTCAGCGACCGTTCACCTACGGACCCGATGGCAACCTGCTCCAGAAGCCCGGCGTCGGCGCCTACGAGTACGACCCCGCGCAACCCCACGTCGTCGTCCGAGCTGGCAGTGCTTTCTACGGCTACGACGCCGTCGGCAACAAGACGTCGCGAAGGCACTGGACGACATCGAGGGCGCGACCGGTACACGTCCCCGATTTCACCCTTACAACTGAGAGCAACCATGGGACATCAGGTGAATTTCTACGTCACGCCGGCGGACGTCACACAGCTGCACCTGCGCATCAGTGAGATCGAACCGATGCGCATTCTCCACGATCGTTCAGCCACGGCCGAACCACGGGAAGTGCGCAGTCTCAACTTGGTAGAAGAGACGCAACCCTTGCTTTTCTACTTCCTGGTGCGTGAGCGCGACCTGGCAAAGTCGTCACCGAGCACATTCCTGCACAGGGGTGCTCGACGGTGGACTACCTACGATCCCCAGTCGTCCAGTTCAACAGCTGCTACTTCGACGGCAAAATCCTTCGGCGCGGCGGGTGGAGTCCGCAACTCCTGGCCACGCAGCAGGCCCTGGACCGTGGCGACGCCATCGCCTGGCGCATCCTGGATGGCGTCCGCATCGCAATGACCAGAATGCTGCTGGAGTCCGCAAAGCTCGGCATCCTGCGCGGCACTCCCGCGAGCCGAAGTCTGCCTCCTCGGCGATGAACAGCGCGCCCGTCCTCCCGAGGCAGGCGAGGACGGGCGCCTTCATTCTCACGAGCGGCCTACTGGCCCTCGTGCATCACCCCGCGGCCGGCGTCGCTCCCCCCGTCATCGACGGCGGCTCCTCGTCCAGCGCCTCCTCCTCCTCGATCCCATCGAGCCCCCTCTCCAGCCCCTTGGCCGGAGAGCCTCCCAGCGGCGGCGTCGACGACCCTTGCGCTGCCGCCCGCGCCCTCCGCGCTGCCCGGGCCGCTGCGCGCTGCTGGAGCCGCTGCCCCTCGTAGGGCCCCAGCAGCTCCCGCTGCATCGCCGTGTTCCCCTCGTAGTCGACGACCACCTGCGCCGCGAAGCGCACGAACGCCTCGTGCCACGCCACGCTCGCCAGCTCCGTCGCGCGCCCTGCGCCGCCGGCGTCCTGGCCCAGCGAACGCCCGTAGCGCTCCACGTGGGTCACGAGGTGCAGCACCTCGGCCTCCAGCCCCAGCGCAGTGACCGCAGCGTCGACCTCCGGCTCCCCGAGCCGCTGCCGCAGATCGGTCAGGTGCTTCAGCTCCATCTCCATTGGCAGCCGGATGAAGCTCGTCCCCTTGGGAAACAGGCGCGTCCGCAGCAACCGCACCTGACCCAGCACCTCGCGCTGCGCCGGACCCAGGGGAACGAGCGTGTCGAGCAGCATCTCCTCGCGCGCTTCGAGCATCCGGTGAAACGCCGTCACCACCGTGTCGGTGGCCTGATCGGCGGCCCTCGGCGGGACATCCCGCACATTCAAGAGCGCCAGCGTCGAAGCGATGACGGCATCTCCACGGGTCCGTGTCGCGCCTTGGAGCGGTGTGGCTCGGGGCGCTGCCAGGATGGGGCCCAGCGCATTCCCGACGTTGATCTGACGGTCCACTTCCAGACGGGTCGTATTCAGCATGTCTAAAAGCCTCATGGTTCTCATTCGGTGAAATTCCGTAAATAAGGAAAGCTCCGGAGGCCCCTAACCTGGATCCTGGAGAGCCTCCGCGCAAGGCGGACAAGCACGGCCAGATGAAAAATAGGTAGCACAAGGTGGGTAAACGTCTGCTGGAGCTGCCGAGGCCATGGCATCGCCAGCGTACCCGTCGCGCCGCGTGGGCCACCGGATGCAGACCGCTCGAAGAAGCTCGAATCTATTGGCTTTTCTTGCTGCCACCGTGCGGTGGCGCTCGCGGACGTCGGAAGCTCGCGGAGGTTCCCTGACACGCGTCGGAAGCTCGCGGAGGTTCCCTGACACGCGTCGGAAGCTCGCCGAGGTTCCCCGACACGCGTTGGAAGCTCGCGGAGGTTCCCTGACACGCGTTGGAAGCTCGCCGAGGTTCCCCGACACGCGTCGGAAGCTCGCGGAGGTTCCCCGACACGCGTCGGAAGCTCGCGGAGGTTCCCCAACACGCGCTGGAAGCTCGCCGAGGTTCCCCGACACGCGTCGGAAGCTCGCGGAGGTTCCCCGGCGCATGCTGTGTAGTCCAGTTCACCGATTGCATGAAGCCGGAGGGGTTGAACCATCACCCGCACGTCTGGGTCCGTCAGAATCTCTGCTCGGCTCGCGAGGCGCTTGGGCCTTCGTGCTTCACGTCGGCGTGAAGTGCCGCGTTTCGTGGCGGTGCTGTTCCCCCGTCCATGCCTCCCGAAGCTGGCGAAGCGCCTTCCATGTCGCTCGTACGCCGTCGATGTCGGGATGCCCTGCGCGACAGGTGATCGCGTCGCATGCGAGGCGCTCCAGCCGCAGAGAGCGCTCAGGCAGGGTCTGTCGCCCGCAGACGACGCGCCCCCTGCGCAATCTGCTCCCACGCCTCGGTATGCTGGAAGTGATAGCGGACCTGTTTGGGCGTGATGCCCGACTTCACCCGCCGATCCATCGTGCGGAGCAGTTCGAGCGCGTCCAGTCTTTTCCGATCGACGCGCCGCTCGGGCAGATAGCTACGGAGCGCCGCGATCTCGCTGTCCAGCAGGCCCGCATCGCTCGCGCTCCCGAGCAGCGACGGGTAGCTCCGGTCCGCATAGAAAGACGATCTGGCGAGCCCGATGAGCTTCTTCTGCGTATCGACACCGATCACGCCATCGCGAACCGCACCCGCGAGCGTCGCGCGGATGTCGACCATGGCCACCGACAGCGGTCGATAGCCGCCCTCGGCCGGCGCGTGGGCCGTGGCGACCTCGTCGTCGGCGTCGATGTGGCCGCGGCGGAAGGATTCGTAGACGTCTCCGATGCCCTCCATGCCGAATGTCGCCAGCTCGGCGGCGCGCAGGGCGCCCATGCTCGCCGCGCCGAACACGTGGATGCCCTCTTTCATGGTCCAGAGGATTTCCTTGTGGGAGACGGACGGGACATGATCGAAATAGCCGTCGATGATTCCGATCGCTGCGGGTCGTTCGCACGCGGCGCGATAGACGTCTCCTTGCGCTGCCGGGGGCAGGTACGTGGCCTCCAGCACGCCGCTCGCCTCGGTGACGGAGAGCGTGGGCCCGAGGAAAATGACCACCTTCATTGCACGTTCTCCAGGAGGCGCCTCCGCGCTCGCGCGCCTGGCCTGTACCCGGGCACATCGCTCAAAGGTTCGAGGCCCGGGACGATCACCCGCACGACCGGGATCTCGAAGAGGTCCTTGGTCAGGTCCACGGCCACCACCTCCTCGATGCCGACGGCGCGCAGCCGCTCCAGGAGCTGTGCCAGGTCGTCGTCGAAGGACTCGTTCCACCTGTCTGGCGTCTCGTGAAAGTGTCGCGTGCGGGGCTCGGCGGCGAGCGCAGCCGTCATCCTCCGCGCCGCCTCGACGTCGCGGCTGGCGCTCTGCGGGGCCTGATGAAGCACATCGTCGCGTGAGCCCGTGATGAGCGTGAGGCGGCTCTGGGCGGCTTCGGTGAGGGCGCGCGAGAGTGCCACCGCGCGGCTGAGGTGACAGCCGAGGCCACCCATCGGGCCGATGAGGCGGTTCGGGTTTGGCTCTCGGTCGACGATGGTGCACATGAACGCCGCCACGCCGACGTCGGAGGTGGTGTCCCAGATGGCCACCTCGACGCCCGCGCGCTCGTACATGCCGAGCAGCTCGCGACAGCCGGCATCGTCCACGGTGTCGGGATCGACCCGGCGGCTCCGCTGAATCGCTTCCGTCGAGCTCCGATGCAGCGTCGTGCAATCGTGCTCGATGAGTTCGCACAAGGCGTGAGCCAGCGCCTCCTGAGGGGCGTTCCCGGAGGCCAGGCCGCGGGAGCTCATCAAAAAGGACCCGCTCCCCGAAGGAAGTGGCAGCGTGTAGTCCATGTGCACCATCTCGTGAGGCACCCACGTCGACGCGCCATCGAGCAGGTTCGTCCCTTCGATCCACAGCGTGCGGTAGTTCTGGTGAAACTGGCCGACCAGGAGCGCCGGCAGGGCGGCGACGCCGACCAGCCGGTGGGTGAACCGCAGCTCGTTGAAGGTGGCGAGCTTGAGGGGCCGGTCGATCTGCTCGGCGTGCCAGAGTTCGAGCGACTCCATGAGGCCCGAGGCCCTCGCGGCGTCCAGGTCCATGCCCTTTCCCTGGGAAACAGAGAGCGAACGCGCGTTGGGCCGGACGACCATCACCACGGGAATGCCGATCGTATCGAGCCCCGTGACGTCGGCGATCCGGGTGATGCCCGTGATGGGCATCATCCGTCGCATTCGTTCCACCGTCTCGGTCGGGGTCACGAGGCGGTGGGTGCCAGCGAGATGACGCTTGATGGCGGGCATGGATCCATTCCTTGGGATGCGCAGGGCGTCAGTCGCCGTCCGGTCCCGAGTGTGCGGCTGGAATGGTCTGACTCAGCGCTTTCATGTTCAGCACGAAGCACGTGACGAAGTAACTGGGAACGCCGCGCGGGGCTGGGGGCTCGACCCAGCTCACGACCGTCCCATGGTGCGCCAGTACGCCCACTTCGGCTGGACCGCTCTCCATCGAGGCGAAGCTCCACTGGTTCTTCGTGCTCATGTCGATGAACCAGTACTCGCCATCCGGGCCATACACGATCATCGTCTTCTTCGGATCGCATCGATTGTTCGTGCACACGTACACATCGGTCCTGGTTTCGTACGTCTGACCTTCTTCTTCGTAGGTCGCCGTGATGGTCCCCCGGACGAGGAGGGGAAGCTGCGCTGCTGTCTCCGTCTGCTCTGCCGTCTCCGGATCCCCCGCTGGATCACGCGTCAGCGTGACCGATTCCACGATCAACATCCCGGCCAGACCCAGACCCTCCAGGCATTCATGGGTCGGATCCGGTTGGATCACGCTGTATTCGACGTCAATGGCCGTGCCTTCACCCTCGCCTGCAACGCGAGGAAAGACGACGTCCCATCGGGCCTTGACGCTTCTGGTGGACAGGTCGCCGTTGCATCCCGTCGACAGAGAAGCCCTCAGTGGTATGCCTTGCCCCTCCTGGCTCAATCGAACGATGGCGTTCGTCGGGTCGATGTTCAGCTCGGGTCTGGGGTAAAAACAGCCGTCTCGGCATGGTTCGATCTCGATTCCTGGTTTGCCATCACGTGCTCTCCTTCCAATGAGTGGTTGACGGGTCCACCACGCTTTCATGCCTCGGAGATTGCGATGCGTGACGTCTCCGGCGAGCGCAGGGAGAGCACCGCCTCTTCCGTGCAGCTCCAGAGAGCGGCAATGCGTAAGGCGGCGCTCGGCGGAACGACCGCAGCTCTCTGCGCCATCGACATCACACCATTCCCCGCGTCGCGTCGTGATGGTTTCGCTGCGCTCGGGCCTCACGTCCAGTGAAGAGCCTCGATCGCTTCAGGACCAGCCGTATCAGGCACACATGGGCACGCCAAGAGTGCGCGTCGTCGCCCTGATCCCGCTACTGGATCATCGATCTCGGTCGTGACGTCATGGCATTGCCTCGCTCGCTTTGGAGAAGCTCCGGTCTCTCGTGCATTGGTTCCCGTAATGCCTTTCCGGGAGGTGCCGATTGCTGGCTCGACGTGGGCACCCTCGTGAGCGACGCGCAGGTGCTCCGCGCGCTCGCGCGCTCGCTCACGAGCTGATGCCACACTTCGGTGAGCTCAGTGGCTCCTCGCTCACCTCAGGCGTGAGGGGTCGACAGCAACAGGCCCGGACCGATCGACGCGACGGTCAACGCTGCGCAGGGTTTCGTCTACCATCTCCTACCAACACCTGCCTGCGTCATCCTCCACGGACGTTGGAGGCCTGGTGGGCACAGGGCATTTGAAATTCAATTTCAATCGTGACGGCCGCGCGCCAGGCGGAGGTGCCTTGTGCCCAGGACGACATCGTTTCGTGACGGTGGTGCGATCTCATCGATGTCTCCCCGAGCTGGAGCCTCGGCTTCGCGTGCCACCCGTACGCCGTGGCGGTCGAGCTGTCCTGAGGCTCGGCGCTCTCGATACTCGGAGCGCCGTCGCGATCCTGAGCCGTGAGCGCCGTCGCGATCCTGAGCCGTGAGTGCCATCGCGATCCTGAGCCATGAGCGCCGTGCGCGGGTCCGTGTCCACGTGCTGAGCGCAGATCCGCGTCCACGGCTGAGCGCAGATCCGTGTCCACGTGCTGAGCGCAGATCCGCGTCCACGTGCTGTCCGTGAGCCCTGCGCGATGCGGAAATCAGCGGCCGGTGCGCGGTCGCTCACACCACCGGAGCGCGCAGCAGGGTTGCACGGAGAGCGCGCAGGCGGGTCATGCTGGGCAGAAGCCTCCCGTATGGCGCACGCATGGCGCACGCGTGACGCTCGCGCGGGATGCACGCAGGGGCGATAAGCCCCGCGCGCTCCGCGAGCGTGACGAGCGCTGGGGCGAAGAGTCCCGCACGAGGGGCGTGCCTCGGTGCCCCCTGGTGAGGTATGCGGGGTGCATCGTGTCCCGGGTGTCGCGCATGCTGGACTGCGCCAGTTGAAGCGGTGCGTCGAGCTGCGCATCGGGCGTCGGCGGATGCCCACGACCTGCAACCCGTGAGACCGGAGAGCAGCCCGTTTGCGGCGGGCGCGCTATCCTGGAGGGGACTTCATGGCCATCAGCGTCTTCGATTTGTTCAAGATCGGCATCGGACCGAGCAGCTCTCACACCGTCGGCCCCATGCGCGCGGCGCGCTCGTTCGCTCTTGCGCTGCACGAGGCGGGCTTGCTGGACCGGACGGCGGCGGTGCGCTCGGAGCTGTTCGGATCGCTCGGGGCGACGGGGCGGGGGCACGGCAGCGACAAGGCCGTCATCCTCGGCCTGCTCGGCGAGACGCCGGACGAGGTGGACGTGGAGCGGGTGGACGACATGGTCACCGAGGTGCGGCGCGGCGGGGCCCTGCGTCTCCTCGGTCGCCGCGTGGTGGCCTTCCGTGAGCCGGCGCATCTCGCGCTGGTGCGGCGGAGCTTGCCGCATCACCCCAACGGGATGCGCTTCACGGCCCTGGACGAGACGGGGGCGTCGGTGCTGTCGCGCGTCTACTACTCGGTCGGGGGAGGCTTCGTCGTGGACGCGCCGGAGCCGGTCGACGAGGCCGGGTCGACGTCGTCGCGCTCGCCCACCGCCCTGCAAGGCGCGCGGGATGCGGAGGACTCGTCGCTGCCGCACCCGTTCCATACCGGGGCGCAGCTCCTCGCGCGTTGCCAGGCGTCGGAGCTCTCCATCAGCCAGCTCATGCTCGCCAACGAGCGCGTCACGCGCTCCGACGCGGAGATCCGCGCCGGCCTGGACCGCATCTGGCAGGTGATGCAGACGTGCGTCCAGCGGGGCTGCCGCACCGAGGGCATCCTGCCGGGAGGGCTGAAGGTGCACCGGAGAGCGCCCGCGCTGTACCGCAAGCTCATGGATCACCCGGAGGCAGGGCTCCGTGACCCGCTCACCGCGCTGGACTGGGTGAGCCTCTATGCGCTCTCCGTCAGCGAAGAGAACGCCGGGGGAGGGCGGGTCGTCACGGCGCCGACCAATGGGGCGGCGGGGATCATCCCTGCGGTGCTCCACTACTATCGACGCTTCGTGCCCACCGCCACGGACGAGGGCGTGCAGCGGTTCCTGCTCACCGCGGCGGCGATCGGCGTGCTTTACAAGGAGAACGCGTCCATCAGCGGCGCCGAGGTGGGGTGTCAGGGCGAGGTGGGATCGGCATGCTCCATGGCCGCCGGGGCGCTGTGCGAGGTGATGGGGGGCTCACCCGCGCAGGCCGAGAATGCCGCGGAGATTGCGATGGAGCACAACCTCGGCCTCACCTGCGATCCCATCGGGGGGCTGGTGCAGGTGCCGTGCATCGAGCGCAATGCAATGGCCGCCATCAAGGCCATCAATGCTGCGCGCATGGCATTGCATGGCAACGGCCAGCATTTCGTGAGCCTCGACAAGGTGATCCGGACGATGCGGATCACGGGTGAGGACATGAAGGACAAATACAAGGAGACGGCCCGCGGTGGGCTCGCCGTTCGTTTCGTGGAGGCGCCCGCCGACGTGAGTGTCGGATTGCCGGAGTGCTGAGCGCACGACGTCGGACGGGGTGCAACCTCGACACCATTTCGCCACCATTCCGTCGGATGTGAAAAGCGCGGGGTGTGTGTCCTGCCCCTCTGTGCAATTTCTTCCACTGAGCCAGACTCTCGGGCGCTCATGGATTCATCTCGTGAGGCGTATGTGGTGTCAGCCCACAATACGCGTTCATGCCCCATTCCTTGCATTCGCTTTGCTGTGTCGCCGTCGCGACGGCTGGGCATAAGCTGAGCTGGGAGGATTGTCTTATGACGACTACCGAAGCGGCTCCGGCGAAGTCGATACGCTCGGTTGAACTGGACCAGACCATGCTGACCTGGGAGACGGACAGCGGTCTGCTGGGCCACCACGGCCGCCGCTCCGCCATGTTCTGGCTGGAGCCCTCGCTGTTCCAGCTTCTCGCGCCGCTCGTCGAAGAGCTCGGGGTCCCGCTCTTTCGCCTCACCGTCGCGTACCACGCGAGCCTTGGCGCTCGGGACGATCACCGCATCAGCATTGCGAACGAGGGGGCCTGTTTCCCGGAGGTGCTGGAGGGGTGGGGGCGCTCGGTGGAGGTCTGCGGCTGGGGAAAATTCGAGCTGAAGTGGTTCGACGAGGAGGCGTGTCGCGCGCTGGTGCGGGTGCATCACCCGTGGGAGCTGGCGGTGCAGCGCGCCGCGAAGGAGCGGTGGGGGAGCCCATTTCTGTTCGGCAAGCTGGTGGGCCTGTTTTCGCTGGTGAGCGGGTTCAATTGCTGGGCCGACGAAATGGAAGGGGAGGACGAGAATGGCGTGCCCATCGTCGACTTTCTGCTCTACCGCTCGGACCGCACCATCGAGGAGGAACTGAAGATTCTGCGGCGCGAGCACGATGAGGAGGCGAGGCGGCCGCTGCGGCAGAAGATGCAGGAGCTGTGGGAGAGCAAGGAGCGGCAGCGGGCGGTGCTCGCGTCGCTGGGGGAGGTGGTGCTGACGGTGGACCGGGGGGGAAGGATCACGAGCTTCCACGTCCCGCGGGATCAGGCGGCGTTTCACCCGTCGCCGGAGCTGGCGATCGGCAAGAGGCTCGAGGAGGCGCTGCCTCCGGACGTGGCCGCGGCCCTCGGGGAGGCGGTGCAGCAGGTGCTGGGGGGGGAGCCGCACCTGCCGGCGAGCTACGAGATCGCGGCCGCGGGGGAGGTGAGGGGCTACAGCGCGAAGCTGACCTCGATCCACGATGCCGCTGGTGCGGTGGTGGGGGTGACGGTGCTGGCGCGCGATCTGACGGAGCGGCTCCGGATCGAGCGCGCGCTGGAGACGCAGCTCGCGGTGATCGAGCAGCAGCAGGAGGCGATCCGGATGCTGTCCACGCCCGTTCTCCAGGTGTGGGATGGGGTGGTGGCGCTGCCGATCATCGGCGGGGTGGACGAGCGGCGGGTGGCCGACATCACGGCGACGCTGCTGGACACGGTGGCGCGGACGCAGGCGCGCTACGCGATCCTCGACGTGACCGGGGTGGACGCGATCGACCGGCGGACGGCGGATCACTTCACCCGGATCCGGCGGGCGGTGACGCTGCTCGGCGCCGAGTGCCTGCTCTGCGGCATGCGGCCGGGCGTGGCGCAGGCGATGGTGGCGACGGGCGTGGAGATGGATCAGGATCGCGGGCCCCGTGCGCGGAACTTCGGCACCATGCAGGCGGCATTGCAGGCTGTGATCGGTCGGCGGTGACCCCTCCTGCCGAGGTGTCGCGGCGGGGTCGGAGCCGGAGCCTCATGCACTACGTCGAGCATCCCCCTGCGCCAGCCCTTCGCGAGGTCGTGCGCTGTCTCTGGAGCCACGAGGGCGTGACGGGGAGCGTGCCCTTCCACGTGCTCCCCGACGGTTGCCTGGACCTGGTGTGGGACGGCGTGGCGCTGAAGGTGGCGGGCCCGGACACGAGGCCCTTTCTGACGACGCTGCCGGAGGGGTACGCGATCACGGGACTGCGCTTTCATCCAGGGGTGGCGCCGACGGCGCTGGGGGTGCCTGCGTCGGCACTGCGTGACAGCCGGGTGGCGCTGGAGGATCTGTGGGGCGTCGAGGCGGTGCGTCTGGCCGAGGCGCTGGGCGAGGCGCCGTCGACGGACGCGAAGGAGGCGCTCCTGGCCTCGGCCCTCGCGCGACGGGTGGTGAGTGCGCCGGCGCCCGATCGCCTCGTGAAGGCGCTCGTGGGGCGGTTCATGCGCGTCGTGGGGGAGGCCAGCGCCCCGCCTCCCTCGGTGGAGCTGCTGGCGGACGAGCTGGGGGTGAGCTCGCGGCAGCTCCTGCGCCGGTGCACGGACGCGGTGGGTTACGGGCCGAAGGTGCTGCTGAGGGTGCTCCGCTTCCAGGAGTTTCTCCGGCAGGCTCGTGCGCAGCCGGCACTCCCGCTGGCCCGGCTCGCCGTGAGCTGCGGGTACACGGATCAAGCGCACCTCGCCCACGAGGCGATGGCGCTCGGAGGGAAGACGCCCGGCGCGCTGCGCGGGGTCGTGGACGGGTGAGGCCTGGTCGCTGGCTGCTGCGCGAGGGCGTCGATGGGGGGCGTCCGATTCTTACAAGCGAGGGGCGAGGGAGGGCGGCACGCTGGGGGCATGCGACACCTCGATCTTTCGGCCCTCGAGGCGGCCGAGCGGTTCGTCTGGCTCTCCGGTCGTGTGCTGGAGCGGTTGCGCTTCGCTCACCTGTTCCGTCATGGCGACGCGGCGCGCGTGCTCTCCGCGCTGCGGCCGTACCAGAACCCGGACGGGGGTTTCGGTGAGGCGATCGAGCCCGACTTCCGGGGGCCGGTGAGCCAGCCTCTCTCCGTGGACTTCGCGCTGCACATCGTCGACGAGGTGGGCGGGTTCGAGGATCCGATGGTCGGCGCGGCGCTCGGCTACCTGGCCTCCATCACCTGCGAGGACGGCGGGGTGCCCAATGTGCTTCCGGACGTGCCGCGCTACCCGCACGCCTTCTGGTGGGCGCCGGCGCCTGGGCCGCTCGTGGGATCGTTGCTCCCGACGGCGTCGATCGCGGGGCTGCTCCACAAGCACCGGGTGGCGCACCCGTGGCTCGAGCGGGCGACGTCGTTCTGCTGGGAGGCCATCGAGGGGCTGCCGGCGCGTGTGGCGGTGGCGGAGGGGCGCATCCCTCGGCTCCAGATCGCGTACGAGACGCGGGCCGCGCTGGTGTTTCTGGAGCACGCGCCAGAGCGAGCGCGGGCGGCGCAGACGGCGCGGGCGCTGGGCGAGCTGCTGCTGGGTCGGGGAGGGTTCATCGCGGCCGGCGAGGGGACGGCGGGGGAGATGTCGTTGCTCGATGTCGTGTCGCGCCCGGGCTCTCCAGCGCGCGCGTGGTTCTCCGATGCGCAGGTGGAGCAGCACCTCGACGCGCTGCTGGCCGAGCAAGGGAAAGAGGGCGGGTGGTCGGTGAGCTGGCCGGCATGGACGGCGGCGGCAGGGCTGGAGTGGATGCCGATCCAGACGGTGGAGCGTCTGAAGACGTTGAAGGCGTACGGGCGCTTGACGCTGCCCGCGGCGGGCGGGTGAGTGCAGGAGGAGCTGCGGGGGCGCCTGACGGCATCGTCGTCACATGCCTTCGTGGCGGGCAGAAGCGGCACAGCGGCGTGGTGCGTTGCAGGCAGGTCTGGCTCCGAAGGGGACAGACGGGGCGACGAGGTGTCCCCGGCACAGCCAGACAGACCCCGGCATATGGCTTGCTCCACGTGAGGGGGCTCCACGAGAGAGGCGGAGCCAACCGGGCCGAGCGCCCGGTAAATCCCTGTCAATTCACGAAGAGGAGACTGTCATGAGCAACGAAAGCAAGCGCGCCGAGGGAGCAGCGGAGGAACTCGGGGGCAAGATCAAGAAGGGGATCGGTCAGCTCATCGGCAACGAGCAGATGGAAGCCGAAGGCGCCGCCAAGGAGCTGAAGGGCGAGGCCAAGCAGGAGGCAGCCAAGGCGGCCGAGCGCGTCAAGGGGGCCATCGAGGAGGCCACGGGGGCGATCAAGAACCGCGTGGGGCACCTGATCGACAACGAGCAGATGCAGGCGGAGGGGCGCGCGCGTGAGCTGAAGGGCGAGGCGCGCCAGAAGGCGAACGAGTAGCTCGCCTTCTCATCGACGTCGCGGCGCGGGGTTCGGCCTTTACTGGTCGAGCCCCGCGGCCGTTTCGACGGTCGGATGGCGCGTCGGTCGGAGGGGGCGTCGGTCCGGTGGCGGGGTCGGGTCTGTCGCACTCTGGCCGAGGAAGGCCTACAGGCTGGCGGGGCTCGCGGGGGTCGCGGCGGTCGGGAGGGGGTGGAGATCGCGGAGGACGCGGAGGACGCGGAGGACGCGGCGATCACGGGCAAGCGAGCGACGGTGCGGCGCTCATCGGTCGGGGACCATCGGTCGGGGACCATCGGTCGGGTGACGGTGTCGTCGTCGTGCGCGAACGGCAGCGCGTGGCTGTTCGTCGCTGTATCCTGCAAGGTCGAGAGAGGGAGGCCTTTGTGCAGGAACAGACGATCGGCGGATGGAGCGCGGATTTCATGCGGGAGCTGCCGGAGAA
Organism: Chondromyces crocatus; assembly: GCF_001189295.1. NCBI lineage: Bacteria > Pseudomonadati > Myxococcota > Polyangiales > Polyangiaceae > Chondromyces > Chondromyces crocatus. The sequence continues at coordinate 3,889,157 of NZ_CP012159.1, forward strand.
GCCGAGCGCGCACCGCGAGGACGCCATTCTTCGGGCAGCCCGCGACAATCGCCTGGCGCCCATCACCTGGATGGAGGTGACGAGCAAGAAGAACAACCGCACGGTGGTGCTGTTCGTGAGCGCCGATGCGCTGCGGCTGGGCGACGAGCACGCGTCGGTGCGGGTCACGGTGAGCGCGAGGACGACGCAGCGGATCGCCGATGCGCTGGGCTGCGTGCTGCCGACGACGAAGATCTGTGACCTCATCTGGGAGCAGGCAGCGGTGAAGCTCGCGCCCTGCATCCAGTCGCCCGACAAGGCGATGGGCTACACGTCGCGGATGATCCAGCACCACGACCGCGTGGAGAAGGCGCGCGCGGGGCGCCCTGGGCTGATCGAGAACGTGGGCAAGCACTGGGTGCTCACGAACCGGCTGGCGAGCAAGCGCGATGCGTCGGCGAACTACGGCTGGTACGACCACCGGGCGCCGTACCTCTCGGGCAAGCACCGCGTGTGGCAGCCGCTCGGGCTGGCGCACAACCTGGATCACGTGGATTACTCGCAGGTGGTGCGGCTGGTGCAGCAGTGCTGTCTGGTGGACGGGGAGGAGCGGGATCTCAAGGAGGTGCTGGTCGACCGGGAGCTCTCGCCGCTGGTGTCGAACGAGGGGCCGCTGAAGTTCACGCGGTTGCCAGGGGTCAAGCTCGACGCTTGATGGGCGTGCGCGCTGCGGCGGCAAAAGTGCAGCGATGAGGCCGGTTCGGTGGTGCCACGGTGGGTCGTGCGCCTTGCTCGCCGCGCTCGCTCTTGTATGGTGCTCCCGAGGAGCGAGCGGGGAGCGGGCTCAGGGAGGCGCCGGAGATGGTTGTGACGCCGGGTTCCATCGTGGGAGGGAAGTACCGCATCGAGCGGCCTCTCTCGCGCGGTGGGATGGGAGCGGTCTGGGCGGCGCGGCACGTTCTCCTGGGCTCTCCGGTCGCGCTCAAGCTGATGGATCAGTCGTTCGCGTCGTCTCCGGCGTTCGTCGCGCGGTTCGAGCGCGAGGCGCGGACGGCGGCGCAGCTCGAGAGCCCCCACGTGGTGCGCGTCGCGGACTACGGCGTGGAGGACGGCACGCCGTACCTCGTGATGGAGCTGCTCGAAGGGGAAGACTTGAGCGCGCGGCTCAAGCGCGTGGGGCGGCTGTCGTTGATCGAGGCGACGGAGATCGTCGCGCAGGCCGGGAAGGCCGTCCGACGGGCCCACGCCGCGGGGCTGGTGCACCGCGATCTCAAGCCGGGGAACCTGTTCCTCGCGCAGGTCGACGAGGGCGAGATCGTCAAGGTGCTCGACTTCGGGATCGTGAAGGAGACCCGGGGACAGATCCTCGGCGAGGTGACGCGCACGGGAGAGGTGCTGGGATCGCCGCACTTCATGAGCCCCGAGCAGATCCGGGGGGAGCGAAATGTGGATCACCGGAGCGATCTCTGGTCGCTCGGCGTCATCCTCTACCGGGCGTTGACCGGCGTGCTGCCCTTCGGTGGTGATCAGCTCGGGGCGGTGATGGCGAAGATCCTGATCGATCCCTTCACCCGGGCGACGCAGCTCGTCCCGGAGCTGCCGCCGCAGATCGATGAGTTCTTCCAGCGGGCGCTCGCGCGCGATCGGCTCGTGCGGTTCCAGTCGGTCCGGGAGATGATCGAGGAGCTGCAGCGCATCGCCGGGGTGCCCAGTCAGCTCGGCGCCGGGGACTCGTACGGGCACAGCATGGTCCCGGTCGGCGCGACGACGACCCTGGGGAATCTCGGGTCCGGGGACCGTGAGGAGGTCCCCGTCAAGCGAAGCAAGCGCGTCGCGGCGATGTTGATGAGCGGCGGGCTGGCTCTGCTCACGGCGGGCGTGATCCTGACGGTGCTCTGGCAAGGAGAGCGCGAGAGCGCGTCGTCCTCGTCGACGCCGGCAGACATGCAGGTCCCCTTCACCGTGCTCGCGGTGGCGTCGGCGGTGATGACGTCGTCGGACGACGAGCGAGGTCCGGGGGGCGACGCGTCGGCCGCACCACCCGAGGTGGAAGGCTCGCCCCCTGTCGCGCTGCCGCAGCAGGCCTCGGCGGCTGGAGGTGTGGTCGCCGTCTCGGCCTCGTCAGCGCAGCTCTCCTCGCCAGCGCTCGCGTCCTCGGCGACACCGGCGGCGCCAAGAGGCCTTGCGCCCAAGCCCGTCTCGTCCACGAGGCCGCGCAAGCCGCCCATGGATCCGAGCGAGATTCAGTGAGCCTGGAAGCGCGGAGGAGGACCGGGGGTCGATTGCGGTGGAGGAGCTGAGAACTATGGTTCCCTCGTTCCTACAAACGAAGGGGGAAAAGCATGGTTCGTTCCTTGACGGCGCGGACGACGCGCGTGGGTCTCGGGCTCTCGGCGGTGCTGCTGGTCGCGGTGGCTCCGGCCTGCGGTGACGAGGACGGGGGCAGCGGTGGCGCGGGAGCGACCGGGGGAACGCCGGCCCGAGCCGCCACCGCCGAGATCGCTCCGCTCGAAGACAGCGGGGTGCAGGGTACGGCGGAGTTCTCGGTCGCGGGCGAGGAGGTCACGCTCTCGATCACCATCGAGGGCGGGGGACCCGGAGAGCATGGGCTGCACATCCACCAGAACGGCGTGTGCGAGGGCGATGGGACCTCGGCGGGAGATCACTGGAACCCCGAGGGGCACATGCATGGGCACTGGAACGAGGGCGAGTTCCACCTCGGCGACATCGGCAACATCACCCTCGACGCCGCCGGGCGCGGGAGCCTGACGCTGACCACGACGCGGTGGAGCGTGGGCGATGGGGCGCCCACCGACGTGGTGGGACACGCCGTGATCCTGCATGCGGATCCCGACGACCTGGCGAGTCAGCCCTCGGGCAATGCCGGGGCGCGGATCGCGTGCGGCGTCATCGAGTGATCTCCGCCGTCGTGCGACCCGGCGCGACCCGCTGGTGAGGCCTCCGAGGACACTTGCCGTGTCACGGGAAGGCGAGGTCGATTTCTGGCCCACATGACGCACCTCTGAAGAGACCTGCGCGGGATTCATCATGGTAACCTCCCCTGGCCGCGCTGCAGTCGCGCGGGCCTTGGGAGGTGTGTGGTGAAGCGAAGGTCTTGGCTTCTCTGGGGATCCCTGGTCGGCATGCTCGGTCTGGGGAGCGTCGCGGCGCCTGGTTGCTCTGGCTCGGATCAGGGGAGCACGGGCCAGCCCTCGGGGGGCACGGGGGCAGGTTCGGGGGAAGGTGGCTCCGGCCAGGGTGGGGATCTGGGGATCGGCACGAACTCCTCGGGCAGCGGCTTCAATCCCGATGAAGCGTGCGCGGCTCAGTCGGCCGAAGCGACGCTGCAGAAGCGGCCGGTGGACGTGATCTTCATGATCGACAACTCCGGCAGCATGACGCAGGAGATCGTGTCGGTTCAGAACAACATCAACGACAACTTCGCCGGGATCCTCCAGACGGAAGGCGTCGACTTCCGGGTGATCATGGTCGCCCGGCACGGCAACGCGGCGTCCAACCAGTCGATCTGCGTGTCGATGCCGCTCAGCGGGACGAGCTGCAGCCCGATCCCGAACCAGCCGGTGAACAACCCGCCCATTTTCTACCATTACAGCCTCGCCATCGGCAGCCACAACTCGCTCTGCCGGGCCCTCGACAGCTTTGCGGGCGGCGTCGCCGATCAGTTCGGGTTCGCGCCCGGCGGCTGGTCCGAGTGGCTGCGCCCCGACTCGTTGAAGGTCTTCGTGGAGCTGACCGACGACGGCGTGACCTGCTCGACGACGAGGCTCTCGCCCAACGTGACCCTCAACGACGGCGACAACGAGGCGGGTGGCATCACCGCAGCGGCGCAGTTCGATGCCGCGTTGCTGGCGCTCTCGCCGGAGCACTTCGGAACCGCGGACAATCGAAACTACGTGTTCTACAGCATCGTGGGTGTGTCGGACAACAACCCCCCCACGGCGCCGTACGTCGCCGCCGACCCGATGGTGACGACGCGCTGCAACACGGCGGTGGCTCCGGGGACGGGCTATCAGGCGCTGAGCCGGACGACGGGTGGGCTCAGGTTCCCGCTGTGCCAGGTCGGATCGTACAACGCGGTCTTCCAGGCGATCGCAGAGGGCGTCATCGCCGGGGCGACGCTGGCGTGCGAGTTCCCCGTGCCTGACGCACCGCAGGGCGAGACGATCGATCTGAAGTCCGTTCAGGTGCAGTACACCCCGAGCGCGGGTGATCCGCAGATCTACGACCAGGTCGATGGCGCATCGGCATGCACCGCCGGTGCGTTCTACATCGAGGCGGACACGATCCGGCTCTGCCCGGATGCTTGCGCAGTCGTTCAGGCCGATGCGGCCGCGAAGATCGACGTGCTCTTCGCATGCGCAGCGAACATCGAGTGATCCGTATCGCCAGGTTCCCTGGCTGCGCTTGACTTGCGCGTGGGTGCGCGGAAGATGACCCCATGGTCCGGTTCCAGCGCCGCGCACCCCTCGTGTTCACCTCGTACGCGCCGCCACCTCCCGAGTCGTCGGAAGGGATGGTGCTCAACCAGGGGTTCCTGTTCACCCTGATGAGCACCGTCGCGGCCCCGGAGCTCAGCGAGGAGACGCTGGCGGCGCTCCGCGAGGTGGATCCGGAATCCTGGTACGACGGGCAGCACATGGAGACGATCCTGAGCGAGCTGGAGGATCGGGATCCAGAGCTGCCGAGGAGCATCGGCTACAGCATCTACTTCATGCTCCGGCCCGAGATGGAGAAGGGCGGCACCGTCACCGGGTGCGTGTCGCTCCTCGAGCAACTCCCCATGATCTGGCGCATGGTGCTCCGGGGCGATCGGGGGGAGTTCCGCACCGAGCTGCTGGGCCCTGGCTGGGCTCGTGTGGAGATGGAGCAGCCGTTCAACTGCCGCTTCGAGGAAGGGGCGCTGCACGGGCTGCTCGAGTCCTGGGACGCGCGTGACGTGGCGATCGTCCACAACCCCTGCATGCGCGATGGCGCCGCGTGCTGCGTGCTCGACGTGCGCTGGTCGGGGTGACGCGGCCGCGGGACGGGGAGGAGGAGCTAGTGAAAGACGGCGAGGTCGAAGGACCACTGACGAGCCGGCTGTCCGCCGAGGAGCTGAAGCTCGTCCGCAGCATCGGCGCGTGGATGCTCCGGTTGCTCCAGGGGCGCTACGACGAGGTGCCCGTCGTTTCCCCCAAGCGTGACGAGCTGGGCATCCTGGCGAACATGGTGGGCCGGGTGGCGACCTCGCTGCAGGTGGCGCGTGAGAAAGAGATCTCTCACCGCAGCGCCCTCGAAGAGAAGGTGCGGGAGCTGGAGGACGCGAGGGCGCAGCAGGAGGAGCTGATCGCGCTCATCCGTCAGCTCTCGTGTCCGGTGCTGGACGTGGAGGAGGGGATGCTGCTGGTGCCGCTCGTCGGCGAGGTGGATGCCGCCCGCGCGGAGCTGGTGACCACGGCGCTGCTGAGCCGCGCGTCGGCGACGGGCGCGGACACGGTGATCCTGGACGTGACCGGGGTGGCGCGGCTCGTGGGGCACGTGGCGACGCTGCTGGCGCAGGCGGCGCAGGCGGTGCGGTTGATCGGGGCGCAGACGATCGTGTGCGGTCTGTCGCCAGAGAGCGCGCGGGAAGCCGTCGCGGAGGGACTCGACTTCGCCGGTCTCACGCCGTGCAGCACGCTCGCCTCGGCGCTGGCCATCGCGCGCAGGCAACGTCAGTCACGGCGCGGTGGTGGCATGACGGCGCCCGCCTCGTCGCGCCGCTGAGCGCGCTCAGAGGCAGAGCAGCCAGCCGCGGAGGCCCTGGCAGGCGTCGAACCGATCGCGGTCGCGGGCTGCTCGACGGGCGAGCGGGTGGTTCCAGCGGGTGTAGCAGGTGAGGCGGGCAGCGAGCTGATCTCGGTCCCAGGGGGGGTGCGGCTCGACGTCGGCGAGGGCGCGCACGCAGAGGTCGTGCTCGCGCTGGGTGCCGGCAATGGCGATGCGGGTGGTCCTGCGGGCCTGGTCGAGGATGTGCACCGCGAAGGGCTCTTCGAGGGCGTCGAAGAGCAGCTTCGCCACCGGATCGGGGGGGCCGTCGGTCCGGCCGGGTGGGGCCGCGGTGGCCATCTCGCGGGCCAGCTCCAGCGAGCGGCCGATGACCTGAGGGGATGACCAGGGGTCTCGGCGCATCTCCGTGAAGACGCGCGCGAGGCTCGTCGCGGCCTGTGCGCGCGCGCCTTTGCGGAACTGGAGGCGCGCGCGGTGGGCCTCGGCCTCCAGGGGGTGGGTGCGTTCGAGCGCGGTGATGATGGAGAGGGCGCTGTCGTCTCCGGCGTTGGCCATGCCTTCGGCGACCAGGGCCAGCTCGTTGATGCCGCGGGGAGGTCGCTCCTGGAAGCGCCACTTCGCGAGCGCGCCGTCGATGTTGCCCGTCACCCAGTTGAGGGCAGCCTGGGCACGGATCTCCCGGTCGAGCGCCAGGTCCTCGGGGATGGTGAATTCGGAGCCGTCGCCAGCGATCTGGAAGAGGCGATCCTCGTCGACCAGGTCCCAGTCCACGACGCCGTTCTGGAGCGCAGGGCGGCGGGTCTCGTCCTTTCGCAGCGGGAGGAAGGCGTCTTCCACGGTGCTGGAGCTGCCGACGTGCCGGGCGAAGCCGAACTCGACGCGGTTGTGGTCGTCGGTGTTCAGGGGGTGGGTGAGTTCGGCGCCAAACGTGGAGGCGAAGGCAGGAGAGGCGAGGTGGTGGGCGAGGAACCCTTCGAGACCTTCGGTGCGCCACACGCGGGTGAGCGCGTCCCGGTAGGGGGGCGCTGCGAGCCGTGCGCGCAGTGCCGTCACGTCGTGGATGGGTTGCTCCATGGAGCCCACGAGGAGGAGGTCGTGCCAGCCGATGTACCAGGTCTCCACGTAAGGGAAGACCGAGCCCAGGGTCGCGTAGAGGGTGCGGAGGGTGTCGACGTCGATCTCGTACGCCTGGACCCACTGGAGGAACAGGCCGCCGGCGTTCATGCGGCCGCGAGCGGCCTCGTAGTACTCGCGGGTGAACAGGCTGGCGATGCCTGCGCGGTAGGGGTTCGAGGGTTCGGAGAAGATGACGTCGTAGCTGGCAGGGACGGTGAGCAGGATCTCGCGGGCGTCTCCGACGAGCAGGCGGAGGCGCGGGTTCTCGAGCGCGTCGTGGTTCACGAGGGCGCAGCGCTCGCCAATCTCCCGCATGGCCGGCTCGAGTTCGGCGACGTCGACGCGGGCGATGGACGGGACGGCGGCGAGCCACCCGGCGGAGCTGCCGGTGCCGAAGCCGATCACCATGGCGCTCTGCGGGTCGGGGTGGAGCGCTGCGCCGATGAGGCCACCCATGATCTGGGTGGAGGCGTCGCCGCGGGCGTTGCCGTCGACCTTGCCGTTCACGACCATGGCCAGGCCGTCGGTGGCGTCGAGGGCGACGCTGCTCTCGCGGCCCTCGGTCTCCCAGACGATGACCTGACGCGCGTTCTGAAGGAAGGAGCGCGCGAGCGCCGGGGCGTCGAGGTACATCCTGTCCACGCGGCCTGCGCCGATCGGGCTGTGTCGGAAGGCCGCCGTGGGGCCGGTCGCCGCCAGGCAGAGGAGCGCGAGGACCATGGCCGCCGGGGCGGTGATGCGGAGCCTGCGGAGGGGGCGCTCTTCCGTGAGGGGAGACGCTGGCGCGGCGGCACGCTGGGGGGCGCGCAAGGGGAGGAGCCAGGCCGCGAGGCCCATGAGGATCAGGGTGACCACCACGGCGCGCCACGAGCCGATGGCCGTCAGGCCAGGCAGCAGGATGAAGCCGCCGAGCAGCGAGCCCGCCATGGCGCCGAGGGTGTTGCACGCGGCGGCCGCGCCGACGTGCCGTCCGACGTGTTCGCGGCCTGCGCCCAGCAGCGCGATGAGGAGGGGGTACTGCACGCCGGCGACGAGGGCCGCGGGCAGGACGACGATCGCGGTGAGGGCGAACCAGCCGGGGAGGAACTGGAGGAGCGGCGCGCCGGCGTCGGGGCGGAGGGCGAGGGCGAGGAGCGCGAGGCGATCGCCGAGCGCGAAGGGGATGGCCAGGCAGAGGGCTTCGAGGGCGCAGGTGAGGGCGAGGCCTTCCGCGGTCGGTCCGCGGCGAGTGGCTGCGGCGGTGGGGAGGGCGTCGGGGCGGCGTGAGGGGCGAGGTCTGCGGCGCGGGGCGGCGCCGTAGAGCAGGCCACCCAGGCCGATGCCGAGCAGCGCGACGGCGAGGATGAGGCCGAAGGTGTAGACGGAGCCGCCGAGGAGCGGTCCGAGCATGCGGTACCAGACCAGCTCCATCCAGAAGAAGACGAAGCCGGAGATGGCGGCGAACGCGAGGACGAAGCGGGGCGGGAGGGGAAGCTCGGGAGACGCTTCAGGCAGGGCGTCGTGAGAGGGCTCCTGGGCGAGGGCGGGGGCGGCTTCGAGCGCGTGCGTGTCGGTCGAGGAGGGGGTCGGCTGGCGTGCGCTCGAGAGGAGCCAGCCGAGCAAGGCGACCACGACGTTGGCCACGCAGGCCGCCCAGAGGGTGTGGCGCGTGCCGAGCTGCTCGAGCAAGCCGAAGGTGGCGCCGACACAACCGAGCACGGCGCCCAGGGTGTTCGCTGCGTAGAGCACCCCGACGACGCGGCGCTGGGGGTCGTGCGGTGACGCGACGCTGCGGGCTGCGGCGGGCAGGGTGCCGCCCATGAGCACCGTCGGAGCGCCGAGCACGAGCGCTGCGAGCACCAGGCGGAGCAGGGTGCCGACGCCCATCCCGAGGTGGAACGTGCCCCCGACGCCACGGTAGGCGGCGCGCGCGAGGTCGAAGAGGGGCGGCGAGAGCGCGGCGAAGGCGGCGATGGCCAGCTCGAGCACGGCGTAGAGCCGCAGCGGACGCGGGTGGGCGTCGGCGCGGCGGCCGAGCAGCAAGCTGCCCGCGCCCGTGCCGCCGATGAAGATGGCGAGCACGGCGGCCGAGGCAGCCGTGGACGAGCCGAAGATCAGGCGAAATTCGCGCTGCCAGGCGATCTGGTAGACGAGGGCGGCGGCGCCCGATCCGAAGAGGAGGGCGGCCACCGCGAGCGGGGATGACACGCCCGGGCGCGGGCGCGAGCGCGAGATCACCCGCGGCGCCTTTGCGGTGTTCTGGATCCGGTGGCCATGAGCGCATAGGCGAGCGCGGCGCGCAGGGAGCCGAAGCTCTGCGCGTCCAGCTCGACGCCATGCTCGGTGAGCATGCGCGCCACCCCGGGGCCGAGACCGGAGATCAGGCAGGTGGCCCCGAGGAGCCTCGCCGCACGCACCAGCCGCCCGAGGTGGTTGGCGATGGAGGAGTCGACGGCGTCGGCGCCGGTGAGGTCGAGGATGGTGTAGCCGGCGCTTCGATCCACGATGGCCTGGAGCAGCGCTTCGGTCATCCGCCCCGCGCGCCCCTCGTCGACGGCGCCGAGGATGGGGACGACGAGCACGCCGTCCCAGAGATCGAGCACCGGCGTCGAGAGCTGGTCGATGGTCGCCGCTTGCTCGCGCTCACGCTGCCGCAGGTCTTGCTCGGCCTTGTGGCGCTCCGTGATGTCGAAGATCAGCGAGGTGACCCCGACGACCTCGCCGTCCGTGTCGGCGAGGACCGCGTTGTGCCACTCGCAGACGATGATCCGGCCGTCCTTCCGCACGTTCTCGTTCACCGTGCGCGCCGTCATCCGCTGGTCGAGGATGCTCTCCCAGTAGGCCTGGATGTGGGGCTTCAGGTCATCACCGACGATGAGCTCGGGGCCGAACTTTCCGAGCGCCTCGCTGCGGGAGTAGCCGAAGATCTCTTCCGTCGTGGCGTTCCACTCGGTGACGCGGAAGTTGCCGTCCCACTCGATGACCCCGACCGGGGCGTGATGATAGAGCAGCGCGAGCTTGCGCCGCGCGTGAGCGAGCTCTTCTTCCAGGCGCCGGATGACTTCGTCCCGTTGTTCACTCATAGGCAGCCCCTATCCTCGATACCGCGCGTCATACTGGAAGGCGCGCTTCGAAGCGGCTTCCTTTCCGTCTGGGTTTCGTACCACCACGTCCACCATCTGCCCGTCGGTGCCAGGAGGTGTGGTGGCGTCGATCGTCGTCGCGTTCACCAGCTTGGTGCGTCCGGCAGGTTTGCCGCCGATCAGCACCTGGGTTCCTGCGATGAAGCCCTTGCCGCTGATGCTCAGCTCCGTGCCCCCGCTCACGCTGCCCCGGTTCGGTGCGACCGACTCGATGACGGGAGGGGGAGCCGCCTCGTAGCGGAACGCGCTCTTCGCCACGGCGACGCCCGCCTCGGGCAAGGAGATCTCGACGTCCACGAAGCCTGCTTCTCGCGACGCCGGCGTGAGGATCTCGATCTGCGTACCCGACCGCACGACGATCCGGCTCGGCACACCTGCGCCGATCCGCACCGTCGCGCCAGGCGCGAAGTGCTCTCCCTCGACCACCACCCGCGTGCCCCCCACCAGCGAGCCCGTGCGCGGCGTGACCCCCGTGATGCGGGGCGCCGGCCTCTCGACGTAGACGAAGCCATCTTCCCGCCGCACGGAGACGCCGTTGCCATCGACGAGTTCGATGGCGACCACGCCGGGGGCGGTGCGCGCTGGCGTCTCGATGACCAGCTCGTTCCGGCTCAGCAGCCGCGGCGCGACCCGGATCTCTCCGATGCGGACCACCGTCGCCTCGTCGAAATTGTCTCCGAGCAGATGGATCTCTTGACCACCTGCCAGGTAGCCCCGGTCCGGGCGCACCTCGATCAGCTTCGGTGGGGCAGGGGGGAGCTCGTAGGTGAAGGCGCCTTGCGCCCGAGCGATCTGGCCGTCGAGGTTCTCGATCTCCACGTCCACCGGTCCGGGCTGCGCGGCCGGCGGCACGATGAGATCCACCGTGTGCGAGCCGCGCCAGGTGAGCGTCGCGACCTGACCGCCAATCCGGCCCACGCACCCCGACTCCAGGTCTTCCCCGGTGATGGTGATGCGCTTGCTGCCGCCGAGATACCCGCGATCCGGCGAAACGCCGAGGATGCGCGGGTTTCCGAGCCGGTAGCCGAACCCCTCGGGCGCGTCGGACGAGAGCCCGTCGGGGTTGGTGAGGCGCACCTCGCCCCGCATCGAGCCCTCGTCGTGGGCCGGCGTGACGAACCAGACGCGCGTCGCACTCTCGTACCGGACCGCCGGGGATCGCGTCCCGTGGAAGGAGATCACGCACCCCGGCTCGAAACCGGTGCCCTCGACGAGCACCTCGGTGCCGCCCCGCGGTGGTCCCTCTACAGGGAGGAGCCGTGCGATCGTCGGCCCCTGCTCGTACAGCACCGCGCCCGCCACGACCTGTCCATCGGGGTTCTCGACCTCGATCGCGCAGGGGCCTTGTGCCCTCGCAGGGCCATCGACCTCGAGCAAGCCCGAGTCGAGCCACCTCACCTCGCACGCGGTCCCACCGAAACGAACCGCCACCCCCTCGGCGAAATTCGCGCCGAGGATCCTCACCGTGCCTCCGTTCTGCGAAGAGAGCTTGTTCGGTCGCACCGACATGATGAGCGGTGCGGGCGTTCCGACATGCTCCGGAGGCGGTGGCACCTCGCTTCGGGGAGCCTCGGCGTCAGCCGCCTCCTCGTTGCTCTGGGCTTCTGCCGCGGGATCCGCCCCGCTTCCCGGTGCTTCGCGCTCGTCGTCCTCGCCGCCGTCCTCGGCCAGGCTCGCGTCGCCCTCCGGTGAGCGCGCGGCCTCCTCGGCGGCGGGCGCGGGCGCTGCGGGTGCGTCATCGACGTCGACGGCGTCGCTGGGAGCCTCGTCCGTGTTCTCTGGCGTACCGCTCTTCGTCTCCGTGGGCGCTGCTGCCTCGGAGGACTCCGTGGGCGCTGCTGCCTCGGAGGAGGCGGGTGATGCCGTCTCGGTCACCGCGGTCTGCTCGCGTGGGACGGGGGCCTGTTCGAGCGTGATGAAGCGTCCCTCCGGATCTCGGATCCAGAGACACCGCTCGCCGTCGATCTCCTCGTCCCGCTCCAGATCGATGCCGCGATGTTCGAGCCGGCGAGCCAGCGCGGCGAGATCGTCCACGAGCAACATCACTGCTGCATCCCGTGACCCCTGTCTCAGGACATCTGGGGTTCCTTCCAGGATCAGCCGTGGTCCGTCCTCCTTCCCGATGCGGCCTTCGAACCGCTGGGCGCTCGTTCGCGTGAAGCTCACACCGAGCAACCGCCCGTACCACCCGCTCAGAACTTCGGGGTCGTTCGCATAGAGGACGAAGCCACCCACGCCATGGATCCGCATGCCATCCCTTTCGTCTTGGTCCCTGGACCCTGGCATCCTATCAGAGCATCGATGACCGACGCCTCCCGGCTGCACGAGGCCCAACGCGGGCTCGGTGACATGAGCCCCGCCGACTTCCGTGACGCTGGCGCGCGCGTGGTCGATCAGGTCGCCAGCTACCTCGCGCGCCTCGAGACCTTGCCGATCCTGCCGCCCATCCAGCCCGGAGACATCCGGCGACAGTTTCCCTCGGGTCCCCCTCTCGCGCCCGAGCCCATCGAGCAGATCCTCGACGATTATTCCCGGCTCATCGAGCCGAACATCACCCACTGGCAGCACCCGGGTTTCATGGCCTACTTCGCCTCGGTGGCATCCGGCCCGGGCATCCTCGGAGAGTGGCTCGCTGCAGGGCTGAACTCCAACGTGATGTTCTGGCGCAACGCGCCTGCATCGACCGAGGTGGAGGAGGTGACCGTCGACTGGCTCCGGCAGCTCTTCGGCTTGCCTGCGGTCTTCGACGGGATGTTCACGGACACCGCCTCGGTCTCGTCCTTGCTCGCGGTCGTCGCCGCACGGCACGCGGTCCCGGGCCTCGACGCGCGCGACGAGGGGCTCGCGGGCCGGCCCGAGCTGGGCCGCTTGCGGATCTACTGCTCCACGGAGACCCACTCCTCCGTCGAGAAGGCCGCCATCGTCGCCGGTGTCGGCCGCGCTGGCGTGCGCCGCGTCCCGGTCGACGACGATTTCCGCATGCGTCCCGAGCTTCTCGCGGAGGCGATCCGCGAAGACCGCGCTGCGGGGTGGCTCCCGTTCTGTGTCGTCGCCACCATCGGGACCACCTCCTCCACGAGCATCGACCCGGTCCCCGCGATCGCCGCCATCTGCCGGGAAGAGCGCCTCTGGCTCCACGTCGACGCGGCCTACGGTGGCGCTGCGGCGGTGGTCCCCGAGATGCGGCCGCTGTTCGAGGGCTGGGAGCTCGCCGACTCGATCGTGGTGAACCCACACAAGTGGTTGTTCACACCGTTCGACGCCTCCTTGCTCCTGTTCCGCTCGCCAGAGGTGTTTCGCGACGCCTTCAGCCTCGTCCCCGAGTACCTCCGGGTGAAGCGGGAGGGGGAGGCGCACGACTACCACGAGTACGGCATCCAGCTCGGTCGGCGGTTCCGCGCGCTGAAGCTGTGGATGCTGATCCGCTACTTCGGCGCCGACGGCCTCGCCGCGCGTGTGCGCGAGCACTGTCGGATGGCGCAGGAGCTGTCGGGGTGGGTGGACGCCGAGCCCGGCTTCGAGCGGGTCGCGCCGACGCCGTTCTCGACCGTCTGCTTGCGCCATGTCCCGGCCGAGCTGGCAGGACGGGAAGAGGATGCCGACGCGCAGCAAAAAATCGACGCCCTGAACGAGGCCATCCTGGAGCGAGTGAACCGGAGCGGGCAGATCTTTCTGTCGCATACCCGCCTGCGCGGCCGGTACACGATCCGCGTCACCCTGGGGAACCCGAGGCAGACCATGGAGCACGTCCATCGCTGCTGGACCTTGCTGAAGGAAGCCGCCTCGAGCGCCTCGTCGGGCTAGCGCCGGGGGACCTGGACCTCCTGCCGTGAGGCTCGCCGTCCGGCCCGTCGGTGTGTCGCGTCGAGCGCGGCACGCAGGCCCCTTTCGACGCCCCTTCTCGACGCATCCGCTGTAGAAAAGAGTGAGCGCATGGAGCCCGAGCCCGTCGTCCCCGAGCACGACACGCTGGAGGACAGCGCTTCCCCTGTTCACCCGGGCGGATGCGCCAGCCCCCAAGCGGAGACCGCGATCGTCCCGCCGTCGGGGCCCCTCGTTTCGGGACTCACCGCCGAGCACGCCATCGACGTCACGCCGGGCACGGTGATCGCTGGGAAGTACCGGGTCGAGCGGCTGCTCGGCAAGGGCGGCATGGGCCAGGTCGTCGCCGCGGAGCACCTGGAGCTGCGCGAGCGGGTGGCGTTGAAGCTGCTCCTCCCCGAGTGTCTCGAGAGCGGTCAGGCGCTCGCCAGGTTCCTGCACGAGGCCCGCGCCGCCGCGAAGATCAAGGGCGAGCACGTGGCCCGGGTCCTCGACGCCGGCAAGCTCGACACGGGCGTCCCTTACATCGTCATGGAGTACCTCGACGGGCAGGACCTCGCCGCCGTGCTCGTCAGCGAGGGGAAGATGCCCGTGCGCGACGCCGTCGAGCTGGTGCTCCAGGTCTGCGAGGCGATCGCCGAGGCGCACACCGTCGGCGTCGTTCACCGGGATCTCAAGCCGTCGAACCTCTTCCTCACCCGCCGCCCCGACGGGTCGGCCATGGTCAAGGTTCTCGACTTCGGCATCTCGAAGACGATCCGCCGAGACGGCGAGGAGGCTCCGGTGAGCCTGCACATGACCCGCACCCGGCAGGTGCTGGGGTCACCGCTTTACATGTCCCCCGAGCAGCTCACCTCGGCGCGGAGCGTCGGCCCGACGGCGGACATCTGGTCGCTCGGCGCAATCCTCTTCGAACTGGTGACCGGCGCGCCCCCCTTTGCTGCACCTACCATGTCCGAGCTGCGGCAGCAGATCCTGTTCGAACCTGCGCCGTCGCTGCGCTTGCAGCGCCCCGACGCCCCTCGACGGCTGGAGAAGATCATCCATCGCTGCATGGAGAAGGACCCGGCGAATCGCTACGCGGACGTCGCTGCACTCACCCGCGACCTCCGGGCGCTGGCGCCGCCCCGAGCACGTCCGTCGATCGATCGCGTGCATGCCATCTACCGGAACGCCGGCATGTCGGAGGCCGATCTCGGGATCGCGCCCGTCGGCCGGCGGAGGGGCATTTTCGTGGCCGTCGCGGCGGGCTCGCTGGTGGCGGGCATCATCGCGGCGTTCGCATGGAGCGGCCTCACCACGAAGCCGTCGGAGGCTCCTGCTCCAGCGCTCGAAAGCGCCGACCATGCCGACAGCGCCGACCGCGTAGAGGTCGGAGAGGTGCCAGCGCCTCCCTCTCCACTCGAACCGAGCGCTCAGCCTTCGGCGCTTGCCCTCCCTGCGAAGGCGGCGGACATCTCGCCGGCGACGAAGTCCCCCGAGGCGAGATCCGCGGCGACCAGTGGGCCAGCGCCAGCGCCCACGCTCGGCGCTGGCTTGCCTGCCGCCATCGGCAGACCCGCAGCGCCGGTGGTTCCTTCCACCGTCGCCCCCTCCGCCGCCAGGGCCTCGGAGCCCAACTCACCCCCTTCGCCCTCGGCCTCCACGCCGTTCCTCTACAACAAGGCACCCCTCAAGAAATGGTGATCTCCAGGCGATGGCTCCTGGGTCACGCGTGGCCCCTCGCGCTCTCCGTACTCTTCGCACCAGGCGTCTCCGGCTGTGGTGTCGAGCAGGGCGAGCTCATGGTCGCCCTGGAGACCGATCTCATCATTCCCAAGGACATCGACGAGGTCTCCCTGGAAGTCCTCGCGGGTGGCCAGGTGCGGTTCGCGGCGAGCTTTCCTTCCTCGGGCGATGAACTGCGGCTTCCGGGCACCCTGGGCGTCGTCGTCGATGACCCCTCAGACCGCCTCACGGTCCGAGCGACGGCGTTCGCCAGAGGCACCCGGCGCATCACCCGGCAGAGCGTGACCCGCGCACCTGACGACGGCGTGGGGCTCCTCCGGCTGCCGCTCTCCTGGCTGTGCGACGGCGTGAGCTGCGAAGCGGCGGGCGGACCGGCCGACTCGCAGAACGTGCAGACCTGCGACGTCGGTCAGTGCGTGCCGGCGAGCGTCGAGGTGGCGAACCTTCCTGCTTACGATCCGGCAGATGTGTTCGGCGGAGGGACGGGGACGGAGGACGGCACCTGCTTCGACGTGGCACGCTGCTTCGCGTCCCCGGTATTCCGGGACCTCGATCCCGACACCTGTACCGTCGACGCTTCCGCTGGCGTCGCGGTCGCAGTGCAGACCGAAGGAGACGGGGCATGCAACCAGCAGGGCTGCTTCGTTCCGCTGCGCGCGTCTCAGGTCGTTCCCGTCGCGGGGGGCACGGCGCTCGCGCTCCCGGCAACCCTGTGCGCGCGCCTCACGGCCAGGCGCGTGGTAGGCGTCGCCATCTCCCACACCTGCGCGTCGTGGTCCGAGACGCAGCCAGTCTGCGGTCCCTGGGCCTCCGCCGCGAGTGAGAGCTTCTCGCCGACGACGCCGGTCACACTGGCCGGCGGTCAGCAGCAGCCCCAGTCTCTGTTCCTCCACGAAGAGCACGTCTACTGGACGAACAAAGGCGGGCGCGCTTCGAATGGCGAGGTGAAGCGTGTTCCACGCGCCGGCGGGAGGGCCGAGCGCCTGGCCTCGACGCAGGCGCAGCCGTCGGGGGTCGCGGTCTTCGAGCCCGGCGGGGGTGAGGCGACGCGTGTCGCCTGGCTGAACGAAGCGAACGACGCAATCCTCAGCAAACCCGTGCTCGGCGGTGGGTCACCGACCCGCCTTGCGGGGCGCGAGGGGACGCGTGGCGATCTCTTCCTCCTCACGAAGACCGACACGTCGACGGTCGACAGGCTTTACTGGACCACCTCGCTCGGCTTCGTCATGACGGTTCCCGCAAAAGGTGGACAGGTCGAGGTGCTCGCCTCGGGCGAGCAGGATCCGAGTTCCATCTCCGCAGTCGACGATGGCGTCCTCTGGCTCGCGCGCGGTGAGCAGGCGATCCGCGGGTTCATGAACGGAGGGACATTTCACGTCGTCGACGTGGAAGGTGTCCCGAACCGTCTGGCGGTCGACGCCACGCATGCCTACTGGACCGTTGGCGGCGTGCCGGGCCAGGCCAACGGCAAGGTGATGAGAGTGCGCTGGCAGGGCGAACCCTTGATCCCCATGCCCGAGGTGATCGCCGAGGGGCAGGATTATCCGTACGCCATCGCCGTGGATGGCGCCGACGTGTACTGGACGACCTGGGGCGATGGAGCGCTCCGACGTGCGGCCCTGGATGGCAGCGAGATACAGACGCTGGTGAGAGGGGAACCTCACCCGACGGCACTCGCGGTGGATCCTTCGCACGTGTACTGGCTCAGCGCGGGCACGTCTCGGGCCGGCTTTGCGGACGGCGCTGTCCGACGGGTCTCACGAGACCGCACGCCCTAGCGGGCACGCTGGACGAGGAAGAGACATGGTCGACCCGGGTCAGGGGATGGTCAGCAAAAGAGGGCGGCTTGCGGTCGTGGCGTTGCTCGGGCTTGCGTCGCTGGGCGCAGGTGGCTTGCCCGAGTTCGGACCGGAGCGCACCGTCAGCGAAGAAAGCTGGAGAGACGAGGTGTCGGCGCGACGGTTCGTCACGGTCACCTCCGGCTCGGAAGGCTTCCTCGTTGGCTGGCGGGCTGGCCTCCCCGACGTCAGCGCCTCGGTGGCCCGCGCCATTCGCCTCGACTCCAGTGGGCAGCCCGTCGACGCCCACGAGTTCACCCTCAGTGCGAGGTCCGGTTATCAGGCTGGGGCGCCTGCCCTCGCCGCTGGCCACGATGAGTACCTGGCCCTCTGGCATGAACCCAACTTCCTCGGGGTCGCGGCTCAGAACTCGTTGCTCCGCGCCGCCCTCGTCCGACCTTCTCCCAGCCCGGGCGATGCCACCAGAAATCCGGTGATCGCGCGGTTCCCGGTCCACAACGGTAGCTGGGACAACGGCTCACTCGCTGTCGCATTCGACGACAGAGTGAACCGCTCGACGTCGAATCGATACCTGGTCGTCCATCGTGCTCACGAGGGGCTCGTCGCTCAGTGGATTGACCCGGTCACCCGGAGCGCAGGTCAGACGACTGTCCTTCGCGGCGCTCCTTTCCTCTCCTCGGGTTTCGGTGACCAGCTCGCCCTCGCTTGCGGGGCCGCAGGTTGTCTCGTCGTGTGGAAAGAGACCGACGAGAGCCACACGCGCGTCCTCGCGCGGACGATCGCCGTCCAGGATGCGCCGGATGCGCTCGGACCGGTGGTCGAAGCCTGGAACCCGCAGCCTGCTTCTCCGAGCACGCTCGAACTCTCCGCGGATGGTGACGACTATCTCCTCGCCATCGGGACGACGGCTCCCATGCTCGGCGTGATCCGTCTCGACAGTGGCGGCGCACCCCTGGCCATCCAGCCTGTACCCCTCCAGATGACGGGGTATGTCTTCGGCTCTGCGCTGGCGCGAAGCGAAGCACACCATCACCTGCTCGCCTGGCACGGCATGATCGGCGCGCTCCCGAGCGTTTTCTCGACCACCGTGAACACGGCATCGTCGAGCGAGCCGCCGATCGTCACCGATGTCCAGATCCCTGTCCTGAACGTCCACAACGAGTCCTTCGCGTCCGGTCTTGCCTGCTCCGTGCAGGGTCCTCGTTGCCTGCTTGGCTACGTTTCTGGCGAATGGGGGGACATGGGGCAGCTCTTCACGGTTCCTCTCACGCGCGATCGTGCAAGCGTCGATGGTCTCCCGCGGCAGGTCCCGGAGCGACCTGCGCTTCAGCGCGCGCCATCCGTCGCATGTGATCGGGCTGGTGCGTGTTTCTCCGTGTGGCACGAACCCGGGCAGATGACAGGCGGCAGCGGCGAAGTCGTTGGCGCGCTCCTCGACGGGACGAGCGGGGATCCTCTCGAGTTCGGGGTGGGGCCGGTGAACCTCTTCGGCGCCTCCTTCGTGTACGCCAAGCTCGCCGTGGCGGCGGCCCCAGCGCTTGGAACCTCGCACCGCTTTGCGGTCGCCTGGACCGGGACCCGCGACAATCGATGGCAGGACGAGGTCGGCGTGCTGGCGAGCCTTCTCAATGGCTCCCGAGAACCTGAACCCGTCACCATCATCCAGCCCAGCACCCAGAGAGTCTTTCAGGGGCCCGCGCTCACCGCGAGCGAGCGGTATTATCTCGTCGCCTGGGTCGAGCAGGTGAACGGCGAGGCCACGCGGCGATGCAAGGCTGCACGACTCGGTTTCGACGAAAACCCTGCGACGATCCCCAGTGTGCAGGTCTCCCTCGAACCGACGACCGGCGAGGACGCTGTGCCGATGGAGACTGCTCCCCTCGCGATCTACAATGGAAGAGACTTCGTCGTCGTCTGGGAAGCACGACGGGGCGGCCGGACATTTCTCTACGGGCAGCGGCTGACGACCGGAGGGGCGCAGTTGACCACCCTCGGAGAACCCTTCGAGCTCTTGGAGACCATACCGTCGGACGAGGGATCGGCGTTCGCTCTGGCCTCCGACGGCGAAGGCTCCTCTCTTCTCGTCTGGAACCAGGCAGATCCCAGCGGCTCGCTTCTGCATTCGCTCAAGGCAACTCGTTTCAGCTCCGTGGGGGACAGGCTCGAGACACCGTTCGTCATCAGTGAGGGACCGCGCGCCTTTCGGCCCCGCGCGGTTTTTGATGGCAACAGCTACCTCGTGACCTGGAGCGACGGTTCGGGAGACGGCGAGCTGATTCACGGCGCGTGGATAGGCAAGGATGGCAGGCGGCTCTCGCTGGAAAGCAGCCCGCTTTCACCTCACCCGAGCACGGATGCGGCCCCGGCCACCCCGCGTGAGCCGGCGCTCGCCAGTGCAGGTGGCGGCCGCACGATGCTCGTCACCGTCCGTGACCGCTTCGAAGATGAAACGGGCTACGTCGACATGGAACGGGTGAGGGCCATGTGGCTGGGCAGCCCCTGCAACTTCGAGATGCCGGAGGTGCTCTGCACCGCGACCCCCTGCATGGAAGCTGGCTGGTGCAACCCCGTCACCCGCCTCTGCGAAGCCCAGGTCCCCAAGCCCGACTTCACCGCCTGCGCAGGTGGCCTCTGCGTCGCTGGCGAGTGTGTCCAGCGGACGCCGGCTCCGCAGCCCGAGCCGCCGCCCCCTTCCCCCGACGCCGCATCTCCGACCGATGCGTCCGGGTGTGGCTGCCGGACCGCGGGTGATGCCGTCCCTGTCGCCCCATCGGCCCCCCTGACCCTCCTCGCCCTGCTCGGCCTGGGCCTCACCCGTCGCCGAGCGACATCATCCCGTCGCCGCCCGACGTCAGACCACCCGTGAGCCCGCGCGGCAGCCCATCCCCGCGCTGCCGCCCGCTCTCCCGACCTCGACCCGTGGCTCAGTGACGCTGTCGCTCCAGTGCCCGCAGCGCTGCCCGTGGCGTCGCCTGCGTGACCACCCCGGAGAGATCGGCGCCAAGGGTCACCAGCGTCTGCGCCACGGCCGGCCTGATCCCGGTGATCACCGCCTGCGCGCCCAGCAGGCCGATCGTCCGCACGATCCCGATGAGCCGCCCTGCCGTGCTCGTGTCCACCGTCTCGATCCCCGTCAGATCCAGGATCACGTGCTGCACCTGGTGATCGGTGATGGTCCGCAGCAGCCGCTCCGTCAGCGCCGCCGTCCGCTGTGCGTCCAGCTCGCCCACGAGCGGCACCCCGATCGCGGACGCCCCCATCTCCAGGATCGGCGCGGACAGCGTCATGATCTCCAGGTTCTGCGTCTGGATCACCGCCAGCCTTCGGTCCAGCTCCGCGGCCAGCGCCGCCTTCTCCTCGGCCTCGCGCTTCGCCTGTTCCACCGCGGCCGACAGCTCGCGCACGGCCTCGTCTCGGGCCTGCTCGGCGCGGTACCGCTCGGTGATGTCGATGCAGAAGCCCAGCACCTGGACCTCCCCCGAGCGCCGCTGGATCGGCCGCTTCGTCGTCTGCATGTGGTGCACCTCCCCGCTCCTGTGGGTGAAGCGATCCACCAGCGTTTTCTCGCGGCCCGTGCGGATCACCTCCGCGTCGACCCGCAGATACCCCTCGCCCTCCTCCCCCTCGTGGACGTCGATCTGGTTCCGCTGAAGGATCTCCTCCACCGTCGTCTCGTAGAGATCCGCGTACGCCTTGTTCACCATCACGTACCGACCCCGGCGATCCTTCAGGAAGAGCAGGCTCGGCATGGCGTCGATCACCGCCCGGAGCACCTCGTTTTCCTCCGCGATCGCGCGGTGGCGCGCCTCGTCCTCCCCCTCACCGAGTGGGCGCGCGTGGACCAGCGCTCGCGTCTCGGTGCCCGGCACCAGGATCACCGTGCAGCGATGGCTCGGCGCCGCCGCGCCCTGCGCCGCCACGACCACCTCGGCGCGCGCGAGCCGACCCTCCAGCACCGACACGACCGCCATCCGCAGGGAGCTCGGCAGCTCTCCCTGCGCTTCGGTGGGCAAGGCGCGTCGCCACGCGGCGTTGCGCTCGCAGAGGTTCAGGTCACGGTCGAGGAGAGCGATGGGTTCGGGGAAGAGTTCGAGGACGACGTCCATGATGATGTGACAGGGCTGCAGCGAGAAGAATCGTCGAGAGTCCTTGCTTCGAGACGGATCGTCAAGCGCCCGCGCAGCAAGCGTGAGCGCGCGTACTCCGCCGTCCTACGACCCCTGCGCGATGGACGGCTGCCGCACGATCCCAGCTTCAACGATCACACGCTCGCATGTGTGCTCTCTTGCCCGCGCTTTGCTTCCTACGCGAATGGCCTCATGCCTTCACGTGCGTTCAAAACAGCGCGCTCTTGTCACTCTCCAGCGCACCACGGCGAGGAGCGGCCGTCGTACCGGACCGCGGCTGCACACTTCGTCGGGCAGGCGTGATCTGCCGAGGCGCCTCGGACTCCGGAGCGAGGGCGGCGTCGACCATCGCGGGAGCGTCGGTCAAGGTCCAGGTATGCGCCGGGGACACCTCGTGTCCTTCTCGCTGGCTGGTGGTCCCTGCATGCTGCGAGCGCTTCGGCTCGGGTGATGGCGTCCCTTGCGCGCCGACCATCGCCCCCGACGTGTCGTGTCCTCTCCTGGACGGCTCCATCGGCGCACCTTCCGCCTCGTGCGCTCCGTCGTGCAGCACCATCGCCGCCGTGCAACCCACCGCCATGATCACTGCGCCGGCGAGCAGCGTCGTGCCGATCCAGCTCGTGTTCCGCGCTCTCCGGAGCTTCTGCGAGGCCGTCGTCTCGCACGCGGATCGGGTCGTGATCGCCAGACGGAACGCCTCCAGCATCTGCTGGACCGAGCGGAAACGCCGATGCGGCTCGGGGGCGAACGCGATGGCGAACCACCCGTCGAGCCCGTAAGGAAGCGAGTTCCGCAGCAGCGACGGCGACGGCGCCGTTTGCAGCAACAGCTTGGTGAGCACCTTGGACGGCGTGTCCCCTCGGAACGGCGAGAGCCCGGTGAGCGCCTCGTAGACGATCACCGCCAGCG
The DNA here is from genome assembly GCF_001189295.1 of Chondromyces crocatus. NCBI lineage: Bacteria > Pseudomonadati > Myxococcota > Polyangiales > Polyangiaceae > Chondromyces > Chondromyces crocatus. Next base: position 3,911,528 of record NZ_CP012159.1, read on the forward strand.
ACCAGAGATCCGCCTGCTCGTTGACCGGGAGACCCTGGAGCTGCTCCGGGCTCATGTACGAGAGCGTCCCGAGGATGGTGCCGTAGGCCGTGCGCGGCGGGAGATCCATCGACAGGTCCGGCCGCAACCCTTTGGCGAGCCCGAAGTCGGCCACCTTCACGCGGATCCGATCCCCGGGGCCGTCCACGAGGAGGAGATTGGACGGCTTCAGATCGCGGTGAATGATGCTGTCCTGGTGCGCGACGCCGAGCGCTTCTGCGACCTGCTCGAACAGCGTGAGCGTTTCGTCCACCGTCATCGGGCCGTACTTGTTGAGGTGCTCGCGCAGCGTCCGACCCTGGACGTACTCCATCACCATGTACGAGCCCAGGAAGGGGTCATGTCCCGTGTCGTGTGCTGCCACGACGTGGGTCGTCCGACCCGCGAGCCTCGCCTCGACCTGCGCCTCGAACCGGAAGCGCAGCCGGGTGAGCTCCTCGCCTGGCAGGTACTTCGGGATGAGCAGCTTCAGGGCGACCTGGGAGCGGAGTCGCGTGTCGAGCGCGCGCCACACCTCACCTGCGGCGCCTTGACCGATCCGCTCGAGGAGCAGGTAGCGCCCGCCCACCGTCCGCCCCGGACCGCCGCGCATCGACGAGCGTGGCGGCTCCTCCCCGGGCATGTGTGCGTCCAGCGTCTTCACGTCGGCATCCTGTGTTGAAGCCACTTCCGCGGTGTCGACATCTGATGTGATGCAGGGGGGGGTTGCCATGAGCCTCCATGGACTTGGTGCGACGCCTCGCGTGGCTGCGCAGGGCAGACAGGGCAGGTGTGGCACCAAACTCGGTCGACGCATCCGGGAGGGGGGGACTCTCTGGAAAAGCGAACGCTGTGCCGCTCCCTGGCCGGCCAGAAGTCCGTCCCGCTTTCGGCAGAGCCACCGCGGCACGAGAAACTTCACAGTTCTCTGGAAGCGGTGGCGCTTCGATGCCGGCGGCTGTGCTCTTCGGTGACGGCACACCGCGTCACCCGTACCGGCGATGCACACCGGGACGTCGGGCTGCGCTGACGTCTCTTCGCTTGCCTGCGCATCTCTGCACAGCGTCGCGTCGAGCAGTGATCCGACGGACGAGTGGGACCCGTGACGATCGCGGGCGCCCTGGACCGAGCGCCCTCACGACACCTCGTGCGTTGCATCCTGCGGGCCACACCTGGCGTGCTGCTCGCTGCGCGATGCGCCGGGGGCGCTCCCTTCTGCAGACGATGGGTCGCGCGCTCTAGGCTGCCCGGACGACCCGCGCGTGTCGCACCTGCAGCCAGCTTCGTGCTCCACCCTCGCCGGCGAAGAAGGCGAGCGGGTTGTCCCTGTCCTCCGCGAAGAGCTGGTACGCCATCAGCACCATCCGGATGATCAACCGCGCCTGAAAGCTCGCCCCGTGCACTGCGATCCCCCTCAAGGGCAGGTCGGTCGCCAGCCGCACCATCTTGCGGGTCGAGACGGGCACATCACCCATCTCCGACACGTCCAGCAGCGTGAGCACATGGCCGTATTGCGCTGCAACGAAGCGATCGTACGCGATGATCTGCTCCACCTCGTCGGGTGACACTGCGCCTCGCAGTGTGAGGCACAGGAGCCCCGACGGCTCCACCCACAAGACGTGCTGCCCGATGGCCGCCTTCTGCGCACCTCGGACGACGAGGCGCGAAGGTTCGGGTGATCTCGAAGCCCATCTTGGGGCGCTGTGTCGCATGATTCCCTCGGACGCGGGCTGGCCCATCGCAGCCCGCTCCTCGGCAGTAGCAATCTTGGTGCTCGCACTTCCGGTGAGGCGCCTCGCCCGGTGCGCTGCGCGCTGTGCGGTGGTGACTCGACCGATCCGACCGGCGCGGTCACCACGCTCGGTCGCCGCGCGACTTCAGCGCAGGGAACTCACGGGTGTGCCGGCTCGTATCACGGACCATGGCCCTTCGAGCGCTCCGATGTCCGGAGCGGCGCTGGGCGTGAGGTCGAAGGACCGAGGTAGGTCTGGCTATGCGGCGCACTCCAGCAGTGCGAGCCGCGCCATGAGCCAGCTCCGCGCTTCTCGCTCGCAGGAGAAGAAGACCAGCGGGTTGTTCTCCTGCTCCTCTGCGACCAGCTCGGCGGCCGTGAGCAGCATCGTGGCGCGTATCCGCGCCTGGAAGCTCGCCCCGAACACCCCGATGCCGCGCATGGGAAGTTCCTGCGCCCGGCGCACCGTCTTGCGTGTCTCCGAAGGCACCTCGCCGAGCGCGGACACGTCCATGAGCGTGAGCACGCGCCCGTATTGCGCGGCGACGATGCGATCCCAGACCAGGATCGTCTCGACCTCTCGGGCCGATACGTCGCCGCGGAGTGTCCAGCACATCAGACCCGACGGTTCCAGCACCAACTCGTGCTGCCCGACAGCTGCCATCGCGACGCCCGCGACGACGTTTCGTGTGCGTTCCGGCGGCGTCACTCTCGACCTGGAGGCGATGTAGCGCATGTTTCCCCCGAGCGCAGGCGCCCTGCTGCCCGCTCCTCTCCGCGTCACCTAGCAACTTCGATGCACATCCGAGCTGCGCGCGTGTCTCACCCTGCGTCACCGACATGTCGCCAGACGCTTTCAAGCGGGCTCACTGCCGCCTACCCTGCCTCCCATGTCGTTCGAGGTAGCGTCTCCCTTCGATCGCTCGATCACCCTCGTCGCCCTCGAGGACGCTGCCGAGCGCGACGCGCTCCCAGCATTCCGTCGCATGCTTCTCGAACACGCCGCGCAGCTCCCACCGGGAGCACCTTCACGGCTCGTGTTCGAGGGGCTCGCCGCGGCGCTCCTCCTCGATCTCGCCCTCCTCCGCGCTCACCCGAGCACGCTCCTCTCCGCGCTCTACGCCCGCTGCGCCTTCCACGGGCAGGTCTCCTTCGCCACACCGAGCGCGCCGGATGCGCGTCTATTGCCGGCCTGGGGCAGCGGCCCTCTCGCGGAGCTCGCGCAGCGCTGGCGCGTCGAGCGTGCGCGCACGCGACCCACGTCGGGCTGGGTCCGCGCGCTCCTCCCGCCGCCTCATCGCGCAGGCGGCCCGCTGCTCGCCGAGATGGGCGCTGCGGGATCGCACGAGCTTCTGGGGGTGACCGACGAAGGTCACGTCCTCGTCGGGCCACCGCCTCCCGCTCGGCGAGGTCCCATCCAGCGGTGGATCCTCTCCGAAGGCGCCCTCTCCGAAGCCACGATGGCCGACCTCGCCGCCGTCGCGTCGCGAGCGCCCCCCCTGACCGTCGTCACGCACGCCTGGCAGAGTGCGGCCTTGCACGACGCGACCACGGGCGCACTCCACGCTCCCCTCGACCTCCCCGAGGGCGGCAACCCCGGCTCCTGGAGCTTCTCTCCCGACGGCTCTCTGTGCGCCCTCGCTGGCTGCGGCGATGAGTATTCCTTCGGCTTCGTGCGCCTCTACGAGACCGCGACCGGGCGTCTCGTCCGCGACTGGGAGACTCCGAGGCCCATCTGGAGCACCCCCGTCTTCGCGCCCTCCGGGCGCCTGCTGCTCACCGCGAGCGAGCGAGGTCTCTTGCTCCACCACCTCGACACCGGCGCCGAGGAGCTGCTCGCCACCCACCATGCCCAGCGCGCCGTCCTCTCTCGAGACGAGAAAACCCTGGTCACCACCGACGGCATCACCCTGCGCGTCTGGCGTCTGGACACCCTGCGCACGGAGGGCCTCCCGCCGGATCCTCCGCCAGGCGAGCTGGCCTTCTCGCCAAATGGCGAGCGCCTCGTCCGAGGTGACTGGCTCTGTGACGGCGTGACCGGACTTCGCCTGGGCCGCCTCCCTCTCCACCGCGCGCCTGCCCTGGAAGGCGGACCTCCCCGGAACGCCTTCCTGTGCGGTGACCAGCGCATCCTCTTCCTGGATGGCGACGTGCGGGTCTGGAGCGCGCACGATGGTTCTTCCATCGCCTCCCGCATCGATGCCTCGCGCAGCGACCGCTCGGTCTACGGCCAGAGCGACCTGATCGCCTTCACGCCCGACGGCCTGCGCTACGCCGCCGCGAGCGAGCACCGTGCCCGCGTCCACGTGCATGACACCGACACCGGCGCCCTCGTCGGCGCCTTCGACGCAGGTCTGCGCGATCTTCGATGCCTCGCGCTGTCCCCGGACGGCCAGCGCCTGGCCGCCGGGACGAAGACCGGCCAGGTCGTGGTGTGGAGCGCGGCGACGGGCGAGCGCCTGGTCACCCTCCCGGGCCACGAGACCTGCGTGACCGATCTCGCGTTCTCGCAGGACGCTCGGCTCCTCGTCTCGGCGGGCGACGACGAAGCCTTGCGCCTCTGGGACCTCTCGACCGGCGCGCTCCGCCTCGAACGACCCCTCGACGCCCGCGACCCCGCCTACCGGACGGTCGCTGCGCCGAGCACCAGCGACCAGGTCGTCACGCGACGCTCCTGGACCGCCACCCCGGAAGCGCTCCGTGCCCTTTCCGGCTGGGGGGATTTCCCGGGCCCGAGCGTGGGCCGGTATGCCGTCGATGGGCTCCCAGGCGCCACCTGCTTCATCGAGCGGGAGACGGGCCGTCACCTCGCCGTCTTCCCTGGCGGAGGCTCATGGCGCATGCATCCGGAAGGTGACGTCTGGGCCAGCCGCTCGGCCCACGTGATCGTCGAAGCGCCGCACACGACGACCGAGACCGCCAAGGTCCTCGCGCGCTACACGCCCTCACGACCCGACCCGATCTCCTTCCGCCTCGGTGACCCCGTGCAGCTCGACGGCCGAGACGATCTCTGGGAGGGCAACCGCTGGGTCTGGGCCACGAACGCAGGCGGCCACGGCGGCTGGATCCCTCCCCAGGCCGTCGTGCCCGCCGAGGAGGGCGCTGGCCACTGGATCGCCCGGCGCGACTACTCGGCGCGCGAGCTGGACGTCCACCCCGGCGACCGCCTCGACATCCTCCGCCGTGAGCTGGGCTGGTGCTGGTGTCGCACCGCGCAAGGCGACTGCGGGTGGATCCCCGAGCGAGATCTCCAGACGGACGCCTGAGCGTTCCTGACGCGCTCAGGCGGGATCGATCACGGCAGCGCCGGTACGGGCGCCTCGAACGACACGTGGCTCGACACCACCGGGCTCTGCTCCGCCGTTTCCCACGGCAGATCGGGCCACCACCGGCCCAGCTCCCCGAGCGCCGTGGGCTCGAACGCCTGCCCAGGCTTCGGCGTCGCCACCGTCACCCCTGCGCGCCCCGCCGCCGCGAGCACCCGCTCCACCGGCTCGGTCCAGCCGTGGAACGCCAGGTTGAACAGCCCCCAGTGCACCGGCAGCATCACCTTCCCCTGGACCATCTGGTGCGCCACCACCGCTTGCTCCGGCCCCATGTGCCAGTCGGGCCACGCCTTGTAGTAGGCGCCCGTCTCCAGCATCGTCAGATCGAACGGCCCGAGGCGCTCCCCGATCTCCTTCATTGCCGGGAACAGCCCCGTGTCCCCCGAGTAGTAGACGCGGTTCCGATCCCCGAGGAATGCGAAGCCGCCCCACAGGTTCTGCCCACTGTCGAAGACCGCCCGCCCCGAAGCGTGCCGCGCGGGCGTGCACACCACCTCCAGCCCTCGGACCTTCGTTCGCTCCCACCAGTCCAGCTCCACGATCCGGTCCTCCGGGATCCCCCAGTAGGCCAGATCGGCGCCGATCCCCAGCGGCACCACGAACGTCGTACCCCAGCCCTTCATTGCCGAGATGGTCGCGTCGTCGAGGTGATCGAAGTGGTCGTGCGAGATCACCACCACATCGATCGGCGGCAGCGCATCGAGCGCGATCAGCGGCGCGTACCAGCGCTTCGGCCCGATCCACCCGAACGGCGACGCCCGCTCGGCCCACACCGGATCGGTGAGCACCCGGTGCCCATCGATCTCGACCAGCATCGTCGAGTGCCCGAGCCAGGTGACCCGCAACCCGCTCTCCGGAGGCGTCTGGAACCGCGCAGGATCCACCGCCACCGTGGGCAGCGGCGTCGAGGGCGTCGCGTGCGGGCTGACGTTCATCATTCCCCGCATCATCAGCCAGAAGTCGTTGCGGAGCGGCTGCGGGTTCTCGAACTTCCCGCCCTTCCACTGCGGCGAGCGCTCCATCCGTGCCTTCCGCGCCCCATCGGCGCGGCGCCCGAACGCGCGCCAGCCATCGACGAGCATGCCGACGACGGCGAGCGCCGCCAGCACCCCGAGCCATTTGAGGACCCGACGAACCCATGGCCGTGACTTGCTCGTCTCTTTCATGACCTCTCCAGTGACAGGCACACCGCGCGCGCCGCGATGCGCATTCCCTCGACGAACTCCGCGCGCGTCGCGACGCGGTGCTTCAACCCGATCCCTGTCGCGTTCAGCGTCTCTGCGAGCTGGCGCGCCGTGATCCCGGCCGGCCGGTACGCCGCCACGAGCCCCGACGCGCGGAGCACCTTCGCCACCGCGTCGAGGAGGCTCTTCTCGTGATCGCTCACCGACGCGCCGCCGAGCGCCTTGCTCGCCTCGTTCAGATCCGCCGCGTCGGCCCCGAAAACCCCGACGTACCGGCCGATCCACGCATCGAACGCGCCCGTGAGCCGCTCGTGGAGCGGTGCGGACTCGTCTCCGAGGCGTCCGAGCGCCTCCTCCAGCGCCGTCTCGAAGGCGTGCTGGAGGGTCGCCCGGAACAGCTCCTCCTTGGTCGCGAAATGCAGGTACAGCCCTTGCCGTGACACCTGCGCTGCGCGGGCCACCTCGTCCATCGACGTCTTCCTGAAGCCGTACCGGATGAAGACGCCCAGCGCCGCTTCGAGGAGCTGGCGCTGGCGCGGTTCGGCCGTGGAAGGTTTCGAGCGTGCGTCCCGTGTCATGGCGACAGTGTTGACAAACTAGGCACGGTTTGTCCACCGCGCGAGGGGTCTCCTCATTTTCTTCCAGACAGGGCCCAGGCCTGGTCTTCCCGACCCGGGCCGCCCCGGCGGACAGGACCTCGCCTCCTGGCCGACCCGTTGCACCTCTGGCCTCCCGACCCATGGAGTGTGATCCGCACCGGCTGTGCAGCTTGCCGCTGACGGAGATGCTCGGGCGACTCGGCGCCTCGCCTCGGGGGCTCACGAGCGACGAAGCGCGACAGCGCCTCGCTCGCTCGGGCCCCAACGAGCCCACGGGCGCGAAGCGGGAAGGGATGGTCCTCCAGGTACTTCGCCGCTTCGCCAACCCCCTCATGGGCATTCTTCTGCTCGCGAGCCTCGTCTCCGCGGTTCTGGGCGATCTGGCGAACGCTGCCCTCATCGTGATCATGGTGGCGCTGAGCGTCGCCCTGGACGCCTTCCAGACGCGACGGTCCCACCACGCGGCCGAGCGACTTCGTACGCAGGTCGCTCCCACGGCCACCGCGTTGCGGGACGGCTCCTTTCAGGAGATCCCCCGGCGTGACCTCGTCCCTGGTGACGTCCTCAAGCTCACGGCGGGCGCGCTCGTGCCCGCAGACGCCCGCCTCCTGGAAGCGAGGGACCTGCACGTCCAGCAAGCGGCGTTGACCGGGGAGTCCCTGCCCGTCGAGAAGCAGCCCGATCCTGGGGCGCGGCAGGCGACGAACCCGGTCGAGATGACCCACGCCGTGTTCATCGGCTCCTCGGTGGTGAGCGGCACAGCGACCGCGGTCGTGTTCGCGACCGGCGCCGACACCGCCTTCGGCGAGATCGCCCACACCCTGTCCAAGCGACCACCTCCGACCGAGTTCGAGCGCGGCACGGCGCAGTTCGGGATGTTCATCCTCCGGGTCGTCTTCTTCCTCGTCCTCTTCATCGTCGCGGTGAACGCCGCGCTCCGGCGAGACCCCCTCGAGACGCTGCTCTTCGCGGTCGCCCTCGCCGTCGGCCTCACCCCCGAGTTCCTGCCGATGATCACCACCGTCACCCTCGCGCAGGGGGCCGTGCGGATGGCGCGCGAGAAGGTCATCGTCAAGAACCTCGCGGCCATCCAGAACCTCGGCAACATCGACGTCCTCTGCACCGACAAGACGGGCACGCTCACCACCGGGGAGATGGTGCTCGACGCCCACCTCGATCCTTTCGGCGAACCCTCCGAGCGGCCGCTGCTCCTCGCCTACCTCAACAGCTACTTCGAGAGCGGGGTGGACAATCCCCTCGATGAAGCCCTGCTACGCCGCGCGAAGGTGAACCCGCTCGACGCCGCCGTGCTGCGGCACGAGCACCCCGACATCGACGGCTTCGCCAAGATCGACGAGATGCCGTTCGACTTCGAGCGCCGTCGCGTGAGCGTGGTCGTCGAGCGCGGTGGCGAGCGGCTGCTCGTGAGCAAGGGCGCCCCGGAGCACATCCTCGCCGTCACGACCTCCTTCGAGCACGGTGGCGAGGTGCGCCCGCTCGAACCCGAGCCCCGCGCCCGCTGTGAGGCCACCTTCCGAGCGCTCAGCGAGCAGGGCTTCCGCGTGCTCGCGGTCGCCTACCGTCGAGTGTCCTCGAAGCCGGTGTACGACCGCGAGGACGAGCGTGATCTCACCCTCGCCGGCCTGCTCGCCTTCATCGACCCGCCCGTCTCCGACGCGGCCGAGCTCGTGGGGGCCCTCCGTGAGGCGGGTGTCTCGCTGAAGATCCTGACGGGCGACAACGAGCTCGTCGCGGCGCACCTCTGCGCGCAGATCCAGCTCGACGCCGGCGACATCGTCGTCGGTGCAGCCATCGACCGCCTCGACGAGCCGACCCTCTCGCACCTCGTCGAGCGCACCCAGGTCTTCGCGCGCGTCTCCCCCGCGCAGAAGCACCGCATCCTCCGCGCGTTCAAGGCCCGTGGCCACGTGGTCGGCTACATGGGCGACGGCATCAACGACGCCCCCTCCCTCCACGCCGCCGACGTCGGCATCTCCGTGGCTGGCGCCGTCGACGTGGCCCGGGAGGCCGCGGAGATCGTGTTGCTCGAACGGAGCTTGCGGGTACTCCGCTCCGGCATCCTCGAAGGCCGGAAGGCCTTCGGCAACGTCATGAAGTACCTGCTCATGGGCACCAGCTCGAACTTCGGCAACATGATCAGCATGGCCGGCGCCTCGCTCTTCTTGCCCTTCCTGCCGATGCGCCCCACCCAGATCCTGCTGAACAACTTCCTCTACGACCTCGCGCAGATCACGATCCCCACGGACAACGTCGACCCGAGCTTCGTCCGTCGGCCGAGGCGATGGGACATCGCGCTCATCCGGCGCTTCATGCTGTTCATCGGCCCGCTCAGCTCGATCTACGATTTTCTCACCTTCTACGTACTGCTCCGCGTCTTCGCGGCCCCAGCGCCTCTCTTCCACACGGGCTGGTTCATCGAGTCGCTGGCGACGCAGACGCTGGTGATCTTCGTCATCCGCACCATGGGGAGTTCGATCGAGAGCCGCCCGAGCCGAGCCCTCACCGCGACGACCCTGGGCGTCGTGGCCGTCGCCCTGGCGCTGCCCTACACCCCCGTGGCGGCGCCGCTCGGCTTCGTGCCGATGCCGCCGACCTTCTTCCTGTTCCTCGTCGGCGCGACGCTGACCTACCTCGCCCTCGTCGAGGTGGTCAAACGCGCCCTGTTTCGCCGCGTGTTCGCTGAGCCTCCCTCGCCCTCGCGCGCAGCCTGAGGCGTGCTGCGACGTGATCGAGCCGGTGCGTGACGACGCGGGCGGGCGCGGACGACGGTCTCACGCTCAGGGGGCCGAGCCCTGACGGGGCAACGTGCACTGGTGCCTGTCCTACAAGGCCCCTGGCTGGCGCACATGGAGGGGGCCATGGCGTAGGGTCGACGGGTCAGCCTGGTTCCCTGGAGGACCCGCGGCCGCGTGCGCCGCGATGTGAAGGAGGGGCGAACGTCGACGATGCCCATCGATCCGCGTCGAGCTGCGCCCATTCAGAGCCAAAGTGGACGTTCCGAGCGGAGGGTATGGAGGCGCCTGAAGGAAGGTGTCGACCAGCCTGGAGGGTCGATGAAGCCGTTCTTCCTGGGGGCCTCCGGGGAGAGGGTCGGGTGGTGAAGGCATGAAGAGGGGTGGCTGGGGACAGTGGGAGGGCAGGGGGAGAGGGCGCTATCCGTCCTGAGCCGACGTGGATTGAGTGGAGGGGGCAGGGGACGGTCCGCTGAGTGGCCATGGACGGGGGGCCGAGGAGGGGTCGGAGGCTTCTGCACGTACTTGGGGAAGCACGAGCACGTGCTTGGGGAAGCACGAGCACGTGCTTGGGGAAGCGCGAGCACGTGCTTGGGGAAGCACGAGCAGGAGGTGGGGCAAGCACGAGCAGGAGGTGGGGCAAGCACGAGCACGTGCTTGGGGAAGCACGTGCAGGAGGTAGGGCAAGCACGAGCACGTACTTGGGGAAGCACGTGCAGGAGGTAGGGGAAGTACGAGCACGTACTTGGGGAAGCACGTGCAGGAGGTAGGGTAAGCACGAGCACGTGCTTGGGGAAGCACGTGCAGGAGGTAGGGGAAGTACGAGCACGTGCTTGGGGAAGCACGTGCAGGAGGTAGGGCAAGCACGAGCACGTGCTTGGAGAAGCACGTGCAGGAGGTAGGGGAAGCACGAGCAGGTACTTGGAGAAGCACGTGCAGGAGGTAGGGGAAGCACGAGCAGGTACTTGGAGAAGCACGTGCAGGAGGTAGGGGAAGCACGAGCAGGTACTTGGGGAAGCACGTGCAGGAGGTAGGGGAAGCACGAGCAGGTACTTGGGGAAGCACGTGCAGGAGGTAGGGGAAGCACGTGTGGCTCGAAGGTCGAGATGACCTTCTCCTGCGCTGGCACGGACCGTCCTCTCAGTACCCGTCGCTCCGCTTGGTCGAGCACACGCTCGGCTGCCGGGACGTGATGGCTCAGCTGCTCCACCAAGCTGTTGACCTCGGCATGAGCCTTTTCGCCTCGAACCGAGGGCAAGATGCTCAGCGCCGTACGCGCTGCGATGAGCGTCTTCTTGGTCACTGCGATCAGAGCCCGGTACCGGGGCAGCCGCTGCTCTGCCGACCTGGCATGCGCAAGGGTCAATGCCCGCCGCTTGGGTGCTTCGCTCGAGGGTGATCGCGCCACGGCTGCGTGAGGTGTCGCTGGCGGTCGAAGCTCTTGCGCATCGGAGCGACGTCTTCCCTGACGGTGCAGGGGACCGCCGTGAACGCGGTCCCTCCGACGAACAAAACTGCGGACAGCTAGCCGCTTTTCTCTTCTCGCCTCTGCGACTTGGAGGAGCCTCTCGCGCCACGGTCGTCTTGCGGTCAGTTTCTCGATTCTCTCCATCGCACGAAGTCATCCCGTTACCGGCGAGAGGCGTGGCGTGAGAGTCCACTCAAGCCGAAGGATCGTGGCTTCCCGTGTTTCGGGACGGGCAGAGCCTAGTGAGTGCAGAGGGGAATCGGGCCATTGCATATGCACATCACATTGCCTGTACAGCTTCCGTAAAGGCATTTGATGGTGCATTCAGCGTGCGGGGGCGGTTCGGACATCACGTCCCCTGGTTCTGCGAGTTCGGCTGCGGTGAGATCGCCGCCTTCTTCGGGTTCCCCGGTCTCGACGAGACATGCTCCGAGCAAGGGAACGGAAAGGGCGAGGAGAATCTGTGGGAGCATTCTGGCAGGATTCATGGTGGCCTCTGAACACGGCAATGAGTACGCGCGTGTTTGTGGAGATTCATGCGGTCCGTCCTGCGTGTGTCAAGGCGTTGCCTTCATGTCACCGAGTGGGCGATTTCAGCGTATGTCGTCGGGGAAGCGGTGTGTGACGAGCGACAGGCGAATGACGTGGGGACGATTCCGCTCAGTCTCCTCGCGAACGAGCTTTTCGCGTGCCGTCCGCGATGATCGGCCCATTCGAGCGCTCGTGGCGCTGCTCTCCCGGCTGCCTCACGTCCCCGCCTGCGCCCAGGCGCGTCGTCCGCTCTGATTCTCGAACCATCCATGGAGCGCCGTCCGGAGCTGCGGACCCAGCTCGCTCGCGCGGCGCGGTCGCTCCAGCGGGTCCTTGGCGAGACACTGCAGCACCACCCCGTCGATGGCGCTCGGGAGTGGCGCGAGCGACGAAGGCGCCTGGGGCGACTGCAACACGTGCGCCCGGCGCACGATCGGCGGCGCCCCGACGAACGGTGGGCGGCCCGTCAGCAGCTCGAACGTCACCACACCCAGCGCATACACGTCCGCCGACGGTCCGGTCGTGTCGAGGCCGAGGCATTGCTCGGGGGCCATGTAGATCGACGTCCCGAGCACCTCGCCAGGGCGGGTCACCTTGGGGCCCAGCGCCGCCGTGCCCGTGACCAGACCGAAGTCGAGGAGCGTGACGCCGCCGTCCTCGCGCATCCATGTGTTTTCAGGCTTCACATCGCGGTGGACGACGCCGACGTCGTGGGCTGCGTCGAGCGCCTCGCCAAGGGCAGTCACGATCGCCAGCGCGTCCGATGGCGCGGCGCTGCCCGTGCCGGGTAAGCTCGCCATCCAGTCGGCGAGAGAGCGACCCGCGAGGCGCTCCAGCACCAGGTAGGGGCGCCCGCCAGCGGTGCGCCCGCTGCCGAGCAGCTCGGGCACGAGGGGCGGGGCGAGGCGGCTCAAAGCGACGATTTCGCGCTGCATTCGCACTTCACCGGGACGGCGCGCCACCTTGATCGCCACGGCGCGGCCGTCGTGCATCCGCCGGGCCGCGTGTACGCGGGCGAAGCCGCCCTCGCCAATCAAGGCCTCGAGCTGGAAGCCGGGGATGGTCGGCTCGGGCTCCGAGGCGGTCGCGGTGTCGTCTTCTTCTTGGGCTGCGGCCGCCATGACGGCCTGGATGGCAGCGGCGGCGCGTGAGACCTTCGCGGTCGAGGGCGTGTCCGTGAGCCGGACGGTCTGCGCTGCGTGGGCGGCGACGGCATCCGGGTGTACGGGACACGCGGCCTCGGATCGAGCGGGGAGGCGGCGAGCGCAATGGGGGCAGCGCATCGTGGGAGTATACGGGCCATCCTGTCCATGCCGACTTGAACGGTGAGGGAGGCGCACGTTCCGCCGTAGCGAGGGCCTCGGATGGCCGTGAGGACGGCTGCCACGGACGTTGCCGCGAAGGCCTGAGGTGGTGTGCGGAGGAGGTGCGACGACGCGCTACAGGTTGCTCTTCACGCCGGCGATGAAGCTCTTCAGGCCGAACAGAAAGCGCGCTTCGTGGTCCTCGTCGAAGATGTCGTCGAGCGCGTCGAGCACCGTCGGGAAGCTGGCAGGTGAGAAGGTCTGGAACTCGGCGCGGCGTCGCGACAGATCGCCGAGGTCGGGGTTCGAGCGCGGATCGAGGGCTTGTTCCTCGACGGTGAAGCCGATCACGTAGTGGAACAGCGCGAAGGTGCCCCACGCGGCCACACGGTTCGACGCGCCGCCCTTGCGCAAGGCCGCCATCGCCACCTCGCTCACGCGCAGCACGTTCTCGGTCACCATGTAGGTACCAGCGAAGACGCGCGCGCCATCACGCCGGGCGAGGAGCGCCCGCCGCAGCTCGCAGGCCAGCGTCGTGAGCGTGGTCTCCCACTTCACCCTGGGCTTCACCGTGCGCCCCACGGGCTCGATCAAGGCGTCGGCGAGGCCCTCGACGAGCGACAGCTTGTTCGGGAAATGCCAGTAGAGCGAGGGCGCCTGGATGTTCAGCTTCTGGGCGAGCTTGCGCATGGTGACGCCCTCGATGCCCTCCTCGTCCAGCAAGGTGAGGGCGGCCTGCACGATCTGGTCTTTCTGGATGCGCATCGGTGAGGTCCTGCTGCTTTCGCCATGAGGTCCGGCTGTGGTCTCGGTGGCGTGGCCCAGGCTTGACAGCCTAACACCGTTAGTTAAATCTAACGGTGTTAGGTTCGAGGAGGTGCTCAATGAAACGAGTCGAGGTGGACGTCGCCATCGCTGGCGGCGGGCCCGTGGGGCTGATGCTTGCCTGCGAGCTGTCGTTGGCGGGGGTGAAGGTTTCGGTCTTCGAGCGGCGGGAAGCGCGGGTGAAGCAGTCGAGGGCCCTGACGCTGCACCCGCGATCGCTGGAGATTCTCGCGCTCCGAGGCATTGCCGAGCGATTCATGGCGCGTGGGCGCCCGCTGCCTTCGGCGCATTATGCGGCCCTCGACACGCGGCTCGATCTCGCGGCCCTGGACACGACCTTCGGGTGGACGTTGATCCTCCCCCAGACCCTCACCGAGGAACTACTGGAAGCGCGCGCCCTGGAGCTGGGGGTGGGGATCCACCGGGCGCACCGGGTCACCGGGCTCCAGCAGGACGACGAGGGGGTGTCGATCGAAGGGAGCTGCCCGGAGGGGGCGTTTCACGCGAGGTCTCGGTTCGCGGTCGGCGCGGATGGCGCGCGGAGCGCCGTGCGCACGCTGGCGGAGATCCCCTTTCCGGGGACGGAGGCGACGATGAGCGTCCTCCTGGGGGACGTGGTGCTCTCCGAGCCCCCTTCGGCGCCGGCGGTGGTGCGGGTGGGCGCCGAAGGGACGCTCCTGATGATGCCGCTGGGCGATGGCGTGCACCACCGGATCGTGGTGTGCGACCCGGATCGGTTGCGGGTCCCGCTGTCCGAGCCGGTGACGCTGGAGGAACTCTCGGTCGCGACGCGCAAGGTGATGGGCAGCGATTACGGGATGAAATCACCCTTCTGGCTGTCGCGCTTCGGGAACGAGACGCGCATTGCATCGACCTATCGTCAAGGGCGGGTCTTTCTCGCCGGCGATGCGGCGCACATTCACTTGCCTGCCGGGGGGCAGGGGCTGAACGTGGGGCTGCAGGATGCGATGAACCTCGGCTGGAAGCTCTGCGGGGTGCTTCAGGGGCTCGCGCCGGCGTCGCTGCTCGACACCTACCATCGGGAGCGGCACCCGGTCGGGCAGCGGCTCATCCAGGATACCCTGAGCCAGTCGGCGCTGTTCTTCGGGTTCCACCGGGAGGGGCTCGCGCTGCGGGAGGTGGTGGCGAGGCTGCTCCGGGTCCCCGAGGCGAACCGGGTGCTCGCCGAGCAGATCGCCGCCCTCGACGTGGCGTATCCAGAGGCGGTGCTGCCTGCGCCGCCCGGGATGGAGGCGCCTCCGGAACTCGTGGGGAGGCGCCTGCGCGATCTGCCCCTCCCGTCCGGCGACGGGACGCGCCGTTCCCTCTACGAGCTCCTGCACGATGGGAAGTGGCTGTTGATCCGCAGGCCGGGGGCGCCGACGGCCACGTCAAGGGCACCGCGCGCCGAGCTTCCCGGAGCGTGGGCGCGCTGGACGTCCGTGGTCGTCGCAGACCTGCCCGGGGAGCCAGCGGCCCTGCGCGGGGGCTCGGCCGTGCTGATACGTCCGGATGGGAGGATCGGCTTCGTGGCGCGCTGAGGTGTCACGCCGTCGCCGTCGGACCCGTCCAGGGGAGCCGCCACCCGATGGCGCTGCTTCGTGGCGCGCTGCGCTCAGGCGGTGCTCTTGGCAGCGCAGCCGCGGGCGACCCATCCACCCCCGGCCTGGCGTTCCCGGTACTCGGCACGCAGCTCGCTGCGCGCGTTGTCGCCGAGCAGCTCGCAGGGGTCGAACCAGTGGGTGGTCACTGCCCGGTCCAGCACGGCGATGAGGCTCCCTTCGAACTCGGGGTTGTCGGGGCAGCGGTGCTTCCAGAGTGCGCCTCGGGCGGGCAGCTCCGAGAAGCAGAGCACTTCCTTCACGCCGCCGTTACAGTTCGTGGCGACGATGAGGTAGGCGCCGGGCAAGATGTCGCCAGGCGCGACGCGCAGGACGATGTCGTGATGGAACTCGCCCTGCTGCCAGTGGTCGAGCAGCTCGTAGCCACCCACGGTCAGACGCAGCTCCTCGAGGAGGGCTCCCAGAACGAGCGTTTCCGCCAACCTGCGCACCAGCATGTCGAAAGGCTAGCACGTCGCCCTGGCTCGGGCGGTGCGGGGGGCGAGGATCGGGCGGGGTGACGCATCTTCGACGCCCGACGAAAATCGTCATCCGTTCGGGGGTCGATGAGCCGTACGGTCGAGGTTGGCTGGAGCCTCGTGGGACGTCGGCCACCAGGAGTCGGCTGGTAGGCGTGCCCGTGCGTGTCCGTGGGTGAGGGGGGCCGCTGGCGAGCGCTTCACTCGGTCAGTTCCATGACCCGCTGCTCCAGCCGTCGCCCCTTGCTGATGCTGCTGATCCTGGCCTGGTGGTGATAGAGGACGCTGCAAGCGCGGCGGATCATCTCCTCGGCATCGACGGCGGTGCGATCGAAGGTGACGACCAGCTCGCGGGCGCTGCCGTCGAAGGTCACGGTGGTCACGGCCTCGATGCCGCGCACGGCGTCCTCGGGGACGGGGCCCGCGGCCAGCTCGAAGCGGATCTCGGACGAGGAGGCGGTCAGTTCGGCCATGCTGCCGTGGGCGACGACGCTGCCGTGATCGAGGATGGCGGCGTGGTCGCAGATCGCCTCCAGCTCCTGGAGGTTGTGGCTGGAGATGACGAGGGTGCAGCGGCCCTTGCGGGCGCCGATGATGCGGCGGACGCCGTAGGCGACGCGCGGGTCGAGGCCAGCCGTGGGCTCGTCGAGGAGGACGACGCGGGGCTCGCCGAGGAAGGCCTGGGCGAGGCCGACGCGCTTGGCCATGCCGTGCGAGAGCGTGCCACAGCGGCGGTTCCACCAGTCGGCGCCTTCGACCTCGGCAAGAGCGGCGCGGGCGGCGTTCTGCGCCGCGCTGTGCGTCATGCCCTGCAGCTCGGCGAGGAAGGAGACGTAGGCGCCCACCTGCTCGCCAGGGGGGAGCAGGGCGTCCTGCGGGAGGACGCCGACGCGGCCCTTGAGGGCCTCGACGGCGTCAGGATCGTGGTCGAGGACGGAGATCAACCCACGGGTGGGGGCGAGGTAGCCGGCCAGCATGGAGAAGGTGGTGGTCTTGCCGGCGCCGTTGGGGCCGATGAGGCCGAAGACGCTGCCCTCGGGGACCTCGAAGGAGAGGTCCTTCACCGCGGCGACGTTGCCGAAGCTCTTGAACACGCTCTGGACCGAGATGGCCGAAGGGATCAGCGGGGCGGCGATCTTGACGTTGTCGTGCTGCTCGGGGCTCATCAGATGTCCCTCTTCTGCAGGATGAAGGAGGCGAGGGCGGCGCAAGCGCTACCCCAGAGCACGAACAGGCCGATGCTCCGCGCGACGAGGAGGGGATCGGGCGAGACGAGGTGCGTCTCGTAGGTGCCGGGGAAGGCCCAGGTGAGCAGCCGGGTGGACTCGAAGTACCCGAGGATGGAGTTGGCGAGGCCGAGGACGAGCAAGAGGCCGGCGCCAGCGAAGAGGGCAACGGCCGGTGTGCGGAAGAGCGAGCTCACGAGGCCCGTGAGCCCGACGTACGCAAAGGCCTGGGCGATGCAGAAGAACCAGAGGCGGCCGCCCCAGGACAGGACGGCGAGGGGCTGGGCGTCGCCCTGGAGGATGGTGGCGACCCAGACCACGCCGTGGAGGACGAGTGCCATGCAGGCGATGATCACCCAGGTGCCGAGGGTCTTGCCGAGGACGATGGAGCCTCGGTACGCGCGGCCAGCGAGATACCGCAAGCTCCGGTGCTGGACCTCGCCCGCGAGCTGGTCGTAGCCGATGAGCAAGATGAGGAGCGGCAGGAAGAAGAGGGTGCCGCGGAGCAAGAAGAGGAGGACCGTGGGACACTCGATCAGGTAGTCGGCGGTCGGCTCGTCGTAGATCCGCTGGAGGAGCACCTTGCGCATGGCGCGGGTGGGGTCGTCGACGCCAGGAGGGGGCGCCCCTGCTTCGGTCTGGAGGCGGGTGAAGAAGAGCTGGATCATCACCGGCAAGGCCCCGCCGAGGAGGAAGAGGACGAACATGGCGATCCCCTTCCTGCTGCCGAGGTTCCGGCGGATCTCCCGCGAGGCCACGAGGACCACTTCGCGCGCTGCGAACATGACCCCTCGTACGCCAAGGCAGGGGGCGCTGATAGAGCCAAGGTGGGGGTGGAGCGGGGGGAGTTCGTGCTCGGTGGCGGGGGGGAGGGGAGGAGGCTGGTCCGGGCGAGGTCCACTTGCCTCCGGGCAGGCCGGCGCTTAGGGACACCCATGATCATCGTCCACCACCTGAACAACTCCCGCTCGCAGCGTGTGCTCTGGTTGCTCGAAGAGCTCGAGGTGCCCTACGAGGTGAAGCGCTACGAGCGTGACCCGAAGACCATGCTGGCGCCGCCCGAGCTGAAGGCGGTGCACCCGCTGGGCAAGTCCCCGGTGATCACCGACGGTGACAAGACCATTGCCGAGACGGGGGCGATCATCGAGTACCTGGTCTCCACCTACGGGGAGGGGAAGCTGAGCCCCCCGGTCGGGACACCGGAGCGGCTCCGCTACACCTACTGGCTGCACTACGCCGAGGGGTCGGCGATGACGCCGCTCCTGCTGAAGCTGGTGTTCAGCATGCTGCCTGCCCGTGCGCCCATGCTGGTGAAGCCGGTGGTGAAGTTGATCTCGGCCAAGGCGCAGAGCACGTTCATCGATCCGCAGATCAAGACGCACGTCGACTACTGGGAGAGCGAGCTGCGCAAGTCGACCTGGTTCGCGGGCGAGGAGATGACGGCCGCAGACGTTCAAATGAGCTTCCCGGTGGAGGGAGCCGCGGCGAGGGCAGGGCTGGGGGCAGAATACCCGAGGCTGAAGGCGTTCCTGTCGCGCGTCCACGAGCGACCCGCGTACAAGCGGGCGCTGGAGCGTGGTGGGCCCTTCAGCATGGTCGGAGGCGGGTGAGCGAGGCGGGGGAGTGGAGCGACTGGCGAGGGAGGCGCAGCCCTAGCCCAATGAGGCGTAGGCCGCGTCGATCAGTGACTTCCAGCGGGGGTCGCCGCCGAGACCGGCGATCAGCGGCTGGTTGACGACGAAGCCGAAGCCGAGCTTGGCCTCGGCGTCGGCGAAGCCGAGGTTTCCACCGACACCCGGGTGCCCGAAGGCGTGTGGGGGGCCGAAGGGGCGCATGGGGCTCGGGAGCATGAAGCCGGAGGCGAAGCTGTCCGGAAGGCCGAGCACGGCGTCGACGCCGCGGACGCGCTCGCGGGCGGCGCTCTCGAGGGTCTCGGGCTGGAAGAGGCGTACGCCGTCGAGGATGCCGCCAGCGGCGAGGCCGCCGTAGAAGCGCGCCAGGCTGCGGGCGTTGCCGTGCCCGTTGCTGGCAGGGATCTGCGCCCTGCGCCACGCCGGGTCGTTGACGATGGTGTGCTCGCGCAGCTCGGGCGGGTTGCCGAAGGCGAGGAGCAGGACGTGGCGGTCCTCGTCGGAGAGGGGGCCGAAGGGGTTGCTCGGAGCGCCCGGGATCGGCACGGAGGGCGCGACTTCTGCGGCGCGGTGGTCGTCCTCGGCGGGGAGGCCGATGTGGTAGTCGAGCGACCAGGGGCCGGCGATCTCGCGCGCGAGCAGCGTGCGGACGTCGACGCCAGAAGCGCGGGCGAGGACCTCGCCGACGAGGAAGCCGAAGGTGACGGCGTGGTAGCCGTGGCGCTGACCTGGCGCCCAGAAGGGGCGCTCGGCGGCGAGGGCGGCCGTCATCTGCTGCCAGTCGGTGAGGGTCCCTCGGGGCAGGAGCGTGCGCACGGCGGGGAGGCCCGCGGTGTGATCGAGGAGCTGGCGGGTGGTGATCGCCTCCTTCCCCTCGGCAGCGAACTCGGGCCACAGGCGCGCGACGGGCGCGTCGAGATCGAGCTGGCCCCGCTCGGCGAGCAGGTGCGCCAGCGCGGCGACGAGGCCCTTGCCGGTGGAGGTCGTGTTGACCACGGTGTCCTCTCGCCACGGGTGCTGTCGCGCCTGGTCCGCATGCCCCGCCCACAGGTCGACGACCACGTTGCCGTCGTGGACCACGCTCAGCGCTGCGCCCAGCGTGGGGAACGCCTCCAGGGCGATCGCGAAGGAATCTTTGACGCGGGTGAAGGCCGGCAGACAGTCGCCATCGATGTGCATGGTGTGTGAAACTCCTCCCAGGCGTACGCCACACGGCGTGGGCATCTCGGGGAGGCTATAGGGCCAGCGTGTTTCTGGCTCACCAGGATTCGTACCCCGCGCCGTGACTCGGTCGAACGGCGCGACCCGATGGTGGCGAGGGCGAGCGCCGGAAGCATGACCGGTCGAGGAGGTCCTTCGCCCCAGCGCTCGCTTGAGCTGAGGCATGTCCCTCGGTAGCGTGCTCGTCGTCACCATGGAGTTCGAGTCAGTTTCCTGGGACGTTCAGGATGAGGAAGCGTCACGAGGCGCGGCGTTCGCGGCGTTCGGGCACGATTTTCGTCTCTCGCTGGGCGGCCTTCCGGAGGCCGACATCACCGTCGTCGCCTTCCGACTGACGGAGGCAATCCAGGCGCTGTACGAGGCGGAGGTCCTTTTCTTTCTACGCACGGAGGCAGACGGGGATCCTCTGGTCGACGCGCTCGGGCGAGGAGCTCGGCTGACCCTGCCCTCCGAAGGGCAGGATCGCGTGGTGCATGGCGTCGTGGGAGACGTGGCGCTCGTCAGCGCGCACGCCGATCGCCGGGTCTACGTGGCGCGCATCATGCCCCGGCTCTGGCGGCTGACGATGGTGACGGACACCCGTGTGTTCCAGTCCATGACCGTGCCGCAGATCGTCGCCGAGGTGCTCGGGGCCCACGGGATCGCCCACACGGCCCGGCTCTCTCGGACCCATGCATCGCGGCGGTACTGTCTCCAGTACGGCGAGACCGATTTCGCTTTCGTGGCCAGGCTGCTCGCGGAAGAGGGGATCGCCTTCTGGTTCGAGCACCCGGCGGGCGCGGACCAGGGGGAAAGCGAGGTGCTGGTGCTCGCCGACAGCGAGGCGTTCTATCAGCCGCTCTCCCCCATGGACCGGCTGACGTTCCGGCCCGATGCAGGGGCGCTCGAGGGGTCGGGGGGAGACGTGCTCGCGCTGCGGCTGCTGCGGCGGGTGGCGCCAGGGGCGGTGACGCTCCGGACCTACGATCATCAGCGGGCGGCGCCGACGCTCTGGCGGCAGGTGCCGACGCCTGAGCCTGCGAGCGTGCCGACGCGTCTCGGCGGTGTGCTCAGTGTGGCGGTGGAGGCGAGAGGGGCTGCTGGAGGGCCACTGGAGGACTATGATCCGCACGGGCACCACCAGGAGCTGGAGCTGTCGGCGAGCGCTGCGGCGACGCGGCTCGCGCAGCATCGGGCACTCGCGAGCACGGTGGCCGGAACGACGGTGTGCAGGCAGCTCGTGCCCGGGCGCACCTTCACGGTGGTCGGGCACGAGGTGCTGGAGGAGCGGGAGCGGCTGGCGGTCGTGCGCGTGGTGCACCATGGCAAGAGCCTGATCGGTGCGGCGTTTCGTTACCGCAACGAGCTGCTCGCGGTGCCGAGCGGTGTGCTGTGCAGACCGCCGTACCCGCCGCGCCGCGTGGTGCAGGTGGTCGAGAGCGCGGTGGTCGTCGGGTCGGAGGGGCAGGAGATCGAGCCGGACCATCTCGGCTGCGTGCGCGTGCAGTTCCACTGGGATCGGCACGGAAAGAACGACGAGCGCAGCTCGTGCTGGATCCGCGTGCTCCAGCCGTGGGCGGGCCCGACGTACGGCTTCCAGTTCACCCCGCGCCTCGGGATGGAGGTGCTGGTGTCGTTCGTGGGTGGTGACCCGGATCAGCCCGTCATCCTCGGCTGCCTGCCGAACCCTGCGAACGCGCCGCCATACCCGCTGCCAGAGCATGCGACGCGCAGCGGGATCCGCACGCAGTCGTCGCCCGGGTCGGTGGCTGGCCACAACGAGCTGATGTTCGAGGATCGTCAGGGCAGCGAGACGGTGATGCTGCGGGCCCAGCGCAACCACCAGGAGGTGGTCCTGAACGATCAGCACGTGAGCGTGGGGCGGGATCAGGAAGAGACGGTCGGGCAGGATCGGTCGGTGAAGGTGGGGGGGGTCGACGCGCTGCGCGTGGACGGGAGCCGCCGCGTGGAGGTGGGCGAGGTGTCGTCCACGGTGGTGGGCGGGGACGAGTATTCGAGCGTGGGGGGCCAGCGCTTCCAGCGTGTGGAAGGGGGGGCGCAGCTCACGGTCGGCGCCGAGCTGGGCTTCAAGGTCGGCGAGGGGCTGAACCTGTACGTGGGCACCTCGATGATCAGCGACGCGACGGTGCAGACGAGCGGCGCCCTGCGCCTCGTCGGGACCGAGATGGTGCGGGTGCAGTCCTCGAAAGGCATCGAGCTGACCTGTGGCTCGTCGGTCGTGTCGATCTCGCCCGAGGGCATCACGCTGCGCGCCGCGCGGGTCCGGGTGGAGGCAGTGAAGGAGGAGATCACGCTGCAGCGTGGCGAGACGCAGCTCCGGGTGGGCGAAGCGATGGAGGTGGAGAGCGCCACGGTGCGGCTCACCACGTCGTCGGCCGCCCTCACGCTCGATCAGAGCGCCGAGCTGCTGGGCAACCCCGTGAAGCTCAAGGGGCCGGGCAACGCGCAGCGCTCGCGCCCGGACAGCGTGGAGGCCACGCCCGGTCAGGCGCGCTTCAAGGTCGATCCTCCCCCGGGCCACGTAGGGCCGCTCGTTCTGGTCATCGCGACGCCGAGCGGCGAGGTCGTCGAGCGAGAGACCGACGGCAATCACGAGGTCGTGCTCGACGGGGTGGAGGGAGACCGGTTCGAACTCGTCGAGGTCCGGATTCCCGGGGGGGACAGGCTTCAGCACCAGCCGCACGAGGCGTAGTCCACGGCTCTCCAGCCCGAGGTCCTTTGCAACCATGGCCAGCGTCTTTTCTCTGCTGCTCGACACCCTCCCCCTCACCGTGGCCTTCAAGGCGGCGTGCCGGGCATCTGGCTCGCCGCGCGAGCGACTGACGGTCAACCAGATCTTGCCGTTCGTGCGCGCTTTGCCGAAGAGCGGGCGGTTCTCTCCCACGGCACCGTCGCTTCCTCGGGCATCGACACCGTTTCCAGCACGTCGTCTCTGGAAGTGGACGCACGATGGCGGCACCCCGAACCACATGACGGACCTCACGTGCCGCGTGCGGGACACGGGCTACAAGACCCAGCTCGTCACCCGCTCGATCGTGTGGGGCCACGAGGAGGATGGCGGTCCGATCCAGCCCTTCGTCCGGGTGGTCCGGGCGGGCGGCGAGGTGCTGGATTTGCCTCTCTCCCCGGACTTCCTCCACAGCCGCTGGCTGGTCACGGGCGGCTGGATGGGGCAAGGAGAGAGCCACAGGTTCCCGCTCGAAACGTACCTCGACAGCAGCCTGGTGCTCGCGTTCGCCTACGACCTCGCTGGCCCGAGGGACGGCGTGTCGGCGTACCGGCCCCCGGATGGAGATCCCGGTGAGCTGGCGATCTCGCAGTACATGGCCGGGTCGGGTTCGTGCCCCGACGAGGCGAGCGATCGGTGGCTCACCCGGGCTCTGGCGGGTGATTTCATGCGCCAGGTGGAGGAAGCAAGGCCGGCGGCAGCCGAGGTCGGCGGGAGCGCGCGCATCACGGTGAGCGCTCCGCGTGTGCTGGTGGTGCTCTCCTTTGCCACCTGCCGAGAGCGGGCCGACTTCGAGCCGGGAGGCCTCGTGGGCATGGCGCGCTTTTACCCTCAGATCATGGTGCGCGCCTCCGTCCCGCTCCGCTCGGTGCATGGGTCGGTGCGGCTGACCCGGCCTGCGACCACCACCGTGCTGGACCGTGGGGATGGCACCGTGGAGGGCACCTGCTGCAACGCCTACGAGGAGATCAAGTCCTTGCTCGTCGCCGACATGAACGAGGATTTGCCGGGCCCCGACGACGCGTACAAGCCCTTCTGGTCGGGCACGTTCTCCCATTACGAGGTCGATCCGGACAGGCGCTTCCGGCAACGCCCCCTCCACGTGGTTCGCCGCGATCTGACCAGCACGCGGACGATTGCGAGTTGCGGCGTGCGCGACCTGCCGACGTATCCGTCCGATCTCACGAGCGTCACCAAGCTGCCGCGCCAGGGGGAGTTCGACAACATCCACGTGGCACCTCGCTTGAGACTTCCGGCCACGCACATCCTCATCCCCAACTATCTGTGGGGGAGCGTCGATCGGGTGGCCATCGATCCTGGGCGGATGCGCCTCGATCCGATCGTCATGGCGCCCTTCTGCGCGCACGATTGTCTGCACATGCACTGGCGGTGGGGCCCGGGCACCGCGCGATGGACGCTGGGGTGGGGCTCGGCTGGGCCCTATACCGAGCCCGGCGCGCCCCTCGTGCCACCGTATCAGGACGTGGACATCACGATGCATGGGCCCAACGAGTTCACCTACACGGAGCACGTGCATCCCCGCCCTGCGAGGGGGTCCGATGCTGCCGAGATCCCGGCGGATCGATGGAGTCACCTCGTCTATGCCGGTGCGGCCTATGCGCAGGGGATCGTGGAGTGGCGGCAGAGCAGGGCTGCTTCGGTCATGGCGTTCGGGGCTCACTTCCGCACGGCCGTGAGCGGGAATGGGTTCGCCGACGCCACGGGTCGCGTCCTTGCGATGTTCGATGCGCCGGCGGTGCTCTACTGGAACCTCCGCTACTATGCACATCGCACGGCTTCAGGCGATTACGAGGCCAGAGAGTGGTTGAGCATGAGCCGAGCGGACGTCGATCGGGCCCGCCTGGGGTGAGGTGATTCCATGCATGTGCTTCCCGAGAATCATCACCGCCTCGTCGCCAACCGTGCGGCTTCGCCCGCGTCGGCGGCGGAACTGGCCTCCGCGCTGTGGCCGCTCCTGCTCGCGCTCCGAGCGTGCTGCACCACGCTCGACCTGTTCAGCGGGTACGACGAGATCTTCCAGATCGTGCCCGTGAACGACGAGGAGACGCTGGCGCGTTTGCTCGATGGGGGGGAAATCGAGTGGCACGGACCGCGGCCCCCGGGAGAGCCCACCCATGCGACGCGGCTGTTCAACGGGAAGGACGGCGCCCACTTCGCTGATCTCTACGTCCGCTGGATCCAGGGGAGCGAGGCGGGGTCCGCTGGGCTCTCGGTGGAGCTTCGGCTCGGGCGGGATCCCGAGGTGCGCCAGGCACTCCTGCTGCGGCAGGCCTTCGAGGGGCTGGTGCAGGCCGTGGCACCCACCGTGGCGTTCGGTGAGACGTGCTTCCAGACGCCGCGTGCGAAAGAGCGCTCGCTGAGCCCCTGGCCCGCCTGGCTGACCTTCGTGCCAGCACGGCTGGGGGCGCCGCCGTCGTTCGAGGCGCCGACCGAGGTCGATGCGCTGGAGGGGCTGGGGGCGGTGGTCGTGGCCGTCCCTGGGGCGCTGGATGACGACGCCGCGGGGGCTGGCATCCGGAAGCGCGTGGCGGCTTTGCTCGAACCGAAGCTCGGAGCTCCACCGGCGAAGCGTGTCGAGGCCTCTGTGCCGCCGCCTGGCGTCGCATCCGGCGCTGCGCCCTCGGGGGCGGCTCTCCCCTCCTACCTGCGTGCTCCTGCCGAGGCGAAGCGCATCGAGCCCGTCGTTCACGCAGTGGCCGAGGCAGCGGCGCCGTCCGTACCGACGGCGCCGCCAAAGGCGCCCCAGATGCCCCAGGTGCCCGCGGTGGTGATGCCGCCAGCCGTCGTGCAGCAGTCCGCGGCATCCAGCTGCGCGTGCGGGCCCGTGGCGCGAGGGCCCGCTGCGGCAGGGCAAGGGCCGGCAGGTATTCCTGCGCTCGGCGTGGGGCCGTCCGCTCCACTCGCCGTGGGGCAGGTCCGGTGCGCGACGCTGGGGTGGAGGATCGAGGGCGCGTATTACCTCACCACGATCGTCAAAGCGTCGTTCGTCCTCCGTCCCGGAGGCGGCCTCTCGCTCACCGACCCCGCCCCGGTACAGCTGACCGATGCGTACCACAACGGGCCGCTGTCGAGCCTCCAGGACCCCAGCGATCTCGTCCCGTATCTTCCTTCTGCCGAGGTGATGCTCACGGGTCATGCCGTCGTGCCGCGGGGAGGTCGAGGGACCGTGCGCCTGAGCGTGCACCGGCTCCATCCGGGCCGCACGTCTCCGGAGGTGCTGGTCGACAAGCGGCTGGTGGTGCGGGGCGATGGCGACGCGGGCGGCGCGGCGGATGGGCTCGTGCGGGTCCCGCTGCGGTACGAGCATGCGCGCGGAGGGCCAGGGAATGCCGACAATCCCGTGGGGGTCGGGCATGGCCCGGGTGACCCGTCACCGCGGCTCGTCCACCCCGACGACCCCAGCGTGGCAGCGTGCTTCGGGCCCATCTCTCCCTTGTGGGCGTCCAGAGCGCGGACGGTGTCGTCGGAAGAGCGTGAGGGGCTCCGGCAATCTCTCCCCTCGCTCCCGGCCAGCTTCTCGTGGGCGTACTACATGGCGGTGCCTCCCGATCAGCGCATCACCGGCTTCCTACGCGGTGACGAGGTGCTGATCCTCGAAGGCTTCGGCCCGGACCGCGGGCGCGTCGAGGCACGCCTGCCAGGGCTCTCGGCGCGGTGTCTGGTCTGGGCGCCCGACGCACCGCCCGAGGTCGTGCAGCTCGCGGCCGACACCCTCCGCGTCGATGTGGATCGGGGCGTCGTGTCGGTGACGTGGCGTGGCTACATGCCCGTCCGAGGCGAGGGCGCGTTCCCGCGGCTGGTGGCGGCCGGAGCGCTGTCCTTGCCGACGGAGGCGGTGCACTGGCCGACGCCCGCGGTGATCGAGGACGTGCGCCAGCGGTTCCGGCAGCAGTCGACGACGGGGGCGGTGGCTCGTGCGCCCGTCCATCTGGGCATGACGGCCGATCTGCCGGACGGCGCCCCCTCCTCCGGGCCGATGCCCTTCGCGCCGTCAGCGCCCTCGTCTCCGTCGGCGCCGCCCTCTGTGAGGCCGGCCGCTCCTCCTGGGTCGCCGCTGTGGTCCGATGCGCGTCCCGCCCCGCGCGTCACGGCGCGGCAGCGCGAGACCGTGGCCATCAGCGCGGTCCCCGAGCCGGAGGTGCCTGTCGAGGAGTCGTCGTCGACGCGCGGCCCGAGCGAGAAGACGTAAGCCATGCCGTGCCTCGTCGTCCATGGAGCCAGGCTCCGCTGCAGTCAGGGAACCTCGCAGGCCACGCTGACCGTGCTCCCTTCCTCCGAGGCCCGCGGGGACGAGCAGCCTGCGGCCACGGTGATGGATCACAAGCCGCTGTTGAACGTGGCCACGTTCGGGATGTGCCAGACGCAGGCCAACCCGCA
This sequence comes from Chondromyces crocatus, assembly GCF_001189295.1. NCBI lineage: Bacteria > Pseudomonadati > Myxococcota > Polyangiales > Polyangiaceae > Chondromyces > Chondromyces crocatus. The sequence continues at coordinate 3,938,552 of NZ_CP012159.1, forward strand.
GGTCGCTTCAGCGACCGCGGCCGCGCAAGGGGTCCTCACCCCGATGCCCTGCGTTCCTCTGGTGACCGCGCCGTGGTCGCCTGGAGCGAGCTTCGTCAAGGTCGGCCAGCACGCGGCGCTCACCGCCGACTCCACCTGCACCTGCCAGTGGACGGGTACCGTGGAGGTCGTCGATCCGGGGAGCGTGATCGAGGTGGAGTGAAGCGTGTCCGGGAAGCAGAGGCATCGACCCCACCTCGCCAACGGAGGTACACCACCCCCATGAGCACCCAGCGCCTCCAGCAAGCTGCGAAGAGCCCCTGGCTACTCGGCTTTCGCGCCGTCTCGAACCCTCGCTTGCGCCTGTTCTGCTTCCATCACGCCGGAGGCAACGCGGGCAGCTACCGATCCTGGGCGACGGCGTTGCCGTCGGACATCGAGGTGCTGGCCGTGCAGCTCCCTGGACGTGGCACCCGCTTCAAGGAGCCGCTCCTCACCCGGCGTACCCCGCTCCTCGACGCTCTCCTGCCCGTCATCACCCAGGCCGCGTCCGGCGCACCGTTCGCCTTCTTCGGTCACAGTCTAGGCGCGCTCATCGCCTTCGATGTCACCTGCGCGCTGCATGCAGCCAGAGCGTCGTTGCCGCGTCTCTTGATCGCGTCCGCGCACCAGGCCCCCGGCCTCCCCGACACCGACGAGCCGCTCCATGCGCTGCCCGACGCCGACTTCGTGGCGGCGCTCCGTCGTTTCGGAGGCATGCCACAAGCCGTGCTCCAGCAACCCGAGCTGATGGAGCTGGTCCTCCCCATCCTCCGGGCCGACTTCGAGCTCAGCGAGTCATGGCGCACCGCGTCCGACGCGCCGCTCCCCGTTTCCATCACCGCGCTCGGCGGTCTCGCCGACGTCAGCGTGTCCGAGACCGCCCTCGAAGCGTGGCGCATGCACACGCAGCGTGATTTTTCTCGGCACATGTTCCCTGGTGATCACTTCTTCTTGCAGAGTTCCGAGCGCGCGGTCATCGACCTCATTGCGCGAGCCGTCGCACACATCGAGTAGAGCCGAAGAGGATTTTGCCGCTGAATCTGGTGCCCATTCGTGCGCTGACGCATGTCGCCATTTCTCCTCGAAGACAGACACCGCCGTCCCTTGTGCGCAGGAAGAGTCTCCTTGTAGGATCGCGCGGCTATTCATCCAGCGCCCCTCTCTTGCGCTACGAGCGACGAGGGGTGCTCCAGGAGGCAGCGTGCGATGGCGACTCTGACGCTCAGCTTCGCGAACGGCGAGAACTCCCTGTCGGTGAGGAGGTTCTCCGTCGAAGAGGCGATCTCGAACCTCTTCACGGTGTCGGTATGGGCCCGCTCGGAAAGCCCGAGCATTGACCTGGAAGGCATCGTCGGGCAGCGCGCCAGCCTGAAGGTGGAGAGCGGCTACACGCACAACCGCCTCGGCGGTGCGCGGCTCTGGAGCGGCGTCGTCCGCAACATCCAGCAGGTGCACGCCGTCCAGCCCACGGGCAACGGCGAGCAGCTCTCGACCTATTACCTGAACATCGTGCCGCGGCTCTGGCTGCTCACGCAGCGGCGGAACTACCGGATCTTCCAGCACCTCAGCATCCCCGACATCATCGATCGCCTGCTCGGCGAGTGGGACGTGTCGCCGACGTGGAAGATCGATCGCGGCCGCTACCCCAAGCTCGAGTACCGCGTCCAGTACGGAGAGAGCGACTTCTCCTTCTTCAGCCGGCTCCTCGAGGAAGCGGGCATCGCCTACGTCTTCCCCGAGGAAGACCGGAACGGCGCCGGCATCATCTTCGGCGACGAGTTCCAGGCAGCCGAGCCGCGCGCGGGCGGTGCGCTCCCGTTCGTGGACAACGCCATCAAGCTGACCGAGGCCGAGCACGTCACCAACGTGCGCCTCGCCCATGCGGTGCGCCCCGGCGCTCACGTCATCCGCGACTACGACTTCCGCAACCCTGCCTTCTCCCTCTTCGGCGAGGCCCCCAAGGCTGGCAGCATCGAGGACAAGTACGAGCAGTACCACTACGAGCCCGGCACCTTCCTCGTCGAAGGTGGCGGCGGTGGTGGCACGCCGGTCGCCGACGACAAGGGCGCCGCGCGGTACGAGCAGGGCTTCGGCACCGGCCGCGCCGGGCGCCTCCTCGGCGGCACGCGTGGCGACAAGCGCCTCGTGCCCTTCGCGACGAACACCGTCGACCTCTGGCCTGGCCACATCATCTCGATCGAGAGCCACCCGCATGCCGAGCTGTCGTCGGGCGCGCGGCTCCTCGTCACCCAGTTCTCGATGGACGGCACGCCGGGCGGTGAGTGGTCGATGGCAGGCCAGGCCGTTTTCGCCGACTCCCCGTACCGCCCCGTGCAGAAGACACCGAAGCCCAAGATCGAGGGCGTGCAGACGGCGACCATCGTGGGCCCCGCGGGCGAGGAGATCCACACCGACGAGTTCGGGCGCGTGCGCGTCCAGTTCCCCTGGGATCGAGAGGGGAAAGAGGACGACAACAGCTCCTGCTGGATCCGCGTGAGCCAGGGCTGGGCCGGCACGGGCTACGGCATGATCGTCCTGCCCCGCATCGGTCAGGAGGTGCTGGTCGGCTTCCTCGACGGTAACCCCGATCAGCCCATCATCGTCGGCCGCGTCTACAACGCGAAGCAGGCCGTGCCTTACAGCCTGCCCGAGAACAAGACCCGCTCCACGTGGAAGAGCGACTCGTCCCTCGGCGGTGGTGGCTTCAACGAGATCATGTTCGAGGACAAGAAGGGCGAGGAGCTGGTCTGGGAGCAGGCCGAGAAGAACCGCCGCCGCCTCGTGAAGAACGACGAGACCATCACCGTCGGCCACGACCGCCAGAAGATGGTCCAGAACGACGAGTTCGAGAAGACGCTCGGCTACCTCAAGGTCTTCGTCGGCAAGGACCAGGACATCGTCGTCCGACAAGACAAGCGCGAGCGCGTCGAGGGCAGCAGCCACCTCATGGTCTTCGGCAAGCGCAACCAGCGCATCGAGGGCAACCAGTCGCTGTCGGTGAAGGGCAACCGCCACGAGTACGTGGGCGAGAACCACGGCCTCGCGGTCGAGGACCAGATCCACATCAAGGCCGGTGGCGCCCTCGTCCTCGAAGCGGAGGACATCACCCTCAAGGCGCCGGGAGGCTTCATCCGCATCGATGGCAGCGGCATCGTCATCCGCGGCAAGGTCGTTCGCATCAACAGCGGCGGCGGTGCCGGGAGCGGCAACGGCTCGAGCCCCGAGGCGCCCGCCGAGGCGATCGAGGCCGAGGTCGATGACGTGAGCAAGACCCTGATCGGTCAGTGACGTCGCGAGCCCAGAGGAGAGAGGAGACTTAGCGATGCCTCCCGCAGCGAGAATCACAGACAGGCACGTGTGCCCGCTCCACCCGCCGAACGTCGACGCGACCGGCGAGGGGACGGTGATCGTCGGCTTCCAACGCCAGGCCCGGGTCACCGACCTGGAGGCTTGCGGGGCCTCGATCGTCAAGGGTGAGCCGACGGTGATCATCGGCTACCAGGACGCAGCCCGGAAGGGCGACCCCACGTCGCACGGCGGGGTCATCGCTTCGGGCTGCCCGACGGTGATCATCGGCTCCAACCCGACCTCGCTGAAGACGGACAAACCGTTCTGCGAGGACTGCGAGCGCAAGGCCGCCGAGCAGGCCGCCCGCGAGAAATCGGGGAGGGACGCGTGAATCCCCCCCGGCTGATCGTGGAGGTCCGCTGGGGAAAGCTGGCCGGGACCAAGACGGCGCTCGCTTCCGGCGACGCGCTGACGGTCGGTCGGACCGATCTCGCGGATCTCATCGTCGGCCACGACAGCGAGATGTCGGGCGCGCATTTCGAGCTGGCCTGGCGTGACGGCGTCTGCTCGGTGCGCGATCTGGAGAGCATCTCCGGGACCCGGCTCGGTGGCGAGAGCGTCACCGAGGCCGAGGTTCCGCACGGCTCGTGGATCCAGGCCGGCGCGACCGACTTCATGGTCTACGTCGAGGGCAACTCGAAGCCCCCGCGCAAGGTCCTGAGCGAGCAGGAGCGCGCCCGCGAGGAGGTCCGCCTGGACGCCGCGCACCGTGCCCTCGCGACCCTCCGCCAGAAGGCCGCCGAGGCGCCCCTCTATGCCGTGGTCGACGGCGCCCGCGACACCCGGATCCTGGGCATCCTCCGCGAGCACGTGGAGCGCCTCCAGTCGCTCTACGACGGGCTGAAGGGCGAGGTCATGGAGGAGATCGCGCCTTACCTGGTCGGCCCCATGCAGCCCGACTCGCAGCTCCTCGACCGCCTCGTCCTGGAGGGCTGGGGCAAGCGCTGGGGCATCTGGTGCACGAGCGACGAGCCCTTCGTCGAGGTGCGCCGGCACTGGCGCAGGTTCCTGATGGTCGACCTCGAAGAGTCCGGCGAGCGCGTCTACTTCCGTTTCTACGATCCCGGCGTGCTGCGGGTGTTCTGGGGGACGTGCGATCAGGCCCAGCTCAGCTCCCTGTCCGCGGACCTCACCGCCATCTTCGTCGAAGCGAAGGATCACGCCTTCGTCTCCCTCCCGCTCGTGCTCGCAGGCCGGCACGATGCATAGCGCTGCGCTCAGGGTGCGCGTGGAGCAAGCGCAGGCGCTCCGCGAAGTTTCCTTCGAGGGATTCGAAGCGAAGCTGACGTGCATCCTGAGCCAGTTCTATCCGGACGAGTGCGCCGCACTGGGCGCGGTCGGCGTTCGCGATTTCATCCGCAGCAGCGTCCGTCGCGCCGAGTTCCTCGGCGCCACGCGGGAGCGTGACCAGGGCAAGTACGTCACGATGGAGCTGGCCCTCGGTCCCGAACTCATGGGCGAGCTGGTCACGGTCGAGCGAGAGCGCCGGCGTGCCCACGGTGCCTCCGAGCATGCGTCGGTGCTGATCGGCGCCGTGTGCCGGGCCGGAGTGGCGCGGCTGTCGGGCGATGACGCGCTGCCGCTGGACGACGACGCGGTGCTCCTGGACGAGGAGAGCTGACCATGGCGACGGCCGAGTCAGCGCAGGGAGCGCTCGACGCCGTGAAGGCGCAGTCCGACCCTCAGTGCACGTCGGACAAGCAGCAGTGCCCCAAGAAGGTCGTCATCCTCATCACCGTCACGCGAAAGTACAACTACCACGACCTGGGGACGCCCGGCGATTTCGACGCCCGCCTGAAGGGGGAGTCGAAAGCGAAGATCACCGGCTCGACCACGGAGCAGCCCCCCGGGAGACGGGACCTCAAGTCCGGCAACGGCGAGAAAGAGTACCCCGTTCCGGCGGGCACCTACGTCGGGCGCGTGAAGTCGGGAAGCAAGCGGAACCGCAACGTCCCCGGTCACAAGGGGAAGGCCGTGGAGCTGCTCGACGTCCCCAACTTCTCGGACATCCTGATCCACACCGGCAACTACCCGAGCCACTCGGAGGGCTGCATCATCCTCGCCGGCTCCAACGCCGAAGGCGACCAGAACATCGAGTCCAGCGTGCCCAAGGTGAAGGAGCTGATGGACTGGATCGCCGAGGTCAATGACGAATACGGTGAGGAGAACGTCTCGATCGAGGTCGTCGTGAAGGACCCTCCCGCGGGCGCTCAGCCTCCCGCACTGCCCAAGAAGTGACCCCGTGCCGTCGCCTTTGATTCGCCTCGCGAAAGCCTGCCATTCGGCAGCAACGTTCCACTTCGAAAGGACGGAAGGATAAGCCGTGTCCACCCTCGAGATCACCCTCGCCTCTGGCTCACGGGACCTCACCGTGCGGCGCTTCGCCGTGCAGCAGGCGGTCTCCTCACCGTTCACGGTCTCGCTCTGGATCCGGTCTCGCGACCACAGCCTCGACCTCGCCGGCATCGTCGGAGAGCCCGCGACCTTCCGCCTCGAAGCCGGCTACGCGCACGTGGCCGGAGGTGGTGCCCGCTCATGGTCCGGCATCGTCTCGTTCATCGAGCAGGTGGGCGCGCTGCAAGCGACGGATGGAGACGAAGGCATCTCCAGCTACTACCTGCGCATCGTGCCGCGCGTGTGGCTCCTGAACCAGCGCGCCGGCAACCGCATCTACCAGCACCTCTCCATCCCCGACATCATCGACAGCTTGCTCGGCGAGTGGAACATCACCGCGAGCTGGCGCATCGATCGCGGCACCTACCCGAAGCTCAACTACAAGGTCCAGTACAACGAGACCGACTACGACTTCATGTGCCGCCTGCTCGAAGAGGCCGGCATCGCCTTCACGTTCACCGGTGGCAAGGATGACCCGTCGGTGCTCACCTTCGGTGACCGCATCCAGGCGAACGAGAAGCGCAGCGGCGTCATCCCGTACTCCGAGGAGCCGAACGAGTCCGCCGAGCAGGAGTTCGCGACGGAAGTCCGCCTGAGCCGCGAAGTGAAGCCTGGCGGCTATGTCACCCGCGACTACAACCCGCGCAACCCGGACTTCGCCCTCTTCGGCGACGCTCCGCCTGCCGAGGGCCCCGAGGCGCGCTACGAGCAGTACCACTACGACGCTGGAGCCTTCCTCGCCGAGACGGGGCGTCCCGACGCGACACCCGTCGCCGACGACAAGGGCCTCGCGCGGCACGATCCGAAGCTCGGCAAGGAGCTCGCCACCCGCGGCCTCGAAGGCGAGCGCGTCGGCATCCGTGAGCTGAGCTTCCGCTCGAATACGTTCGATGTCGGCCCTGGGACGGTGCTCTCGATCAGCCACCACCCGCACCCGGAGATCGGCGAAGGGCGTGGCTTGCTGGTCCTGGAGAGCACCATCGAGGGCTCCGACACCGGCAACTTCGAGATGACCTCCCGCGCCGTCTTCGCCGACGCCCCTTACCGCCCCCTGCGCCGCACGCCGAAGCCCATCATCCGCGGCCTACAGAGCGCCACCGTCGTCGGCCCCTCGGGCGAAGAGATCCACACCGACGAGTTCGGTCGCGTCCGCGTGCAGTTCCCCTGGGATCGCGAGGGCAAGAACGACGACAACAGCTCCTGCTGGGTCCGCGTCAGCCAGAGCTGGGGCGGCATGGGCTGGGGCACCTCGGTCATCCCGCGCATCGGCCAGGAGGTGCTCGTCGCCTTCCTGGAGGGCGATCCCGACCACCCGATCATCGTCGGTCGCGTTTACAACGCCGCCCAGCAGGTTCCCTACAAGCTGCCGCAGGACAAGACCCGCAGCACCTGGAAGAGCGACTCGTCCATGGGCTCGAACGGCTTCAACGAGATCATGTTCGAGGACCTCAAGGGCCAGGAGCTGGTCTGGCAGCAAGCCCAGAAGAACCGCGACCGCCTCGTCATCAACGATGAGTTCTCCACCATCGTTCACGACCGCCAGAAGCTCGTGAAGAACGACGAGAAGGAGACCACCAGCAACAACCGCCAGAGCTGGGTCGGCAAGGACAAGGACATCGTCACCAAGAAGGACAAGCACGAGACCGTCGAGCGCGACGTGCACCTGGAGGTGAAGGGCAACCGCGCCGAGCGCATCGACGGCGAGCAGAGCCTCGTCGTGAAGAAGACTCGTCAGGAGCAGGTGCAAGGCAGCGCGGCCCTCGCGGTTGGCGGCGACATCCATCACCTCGCCGGTAAAGAGTGGGTCGGCGAGAGTTCCGACTCAACCATCCGCGGCCCTGGCGGCTTCATCCGCCTCGACGGCGGCGGCATCACCATCCGCGGGACGATGGTGTGGATCAACGAGCGCGGCGAGCCTGGCAGCGGCGTCGGGAGCAAGCCCCAGCTACCGGAAGGCCCCGAGAAGCGTAAGAAGGAAGAAGAGGAAGAGTCCGAGGAATCACCGGCCGCGCCGGCGGGTGAAGCAGAAGACTCGGACTACTGACCTACGCGGAGCGGGATGGGCCGCTCGACACGCGGTGCTGGCCGATTCCATGGATCGGCTGCCACCGCGTTGCTGTTTCTGGAGGTAGCCCCCCTCTCCTGGAGGGGTTCGTCGACCTCCTCGAAGACGCCGACGTTGCATGCAAGTGAACGGGGCGCGCGTCCCAGGGCCTCCAGGGCGACGACGCCTTGCCATTCCCCTTCGAGGCGGACGTCGACGAGAGCACCGCGCTTCGGCGCACGTCACGTGGGGCATGCTGTCAGGTGGTGGCGAAACGAGCGCAGGTGACCAACCGCTGGGGGTCCGTACCCGCGCAGGTGCTATCGGTGCTCAGCCGAGAGCATCCGAGAGCTTGAAAGCCTTTCCGCCTTTGCGGCGGGCGCGAAGAAGGTTGTAGCTGAGGTCGCGCAGCCAGCCGTCGCGACGCTTCTTGTTCGAGCTGCGGTGGCGGTCGAGATACGCCTCGGCAGTCTTGGCGCTCGATTTGGCCTGGCCGCGAGCGAGCCGCTCGAGGATGCGGGTGAGGCCTTTGCTCTGCTTCTTGTTCTTGCGCTTGCGCTTCACCTCGATGCGACCCAGGCCGCCGCCGAGCGCGGGCTGATCCAGGGTCTTGAGGATTGTGATTCGCTTTACAGACTTCGGGAGCTTCTTGGCTTTGATTGTTCTCAGCTTCATCGGTTGTCCTCATCCTGAGGCTAGTCAGCCCTGATGCCACCCCCTCCCAACTATACTTCACCAGATTTTCCGTTCATGCCCAAGTTGACAGGAACGTCCCTGCTGGTTAGCCTCCACTCGTTTGAAATAGCAGTTTGAACATAGTGAGCCTTACTTTTTCGGAAGCGAGCAGGGACACGGCACCTCGAACCCTGAGCATCCAAGGGCTCACAGCAAACGGAGGGTACCCATGGCAGTCGATGTCGAAGCCACCGAAGCAATCAAGGCCGCAACCCGGCCTGGAACCACTGGTGAGGCGGGTGGCAAAGAACCGATTATTGTTGACCTGGGTAAGAAGAGCCGAAAGCAGGTCCGCAGCCTGAGCAAGGGGAAGCCCTGCCGCCTGCTACGACGGGTGGAGGAGACCGTCGAGCAGCTGCGCACGAGCGGGGAGATCGGCGACAACGTGAGGCCTCTCATCGTCGTGGTGCGACAGCGCCCGCGCAAGAAGGGGCGCCGCGCCGCCAAGTTGTGGGGGCTCGGATAGGCGTCTCGGTCCAATCGCCCCACGTGCCCTGCTCGAGCGTTCGGGATGCAAAAGAAGAGCCTCATCCCGACTCCGCTCATCCCGAATCAGCCTCGTAAGGCTATCGAGATCGTCGAGCCCTCTCTTCCCACTCGACAGCGCCTCTTTCAAATCCTCTCGTTTTTCTTCGGCCTTGCGGGCGGTGCCATTGTCGCGCGGCTGTGGCCTTCGTTGGCTCCCGTCCACGCCGACCCGGAGAAATATGCGCTGCGTGTGCGCCTGTTCATGGAGAGCATGGGCGGGCTGTGGGTCAAGGTTGGCCAGATTCTGGCCATGCGCCGGGACCTTTTCTCCGAGGCGTTCTGTAACGAGCTTTCTCGCCTCCAGAATCGAGCGCACGGATTTCCGGCACACTACGCGCGAAGCATCATCGAGGAGGAACTGGGCGCGCCAATCGACTCCATCTTCGTGGAGTTCGATGATCGACCTCTTGCCGCCGCGTCGGTCGGACAGGCGCACCGCGCGCGCCTGAAAGACAATGGCGTCGAGGTCGTGGTCAAGGTGCAGCGACCCAACGCCAAGGCGAGCTTCGAGAAGGATTTCGTTCTCCTGCGCCGTCTCGTGAGATTCTTGACGTTCATCCGATTCAGCCCGGAGTCCCGCTGGTCGGAGATGTACACGGAGGTCGAGAGCGCAATCCTCGAGGAACTCGACTATCGCCAGGAGGCGACGTCGCTGCGACGGATGCGCAAGAATCTCCGTGACCACAAGATCTATGTGCCGAAGGTCTTTCTGAGCTTCTGCACGGATCGGGTGCTGGTGATGGAGATGGTGCACGGGGTGTACATGTCCGAGTACATCCAGACCGTGGTCGCCAATCCGGACCGCGCACGCGCGTGGCTCAAGGAAAACCAGATCTCTGCGAGTCGTCTCGGCAAGCGATTGTGGTTCTCCTACCTGCGACAGCTCTTCGAGGACAACCTCTATCACTGTGACCTTCACCCAGGGAACATCCTGGTGATGCGCAAAGGCCGCATCACGCTCATCGATTTTGGCTCGGTCGCGACGTCGGACCGCTCGCAGCTCGAGAAGTTCCGCCTGCTCTACAAGGCAATGGGGGACAAGGACTTCCGCAAAGTCGCGGAGATGTTCCTCCTGCTCGCTCCGCCGCTTCCAAACAAAGATCTGACAGAGGCCAAGGAGGACGTGGTCCGTCTCTTCCGTGAGTTCGAGTCGCTGGTGAAGGTCAAGGCGCTGCCCTACCACCAGAAGTCGCTGAGCCGATTGCTCGGCGATACGGCGAATGTGCTCGCGAGCCACGGCGTGCCGGCTGCATGGGATTTCCTGCGTGTCACCCGATCCAGCACCACCCTGGACGCGTCGCTGATGTTCCTGGTGCCGGACATCGACTTCCTGAAGATCGCACAGCAGCACGTGCGCAGTGAGAGCGGGCGCCAGCAGAACAAGAAGAGGTCGGATCCGAAGCTGGTGCGCGCCCAGCTCGCCAATATGGCGGAGCAGGGAGGGATGTTGACCAAGTTCGCCGAGAATGCCTATTTCGAAGGTGAATACCTGCGGCAGCGCGCCCTCCCGTTCGAGGGATACATCTCGAAAGCGACGCACGTTGGATTCACGGTGTTCCACCTCCTGGCCCGGGCCGCCTTGCTCTCTGCGCTGGTCCTCATCGTGGGCTATGCTCACCAGCACTTCGACGCGTTCGGGGCACTCCGCGGGCAGTGGGTGTACGCCCAGCTCGAGCGCATCCCGCGTCTTTCGAGCACGTTCTGGCTGCTCTGCACTTTCGTGGCCCTGTACACGGTCCACGAGTTCACCTTGATGAGGGGCATCTTCGAGGAGCCCGAACCGACTCGCCCGGAAGGGGACCGCCGCTGAGCGGCAGAGGCAGGCACACAGCAATGGCCTCGCGTAAATTCAAAGAAGAGTGGGCGCCGACGCCATTGCGGTTCCAGGCCGACGTGCGGGCCAGGGCCGAGAAGTCGGAGTTTTCCCGTCCAGTCAGCGGTTTTGGGGGACTGTTCGTCGCTGGCTGGTTCTTCCTGGTCATGGCCTTTCGTGTCCTCGCGATCCGGCTATGGCCAGCGTTCGGGCGAGGGCGTTACGATTCGCGGGAAAATGGTCGCTATGTACGCCGGTTCGTCGAGCGAATGGGCGGCATGTGGGTGGTCATGGCGCGCATGGCATCGCTGCGTGTCGACCTCCTCGGAGCAGGGCTGTGCCAAGAACTCTCGCTGACGCGTGATCGCGCCATGCCCGTGCCCATGGGTGTGCTCCGCAAGGTGATCGACGAGGAACTCCAGAAGCGCGGCGCCACGGTCGATCAGGTGTTCGACGAGCTTCATGAGCGCCCCATGAATGCGAGGGCGTTCAGCCAGTTCCACCTGGGACGCCTCAAGGAGGGTGGGCACCAGGTGGTGGTCCGGGTGCGTCCGCCGGATGCGGTGCAGCGAGCCAAGACCGACTGGGCGCACATGCAATTTTTCCTGGGGCTGTTCGAACGCTTCGGGATCCTGCCGCATCTTCGCTGGAAAGCGCTGATGTTCGAGGTCAAGAAGGCGACGGACGATCAGCTCGACTTTCGCACCGAGGAGGCTGAGGTCCGACGCATCAGCAAGATCCTGCGCTCGCGGCGAATCTACGTGCCTCGGCTTCACCGCCGCTACACGGGCGAGCGCCTGCTGGTCTCCGAGTACATCCGCGGGGTGAGCGTCGAGGACCTCGATGTCGCTCTCCGTCAGGATCGCGAGGGGGTCGCTCTATGGATGCAGCAGAATGGCATCAATCCGCCGCGCATCTGTCGGCGCCTGTTCCAGGCTCGCCTCGAGCTGCTGTTCGAGCACAACATGTTCTACACGGAACTCCTGCCGCGGAACGTCTTGCTCTTGCGCCGGAACCGGATTGCCCTGCTCACGCTCAACACGATCGGGACGCTCGAAACAACCGTCGTGCGTCAGTACCAGATGCTCTGCCAGGCGCTCGTGGCTGAGGACTACACCAAGGTTTGCGACAGCTTCCTGTCCATGGGGCCGCCGCTCCCGCGCAAGGACCTCAGTGGAATGAGGACTGCGGTCATGCGCTCACTGAAGGTCTGGACCTCGCGCACATACATCAAGAGTTGCTGGTACTCAGAGAAGTCGCTCAGCGCAGCGATGCTGCGGCTGGAGGTCTGCGCAGGCCTGTACCGTCTGCCTGCGTCGTGGGACCTGACGCGACTGCACTTTGCGGAACAGACGCTCGATCGAACGCTGGAGATCCTCGATCGGGGCCTCAGCTGCATCAAGGAGCTCGGCAACTACGCTCGGGCCTCGCAGCGTCGCGCCATCGAGCGCGCCGTCTCCATGAAGTCCATGGGGCAGATGCGAAACCTCTCCGACCTGGTGCAGGTCGGCATGCAGCTTGCGGAGAACTTTCAGTTCGATAATGACTATCTGCGACGTCGTGTCATGGGCTTCCAGGGGAGCGTGGGGCGTGCGGTTCAGGTCGCCAGGCGCATGGTGACCATGCTGATGCGTGTGGCCATGGTCGTGATCGCGCTCGAGGGCTTCCTCTATTTCAAGAACGGGGATCACCTTGCCATGGGACAGGAGGGAGGGCTCCCGGGTCGATGGTTGGGCGACCTGCTCACGCAGAGCCGCTGGACGTGGGTCGTGGTTCTGGCTGGAGTGCTCTACATCGGGCGCTACGTGCTGGGTTTGACGAGGGAACTCTTCAAGGAGGAGATCCGGCCCGTGGGGTCGAGATAATTTCGAGCCTCCGGTGACGCGTCGTGCTTGGAATTTGAATGCGAGGGGTGCATTCTTCCGCGTGCGCCGACACACCAATGCGTGTCGTTGCGCAATGTCCTACAATTTGGGTTCCCGTTCAGTCAGCCCATCCAGCAGGCCAGCCTGAGGCTGTCCTGCATTCGGGGTGCAGGTCGGGGCGCCGTCGGTGTCGCTCGCTCCAGGAACGCAATCCTGCGGCCATGCCCCTGCCATATCGCTCTCCGTGAGAGGAATTGGGAGTCTGAATCGAAGGACCCATAGCCCGCGCTGACCCATGAAAATGCACGATGATCGTGGGCTTGGGGGAGCCTCCATTGAAGAGAACTGTTCGACTCTGGTGGAGCTGCTCCGCCGGAGGGCAGAGCTGCAGCCTTCGGACAGTGCGTATGTGTTTCTGGAGGATGGCGAGGAGGAGGCAGGACGCCTGACCTGGGCGTCTCTCGATCTCGAAGCACGCGCCATTGCTGCGCTTCTGCAGGAAGAACTCAAAGGCGAGCGGGCGCGTGCGTTGTTGCTCTATCCAACGGGCCTCGAGTTCGTCGCGGCCTTCATGGGTTGCCTTTATGCTGGCGTCGTCGGCGTCCCGGCTCCCGCTCCGACGCCAGGACGTGTCGGCAGGACGCTCCCGCGGCTGCGAGCGATCGCGAAGGACGCGCAGGCTTCGCTGGTCCTCACGACGGCGGCCATCGCCGCCGAGCACCGGCTCCTGAATGCTCCGGGGTTCGAGCACGTGCGCTGGGTGCCCACGGATGACATCCCGGGACGGCATCCCGAAGGCTGGCGCGATCCAGGGGCTCGCAGTGAGGATCTGGCCTTTCTTCAGTACACCTCGGGCTCCACGAGCACGCCACGCGGCGCGATGGTCAGCCACGCGAATTTGCTCTGCAATGTCCGAGCATTCACCGTGCCCTGGAGTCACGGGCCGGACAGCGTAATCGTGTCCTGGTTGCCGCATTTTCACGATCTGGGGCTGGTTTACGGCATCGTGCACGCCCTCTACAAGGGATGCCCGTCGATATTGATGTCACCCGTCTCGTTCGTGATGCAGCCAGCACGCTGGCTCCGTGCGATCTCGCGGTATCGGGGGACCCACAGTATGGGCCCCAATTTTGCGTACGAGTTGTGCGTCAGCAAGGTCAAGGACGAGGAAAAAAGACACCTGGATCTGCGCTCGTGGCGCGTCGCCGTGGACGGTGCGGAGCCGATTCGCAGCGAAACCGTCGAGCGATTCACGAAGTCGTTCCAGCTCTGCGGCTTTCGCCGGGAGACCTTCTGCCCAGGCTATGGGCTCGCCGAAGGCACCTTGGTGCTGTCCGCGAAGCCCGCGGAGGAGCTGACTCGGTTCTGTACCGTGGATGGCGAGGCGCTGGACCGGCAGTCTCGTGTGATCGAGGTGGCGGAGGGGACGCCGCATGCTCGAAGGCTCGTGAGCTCTGGCCGCGCGGTGCCAGACACCCAGATCGTGATTGCACACCCGGAATCGTCACGCTCTTGCGGTCCCGGCGAGCTGGGGGAGATCTGGGCCCGGGGCCCGAGCGTGGCCCTCGGGTACTGGAACCGCAGCGACGAGAGTCGGGCGACCTTCGGCGCATCGCTCGAGGATACGGGGCAGGGACCTTTCCTGCGGACTGGCGATCTCGGTTTCCTTCGAGACGGCGAGGTGTTCGTCACTGGCCGGATCAAGGACATGATCATCATACGCGGCCATAACCATTATCCGCACGATATCGAGTGGGTGGTTCAGGACGCACACTCCTCCTTGCGACCGGGTTGCTGCGCAGCCTTTTCAGCCGACGTGGAGGGGGAAGAGCGTCTCGTGGTGGTCGCAGAGATCGACCCGAAGGCGTCGGACCTGCGCAAGGAAGGCGAGCTACTTCAGTCTGCTCAGGCTCAGGAGATCCTTTCCGCAATCCGGCACGCAGTGTCCGAGCAGATCCAGCTGGAGATTTACTCGGTGGTCTTGCTCCAGCCGGGAACGATTGCGAAGACATCCAGCGGAAAGCTCCAGCGCTATGCGTGCCGGGCGATGTGGCTGGAGGGCACCCTCGAGACCCTTGCGAGCTGGCAGCATCAGGCTGCTGCTCCGCCAAGCACGGGCGAGGCTGCTTCGACGACGTCCTCTCGATCCTGGACTGCCGATCGTCTCGAGGAGTGGCTGATCGCGCAGGTCTCGAGCCGTCTGGGCGTTCCGAAGGATGCGATCCAGGTCACGCAGCCCTTCGCCAGGTACGGGTTGAGCTCACTGACCGCGACCAGCCTGGGAGGAGAGCTCGAAGTCCTTCTGGGTCGTCGCTTGCCGCCCACTGCGCTGTGGGATCATCCGAGCATCGCGGCGCTGGCGCGCTACCTGTGCGACGAGCCCGCAGCCACGCCCGTGCAGGTCGTGACCACGAGTCCCGTACATGACGAGCCGATCGCCATCGTGGGAATCGGTTGCCGCTTCCCTGGGGCACGAGGTCCGAAGGATTACTGGCGTCTGCTGCGTGAGGGCAGGGATGCCATCACCGAGATCTCTCCCGACCGCTGGGATCCGGGGCGATTCTTCGAGGCCACGCCGAGCGTGGGGAAGATGAGCACGCGCTGGGGAGGTTTCCTCGATGAGATCCAGCGGTTCGACGCGGATTTCTTCGGTATCGCCCCGAGGGAGGCGGAGCGGATGGATCCGCAGCAACGCATCCTGCTCGAGGTCGCATGGGAGGCGCTCGAAGACGCAGGACTTCCACCCGACCAGCTCGCGGGCAGTCGCACCGGCGTGTTCATCGGTGTGTTCGTCGATGATTACGCTCGGATGCAAAGCACGCCCGAGCAGATCGATACGTACACCGCCACGGGCGGGGCCCGGAGCATCGTGCCCAATCGCCTGTCCTATCTGCTCGACCTTCGAGGCCCGAGCATGGCGGTGGATTCCGCTTGTTCATCGTCACTCGTCGCCATTCATCTGGCATGCCAGAGCTTGCGTTCCGGTGAGTCTACCCTCGCCATCGCGGGCGGGGTCAACGCCATCCTCACCCCGCACAATACCATTGCGATGTCGCAGCTGGGGGCCATGGCGCCTGACGGGCGTTGCAAGGCATTCGATGCGCGCGCCAATGGGTATGTCCGCAGTGAGGGCGCCGGTGTCGTCATCCTCAAACGACTCTCCGACGCACTTCGCGATCGGGACCCGATATACGCGGTCATCCGGGGCAGCGCCGTGAATCAAGATGGGCGCACCAACGGTCTCACCGCGCCCAGCCGTCAGGCGCAAGAGGCTGTGCTTCGAGAGGCCTTCGGGCGGGCGGGGGTTGCCTCGACCGAGGTGCAGTACGTGGAAGCCCACGGGACCGGCACGCCGCTCGGTGATGTGATCGAGGCGAGCGCGCTCGGTGCCGTCCTGTCGTCCGGTGCAAGCCGCCTCTGGCCATGCGCCGTGGGGTCGGTCAAGACGAACATCGGTCATCTGGAGGCGGCCGCGGGGGTCGCAGGGCTCATCAAGGTGGCGCTCGCGATCAAGGAGCGCGAGCTGCCGTCGTCGCTGCACTTCGAGACGCCGAACCCCGGCATTCCCTTCGATGCCCTCGCGCTGCGGGTGCAGCAGACGCTGGGTTCGTGGCCAGCTCCTGATGCGCCGCTGCTCGCCGGTGTGAGCTCGTTCGGGTTTGGAGGGACCAACGCGCACATGGTCTTGCAGGAGGCTCCTCGGGTCCTGAAGCAGACCGCCCCTGAGCTGTCGGCTACCCCTCCGCCGGATGAGTACCTCGTGCCTGTCTCGGCGCAGAGCCGAGCGGCGCTTCGCGAGCTGGTCCGCTCCCTTCGTGACGGCGAGATGCTGCATGGGGTCGACATCGCGGATCTCGCTTACACGGCAGGTGTCCGACGGAGTCATCATGCGCACCGCCTCGCCATTGTCGCGCGTACGCAGGACGAATTGACCGAGCGCCTCTCGGGCTACCTGGAAGGGCGGGAATGCGCTGGGGTGTTCTCGGGAAGCGAGACGTCGAGGCGTCAGCGCAAGATCGTGTTCGTGTTTCCCGGCCAGGGGTCGCAGTGGGCGGGGATGGGGCGGCGCCTGCTCGAGCGCGAGCCTTCCTTCCGGGAGGCGCTGGATGCGTGCGACCGGGTCTTCGAGCCCTACCTGGGATGGTCGATTGTCGGTGCGCTTTCCGGGCCGATCACGGAGGAGCGCCTCTCCGAGGTGGATGTCATTCAGCCGCTCCTTTGCGCGATCCAGATCGCTCTCGCGGCACAGTGGCGTGCCCATGGCGTGGTTCCGGATGCCGTCGTGGGGCACAGCATGGGCGAGGTGGCCGCGGCGCACGTCGCTGGTATCCTCAGCCTGGAAGATGCTGCGCGGATCATCTGCCGCCGTAGCCGACTGCTTCGGACGGTGAGCGGGCATGGGGCGATGGCGCTCGTGGAACTCACGCGGGACGAGGCCCTGCAAGCCCTGGCCGGACACGAGGAAAGTGTCTCGATTGCCGCGCTCAACGGCCCGAGAAGCATCGTGCTCGCGGGTGAGCCCGGCGCGCTGAAGAGCATTCTCCAGACGCTGGAGCGGCGAGACGTCTTCTGTCGCATGATCCGGGTCGATGTGGCCTCGCACAGCCCACAGATGGATCCACTTCGGGCCGAGCTTCTCCAGGCACTCGCGGACGTTCAGCCTGCCGCCGGCGAGGTCCAATTCTACTCGACCGTCACCGGAGAGCGGCTCGAGGGGCAGTCGCTGGACGCTGACTACTGGACGCGGAACCTGCGCGAGCCCGTGCTGTTTTCGAGCGCTGTCGAGGCGCTGCGACGTCATCGGTATGACCTCTTCGTCGAGCTGAGCCCTCACCCGATCCTGGTGCCTGCGTTTGCCAGCACCCCAGTCGCCGCTGCTGGTGTCGCGAGCAGGGAAGAACCGCAGAAGGATACGCCGCTGTGGGCCTTCCCCTCCATGCGCCGTGGAGAACCGGAGCGGGCCGTACTGCTGGAGTCGTTGGGCGGGCTGTATGCGCTCGGGCACCCAGTGAACTGGGCTGCGCTTCACCCTCAAGGGGGTCGCTGCGTCCCTCTGCCCTCGTATCCGTGGCAAGGAGATCGGTACTGGATCGATCAAGCCACCACGTCGTCGCCGGCCACCGCCTCCCGGACCGTGTCACCTCCGACGGAGGGGGCAGAGGGGACGCCGATGCGCTTCTACGATGCCCTGGCCAAGGCGACAGGAGCGAAGCTCGAAGAGCGTTACCTCACCTTCGGCGTCCTGCCTCGGACCGTCGGGGATTTCTCCTGGATTCTCTCGGCGTATGGCATGCACGAGCGCCCGGAGCACGCCGAGGTGCTGCTCGAAGGGCAGCGAGAGCTGCGTCGGGTTCTCTTCGGCAGCATCGATTTCTCCGAGGTGCGGAGCGTTCTCGACTTCGGCTGCGGTTACGCTTCCGACCTCATCGCTCTGGGGTCGCGTCACCGGCACCTCACGCTCGACGGCTATACCCTCTCTGCAGAGCAGGCGACGGTTGGTCGTGAGAAGATCGCCGCGGCTGGACTCGCTGGGCGGATCGCCATCCACCATCGTGATAGCTCGAAGGACGACTTTCCGGAGGCGCGGGACCTCATCTTCGGCTTCGAGGTCGCAACACACATCAAAGACAAGAACGCCCTTCTGTCGAACATCCGTCGCCACCTGAGCGACGGCGGCGTCCTCGCCCTGGCGGATTTCTTCTCCACGGGCTCCTCCATCGATTTCCAGGACACGGCGTCGTACAGCGTCACGCCGAGCGAGTGGACCGAACTCCTGTCTGGCAATCAGCTGCGGGTGCTGGAATGCATCGACATCAGCGCGGAGGTCGTACGCTTTCTCCATGACCCAGCGTTCGAGGAGCACCTGTCGCGGATCGAAGCGAGCGTCGGTCTCACGGAGGTCGAGAAGACGTACTACCGCGCCATGGACAACTTCGGGAGAGCGCTCGAACGGGGCATCTTGCGCTACGTCCTGATGGTCTCACAGAAGGACAGGCGAGCGACGCAGGACGCGCTCACGCGCCTCAATCAGCGGGTGCTCGCGGCACCGACGCCCTATGCCTCGTACGAGCGCGCGCTTCGTAGTGAACCTGTCCGGTACGAGGACTGGTTCTACGAGGCACAGTGGGAGCCCCGGCCGCGACGAGGTGACGTCGTGGCGGCACCTTCGGGGAACGCGCCCTGGATCCTGTTCGCTGATCAGGGCGGCGTGGGGCAAGCGCTCGAGGCGTTGCTCACACAGAGCGGGGAGCCTTGCGTGCTGGTGACTGCGGCATCCACTTACGAACGGCAGCAGGCCGATCGTTATGCCATCCGACCGCACCACCCCGAGGATCTTCAGCGCGTCATCGAGGAGGTGCTCGGGGCGAATCCCTCGGGCTGTGGTGGCGTCGTGCATCTGTGGAGTCTCGATGCGCCACACCCGGCCGAGGGAGGCGTCAGCGCGCTGGGCAAGGCCATGGAACTCGGCTGTGTGAGCGCCTTGCATCTGGTGCAGGCGCTTGCCGACAAAGCGACGAGCTCGCGTCCTCGACTGTTCATCGTCACACGTGGTGCTCAGCCGGCAGGAGAATCCACGAGGTCCGTGGCCGTGGCACAGGCGCCCCTGTGGGGTCTCGGCCGGACACTATCGCTCGAACTCCAGGGCCTCTGGGGGGGCCTCATGGATCTCGATCCCGAGCCCTCGCCAGCAGATGCCGAGCACCTTTTCGCCGAGCTGCGCGCGTCCGACGAGGAGGATCAGGTCGCCTTCAGGCAGGGACGACGGTGGGTCGCGCGTCTCGAACGGCGTGCGGCCCAGCAGGGGACGGCACCGCCGTCGTTGCGCGGTGACGCGAGCTATCTAATTACGGGTGGGCTCGGAGATCTCGGGCTGCGCGTGGCGGGCTGGATGGTTGATCGAGGGGCCCGCCATCTGGTGTTGATGAGCCGGACCCGGCTGCCCGAGAGGGACACCTGGCATGCCCTCGCTCCGGAAAGCCGCGAGGCTTCATGGGTCGAGGCCATCACGGCGATGGAGGCCAGCGGCGCCACGGTGCGCCATGTCGCTGTCGACGTGGCCGACGCGGATCAGATGAGAGCCTTCCAGGAGATGGCTCGGCGCGAGGCGTGGCCCCCCATCCAGGGCGTGGTGCATGCCGCGGGGGTGGCCCGCCCCCAGTCTCTCCTCGATGTGGATGACGCCACGCTGTGGGAGACCCTTCGCCCCAAGGTGACTGGTGCCTGGCTTCTGCACGAGATGTTCGAGGACGCACCGCTCGATTTCTTCGTGCTGTTCTCCTCGGGATCGACTTTGTTGAGCTCGCCGGGGCTCGGAAGTTATGCGGCAGCGAACGCCTTCCTCGATGCCCTGGCGCATCATCGACGCGCGCAGGGCAAGGCCGCGTCGAGCATCAACTGGGGCTTCTGGGCCGAGGTCGGCATGGCCGCCCGGGAGCAACGACGACTGGGCTCGAGCGCTCACCAGGGCTTCCGTCCCGAGGAGGGGCTGGAGATCTTGGGAGGACTGCTCGGCGAGCTGCCCGTTCAGCGCGCGGTGATGCGTGTCGACTGGCAGCAGTGGCGTGCGCACTACCCGAGCGCAGCGAGTGCACCCTTCCTGTCGCGGCTGGTCGAGCCCGTGCAGATCCAGGCGCCTGCGGAGGTGCTGCCCCCTGATGTTCTCCGAACGCTCACGGCTGCACGTACGGGATGGCAGCGCCGTTCGCTGCTCGAAGCCTTCCTGCGTGAGCAACTGGCGCTGGTTCTGAAGTCGTCTCCGGCACGTGTGGACGAGGCGGCACCGCTGCGCAGCATGGGTGTCGACTCCCTGATGGCGATCGAGTTCCGCAACCGGCTCGAGGCCAGCCTGGGCCTCGTGCTGCCCGCAACGCTGGTCTGGACCTACCCGACGCTCTCCGATCTAGCCACCCACCTTGCAACCAAGCTCGGGCTTTCCCTAGAAGACAGGGCGGAGCGCGAGATCGAGCTTTCACCCACCCCCCCCGCTGCTCCAGCGCTGGACGGGCTTTCCATCGATGAGGTGGCCTCCCTTCTGGAGGAAAAGCTGTCCGCCCTGAAGCCCGGATGAGTCCAATGAGCAACGACGCGACTGCGTATTACCAGGGGCTTCTCAAACGCTCCCTTCTGGAACTGGACCGGTTGCAGGGGCAGCTCTCCGCCAACGAGCGTGCCTCGCGCGAGCCGATCGCCGTCATTGGCCTCGGTTGTCGATTCCCAGGGGGAGGGCAGACGCCGGCGTCCTTCTGGGAGGCGCTGCGTGAAGGGGTCGATGGGGTAGGTGATATCCCACCGCAGCGCTGGGACGTGGGCGCACGTCACGACGACGGGCCGGAGGCCTTGGGGAAGACGTACACGCCCCAGGCGGCGCTCATTGAAGGGATCGACCTGTTCGACGCCGCATTCTTTGGCATCTCCCGGCGAGAAGCGGAGAGCATGGACCCGCAGCACCGGCTGCTGCTCGAGGTGGCCTGGGAGGCGCTCGAGGACGCGGGGCAGACCGTGGAGGGGCTCGCCGGCAGCAAAGCGGGGGTCTTCGTCGGGGTCTGCAGCACCGACTATGCCTGGCGTCAGCTCGAGGCGCCCGGGACCATGGACCCAACCTATTTCGGGACCGGGAACGCTCATAACATCCTGGCAGGGCGGCTGTCGTACTGGCTCGATGTCCGAGGCCCGAGCGTGGCGCTGGATACGGCCTGCTCGTCTTCGCTGACCGCTGTCCACGTGGGCTGCCAGTCGCTGCGCCAGAAGGAGTGCGACCTGGTGATCGCGGGCGGCGTGAACCTCATCCTCTCGCCCCTGTCCCTCTCGCTGGCCGGCAAGATGGGCCTCATGGCGCCAGACGGCCGCTGCAAGACCTTCGACGCGAAGGCGGACGGCATGGGGCGAGGCGAAGGCTGCGGCGTCGTCATCTTGAAGCGACTCTCCGATGCGCTGGCTGCTGGCGATCGCATCGCGGCCGTCCTTCTCGGCTCGGCGGCAGGGCAGGATGGGCGCAGCAACGGACTGACCGCGCCGAACGTGCTCGCGCAGCAGGCGATCATTCGCGAGGCGATGGAGCGCGCGGGGGTGGGAGCCAGCGACATCTCCTATGTCGAGGCCCACGGGACGGCGACCGTCCTCGGGGATCCAGCCGAGATCGAGGCGCTGAGAGCTGTGCTGGGTGAGCCGCGGGCGGATGGCGGTCAGTGCGCACTCGGGTCCGTGAAGACCAACATCGGCCATCTGGAGGCGGCCGCAGGGATCGCCGGACTCATCAAGGTGATCCTGTCGCTCCAGCACCAGACAGTGCCGCCACACCTGCACTTCGAGCAGCTCAACCCCAACATCTCGTTCGACGGCACGCCCTTCGTCATCCCCACCACGGCACGGCCATGGGACGCTGGCGGGCGGCCACGTACGGCGGGGCTGAGCGCATTCGGGTGGTCGGGGACCAATGTCCACATGGTGCTCCAGGAAGCGTCTCCGCGCCCGGAGCGACGGAAAGCGGCACCGCGCGATCTCCACGTCCTGCTCCTGTCGGCGCGTGGCCCGGAGGCGC
This sequence comes from Chondromyces crocatus, assembly GCF_001189295.1. Classification (NCBI taxonomy): domain Bacteria; kingdom Pseudomonadati; phylum Myxococcota; order Polyangiales; family Polyangiaceae; genus Chondromyces; species Chondromyces crocatus. Next base: position 3,960,838 of record NZ_CP012159.1, read on the forward strand.
TTCAGGCTTCGTCCAGAGCCTACCAGGGCGCCTTGTCGGCGCTCGATGCTGCCGAGACCACGCTCGAGGACCTTTGCTACACGGCGTCGGTTCGTCGGACCCATCACGAGCATCGCGTCGCGGTGGTAGGCCGCTCACGGGAGGAGATCGCCGAGCGGCTCTTGGCGTTCACGCAGGGCGAGAGCCGACCGGGTCTTTCGGCAGGCCGAGCGGAGAAGGGTCGACGCCAGGGGATCGTCTTCGTCTTTCCTGGCCAGGGCTCGCAGTGGCTCGGTATGGGCCGGAAGCTCGTCGAACGAGAGCCCGTGTTCCGCGCCGCGCTCGAAGCGTGCGAGCAGGCGCTGAAACCTCATGTGGACTGGTCTCTGACGGAGCAGCTCGAAGTCGACACGTCGGCCTCGCGATTGCACGAGATCGACGTGATTCAACCCACGCTGTTCGCCATTCAGGTGGCGCTGGCAGCCGTGTGGCGCGCATGGGGCGTCGAGCCTGACGCCGTGATCGGGCACAGCATGGGAGAGGTCGCCGCGGCGTGCGTCGCCGGGGCGTTGAGTCTCGAGGACGCTGCGACCGTCATCTGCCTTCGCAGTCGCCTGCTGCGACGGGTGAGCGGCCAAGGGGCAATGCTCTTGGTCGAGCTGTCGCGAGCAGACGCTGAACAGCTCATCGCTGGCCGCGAGCACCTGATCTCGGTGGCGGTGTGCAACAGCCCCCGCTCGACGGTGCTCTCGGGTGATCCAGCGGTGCTCGACGAGGTCGCGCAAGAGCTGGAGCGTCGCGAGATCTTCTGCCGCCGCGTGAAGGTGGATGTCGCATCGCACAGCCCGCAGATGGACCCGCTGAAGGAGGATCTCTTGCGCCTCCTCGCAGAAGTCCAACCGCGCACCGCCTCGGTCCCGATGCGTTCGACGGTGACCGGCGCCTTGCTCGACGGGGCCGAGCTGGATGCCTCCTACTGGGTGGACAACCTCCGGCGGCCCGTCCTGTTCTCCTCGGGCGTCGAGGCGTTGCTGCGGGAGGAGTACCGGTTCTTCCTGGAGCTGAGCCCTCATCCCGTGCTGTTGCCCGCGATCGACGGCTGCCTGCGTGAGCATCCAGGGGGCGGGACCACCGTGCCCTCCCTTCGCCGAGAGCAGGATGATCTGGAAGTGATGCTCGGCTCTCTGGGGGAACTCCACACCCGGGGGTATCCGGTGAGCTGGGACCGGCAGTACCCGGAGGGGGGGGACGTGGTGTCCCTGCCATCCTACCCGTGGCAGCGGGAGCGATTCTGGGTGCAACCTGCGCAGGAGGGCGTCACCGCGAGCCAACAGCGCGCGCTCCCCTCGAAGAGGGATGACGGGGCGCGTGGTGAGGTCGAGGGCAGCTCGCTCGTCGCCGACTTCTACGACTCGTTCGTGGTGCAGCAGTCCAGCGTGGAGGGGGAGGCTGACGAGAACGCCGAGTACCTGTCCTGGGGTATCTTCCCCCAGGTCATCCCGGGCTTCTCGTGGCTCAGGACGGTCTTCTTTCCTCGCGAGGTGTCGCGCCACGTCGCGCTCCTTCACGACGCCCAGCGCGAGGCGCGACGTGTCCTCTTCAGTGCCGTCGATATCGAAGCCATCGGGAGCGTCTTCGATTTCGGCTGTGGCCACGCCTCGGACCTGCTTCAGCTCGCGCAGGAGCATCCGCACCTCGAGCTCGATGGGTACACCATCTCGCCAGGGCAGGCGGCACTCGCGGCACGAAAGCTGCGCGCTACCGGGCTCGAGGCGCGGGTGCGTGTCTTCAATCGTGACAGCGCGAAGAATCCCTTTCCGCGACACTACGACCTGATCCTCGGTATCGAGGTTGCGGGGCTCATCCAGGACAAGGAGGCCCTTTTCTCCAACATCGGTCGGCACCTCAACCCGGGTGGCTTCCTGCTCCTGGCCGACTTCTTGGCCAACACCGTGTCACCCATCGAGGTCCAGGAAACCTCGACGTTCTCGAGCACGCGCGAACAGTGGATCAAGCTCTTGAGCGAGCATCGATTGCGGCTCGTCGAGGGCATCGATATCAGCCCCGAGATCGCCAATTGCTTGCAAGACCCTGATTACGACGCCAATCTCGAGCGTGTCCTCCAGGAGGTTCGCCCCAGCGAGGTGGTTCGGCGGAGCTTCGAGTCTTACCAGAACGTGCGTGTGGCGCTGGAGCGAGGCCTCATCAGCTACGTATTGCTCCAGGCGCAGAAGGACCCGTTTGGTCGCATCGAGGAGCTCACCATCGCCAACCGGGAGCGGCTCATGCGCCTGGTCCAGTACCAGGAGGTCGTCCGGCGGAGGCGAAGCGGTCCCAGTGCGTCCGGCGCCATCGACCAATGGTTCTACGAAATCCAGTGGTGGCCTTCGCCGCTGCCTGCAAAGCCCCGAAGCGAGGCGACCGCGGCTCAGGGCAAGCGCTGGCTCGTCTTCGCTGACCAGCAGGGGGTAGGGGAGGCACTCCGGGCCGAGATCGAGTCGCGGGGCGACACCTGTGTCGTCGCCTTCCTTGGAGAGCAGCTTCGGCAGGTCAGCCCCGGCCGCTACGAGGTGAGCCCCGACCGCGCAGCGCTCGCTGCCCTTCTCGCGGCGGAACGCGTGGACCTGACCGGGGTGGTGCATCTCTGGAACCTGGATCTCGTGCCTCCGGCGAAGACCTCCCTCCCCACGCTGCACGACGCCGAGCGTCTCGGCTGCGGCAGCTTGATGGCGCTGGTACAGGCGATCGCTGGGGCGGGCATGCGCGATGCTCCACGTCTCTGGATCGTGACCGCCGGGGCGCATGCGGTCGGTACGCGCGAGGGGGTGGCGATTGCACAAGCGCCGGCATGGGGCCTCGGGGCCACCATCGCCCATGAGCACCCCGAGCTGCGCTGCACCCGGATCGACCTCGACGGTGGCGCGGGACCTGCGGATGCTTCCACGCTCCTGGCTGCCCTGGGCTCCGTGGACGGCGAGGATCAGATCGCCCTGCGCAGTGCTGTTCGGTACGTCGCCCGTCTTGCCCGCACAGCAAGCGCGGCGCAGCAGCAAGACTTGCCGACTGCGCTGCGCGACGACGGCACCTACCTGATCACCGGCGGGCTGAGTGGCATCGGGCTCACGGTCGCCGAGTGGATGGTGCAGCGCGGTGCGCGCCATCTCGCCCTGGTGGGTCGCAGTGGCGCGTCACCAGCAGCCGAGTCGGCGCTGGCTCCCCTCCGAGCGGCGGGCGCGGAGATCACGACATTCCAGGCGGACGTGAGCCAACCGGAAGCGATGGCCCGCGTGTTTTCGCAGATCGACGCAAGCATGCCGCCGCTCCGTGGGGTCATCCACAGCGCGGTGGCGCTCGATGACGGCGTGCTCCTCCAGCTCGATCCGGCACGGCTGCGGTCGGTCATGGCAGCCAAGATGGACGGCGCCTTCAACCTGCACCTCCTCACCCAGGAGCGGCCGCTCGATTTCTTCATCCTGTTCTCCTCGCTGGCCTCGATCCTGGGCTCGCCTGGACAGGGGAACTACACCGCGGCCAATGCTTTCGTGGACGCGCTGGCGCACCACCGCAAGAGCCTCGGCTTGCCCGCCCTCAGCCTGAACTGGGCGCCGTGGAGCGAGGTGGGGCTGGCGGTCGTCAGCACGAAACGGGGAGAGCGGCTCGCGTACCGCGGTTTGAAGAGCATCACGCCAGAGCAGGGGAAGGACGTCATGGAGCGAGTCCTCGCCAGCGCGTCGCCGCAAGTGGGAGTCATGCTCCTCGACCTGCGACAATGGCGGCAGTTCTACCCGCGCTCTGCCAGCTCTCCCTTGCTGTCGGAGATTGCCCGAGAGCAGGGGAACGGGGCGGCTCCGGTCGAGCCAGAGGCGCCGCTGCGCAGCGTGCTCATCGCCGAAGAATCCGTGGAGCGCCGCAGGACGCTGCTGGAGACGCACGTGCAGGAGCAGCTCGGACACGTGCTCAGACTGTCACCAGGGCAGATCGACCCACAGACGCCGCTCAAATCGTTCGGGTTCGACTCGCTGATGGCCGTGGAGCTGCGCAACCGCCTGGAGGCGAGCCTGGGACTCACGCTCTCGGCGACGGTGGTGTGGAGCTATCCGACGGTCGCGGCGCTCGTCGCGCACCTGGCCAGCAAGATGGGGATACCCATCACCCTCGCCGCGCCCACGCCAACGGCGGTGAGCGCGACGCCGGTGGATGCAGACATGGAGCGGCTGGCGGACGAGCTACTGAGTGAGCTGGAGGGCATGTCGTGATCGGGTCGAGCTATCGCGGGCTGTGGAGGCGTGCGGCTGACGCCGCCGTGCGTGCGGGACGACGGCGATGAGCCAGTTTCTGGAGCGAATAGCGGCCTTGCCGCCGGACAAGCGCGCCGCACTTGCCGAGATCCTGCGATCGGCTCCGGAACCCATCGCCATCGTCGGCGTGGGCTGCCGGTTCCCTGGCGCTGACACGCCGATGCAGTTCTGGGAGGTCCTGGAGAGCGGTCGCGACATGATCCGCGAGGTTCCCCGCGACCGTTGGGACATCGACGCTCATTACGACCCCAAGCCGGACGCCCCCGGGAAGGTAGCGTCGCGCTGGGGTAGCTTCATCGAAGGTGTCGATCGGTTCGACGCGCACTTCTTCGGGATCGGGACCCAGGAGGCGTCGCGCATGGATCCGCACCAGCGCGTGTTGCTCGAGGTGGCCTGGGAGGCACTGGAGCACGCCGGCGTGAATCCCGAACAGCTCGGTGGCAGCAAGACCGGCGTCTTCGTCGGGATCTATCACAGCGACTTCTCCAACCTGGAACTCGCCGATCCAGACCGCATCGATCTCTATAGCGGCACAGGGACGTCGAACAACGTCGCTGCTGGCCGACTCTCGTACCTGCTCGACCTGCGGGGACCTGCCATCGCCGTGGACACGGCTTGCTCCTCATCCCTCGTTGCCGTCCACCTGGCCTGCCAGAGCCTGCGCAACAAGGAGTGCGACATGGCCCTCGCCGGCGGGGTCACCATCCTCCTCAGCCCCCTGCCGCTGCTGATGGCATCGCGGATGGGCCTCATGGCGCGGGACGGGCGTTGCAAGACCTTCGACACGCGCGCCGACGGCATTGCCATGGGGGATGGCTGCGGTGTCGTGGCCCTCAAGCGCCTGAGCGACGCGCTGTCGAGCGGGGATAACATCCTCGCGGTCATCCGAGGATCTGCCGTCAATCAGGATGGCCGAACCAATGGCCTCACGGCGCCGAACGTCCTCTCGCAGCAAGAGCTCCTGCGCAGCGCTCTCCGCGACGCCAGCCTGGAGCCGGCTCAGATCTCCTACGTGGAGGCCCACGGAACAGGCACCTCCCTGGGCGATCCCATCGAAATGGAGGCACTCGCAGAGGTCCTCGGCCAGCCAGGTCCCGAGAGGCGCTGTGGTGTGAGTTCCGTGAAGACCAACATGGGTCACCTCGGCGCTGCTGCCGGCATGGCGGGGCTCATCAAGGTGGTTCTCTGCCTCCAGCACCGACGCCTCGTCCCCCACCTGAACTTCCAGGAGCTGAACCCCAACATCTCGCTCTCCGGCACCCCCTTCTTCATCCCGACCAGCCTCCAGTCCTGGGAGGCGAACGGCGAAGCTCGGCGCGCCGGCGTGAGTGCCTTTGGTTGGTCAGGCACGAACGCCCACGTCATCCTCGAAGAGGCCCCGCCCGCACGGCGTGAGCCTCGGACTGCAACTCGCCCCCGGCACCTGCTCGTGTTGTCGGCCAAGCGTGCGTCGGCGCTGAGAGAGCTGGCGCGCCGCTACGAACGCCACCTGGAGGCCAACGACGCACAGGACCCGCTGGACGTCTGCCACACCGCGGGCGTGGGACGCGCACACGCTGCGCACCGCCTCGCGGTGGAGGGCGAATCGATCGGAGAATTGCGGACCAAGCTCTCGGCCTTCGTGGCTGATGGGCCCGCCGAAGGGTGGTGGACCGGCGAGGTGCGCGGTCGGAAACCGCAATCACCCGTGTTTCTGTTCACCGGGCAGGGTGCGCAGTACGCAGGGATGGGGCGCCGCCTGTACGAGTCACACCCCTCGTTCCGAAGCGCGCTCGACCGTTGCGACGAACTCTCGAGACCGCACCTGCGCAGGTCCCTCCTCGAAGTGATGTTCGCGGGTGAGGGGGATGGCACCGCGCTCGACGAGACGGAGTACACCCAGCCAGCTCTCTTCGCGCTGGGGTATGCGCTTGCTGAACTCTGGCGCTCCTGGGGCGTCGAGCCATCGGCCGTGATGGGCCACAGCGTGGGCGAGCTGGTCGCCGCTTGCGTTGCAGGCGTGTTCAGCCTGGAGGACGGCATCAAGCTGGTGGCTTCGCGCGGGGCGCTCATGCAAGCGCTGCCGCGTGACGGGTCGATCGCCGCCGTGTTCGCGGACGAAGCGACCGTGGCTGCGGTGGTCGCGCGGTGGTCGAGCGAACTCGCCGTTGCCGCGATCAACGGACCCTCCGAGGTCGTGATCTCCGGTGCCACCCGTGCGGTGCACGCTGCCATCGAGGAACTCGGCGCGCGGGGCTTCAAGGCGCGCCTGCTGAGGGTCTCGCACGCCTTCCATTCCCCCCTGATGGATCCCATGCTCGACGATTTCGAGCGTGTTGCGGCGTCAATCGCTCACGCACCGCCACGCATCAAGCTGGTGTCCAACCTGACGGGGACCTTCATCGAGCGAGGTGAGGTGACGACGCCTGCCTACTGGCGGCGGCATCTGCGCCATCCCGTACGCTTTGCTGCAGGGATCGAGGCACTTCACGCGCAGGGACACCAGGTGTTCCTGGAGCTGGGGCCGAGCTCGACGCTCCTCGCGATGGCACGACGCTGCTTGCCAAACGGAGTGGGGACGTGGCTGCCTTCTCTTCAAAAGGGCAAGGACGACTGGCAGCACATCCTGAGCAGCCTGGGTCAATGGTACGTGCAGGGAGGGGACGTGAGCTTCTCGGCCTGTGACGCAGGCTTCGACGCGCGTCGCGTGTCGCTCCCGACGTACGCCTTCCAGCGTGATGACTACCCGCTGCCTGTCTCGAATCCGGCTTCTCGCGGGACGAGTGAGGCCCGCTCGTCGGACACGCAAGATGGCCACCCTCTGGTGGGGGCACGGGTGCGTTCGCCGCTGTTGAAGGACCTCGTCTTCGAGGCGCACATCCAGCCCAGCAGGCTTCCTTATCTCGACGATCACGCCGTCTACGGTGTCCCCTTGCTGCCGATGACGGGGTACCTGGAGATGGCCTGGGCCGCGGTGGTGCGTGGATTCGGCCGAGACCACGGCACGCTGACGGACATCCAGATCCTGGAGCCCATGGCCTTCCCGGACGGTGAAGGGCGCGTGGCGCAGGTGGTTCTGAGGACCGAGGAGTCCGGGCGCGCCCTGTTCCACATCTACAGCAGGGAGCAGGAGGCAAGCGACGCGGAGGTGGAACCCCTCTGGAGGCTCCACGCGACGGGCGGCTTCCGACGTGCCGGAAGAGATGAGCGGCACATCCCCTCCGAGCGTCTCGAGGAGGTGCAGAAGCGCTGCCGCGCCCCCATCTCGGTCGAGCGCTTCTATGCGACGCTGTCTCGTCAGGGCCTCCAGTACGGGCCCAGCTTTCGAGGCATTGAACAGCTCTTTCGCTCCGAGACCGACGACGAGGCGCTGGGGCGGATCGCGTTGCCGGTAGCGCTCCAGAGCGAGCTGCCGTCCTACCATGCTCATCCCGCCTTCCTCGACGCTTGCGATCAGGTCTTCGCTGCGGCGCTGCCCGGTGCGGGCGAGGCCGTGCAGGGAGAGGATGTCTACCTCCCGGTGCGTGTGGAGCGCGGACGCATCCTGCGCGCTGCCGTGGGGCAGGGGTGGAGCCACTGCAAGGTGCGCCGTGCTCCGGCCGGCGCGGAGGCCCTCGAGGCGGACCTCTGCATTTTCGACGATGCCGGTGAGGTGGTGGCAGAGGTCACGGGGCTACTCCTCAAGCGTGCTCCGCGCGGCGTCCTACGAGCGGCCGTCCAGCGATCGGACGAAGGCTGGTTTTACAAGATGGAGTGGCAACCTGCGCCTCCTCCACGCCTGGACGACCCGCGGCCCGGAGCGTGGCTCGTCCTTGCCGACGCAGGAGGTGTGGGGACGCAGCTCGCCGAACGTTTGCGCGCGGGCGGCGCCGCTGTGGTGGTGGCCGTCGCAGAGAGCACCTCGACGCAGGGCGATCCCCAGTACGTCACCGTGCGCCCGACCGAGGCCGAGGATCTGAGCCGACTCTGGCGGCAGGTGCGGGAGACCCACGGCGCGATTGCGGGCGTGGTGCACTGCATGAGCCTCGACGCCGATGCGGCTGTGGAGATGAATCCTGGCTCCTTGCGAAGAGCCCAGGAGTTCGGTTGCGGTCTCGCCCTGCACCTGAGCCAGGCGATACTGCGCGACGAACATCCGATCCCGCCTCGATTGTGGCTGGTGACGTGGGGGGCCCAGGCGGTCGGGACACCGTCGTACGACGTGGCCGTGGCGCAGGCTCCGCTCTGGGGGCTTGGCCGCACCATCGCGCTCGAACACCCCTTGCTGCGTTGCACCCTGGTCGATCTCGATCCCGAGACCGAGGACCTCTCCCTTCTCCACCGGGAACTCCTTGGCAACGACGACGAGGCCCAGGTGGCCTTCCGCGATGGTGGACGGCTCGTCCCGCGGCTCGTCCCCGTTCCCGCCAGGGCCCATGGGGAGCGTGTCGGCGCGCCCATGGCGGGGCACGAAGGCCAGGCGTCCTTGCCGGTGCGGGCCGACGGTGCCTACCTCATCGTTGGCGGAACGGACGGCCTGGGCCTCCAGGCAGCTCGGTGGCTGGTCGAACAGGGAGCGCGGCACCTCGTGCTGGCAGGGCGGCGCGGGCGCACCCCCGAGGTGGCTCGGGCCGTCGCGGTGCTCGAGGAGGCCGGTGCACGGGTCATGGTGGCGCGCACGGACATCTCGCGCGCGGAGGAGGTCGAGGCGCTCGTTGCCGAGATTCAGCGGACTCAGCCTCCGCTGCGGGGCCTCATCCACAGCGCGGGAACGGTCGACGATGCGACCCTGCTGCAGCAACGCTGGTCGCGCTTCGGACCCGTGATGGGACCCAAGCTCGAAGGGGCGTGGCAGCTGCACTCGTCGACCCTGGAAGCCCCCCTCGATTTCTTCGTGATGTTCTCCTCCATCGCCTCCCTGTTCGGCTCCCCAGGACAGGGCAATTACGCCGCCGCCAACGCCTTCCTCGACGCACTGGCGCACCATCGCCGGCACGCCGGGCTGCCAGCACTCAGCATCAACTGGGGCGCCTGGGCGGAGGTGGGGATGGCTGCGCGGCTCAGCGAAACTGACGCGCGGCGGATGGCCGAGCTGGGTCTGGGCCACATCGTGCCCGAGCGCGGCGTGCGAACGCTCGGGCAGGCGCTATCGATGACCCTGGCCCAGGTGGCCATCGTCCCCGTGGACTGGAGGAGGTTCCTGCGGCAGTTCCAGCCTGGGGCCGAGCCACTCGTCTTCTCTCGGGTGGCGAGCATGTCCGTCGTCGATCCGCCCGTGAAGCCTGCGCAGCCGGGGGACTGGCTGCGCAAGCTGGAGGAAGCCGCGCCGGTCCAGCGTCGCAGGGTGTTGCATGACCTGATCTGGGCCGAGGCGGTGAAGGCCATCGGGCTGGAGCCATCGTCACCCCTCGACGCGCGGACCTCGCTCCACGACTTCGGGCTCAACTCGATGATTGCGCTCGATCTCACCCGCACGCTCAGCGCGCGCATCGGCCGCACACTGCCAGCATCACTGCTCTTCAACCACCCGACCGTCGAGGCCATCGGCAGTTTCCTCGCCGACGAGGTGCTTCACCTGGTTCAGCGTGGCCCCTCCTCGGAGGCGCATTCGTCTCCCCGAGCACCGGGCACTGTGCTGAAAAAAATCGAGGAGCTCTCCGATGAGGAAGTGGACCGGCTCCTGGAGAGCAGGTTGAAGCGATGAGCTACGGCGACGACGCACGGGAACGGGTCTCGCAGCTTTCTCCCAAGCGGCTGGCCTTGCTGGCGCTCGAGCTGCAGGATCGCCTGAACACGATCGAGCTGGCCGCACATGAGCCGATCGCGATCGTCGGCATGGCCTGCCGTCTACCAGGGGGGTTGGACCGACCGGAAGCCTTCTGGCGCCTGCTCCGCGATGGCGGCGACGCGATCACCGAGGTCCCGAAAGAACGCTGGGACGTGGACGCTTACTACGACCCGGACCTCACCTCACCGCTGACGATGAACACCCGGTGGGGCAGCTTCATTCACGGCGTGGACGGGTTCGACCCGGAGTTCTTCGGCATCTCCTACCGCGAAGCCTGCGCCATGGATCCGCAGCAGCGCCTTCTGCTCGAAGTGTCCTGGGAGGCACTCGAGCGTGCCGGAATGTCCACTGCACAGATCGCTGGCACCGACGCTGGCGTATTCATCGGCTGTGCGAGCGTCGACTACTACAGCCTGATGCGCAACCCGCCGACGCGAGGAGGGTCGGGGGTGGCCATGAGCATCATGGCCAATCGCCTCTCGTACTTCTTCGATCTTCGTGGCCCGAGCATGACGATCGACACGGCATGCTCCTCGTCGCTCGTGGCGGCGAACCTGGCATGTCAGGCCCTGCGCAACGGTACCATCCGGATGGCCCTCGTCGGGGGCGTCAACCTGATCCTCTCCCCCGTGACGACCATCTCTGCATCCCAGGCGGGGATGATGGCGCCGGACGGCAGGTGCAAGACCTTCGATGAGCGCGCCAATGGCTACGTCAGGTCCGAAGGGTGCGGTGTCGTCGTTCTGAAGCGGCTCTCGGATGCGGTTGCTGATCGCGACCACATCCTCGCCGTCATTCGGGGACTGGCCGTCAACCAGGATGGGCGCACCGGGGTCATCACGGCGCCGAATGGCCTCGCCCAGCAAGCTGTGGTGCGCAAAGCATTGAAGGACGCCGGTCTCGATCCAGCGGCGCTCACCTACATCGAGGCGCACGGCACAGGAACCGCCCTGGGGGACTCCATCGAGGTGGAGGCTCTCGGCAAAGTGTTTGCTGCGCGCCCTGGCGGGCCAGCTTGTGCTCTCGGCTCGGTGAAGACGAACCTCGGACATACCGAGGCGGCGGCCGGTGTGACTGGACTCATCAAGCTCGTCCTGGCGCTGCAGCACCGCGAGATTCCCCCGGTCGTCCACCTCCAGAAGCAGAACCCGCACATCCGGCTCGACGACACGCCGTTCTACATCCCCACCAGCGTCAGCCCCTGGCCTTCCGGTGCGGTGCCCCGTGCCGCCGGATTGAGTTCCTTCGGCGTGGGAGGGACCAACGCCCACGTGATCATCGAAGAGGCTCCGCCGCAGCCAGACGTACCGCGGGAGGATCGTGACGGAAAGCGGGAGTGCCTCCTGCCTCTATCCGCCACCAATGAGAGTTCATTGCGAGCACTCGCCCGCTCTTATGCAGACCATCTGGTCGAGCGCCCCGAGACATCCATTGCGGACCTCTGCCAGGTCGCCGGGGGCGGCCGTGCGCATTTCCAGCACCGACTGGTACTTCCTGTGGCTACCGTCGACGACGCCATCGTACCGCTGTGCCAGTTTTCGGAGGGGGGCGAAGCACAGGGCATCAAACGTGGCACGGTGTCCGCGGGACGCCGTCCCAAGATGGCATTCCTCTTCACGGGTCAAGGCTCCCAGTACGCCGGGATGGGACGCGCGTTCTACGAGCAGCAGCCCGTCTTCCGGGAGGCGATCGAACGTTGTGCAGAGGCATTGCGTCCACACCTGCCAGTGCCGCTCTCGTCGATCATGTTTCCGGCTCCAGGGGAAAGCCCTCCCATTGACGAGACCGCATGCACCCAGCCTGCGCTCTTCGCCCTGGGGTACGCCCTCGCGGAGCTGTGGAAGAGCTGGGGCGTCGTCCCCGATGTGGTCATGGGCCACAGCGTTGGCGAGTACACCGCCGCCTGCGTCGCCGGTGTCTTCAGCCTGGAGGAGGGTCTCTCTCTGATCGCCACCCGCGGGCGGTTGATGCAGGAGCTGACCCGTCCTGGCGCCATGGCGCTCGTTGCGGCCGACGTGGAGCGTGTCGAGCGTGCCATCGGAGACCGCAAAGAGCGTGTGGGCATTGCTGCCATCAATGGTCCGAACAGTGTCGTCGTCTCCGGGCTGCCGGATGACGTGGGGCTGGTGCTGCGGGATCTCGAGGATGATTACGTCTTCACCACGCCGCTCAAGGTCTCGCAAGCATTTCACTCTCCGCTCATGAGCCCGGTCCTCGAACCCTTCCGGCAGGCGGCGATGCGGGTGCAGTTCGAGGCCCCGCGCATCCCGATGCTCTCCAACCTGTCCGGACAGGCGTTCGGCCCAGGAGTCATCCCGGACGCGGCCTACTGGGTCGAGCACATCCGTGCCCCGGTGCGCTTCTCCGAGCAGGTGAACACGCTCGCGTCCCAGGGCTGCGACGTGTTCGTGGAGCTCGGTCCCCATGACACGCTCGTGAAGATGGCCCGGCGCTGCCTCTCGGAGGCGGCTGGGCGCGGCATCCTCCCGCTGACGTCCCTCGCGCCGGACGGCGACGTCGATCGGCGGTTCCTGGAAGCGATTGGCGAGCTGTATGTGCGCGGCGCCCAGATCGACTGGCGCGGTATGGACCCGGAGCAGCGCTGCCGCCGGATCCCGCTGCCCACGTATCCTTTCTCGCGCCGGCGCTGCTGGCTCGAGGACCATGAGATGAGGCCCTTTCCGCGCGAAGAGCTCGAAACATGAGAGTGGGAATCGAGAAGGTAGATCTGTACGCCGGCCGCTGGGCCCTCGAGATCGCTGATCTCGTTCAGGCCCGACGCGGTGACGCCGACTACGTGAAAAATCGGATCATGAGCGACAGCCGCTCGGTGTACCCAGCTTATGAGGATGCCGTCACGCTGGCGGTGAATGCGGCCAAGCGGGTCCTGTCCCCTGCCGATCTCGCGGACATCGAGCTTCTGGTCGTGGGCACCGAGTCGGCGGTGGACTTCGGTAAGCCCATCTCCACCTGGGTGCACAGGTTGTGCGAACTCTCGCCGAACTGTCGCAACTTCGAGGTGAAACACGCCTGCTACGGAGGCACGGCGGCGCTCAAGACGGCGGCGACCTGGGTCGCGTCCCAGGTCCGGCCAGGAAAGAAGGCGCTGGTCATCAGCACGGACCTCAGCCGTTCGCCCCAGAGCGGCGAACTTCGCCTTCAGCACGTCACCGCGGATCACTCCCCCGAGTTCATTCTGGGTGGCTGCGCGGTCGCCGCCATCGTCGGTGAAGAGCCCGCTGTCCTCGAACTCGAGCTGGGACGGGAGGGCTACTGGACGCGAGAGATTGCGGACACCTTTCGGCCCACCTCCACAGCCGAGGAAGCCGATCAGCTCGAAAGCCTCTACTCGTACCTCGACGCGCTCGACGGCGCCTTCGAGCATTTCGAGCAGCTCGCAGGCCCCATCGATTACGACGCGCTCTTCAAGAAGCACATCTACCACGTCCCTTTCCCGGGTATGGCGCTGCAAGCCCACGCGTCCATGATGGGCCGCTTCGGCAAGAGCAAGGCGGACGCGCAGGCCAGCTTCGAGCGCAAGGTCGCGCAGAGCTTGCCCTTTGCCAGGCGAATCGGCACCTCGTACGGCGCGTCGACCTTCGTGTGCCTCCTCGGGCTGCTCGAGACCGCCGACGATCTCGACGCAGGCGACTGCATTTCCCTCTTCTCTTACGGCTCTGGCTGCCAGGGGGAGTTCTACAGCGCGCGGATCGGTCCCGAGGCGCGCCAGCGTGTGCGCAAGGCGAACGTCCGTGGGCATCTGGACGAGCGTGTGCGCATCACGGTCGAGCAGTACGACGCGAACGAGCAGCTTCGCAGCGCGCTCGTGGACCGCCGCGATGCGCTGCCCGATCGGACGGCGCTCGGCGACCTGTACGAGCGCGCATACGCTGGAAGACGGTTGCTCGTGCTCAAGGAGGTCAAGAGCTTCCGGCGGGAGTACGAATGGAGCTGACGTCGGTCGGGGAGCGGGTCCGAGCCGTCCGCGAAGGCAGCGTGACCCGCGTCACCCTGACGCACCCCTCCACGGGCAACGCGCTCGACTGCGCCGCGCTGGAACAGCTCGTCGGCGCTCTTCGCGCCGCAGTGTCCGATGCGGCATGCCGTGCGCTCGTCGTCTCCTCCGTTGGCCCACGTTTTTGCAGTGGCGCCGACGTCTTCACGCAGGCGGATGACGCCCCCGAGAGGGAAGCCTCGATGCGCGCCTTCGTCGAGTGCATGACGCTTCTTTGCGCGTCCTCCATGCCGACGATCGCCTGCGTGGAAGGCGATGCCCTGGGGGGCGGGGTCGGGCTGGCTGCCGCATGCGACATCGTGCTCGCGTCGGAGGAGGTGACCTTCACGCTATCGGAGGTCATCTTCGGGATGATCCCTGCGCTCATTACCCCATTCCTCCTGCGCCGGCTCACGCTCGGGCGGCTGCGGTACATGATGGTGAGCTCGCGGGCCATCCCTGCGCGAGAGGCGCGAGAAGCGGGCCTCGTCGATGAAGTCGTGCCAGGCGGGGAGATGGAGGCCACCCTCGCGCGCCAGCTCGGTCGGATAGGTCGTTCGTCGCCCCCAGCCATCGCCACCGGGAAGGCCTACCTCGACGGGTTCGGGCCTGGTGGTCTGGAGGCCCGCACCAGCGCTGCCATGGCATTGCAGCAGGAATGGCTGAAGCGCCCCGAGGTCATGGAAGGAATCCAGATGTTCGCCGATGGCTTCAGCCCGCCCTGGTTCGAGAAGCTCGGAAGGGCTGGCCGATGAGCCGCGCCGTCCACGTCGAGCATCTGGAGGAAGGGATCATCGAGATCCGGATGGATGATCGAGAAGCCCAGAACCGCCTCAGTGAGCCGCTCTGCCGCGAACTCATGACGGCGCTCGCAGAGCTCAAGAGCGATCCTGCCCTCCGCGTGCTGCTCCTCTCTGGCCAGCGCGATGTCTTCTGTGGCGGCGCCACACTCGATGCGCTGCAAAGCGTCCAGACGGGTGCCGTCGACGTCCTCGATCTGAAGCTTCCCGAGCAAATGCTGGCTTTTCCCGTACCCATCGTCGCTGCACTCGAGGGGCATGCGGTCGGTGGTGGAATGGTCCTCGCCCTGTGCTGCGACGTGCTCGTGGCAGCGGAGACGAGCCGCTACAGCTTCAATTTCACCAGCATGGGATTCACACCCGGAATGGGCACGACCGCACTGTTGCCAGCGCTCATCGGTCACCACCAGGCCATGGAGATGATGCTCACCGCCCGGTATTACCGGGGCGCCGAGCTTCGTGGACGCGGCCTGTTCAACCGGGTGGTCTCGGTCGACGAAGTCCGGGGAACGGCGCTGGATCTCGCACAGCAGATGGCGGACAAGCCGAGACACGTGCTCGAGATGGTCAAGGGCACTTTGGCCCTGTCACGCCGCCGTGCTCTGCAGGAAGGCATGTGGTCCGAGCACCTCATGCACCAGATCTGCTTCCAGCACGCGGATACAGCTCGGCTCATCGCCGAAAACTACATTCGTCCCGCCCCCGTTCCATCAAAGGAGGAACCTCGTGGAGAGAGCTGAAATCGTTGTCGTCATCGTCAAGCACATCAAGCAGAACGTGCCCACGTTCGACGAATCCTCGCTGGATACCAGCCAATCTCTCGCATTTTATGGTGCCAGCAGCCTCGATATCGTCGAGATCGTTTCCGGCGCGATGCGCGAGCTGCGCATCAAGGTTCCCCGGACCGAGCTCGCCAAGCTCAAGTGCATCGACGACCTGGTGAATCTGTTTCACACGCTCAAAGGATCGAACTCGTAATGTCGGAGGAGCTGCGCGGAGCAGGGGACACGGCGCCATCTCTGGTGTCGAACACCGCACGGCCAGCAGGGGCAACGTCGCATCCGCTCTCCTACGGGCAGCGCGCGCTGTGGTTCCTGCACCAGCTTTCGCCGCAGAGTCACGCTTACAACACGCTGTTTGCCGTCCGGATCCGCTCCACGCTGGACCTCGCCAAGCTCGCGGAAGCCTTCCGCCTGATGGTCCAGCGTCATCCTACCCTGCGTTCCACGTACTGCCTCGAGGACGGCGTCCCCCGGCAGATCATCCATCCCAGCCTGGAGCTGCCTCTGGTCGAAGAGGATGCGGCCTCGCTCGATGAAAAGCAGCTCGCCCCACGCCTTCTCGAGCGCGCGCACCGCCCCTTCGACCTCGTGCGGGGTCCCGTGGCGCGGGCGCACGTATTCACACGCGGCCCCGAGCACCACGTGCTGCTGGTCGCCGCGCACCACATCACTTGCGATTTCTTCTCGGGCGCGAGCCTGCTCGAGGAACTCTTCGCCGCCTATTCGGCGCTGCGGTGCGGGGAGCTCCCGACCCTTCCCACTCCTGCACTCCAGTACACGGACTTCGTGGCGCGACAGGAGGAGCTGCTGGCGAGCGACGGCGAAGAGCTGTTCGCATACTGGCAGACGCAGCTTGCGACAGCGCCCGTCTCGCTGGACCTGCCCCTCGATCGGCCCCGTCCGCCCATCCCCACGGGGCGAGGCGCCTCCGTGTCCTTCCACATCGGGTCAGAGCTGACCCGCCGTATCTCCACGCTGACCAGATCGCAGGGAGCGACGCTGAACATGGCGCTGGTCGCCATGTTTCAGGTCCTGCTCCATCGCTACACACGAGAGAGCGACATCGTCGTGGGCTCACCCATGGCGGGCTGGAGTCGTAGCGAATTCAAAGGGGTGGTCGGGGACTTCATCAACATGGTGGTGCTGCGGTCGGATCTCTCGGCCGATCCGAGCACGAAGGAGCTGCTGCTGCAGGTGAGCGAGAGGGTGATGGGCGCCCTCATGCACCAGGATTACCCCTTCCCGCTCCTGGTAGAGCGACTCAGCCCGACACGTGACCCCGCGCGTACCCCCTTCTCCTCGGCTGCATTCCTTTTCCACGACCTGGATCGCTTCGGTCCCCTGGGGAGACTGTTCAGTCCAGCCCAAGGGAAGTCTCTGGAAGTCGGAGAGCTGAAGCTCGAGGGGCTCTATCTCCCGCAGCAGGAGGGGCAATTCGACGTGACGCTGGAGGTGCTGTACGCGGCGGAAGAGCTGCACGGCAACCTGAAGTACAACGCGGACCTGTTCTTGCCGGAGACGGTGGAGCGGATGGCGCACCACTACGCGGAGCTGCTGGCCGCGATGGTGGAGGCCCCCGAGCGCCCCGTGGGGCAACTGAGACTGCTGGGGAAAGAAGAGCGCGAGGCAGTCTTGCGCGCAGGGCAGGGGCCCTCGTCGAGCCTTGCGGTCGAGGTGCCCTTCCACGCGCAGTGGGAGAAGCTGGCCGAGCGCGAGCCTTCCGCGATCGCGGTGGAAGACGAAGCGAAACGGCTGACGCGCGCCGAGGTCAACGCCCGAGCCAACCGACTGGCGAGACGACTGCGCACGATGGGCGTGGGCCCGGAAGTGTCGGTGGGACTGAGCCTGCAACGCGGTGTGGACCTCGTGGTGGGCCTCCTCGGCGTGCTGAAGGCGGGTGGCATGTATGTCCCGCTGGACCCCGGCTACCCCCGCGAGCGCCTGAGCTACATGCTCGAAGACGCCGCCGTGAAGTTGCTGCTGACGGACGAGGCTTCTCTGGAGCAGCTCCCCACGGCGTCCGGTGTGGAGACGCTCCTGTTGCAGGACGTGGAGCGCTCGGCGTCCGACGAACCGGCCTCCGACCTGAAGCTGGCCGTGGCAGCCGAGCAGTGCGCCTACATGCTCTACACCTCCGGCTCGACGGGAAGGCCGAAGGGAGTGCAAGTCCCGCACGGCGCGCTGGCGAACTTCCTGCGCTCGATGGCGGAGCGACCCGGGCTCTCGGCGACGGACGTCCTGCTGGCGGTGACGCCACTCTCGTTCGACATCGCAGGGCTGGAGCTGTACCTCCCGCTCGTGACGGGGGCGCGACTGGTGGTGGCGTCCCAAGCCACCAGCCGTGATCCCGAGCGGCTGGGCCGAGCACTGGCGCAGCACGGCGTGACGGTGATGCAAGGAACGCCGAGCACCTACCGCCTGCTGCTCCAGCACCCCGAGGTGCTGAACCGCGGCTTCAAGGCGCTGTGCGGAGGGGAAGCGCTACCCGGGGACGTGTGCAGCCGACTGCTGGAGCGCGAGGTGGCGCTGTGGAACATGTACGGCCCGACGGAGACGACGATCTGGTCGGCAGCGGGACCGGTACAGGACGCGGCGCGGGTGGACCTGGGCACTCCGGTGGACAACACGGACCTGTACGTGCTGGACGAGGCGCTGGAACTCGTACCGCCGGGGGTCTCTGGCGAGCTGTACATCGGCGGCGCCGGCCTTGCGCGAGGCTACTGGCGCCGTCGTTCGCTGAGCGCCGAGCGCTTCGTGCCGGACCCGTTCAGCACGACGCCCGGCGCGAGGATGTACCGCACGGGGGACGTGGTCCGGCGGCAAGCAGATGGCCGCCTGCTGTATCAGGGCCGCTCGGACGCGCAGGTGAAGATCCGAGGCTTCCGGATCGAGCTGGACGAAGTGGAGGCATGGCTCTCGACGCACCCCTCGGTGCGCGCGGCCGTGGTGAGCAGCGTCGAGGACGAGCGGGGAGGCGGTGCACAGCTGGTGGCTTACGTGGTGCCAGCCGGAGCGGCGCCCTCGGTGGAGCCCTTGCGAGCGCACCTGCAAGAGCGGCTGCCCGAGTACATGGTGCCCGGGCAGTACATGGTGCTGGACGAGCTACCCCTGACGCCCGCAGGCAAGGTGGACCGCAAGCGCCTTCCCCGGCCCACCTTCGACCGCGCCACCTTGCAGACCCGCTACACGCCGCCGACCACCACGGAGGAGAAGCAGATCGCGGCCTTGTGGAAGGAGGTGCTCCGCATCGAGCGAGCAGGTCTCGATGACAATTTCTTCGATCTCGGCGGCAACTCGTTGCTTCTCGTGAACCTGCATGCCCGCATGTGTGCGGCACTGGCCGTGGATTTCACGCTCACCGACCTCTTCTCCCATCCCACGGTCAGCGCCCAGGCTGCGCTCGTGCGGCGCCTCGGGGGCGACGCGGGCGACAGAGCGTCCGAAGCCAGAGAGCGCCGTGTGCGGCGTGCGGCCCGCCGGGGCACGGAAACGGTCGACGAGGCCCCCGGACGTGACACCGACATCGCCATCGTCGGCGCCGCGGGCCGGTTCCCGGGAGCCCGAACGCTCGATGCCTTCTGGCACAACCTGTGGGCAGGCATCGAGAGCATCGCCTTCTATTCGGCGGAGGAACTGCTCGCTGCCGGCGTGCCCTCCGACATCGTGGCGAACCCAGCGTACGTCAGAGCCAAAGGCGAACTCGAGGACATCGACCTGTTCGACGCCGAGTTCTTCGGCATACCCCCCCGAGAGGCTGCCGTCCTCGACCCGCAGCAGCGACTGTTCCTGGAGTGCGCTCACGAGGCCCTGGAGAACGCTGGTTACGGCGGCGAGGACCGCCCTGGCCCTGTCGGCGTCTTTGCTGGGGCGGGAATCAACGGCTACCTCCTCTTCAACCTGCATGGCAGGACCCGCTCTCTCGCAGGCGACTACCAGCTGTTCATCTCGAGTGACAAAGACTTCCTCGCGACGCGCGCCGCTTACAAGCTGAACCTGACGGGGCCCGCGATCACGGTGCAGTCGGCCTGCTCCACGTCCCTCGCCGCCGTGCACATGGCCTGCCGCAGCCTGATCGAGGACCAGTGCGACATGGCGCTCGCTGGCGGCGTGGCGGTCAGCGTGCCGCAGCGCGCCGGCTACATGCATCAGGAGGGCATGATCCTCGCACCCGACGGGCATTGTCGGGCCTTCGATGCGAACGCCAGTGGCACCGTGCCGGGCAGCGGGCTCGGGGTGGTGGTGCTCAAACGATTGCGAGACGCCCTTGCGGACGGCGATTGCATCCACGCCGTCATCAAGGGAAGCGCGATGAACAACGATGGCGCCGCCAAGGTCGGGTACACCGCGCCGAGCGTCGAGGGCCAGGCCCGCGTCATCGAGGAGGCCCTGGAAGTGGCTGGCGTCGAGCCGGAGACCATCGGCTACATCGAGGCCCACGGCACCGGCACACCGCTCGGTGATCCCATCGAGATTGCCGCCCTCACGCGCGTGTTCCGGACCGCCCCGGAGAGTCCGCCTTCCTGCGCCATCGGCTCGGTCAAGACCAACATCGGGCACCTGGACATTGCAGCGGGCATTGCCGGACTCCTCAAGACGGTGGGGATGCTCGAGCGTGGCCAGCTGCCGCCGACCTTGCATTTCCAGAAGCCCAACCCGGCCCTTCAGCTCGACCAGAGCCCCTTTTACGTCAACGCCGAGCCGCGCACGTGGGACCGCGTAGGAGGGCCGCGGCGCTGCGGGGTGAGCTCCTTCGGGATCGGCGGCACCAATGTGCATGTAGTTCTGGAGGAGGCGCCGCAACCCACGGTCACCACGGCCCCCTCGGAGCGACCTGCCTACCTGCTCCCGCTGTCCGCGAGAGAGCCGCAAGCCCTGCGAGAACTCGCGGTGCGCTATCAGCGTCACCTCGAACAGCACCCCGACGCATCACCGGCCGACATCGCCTTCACCGCAGGCGCGGGTCGCCGCCATTTCCGCGAGCGAATCACCCTCGTGGGGTCGTCCGTCGAACAGTGGCGCAGAGAACTCGGTGCCTTTCTCGACGGGCGAGCCAGCAACGCCGTCTCGGCCGGCGAGGTCCCTGGCGAAGGAGCCCCGCGGATAGCGTTCCTCTTCTCCGGCCAGGGCTCGCAGTACGCGGGCATGGCCCTCCCGCTGTACCGGACGCAGCCCGTGTTCCGCGCCGCCCTGGAGCAATGCGACGCGCTCCTGCGCCCCCACCTGAGGATCCCCCTGCTCGACCTGCTCGCGGCGCCCCAGGATGGGCGCTCTCCCCTGGAGCAGACCCTGTACACGCAGCCTGCGCTGCTGGCCGTCGAACACGCCCTCGACCGGATGTGGCGCTCCTTCGGCGTCTTCCCGAGCGCCGTGATGGGTCATAGCGTGGGAGAGTACGCCGCGGCCATCTCGGCTGGCGTGCTCACCCTCTCCGAGGGAATCGAGCTCATCGTCGAGCGCGCCAGACGGATGCACGAACTCCGCGAGGCCGGCGCAATGGCCACGGTGTTCGCAAAGGCGGAGCGCGTCTTGCCGCTGCTCGCGCGTCACGAAGCGCGCCTGGCCATTGCAGCCTTCAATGGTCCAGCCGAGATCGTGATCTCCGGCGCGCGAGACGCACTCGAAGACGTTCTCGCGCAGCTCACGGCGGACGGCGTGGAGAGCCGGCGGCTGCACGTCTCCCATGCCTTCCACTCACCGCTCATGGATCCCATGCTGGAGGGCTTCGCGGCTGTGGCGAGCAAGCATCGTGGCTCCCCGCCCACCATCGATTTCGTTTCCAACCTGACGGGAGCGCTGATCGCGCCGTCGACATCGGTCGGACCCGGGTACTGGGCCGAGCACGTCCGGGCACCCGTGCAGTTCTACCAGGGGCTCCAGGCCCTCCGCGCGCGGGGCTGCACCGTCATGCTCGAAATGGGCCCCCACCCGACGCTCCTTGGCATCGGGCGGCGAGCGCTGGCCGACCGTATGGCTCTCACATGGCTGCCCTCTCTGCGACGAGAGCACCGCGACTGGGACGTCGTGCTGGGGTCGCTGGCGCAGCTCTACACGCGCGGCGTCCCGCTCGACTGGCGTGCGATCCAGCCGGGAGCACGCACCGCGCTACCGACGTACCCATTTCAGCGCAAACGCTTCTGGATCGACCCCGAGACCACGTCCTCTCGCGTCGACAGGCGGGAAGGACCCGTGAGCGCCGAGGTCCACCCCCTGCTCGGCCGACGATTGCGCCTGGGTCTCGCGCGGCACACCCTTTTCGAGGCGCGCTATGACGGCGCGACCACGCCTTACCTGCGCGACCACCACTATTTCGGCCGGGCCGTCGCGCCCGCCGTCGGCTACCTGCTGATGGCGGCCCGTGCTGCCGGCAAGCTGCCGCTGTCCCTCGAAGGGGTGAAATTCTCCGCGGCGCTCGCTCTCTCCGAGGGAGAGCACCGCACCGTGCAGACCATCGTCCAGCGCGACGACCAGGAGCGCACCTCCTTCCAGATCTGCAGCTTCCCGGACGACGACATTCGTCCCGAGACGGAGCCCACGGTCCACGCCCAGGGCCGCATCGGCAGACTCGTCGCTCCCACCGCCTCCGATGCTCCCGCTGCTGCTGCCGTTGCCGCCGCTTCCGGACGCCATTCGGTCGCGCTCGACGAGATCCACGCCCGCTGCGCGAAGGCCCAGACGGGCGCCGGCTTTTACGAGGTCATCGCGCGTCAGGAGGTCGACATGGGCCCCTCGCTGCGCTGGATCGAGACCCTCCACTCCGGCGACGGCGAGGCACTCTCCAGGCTGCGCTCCCCGGCCGCGGAGGATGGTGCCGACATCGACCTGCATCCCGGCCACCTCGAAGCCGGCCTGCAGACACTCAGCATCGCCGCTGCGAGCAGACTGTCGGCGGTCGAGGCGGGGGTCGTCTACTTGCCGGTGGCCATCGAGCGACTCCATCTCCACGGCTCGCTTGCTGCGACCCGCTTCGCGCATGCGCGGTTGCGGGAGGGGAACGACGTGCACGATGGGTATACCGGCGATATTCACTTGCTATCGGAGGACGGCGCGGTCCTGACCGAGCTCACCGGCGTGCGCTACCGCCGGGTCGCGCGCGAGCGCCTGCGGCCCATGGAAGCGCAGCCGGCCACGCCGCTCCATCGCATCGCCTGGGAGCCTGCGCCTGCGGTGGCGCCACCTCCTGGCATGGTCTCATCCGGCCCCTGCTGGATCTTCGCGGACGAAGGAAATGCCGGCTCCTCTCTGCGCGCCCATCTCGAACGGACCGGCGTCCATTGCCACCTGATTCGTCGAGGCGAGCGTCTCGACACCCCCGGCCCGGGCATCCACACGCTCGATCCGGACCAGCCCGAGCAACTCGACCAGCTCCTCGACACCCTGGCGCAGCACGGCAAGCCGCGAGGGATCGTCATTCTCTGGCCGCTGGACGAGTCCCCTGGAGATCCGCACCCTCAGCAGGGCGCCGGCATGGGTGGAGCGCTCGCTGCCACGCAGCGCCTCTGCTCTCGTGCCCTCACGCTGGTCCAGAAGCTCGCGCCTCGCTGGAGCGCCGGCGACGGCCGCCTCTGGCTGGTGACGCGCGGGGCGCAGACGGTCGGCACGAATCCAGCTCCTGTCTCCCCGACACAAGCAGCCCTCTGGGGATTCGGTCGCGTTCTGGCCAGCGAGCATCCCGAGTTCCAGAGCGGACTCATCGACCTCGATCCCGAATCCTCCGCCGACGAGGCCTCCCACCTTGCCGCGGCCTTGCTGGCGTCCACGGACGAGGATCAGATCGCCCTCCGCGGCGGCCGCGCTCACCATGCCCGCCTGCGACCTCAGCCCGACACCCTCCCGGTCAGCGGACGACGCCCGGTGCTCGGTGGAGGCGTGCACCTCATCACGGGCGGCCTCGGAGGCCTCGGTTTGCTGCTCGGTCGCTGGCTCGCGCACGCTGGTGCCGAGACGATCGTGCTCATGTCACGGAGCACCCCGGGGCCCGAGGCTATACGCGCGCTGGACGAGCTGAAGACTGGGCCTGCCCGGGTGCGGGTGATGCAGGTCGACGTGAGCAGAGCCGACGCGCTCTCGGCCGCGCTGGACACGCTTCGCCGGGAAGAGGGCCCCTTGCGGGGGATCTTTCATCTGGCGGGCAGCCTGTCCGACGCCGTGCTCCTCCGGCAGGATCCCGAGCGCCTCCACGCCGTGCTCGCCCCCAAGGTCGCCGGAGCCAGCCTGCTTCACGCCCTGACGCTTCACGACCCCCTGGAGCACTTCGTCCTGTTCTCGTCGATCGCTGCGGTCCTGGGCACCCCGGGCCAGGCCAATTACGCCGCTGCCAATGCCTTCCTCGACGGCCTCGCGCAGCATCGGCGCGCGCTGGGGCGACCTGCGCTGAGCATCCAGTGGGGACCCTGGGCGGGAGCGGGCATGGCCGCGGAACAAGGCGCAGCGGACCGCCGCGCCGCCCACGGGTTCGAGTCCATGCCACCGGAGCAAGCGCTCGCCCTCCTGGAGCGCCTGCTCGGCGGTGCAGCCGGTGACATCGGCGTCTTCCGGGTCGACTGGCGCCTCCTCCTGGCACGGCTGCCCACCGTCCCTCCGCTGCTCGTCGAGCAGCTCCCCGCCGAGGCTCGCACTGCGCGTGCCCCACTGGCGTCTCCAGCCGGAGCGCCCGAGACCGCCGCAGGCCCGCCCGCGTGGATCCGGTCGCTGGAGGCAGCCCTGCCCGAGGACCGCGAAGGCCTGCTCCGAGCGCGCCTCCTGGACCTGGTGCGCCAGAGCCTCGGCCTTGCTCACGACAGACCCATCGACCCACGGATGCCCCTCCACGAACTGGGACTCGACTCCTTGATGGCCGTCGATCTGCGTGAAGCCATCGGCAAGAGCGTGGGCCTCCGGTTCCCGGCCACCCTTCTCTTCAATCACCCCAGCATCGAGGCGCTGGTGGCGTTCCTCCGTCGCGAGCTACCCATCCTGGCGGAGCCCGAGCGGGCTGCGCCCCAGGAGGATGTGGTGACCGAGGCGCTCCTGCGGAACCTCCAGGACCTGTCGGAGGACGAGGCCGAGGCGCAGCTCCTCGAAAAGCTCGCCCTTCTGGAAGATCTATGAGCGAAAAACAACCTGCGGCTTCTCCCGGCGAGCTGTCGCCGCTCAAGCGCGCCCTGCTCGCGCTCGACAAGATGCAGCGCAAGGTCGACACGCTCGAGCGTGCGCGGACCGAGCCCATCGCCATCGTCGGCATGGCCTGCCGCTTTCCTGGCAGCGCGAACGACACCGAAGCGTACTGGCGCATCCTGCGGGACGGCGTGACCACGGTCACCGAGATCCCGAAGGATCGCTGGGACATCGATGCCTTCTACGACCCCGACCCCGAGGCGCCGGCGAAGATGTACGCCCGTCACGGCGCATTCATCGATCAAGTCGAGCGTTTCGACGCCGAGTTCTTCGGGATCTCGCCGCGCGAGGCCCGCACCATGGACCCGCAGCAGCGCCTCTTGCTCGAGGTGGCGCACGAGGCGCTCGAACAGTCCGGCCACGCCCCCGATCGGCTCTTCGACAGCCAGACCGGCGTGTTCGTCGGGATGAGCTACAGCGACTACTCCCGGCTGACCATCGACGAGAGCACCACCCTCGACGCCTACGTCGGCACGGGGTCCGGGCTCAGCATCGGCGTCGGGCGCCTCTCGTATTTCCTCGGCCTGCACGGCCCCAACGTCCAGCTCGACACGACCTGCTCCTCGTCTCTCGTGGCGACCCATCTCGCCGCACAGAGCCTGCGGAACGGCGAATGCGACCTGGCACTCGCCGGAGGCGTGAACCTGATGCTCGCCCCTCAGGGACACCTCTTCTACTGCAAGCTCCAGGCACTGTCCCGCGACGGCCGCTGCAAGACCTTCGATGCGGCAGCGGACGGCTACGTCCGGGGAGAGGGCTGCGGCATCCTCGTCCTGAAGAGGCTCTCCGACGCCGAGCGGGACGGAGACCAGATCCTCGCCCTGCTCCGCGGCTCCGCCGTGAACCACGATGGCCGCAGCAACGGCCTCACGGCGCCGAACGGGCCCGCGCAGGAGGCCGTCATCCGCCGCGCGCTCGCCGCTGCTGGTGTCAGCCCTGCCGACGTCGACTACGTCGAATGCCACGGCACCGGCACGCCCCTGGGTGACCCCATCGAGTTCCAGGCCCTCGCTGCGGTCATGCGCAAGGGCCGGCAAGCCGAGCGCCCGCTCTACGTCGGCTCTGCGAAGACCAACATCGGGCACCTGGAGCCGGCCGCTGGCGCGGCGGGCCTGATCAAGGCCGTCCTCGCGCTGAAGCACCGCACCATCCCCCCGCACCTGCACTTCGAGCGCGCGAACCCGAACATCGACCTTGCCTCCATCCCGGCCCTGGTCCCTCCGAGCGCGCTCCCCTGGAACACCGACGGCAAGCGGCGCCTTGCCGGCGTCAGCTCCTTCGGCATGAGCGGCACGAACGCCCACGTGATCCTGGAGGAGGCGCCCTCGGCGCCAGCGCGGCGGCAGGACGTGGAGCGCCCCCTGCACCTCCTCACCCTCTCTGCCAGGACCGACGCCGCCCTCACGGCGCAGGTCGACCACTACGCGCAGCACCTCGCGGCCAGCACGCAGACCCCCCTCGCGGACCTGTGCTTCACGGCAGGTACTGGCCGAACCCACTTCGCTCACCGTGTCGCCGTGGTGGCCTCGTCCACCGAGGAGGCCAGCCTCGCCCTCGCGGCGCTCCGAGACGGCGGCACGTCCCCCTCGGCCCTCCGTGCGCCCACCGCGGCGCAGACACCGCCGGAGATCGTCTTCCTCTTCACCGGACAGGGCTCGCAGTACGCCGGAATGGCCCGCGCGCTCTACGAAACGAGCCCCTCCTTCAAGCGCCGCCTGGATGCCTGCGCCGACCTCCTGGCACCTCACCTGAGCCGTCCCCTCCTCGGCATTCTGTTCCCGGATGAGCAGGAGTCCGGGCTCCTCGACCAGACCGAGTTCACCCAGCCCGCGCTCTTCGCCCTGGAAGTGGCCCTCTGCGGCACCCTGCGGGACTGGGGCATCGTGCCCGCCGCCGTCATCGGTCACAGCGTCGGCGAGTACGCTGCAGCTTGCGCCGCCGGGGTGTTCTCTCTCGAAGATGGCCTCGCCCTCATCTCCGCGCGCGCCCGCCTCATGCAAGCCCTGCCCGAGCCGGGCGGCATGATGGCCGTCTTCGCGGAGCCCGAGCGCATCGGCGACCTGCTCCGCGCCCACGAGTCGCGCGTCACCATCGCCGCCATCAACGCCCCGGGGGAGACCGTCATCAGCGGCGCCACGGACGCCCTCGCCGCCATCGGCGCTGCCCTGCAAGCGCGGGGCATCAAAAACCGACCCCTCAAGGTCTCGCACGCCTTCCACTCTCCTCTCCTCGAACCCATGCGCCGTGATTTCGAGCGCGTGGCCGCCGGCGTGAACTTCACCGCGCCGCAGCTCCGCCTCGTCTCCAACCTCACCGGCGAACTCATGACCGACGCCCCGACGGCCGAGTACTGGTGGCGGCAGATGCGCGAGCCGGTCCAGTTCCTGGCTGGCATCCGCACCCTTCGACAGCAGGGTCATCGCTGCTTCCTCGAGATCGGCCCCCAGCCCACGCTGGTCGCCATGGCGCGCCGCGAAGCCGGAGCTGCGGACGACATCGACTGGCTCCCCACCCTCAAGCAAGGGGCAGGCGACTGGCAGCCCCTGCTCGAAAGCCTGGCCCGACTCCACGTGCGCGGCGCCTCGGTCGACTGGGCTGCCTTCGATCGGGACTACCCCCGCCGCCGCGTCGCTCTCCCCACGTACCCGTTCCAGCGCAAGCGCTACTGGGCCGCGAAACGACCGGAAGCGCCAGACCAGGCTGCCACCACGGGGGCCGCGGGCGAGGCCGTCCACCCCCTCCTCGGCCACAGACTCCCGACCGCGCTGAATGCCACGCTATTCACCGCGAAGCTCGACCCCGAGACGCTCGGCTACCTCCAGGACCATCGCGTCTACGGCCAGATGGTCCTGCCCATGACGGCCTACATCGAGATGGCGCTGAGCGCCGCCCAGGAGGTCTACGGACCTTCCGTCTCGGTCCTCGAAGACCTGGTGATCCAGGCCCCCCTCGTCCTTCCGCCCACCGGAACGGCCCACGTACAGACCATCCTCGGAGCTGCCGAAGAAGGTCGCGCCGAGTTCCGCATCTGCAGCCCCAAGGACGAAACCTGCTCCGAGTGGCAGGTTCATGTGCAAGGTTTCGCGCGCATCGACGGAGAAGGCCAAGAGATCGCCAGCACCATCGAACCGATCGCCGCCCTGAAGGGACGCTGCCCGGCCGAGATCCCGCGCGAGGCCCATTACGCGCTCTATCACCAGCAAGGTCTGGAGTATGGCCCCGCCTTCCAGAGCCTGCGAAGGCTCCACCAGGGAAATGCGGAGGCGCTGGGCGAGGTGGCCCTGGACGACGCCCTCGCCGTCGACGTCGCGCGCTATCGCGTCCACCCGGCCCTGCTCGACAGCGCCCTGCAGGTGCTCGGCGCAACCATCGGCGGGACGGGCGACGAGGCCGACAAGGATGCAGTCCATCTCCCCGCAGGCCTGAAGCGCTTCCGACTGCACCGCCAGCCCGGCACCTCCACCTTCAGCCACGCCCGCTTGCAGCGCGCGATGGACAACCCCTCCGCGCCCGTCTCCGGTGACGTGCGACTCCTCGACGAAGCTGGCGAACCCGTGGCCGAACTCACCGGCTGGCTGCTCCTGCCGGCCCCACGCGCCCTCATCGCCCAGGTCTCCAGCCGCCCGAGATTCGCCGAGTGGCTCTACGATCTGCGCTGGAGCCGGCGAGACGCCCCCGCGTCCGGAGACACGGACACGACTCGCACGGGTGCGCGCGAGCGCTGGGTCCTCCTTGCGGACCAGAGCGGCACGGGCGCTGCCCTCGCCGCACTCCTGCGAGACCGCGGCCACGACGTCCACCTGGCCGCCATCGAGGCACCTCTCGCAGAAGACGCCTCCCGCGCTCGCTACCACCAGATCGTGGAGGACGCTTTGCGCGACGCGCCCCCGGGTGGCGTGAAGTTCGTGCATCTCGGGGGTCTCGACGCCGAGGACCCCGATGCGCTCGATGCCGACCCCGCCTCCTCGTTCGCGTCGGCGCAGGCGCACGGCTGCGCGAGTGCCCTGTACTTGATCCAGACCCTGAAGGCCGCCGCGAGCCCCTTGCCTTCGCGCGTGTGGTTCGTGACCCGAGGTGCGCAGTCGATCGCCAACGCCGAGCCGATCCGCGCCCCCCAGCAAGCCCTGCTCTGGGGCCTCGCCCGTGGACTCGCCCTCGAAGCCCCCGAGCTGTGGGGTGGGATCCTCGACCTGGATCCGGCGCGCTCCTCCGACGAGGCGCGCCTGCTCTTCGGCGCCCTGCAGAGCGCGGACGGCGAGGACCAGGTCACGTTGCGGGGGGACGCGAGGTACGTCCTGCGCCTGGCGCGACGCACGGCGCCCCCCGTCCCGCCCCTCCAGGTCCGCGCTGACGGCAGCTACCTCGTCACCGGAGGCCTTGGCGATCTCGGCCTCCTCACCGCCCGGTGGCTGGCAGCACGCGGCGCAGGGCGCATCCTGCTCATGAGCCGCCGCCCCTGGGAAGAGACGCTCGCCACGGCGACCGCGTCGAGCCGGCACAGCAAACAGACCCTCCTCGACGAACTCCGGCGCTCTGGCGCATCCATCGAGATCCTCGCTGCAGACGTCGGCGACCGCGCCCAGATGGAGCGCGTCTTCGACGACCTTCGCCGCTCGAGCTTCCCGCTGCGCGGCATCTTCCATGCGGCAGGGGTGTTCAGCCATCGCGACCTCCAAGCCCTCGATGCCGCGGCGCTCCGTGAGACCCTGGCCCCCAAGGTCACCGGCGGCTACCTGCTGCACCGCCTCAGCGAGGGCCTCGACCTCGACGCCTTCGTCTGCTTCTCCTCGATCTCGGCCGTCTGGGGCTCGGCGGGCATGCTGGCCTATGGCGCAGCCAATCAGTACCTCGCGGCGCTGGCGAGACAGCGCCGGAGCGCGGGTCGACCCGCCGTCTGCATTCACTGGGGACCCTGGGAAGGCGAGGGCATGGCCGCTCGGGCGGGCTCCAAGGACTGGCTCGAACGCATGGGCATCCATGGCCTGCCTCCCGAGCAGGCCATCCTGGCGATGGACTCCCTGTGCGGCATCGACGAGACCGAGGTCGTCGTGGCCCGGGTGGATTTCCGGCGCTTCCGCCCCGTCTACGAGGCCAGAGCGCGCCGACCGCTGCTCACCGAGCTGGCCCCGTCGACTCCGACCAAGGCCGCCACGACCCGCCGGCGCAAGAGCGACGTCCGAGGCCAGCTCGACACCGCCTCGCCCGCCGAGCGCGACGCGCTCCTGTCCCGCTACCTCGTCGAGCTGGTGGGCGACGTGATGCGCCTCGACGACGCGGCCTCCCTCGACCCCGAGACCCCGCTGACCAAGATGGGCCTCGACTCGCTCATGGCCGTCGAGCTGCGGAACCGCATCGAGCAGGATCTCGGCCAGCCCATCGAACTCGCCGAGCTGCTGCAGAGCCCCAGCGTGCGACGGCTCCACGAGCTGCTCGCCGCACCCGCCACCCCGGCGTCCATCACGTCCTCCCGCGCGACCTCGGACGATCTTCTCGAACTCGTCCGCAACATCGACCACGAGACCATGCAGACGCTACTGGCACGCATCGAGCGCCTCGATGAACCGGCCTTGAACACCCTCCTGCAACAGGTCGAGGGCATGGAGGGCGCACCGTGAGCCCGCACGAACACCCCGAGCCCGCCACCAGCGCCCAGAAGCTCGAGCGCCTCGCGCACCTCCTGCGCGCACGTGCTGCGCGCCAGACCACCCCGCAGCCCACCTCGCACGGCCAGCAGGCCCTCTGGTACCTGTACCGCCTCGATCCCGAGAGCCCTGCCTACAACGTGGCCTTCGCCTTCCGCGTGCGCTCCCCGATCGACGCGCCCGCCATGCGCGGCGCCCTGCTCGCCCTCACCGAGCGGCACCCCGTCTTGCGCACCACCTACCTCCAGCGGGACGGAGAGGCCCTGCGCACCATCCACGCACGCCTCGACCCTGGCTTCGACGAGCTGGACGCCTCCACCTGGGCCGAGGCCGAACTCGCAGAGCGCGTCCAGGCTGCGCGCTGCCGACCCTTCGATCTCGAACGCGGCCCCATCCTTCGAGGGGTCCTGTTCCACCGCGCCCCCGACGACCACGTCCTCCTCCTCGTCGCGCACCACATCGCCGTCGACGGCTGGTCCCTCTGGATCCTCATCGACGAACTCAAGGCCCTGTACCCTGCGGTGCGCGCCGGCCACCCCCCCGAGCTTCCTCTGCTCAGCGTCCAGTACGGCGACTTCGTGCGCTGGCAGCGCGACCTCCTGGGCGGCCCCGAAGGCGAGCGCCTCTGGGCGTACTGGCAGCAGCGCCTCTCCGGCAAGATCCCGAACCTCGATCTCCCCCTCGATCTGCCCCGCCCCCCGGTCCAGACCTTCCGCGGCGCCTCCCACCCCTTCACCATCCGCCGCGAGCCGACCCAGCGCATCGTCCAGCTCTCGAAAGCGCACGGTGCCACCCTCTTCGCCGTCCTGCTCGCCGCCTACCAGACCCTGCTCTCACGCCACAGCGGCGAGCGCGACATCCTCGTCGGCACCCCCATGGCTGGCCGCAGCCGGCAGGAGTTCAGCCCCGTCGTGGGCGACTTCATCAACATGGTCGTGCTGCGCGCCGATCTGACGAACGACCCCTCCACCATCGAACTCCTCCAGCAAACGCGACAGACCATCACCGACGCGCTGAGTCGCCAGGATTATCCCTTCGCGTTGCTGGTCGATCGCCTGCGCGTTCCTCGCGACCCCGCCCGCTCCCCGCTGTTTCAAGCCTCGTTCGTCTTCCAGCAGCCTTCCACGGGCGCGCTCACCCAGCTTCTCCAGGGTGGAGAGGGCACGACGGACTTCGGCGGCCTCGCCGTGGCGGCCCATCCCCTCCCGCAGCAAGAGGGACAGTTCGACGTGACGCTGGAGGTGCTGTACGCGGCGGAAGAGCTGCACGGCAACCTGAAGTACAATGCGGACCTGTTCCTGCCGGAGACGGTAGAGCGGATGGCGCGCCACTACGCAGAGCTGCTGGCCGCGATGGTGGAGACCCCCGAGCGGCCGGTGGGGCGACTGAGGCTGCTGGGGAAAGAAGAGCGCGAGGCGGTCTTGCGCGCAGGGCAGGGGCCCTCGTCGCCCCTTGAGGGCGAGGTGCCCTTCTATGCGCCGTGGGAGAAGCTGGCCGAGCGCGAGCCTTCGGCGATCGCAGTGGAGGACGAAGGGAAGCGGCTGACGCGCGCCGAGGTCAACGCCCGCGCCAACCGACTGGCGAGACGACTGCGCGCGATGGGCGTGGGCCCGGAAGTATCGATGGGCCTGAGCCTGCAACGCGGCGTGGACCTCGTGGTGGGCCTCCTCGGCGTGCTGAAGGCGGGTGGCATGTACGTCCCGCTGGACCCCGGCTACCCCCGCGAGCGCCTGAGCTACATGCTCGAAGACGCCGCCGTGAAGTTGCTGTTGACGGACGAGGCTTCGCTGGAGCAGCTCCCCACGGCGTCCGGGGTGGAGACGCTCCTGTTGCAGGACGTGGAGCGCTCGGCGTCCGACGAACCGGCCTCCGACCTGAAGCTGGCCGTGGCGGCCGAGCAGTGCGCCTACATGCTCTACACCTCCGGTTCCACGGGACGTCCCAAAGGGGTGCAAGTCCCGCACGGCGCGCTGGCGAACTTCCTGCGCTCGATGGCGGAGCGACCCGGGCTCTCGGCGACGGACGTCCTGCTGGCAGTGACGCCGCTCTCGTTCGACATCGCCGGCCTGGAGCTGTACCTGCCGCTCGTGACGGGAGCGCGTCTGGTGGTGGCGTCCCAAGCCACCAGCCGTGATCCCGAGCGGCTGGGCCGAGCGCTGGCGCAGCACGGCGTGACGGTGATGCAAGGAACGCCGAGCACCTACCGCCTGCTGCTCCAGCACCCCGAGGTGCTGAACCACGGCTTCAAGGCGCTGTGCGGCGGGGAAGCGCTGCCCGGGGACGTGTGCTGCCGACTGCTGGAGCACGAGGTGGCGCTGTGGAACATGTACGGCCCGACGGAGACGACGATCTGGTCGGCAGCGGGACCGGTACAGGACGCGGCGCGGGTGGACCTGGGCACTCCGGTGGACAACACGGACCTGTACGTGCTGGACGAGGCGCTGGAACTCGTACCGCTGGGGGTCTCTGGCGAGCTGTACATCGGCGGCGCCGGCCTTGCGCGAGGCTACTGGCGCCGTCGTTCGCTGAGCGCCGAGCGCTTCGTGCCGGACCCCTTCAGCACGACGCCCGGCGCAAGGATGTACCGCACGGGGGACGTGGTGCGACGGCAAGCAGATGGCCGACTGCTGTATCAGGGTCGCTCGGACGCGCAGGTGAAGATCCGAGGTTTCCGGATCGAGCTGGGCGAAGTGGAGGCATGGCTCTCGACGCACCCCTCGGTGCGTGCGGTGGTGGTGAGCAGCGCCGAGGACGAGCGGGGAGGGGGAGCGCAGCTCGTGGCGTACGTGGTGCCCTCCGGAGCGGCGCCTTCGGTGGAGGCGTTGCGCGCGCACCTGCAAGAGCGGCTGCCCGAGTACATGGTGCCCGGGCAGTACATGGTGCTGGACGAGCTACCCCTGACGCCCGCGGGCAAGGTGGACCGCAAGCGCCTTCCCCGGCCCACCTTCGACCGCGCCTCCTTGCAGACCCGCTACACACCCCCGCGGACGGAGCAAGAACGTCTCCTCACCGAGCTCTGGCAGCAGATCCTCGGCAGGACCCCTGTTGGCATCCACGACGACTTCTTCGCCCTCGGGGGCGACTCCTTGCGGGTCGTGCAGCTCGCGCAGCACCTGCGTGAAGCCGGACTCGACATCCGACCCGCGGACATCCTCCGCCATCCCACCATCGCCGAGCTGGCCCATCCCGCACGCCAGCGCAGCCGAGCCACCGAGGCGACCGCGCCCATTCCTCTCGACAAGGTGGCCCTGCCAGCCTCCCTGCTCCAGAGCCTGCCACCCGAGATCGCCCTCGCCTATCCGCTCACCGCCATGCAAGAGGTGATGCTCGACGAGCACGCGAAGGACGCTGGCCGCCGGGGCATCTACCACCTGCAATACGCCCTCCACCTGCGGGATGAAGGCTTCTCGCTTCCCGCGCTGGAGGCGGCGCTCGCCACCCTCGTACGCCGCAATCCTGCGCTGCGCACCGTCATCCTCGAAATCCCTGGCGCACCGCGATTGCAAGGCGTGCTCCGCACCGCACCCCCCAGCCTGGAGATCGAGGACCTGCGCGCACTGACCCAGGAGGAGCGGCAGCGCGTGAGCGAAGCGCGCCTGCAAGCCGACCGAGGCCGCCCCTTCGAAACCGGCCCGTCGCGGCTCCTGAGCCGCTTCCGGATCCTCCTTCACACGGACCACACCTTCGAGATCCACCTGTCCTGCCACCACGCCATCCTCGATGGCTGGAGCAGCGTGGAGCTGTTCCACGAGCTGCTCGCCCTCTACGGCGCCCACAAACGAGGTGAGGAGATCGTCGAGACCCCTGAGCCGCATGGCTACCGGGACTTCGTGGCCCTGGAGCGCGAAGCCCGGGACGCCCAGCCTTCCCGCGCCTTCTGGCTCGACCACCTGCGCGGGAGCCGGCG
This sequence comes from Chondromyces crocatus, assembly GCF_001189295.1. Lineage (NCBI taxonomy): Bacteria > Pseudomonadati > Myxococcota > Polyangiales > Polyangiaceae > Chondromyces > Chondromyces crocatus. The sequence continues at coordinate 3,995,139 of NZ_CP012159.1, forward strand.
CGCGGAACCTGCTCCGGCTACCTCCGTCGAAAGCTGGGACCGCCGCGTGCGCACCGTCCACGTCGAGGCGCCGCTGCTCGCACGCCTCCACGAACTCAGGCGACGCTGGAGCGTGTCCCTCCGCGCGATCCTCCTCGGCACGTACCTGCATGCGCTCCAGAAGATCGGCGGCGAAGCCGTCCCCGTCGGCGTCGTCTCCAGCGGCAGGAGCGCGCGCCTCGTCGACCCGCTCCGCACCCGCGGCCTCCTCTGGAACCTGACGCCCTTTCATTGCCCCCCGCGCCCCGACCTCGTGGCGCACCTGCGCGAGGTCCAGGCGCGCCTCATCGCCCTCGATCCTCACGTCCTCTTCCCCGCGTCTGCGCTCCCCGAGTTCGGGCCCGGCGCACGCTTCGCCGCCACGTTCAACTTCGTCGATTTCGCCGGGACCTCACACCAGCTCGGTGAAAGCGTCGACGTGCTCGGCTTCCGCCACCACGACCGCTTCCACACCCCCCTGAACCTGACCGCCTCGGTGGCGAGACAGGCCGCCGGGCTGGAATTGCAGCTCGATTACGACCACCCGCGCTTCACCCAGGAAGCCGTGGACGACCTGTTGCAGAAGATCCTGAGGCGCCTGAGCGAGCTGGAAGCCTCCCCCGCAGCTTCCACCGCGACCTCTCCAGCAGCCTGACGCGTCGCGACCGACGAACGAGATCAGTCACGAATGACCTCACCACGCCCGTGCTCGATCTGAAGTCGTCGAGCCGGGACCAGCGTAACGACCGAGATCCGGAGGAAAGTCATGGGAGTCGATTGGAGCACGTACGCCGATGTTTATGATGGAATCGGGCGCAACAACCCGGCCTACAAGGAGCTGGTGCGCGTCTTCGAGGACACCTTCCGCTCGTTCGATCTACCGGACGGCGCGAAGATCGTCGACATGGGCTGCGGCACCGGCAACTTCGCCCTGGCCATCGCGCGATCGTGCCCGCGAGCGACCATCAGCGCCTACGACAACAACGAGCGCATGCTGGAAGTGCTGCGCTACAAGGCCGAGCGCGCTGGTGTCCCCATCCAGGCGCGTGCTGCCGACCTGAGGACCCGACCGGAGGCGCTGGAGAGCGTCGACGCGATCAGCTACGTCCACTGCCTCTACGTCCTGCAGAAGCCCGGCGCCCTCGAAGCCCTCGCGCAAGCCCGCGCCATGCTCAAGCCGGGCGGCTACCTCGTGGTCGGCGACATCGGTCGTGAGCTCGACACCACGCAGTTCGCGCGCACCGGCCTCAGCCACATGTACGAGCAGTATTCCCTGTTCGACTTCGTCCGCGAGTGCTTCCGCATGCGCGGGGTCCAGAAAGAGAGCCAGCGCATTCGCCAGCACCAGCACGAGGGCAAGTTCTACCTGCACACCCTGGAGGAGCTCACCCAGGAGATCGCCGCGCTGGGCTTCGAGATCCTGCAGACGCGCGGAGACCTCTACCTCGGTCACACCGACTTCATCGTCGCGAGGAAGCCTCAGGGCTGAGCGCGAGCGCGCTCGACCCCGCGGGGCGGGTGAGCCACGGATCGCTGCACGAAGCTCGAAGCGAAGCTCATCCGCCTCTACCTCGGCGAAGAGCCTGAGTCCTCGCGTCGAAGCTGACCGGCAGCGATCGGGGCCCTCGGAAGATCACGTCGCTCTCCATCGCGACCCCCTCCGTTCGGAGTGCGAGGTCTTCGAAGCGCTGGACCAGCCCCAGGATCGCTACCTGCCCTTCGAGCTGCGCCAGCATCGCCCCGAGACAGTGGTGCATCCCGGGAGCGAACGCGACGTGCCGCACCTCCGTCCGCGTGAGGTCGAGCCGGTCCGGGTTGGCAAACTGCTCCGGGTCCCGGTTCGCTCCTCCAAGCGCCAGAAACACCATGCTCCCCGCCGGGATCGTGCGCCCTCGCAGCGACACCTCCTCGCACGCCAGCCTCGTGATGAGCTGGACCGGGCTGTCGTAGCGCAGCAGCTCCTCCATGGCCCTGGGGACTGCCTCGGGGGCCTCGCGTAACAGCGCGCATTGCGCTGGGTTGCGCAAGAGCGCGAGCACGCCATTGCCGATGAAATTGACGGTCGTCTTGTACCCAGCCGTGAACAGGTTGGTGCACATCGACAGGAGCTCCACCTCCGTGACCCCCTTGTCCTTCTCCTTGGCGACCAGCGCGCTGACGAGATCGTCCTCGGGATTGCGCCGCCGCTCCCTGAACAGCGCGCGGAAGTACTCCATGAACTCCTCCGCCACCTGCTCCATGGCCAGGTACTCTTCGAGCGAGCGCAGCGGATCCACGATGTGCGACAGCCCCTCGGTCCAGGCCAGCACGCGCGCGCGGTCCTTTGCCGGCACGCCCAGGATGCTGGAGATCGTCCCCACGGCCAGTGGCACGGCGAGATCGTGGATGACGTCCAGCTCTCCGCGCTCTCGTGCAGCGTCGAGGCACGCCGCCACCCTCTCTTCCACCTGCGCCCGCAGCAGCTCGACGCTGCCCGTGGTGAACGACCGACTCACCAGCCGCCGCAGCCGCGTGTGCTCCGGCGGATTGTCGAACATCAGCCACTGACCAACGGTATCTGCCAGCGCGTCCAGCTTCTGGCCCGGCCCGAGGAAGCGCCCCTTGCTACGGAGGTTCGCCGCCATGCTGTGGACACCGAAGCGGTGGTCCCGCAGCACCGCGACCACATCGTCATGGCGCGTCAGCAGCCAGCTCCCCATCGCATTGCAATGGACCGGATCCTCCGCGCGCATGCGCGCATAGAGCGAATACGGATCCGCGAGGAACTCGGACGACAGCGGATCGAAGTGCAAACGCTGGCTCATGCCTCTCCCGCGCCCCACCCCTCACGACGACAGCGAGTTCAGGTAACCGCAGAGCCGCTCGATGCTCGGATACTCCCAGAAGACCAGGGGCCCCAGCCGCACCCCCAGCTTGTCGCCCAGCTCGTGGCTCAAGCTCGCCGCCACCGTCGATTCCAGCCCGTACTGCGTCAACGGCCTCCGTGGATCGATCTCGCTCTCCGCGATGCGCAGCCGCGCCGCCACCCGCGCGGTGAGCCACCCCTGGAGCGCCTCCCGCGTGCGCGGCCCCTCGGCCACTGCCCCTGGGCCTTCCTGCGCTGGCTCCCTGAGCGACACCGACCACTGGCCGACCGCCTCCAGCGTGCCGGCCAGGAAGCGCTTCCGGCACGCCGAGCGCTGTACCTTGCCGCTCGACGTCTTGGGCAGCGTCCCTGGCGCGAGCAACACCACCGCGTGCACCGCGATCTCGTGCTCCTCGGCGACCGCCTCCCGGATCTGCCCCACCACCGACGGCACCTCCAGATCGGCCACGTGCACCCGCTCCACCTCGTGCACCACGACGAGCCGCTCCCCCTCGGCCCCCTCGATGGAGAAGGCTGCGCCGAGCCCGGGGCGCAGCATCCCCGAGCTCCGCTCCACCGTCGCCTCGATGTCCTGCGGATAGTGGTTCCGACCCCGCACGACGATGAGATCCTTCAGACGGCCCGTGACATAGAGCTGCGTCTCCTCCACGAACCCGAGATCTCCCGTGCGCAGGAAGGTCCGCGCCGTGTCTGGCAGGCGCGCCTGGAACGTCTCCTGCGTCAGCTCCGGCCGGTTCCAGTAGCCGAGCGCGACACTCTCGCCCGAGAGCCAGATCTCGCCGACCTGCCCCGGCGGGCAAGGGAGGCACGTCTTCGGATCGACGATCCTCACCTCCTGACCGAACCAGGAATGCCCACAGCTCACCAGCCGTCGCGCGGCCTGACCAGCCGTCACCTCCTCGATCCGACCTCGTTCGAGCGCCGCGCTGCACACCGCCCGCACGACCGGCTCGGCCATCGTGTCGTCGCCAGAGATGAGCAGCGTCGACTCTGCCATCCCGTAGCAGGGATACAGCGCGCTCCGCTGAAACCCGAACCGCGCGAACCGCGCTGCGAACGCATCGAGCACATCGGCCCGCACCGGCTCGGCCCCGTTGTACGCCACCCGCCAGCCCCGCAGATCCACCCCTTCGAGTTGCTCGTCGGTGATCTTCCGGACGCACAGGTCATACGCAGAGCTGGGCGCACCGCTCGTCGTCGCCTGGTACGTCGAGATCGCGCGCAGCCACCGCGCCGGCTGCTGGACGAAGGCGGCCGGAGACATGAAGACGCACGGCGTCCCCAGGTAGAGCGCCTGGAGCACATTCCCGATGAGCCCCATGTCGTGGAACAGCGGCAGCCAGCTCACGTGCCGCGTCGCGCTCGAGTGCCCGAACGCCGCCGCGATCATCGCCGCGTTGTGCATCAAGTTCCCGTGGCTGAGCATGACCCCCTTGGGCGACCCCAGAGAGCCCGAGGTGTACTGGAGGAACGCCACCTCCTCGCGGCGCAGCGCAGGCATCCTCCAGGCCTCTGCCAGCGCTTCATCGCCCTCTCCGGGCTCGCCCACGACCACCCACCGCGCCGACGCGAGCGCCGAGAACTTGCGGAGCGACTCCTCGATGCGCCCCAGGATCGACGGCGTCACGAGCACCACCTCCGCCTGCGCATCCGCAACCAGCGCCTGGAGCCGCTGGAGATGACGCGAACCGCTCCGAGGCGGATACGCCGTGACCGCGACGACCCGCGCATACAGACACCCGAGAAACGCCACGACGAAGTCGACGTCATTCTCGAACAGCAAGAGCGCCGGCTTCCCCGTGGCCCCGAGCTCCTGCAGCCGGCCCGCCACGGTGCGGACCCGACGATCCAGCTCCCCGAAGCTCAGCGCCTGCCCCACGGCCTCACCATCGGCCAGGTAGGTGATGGCCTCCGCCTCCGGGCGGCACTCCGCGTGTCCGCGCACGATGTGGACGAGGGTGCCGCGATGCCCTCCCGACGGGACCGTTGCGCTCATGTCCTTCCTCCCCCCATCCGTGGGTCCGCAGGCCCGGCTCACCCCGATCGAGGCGAGCTGCGCGGAGCGGTGTGCGAGCGACGACGCGCCGACGACCAGCGGCCACCGGAAGCGAGGTCAACTCAAGCATGAATGCGGACCCTGGCCACCGTCATGTCGACGATTCCGCCGACGAAACGTCGTCCGTCAGAAGCAGACCGCTGGAGCCCGGGCAGCAGGGCAGGGGAGCGCGCGCTGGTCCCGTGAAGGAGTCACCGGCCGACCGCGCCGACATACTCCGTGAGCGACTGGCCCGGGGCGCACCAGACGGAAGCTCACACGAACCACCAGGCCCACGAGCGCCGCTCGCTCGGGCCCCGCGTCAGTCCTGGTGCATCGAGGTATGGCTCACCGGGAGGGATCAGGAGCGGATCTCTTGCCCGGGCCGCGCGGGATCTTCGAGGTGAAGACCTTTCGCCTGAATCTTGATGACCACCTCGGTGGGAGCCTCCTCCTCACCAACCGACCCGACAGAGATCGATGCGTTGAACATCTCGCTTCCCGGCGTACTGACGAGTTCCTCCTCGATGAGGACCTCGTAGATGAAATCATTGGGGAGTGGACCTGACGGCTCGAAGCAGATGCTCTTGACCCCGGTGAAGACCAGGTGACCATCCGTGATGTCTTCATCCGTGTAGTAGTCCCAGGCTCCGGAAGTGCCTCGAACCCGTGAAATGACATTCACGTGAATGGTCACGCGCTCCCGCCACGAGTCGATGAAGACGCCCTTGCAGCCGCGATCCCCTAGATAGACGGTCTTCAGGAAATCTCTCGGACCCATCGCTGCTCCTTCCGGGCTGCGCTCACCACGGCTCATTGTAGAGCGTGTCGCCCATCTGAGGGTCGAGCGACACCCTTCACGTGAGGCGCTGGTGTATCCGGAGGGGCAGAGGATTCAACATCTCGCTGCCGGTACTGCACGGCGTCGGCCGTCGTGACCACCGAGGCGGCGCGAGGCTGGACGATGAAGGCTCGCCGCGGACTCCTGGGCAGAGCCTTGAAAGCCGGCCCCTCGCCCCGCTCAGAGCCGGTTCAGAAAGGCGATCAGATCGCTCTTCTGGTCGGCGCTAAGGGCTTCCGGCGGACCTTCGTGCGCCGGCGGATGGATGGGAGGCAGGTTGAGCGGCGCGAGCCTTCCCAGCACGAACTGGCTGTAGAAGGTCACCACCGCGTCGAGGTCCCTGGCGCTGTTGTTGTGGAAGTAAGGCGCCGTGCGGCCGATCCCACGCAGCGTCGGCACGTCGAACGCTTCGAAGTCGTGGGGCTGCCCCGTGATCATGGCGCGCCCTGGATCGCTGGAGAAGATCTGAGGCACCAGGTTCGGCCCTGCGATGGGGTTGCCATCGTCGTCGAGTTCGGGGTCGAAATCCGACAGATCATCCCCGTCGAAGGGCGGCGGCGGCGGCGGCAGATCGATGACCTTCTTCGTGCGAGAACCGTCCGTGTAGAAGCGGTAGCGGTAGCGAGGAAAGCTGACCGACTTCGTCAGGATCTCGGACTCGGGGTCGACCTGTCCCAGATACGTGACGAACGCTGAGCCGATGTTCAAGAAGTCGCTGGCCTGATCGGCCGCGAGCACCGGGGTCGGCGGGTCGGTGGCAGGCACCTCGTACAGCACGTGACCATCGGGCTTGAGAGCAGGAAACAGCAAGTCACGGGCCTCCCGGTTCGTGATGGTCCCCCTGGAGCCCCCGCCATGGCACGCCGCGCACGCGGCCTCGTACACGGCTCGGCCACGTTGCTCTGCGGGCGTGAGGTCCAGCGCCGCTTCCATGTCGGGCACGTTCTCCGGAGCGACCCCACGCGCCAGGTGCTCTGCGGCGGCGCGAGCCCGGTCCGAGGTGAACACCTCGCGCTGGAACGCAGCGATGCGCGCGAGCTCGGTCTGGGACACCGTGCCCCCTTCGCTGTGGCTGATGATGGCAGCTTGCGCTTGCTCTTCCAGCGTCGCCGCACGCCCATCGAACTGGAAAGGCGCGGTCATCGCCGTGTCAGCAATCGAGGGGACCGACCGCCACACGAACACCTTCCGATCGGGCGGTGTGGTGACGTTGCCCGCATCATCGATCAAGTCCATCGTGTCGGGCACCGTGAGCCACACGCGCACGAGGCCCACCTTCAAGTGCTCGAAGGTCAACGTCTCGGCCGTGGGATCGTCGGCGTCGATCGCGCTGAACAGCGGATCGCTCGGGTTCGTCTCCAGCAATCGGGTCACGTGCGCGGGCGTCAGCGTGAAGTTGTCCTCTGGCACATGGCAGCTGGCGCAGGAGCGGCCGTTGGTGCCTGGAAAGGCTTGCGTGAAGAGCTGCTCCCCTGTGAGGTCGTGGCTCAGCGGCCCTGTCTCCTTGCTGGTGCTACAAGCGCCCATCGCGACGAGTGCGATGCCCCCAGCGGCCCAGCCGAGAAGGCCGCTGACGAGAATCCGGCGACGTGATCCGGCGAGTGGCTGGTGATCTTCGCGAGATGAATGCTCGATCATGCTTCGTCCGTCCGAAGGAGGTGGGTGAGCGTCGAGGATTGGCTGTCGCATCTGGTGTGGTGCTTTGCCATTCGCTACCGACCAACCGTCGCGCGCATCCGACGAACTGAGCCGCCCGATGGACGAACCGGAGGCGTCGGGACCTGCTGCAAGAACCCGCAACCCTTCACCCTGCGCGATGCGTCGTCGTCTGAGCTGCAACCTTGCGGACTGCGAGCGCGGAAGATATCTGGAGGCCTCATGGGAGGTCCTGCGGCGCAGCATCTGACGCTCTTCGCGCGACGTCGCTGGCTGGTCGGCATGGCCTTGGCCGTCGTCATCGGGCTGCTGCAGACCGTCCCTGAATTCCTCGAAGACGAGCGCATCTCGAGCATCGTCCTTCGGTTCATGCTGTGGGTCGTCGAGACGCCGATCCAGGTGCTCGCGCTGTCGGTCACGTTTGACCACTGCATCAAGCGGCAGCTCAGCGCCACGAAGGTGGTGGTCGCCTGTGTCCTCGTCGCCGTGGTCATCGGTGTGCTCTCCGCCCTCGCCTTCGTGTTCGTGTCCGAAGGGCTCCTCGGCTTCGAGCTCGATGAAAAAGGGCCGCTCCCATACCCGCTCGCCGCAGGATTCGGCGCCATGATCGGCATCCTCATCGCCGGCATCTGGGGATTTGCCTTCGTGTCTCCGCACCTGACCGAGCAGGCCCAGCTCCGCACCCTCGAAACGGAGCAGCTGCGTTTCGAGGCCGAGCAGCTCCGGGTTTCGTCGGAGATGGCGCGGCTGCGCTCGCAGCTCGAGCCGCACTTCTTGCTCAATACGCTCAACACCATCGCTGGGCTGGTGACGCAAAATCCCCGTGAAGCGCGGCGCCTGCTGGGATGTCTGGGGGACCTGCTCCGGGATTCACTGCAGGGGCACGACGAGATGCAGACCCTCGACCAGGAGGTCACCTGGCTCCGGCGTTACGCCGAGATCCTCGAATCGCGCCACGGGGATACGCTCCGCTTCGATTGGGACATCCCTCCCGACGCTGGCGGCGTGCTGCTGCCGACCCTGCTACTACAGCCCCTGGTGGAGAACGCGGTCCAGCATGGTGCGCTGTGTCGAGGCGGAGGTGGCAGGGTGACCGTACGCGCCACGCTCCAGGCGGTTGGCGTCGGGTCGAAGCTCGTGTGCACCGTGACGGACAACGGCCCCGGCCTTCCGACGACCGAGCCTCGCTCTGGCGCCGTCGGTCTCCGTGTGGTGCGTCGTCGCCTCGAACTCCGATGCCCCGGGTCGACCTTGCGCTTGCAGTCGTCGAGCGAAGGAACCTCGGCAATCGTCGAGCTCGCCGTGGCCTCGGTCTCCGTGACCTCGGAGGGAACGTCATGAGCACCGAGGCCGGCGAAAAACTGCGCTCCCTGGTCGTGGAGGACGAGTGGACCGCGCGAAACTACCTCGTCGAGCTTCTGGACGGCTCCAACCTGGCCGAGGTTGCGGGCGCCGTCGCAACGGCGGAGGAAGCGCGGGAGATCCTGCTCGGCGACGGGCGCCTCGCCTTCGACGTCGTCTTCCTGGACATCCGGCTCTCCGGCGGCCGCAACGAAGGCCTGGACATCGCGCGCGCGGTCGCGGCGCAGCCCGACCCACCGCTGATCGTCCTCGCCACGGCGTTCAACGCCCACGCGCTCGAAGCCTACGACGTCGGTGTCGCCGACTACCTGCTCAAGCCATTCACCGAGCAGCGCGTCGAGCAGTGCTTGCAAAAGCTCCGGGCCCTCCGCCCGCGGCTACCGCCAGCGGGCCCCGTGCGGATCGCCGCGCGGCGGAAGAAGAGCCTGGTTTTCTTCGAGCGCGATGAGGTGTGGGCCTTCGAAGCCGCGGAGCGCCTGACCCGGGTCCACACCGCCCACGGCGTCTTCGACGTCGACCTGTCCCTGTCCGCCATCGAAGCCTCCTTCGGCCGTGCGCTCGTTCGTGTCCACCGCAACTGGCTGGTCAACATGACCCACATCAAGGAGTTCGAGCGCGACCGCAGGACGCGGGTCTGGGTCGGCGAGGGCCTCGTGGCCGACGGCCGCGGCATCTACGTGCCTGTCGCTCGTGAGCGTGCGCAACAGCTCCGCGATCTGCTGCTCGCGAGCGCGATGGGCCTGCGCCGCACGACCTGAGCGCGATTCCTTTCCTCAGCCATACCCCTGATCGGAATTCGCTTCCCGCGGACGTCTCTGCGGGCGCTTCGTGATGGCAATCAGTGCATTGAGCGCAGGTATGACGTCATTCCCTGTGAATGATCCGGGCCGACCGTCACGCCAGTGTGTGGGCTGCACGCCGGCGTCGTTGCAGCCATCGAGACGATAGCGTCGTCAGGCGGACCGCGACCGCCGCGTCGAGCCGGCCTCGATGAGGAACCATCCGCAGACGCCCACGGACCTGCCGCTTGGACGCGGTGTTCGCGAGGGGAGCGACGAGCGATGCTCGTCGTTCGAGTGCCAACGATCAGACATCACGGGGGGAGCCCGGAATCGCTGGCGAGAAACTTGGAGCCACCTTCGAGACTTGAACTCGAGACCTACGGTTTACGAAACCGTTGCTCTACCACTGAGCTAAGGTGGCATTCCCTGTAGGGAGCGGCGGGAGACTAGCCGCTCAGTCAGATCTGTCAAGCCATCTGGGATGAGGATCGCCATCGTTTCTTCGAATCGTCAGCTTCCTCATCTTCACGAGGCGTCTCTCCAGGCGCCGAGTGCCGGCAGGGGGGCACCATGTCCGGGGTGAGTTCCAGCGACGTGGACCAGCGAGGGCCTGACGAGGAGCCGCTTCCCGAGGGGGAAGCTCTCGAAACGCGCACCGTTCGGGTGCGTTTCGCGGCGGGTGTCATGGCGCTACCCGCGTCGGTGGCGTGCATCCGGCTGCCGGAGGACGCGATCCTCCGGTGGCGGGCGATGACGCAGCCTCCGAGCGGGGATCGACGCACGCTCGGGGAGATCGCGCCCGGGGAGTGCGTGGTCGTGGGGGTAGGCGGGTCGTGGGAGCAAGGGGTGGCGCTGGGCACCTTGGTCCGGCCGGGGGACCCGGGGCGCTGGGTCGTCGAGGGGGACGTGCGGGACTATGCCTCCATCGCCGAGGCCGAGCAGGAGCACGGCGCGCTTCTGGCGGGAGAAGCGTGGACGCCAGCGGCCGGGATCTCGGCGGCTGCCGTGGAGGACGGGCCTTCGCTTGGCGACCCGGTGACCGTCGCGGAGCTCGCCGTCGTGCTCGGATGCGCCGTCGATGAGGTGGAGGCGCAGGTCGCGTCGCTGCCGCGCTCGTCGTACCTGCGCTTCGTCCAGCGTGCGCTGGCATCACGTGCGGACATGGCCACGGCGCCGTAGGTTGTCGCAGCCTCTCCGCGGTGTCTCCGAGTCGTCCTTCTGGAGGCACGACGCCGGGGCAGATGCGCGTGCTCGTTCGGATGGAGGTCGGAGGAGATGAGGAAGGAGCGCCTTCCGTTCACCCCCTGGGACCTCGACGAGGGCACGGACGTCGTCGAGGAGCAGGGAGCTGCGGCCGTGTGGGCGTGAGTCTCCGCAGAGGGAGCGTGGATTGAGGCTCCGTCGTGGCGGTGGTGGTCTCCTCGGGCGAGTGATGGCCTCGTGTCGTCGGGATGCTGCCTGGCCTGTTCGAGAAGTCTCCTCGTGTCGACGGAGCATGCGCGCGTGCGTGCGCGTGGCGTGCTTGCTCGGGGGCAAGTCGTGTTGTCGTCGTCGAAGACGGTGTTCTCGCGCTCAGGCAGTTTGACCGCAGGGACGCGGTGTCGGTGCGATGACACCCGGGAGGGGCTCGTGAGGACGCGCTTGGCGCTCGCGCGACGAGGAAAGTGTTCGCGTGGACGTGAAGATCGCTCGTGTGGACACGAAGGAAGTTCGTGCGACGAGAAGATCGTTCGCGTGGACGCGAAGATCGTTCGTGCGACGAGAAGATCGTTCGCGTGGACGCGAAGATCGTTCGTGCGACGAGAAGATCGTTCGCGTGGACGCGAAGATCGTTCGTGCGACGAGAAGATCGTTCGCGTGGACGCGAAGATCGTTCGTGAGGACACGAAGGTCGTTTGCGTGGACGCGAAGGAAGTTCGTGCGACGAGAAGATCGTTCGCGTGGACGCGAAGGAAGTTCGTGCGACGAGAAGGTCGTTTGCGTGGACGAGAAGATCGTTCGCGTGGACGAGAAGATCGTTCGCGTGGACGAGAAGATCGTTCGCGTGGACGCGAAGGAAGTTCGTGCGACGAGAAGGTCGTTTGCGTGGACGAGAAGATCGTTCGCGTGGACGCGAAGGGTGCTTCGTGAGGACGCGAAGGGTGCTTCGTGAGGACGCGAAGGGTGCTTCGTGAGGACGCGAAGGGTGCTTCGTGAGGACGCGAAGGGTGCTTCGTGAGGACGCGAAGGGTGCTTCATGAGGACACGAACGATCTTCGCGTCTACGCGAAGCACCCTTCCCGTTCTCAGGAGATATTTGGTGTTCCTGGTCACAGGATGAGGGCCTATGAGATGGGCGCGACACGCAGAGGGTTGGGCCTGGGGTCGAAGGAGGACCCGTTGGCAGTACGCGGATGGTGCTCCTCGCTTTGCGCTGCGGTCAGCAGTGAGCTGCGAGCCTCTGACCCTTTCACGAAGGGTTGCCGAGCCGTGCCGCTCTGTTCTCGACCGTCCTCACGATAGCGCGCTCGGCCGGCACAGCGTGGAGGCCCCAGGTGCTGCGTCGCGATGCTTTGCCATCACTTCCCGAAGAAGCGGACCAGCTGCTCGACCAGGGCCTCGGGGCGTGACCAGTGCATCATGTGTCCTGCGTCGGGAAGGTCCACGTGCTCGGCGGCGACGAGGCAGGCGGCGCGCTCGGCTTCGTCGGGGGGACGCCAGCCGGTGGGGCCGCCGGTGACGAGCAGGGTGGGGCAGGTGATGCGGCGCAGGAAGGCGCTGAAGACGTGGGCCGAGAAGGGCGTCGGCGCGGTGGTGCGGTGCAGCGGATCCCACGCCCAGGTGAGGTTGCCGCGAGCGTCGCGACGGACGAGCTGCTCGGCGTGGATCGCGAGGACGTCGCGGGGGATGCTGCCGTGGAAGACGGCGAGACGCTCGACGGCCTGAGCGAGGGAGGCGATCGGGCGCGGGGTGCGGTCGGTGCGGTGGAGATCGCGGATCCAGGTCTCCATGCGCGTGACGGCCAGCTCGGGTTCGTTGTGGCCGGGGCCGATGCCTTCGAGGAGGGCGAGTCGCTCCACGCGTGCGGGGAACGTGCCGGTGTAATAGGTCGCGACGGCGCCGCCCATCGAGTGGCCGACGACGCCAAGGCGCGCGGGAGCGAGCTCGTCGACGAGCGCGCTGACGTCGGCCACGTAGTCGGGGAAGTGGTAGTAGCCGCCAGGGCCGATCCAGCCGCTCTCGCCGAAGCCCCGCTGGTCGGGCACGACGACGTCATGGCCCGCCTGGGCGAGCGGCGTGGCGATGCGATCCCACGTGGCGCCTGCGTCGAGGAAGCCGTGGAGCAAGAGGAGCGTGAGCCCGCTCGGACGTGCCGACTCGTCGTGGTAGCGGCGGACGAACAGCCGGAGGCCGCGGATGTCGTGGTGAGAGGAGGTGACGCGCACGGACTGGTCGTAACAGCGGTCGTGGGAGAGCGCGAGGCGCTTGCTGGAGGGGACCGCGCGCCTCGAGCGGGCGAGGTGAAATGACCTGGAAACGCGCGCGCTCCGGGCGTGGCGTGCTTCTTTCGGTAGGCAGTGGAGAAACGCGGTGACCCCTGCCGGAGCGGGAGATGACGTCGACCGTTCTGATCCGCTTGCGAAATCGTGGACATCGCCAGAACCTGTGCTCTCTGCGCATGACGAAGAAGCCCTCCTCGAAGAAAGGGGTCGCACGCCCTGAGCCCTCGTTGAAGAAAAGGGTCGCGCGGTCGAAGCCCTCGTCGAAGAAAGGAGACGCGCGGTCGAAGCCTTCGTCGAAGAAAGGAGACGCGCGGTCGAAGCCTTCGTCGAAGAAAGGAGACGCGCGGTCGAAGCCTTCGTCGAAGACAGGGGACGCGGGTCAGAAGCTCGCCTCGAAGAGAGGGAGCGCGGGTCAGAAGCTCGCCTCGAAGAGAGGGGTCGCGCGCCCTGAGCCCTCGTCGAAGAGAGGTGTCGCGCGTCAGAAGCCCGCCGCCTTCAAGGCGGCCGCGCTCGCTGCGCCTCGTGCAAAGCCGTCGCTCGTCGAGCGCGAGGACGCGCGCTTCACGGAGGTCATCGCGCTCATCGAGGCCGCGCGTGGCCGTGCGTACCAAGCCGTCAATGCGGAGCTGGTCTCGCTCTACTGGAAGCTCGGCGAGTATATCAGCCGGAAGATTGCGAGCGCCGAGTGGGGCGATGGCGTGGTCGACGAACTCGCTTCCTCTCTTGCTCGACGCTTCGCGGGGATTCGAGGCTTCACGCGACGAAATCTCTTCCGTATGCGCCAGTTTTTCGAGGCGTATCGGGGGCATAAGAAAGTGTCACCGCTGGTGACACAATTGTCGTGGACTCATCACCTCATCATCTTGAGCGAGGCGAGGCCCGTCGAGACCCGCGAGTTTTACATCCTCGCTGCGATCAAGGAGCGCTGGTCGAAGCGCGAACTGGAGCGCCAGATTCGCTCTGGCGCGGTGCTGCGAAGCTCCTCGCTTTCGAAGAGAGTCTCACCGGTGGTGACACAGATTCACCCGACGGCGCTCGACGAGTTCAAGAACGCCTACAACTTCGAGTTCCTCGCGCTTCCCGACGTGTACTCGGAGGCGGACCTCCATGGCGCCTTGCTCCATCGCCTCGGCCGTTTCCTCACCGAGCTGGGTCGTGACTTTTGCTTCGTTGGCTCGCAGTACCCGGTACAGGTCGGCAACCAGGACTTCGCGATCGATCTCGTTTTCTTCCACCGTGGCCTGCAGTGCCTCGTCGCCATCGAGCTGAAGACCGAGAAGTTCAAGCCTGCCGACCTGGGGCAGCTCTCGTTCTACGTCGAGGCGCTCGATCGTGACGTGAAGAAGCCTCACGAGCGGCCATCCATCGGCCTGCTGCTCTGCGCGACGAAGGATGACGAGGTCGTGGAGTACGCGCTCGCGCGCTCCACATCACCCACGCTCGTCGCCGAGTACCAGACGGTCCTCCCGCCGAAGGAGCTGCTGCGCGCCAAGCTCCACGAGCTGTACGCGATGCTCACACCAGACGATGACGCCGTCGCTGTGGAGCGCTCGGCCCGAAAGAGACGCCGATGAGCTGAGCTTGAAGGATCGATGCGCAACAGGACGAGGGGCAGCGAGCGAGGGACCACGTAGCGTGTGGAGCGCGGCGCTGCCTGGAGTGGCGCGTGAGGCGTTATGTGGCGTGGATCAGTGAGCGAGGCGCGGCGTTGTGGTGAACGGGGCGCGAGGCGTCACTTGGCGGGCGGGGGTGCGGCGGGCGCGGGCGGAGCTGGGGCGGCGCCTTCGGCCGGAGGGGCAGCGGGCGCAGCGCCAGGGGCGGCGTCGCCGCTCGACGGAGGTGCTGCTGCGCCGGTGAGGGCTGCGGCGTCCTTCAGCACCTCGTTCGCGTGAACGCCGGGATCCACTTGCGGGTAGACCTTGGCCACCTTGCCGTCGGGATCGATGAGGAAGGTCACGCGCGAGGCGGTGCCGAGGTTGGTCGGGACGCCGAAGGCGCGGATCCAGGTCTCGTCGGTGTCGGAGAGGATCGAGAACGGGAGCTTGTTCTCGCGCGCGAACGCTTCGTGCGATTCGCGGCTGTCCGTCGACACGCCGAAGACGACGACGTTCGAGGACTTGTACTTATCCCAGACGTCGCGGAAGGCGCAGGCCTCCTCGGTGCAGCCCGGTGTGCCGTCCTTCGGATAGAAGTAGACCACCACAGCGCGTCCGCGTTGATCCGACAGACGCTGCAGCGCGCCATTCTGATCGGGCGCGAAGAGGTCGGGAGCCGCTGAGCCGACGGGCAAAAGCCCCTCGCCTCCGTCGGGACGAAGCTGGGCAGAGCTGCACCCGGACGCAGCGACGAGCGCTGGAATGGAGGTGGTGAGAAGCAGAGCCAGGGGGAGCCAGAGCCGTCGAGCCATCGGCGTGCCACATTAGCACAGAGAACCTGGGATTTTGTGGAGCCACCTTGTGCTCTGGAGGTCCTCCGGGCGGGAGGGAGCCGTCCAGGTCGGGTCCGTCGTGTCCAGACCGATGGGTTTCCGGTTGCGGGGTACCATCTGCTACCGTGCCGCCTGGAGAGCGATGGCGGCATACGGTAAGGGCAATGGTCATGGCGCGGAGCCCCTCCCCCTGGGGGTTCAGGGCGCCTGGGCGACGGGCAGGGCGGCGAAATACCCGGATTTCTCGGCGCCCAGCGTCGACCGCGTCATGGTCGAGGAGCGCGCGGCGGGCCTGGGCAAGCGGAGCCTGAAGAAGGAGGCGAAGGTCGCCGGGCTCAAGCTGGCCGTGTCCATGATGGATCTCACCACCCTGGAGGGGAAGGACTCTTCCGGGAAGGTGCTGCAGCTTTGCCAGAAGGCGATGCACCCGCACGAGCGGGCGGATGTGCCTTCCTGTGCGGCCGTGTGTGTCTACCCGAAGCTGGTGCCGACGGCGAAGAAGGCGCTCGAAGGGTCGGGGGTGAAGGTGGCGAGCGTGGCCACCGCGTTCCCGAGCGGGCTGTCGCCGCTGCCGGTGAAGATCGCGGACGTGCGTGAGGCGGTGGCGCTGGGCGCGGACGAGATCGACATGGTCATCGATCGGGGCGCGATGCTCTCGGGCGAGTACGAGGCGGTGTTCGACGAGATCGCGGCGGTGAAGGAGGCGTGTGGCCCGGCGCATCTCAAGGTGATCCTGGAGACCGGCGAGCTGGGGACCTACGACCGGGTGCGCAAGGCGAGCCAGATCGCGATGCTCGCGGGGGCGGACTTCATCAAGACGTCGACCGGGAAGGTGACGCCTGCGGCGACGCCGGCGGTGACGCTGGTGATGCTCGAGGCGATCCGGGACTTCTACTACGCGACGGGGAAGATCATCGGGATGAAGCCGGCTGGAGGGATCCGGACGGCGAAGCAGGCGCTCCACTACCTGGTGCTCGTCAAGGAGACGCTCGGGGACGGCTGGCTCACCCCGGATCTGTTCCGGTTCGGCGCGTCGACCTTGCTCAACGACGTGCTGATGCAGCTCGAGAAGGAGCGGACGGGCGCGTACCAGGGCGGCGATTACTTCAGCAAGGACTGAGTCATGAGCGATGAGAGCAGCACGGCGCGGGCCGCCGAGGCGGGCGACGCGGGACAGCGTCCTCCGGCGAAGGCGAGCAAGGGGAGCGAAGGTGAAGCGGAGCGAGGTGCAGGGGTGAGCGTCCAGGGTGGGAAGGCCGCCGCGGCGAAGGCGGCGCTCGCGTTCGGTGAGGCGTGGAATTACGCGCCGTCGATCGAGGCGCGGGATCACTTCACGCTGCAGCCTCGGTACGAGCTGTTCATCGGTGGGCGCTGGGAGCAGCCGTCGTCGGGGCGCTACTTCGACACGGTGAGCCCCTCGACGGAGGAGAAGCTCGCAGAGGTCGCCGAGGCAGACGAGAAGGACGTCGACCGGGCGGTGCAAGCGGCGCGGGTGGGCTACGAGCGCTACTGGTCGAAGCTGCGTCCGCTGGATCGCGGCAAGTACATCTACCGCATCGCGCGGATCCTCCAGGAGAAGGCGCGCGAGCTGGCCGTCGTGGAGACGCTCGACGGTGGGAAGCCGATCAAGGAGTCGCGCGACGTGGATCTGCCGCTCGCGGCGGCGCACTTCTTCTACTACGCGGGCTGGGCGGACAAGCTCGCGCACGCATTCCCGGGGCGGAACCCGCGGCCACTCGGTGTGGCGGGGCAGGTGATCCCGTGGAACTTCCCGCTGCTCATGGCGGCGTGGAAGCTGGCGCCGGCGCTGGCGGCGGGGAATACGTGCGTGCTGAAGCCGGCGGAGACGACGCCGCTCACGGCGTTGCTGCTGGCGAAGATCATCGAGGAGGCCGACCTGCCGCCCGGTGTGGTGAACGTGGTGACGGGCGCCGGGGCGACGGGTGCAGCGGTCGTGCAGCACGCGGGCGTGGACAAGGTGGCGTTCACCGGGTCGACGGAGGTGGGCAAGCGCATCCAGCGTTCGCTCGCGGGCACCGGAAAGAAGCTGACGCTGGAGCTGGGCGGCAAGGCGGCGAACATCGTGTTCGAAGATGCGCCGCTCGATCAGGCGATCGAGGGGATCATCGGTGCGATCTTCTTCAACCAGGGGCACGTGTGCTGTGCCGGGTCGCGGCTGCTCGTGGAGGAGAGCATCCACGACGTGCTGGTGCGGAAGCTGAAGGATCGGATGGCGACGATGCGGGTGGGGGATCCGCTCGACAAGAACACGGATGTGGGGGCGATCAACTCGCGCGCGCAGCTCGAGCGCATCCAGGAGATGGTGGCCTCCGGGGAGCGAGAAGGGGCGACGCGGTACTCATTGAGCTGTGCGCTGCCCAGCCGTGGGTACTGGTTCGCGCCGACGTTCTTCACGGGCGTGTCGCAGTCGCACCGCATCGCGCGCGAGGAGATCTTCGGGCCGGTGCTGTCGATCATGACCTTCCGGACGCCGGACGAGGCGGTCGAGAAGGCGAACAACACGATGTACGGGCTGTCGGCAGGGGTGTGGACCGACAAGGGGTCGAAGAGCTTCTGGGTGGCGCAGCGGCTGCGCGCGGGCGTGGTCTGGGCGAACACGTTCAACAAGTTCGATCCGAGCTCGCCGTTCGGTGGATACAAGGAGAGCGGCTTCGGCCGTGAGGGTGGGCGGCAAGGGCTGCTCGCTTACCTCGAGGTGGACTGATGGCGCGCGGGAGCAAGCAGGACGCAGGACGAGCGGCAGTCGGCGCGGTCGAGGCCGCAGCGGTGGCCGGTGAAGGGTCGAGCGCAGCAGGAGACGAGGGCGTCGCGGGAGATGTTCGCGTCAGCGTTCGCGTCGGGGTGCGCAAGGCCTACAAGATGTACGTGGGAGGCGCGTTCGTGCGCTCCGAGTCGGGTCGTTGCACCCAGGTGCCAGAGCATGCGGGCATGACGGGCGAGAACCGAGAGAATGTGCCACGCGCGTCGCGCAAGGACGGGCGCGACGCGGTGAAGAGCGCCCACGCGGCGTGGTCGGGCTGGTCGGCGCGGACGGCGTTCAACCGCGGGCAGATCCTGTACCGGCTCGCGGAGATGCTCGATGCGCGGCAGTCGGAGCTTTCGAGTTCGCTGGAGCGCAGCGGGCTGTCCGCGCAGATGGCGCGGCGCGAGGTGGAGGCGACGGTGGATCGCGCCATCGCTTACGCTGGGTGGACGGACAAGTACCAGAGCCTCTTCGCAAGCTTGAACCCGGTTGCGGGGCCGCACTTCGACTTCACGGTGCCGGAGTCGGTTGGGGTGGTGGTGATCGCGGCGCCGGCGCGGCCCGCGCTGCTCGGGCTGGCGGGTGCAATCTTGCCGGTGATCGCGGCAGGGAACACGTGCATCGTGCTGGCGAGCGAGCAGGATCCGCGAACGGCGATCGTGTTCGCGGAGGCGCTGGCGACGAGCGACCTGCCAGGAGGGGTGGTGAACATCCTCACGGGGCGCGTCGCGGAGGTGCTGCCGCATCTCGCGCGTCACCAGGAGGTGGCGGCGCTGGATCTGCATGGCCTCGATGCGGCGCTGCGGAAGAGCGTCGAGGAGGACGCGGCGGGGAGCGTGAAGCGCGTGCATGCGCGGGCGATCGCCGAGGAGAGCTGGTTCGATGCGGTGGCGACCGAGTCGCCGCGGTGGATCGAGCGCTTCGTGGAGCTGAAGACGATCTGGCATCCGGCCGGGCAGTAGGCCGGGTCTTCGGTGGAGGCGGCTTCCTGCCTGAGGGGAACGAAGCCGCCGCGACGCTGATGCGGGGCAGTGGGGTCGGGCCGCAGGACTCGTTGCATCGTGTCCGGCGAGGGCTTCAGCCTCCGAGGCGCTGCCCCTGTCGGAGGGCACGGCCGGTGACCAGCTCGGGGGCGGTGAGTGGCTTCCGTCCTTCGAGCTGCGCGCGCAGGATGGCGATCTCGCCGATGCCGCAGGCGACGCGGATCCCGGTGCGATCGGCGGTGAGCACCGTGCCCGGGGTTCGTTGGTCGTCGGTTCCCGAGGGGGTCTGCTCGGTGGGGACGCGGCTCGAGAGCACCTTGAGGAGCTTGCCTTCGGCGGTGGTGAAGGCGCCTGGCCACGAGGTCATGCCGCGGATGTGGTCGTGGACTTCGCGGGCGGGCTTGTCCCAGGGGATCCTGCCGTCCTCTTTCTTGAGGATCGGGGCCATCGTGGCGGCGGCATGATCTTGCGGGGTGAGGTCGAGTTCTCCACGCACGGCGCGCGGGAGGTCGTCGCACACGACGTCCGCGGCGAGGGCTGCGAGCCGCACGGCGAGTTCGTCGGCGGTCTCGTCCTCACCGAGGGGGGTGCGGCGGATGGTGTAGACTGCGCCGGTGTCCATGCCTTCGTCCATCTGCATGAGCGAGATACCCGTCTCGCGCTGACCGTGGACCACCGCCCAGGTGATGGGGGCCGCGCCTCGGTAGTCGGGGAGGATCGAGGCGTGCAGGTTCATGCAGCCGCGCCGAGGGGCTTCGAGCACGGCGGGGGGGAGGATGCGCCCGTAAGCGATGACGAGTCCGACGTCCGCCTGGAGGTCGCGGAGGGTGCTGGCGAACTCCGGCGTGCGGACCTTGGAGGGCTGCATGATGTTCAAGCCGAGCTCCTGGGCACGTCGCTTGACCGGTGGGGCCTTGGTCTCGAGGCCTCGTCCCGCGGGGCGGTCCGGCTGGCAGACGACGCCCACGACGTCCGCGATCTGCGTCAGCGCATCGAGGGAGGGGACGGCGATCTCGGGGGTTCCGAAGAAGATGGCGCGCACGGCCCGGCTTGTAGCAGACCTGGCGGCGTGGGGCGCGGTCGAGGCGGGCCCTCGTGGCTGCGTGCTTCGACCCGTCAGGGCTTCAAAGAGGCTTGCTCGATGTGCCCGCGGCGTTGCGGGGTGACGGCTTCGCCACGGACGCAGGCGTCACGTCCTCCACGGGCTTCGGGTCGGCGCAGCAGCGGAAGCCGGTCTCGTAGAAGGCGAACTTGGTCTCGTGGGCGTCGTTCGTTCCGCGGCAGCCCGTCCAGGGTTTCGACCAGAAGCCGCCCATCAAGGCGCCGCTCCACTTCCGCCCCTTGCGTGTGGCCACCCACTCCTCGACGTTGCCGATGAGGTCGTAGACGCCGTAGGACGAGACGCAGCCGTGATGGCTGCCGCTCAGCGCTCCTTGCCAGAGGCGCGCGAGTTCGTCTTTGGCTTCTTCGCCGCCAGCCGCGAGCCGCTTCGCGTCGAACTGGCGCCAGCCCTTGCCGCTGTTGCAGACGTGGCGATCGGCGGTCCAGCCGTAGACCCAGGGGCGTCGCTCTGGGCCTTCGCACGCGAGCTCCCACTCCTGCTCGCTGCAGACACGCTTGCCCCGGGCGCCGCACCAGTCTTCGGCGTCGTGGAACGACTTCATGACCAGGGGGCGGGCGCCTCGGCGGTTGGGTGCCTCGAACTGATCCATGCAGACGGCGATGTCCGTCAGGGCGCCTTCTTCGGCGGTGAGCCCCTCCCAGTAGGCGAAGCAGTGGGTATCCCGGGCGGATGGCCGAGGGTCCACGCAGAGGTGCTGGACTTCGTCGGCGTGGACGCCCTCCACGAGGCGCATGTCGTCCGGACACGCGGGGCTCGGGCCAGGATCGAGCGAGGGGGTCGCGGGGATGGTGATCAGGGCAATGGAAAGGGCGCCGAGGAGGAGGAGCGGATCGAGCATGCGGGGGTCCAGCGAGCACCACGGGCGGTGAGGAGGAGACGCAGGGGGCTCCAGGCGCACCGTCCGGCGGGGAAAGTCGTATCCTACCCCGGCTCATCCCGAGGAGGTTCCATGGTGAAGGATGCAGCGGGCGGCCAGAGGGGGTAGCTCGTGCAGGGGAGTGGGGGGCGGATTCATGTTCGTCCCGCCATGTCTTCCGCCATGGATGCCGGGTTCTGCGGGGGGCGGGCCCGAAAAAATCGCACGCCCTGTGGCATGCAGGATGCGTCATGTCTATGGTGAGTCACCGCGGGATCCCGGTGCTGTCCGGCTGGGTAGGGCAGGGGTCGCTCCTCGGAGCAGCCTTGCCTCGCATCCCACCCGGAGTGCGCGCCGGACCCTTCGCGCCGGTCAGGTGTCCACGAGGAGATCACCAATGTCCGAGAAGAAAAACCAACCGCCGCGCTCCGAGGAGGAGGTCACCTTCGGCGATGAGCTGCCGGTCCTGCCCATCCGGAACGCAGTCCTGTTTCCGGGGGCCGTCGCTCCCTTCGACGTGGGTCGAGAGAAGTCGGTCGCACTCGTCGAGGATGTCGACAATCTGCCTGGGCCCATCATCGCGATCTTCGCCCAGCGTGATCCGTCGACCGACGATCCGGGCGCAGAGGACCTCTATCCCGTGGGCTGCGCTGCGCGCGTGCTCAAGGCGCTGAAGCACAGCTCTGGCAACTACTCGCTGATCCTTCAGGGGCTCACGCGCATCCGGCTGGACAGCGTCCTCGCCACGGCGCCGTACCTGCGGGCGAAGATCCGTCGGATCGACGAGCCCACGACGGAGGACGTGGAGGCCGAGGCGCTGGCGATGAGCCTGCGTGACATCGCGAAGCAGGTCATCCAGCTCATGCCGGAGCTGCCGCGCGAGGCGGGGTCGCTCATCGACTCGATCCAGGCTCCCGGTGCGCTCGCCGATCTCGTGGCGGCGAACCTGGACGCGCCGGTCGAGGAGAAGGCGCAGCTCATCGAGACGATCGACGTGAAGGAGCGCATCCGGAAGGTGCTCCGGCTGCTGACGCGGCAGCTCGAGATCCTGAAGATGCGTGAGCGCATCAACTCCCAGATCAAGGAGGAGATGGGCAAGAACCAGCGCGAGTACGTCCTGCGGCAGCAGCTGAAGGCGATCAAGGAAGAGCTGGGCGAGGACGACGGCGATCAGGGTGATCTCGACGGGCTCGAGGATCGCATCGCGAAGGCGAACCTGCCGACCGAGGCCGAGACGGTTGCGAAGAAGCAGCTGAAGCGGCTCCGGACGATGCAGGTCGGCTCGGCCGAGTACACGGTGGTGCGCACCTACCTCGACTGGATCCTGGACATCCCGTGGACGCAGTCGACGCAGGACAACCTGGACATCTCCAGCGTGCGCAAGGTGCTCGACGAGGATCACTACGGCCTGGAGAAGGTCAAGAAGCGCATCCTCGAGTACCTCGCGGTGCGCAAGCTGAAGCAGGACAAGAAGGGACCGATCCTCTGCCTGCTCGGGCCCCCCGGCGTCGGCAAGACGTCGCTCGGGCGCAGCATCGCACGCGCGCTGGGGCGAAAGTTCCACCGTGTGTCGCTCGGTGGTGTGCACGACGAGGCGGCCATCCGCGGTCACCGGCGGACGTACGTCGGCGCGCTGCCTGGTCAGATCATCCAGGGGATGAAGAAGTCGGGGATGATCAACCCGGTCTTCATGATGGATGAGGTCGACAAGATCGGACACGACTTCCGGGGCGATCCCTCCGCGGCGCTGCTGGAGGTGCTCGATCCGGAGCAGAACAACACGTTCGCGGATCACTACCTGGAGATCCCGTACGACCTGTCGAACGTGATGTTCGTCGCGACGGCGAACGTGGCCGATCCGATCCCGCCTCCGCTCCGCGACCGCATGGAGATCCTGGAGATCCCCGGCTACACGCGGCGCGAGAAGCTGGCGATCGCGCGGCAGCACCTGCTCCCGAAGCAGCTCTCCGAGCACGGTCTGACGCCCGAGCAGCTCGAGGTGACGGATCGCGCGCTGGAGGAGATCATCGATCACTACACGCGGGAGGCCGGTGTGCGTTCGCTGGAGCGGCAGATCGCGTCGGTCATTCGCGGGGTGGCGGTGAAGGTCGCCGAGGGCGATACGCAGAAGCGTCGCGTCGACAACGAGGACGATCTGCACGAGTTCCTCGGGCCCGCGAAGTACACGAGTGAGGTGGCGGAGCGCACGGCCGAGAGCGGTGTCGCGACGGGCCTGGCGTGGACGAGCGTGGGTGGTGAGATCCTCTTCATCGAGGCCACGCGGATGTACGGGACCGGGAAGCTGCAGCTCACCGGTCAGCTCGGCGATGTGATGAAGGAGTCCGCTCAGGCGGCGCTCTCCTTCGTGCGCAGCAACGCTTCTCGCTACGGGATCCCGAAGGACTTCCTGGAGAAGAGCGACCTGCACATTCACATCCCGGCAGGCGCGATGCCCAAGGATGGGCCGAGCGCCGGCGTGACCATCTTCACGGCGCTGGTCTCTCTGCTCACGGGCGTGACGGTGCGGCCGGACGTGGCGATGACGGGTGAGATCACGCTGCGTGGTCGGGTGCTCCCGATCGGTGGCCTCAAGGAGAAGGTGCTCGCGGCCCATCGCGCGGGGATCAAGCGGATCGTGGTGCCCGAGCGGAACCGCGCCGATCTCGAGGAGGTGCCGAAGGAGGTCGTCGACGAGCTGCAGTTCTTCTTCGTCAGCCGGATGGAGCAGGTCCTCGAGGCCGCTCTGGAGCGGGTGCCGGAGCCGTCTCCCGCCACGGAAGAGGCGAAGGACGGCGAGAAGAAGGACGCAGAGAAGGCCGCCGAGAAGAGCCCGATGGCGAGCAACTGACGTCACCCGTCGAGGTGTGACATGCGAGGCGAGATGGGTGTGAGCCCTCTCGCCTCGCGCATTTTGTAGGTCGTGTCGCTGGGTTGGGCGTTTCGAGAGGCGGCCTGGGCTCTTGTGAATGAGGGGTGTGCCCCGCTAGCCTCGCTTCTGCGATGGCGATGCGCCCGTGCCCCAATTGCGCGTGGATGCTCAAGGATACGGACAGCGCATGCTCGATGTGCGGCGCTGCGGTCCCGGGAGCAGCTGCACCACCTCCGGCACCGACCGGAGGCGCCTATGCGCCACCAGGACCTCCCGGGTTTGCTTCGGGCGGCGCTGCGCCTCCGCCACCCGTGGCGTTCGGTGGTGGGATGCCTCCGCCGATGCAGTCGGGGTTCGGGTCGGGGGGCGGTGGTGGCTATCCGCCGCCCGCTGCCATGGGAGGTTACGGCGGAGCTCCGGCAGGGGGTGGAGGGGGGGCGGGCGCGTTCTCGGCTGCTGCTGGGCAAGAGCCGTTCGCCGTGTCGCCGTGGGCGCGCGAGTCGCCTGCGGTGGCGCCGCAGATGACGCCAGCACCCGGGGCGGCGCTCGGTGCGCCCACGGCAGCTGGGACGCCGCCGATGGCTGCGCCCGTGACGGGGCTCGCCGGGAATCCGATGGTGCAGGCGGCGCCTGCGCCCGGGGCGCCGAGCATGGGGGCGCCGCAAGCGCCGATGTTCGGGGCGCCGCCGCCCGTGGGCGCTCCTGGCGGGGGGCTGGCTCCGCCACCCATGGTGACGGGTGGTGTGGTGGGTGGGCCCAACGTGAGGCCGCCGCCGATGGGAGGGCTGGCTTCGCCGCCTGCGATGGCGCCGGGTGGTGGGATGGGTCCGCCGGGGATGGTGGGTCCGCCTGGGATGGTGGCGCCGCCCGGGATGGTGGGTCCACCTGGGATGGTGGCGCCGCCTGGGATGGCATCGCCTGGCGGTGGGATGGGTCCGCCGGGAATGGTGGGGCCACCGGGGATGGTTGGGCCGCCCGGGATGGTTGGGCCGCCCGGGATGGTGGCGCCACCCGGGATGCTTCCTGGAGGGGCGCCGCCGATGGCGGGCAACCCTGCGGTCGGTGGCGCGCGGGTGCTCGTGGGGTTCCTGGTGACGTTCCAGAACGATCCGGGGGGGAGCTTCTGGGCGGTGCACAGCGGTCGCACACAGATGGGTCGCGCCGCGGCGGATGGTGGGCCCGACATCGCGCTGCCCGATGCGAGCGCGTCGTCGCGGCACGCGTCGATCCACGCGGATCCGGCGACGGGTCAGGCGTTCATCGAGGATGATGGATCGCGGAACGGGACGTTTCTGAACGAGCAGCGTCTGACGCAAGGAGACCGGCGGCAGATCCGTGACAACGATCGACTGCGGCTGGGGAGCACGACGTTCGTGGTGAAGCTGCTCGTGTCCTGAGCGGGGAGCGCGTTCGCCGAGGGGTGGGGGGCGAGATGGGCTCGGCGGTGGGAGAGCGAGCGCTGGGTGTCGGTGCGCGTGGGGGGCGATATGTCGGTGAGCTCGGTCCCTGCGCAATGGCGTAGAGGAGCGCGCTCCGCGACGGAGCGTCGAAGGAGTGCGGAGCTCGGGTGAGCTTGTTTCGAGGAGGGGCCTTGAGAAAGGCGTCGAAGCTAGCGAGCAGGTGACGAAGCGGGGGCGGGTGGTGAGGTGCCTTGGCTAGTTGCTTCCACCCGCACCACCGGCACCGCCGCCACCAGCGTCACCACCGGCGCCCGAGGCGGGGGGGTTCGGATCGGTGCAGCGGAGGAAGCCGGAGGCCGGATCCGTCACGCAGGTCGCAGGGGCGAGGCAGTCCGAGTCATCTGCGCAGATCTGTCCTGATTCGCAGCGCGGGCACTCGCGCCGGATCTCGCGGCCGCCAGAAGACGCTGGGCTCTCACCAGTTCGAGGGCCGCCGCAATCGACGTCGGTCTCGAAGAAGTTCTTGAGGCCGTCGGCGCAGGGGTTCTGGAAGGGGATCGCGCAGTTGAAATACTGGATGACGGTCGGCTCGGCGCCTTCGAGATCCCCTTCATAGGGAGGGTAGGTGAGGCGCAACCGGATCCAGCCGTCGAAGGGGGCGGTGTCCGTCTCCCAGGGAGCCGCGGTGGCGCCGGCATACGAGTCGATCTCGGCGCGCGGCAGGAGCCGCTCGTAGCCGTCGCACTTGGCAGACTCGAGGCGGTTGAAGCGGAACGCTTCGCCCGAGGGGCACGTGGTGGTGTAGATGGCCCGGCCCTCCTGCTGAACGATGGAGAACGCGCCACCCGTCACTGCCTCGGGATCACGTCCGACGCCGCTGACGCTCCCGGCGCCATCGAGGGCGTCCTGGCAGACGGGCGGAATGTCGGTCGGATCCTCGGTGCAGGGGCGGAAGTCGATCGAGAACGTGTACGGGCTGGTGACGACGATGGAGGAGCAAGGCTCGCTGCGCGCATCGAGGCGGGTGACCTGGAGCGTCGTCAGAGGGAACTGCTCGAACGCGGGCGTCGTGTCGAACTGCACCTGGCCTGCGACCTGTCCGCTGACCGGATCTTGAAGGACGCAGGTGTCGAGGGTGCTGCGCTGGACGAACCTGCCGACGGGGCCGCTGTTCTTGACGTCGGCCGCAGAGGCCTCGTCGAAGACCGCGCCACAGCGGGTGCGCACGTCGTCGAACAGGTTGCGGTAGCAGTTCTGGGGATCTCTCAGCCAGCCGCAGATGTCATTGAGCTCCTCGCTCGAACCGCAGCCCGGAACGAACACGGCGGCAGTCGCGAGGGCGAGCGGGAGGGAAACTACGGCAAGCAACAGCGGACGACGTCGCATGGCGCGAGTCTACGCAAAGTCGTCCCTTGGTGGCCACAATCCGGGTGCTGGAGAGCAGCTCAGAACTGGAGGTACGGTCCGGGGACGACGTAGGTGTCGTCGTTGCCGGCGTAGGTGAACACGCCCCAGCAGACCAGCTTGTACTTGATGGCGAAAGCGAGGGCTTCGTCGAGGTCGGTCTTGGGCGCGAGCACCGCCAGGTTCGAGCGGCGTATGCCCCACCAGCCAGGGCCGTGCAGGAGGAGGGCGTCGTGCAGGTCCCGAGAGGCGGCCTCGGAGTTGTCGAGCACGGCCAGGCGCAGTCGGACGAAGCGTCGGCCGCTGTCCTTGCTCTTCTCGGAGGCGGGGAAGTCGAACCAGTAAAGGTTACCGCGGGCCTTCTTGGGCTGGACGCTGGCGCCGATGCTCTCCAGAAAACGGGCGAGGTCGTCCGGCGCGAGCGGCTGGGTCATCGCGTGGGTCTCGATGCCCTGGCAGACCTCGGGCTTGATCTTGAAGCGATTGAGGCCGACCGAGGGGGAGGCCTCGCCCTCGGGTGTCAGGAGGTGCTGATCGACCTCGCCCACCGGGAGGTTGTCGGGATAGTCGACGCCTGCGTCGATGCCGCTGCAGCCGGCGGAGGCCAGGGCCAGTGGGAGCGCCACCGCCAGCGCCGCTATGGACAGCGAGCGATGTGTATGAAATGACACATTGCTGGCGGTCTGCGAGGGAGAGGCCAGAGGATGGCTGGAGCTGGGCATCGGGTTCATCGGGTTGGCTGTCGCGGGGGTTGGCAAAGGAGCGCGCTCCAGTCTGCCGGTGCCGCCGGGGAGAAGATACGCTCTTGCGGCGGCCAAGGGATCATCCAACGTGGCGCAGCCGTGGGCAAACTCCTCGGCGCCGTGGCGTGGGGGTCTGGGGCGCAGCGGGCTTCGGGGTCCCCAGGACGGGGGCTCGCGTTCGTCACGATGTGCCCGGGCTGCTGCGAACATTTGGCTAGGCTAGCCCCACTGACCTATTGTCACCGATGATGAAGCTCTCCGGCACGCCGATGCTCAAGCGTTGCGTCGCAAGCCTACCCCGCGCGGCGTCCTTCGCGCTTGCCCTCGCGGCGATCAACGGCTGCGGTGGGGCCCCCTCAGCGCCCAAGCAGGATGAGGTCTTTTACCTGCATGGCGCCGGGATCATTGACCGCAATTTCAGCTACGAGGTGTACTTCCCGCCGCTCGATCGCGCAGCGTCGGAGCGCACGCCGCGGATGGTCGGTGTCGGTGTCCTCGAAGGGGATGTCCGGCTCTCACGACCGATCGACTGGTACGTGCGGTCTGCGGATTACACCCCGCAGGGGCGGTACATTTCGTATCAATCACCCCGGCAATTCCTCTTCTCGATCTTCGAGAGGATCGACGATCCGGAAGACCCCTGGCCGGATCTGCTCCGACGCTACGAGAAGGACCTGACGGAGCAAGGGGCGCAGATCATCTCGGGTCGCACGCCCATCTCGACGGCCAATGCGCAGGGGCGTAGCTACTTCGTCAGGACGAAGGTGGCTGCGAAGCCCCCGTACGAGGCGTTTGCGCACGAGATCCTGGTGCGCAGCGCTCACCGCATCCTGCTCGTGCAGGTGGTGCATCAGCCGAACATCGACGCGAGCGTCGACGAGATGATGGCGGCGCTCGGCAGCATGATCGTGTACTGACGCGCGGGCCGGGATGCGGCTGCGCGTCGCGGCTCATCGGACGGGCTTGTTTGCCGTCACGAAGAGCACCTCTCGCGTACTCCCGCCAGCGGAGCGCGGAGCGCCTCTCACGAACTCTCGTCACCGGATCGTAGAGACGTCTCGCGCGTTCGCGTGATGCGGGCTTCTGCGCGAGGCCGCGTGTTTTCGTCCTGGCGGTCTGCCGGGGCATCTCGGCTGGCTCGCGCGCTGGTCGAACTTGCGTTTCTGGTCGGGTCGTTTCGTCTCTGCGGCGCGCTCCGAGCGTGGACGAGAGCGTTCTGCGGTGGCGGGGAATTGCGGACGTCGTCCCAGCTGGAGAGCGAGGACCGCTCTGCTCACATCGGCGGAGGCTCGCCGAGATCTTCGTCCTCGTCTTCTTCTCCCTCGGTGCGGTGCATCTGCTTGCCTTCGAGGGGGACGCTGATCTTGAACTGCTGGCCCACCGAGCCACCCAGCCAGGTGGTCCGCTTCAGCGTCGAGGCACGCTGAGAGCCGAGCTGGTAGCGCGGGGCGTCTTCCGTCTTCACGTGGATCTCGAGCATGACGTCGTGGATGCCGGGCGTGAACGTGTCGATGATGCCGCGCAAGAGCGGCTGGCGGCTCCCCCCAGGGAGGAGCGAGAGATAGTCGTCGTAGCCGACCGGTCCGATGATGACGTTGAAGCGGCCCGAGCCGTCGTACACGTAGCGGCCGATGGTGAGGCTCTGACCGAGCTGGTGGTTCTGAACGCCGAGCTTGTTTCGGTTCGGCTTCTCGATGAGTGTCCACTGGCCGACGAACTGCTCGATCTGGATGCCCATGTCTCCGAAGAGATCCGTGAGCACGACCTCGAGGCCGCGCGCCGAGCGCGACTTGGAGGCGAGGATCGAGGCGTACCGGAGGAAGAGGAAGCGATCGATGGGGGTCTGGCTCTGACGGAAGCCGTCGACGCCGACCGAGCAGAACATCCTGCTGGAGAAGGCGTCCGCGCCGCCCTGACGGTAGGTCACGGGGAGGCGGTACTTGGCCCAAGAGCGATAGAAGAGCGCGACGAGCCGGTGATGCAGGACGTCGAGGAGGTCGCGCACGGGCTGCGGGCCACCCTGGTAGTCCCCGAGAGCGATGTCCTCTGCGAAGTAGGTGGGGAGAGGCGAGACGACGCCGTAGAGGCCGAGGAACGTCACGCTGATGCGCGCGCGCTCGATGCCGTCGCCGTACTTCACGAGATCCAGATCGGAGACGTCGCTGGACGCGAACGTGAGCGATGGATCGCCGCGGAGCCGGATGCGCTCGGCGTGCGCAGGCCCTTCGCGGCCGACCGGGGGGGCCGACGGGAAGAGGCGCTCGAGGAGGTAGATGAGACGGAAGAACGAAGACCGCTTCGCTTCCGCTCTGAGCCGCTCGAACGTGCTCAGATCAAAGTCAGACTTCCGCTCTTCGGCTCCCATCGATACACCACACGCGTGTTGGTTCCGGTCACCGTGAGCTGCGTGAACGAGTTGAGCGACACGTAGGAGGCGAGCATCTCGTTGATGATGCTCGCGAACAGGTACATGTCACCTTCGCCGACGAAGCCGCCCTCCTCGAGCTCGAGTTCTGCTGCGATGCCTCGGACTGGTGCGCCGCGGTAGAGGCGATCCGTCGGGCGCACGCGGATCGACTTCATGGCGGCGAGCCGGAGCTGATTGGCGCGAGCCGCCTGACGGTCCACGACAGCCTGGAAGTTGTAGAGGTCGACGGTCGCTCGCAACACCTCGAGCTCGGCGATCGAGCGGTAGCTCATGGCCATGTGGGCGAGCACGCGCCACTGCATCTCGCGGCCGACAGGTGGGGGGAGGGGAGAGGTGACGCCCGTGAGGTTGGTGAAGGTGGCCACGGCGGGTGAGGTCGCGGTCGGTACGCGCAAGTCGCCCAGCTTGAGCTGCGCTGGGAGGCGGCGGTTCGTGCTCGTCGCCTCGATGCTGATGACGTCGAACTCCGGCAGCGTTCCAGCGTCCTGCGGCGAACCGAACGACATGTAGATGTCGACACCATCGCCAACGGCAGCCGGCCGGAGGTGCGTCTGGTAGAAGACCGCGCGCGACGCCGCGTCTTGATCGAGCTCGTGCTGGAAATCGAAGAAGGAGGGGATCTCGACGCGCTGGCTCGTGCGGCGCGCGATGCCGACGACCTTGTCGACGCTGTAGATCTCGAACGCCTGCGGTGTCGAGCCAGCCGGTCGGCAGAGGTACTCGTGCTTGGTGGGCTCCGGCTTGATGGGATCACTGGTGTGGTCGAAGAGGTTGACCACGGGTGAGCAGAAGAGGCGGAGGTTGTCTTTGGCGACGCGCGTGCCGGGAGGCAACCCGTCCCTGAACTGGAGGAGGATCGCGAAGCGATCGGTCACACGATCGGGCGGGAGCGCTTCGAGGCCGGTGACATCGAAGAACGCGAACTTCTGCGGGAGCGTGAAGTACTCCTGGAGGAGCCGGAAGCCTGGATAGACGGTCTTGGGGTAGGGGATGAGCGCCTGCTGCTCGGCGAATCCGACCATCTGGATCGCCTTCGCCGGGAGGGTGGCCACGGTGGTATCGCGGCCGCTGCCGTCCACGGAAGCGAGCGCGACGCTCTCGACGTGGGCTGCGATCCAGAGCCGGAGATCATCCTGGAGCCGTCGCTCGCCGTGCAGATAGAAGCGGACGGAGCTGAGTGCGAGCGCGGGCAAAGCCACACCGCCCGTCACCTTCAGCTCGATGCGCAGCGTCTGCGCGAGCTGGGCTCCCGTATCGACACGTACGTCTTCCACGGCGAGCGGCAGCAGCTCCACGTCTTGCGTGGTTCTGAAGCGGCACGAGACGCTATCAACGGGGACCGAGCCCACTTCGGCACCGCGCGCGACGACGAGTCGTTCGCGGACGACGTTGGGCAGTGGGGTGAACTCCACGATGGACGTGGCGGGGAGCTGCCGCAGGTAGTGGGGGAAGAGCAGCGCCGCAACCGAGTGAATGACCTCCGGAAGCTCGTCATCCAGCTTCTGCCGGATTTTGCCGGTCAGAAAGGCGACACCTTCGAGGAGGCGCTCGACGTCCGGATCGCCACCTCGCTCGGCCAGCATGGGGGCGATGCCCGGATATGCAGCAGCGAACTCGCGGCCGATCTCGCGGAGATAGGTCAGCTCATCCTGGTAGTACTTGTTAAACATCCGCTTGAGCCTGGGCCAGTTGCGCTGGTCACTTACGCCATCTTGACGTTGCCACTGTGATCCACCGAGGCTCCGAACCGAAGCTGCTGGCGCCGGCCATCGGGGAACTGAATCTGCGCGGTGATCTCGAACTCGAGCACCATGGCTTGCGCTGCGTCGTTTCTGAGCTGACGCACCTGCACGTTCTTCAAGCGCGGTTCGTACTGCTGAAGGCTGTTCTTGATCGAACGTTGCAGCAGACCGATCGCATCCGGAAACTCGTGCAGGACCTCGGAGACCTCCATGAGGCCGTAGTCCGGGCACGTGAGAGAACTCCCCTGGCGGGTGTTCAGCATGTTCTTGAGATGCGAGATGATCGCAGTCTCCAGATCCTGATCACGCCAGGTGTGTCGTTCGTTCGAGTGTGGATCCGCAGCGTGCACGATGCGGGTGAGGAGCGAGGCACCGGCCACCGAAGGAGCTTACTCTCTCCCTGAAACGAGCGGAAGGCGAACGACCACGAGACGCATTTCAGCGTGGCATCGCCCAGTCATCGGCAGCGGAGATGTTCCCTTCGAGCCACGTCCAGGAGATCTTCTCGTACGTGAAGGCGATCTCTTCACGGGCCGGGAGTCGGGCCGTGTGAGGGTTCTTCGAGTTCGGCATCCGGTAGTCGATGCTGCTGATGTTGGCGTTCGTCAGGGAGACGGCGAAATGGGGCCGTTCGACGCCAGTCCTGTCGGGCGTGTAGAACTGAAGATCGACGCTCGATAGGTTTTCGTTATTACAGAGAACTGAATAGAGGAGGGGGCTGGAGCGATCGACTTCCTTCGTGATGACGAAGGGCATGTGCATCCGCTTGCCCATCGGACGACCGCTCGCGGGATCACGCGGTCCCACCACCATGTGGTGAGCAGCAATCACCGCGATCGTCCCCTCACGCCCCTTCTGCGTCACGGAGCCAAGGATCTGGCCTTGCCGCGATGCGTTGAGCTTGAGGTAGGCATTCAGGGCCATGTGTGAGCCCTAGTGTACAGCATGCGGACCATTTCGGCTGCAAGCCGTCGACAGCCAACGACATTTGCAGACCATGGAAAAACAACGGGCGGCCCGAGAGCCGCCCATCGTCGCATTCGATGACCTGCCGCTCGAGGCGGCAGCGTCATGAAATCACACCGGCGCGCGCCAGTCGTCGGCAGCCATGATGCCGCCGTCCTTCCAGGTCCACTCGATCTTCTCGTACGTGAAGGCAACCTCCTCGTACTCGGCGAACTTCATGAGCTCCGGGTGCTTGTTGTTGGGCATCCGGAAGTTGATCGAGGCGATGTTCGCGTTGGTGAGGCGAATGCTGTAGTGCTGGACCTCGGAGCCGGCGCCACGGGCGGCCGTGATCTGGGGCGTCCAGAAGTCGATCGTGAGATCGATGATGTTCTCGTTGTTGGTGAGCACGTTCAGGAGGAGCGGCGACGACTTGTCGAGCTCCTTGGTGATCACCAGCGGCTTGTGCATGCGCTTCCCGCTGGGGAGGCCGCTGGCCGCGTCACGGGGGCTCACGATCTCGTGGCTGACCGCGATCACCATGATCGAGTCCTCACGCCCCTTCTGGATGACGGAGCCCTTGATCTCGCCCTGGGTCTGGCCCTTCAGTCGGAGGTACGCATTAAGTGCCATTGTCGTGTGCCCCTTCCCTACTTCGACTCTTCGCCTGGACTCAGTCTACGCCCTATGCGCGCTGGCAGACGCTTCGTCCTTTCGGGACTATGGAACTACGGCAGTTGATGCTGCCGGCCTTTGGATGCTTCCAAAAGGCGAACAAGACTTCTCGCAAATCTCTGTAGGCGTCAAGGCTTTCCTCCACCTCCCTTCCTTGTCGGATATGTCGATGTTCAGGGGTCTCGACGAATGGGGGGCGGGTGGCCCGAAGCGAGCTGCAATGGCGCTCGACCTGCGTCGTGGTGTTCGGAGATTCGCCGGAACGAGAGCCTCCTTCGTCCGCTGATCTGCTGGGCGTCGAGCATCGCGGATGGGGATCTCTCTCAACGGGTGGGTCCCTCGAGCCAAGTCTCACTCTCACGAGTTGGCCCTTCGTGCTCGGGCCGTGGTACGAAGGAGACGTGAGTCTCTCTCGCTTCGGCGTGGTTTCTGCGACCTGTGCGCTCATGTTCTCGCTCGCGGGATGTGGTTCCTATCCTGATCAGCCGCAAGGTCAGGCGAGGACGCGAAAGCAGAGCCCGATCCCCGTCTGCACGACGCCACTCGAGCCCGTACAGCGGAGCGCCAGCGGTCGATCGATCGTGCGCACCCTCGATCCCGAGCAGTGGATGGGTGTCGTCTCCCCGGGGTACTCGGAGGATCGCGGGGTGGGGCCGACCGATACCGACTGCACTGGTCATTACCTGTTTGCGAACGAGATGTTGCGGGGTGGAATCTCCGCGTCGGGGTGGCCACGGCGCGTGGACCCGGATGAGCTCGAGATCTCGGCCGGACCCGATGGGTTGCGGGTGCTCTGGCTGCGCACCCTCAAGTTCGAGAACGGCGACGAAGGCGGGCCTCTCGCACTCGTTCGCGCCGTGGACGATCGCGCCGAGGTCTACGGGATCGGTAGTCTTCGAGCGCCGCCGAAGGGGACGAGAATCACGCCCATGCGCCTCGGAAGTGACAATCTCGTGGTGGTCGAGGCGAAGCAATGCCCAGATCCCGATGATTGCAGGCAGCGCGCCCACTTCTATCTCGCGCGCCGCGGTCGTCTGTTCGAGTCGGCGCAGGTCGATCTGGAGCGGACGGCCGTGCTGCCGTCGCTCACCGAGCGCGGGTTGTACGCGAGGTACTCGTTGCGTACCGACGTGACGTACAAGCCGACAGGCATTCAGCTTCTCGAGCAGATTCAGGTGCGGATCATCAAGTACGAGGAAGGCAATCGAGACAGCGATCGCGAACTCCGCAAGGTGGAGTTCCAGCGATTCCTGCGCGTTGAACGCGACACGCTGTTCTCGTCGAACGATCCGCTCTGGGAGCGTGTGGTCGGGCAAGACTGAAGCGCTGCAGTAGAGGAGGGGGGCGGTCTCCTCGACGGGCAAGTTCGGGCGACGCTCCGACCGAGAATCTCTACGGGTGAGCGCTTCGTCTTCTTAAGCGTCGATCCTTATCCGTGCGCTCCTCCGTGAGCGCACGGCCGGCATCAGCTCCGCTGGCGTGGCTTCAGCGGCGCGTTGCTCGGGCATGGGTCTGCTGGTGAGTTCTGCTGGGGAACGAGAGACGGCGTCCGAGCAAGAGAGTCAGCTCGCGAGCGCGAGCCACCGTCTCCGGTCACGCGAGGTGTTCGAAGGAGGTGAGCGAGTCTGAAGCGGAAGTTGGCGACTGTCGTCGTCGAGGGAGCGTCGCCGTGAGGCTGGGCGCGGTCGATGCGCGATGCCGTCGACCGCGATGACCTGTCACCAGCAGAAGACGGCGTTCCCGTATCCGCAGTTGGGTCGCTGGAGCGCTGCATACGCCAAGCCGACGCCAAGGCCAACGAAGAAGCCTGGCAGTGCACCTGCCGTGATCTGCAACCCGTCCTCGTACGGGCGAGAGTCCCCAGGACCGACGGCTCGTCCCACCGTGGTGAAGACCGAAGCCGTCAGGGGGACGGCGACGTTGCCAATGAAGGCACCCACGTTGAAGCGGCTACCGGAGTAACGGAAGGTGTCCATCAGGAAGATGCCCAGCCCCGTTCCCGTGGCGCCCCACGATGCAAAAGCGTGGGTGGAGGGGCCACCGAAGGTCTCGCAACCGGAGTTGGACACGCTGGCGATGGTTTGATCGACCGTGCATCCCGGTCGCACGCCCTCTGCAGCGTTTTTGATCGGGACCTCGACCAGAACGGTCGCCATCGCCATGGTGAGGGCAGGGGCGAGCATCGAGACATGCCAACGTCCCTTCCATCCGACCGTCGCCTCGGGGTCGCTGTAGTAGACCCGCGGCATCAGGAACACGGAGGATGTTCCAATCACCATGGCGATATCAGAGACCGTGCCCCAGTTCGAGTCTCGCTGGACCGATGGCACTTGCGCGGCCGCTTCGCGGGGAGCGAGGAGGCATGCGGTCACGGCCAGACAACTCGCTGCAACAACTTTGTCGCGGATTCGCATTCGAGAAGCCTCGCGTTCGGCTGCGCCGCCCGTTGGGCGGGGGGGGCGCGAGCGGGTCACTGGCGCCTGCTCCTTGACCTCGGGGCGCTAGCGCTTGACCGGATTCACATTGATCGAGAAGCGGCTCAGGTTCTTGCCTGCCGCCTCGCCGGACGACGAGTAGTCCTCGCCGGCTGTGGCAGCGTACGCGCGAGAGAACTGGGGGCCAAATATTATCAGGAAGGTCTCTTTATCCTCGCCCGAGTAGTCGCCATGTCGGAGCTCGTACAGCTTCCACAGTTCCTCGTAGCGGGTGGAGAACAGCCCACCCTTCTTGCCTCTTCGCTCGAGTTCGTCCTCGATTGCCTTGGGCGACAGCTTGACCAGAAGGGACTTGACCCCCTCCATGACGCCGTTGAGGAGGGCGACCTGGTGGCTCATCACGTCGACGAAGATGTCGTACAGGTGACGGGCCGCGTCCTGTCCCCCCGCCGGTGAGAGCAAGAGCGCACCGAGCTCTTTCGCATCCTTGGCCGTCGCGACCCGGTCTTCCTGAGACGCTCGCTCCCTGGCCAGCACCTCGGCTTCGAACTCCTGGTAGCCATCACGAAGGCTCACGAAGCACTTCATGAAGACTTCCATCGTGTCGCGGAGCCTGCGCGCGAAGGTGAGGATTCCGGCGACATCGTCCGGGACCTTGGTCCCTGGGGCGAGGCTCCGGGCCAGCTCTGCCAACGCCACGAGGGCCGCGTCCGCCGGGCGGAGCTCCCCGTGAGCGTGCGAGTCGACGCCATAATACTGAGAGATCTTCTGAAAATCGGGCTCGATGGTGACGTTCTGGTGCTCCTGGCACAGACGACGGAGATAGTTCTGCCTGACCTCGGGGGGCAAACGGGCCAGGTGGTCGTAGATGACCCGGTACACCGCACCCCAGGAGGCGCGGTAGGCCTCGATGTAAGGAACGAGCTGACGCACGTAAGCGTCCTCGGCGCCTGGCGCGACCTGCTTGGAGCGCTGGGCCATCAAGGCGGAGAGGCCAGCGCTCTCGACGTTGTAGTCGAGCACCGTGCCTTCCTTGATCTCTTCCCGCTTCTTGGGCGCTGCCTCCACCATGCTGAGGCGGATCACGATGGGGCCGATCGTGATTTCCGGCGTCTGCGTGATCTCCACTGGCGTATCCCGAGCGAGCCGGTGACCCGCGAAGACCGTGCCGTTGGTGGAGCCCAGATCTCGGACGAAGAGCTGCCGGTCACGAACGTCGATGGCTGCGTGGAACTGGGAGACGTAGGGCCGATCGATGTGCAGATCGTTCAGCTGGTTGCGGCCGATACGGACGGGGAAGCGCTCGAATGTGTAGTCATGTTTGTCATTGGCCTGGGTGTCGATCACCCGGGCCGTGAGCGCCACCGGCATGCCCCGCAGACTAGCAGACACCCTCCTCGTATCGGGAGTGCCTCCGTCCGCACCGGCAAGCGAACACCCAGGTTGTGTGGGTCACGTCATCATGCGGCGCGTCATGCCAGGCCTTCTCGCCCCGGAAAGAGGAGCCTGGTCTCCAGTTCAGTGCGGCGGTGTTCTCGGACGGAGGCTTCGCGTAAAGTTGTCCGACTGTCCTACATAGTGCGACCCTTGGTCACACGATGAGCTTCGTCCACAAGATCCCTCCCATGGTCTCGGCCCTGGCGTTTGGTTACGGGGTTGGGATGGCGGCTCCGGATGCGGCGATCACGCCGGTACGGGCTGCAGTGACAGCATATGAGCACCAAGGGGGCGCTGTCGGAAGTGGAGCAGGGCGGACGGCGGCCACGGTGCGGCGAGCATCAGGGGGGCCGGAGTCCCGTGAGGTCGCGTTCCAGGTCCGAGGGAAGACGAATGACGCTTCGTCGCCGTCGGCGCTGCCGAAGCGTGAGTCGAGAGAGCTCGAGCGGCTTCGGGATGTGGATCCCAGAGGGCGTGACGAGGCGGCGGCGTGCTCGCTCGAGCGCCCGACCCATTCGCAGCCACCTCGATATGCCTCCGCTTCGGATGCCTTCGTCGACGACGTCGAAGATCTCGACACGGCCAGCTCGGAGGCGCTCTCGCGGCTGCAGCTGCCCGACATCTCGCTGACCATGACCCGGCGCACCATCAAGTACGTGCGCTTCTTCACGCGGTCGGAGCGAGGGCGGGGGATGTTCGAGACCTGGCTGAAGCGCAGCGGCCGCTACCAGGACATGGTCCAGCAGACGCTGCGCGAGTGGCGCCTCCCCGAAGATCTGATCTGGCTGGCGATGATCGAGAGCGGCTTCGACGCGCGTGCCCGTTCGCCGGCTGGAGCCGTCGGTCTGTGGCAGTTCATGCCTGCCACGGGCGCCGTGTACGGCCTTCACCAGGATCGGTTCATGGATCTGCGCAAGAACCCGCGTCTGGCGACGCAGGCTGCTGCGCATCACCTGCGTGATCTCCATCAGCGGTTCGGCGACTGGAACCTGGCGCTCGCCGCGTACAACATGGGCTACGAGCAGCTCCTCTCCAAGATCGACCGTTACAATACGGCGGACTTCAACGAGCTCGCCCGGCAAGGGGCTCTGCCGCAGGAGACCGCGGCCTATGTGCCGAAGATCGCTGCGGCTGCGCTCGTCGCGAACAACCTGGAGCGCTTCGGGTTCGACGGCGTGAAGCTGGCCCGTCCCATCGACGCGGCCGAGATGGCGGTCCCGGCGGGGACGCCCCTGCGCACCCTGGCGAAGGCGGCTGGCGCCTCCACGGCGACCCTGCGCACCTTGAACCCCGACCTGCTCCAGGATCGTGTGCCTCCGGGTCGCAGCGACTACCTGATCATGATTCCGGCCGAGTCGCTGGCGCGTGCGCAGGCGTCTCTGCCGGCGCTGCTCGACACGGAGCCTCTGGCGACGAACGACGTCACCGTGCTCGATCCGGTCGATCTCCTCGGAGGTCGTGAGTTCACGCGCCAGCCGCGAGGGGAGGAGAGCCTCCTCTCCCTCTTGCCGAAGCCGAAGCGCCGTTCGCTGCGTGATCCGGTGGAGGCGCTGGTGCAGGACATCCAGGGGGGGAGCGACGATGCCGAGGACCCCTCGCCGAGGCGTCGTTCGCGCGATCGACGCTCCCTGCTGATGTACAAGGTCGGGCCCGGGGATACCCTCCTCGGCGTCGCACGGCAGTTTGCCGTGGATGTCGAGGACCTCGCGCGTGACAATGGTATGGACCCAGACGGGCGGTTGCGCGAGGGCGGGTTGTTGAAGCTGCGCGTACGGCAGGAGCTCGTCGACAAGATGGGGAGCGCTCCGGCACCCGAGGGCGACGGGGCAGCGACCGCCAAGGAAACCACCGCTTCGAAGAGCGAGCGATCGGCGCGTGGGACAGTCCCGGTACGCGCCGATGAGCCCACCCCGTCATCTACGGAGCGGCGCGTCGTACCCGCCGCCTCCTCGAAGGCACGGGAAGAGGCGGGCCGTAAGGATGCGAAGGAGCGCTCCAGGAAGAGCAAGAGCTGATCCTGGAGATTCCAGGTCTCGTCGAACTTTCGAGGGAGGGGACGCGGAGCACCAGGCCGGCGGCGTCGACGGGGGGCTAGCCACTCAGCTAGCATGCCGCGCATATGATGCTCGTCGGCACCAAGTCCATCGTCAAGCAGCTCACTCGCAATTGCACCACCGCCCTAGAGACGGCCATCGGGCAGTGCGTGAACGCGCGCCATTACGAGGTAACGCTCGAGCATCTGATGCTCGCGTTGCTCGATGACGCCGGCTCCGACATCGCGTTCCTGGCCATGCATTACGACCTGGATCCGGCCCACCTGCGCGCCGCGCTCACGCGCAGCCTGGAGGAGCTCCGGAAAGGCAACGCCGGACGACCGACGCTGTCGCCGGTCATGCTGGAGTGGATGCAGGACGCCTGGGTCGTCGGTTCGATGGAGTATGGCTTCCAGAAGGTGCGGAGCGGCTTGCTGTTCCTCCGCCTGGTGGAGCAGCCGACGCGGTACTCCGTGAGTGGGATCGGTGCCTACCTGGAAGGCATCTCCAGAGAAGATCTGAAGACCAACCTGGCCAAGATCATCTCGGGCTCGAAGGAGGATGCCGAGACGGCGGCGGCGGCCAGCGGGGCTGGTGGCGCCGGCGGAGGCAAGCTGCCGGCGGGTACGGCCAGCGCTTCGGCGGACTCGGCGCTCGCAAAGTTCTGTGTCGACTACACGGGTCGCGCAAGAGCAGGGCAGATCGACCCGATCTTCGGGCGTGAGAGGGAGATCCGGCAGATCATCGACATCCTGGCTCGTCGCCGGAAGAACAACCCCATCATCGTCGGTGACGCCGGTGTCGGTAAGACCGCACTGGTCGAAGGCCTGGCGCTGATGGTCGTGGAAAGCACCGCGGAGAACCCGCGGGTGCCCCCGCTCCTCCAGGGCGTGGAGATCCTGGGCCTCGACCTCGGTCTTCTTCAGGCTGGCGCTGGTGTGAAGGGCGAGTTCGAGAACCGACTCAAGCAGGTCATCAACGAGGTGAAGGGGTCGCCGAAGCCCATCATCCTCTTCATCGACGAGGCCCACACGATGATCGGCGCCGGCGGCTCGCAGGGGGGTGGAGACGCCGCGAACCTGCTCAAGCCCGCCCTCGCGCGAGGAGAGCTGCGCACGATCGCCGCGACGACCTGGACCGAGTACAAGAAGTACTTCGAGAAGGATGCCGCGCTGGAGCGAAGGTTCCAGCCCGTGAAGGTGGATGAGCCGAGCGAGAAGGTGGCCACCGTCATGCTTCGCGGTCTCCGTCCCAAGTTCGAGCAGGCGCACAACGTCATCGTCCGTGATGAAGCCGTGACGGCCGCCGTGCGGTTGAGCGCTCGCTACATCAGCGGACGCCAGCTGCCCGACAAGGCGGTCGATCTGCTCGATACGTGCTCGGCGCGTGTGAAGGTCGCGCTGCAGCAGAAGCCGGCCCAGGTCGAGGACGCCGAGATCCTCATCGAGAATCTGGAGACGGAGCTCAACTCGCTCGAGCGCGATCGAGACAAGGGAGCGCACGTCGACGAGGAGCACGTCGCCGAGCTGAAGGACAAGCTCGTCAAGGCGCGTACGGATCTGGAGACGGTCCGCGGCGAGTACGCGAAGGAGTCGGAGGGGACGAAGCGGGTCGTCGAGGCTCGCAAGAAGATGGACGAAGCCAAGACGGAGGAGGAGCGCGATGCGGCTCGCCGTGAGGTCGTGCAAGCGCTCGATGACCTCACTGCCTCTCAGGGCGAGGTGCCCCTGCTCCGGCCGGATGTGGACGAGGCCATGGTCGCGAGCGTCGTTTCTGCCTGGACCGGCATCCCTGTAGGGAAGATGGTGCAGGATGACGTGAAGGCGCTTCTCGAGATGGAGGACCGCCTGCAGCGCCGGATCAAGGGTCAGGCCTTCGGCATCACCACGATTGCCAAGGAGCTGCGCGCTGCGCGTGCCGGTCTCAAGCCGCTGAACACCCCTCAGGGCGTGTTCCTGCTGGTCGGGCCGAGCGGTGTCGGTAAGACGGAGACCGCGCTCGGTATCGCCGACCTGATGTTCGGTGGAGAGCGGATGATGACCGTCATCAACATGTCGGAGTTCCAGGAGAAGCACACGGTCTCCCGGCTCATCGGCTCTCCGCCCGGCTACGTCGGCTTCGGCGAGGGCGGTATGCTCACCGAGGCCGTTCGGCAGAGGCCGTACACGGTGGTTCTCCTCGACGAGGTCGAGAAGGCCGACCCCGACGTGCTGAACCTTTTCTACCAGGTGTTCGACAAGGGCATGTTGAGCGACGGGGAGGGCAGGCTCGTCGACTTCAAGAACACAGTGGTCATCCTGACCAGCAACCTCGCGACCGACAAGATCACCAACCTGACCGTCGGCGCACGTGAGGATGATCCGGCGCGTCAGCTCGACGCGGATTCCGGATTCATCCAGGAGATCATCGACTCGGTGAAACCGGCGCTGTCTGCGCATTTCAAGCCGGCGTTGCTCGCTCGTATGACGATCGTGCCCTACCTGCCGATTTCTCCTGACGCGATGGGCGACATCACCCGCCTCAAGCTCGATGGTCTGGTCGATCGGCTCCGGAAGAGCCAGCGCATCGAGGCGACCTACACCGACGAGATGGTCACGACGATCGCCAGGCGTTGCACCGAGGTGGATACCGGCGCCCGAAACATCGATCACATCCTCCGCGCAACCC
Source organism: Chondromyces crocatus (assembly GCF_001189295.1). Classification (NCBI taxonomy): domain Bacteria; kingdom Pseudomonadati; phylum Myxococcota; order Polyangiales; family Polyangiaceae; genus Chondromyces; species Chondromyces crocatus. The sequence continues at coordinate 4,037,113 of NZ_CP012159.1, forward strand.
TGCTGCCCCAGCTCTCCGTCGCCATCCTCGAGAAGATGTCGGAGGGTGGGCTACCCAAGCGCGTGGAGCTCGGGGTCGACAGCTCCAGCAACTTTACAATCGAGTTCTCCAGCTGAGATAGCTCACGCGAGGGAGAGCGGAGCCTGGATCGTCGGGACGGCGAGCCAGGCCTCTCTCGCCTCGGTGGCGCCTCCGCTTCACAGCCAGGGGGAGGGGAGCGCTGCTGGCCCCCACCCCAGATCCCCAGTTCCCATCATCTCGGTCCTGAGAGACCCCAATTCTGGGGGGCCTGTCTTTCCAGTTGGCCCTCCGGCGGTCACACCTTCCGGGGAGAGAGGTCGCCGGGCGGCTCCTCCCGTCCGGGCGACACGATGTCTCTCACCCGTGAAAGTTGCGTACCTCGCCTGAATCCGCTTACAACTGGCCAGGATGGTTGTGCGCACGGTGTTCGCAGGAAAAGCGACGAAGACCTCGCCTTCGAGTCGGCAGACTCGGAGGGTGTGGGGACTCTTGGCTGGGCTCGCCTTGGGGGCTCTGGGCGCCAGCTGGGCTGCGGGATGTTCGCAAGCACCCCCTCCCGAGGTGCCTGCACCCTGTGACGTGCAGATCGTCACACTCAACCTGTTCGCGGCCGACAACATCAACCCCAACGAGAACGGCAATCCGCGGCCGGTGGTGGTGCGCCTCTATCAGTTGAAGAGCGAAGTCCGCCTGGAGAACGCGACCTACGATGAGGTGCTGCTCAAGGACAAGGATGTTCTCCAGGAGGACATCGCCAAGATGGACGAGGTGGAGGTCTTTCCGAACGACCTCGTCGAGGTCAAGTTCGAGCGGATCAAGGAGGCCAGCCACCTGGCCGGGGTTGCCCTCTTCCACAGCCCCAAGGGCAACAGCTGGAAGACCTTCTACGAGTTCCCCCTCCCCCCAGGGGAGGCCCAGTGCGGCGGTCGAAGCTCCGATGCTGGTGCCCAGGCCGACCCCAGGGCGACCTTCTTCGTCGAGTCGACGAGGATCGACAACGGGAGCCAGTTCGACGAGTCGATGTTCCCGAATGCCACCGCCGTCAGACGCCTGAACTTGCCCAAGCGGGCTGCGGCGCCTGAGCAGGGGGGCGGCTTCACGCCTACACCAAGGTAATCGCCGGCGAGGTTTCCGCGGCGCGCCAATGGGCACTTCTGATAAGACTGTCAGGGCGACATGATCCACCCGCGCAAGCCTGTCTGGACGGAGGGGCTCTTCATGACCCCTCAACACCTGCAGCAGCAGGACCAGTACCACGAGGCACTGCTCCACTCGCGCCTGCGCGCGATTATGGCCTACGACTGGGGCGTCACTGGTGTGCAGTTCGACGAGCGGGCCCTTGCGGCCGGCCAGCTCAAGCTGACGAAGTGCCATGGCGTCTTCCCGGATGGCACCGGCTTTTTCGTCGGTGACCGCGGTGAAGACCAGGTCGAGGCGCGCCCGCTGGAAGGCGTATTCCCGGCCGCCCTCGAGGCGCTCGACGTCTTCCTCGCCGTGCCGAACCCTCGGGAGACCGCGGCCAACATCAGCCTGGATCCTGCGAAGGCTGGTCCAGCACAACGCTTCGTGGCCTCCCAGACGACGGTGCCGGACCTCAACACTGGCCGGAACGACACGTCGGTGACCTGGGCGCGCGGCAACATGCGGCTCCTCTTCGGGACAGAGCCCCGTGACGCCTACCAGACGGTGCGCATCGCCCAGCTGGTTCGAGACCGAACGGGTTCGATCGTTCTCAAGCGGAACTTCATCCCTCCGATCCTGCACATCGGAGCATCCGATCACATCATGACCGGGATGCGGCGCATCCTGTCCGCGCTGGTCGGCAAGCAGAAGTCCCTGGCAGAAGGGCGTCGGATGCGCACCGCAGCGTCCGTCGACTTCCAGTTCTCCGACACGGCCAAGTTCTGGATGCTCCACACGATGAACTCGTACATCCCGATCGTGTCGCACCTCGTCGACCACGGTGATGCGCATCCGGAGCAGTGCTTCATCGTGCTCGGATCACTCATCGGTGAGCTGTGCACCTTCGCCGCCGATGGTGACCCGACGTCGATCCCCAAGTTCAACTACCTCGAGCTGGGCGACGTCTTCGATCCCGTCTTCGAGCGCGCGATGGCCCTCATCTCGGGTGTCCTGGCCGAGCAGTTCGTCATCGTGCCGATGGAGAAGCGCGAGGACGGCATGTACCTCGGCAAGTTCGAAGACCCGAAGCTGCCACGGAGCAGCGAGATGTTCCTCGAAGCCAAGGGCGCCGACGAAGCCACGCTTCGGGAGCGCCTGCCGCGCCTGCTCAAGGTCGGTTCGTGGACCCAGATCGGGTACATCCTCAACGCCGCCATGCCCGGTGTTCGCGTCGCCGTCGAGTACCGTCCGCCGGGGGCCATCCCCGTAAAGCCCGGTGTGATCTACCTCCGGGTCGACCAGTCGGGCGATTACTGGAACGACATCCTCGGCTCTGGCACGATCGCCATCTACCAGCCGATCGACCCTCAAAAAGTCGATCTCCGTTTGATCGCCGTCCCGGCTGGCCAGGGTCGGTAGTCGTGGCGGGAGGCTCGGCCCCGTTCCTCCTGCCTGGTGACGCCCGCAGCGCCGCCGCACCCCCCACAGGGGAGTTGATTTCATGAGCAGCAGCCTCTCGCAGACGATGTACTGGGTGTGCTCCGACGTCCTGTCCCTGATCTTGCAGCTCAGGAGCTCCCGGGATCTGCCAGCGCCGGACATCCTTCAGCGCCGCGTGCTCGGCCTGTTCGAGACGATGATGCAGAACGGGAAGGAAGCGCGCATCCCGGAGCAGGACATGATCGACGCGAAGTTCGCCCTGGCGGCCTTCGCGGATGAGATCATCTACCACTCGAACTGGCCCGGAAAGACGCAGTGGCTTCAGAACCCGCTGCAGTTCCAGTTCTTCCAGATCAACACGGCGGGTGACGGCTTCTTCACCAACCTCGACAACCTTCACGGGCAGCGAGGTCGGACGCACGTCGCAGAAATCTACTTCCTCTGCTTGGCCCTCGGCTTCCAGGGGAAATATCGTCTGCGCCAGCAGGAGGGCCTGAATGCGGTCGTCGAGGGGCTCGGGAACTACGTTGCCGTCGCAGAAGGGGGCGGAGATGCCCTCGCTCCCAACGCCGAACGCAAGGATGGCAGCGGTGGCGCGGTGCGGAGGGAGCTGCCTTTCCTCGCGATCGCGCTCGGCCTGCTGGTTGCTGCTGTTTTGATTGTCATCGTGCTCCGGCTCATCGTCAGCTCGAACGCGAGTAGCGTGGCCGAAGCCATCGAAAAGCTCCTGGGTACTGGGAAATAAAGGGCGCCGCCCGCCCTGGCGCTGAGGATGTAGGAGACGTCCGATGTGGGTTTGGATCCTGAGCGGCCTCTTGCTGGCGCTGGTATGGGCCGCATGGTTCCTGCTGCGGCCGCCGGCAGATGGACCGCCAGTCGAAATTTTCCCGACCTGGATGGCAGTCACCGTCACCGCCGTGGTGGTGCTGCTCCTGGTGGGCTTGGTGGTCTACCGTCGGGTCAGGGCGGCCAGAGCAGCCAGGGCGCTCGAGAAGGCCATCGCTCAGCAAGCGCAAGAGCAGGCGCTCAATGCGAAGCCGGAGCGACGTGCCGAGATCCAGGAGCTGCACCGTCAGGTGCAGACCGGCATCGACTCGCTGAAGCGCTCCAAGCTGGGATCGGGGCGGAGCGGTGCCGACGCACTCTACTCGCTGCCCTGGTACGTGATGGTCGGGCCGCCTGGCGCTGGCAAGACCACGGCCCTCCGACACTCGGGCCTCGTCTTCCCCTACCTCGATCCCGAAGGCGGCGGTGTCCGCGGCGTGGGGGGTACGCGCAACTGCGACTGGTGGTTCACGAACGAGGCGATCCTCCTCGACACCGCTGGTCGATACACCACCGAGAGCGAGGACCACGACGAGTGGATGGCCTTCCTCGAGCTGCTGCTCAAGTTCCGTGAGGAGATGCCCCTCAACGGCGTCATCGTCGCGGTGAGCATCAGCGAGCTGCTCGACGCGAGCGCTGAGCAGATCGAGCAGATCTCCCGGAATGTGCGGGCCCGGATCGACGAGATGCAGCAGACGCTGCACATGACCCTCCCGGTCTACATCCTTTTCACCAAGGTCGACCTCATCGCCGGCTTCGTCGAGTACATGGGCGACCTCAAGAAGAGCGAGCGCTCGCAGCCCTGGGGCTCGACCATCCGCCTCGACGAGGACAAGTCGGACCCGGGCACGGTGTTCGATCGCGAGTTCGACGTGCTGATCGAGCGCCTGCACGAGCGGGTCGTCAAGCGCATGATGAACGAGCGGAGCCGGGACGTGAAGGAACGCGTCTACCAGTTCCCGCTCGAGTTCGCGGCGGTGAAGGCGAACCTCGCCGACTTCCTCAAGGGAGCGTTCGCGCCCAGCGCGGGCTCGGCGCCGCTGCCGATCCTGCGTGGCTTCTACTTCACGAGCGGTGTGCAGGAAGGCCGGCCCCTCGATCGCGTGGTCGGATCGATGGCGCGCGCGTTCGGCCTCAGGCCAGGTGGTGACGAGGACGGTGGCGTCAAGGAGTCGAAGAGCTTCTTCCTCCGCGACGTCTTCATGAACATCATCTTCCCGGATCAGACCCTGGCGGCTCGCAGCGAGAAAGAGCTGCGGCGCCTCCGGACGCAGCGGATCCTGGTGCTGGCGGCAGCGGCACTCATCGCGCTGCTCTTCCTGATCCCGGCGTTCATCTCGTTCTTCAACAACCGCGCCCTCGTTGCAGCCACCGACCGTGTCTCGCAGGAGGTGGCGGTCGTCAACTGGAACGATGGGACCAATGCGGCTGACAAGGTCGACCGCCTCGATCAGCTGCGGGAGCATGTGCGGCTGCTCGACCAGTACACGGAGGACACCCCCGTCGAGTACGGCTGGTTCATGTACCAGGGCGATGACCTCTTCAAGCCCACGCTCGATCAGTACAACGCGAGCCTTCGTGAGGGCTTCGTCGCACCCGTCAAGGCGCGCCTCGAAGACCGCCTCGATCGCGTGCGCGAGGGGGAATACCTGGAGGGCTACAATGCGCTCCGCAGCTACCTTTTGCTCGGCGACAAGGTGCACCTCCAGGAGGAGGACAAGTGGCAGACGGGTCGCCTCACCCAGGTGTGGTCGGAGATCCTGAAGCCCTCGACCGATCTCTCCGAGGGGGATCTGAAGGCCAAACTGGCACCCCACAGCGGCTACTACGTCGATCTGATGAAGCGCGGGGTCATCCCTGCGGAGCCCTTGAACGAGGCGCTCATCCAGAAGGCTCGTGACGAGCTGCGGAAGATCGATCCGACCCGTCGCTACTACGATCAGTTCGTCACCGTCCTGCGTGACGAGAAGTTCGATGAGTCGGGGCCCAACGTTTACGAGAACCTGAAGTACCCGCCGGTCGCGTTGAACTACATGTTCGGCGATCGCTCCGAGGTGCTGACCAAGGTGCGCAGCGCACAGCACGAGCGTACGGGGAAGTGGTTCGAGATCGCGGGCCCGTACACGGCGAAGGGGTACGCGCAGGTGATGGAGTCCCTCAAGGAGGGCAGGAAGAAGCTGGAGCGGGAGCTCTGGGTCTTGCCGCTCACCATTGAGGAGACCAAGCAGGGCGAGCGGATCCAGAAAGAGCTCGATCGCGTCCGGCAGGACTACGAGAACGAGTACATCAACCAGTGGGAGAGCTTCTTCCGCGACATCCAGGTGGAGGTCCCGCCCACGAACCGGGACGCCATCGAGGAGTTCAAGATCCTCTCCACGCCCGACTGGCCGTACAGGCGTCTCCTGCAGCGGCTCGGCGACGAGACACAGTTCGCCCAGGAGCAGTCGGCGGTCCAGGACACCCTCTTCACGGATGGTGGCATCCTCTCCCAGCTCAAAAACCGCGTTCAGCGTCGGCTCGAAGGCCGTCTCCGCATGCGCCTCGATGGTGTCATGCCGGGCGACCAGCAGCAGCTCTACAACCCCATCCCCGAGAAGTTCGAGTCGATGGTGCGGTTCGGTGTGCCGGCTCCGACTGAAGAGGGCAAGCCGCCGCCGCCTGCTCCCGGTCTGAACAAGTACGTCTCCTTGCTGGAGCAGCTGGCCGGCGAGATGGGCTCGATCGAGGAAGGCCCGCCGGGGACCGACACCAACAGGGCGCGCGAGGCCTTCCAGAACGCTGTGAAGGAAGCCCAGGGCCTCCTCCTGTCGATGGATGACACGGGTCAGCGGCTGATGACACCGCTGCTCATGAATCCCCTGCGGCAGGCGTACAAGGCCATGGTGAGGCGCGCTGGTGGTGCAGCCAGCGGTCTGTGGGAAGTGGTGGTGTGGCCTCACTACCGCGACAAGCTCAAGGACCGCTACCCGTTCAACCTCGCCTCGACGCGTGACGCGTCGTTCGAGGACACCGTTGCGTTCTTCAAGCCCAAGTCAGGGATCCTCTGGGGCTTCTACGACACCTACCTGCGCGACATGCACTACCAGGTGGGCCACGACTACTATCCGAAGCAGTACATGCAGGGTGGGATGGCGGCGGCGAAGCCGTTCACGCCCTTCAACTCCAACCTGTACAATTGCCTCCGGCGCGCCGATGAGATCACGGACTCCATCTTCCCGAGCGGTGGGGAGGCGCCGAAGGTCACGTTCTACATCAACATGAAGACGGTGAGCCCCATCGTCAGTGAGGTGCTCTTCGAGGTCGACGGTCAGCAGCGGCTCTACCGGAACGAGAAGGAGTTCTGGCACACCTTCACCTGGCCTGGCCCTGAGCCCTGGGGCGCGAAGATCCGCGTGCGAGGCGCAGGCGGCCTGGATGAAGAGCTGACCCGTGAAGGGCCGTGGGGCATCTTCCGGCTGTTCGAGGCCGGCAACGTGACCGCTGCGAAGGACAACGACGAGGTCTTCACCGTGACGTGGCAGATGACCGCGCCGCCCGTCTCGGTGACGATGGAAGTGAAGCCCACCCGAGGGAATCATCCCTTCCCCGCGAGCTTCTTCAGGGGAACGAACTGCCCGTCGACCATCGGCGACTGGTTCGGTAAGGGCTGAGGCAGGACAGGGAGCCCTATGTTCTGGCGTCGCAAAAAGGCTCCCGCTGCACCTCCGCAGATCGGATGTTTCGGAAAGCTGCCGTCGACGGGTGACTTCATCCGGCTCAACGCTGGAGGTGAAGAGCTCGCGCTGTTCGACCGGTGGCTCGGCGGTGCCATCGACATGGCGCGTCGGACCATGGGGCCGACCTTCGACGCGAGCTACCAGCCCGCAGTCGGTCTCTTCGTCTACCGTGGGGATCCCAAGGGGGAAGACATCCCCTCGCGCGGGATGGTCGGCGCGTGGGCGGCGAGTGGCGACAACGCTGGGCGCCTCTACCCGATGGTCGTGTTCGGCGCTTACGACTACAGCCAGCTCGCGGCCACCGGCGCAGCGCTTCCCATCGCCCTGTGGCCCTTGCTCACGGCTGCTTACGATCTGGCGACCCAGGGCCGGACACTTCCTGCCGACGCCTTCGTCGACCGAGTGTCTCGCATCTCCTTGCCGAACCTCGACGATCCGGACGCGAGCAGCGCTGGTTACCGGGCCTGGTTGACCACGCAGACCATGAGCTCCCTGTGGGATGCAGGGTTCGGGACCGACGCCAGTCGATTCTGGGTGCTGCAGATGATCATGGAATCGGTGGTCCCGTTCCGAGGCCAGGAGCTGCCGAAGACGGGGCTCGCGCTCCGCTTGCCGGTGGGGGCGGGGAACGCCTACATGGCAGCGGTCTGGATGGATGTCATTCTGCGCCTCTCGCGCTGGAACCGGACGATACCGAACATCCTCTGGACCCCGCAGCAGGCCGCACTGCTTCACCTCGGTCCGCCTCAAGTGGGGACCTTCCGCGAGATGATCGCTCCCACCGGCCAGGCCGAGTTCCTCGCCGACCTCTGCGGCCCTCCGACCCTGGAAGAAGCCGTCTCCAGGCGAGCCCTGGGACCCCAGCTCGACGGCCTGGTCGCGCGCACAGACATCTCGCTCGCGAGCTTCCTCGACGCCCTCACCAGCGCATAGCGAAACGCCTCCTCGGGGCTCGCGCGTACGGCTATGCTCGCGTCCCCATGGCGGTGGAAGACGCGATCAACGCAGCGAAGGCCAGCATCGAATCCATGCTGGAGCCCATCGACGGGGGCGTCGGTGCGGACGTCACCTACGACGAAGACTTCGAGACCCTCAAGAACGAAGTCGACAAGATGTCGTCCCTGGCTGGCGGCAAAGTCGACTGGGGCACCGTGGTCAACAACTCCAGTGACATCCTGACGGAGAAGTCGAAGGACTTCCGTGTCGCGCTCTTTTACGCGACGGCGAGAGCGCAGACCGGAGGGCCGACGGGGCTGCTCGAAGGCTTGGTGCTGATCCAGGAGCTCTGCAACGCCTTCTGGGAAACCATGTATCCCGCGCTTCGCCGCCCGAAAGCGCGTGGAAACCTGTGCCCATGGTTCGGCACCCAGGCGACGGCTTCGATCCGAAGCTTCCAGCCCACCTCCAAAGACGCAGATCTCGTCAATGCTCTCGAAAAGGTGAGCCGCTCACTGGACAATGACCTGGCGGACAAACTCGGTGACTCCTATGGGGGCATCGCCGAGCTTCGCAGCTTCATGCGCGGCCTCGTCGCCAGCGTTCCCAAAGAGGCTCCGCCGCCGCCCCCTCCGCCGCCGCCCCCTCCGCCGCCGCCGCCGCCGCCCCCTCCGCCGCCCCCTGTGCAGGCTCCTGTCGCGGCACCGACGCCGGTCGCCGCGCCCGCGCAGTTCGTCGCCACGCCAGCTCCTGTCGCGGCGGCTCCTGTCGCGGCGGCGCCCGTCGTGGCAGCACCCACGGCGGCTCCGGGACTGAGTGTCACCTCCGTCACCGACGTGGAGTCGGCCCAGTCGGCCATCCGTGAGTGCGCACTCATCTTGCAGCGTGCAGGTGACGCTCTGCGCGTCGCGGACGCGAAGGATCCTGCGGCTTACCGCGTCACCCGCTCTGGCCTGTGGCTCGAAATGGCGGGTGACCCCTACTCACCTGCCGACGACGGGCGCACCATGCTCGAGGCTCCGCGCGAGCACGTGTTCCAGGCGCTCCCAAACCTGCTCGCCGCCGGCAACTTCGAGGATGTGCTCGCGGTGGCCGATGAGCTCGCGATCAACAATCCCTTCTGGCTCGATCCGCATCGGTACGCTTCTGCGGCGCTCGACGCGCTCGGGGACGACTACGTCCCGGCGAAGCAAGCCCTCCTCGGCGAAGTTGCGTTGCTCCTTCAGCGTGCGCCCAACCTCTCGAACATGTCCTTCAGCGATGGAACTCCCTTCGCGGACGAGGAGACCAAGGACTGGATTCAGGCCGAGGTCAGTGCGGGCGGCGGCGGCGGTGGAGCTGCCCCGGCACGCGCGAAGAACTACGTCGACAAGCCCCTCTCCGAGGCGCGGGGCCTCCTCGCGGGGGATCAGCCCGTCGAGGCGCTCGCCGTTCTGAGCAAGGCGGTCCAGGTGGCCCCGACACCGCTCGATAAGTTCCGCACCAAGCTAGCGCTCGCGCAGATGTGCATCGAACTTCAGCACTTCCTCATCGCGCGCGCTCAGCTCGAGGCCCTCGAGCGCACCGCCGAGCAACACCACCTGATGGACTGGCAGCCCGAACTCTGCGCCGAGCTGTACTCTGGTCTCTACACCGTCCTCCGCGCCCTCAATCAGGGCTACGAGGTGACCCCTGAAGCACGGGATCAGGAGCAGCGGGCGCTCGAACGGCTGTGCCAGCTGGACGCATCGGCAGCCTTCAAGCTCCTGAGCGCCTGACCGAAGCGACGCACCGAGCGAAACGCTGCGACCGCAAGTCTGAACGCGCGATGAGACGTACTTCGGCCCACCCATGGTCGATGTGCGTCGCACGCGTCTTCCATATTCGCCACGCTCCCCATCTCCCCCATGAGCGGGTTGGCGCGTGGCGTCAGGGCCTACGAAAAGCGCTCGGAACCTCTTCCCGCCCAGAGTGCATTCTGAGATATGCTCGGGCGCCCCTTTCGGGATTGGGGGGGACAAGCCAGATGACTGACTTGGCCCCCGACGTGGACCATGGCCGACGGCCGACGCGAGGCCGCTTCGGGAACAGCTCAGCACGAGGGGAAAGGAGCCTTCTGCGATGTCGTCGAAAGAGCAATCCGTAGCGCCCAAAGAGCGCGTCAACATCACGTACAAGCCGGCTACCGGCAATGCGAAGGAAGACGTCGAGCTGCCCCTGAAGCTCCTGATGCTCGGTGATTACACCGGCCGGCCCGACCCGCGGCCGCTCGAGGATCGCAAGCCGATCAACGTCGACAAGGACAACTTCCAGAAGGTGATGAGCGAGCAGAAGCTCTCGCTCACCACCAACGTCAAGAACCGCCTCTCCGACAACGAGGACGACGAGCTCACGGTCAACCTCAAGTTCCGTCGCCTCGGCGACATGGAGCCCGAGGCCATTGCGAACCAGGTGCCCGAGCTGAAGAAGCTGCTCGACCTGCGCGCGGCGCTCACCGCGCTCAAGGGCCCCCTCGGCAACGAGAAGGCCTTCCGCAACAAGATTCAGCAGATTCTCAGCGACCCGGCCCAGCGCAACCGGCTGGTCACCGAGCTCGGCCTTCAGAAGGGAGAGGAGTGATCCATGGCGACTGAGACGCAGGCGGCAGGGGGAGTCGGGGCGCAGACCCTCGAAGGGAACTCGCTGCTCGAAGAGATCCTTGCCGAGACGAAGATGACGCCAGGCGACGAGGCCTACGAGATCGCCAAGCGTGGCGTTCAGGCCTTCATCGCCGAGCTGGTGACGCCGAAGCGCGAAGGCGAGAAGATCGACAAGGCGCTCGTCGACGCGATGATCTCCGAGATCGACGCCAAGCTCTCCCGGCAGGTGGACGAGATCCTCCACGACCCGAGCTTCCAGAAGCTCGAGAGCGCGTGGCGCGGTCTCAAGTTCCTGATCGACCGCACCGACTTCCGCGAGAACGTCAAGATCGAGCTCCTCAACTGCTCGAAGGAAGATCTCCTCAACGACTTCGAGGACGCCCCCGAGGTCGTGAAGAGCGGCCTGTACAAGACCGTGTACTCGGCCGAGTTCGGTCAGTTCGGTGGCAAGCCCTACGGCGCGATCGTCTCGAACTACGACTTTGGTCCCGGGCCTCAGGACATCGCCTTGCTGCAGAAGTGCGCGGCCGTCGCGACCATGGCGCACGCGCCGTTCCTCGCCGCTGCGGGCCCCCAGTTCTTCGGCCTGAAGGACTACCTGAACCTGCCGAACCTGAAGGACCTCAAGGCGCTCTTCGAAGGCCCCCAGTACACCAAGTACAACTCGTTCCGTGAGACCGAGGACTCACGCTACGTGGGCCTGCTCATGCCGCGCTTCCTCCTCCGTCTGCCCTACGGCGTGAACACCGTGCCGACCAAGGGCTTCAACTACGAGGAGGACGTCGTCGGCAATCACGACCGCTACCTGTGGGGCAATGCCACCTACGCCTTCGCGACCCGGCTCGCCGACAGCTTCGCGAAGTTCCGGTGGTGCCCGAACGTCATCGGCCCGCAGGCTGGTGGCGCGGTCGAGAACCTGCCGCTTCACCAGTACGAGGCGATGGGTGAGATCCAGACCAAGTGCCCGACCGAGATCTACATCACGGATCGTCGCGAGTTCGAGCTCTCCGAGGAGGGCTTCATCGCGCTGACGTTCCGCAAGGACTCGGACAACGCCTGTTTCTTCTCGGCCAACTCGGTGCAGAAGCCCAAGTACTTCGGCCAGAGCGAGGAAGGGCGCGCGGCGGAACTCAATTACCGCCTCGGCACGCAGCTCCCCTACATGTTCATCATCTGCCGCCTCGCGCACTACCTGAAGGTGCTGCAGCGTGAGCAGATCGGTAGCTGGAAGGAGCGCATCGATCTCGAGCGCGAACTCAACGACTGGATCGGTCAGTACGTGGCGGATCAGGACGTCGTCTCCCCGACGGTCCGCAGCCGCCGCCCGCTCCGCAAGGCCAAGATCATCGTCACCGAGGTCGAGGGCAACGCGGGCTGGTACAAGGTCGACATGCAGGTGCGGCCGCACTTCAAGTACATGGGCTCGTTCTTCACGCTGAGCCTCGTGGGCAAGCTCGACAAGGAGTAGCCCTCATTCCCTACGGGGACTCGAGCCCCCCTCTCCTTCGGGCGAGGGGGGCTTCGTGTTTTTGTGCGCGCTACGAAGCGTTCTCTGTGCACTCGGGCAAGGTGCTTCGGGCGCCACACTGCGCTTGCTGTGCGCGGTGGCGAGGCGCCCTCGGGGTACGGGAGCAGCGCTCGCTGTGAACGGTGAAGCGGTGTCTCTGCCGCGGTGCAGAGCGTTCTCTGAAAGCGTTGCCTGGGCACCTGGCCTGAACCGCAAGTGCCACGGATGTCGTGGAGGGTGCCAGCGATGATGGGGGCCAGCGAGAGGAAGGGGACTGGCTTCCTTGCGATGAAGCCGCGAGACCCTTCCTCTCGCCCGAGAGCCTGGCTTTATCCGAGCGGGATCTCGAAACCCAGCTCGTCGATTCCCACACCCAGAAAGCGCCGCGGCCGTACGTGAACGGCCACCACCGTTCCATCACTCCCGCCTCGCGCCTTCACCGTCAGCTCCACACTTGCTGGCGCCGAATTCTCGAACAGCGTCCACGCCGCGCCCTCCACCACGGGCTGAACCTCGGCCGGATCGCTCGACGGCGGGAGCTTGGAGCACAGCGCACGGAGGAACTGCACCAGCCGTCCCACGAAGAGCTGGTCCACGAGCGACACCCGCTCCAGCCGCTCTTCTGGTTCCGTCGTCGCACTGTCGTACGTCCGCTTCTCGGGCGGCACGTAGGCCGTCGGGGCCGACAGCAAGTACACCGCATCGCTGTTCGGCGCCGACGCCAGCATCAACACCCCGGAGCGAGCCAACTCGCGCTGGGTGTCCGTGGAGACGAAGACCTCGGTCGGGATAGCCACCCCTTCCTCGCCGTCGTAGCCACCTGGGACCTCTCGCACCTGCAGGTTCTCGACCAGTCCACCGGTCCGCGCTCCCACCACGCGACAAGGCCAGCCCGTCTCGCGGAAGCTACCGAGGATCAGCGACGCCACCAGGTAGACCGGCGCGAGCCATACCGTCGCTGCCTCGTCCCGCGGCTCCTCCACGATCACCGCTTCGCGCACCCGCGACGATGCCTTGTCGTATGGCGACCTTCCGAGCGCCCGGTTCATGGCGATCGTCACCCAGCGCATCGCAGGCTTCGCGGCTGCCGAGCGCCACGGCGCCTGGTGCGGTGCCTGGAAGAGCGACGCCTTGTTGTCGAGGCGCTCCACCGCGGCGAGATCGTCCACCCTCAGCAGCTTCGCCGTTCCATTGACCAGCGTCGGCATCGTGTACGCCTCGGCGAGATCGGCGATCGCCTCCAGCCGCGCGAACGAAGCCGCGCTCCCGTCCACCTCGATGTCCACCACGGCTGCCGTCGCAGGGACTTCCGTTGCCGAGGTCTCCTTCAGAGAGCGCGCCAGTGCGGACGCCGCCTCCTCGGGCCTCGCCACCACCACCTCGATGCGCGTCCCGTGGTGCGACTTCGCCCGCTCGACCAGGAAGCTCAGCCCGCGCCAAGCCTCCTCCAGCCGCTTCACCTCCGGGTGCTGCAGGATCGCGCCGAGCTGTGCCCCCAGCGCCTTCTCCACCGCCGCGATCGCTTGCGACGGCTGCACCGGCTTGCCCGCCTTCGGCCGCGCGCTCTGCACCACCGCGTGGATCAGCTCCGTGATCCGGTTCCCCCCCTTCGCTGGCGCCGTCTCCGCTTCGGGACTGCGCTCCCCGACCGCTGGCGCACCGCCGCCCAGATCGACCAGTGCGAGCAGATCGTCCACGCCGCCCGCCGCGCTGCCTCCCGCAGGCTCTGCCGGTGCCGAAGAGAACGCCGCCGGAGCCGACGCTGCGGAGCGACCGCCCACCGGAAGCAACCCCAGCACCTCCTCGGCGAACGGCGAGCCGCTCCACAGCCGCTGCAGCTCCCCGCGCGCCTGCTCCACCGTGATCGAGCCATCGCGGAGCCGGTCCAGAGCGAGCCGCCCATCCAGCAGCGCGCGCAGGAGCGGCACCTCCGAGCACAGCCCATCCGGCCGGAAGCTCTTCAAGCTCGTCGGCGCCAGATCCACCCGCGTGTTGCGCCCGTCGGCGAGCACGCTGGGCACGTCGATCGCGATCCGTGGCCTCAGCGCCGCGAACAGCGCATCGAACCGGCTGGGATCGATCCGGATCGCGCTCGCCGGCGGGCTCGCGCCCGCGTTGTGTGGATCCCTCGGCACCAGATCTGCCACCACGACCAGGCGCAGCGGCAAGAGCGGCGCCTCGGCACCCTTCGACACGTCGTCGCTGACATTGAACTTCATCTGCCCCGTCAGGAAGCCCTTGGTTTCGCCCGCCATGGGTCGCGAGGATAGGCGCCGACGGCCCTTGCGAGAAGCGCTAAGCTCCGCGCCCATGACCAGGCCAGGAGATCCCTCCGAGCTCACCCAGCACCCTGGCGCGACCGGACTTGCTGGCGTGCCATCCCACCACCCGAGTTCCCCGCCGGGCCCGGAGCGCAGACGCCTTCGCGGAGGGGCCCCGATCCAGATCGGCCTCCTCGGCTGCGGCACCGTCGGTGGCGGCGTCCTCCGGCTCCTCGCGGACAAGGCCGATCACCTCGCAGCCCGGGCTGGCGTCCCACTCGTCGTCCGCCGCATCGCCGTCCGGGACCTCGACCGCCAGCGCGTCCCCGAGTGTGACCCTGCGCTCCTGACCACCGATACCGAGGCCGTCGTCACCGATCCCGACATCGACCTCATCGTCGAGGTCATGGGCGGCGAGGAGCCGGCCCTCGACCTGCTCTCCCGCGCCATGGAGCACGGCAAGGGCGTCGTCACCGCCAACAAGCTCCTCCTCGCTGCGCACGGCCCTGCGCTGCTCGCCCGCGCCGTCGAGCGACGCGTCGACCTCGCCTTCGAAGGCGCCGCGGGCGGTGGCATCCCCATCGTGCGCAACCTCCGCGAGTCGTTCGCCTCCGACCGCGTCGAGCGCATCGTCGCCATCCTCAACGGCACCTGCAACTACATCCTCACCCGCATGCGCGAAGCAGGCGTCTCCTTCCCGACCGCCCTCGCCGAAGCCCAGGAGCTCGGCTACGCCGAGGCCGACCCCACCCTCGACGTCGACGGTCACGACGCTGCCCACAAGCTCGTGGTCCTGGCCATGCTCGCCTTTGGTGCCCGCGTCGCTGACGCAGAGGTATCGGTCGAGGGCATCCGTGACCTCGAAGAGATCGACTTCCGCCACGCCGACCGCTTTGGCTACGCCGTCAAGCACCTCGCCATCGGGTGCGAGCGCGGCAACGTCGTCGAACTGCGCGTCCACCCCACCCTCATCCCCAAGCGCAGCGTCCTCGCCAACGTGTCCGGCGTGCTCAACGCCGTCCTCGTCGAGGGCCGCGCCCTTGGCCCCTCGCTCGTCTACGGCCGCGGCGCTGGTGATCTCCCCACGGCCGTCAGCGTCGTCGCCGACATCGTCGACGTCGCTCGATCCATCGCTTCCGGCGTCGCTGGCATGCAGACCCGTGGCATCGCCCTCACCGATCGCCCCCTCCTCCCCCTCGCCGACATCGAGTCTCGCTACTACCTGCGCTTCACCGTCGCCGATCGCCCCGGCGTCATGGGCCGCCTCGCGGGTGCCCTCGGCGAGGCTGGCGTCAGCATCGAGCACATCGTCCAGGAAGGCGAACCCCAGCCTGGCGACACCGCGGTCGACGTCGTCATGATCACCCGCCGCGCGCGCGAAGGCGCAATCCGCAGTGCCCTCGACGTGATCGCCCGGGCCTCGGTCCTGCAGCGCCCACCACGCTTGCTCCGCATCGAGGGCGTATGACCTTCACCGCCGACGCACCCCTCGGCGTCTTCGACTCGGGCCTCGGCGGCCTCACCGTCGTCCGCACCTTGCGCGCTTGCTGCCCTGGTGAAGACATCGTCTACCTCGGTGACACCGCGCGTGTCCCCTACGGGACCCGCTCCTCCGAGACCATCGCCCGCTACGCCATCGGCTGTGCGCGCGTCCTCACCGCGCGCGGCGTCAAGGCCATCGTCGTCGCTTGCAACACCGTCAGCGCCGTCGCGCTCGACATGCTCCGCATCGAGCTCGATCTCCCGGTCCTCGGCGTCATCCTTCCTGGGGCGCGGGCCGCGGTCGCCGCCTCTGGAGGCGCCCCCGTGGGCGTCCTCGGCACCGCCAGCACCATCGGCTCGGGCGCCTACCCGCGCGCCGTCGCGTCCCTCTCCACGCGCACCGAGGTCGTCGGGCAGCCAGCGCCCCTCCTCGTCTCCCTCGTCGAGGAGGGCTGGCTCGACGGCGAAGTGCCCCGCCTCGCGGCGCGACGCTACCTCGAACCCCTCATCGCCGCCCAGGTCCGAGCCGTGGTGCTCGGGTGTACCCACTTCCCCCTGCTCCAGGGCGCCATCGAAGCCGAGGCCGCCGCGCTCGCTGGTCACCCCATCCCCGTCGTCGACAGCGCCTCTGCGACCGCCGAAGAGGTCGCCACCTTCCTCACCGAGCGCGGCCTCGCCACCGCACGCACCGAGCGCGGCCGCCTCCACCTCATGGTCACCGACCGCCCCAGATCCTTCTCCGACGTCGCCGCCCGCTTCCTCGGCGAACCTGCCGAAGACGTCGAACTCATCGACCTCTGACCCCGCCGCCGCCCGCGCCTGACCGCGCCCGGACGGCTTCCGCCCTCCCCCGCAAGCTTGCGCATCGAAGTCGCGGCGGATGCACTACCCTCTTTCCGCGTCGATGACCGCCGTCGCTCCCGCCCTCGCCGCGCCCGACAGAGCTCGAAGCCTGCGCAGCTTCTTCTCGCTCGACCTCCTCGACAACCGCTACCCGGCGCTGCACGGCCTCCGTGTCCTCGCCATCATCAGCGTCGTCCAGTACCACGTGACCTGGATCTTCGCTGCCGAGCGGCAGCTGGCCCTCCCCCGGAGCTTCGTCGACGGATCCCTCACCATCTTCTTCGGCATGGATCTCTTCTTCATGCTGAGCGGCTTCCTCATCGGATCCATCCTGCTCCGCTCCCTCCAGGACAGCGGCACCCAGAACATCCGCCGCTTCTACATCCGCCGCATCTTCCGCACGTTCCCCTCGTACTACGTCGTCCTCACCACGCTCGCCCTCACGCTCCCGCTCACCGCAGCGCAGAAGAAAAACCTCGTCTTCGAGTACCTCTACGGCACCAATTTTCTCGAGCTTGCCCCTGACCACGTCGTCATGGTCTGGGGCTGGTCGCTCTCCCTCGAAGAACAGTTCTACCTGACCGTCCCGCTGCTCTTCTTCGTGCTCCACCGCATCCGAAGCGACAAGGCACGCATCGGGCTCCTCGGCGCGATCTGGATCAGCGCGCTCATCGTCCGCCTCGTCGTCTACTTCCGGTATGCGCCCTGGAACGACATCGTCCTCTACAAGGCACTCTACTTCCGCACGCACAGCCGCTTCGACACGCTCGTCTCCGGCGTTCTCCTCGCGTTCGTGCATGCGCGCTATGGTGAGCGCATCGGCCGCTGGCTGGAGGCCCCCTTCCACCGCGCCGTGCTCGCGTTGCCCTCGCTCTCGTGTCTCTGGATCCTCCTCCGCCCCGACCTCTTCGGCGTCGAGCACGTCCAGATCGTCCGTATCTTCGCCTGGGGGACGCTGACGAGCATCATGTACTTCGGCGCCCTCCTCCTCCTGCTCCACAGCGACGGCTGGATCCAGAGAGAGCTCTCTCGCCCGTACTTCCGGAAGATCGCGACGCTCGGGTACGGCGTGTACCTCGTCCACATTCCGATCATCGATCACCTCGTCATGCCTGCCGTCCACGCCCTCCTGGATCGCCAGGTCTCGCTCGCGTGGCTCTGGCCCGCCTCCCTCCTCGCCACGATGCTGGTCTCGCTCGCGATCGGCTACGTCTTGCACGTCCTCATCGAGAAACCGTCGCTCTGGTTCCGTCAGCGCCTCGCCGCTTGAGTTCTGCTGCTCGCGCCGAGCGCGTGCCGCGCCATCTCAAGGAGGGAACGGCTTCCCGAACCCAGGTGCTGGCGGCGTGACCTGCGTGAAGTCGCGCTTCCGCTCCGCGCCCCAGGCTTGCTCGTCCAGATCGACGTCGGTCTCGAACCGCACCACGCGGGGACCTTGTGGGCCCCTCTTGAGCACCTTCACCCGCATCCCTGGCACGGACACCGTCCCTGACAGGCCCAGCGTCGTCTCCTCGCTCCGGTACAGGTTCCCGAGACCCTCCGGGAAGAGCGCCTGATCCTCTGGTACCACCAGCTCCAGTGCGCGGGGCCCTCGCCGCAGCGCGAGCACGTGACCCGTCTGCGCAAGGATGCGCCAGCGCTTCGGCGGCTCGAAGTTCGGCTGCAACGCGAAGGGCATGAAGAACGCGCTCCCGGAGGTGCGCATCACCATCACCTCCGCCTCGCTCGGGTTGGCGAGGCCTGCTGCAAACGCGCGGGCCGAAGCCTCGAACCGCGCCGACGAACGCTGGTAGTTGCGCCCCGAGAGCCACGAGGTGACCGGACCGTGCACGAGGTGGAAGAACCCCAGCCCGACGGCGAAGAGACCGACGAACTCGGCTCCTCGCGTCGTGGCGCTCCCATGCGCGGCGCGATGCCATGCCTGATCGAGCACCAGCGCAACGGTCGCGGCGATCCCCACCATGGACGCGCCGACCAACCGAGGCGACGGCTGCACCGCCAGCACGGGCACCAGCGCCAGGAACGAGCCCGCCAGCAGCCACCGCGCGTGCATTCTTCGAGGCGCGTCGAGCGACGCGAACACCCGCCGCACCCCCAGGCCCAGCACGGCCACGCCGGTCACGAAGATCGCAGCCAGCATCCAGGCCGGCGTCTTCTGATCCAGCGCCTCCCCGTCGAGTGACAACCACCCATTGGCGAGCAGCGTCACTGCACGTCGTGGCGCGTGCCGCAGGAACGTCAGCGGCGCGCCGAACGGGTCCGTGTAGAAGCCCGACCCAGCCGTCCCGTACCCCAGATGAGCGCGCACGCCGAGGTAGACCAGCGCCGGCCCAGCGAACGAGAGCAACGCGCTCAGGCGTCGCTGCAGCGCCACCCCACGCGCTGCGATGGCGAGCGTGAGGATGTACCCACCCACGCTGAAGGCGTACTCGCCTCCGAGCAAACTGAGCGACGAGAACCCCAGCGCGTAGCCCACCTCGCGCCACTCACCTTGGTCGTGGAAGCGCAGCATCGCAGCCAGCGCCAGCAGCCCGAACGTCAGCGAGATGAACGCCTCGCGGTTGGCGAGCCACGCCAGCGGAAGCGCGTGGCAAGGCGCGAGCGCGAAGATCACCGTCGCGTAGAGCGCGGGGCGCGCCGTGAGGACACGCTGGAAGATCCACCGCGCGGCGAGCACGGTGGCGCCCCACCACAGGAGCGAGTGCAGGTGGAGGGGGAGCGGATCGTCCCCGAGCAGCCGATGATCGGCCCAGATCAGCGCACTCGACAGCGGCCGGAAGAAGCGGATCTTGAGCTGCGGATCCGACCACCAGGGCAGCATCCCCCGCTCCAGCAGCGTCGCCCGCTCCCCTTCACCGATGAACGTGTAAAGATCGAGTGGGCTTCGCGATACCGGGAACGTCCCGCGCAGGATCGACGCATGCAGGTAGTCGTCGAGGAAGAAGCGAGCGCGGACGGCAGGGAGGTAAATGATCAAACCTGCCATCAAGACCAGCGCTGGAGCGAGCCAGGAACGCCACTTGTGCGCCACGGGTGGATCGGTCTCGCTGCACTGCGTCGGGTTCACCGTCGCGGCGTCATGATCAGAGGCAGGAGTCATCGACGAGGAGCCGCGGGAGGTGGTTGTCGCACCGTCTACGTTCGCCTATCCTCACCATAGTTGCAGAAAGCACGCTAGGTCGAACCGTGAACCTATCCCGCTCCTTCGCTCCGCTTGCACTCGCCTCCCTCACTTTCCTGATCGCGTGTGCGACGGGTAATGAGGACCTGTTCTCCAACATCGGTGGGGAAGGAGGGCAGGGCGACGGCGGCGACGGCGGCTTTGGAGTTCCTGGCCAGGGAGGTTCAGGTGGCCTGGGCGGTGCTGGCGGGGCGACCTCGACCGGGACGGGCCAGACGTGTGCGCCCTCCTGCACCCAGGACTCCGACTGCGCGAACACCTGCGCTGCGGTACCGAACACGCAATCGAACTGCTGCGATACCGTGTCGGGGACCTGCTACGTCTACGACGCCTCGCTCTGCCCGGTCCCGGATCCGGGCACGGGCGGCACGCCTACCCCGTACTGACGCCTCGTCTCCTGCAGGTTCGCGCCGACGGCCCGCACCAGGCCAGCGCGACACCACATCTCTCCTTTTCTCCTACGCTCCTCGGACCCCTCGTGCGCTGCCCGCGTGCGCTTGCCCACGTCCGCCTCGTCCGGTACCACGAACGGACCATGCCCAGGGGAGGGGAGAGATGGACAATCCAGGACACGTGCAGATGTTCGGAGCCTCGACGGAGGAGCTTCGAGCAGAGATCGTCGCCCTGCGGGAACGCGTCGCGGAGCTGGAGGGCCGTGGCGGTGACACCTACCGACCGATCGATCTGAGTGCGATGCTGCTGGCGGAGCCAGCCACGTTTCGCGCAACGCCGGAGGGCCTCGTCACCGAGTGGTCGTGTGGCGCGGAGCGCCTCCTCGGGTGGACCCAGCAAGACATCGTGGGGCACAGCTTCCTCGATGTCCTCTCACCGCCCGAGGTCCCCGACGAGCATCGTCGCGTGGGCCTGGACGCGATCAACCACGGCCACCTGCAAGCGTCACGGGCCCTCACGACCGTCAAAGGGAGCGTGCCCGTCCCCTGCCGGTGGACCTACACGGTGATGCGTGACGCCAGCGGCACCGCGACGGAGATCTTCTCCGAGCTGGAACGTGAGCACACCGAGCTTCGGCCCGAGGAGACGCTTGCGCACAGCCGACACGTCCTCCTCTCGGTCGTGAACCATGCCCCCGGCGCGATCTACGTGAAGGACATGCAGAGCCGCTACGTGATGATGAACCGCAGCGCCCTCCGCATGCTCGGCAAGACGCTGGAAGAGGTGCTGGGCCGGACCGACGAGGACTTCTTCGCGTCTCACGTCGCGGCTCACGCGCGGGTCCAGGATCAGCGCGCCCTCGACGAGCGTCGCGCCGTGGAGTTCGAGTACAGCGTGTCCCTGCCAGAGGGCACGCGCCACATCTTCGTCACCAAGTTTCCCCTGTTCGACACCCGGGGAGAGCCGATCGGTGTGTGCGGGATCGGGACCGACATCACCGATCGCAAGCAGGCGGAGGCCGAGCGCCTCCAGATGCAGCAGCGGATGATCGACGCCCAGCGCGCGGCGCTGCGCGAGATGGCGATGCCGCTCGTCCCCATCGCGAACGGCGTGCTCGCCATGCCCCTCGTCGGAGCGATCGACAGCCTCCGCGCGGCGGAGATCATGGAGACGCTGCTGCGGGGCATCGAGCGATACCGCGCGCACTCGGTCATCCTCGACATCACCGGCGTGCGC
Source organism: Chondromyces crocatus (assembly GCF_001189295.1). Classification (NCBI taxonomy): domain Bacteria; kingdom Pseudomonadati; phylum Myxococcota; order Polyangiales; family Polyangiaceae; genus Chondromyces; species Chondromyces crocatus. Next base: position 4,058,694 of record NZ_CP012159.1, read on the forward strand.
ATGCTCGACACGCAGGTAGCGACTGCCCTGGTGAGCGCGGCGCGCGCAGCGCAGCTCCTCGGCGCCGAGGTCTTGCTGACCGGGATCAGTCCCTCGGTAGCCCAGACCCTCGTGGGGATGGGTATCGAGCTGAGCGACATGATCACCCTGGCCACACTCCAGCACGGCATCGCTTACGCCTTGCGCAACCAGCGCCTGGCGGCCGCGGCGAGCCCTCGCCGGCTAGGAAGTGCGCCCGACCGGGCGCCCCTGGAGAGCTCCCGACCCCCTGTCTGAGCGCTCCGCGCCGCTTCCAGCGGAGCGCTCCGCGCCGCTTCCGGGGGGATGCCTTCCCCCTGGTCGCGCCAGCCCGCCGGCGTGGAATGCCTTTCGATACACGCTCGTTCGCGCGACCATGCCGCGCGATGCAGATCGATCGTGCCACCCTGGAGCGGATCCAGGAGCTCGCACCGCGCCTCGCTGCGCGCGCGGGGACCCGGGTCCTGGAGGGGATCGCCTGGCCTCGCGAGGTGGAGGAGCGCTTCTTCGCGTCGGGCGAGTCCAGCCTGCCCGAGGTCTCGTATGCGCCGGATCGCGATGCCTTGCGGAAGCGCATCGCCGAGCTGGAGGAGCTGCTTCGTGGGATCGACGGCGACTCTCCAGCGCTCGAGTGGCTACGCGACTGCGTGCGTGGCCAGATCGAGGGCGCGGCCTTGCTGGAGGCCGCTGGAACGCGTGCCTTCTACGAGAGATCGTGCGCCCTCTACGGCAGCGCCCGGACCTCCTTCTTCGGCGGCGCCATGCGCAACGTCGACCTCGCCCAGCACCTCTCGGCGCGCCTGAGCATCCACGGCTGGGACGAGGCCTCCGATCCGCCGGTCGAGCCGCTCGATGCAAACGCGCTCCGTGAGCTCCTCACGGCACGCATCGAAGCACGCAGTCCCCGCATGGACGTCCAGGTCACCCTCGACGCGCGCATCACCGCGAAGGTGGTGGCGGGCATGACCCGCGTCCGCATTCGACCCGACGCCGTCTTTGCGCGCTGGGAGGCCGAGGGGCTCTGGTACCACGAGGTGGAAACGCACGCGCTCACCGCGCACAACGGCGCCGCGCAGCCCCTGCTCACCTTCCTGAGATCCGGTGGACCCAGGAGCACACGCACGCAGGAGGGGCTCGCCCTCTTCGCCGAGCTGTACCACCGCAAGCTCTCCATCGCGCGCCTCACCCGCCTCGCGACACGGGTCCGCCTGGTGGACATGGCCGAGCAAGGCGCGAGCTTTCTCGACCTCTACCGCTACCTACGCGAGCAGGGCGCCGAGCGGCGCGACGCCTACTTCGATGCGCAGCGAATCTGCCGTGGCGGCCTCGTCGAAGGGGGCGCCCCGTTCACCAAGGACGCCTGCTACCTGGCAGGCCTTCTGGAAGTCTACGCCTTCTTCGCCGCCGTCCTTCGTGGCGGCCTGCGTGACGAGGTCGAGATGATCGCCTGCGGCAGGATCTCGCTCGGTGACATCGCCGTCCTGTCTGCCCTGCGCGCGGCGGGGGTGCTCGCGCGCCCGCGCTATCTCCCCGAGTGGCTCTGCGCCTGGGAAACCCTGCTGCCGTACTTCGCGTTCACCTCGTTCATGGACGGCATCGATCTGGGCCCTGTGGAGCAGCACTTCCGCACCCTGCTCGACGTCGCAGATGTTGCTGGCCCCCACGCTGCCCAGAAGAACGAGGAGAGGCCAGCGCGCAAGGTGTCGTCACCTCGACAGAGCGGCGGCTCGCGTCGCTCCTGAGCACGCATGCGCTGGAGGCTGACCTCCCCCGCCGAATGGACTCTCCCGCGGGATGCGGTCAGCCCCGTGACGCCAGCGGTGGTGGCGCCGCCGACCACCGCTGCTTCCGCAGACGCCAGACGCACAGACCCGCGATCCCCGTGGAGACGACACCTCCGAGCGTCGCCGCGTGCGCTGGTGGAACCTGGAGCTGCGCGCCGATCTCGCGAGCGACCATGAACGTGGCGATGGCGATGACGAAGACCCCGAACCCCTGACGCAGCGGCCCGGGCGAAATTTCTCGTCCGAGGCGTGCGCCGAGCAACGAGCCGAGCATCGACGCTCCGGCCATGCCGCCGGCGAGTGACCAGGGGACCGTCACGTCTCTCAGCGCGGCCCCTGCGAGGCCGGCGGTGGCGTTGAGGGTGATGACGAGCAGCGAAGTCCCCACCGCGTCCGGGATCGCGAGCCCGCTGAACAAGACCAGCGCCGGCACCACGAGGAAGCCGCCACCAGCGCCCACCAGCCCCGTCAACACGCCCACACCAAACCCATGGCGCAACACCCCCACCACCCGGGGCGACGCGGCCCCCGCAGCGGCAGCCACCCCGGATGCAGCGCAGGGCGGTGCGGCATCGCCCGGCGAGGCGCCCACAGATGCGGCAGCGTCACGCAACCCCTCCTGCGCCGTGGACGCACCGCGCTCCCGCAGCATGGCCCAGGCGACGACCAGCATCAGGGCGGCGAAGGAGAGGAGTAGCAACGTCTCGGGTACGAACGCGCCCACACGGGCGCCGACGACGGCCCCCACCATCCCGGCCGCCCCGAAGACCGCACCGACGCGCCAGACGACCCTGCCTGCGCGGGCGTGCGCGAGCAGGGCCGTCGCGCTCGTCGCTCCGACCACCACCAGCGAGGTGACGATCGCGTCGCGTGGCGGAAGACCGACCACATAGACGAGGATCGGCATCGTCAACAGCGAACCCCCACCACCGAGCAGCCCGAGCGAGAGCCCCGCAGCGAGAGAGAGCAGCGTGCCGATGACGAGCGGAAGTACAGGCTCCACCGCCATGCTCAGACCTGCGGCTCCGCGGAGATGCGTCCGCAAGCGCGGTTCAGCGGGACCGCACTGTCGATCTTTCGAGGCGCAGGCAGACGAAGCTCACCCATGAACTGGACGAAGGCCGCTCGATCGCGATGAGCCAGCCGTGGGTTACAGCGTCTCTCCTCGCCGATGGTCGTCACCGTGTGGCCCCGGTAGTCGTGGCCCGGGTACACGAGGGTCGCGTCCGGCAAGGGGAAGAGCTTGCACGTGATGGAGTCGTAGAGCTGACCCGCGTCGCCGTTCTGGAAGTCCGTGCGGCCCGTGCCCCGGACGAGCAAGGCGTCGCCGGTGAAGACACGGTCGTCCAGAAGGTAGCTCACGCTGTCGTCCGTGTGACCCGGCGTGGCCATGACCTGGAGCTGCAGCGCGCCCACGTTCACCGCGTCTCCCTCGCGCACGTGGATGCTGGCGCAGGACGCCCCTCCCGCGCCCGCGACGACCCGACACCGCGTCCGCTCTCGGAGGAGCCCGGAGCCCGTCACGTGATCCGCATGCACGTGAGTCTCCAGGGTGTGGACGAGCCGGAGATCGAGTTCGAGCACCAGGCCCAGATCCCGATCGACCTGTTCGAGGACAGGATCGATCAAGGCGGCTTCGCGCGTGATCGGATCGGCGACGAGGTAGGTGTAGGTCGAGGACTCGGGGTCGAAGAGCTGTCGGAAGATCACGGGCAATGGCCTCCTGCGGCGGAGCCCTTGCGAGCAGGATGCCAGGCGACGAACGCCGGCAATCTCGCCGTGGGCGGGCGGCTGGCGAAGCGAAAGCGTTGCACGACCGTTTCACGACGCATCGCCTCACGCCGTCCCGTCCTCCTCCGCCTCCTTGAGCCTGCGCCACAGCGTGACCCGACTGATCCCGAGCAGCTCTGCCGCGTGTGCGCGTCGTCCCCGGGCGAGCGCGAGGGCCCGGCGGATCTCGTCCAGGCTCACCTCGATCGTCTCGCCGGGGGCCACCTCCCTCGGAGGCGCCCTCGACGCGCGCGAGGAACAGCTGTGCGCTTCCACCTCGGAGGCCGGCGTGGTGACGCTCGCGGGCGACAGCGGGAGACGGACGGGGCGGGCCTGCTCGTTGAACTCCGGCGGAAGATCGGCCTCGGTGAGCGTCTCGCGCTCTCCCATCACGTGCGCATACTCCATGGCATTGCGCAGCTCCCGGACGTTCCCTGGCCACGGGTATTCCTCCATCTGACGACGTGCGCGCGGCGCGATGCGCTTCACCTGCCGGCCTCCCTGCGCGTTGAACTCGGCGAGGAACTGCTCGGCCAGCGGCAGGATGTCTCCCGGGCGCTCCCGCAGCGCCGGCAGGAAGATGGGGACGACCCGCAGCCGGTACATGAGGTCTGCCCGGAACCTCCCCTGCTCCACCTCGCGCCTCAGCGCGCGGTGCGTGGCCGAGATGATGCGCACGTCGACCGAGACCGGCTCGCGCCCACCCACCGGGATGATCGTGTGCGTCTCCAGGACGCGCAGCATCTTCGCCTGGAGCTCCGGGGGCATCTCCGCCACCTCGTCGAGGAAGAGCGTCCCCCCCTGCGCGAGCCGGAAGTGTCCCGGGCTGTCGCGCACCGCCCCGGTGAACGCACCACGCACGTGACCGAACAGCTCGCTCTCGAGCAGGGTGGGCGCGAGCGCCGCGCAGTTGATGGCGCGGAAGGGTCCGTGCGCGCGCGGTGAGAGCGCGTGAAGCGCACAGGCGACCCGCTCCTTGCCCGTGCCGCTCTCCCCACGGAGCAGCACCGTGGCCTGCGTCTTCGCCGCCTTCTCGACGATGCGGAACAGCCGGCGCATGCGCGGGTCCTGCGTCCACATCCCGTGGAAGCGCTCCTCGCGTCGATCCTCCGTCGCCGCACACGACGACAGATGGACGGTCCATCCCAGCGCCCGACCTTCCGCCGTCCGCGGCGTCGCTCGCACCCGGAAGGGGCGCAGCGCCTCTCTCTCCCCGCGCGATCGAAGCGACAGCATCCCCTCCCGCTGCGAGCGGAGCAGCGCATGCAGCTCGTCCGCCGCGCCGACGAAGATCTCGTGGAGCCGCTGACCGGCGCCCACCTCGCGCGGGAGCAGACCCCGCGCCTCCGGACCGACGGCGCTCACACGACCTCGCTCATCCAGCAGCAACGTCGGACCCGCCAGCGCCTCCAGCGCTCCGAGCGCATGCTGCAACGCCTGTCCCCCTTCCTCCCCACGCTCTCTGAAGACGCGCTTCATCCTCGTCCCGTAGCGTGTTTCTGCGCCGGCGTTCACACGCCGTTTCAGCGGACATCGGCCGTTTCAGCGGACGTTTCACCACCGTTTCACCCCTTCGAAGTCCGCGCCCGAACAAGGCCTCGAGCGTCGCGACCGCCCCGGCACGGTCCCTGCTCAGGGGAAGGCGCCGGGCTTCCGGGGAGCGTCTCCCCGAGCTGGCTCGTGGAGGAAGCGCATGAACACCGCATCGACCAGTCCCGCCCACGTCGCGCCCCTCGCAGCCCCGTCGACGCGCGAGCATCACCGCGTGGTGATCATCGGTGGAGGCACCGCCGGCATCACCGTCGCCGCCCGCCTGCGCCGGCTGGGCATGACCGAGATGGCCATCATCGAGCCCTCGACCAAGCACTACTACCAGCCCTTGTGGACGCTCGTCGGCGCCGGCGAGGCGCGTGCGGAGGACACGGTGCGCGACGAAGCGGAGCTGATCCCCAGGGACATCCGCTGGATCCAGGAGCGCGCCGAGGAGGTCGAGCCGAGCGCGCGCGAGGTGCGCACCAGCTCCGGCCGCCGCGTGGGCTATGACTTTCTGATCGTCGCTCCGGGCATCCAGCTCGACTGGGACGCCGTGCGTGGCCTGCGCGACGCGCTCCAGACACCCCATGTCTCCAGCAACTACGACGTCGCGCTCGCGCCCAAGACCTGGGAGATGATCCGCGCCTTCCAGGGAGGCACCGCGCTGTTCACCCACCCCGCCACGCCCGTGAAGTGCGCCGGCGCGCCGCAGAAGATCATGTACCTGGCCGCAGACCACTGGCGCCTCGAGGGCCGACTGAAGGACGCGAAGGTGTCCTTCTGTTCGGCAGGCAAGGCCATCTTCGGCGTGAAGCCCTACGCCGAGATCCTCTCGGGCGTGGTGGCACGCTACGGCATCGAGACGTGCTTCCAGCACAACCTCGTCGAGGTCCGCGGTGACGCGCGCGAGGCCGTCTTCGAGGTCCCGGAGGGGGACGGCGGCAAGCGTCAGGTGGTACTTCGGTACGACCTGCTGCACGTCACCCCTCCACAAAGCGCGCCCGAGTTCATCAAGAAGAGCCCCCTCTCGCACGCGGATGGCCCCAGCAAAGGCTGGGTCAAGGCCGACAAGTACACGCTGCAACACCCCGACTTCCCCGAGGTGTTCGCCCTGGGAGACGCCTCGGACCTGCCCACCTCGCGGACGGGCGCGGCGATCCGCAAGCAAGCACCCGTCGTCGTCGAGAACCTCATGGCCGTGATGGCGGGTCGCGCTCCCAGCGCGCGCTACGACGGGTATGCGTCCTGCCCGCTGACCACGGCCTACGGCAAGCTGCTGCTCGCGGAGTTCGACTACGACGGCAAGCCCACGCCGAGCTTCCCCTTCATCGACACGCTGCAAGAGCGCCGTGACATGTGGCTGATGAAGAAGTACGGTCTCCCCCGCCTCTACTGGGACTTCATGCTGCGTGGCAGAGCCTGACGCGACGGTCGCGTCCGCAGCGAAGCTGCCGTGGTGCCCTGGCTCGTGCCAGGATGCGCGCCATGACCGCGCTCCGCTGGATCACTGCTGGCGAATCCCACGGCCCCGAGATCTCTGCGATCGTCGAAGGGATCCCCGCTGGCCTCCCGCTCCTCGCCGAGGACATCGACGCCGATCTCGCCCGCCGTCAGCGCGGTTACGGGCGGGGCGCACGCATGAAGATCGAGCAGGATCGCGTCCGCTTCACGGCGGGCGTGCGCGGCGGCGAGACCCTCGGCGGTCCGATCGCAATGGTGATCGAGAACCGCGACCACGGAAACTGGGCAGGTCGCATGGGCGCGGAGCCTTTCGCCGAGCCCCCCGAGGCGCTCACACGCCCCCGCCCTGGGCATGCGGATCTCGCCGGAGGCCTCAAGTACGATCGCCGCGACCTGCGTGACATCCTCGAGCGCGCCAGCGCACGCGAGACGGCGATGCGCGTCGCCGTCGGCGGTGTGTGCCGCAAGCTCCTCGCCGCGCTCGACGTGGAGGTCTTCGCGCACGTGGTGGCCATCGGCTCCGTCAGCGCCGCGCTTGCTCCGACCACCTCGCCTCACGAGCTTCGCGTCCTCGCGCGCGCTTCGGACCTCGCCTGCGCCGATCCCGAAGCCGCGGAGGCGATGCGCGCCGCCATCCGCGACGCCGCGCACCGAGGCGACACCCTTGGCGGTGTCTTCGAGGTGGTCGCCCTCGGCGTCCCCCCTGGCCTGGGCAGCCACGTCCAGTGGGATCGCCGACTCGATGGCCGTGTCGCCCAGGCCCTGATGAGCATTCAGGCGATCAAGGGGGTGGAGGTCGGCCTCGGCTTCGAGGCGGCGCGCCGAAGCGGCTCCGGCGTCCATGACCCCATCGCCTACGACGCGGAGACGAATCTCTTCATCCGACCCACCAACCACGCTGGCGGTGTCGAGGGGGGCATCTCGAACGGCATGCCCGTCGTATGCCGTGCCGCCATGAAGCCGATCGCCACCCTGAAGCGTGCGCTGCCGTCCATCGACATCCGCTCCAAGGAGCGCTTCGATGCTGCCTTCGAGCGGAGCGACGTGTGTGCCGTTCCTGCGGCGTCGGTGGTGGGAGAGGCGATGGTGATGATCGTGCTCACCGCCGCCCTTCTGGAGAAGCTCGGCGGCGACAGCCTCTCCGAGGTGCAGCGTCACCTCGCGGGCTACAGAGAGCAACTCGCGAGATTCTGAGCGCGGCCTCCGGACGAAAGTACGGTAGTGACAGGCGCGCGTGTTCCAAGCCTGGAGGCTCTGGTCCACGTGCTCTCTCCTTCCGCAGGAGGCATGTTGATTCTGCCGCGACGCCGTACCGACCCGCCAAGGCGCGGTGCGCTGATCTCGGCATCGTGCGCATGGACCAGGGCCCAATTCATTCAGGCGGGGGAGAACATCGTCATCCTGAAGGAGAAGGGGCGATGTCTGCGAGGAGCTCGTCGACGTCCTGAAGGAGGAGGGCGATGTCCCGGAGGAGAACGTCGTCATCCTGAAGGAGGAGAGGCGATGCCTACGAGGAGCTCGTCGACGTCCTGGAGGAGATCATCGACGTCCTGGAGGAGGAGGATCGATGTCCTGAAGGAGCTCGTCGACGTCCTGGAGGAGCTCGTCGACATCCCGCAGGAGGAGGATCGATGTCCTGAAGGAGAGCATCGACGTCCTGGAGGAGGAGGGTCGATGTCCTGAAGGAGAGCATCGACGTCCTGGAGGAGGAGGGTCGATGTCCTGAAGGTGAGCATCGACGTCCTGGAGGAGGAGGGGTGACCTCCTCCAGGAGATGGGGGTGACCTCCTCCAGGAGATGGGGGTGACCTCCTCCAGGAGATGGGGTCGTTGGTCTGACGATGCCTGTGCTGATGATCCTGTAGTGAAGAATACCGATGGGTCGTGGTGCCCGCCTCCCCCCCGGCCAGGTGGACAGAGCGCTGGGCAAGCCGACTGCGACCTCTGCCCAGGGGAACAGAAGGAGGGGCAAGGTTGCCGGCCTCCCGGTCCACCGCGCCCCCCCGCTGGACCCGGATGACGCGCTCCGACCCCTGCCGACGGTGCTGCGCGCGTGCGGGCCGCCCCGAGATGCCCTACAACGCGCGGCCATGTCCACCCCGAGCGAGGCAGTCGTCGCCCCGATCTCCCGCTTCTTCCGGCGGGGTCAGGTCGTCCTCGTGCTCGCCCTCCTCGCGCTCTACCTGCCGACGCTGGCGAGCGGCCCCACGTTCTCGGATGGTCCGGAGCTGGTCACGGCCATCTGGACGCTCGGTGTGCCGCACCCCACCGGCTACCCCCTCTTCGTCCTGCTGGCCCACGCATTCACGCGTCTCCTGCCCATCCCGGTGTCGCCGTGCGTGAAGGTGGAGCTGTTCAACGTGTTCTGCGCGCTCGGTGCAGCGATCCTGACCGCCAGATCGGTCCGCGAGGTGACGGTGCTCCTCCAGCACCGGCGGCACGTCGAAGCGCACGCCGGGGCCGGGAGCGGGATCTTCGAAGGAGAGCTCGCGGGGCTCGTCGTCGGCTTCCTGCTCGGCGTTTCGCACCTCGTCTGGGAGCAAGTCCGGATCCCGGAGGTCTACCCGCTGCACCTCTTGCTCGTCACCTGGGCCGGACGCCTGTGGGTGCGCTTCGAAGTCACCCGGCGTGAGGGCTACATCGTGGCGGCGGCGCTGCCGATGGGGCTGGGCCTCGCGCACCACGTGACCATGGTCTACTTCCTGCCGGCCGCGGCGATCTACCTGCTGCTGCGTCGTCCAGGGATCTTCGTTGCCTGGCTGGTATGGCCCGTCGCGCAGATCGCACGGCGCTGGCGGCCTGGTCTCGCCGCGTGGCCCGCCCTCCGCGGCGCCTGGGCGTTCCCTGTGGCCTGCCTGGTCGGCGCATTGCCGATGCTCAGCTACTATTACCTGATCTGGGCCAACGCCCACACCACGGGCATTCCGTGGAACGACGTGTCCGACTGGGAGCGGCTCGTCTATCACGTCAGCGGAAAGCAATACAGCGGCTTCTTCGGCGGTGGCGACCTCGCGTCGTGGTGGAATCGCATTCGCAAGGTCCCGGGAAACTTCGATAGACAGTTTCTTCCGGCTGGTACGGCGATGCTCGTCGCGGGGCTGATGGTCGTGTTCCGCCGGGCCGGGAAGCTCGGCGCGCTGCTCCTGGCATTGATGCTCTTCAATGTCGGCCACGGGATCTATTATTCGGTCGGCGATTACCTCAACTATTACATCCCGGCCTTGTACCCCTGCGCCGTGTTCATGGGGGCGGGGCTGTGGTGGATCCTGCGGGCTGCGCGGGCACGGCCGGCCGCGGCGCGCCGATGGATGGCCCTCTCGGCCGTCGCCATCATGGCCCTCGCCGGCGCCGCGACGGTGGCCGGCTATGCGTCGCTGACCAAGCGCATGCCGCCGTCCCTCACGCAGGAGAAGGGGTTGTGGCTGGCCGTGCCGCTCGGGGTGCTGGGCGTCGCCGCAGGCGTGGCGGCGGTCATCGTGAGGCGCCGTCGGGACGAGGCCGAGGGGCGTGCGCTCCCCGCCATGACGCTCCCCGCCGTCCTCCTCGGAGGACTCGCCGCGACCTTCGTGCCGGTCTCGATTGCGCGCGCCGCACGCATCGGTGGTCACGTGGAGGTGGGCGGCAATTATGGCGCGGAGGTCGTCGAGACGGTGCCTCGTGGCGCGGTGTACCTGACCCAGGGGGACGGATACCTGTTCAACATGTGGTATCAGCACCACGTCCTCGATCAGGGGCTGGATTTCGCCACGCTCGACGTGGGGACTCTGCATGCCGCCTGGTATCAACGCTACCTGCGGGGTCGATACCCGGTGGGCTGCGATCCGCTCGCGAAAGCCAACCTCGCCGATAAGGAGGATTATGGTGCGCGCTGCGGCACGTTCGCGAAGCGAATGGCACTCGGCGAGGGGAAATCGTGGCTCTCGTTCGGTCAGACGCGACCGAGGGGGCCGCGTGGCAGTCGTCGGAACGCACCCGAGCCCGAAGTGAAGCAGGCTCGAGAGGGCGAGAACGGAGACGGCACGCCGTCGGGCGAGGAGGCGCAACCCGAGGATACGCCGGCCAAGGACACGCCGGCCAGGGACGCACTGCCCACGGTGGTGCGAGGGAGCGAGCCGCGCTGCGACGAGCCGGAGTTCCGCAAGCAGAACGGCGAGGCGTGCAAGTGCTGGAATGCTGGCCGTCGTCGCGGGGCCGTCGAGGAAACGTGCGTGCTGTCGGCCGAGGAGGGCGGGGTGGTGCCGCGGGCGAAGGTGGAGATCCACATCGATCGGATCATCCGGCGCCATATCGACGAGCGACCGGTCTACGAGCGCAATGCAATGACCAACTGGGTGGGCGAGGCGAAGACGAACCCGCGCGGCTGGAACGGTCCAGCCTACCAGCGAATCTCGGGTGAATTCGCGCTCGTCAACCGCGGCAGGGTGAACCAGGTGATGTACGCCGCCGACCTGTCGAAGAGCGAAGGCTGCGCCGAGACATTGAACCGCGTCACGCCACGGGCGCCCCGGGGACCCGGGCCGGAACCCGCCTTCCAGCCCTATCAGCCGAACGAGTTCCCGACCCTGCTCTCCGCGAGCTATCTCTCGGCGTCCAGCGAGGGAACGGACGACGATGCGCGGCGCCGGTATGCGACAGGCGAGACGATCTACGCGCGGTTGCAGTGGTTCGAACAGTTCCACCATGACGCAAGCAGCGCGGATCGACGGGGAAAGCCCCTCCGTCACGGCGTGCGGATCTGCGTCTACGACCCGAGCGGCGCACGGATCGCCAGCGCGGTGACCGTCAGTGGACGCAATGACGCGCTCGAGCTGCTGCGCACCAGCGACGCCTCGCCGCGGGGTCGCTACACGGTGCAGGCCTGCTCCGTCGGCGATGTGGGCGAGGGCGAGGTCACGGATGGGGCGCGCTGCCAGCGCGTCATCCTGGAGTATCCCTTCCTCGTGGGCGCGGAGGAGCACCTCGGTGCGAAGGGCGGGGAGGAGCTGGTCCCGTGAGTGGTGACGAGAAGCGACCCGATGAAGGCGCAGAACGAGACGAGGCCGCCACGCCGGAGGAGGCCGCCGTGACGGAAGGCACGCCGAGCGCGCAGAAGCACGTCGAGGCCGCTCCGTCTCCCGGGACGACAGCGCCGGGCCGAGCAGTGCAGCCGGGTCCCTGGGCGCGCGTCGTCCAGGCGGCACGGCATCGGCCGACGCTCACCCTCCTCGGAGGTGGAGCGTTGCTGCTGCTCGTCCTCTCCCTGATCGCGGCGCCGCTCCGGCTTCCCGCTGGGGTGGTCTCGGGCATGGCCGGGTTCACGGCCGTGATGATGATGGTGGTCGGGCTCCGGCGCTTGCGGCTGGATCCGCCGACCATCGGTCTGATCGTCGCCGGGATGGGATTCTATGCCGTCTACCTCGGCTACACCGAGTACGGGGAGCGCAACTACGACGGCAGCGCGCAGCTCGAGTACATCGAGCACATCGTCACCAAGCGGCAGCTCCCGCCGGCGGCGAAGTGCCTGATCTGCCACCATCCGCCGCTCTATTATGTGCTCGGTGCGGGGGTGTACTCGTTCTTCAAGGCGACCCGGGTGGCTCCCCCCGTGGTCGGGTTGCAGCTCTTCTCGCTCCTGATCACCCTCGGCCTCGCGGTGTACGGCGTGCTCACGGCGCGCCGGCTGCTCACGGCGCCGCGCCTCGTGTGGCTCGCGACGGCGCTGCTGATGTTCTGGCCTTACAGCGTCCACAACAGCGTACGCGTGCACAACGACACGCTGGTGAGCATGCTGCTGGTCGCGGCGCTCTACCACGCCGTGTGCTGGTACCAGGAGGATCGCGCGCGGGATCTCTACCTGTCCGCGGCGATGTGCGCGCTCGGTGTGCTCACGAAATCGAGCGCTTACCCGCTCATCGGGCTGCTGCTCGTGCTGATGGGGCTACGCCTCTTCCGCGCGGGAGGCCGCGTTCTTTTGCTGAAGCGAGGCGCGGTGGTGATCGCGCTCCTCGCAGCGTCGCTGATGCTGAACACGCTGCGCAAGGGCCAGGGGGAGAGCGGGGGAGAGCGGGGCCTGTGCCACCGGGTGCTGGGCTCGGCATGCAGCGTCAGCCCCGCCTCGCTGATGGGGAACAAGCCGTACAACTATCTCTACTTCGACGTCGAAGGCTTCCTCCATCAGCCCTATGTCCTCACCGACCGCGACGACTCGGGGAGGCAGCTGTTCTGGAGTCACCTGCTGAAATCGAGTCTGTTCGGCACGCACAACAAGATACCGGATCGCGAGACCGCCTATGAGCTGAACCGGGACGTTGCGGGCGTCATGGCGGCGCTCCTCCTCGCGATGATGACCTTCGGGTTCGTTGCGTCGGCGTCGGCGCCGCGGGAAGGCTGGCGTCGCTTCGGCGTCCTCATTCTCTCGCTCGTCAGCCTCGTCGGATTCCTGGCGGCGTTCCGGATCCTTCTGCCCGCGCCGCACCACACCGACTTTCGTCACATCTTCCCGGCGGTGGTGCCTGCGTCGATCCTCTATGCCGCCGCCGTGGGGCATGCTCGCCGCAAAGGACGGGCGATCGCGCCGCTGGGGGAGGGGCTCTGTGTCGCATTCCTCGCCCTGTCGGTGCTGTACTGGACGCCGAAATGGGGGCTTGTGTTGAAATGGAGTCATCGCCTCGTCCCCATGCAGCTCGCCTCCGTCGAGCGGCTCGTCCCCGAGGGATCTGCCTGGGACAGGGACGGGAACGTCCTCTTCGAGGGGAATCACACGCTGCAGTTCAAGCTCGGCAAGAAGGACGTTCACGAGATCGATCTGACGGTCGACAGCAATGATCGCTACGAAATCTCCCTCGAGGGCACGGAGGGCGCTCGCACGGTGTTCGTGGGGCCGAGCCAGCGAGGGCCTGGCATGGTGCGGTACATCGAGACCCTCGATCCTCCGGCGGTCGGCGTGCGCGAACTCCGGCTGCGTGCCGTCAAAGGCGATCGCGCTTATTCACTGGGACACCTCCATCTCCGATGACGATGACGTCAGCACGGGGACACCTCTCGTGCTAGAACGTAGTCGGGGGGATGGGGGTAATGACGGGATCGCCGAGACCGATCACGACGGTGCGTATTGGTCTGCATTCACTGACGCTGGAGCAGCCAGACATCATCGTATCGCGCGCCAACGGGGGGTTCTCGGAGCCCGAGATGATGGCCTTACTGATGACCGTCGCCGAATGGGTGGGGATGCACGGCCGCCTGTTCTGGATCGCCGACATCTCGCGGATCGGTCCGATCTGTCCTGAAGCGCGGCGCGCCACGGCCGGCATCGGGAAGAGGACGGGGATCTCTGGCTGCGCCATCTTCGGCGGTAGCTTTCAGCAGCGCTTGATCACGACGCTCACGGTGACCGCCGCCAAGCTGCTGAGGACCCAGGAGCTGGCACCGATCACGTACGTTCCGACCGAGGCCGATGCACGGCTATGGGTCTCGGATCTGAGGAATCGCCTCGACCTGGAGCTGCACCGCGCGTCGGCGTGACGTCCGGCCGGAGGGCCGTGACGCGCTGGCTGATGAGGTGCGCTGCGTGTCGGCGTGACGTCTGGCTCGGTGAGCCTGCGGGCTCCTGTCGATCGTAGGGCAGCCGTCGCGCTGGTGCGGGCCTTCCGCGTCCAGCGCCCTCGTGCGTCGGGGGCACGAGGCTCGCCAGCCCTCTTCAGATCCCGAACTGTTCTGCAGGCGTCCTTTTGCGGCGCGCGGGGGCGCTCGAGGGAGGCTGGCTGCCCTCGTCCAGAGCGGCGCCGGTCGCTTCTTGCGGCTCGGGCGGGGGTGGAGGCGACGGTGCGTCTCGGCTCGGGGTCGGTGGCTCCAGGTCCAGGGCGGGCGCGAGCGGTTCGGGGGGCTGTGCGCTCGTCTCCAGCGCGGGGGTGAGCTGCTCCGGGGCGTGGGCGGTGGGCTCCAGACCCGAGATCGTGGGCTGGGAGGGGAGGTCCACCAGCGGCGGGGCCTCCGGGAGGGGCAACGGCAGGGCCTTCATGGGGGGGAGGGGCGCGTCGACGGCACGCTCCTGCACCACCAGCGCGGCCATGCTGCCCGCGGCCAGCAGGAGCGCTGCCTGGATGGTGGTGAGCCAGGCGCGCGTGCGAGGGACGCCGGCGCGCCTGGCGAAGCGGAGCGGCTTTCGGCCGAGCGAGGGGAGGGGAGGAGGCCTTGGGATCTCGGGGGTCACGGCGTGCGTGAGCGCGTCCGAGAGGTCCCGGGCCGAGGGAAAGCGTCTGTGCGGCTCGCGCTGGAACGCCCGCGCCATCCAGGCGTCGAGGGCCGGGGGGAGCTCGGGCTGGAGCTGTCCGGGAGGCGTGAACGTGCCGCGGTGGAGGGCGAGCGCGAGCGCTCCCATCGTCGCGCCGTCGAAGGGCACGCAGCCGGTGAGCGCCTCGTACGTGACGACGGCCAGGCTCCAGAGGTCGGCTTGCTGATCGACGTCCTTCGCGCTCAGGAAGTGCTCGGGGCTCATGTAGAGCGGCGTGCCGACGAGGTTGCCGGTGGCGGTGAGCGGGGTGCCGGTGCTCGGGAGCTCTCGCTTGGCGGCGCCGAAGTCGATGATCTTGAGGAACAGTTCGCCGTCCAGATCGAGCACGAACAGGTTGTCCGGCTTCACGTCGCGGTGGACGATGCCGAGGCGGTGGGCGCGAGCGAGCCCACGCGCGGCCTGTCCGACGAGCAGCGCGACCTCATCGGGCGGAAGCTTGCCGAGTCGCTGGATCCGGCTGCGGAGCGTCTCGCCTTCGAGCAGCTCCATGGCGATGAAGCAGGCGCCCTCGCGGGTGACGCCGTGGTCGAGGACCTGAGCGACGTGGGGGCTCTTGATCTGGGCCGCGGCGGAGGCCTCTCGCTGGAAGCGCGCGATGCGCTTGGGGCCGGCCTCGGCGCCCCTGGCGATGAACTTGACCGCGACGCGCGCGTCGAGCGCGAGGTGCTCGGCGAGCCAGACCTCTCCGCCAGCGCCCCGTCCAAGGGGGCGCACGAGCCGCAAATTGGGCGTGATCAGCTCTCCGGCATCCATCGCGGCGCGCTCCTCGGCTCGACCAGCGGCGGCGGGGAGGTCGGCCCACCCTGACCGTGAAAGAGGCTATCTCGCTGGAATGATGTGAACAAGGCAGAGCGGTTCGATGGGCGCGAGGAGATCCGTGCGTGCGCATGTCCGCGACGCTGGTGATGACGTCTCGGTCGCAGTACACAAGATCCTCGATGGCCGCGAAGCTCGGGGGCTCGTTTCTCGCGCATGCCATGGGGCCTGTGCTGCAAGCGGCTGCGTGCATGCAGGCGAGCAAGATGCCGCGGGGGCTGGAAGAGATCGCTCCCGACGTGCTCGAAGGTGGGGTGCGACTCGGCATCCAGCAGGCGGCGGCGCGTGCGGGCGTGAGGGCGCGAGACGTGGAGCAGGTGCTCCCGATGGCGGCGCTGCGGGAGCGCCTGGAGCAGATCCGGAAGAGCCACCCGGCGGCCCTCGACGCCTGGCGGATGCACGCTGGGCAGCTCGGGGGGATGCTGAAAGGGGTCGCCGATCTGACGGTGGACGGGCGGGCCGTCCTCCCTGGCGCGGCCCTCGCGCGCATCGCGCGGAAGGTGCGGCGGGACAAGGCGCTCGCGCTGCCGGTGCAGGCGCTCTCGGACGACATGCTGGCCTGGGAAGAGCTGCTCGCCCAGTGCAAGGAGGCGCTGGACGCAGGCGCTGGGCTGCGGCTCGCGTACAGACTGCGGCTCACGCGGAACGCGCTCTTCGCGCTCGGGACCGTGGTGGCGCTGGTGGCCTTCGTCGTCGAGGCGCTCGCCGTGCGCGGAGGGCGCGCGCGCATCGACGTGGTGCTCGCGGGCATGGACGTGTGCGCCGTGGAGGGCATCGCGCCCCCTGATCTGGTGCGCGCCAGGCCAGAGCAGCTCGCCGCGATCGGTGGGCGGTGGCGCACGTGCCGCGCGATGCGGGACGCGGCGGCCGCCTTCGAGACCGAGCTGCAGCGCATCGAGGAGGGCGTGAAGGAGGCGGCGCGGCTGCAAGAGGAGCTGGACCAGCAGTGCGAGGCGCTCACGGAGAGGGCCGCTGCAGGCAAGGTGATCGCGCAGGACCTGGTGGTCGCGGGAGAGCGGAAGGCGCTGCTCGGGCGGATCCGGATGAAGACGCTGGCGCCACGGGATCTCGGGCCGACGCTGGCCCTCCTGCCCTGCCAGGGGACGCGGGCAGAGCCGAGGATGCGCGAGGCGTTCGTGGCCGCGGCGGTCGCGTCGGTGTGGAACTGGCTCGGGGGGATCGACCCGGGCGAGGACGCGCTCTCGCTGCTCCGGCCGCGGGCGCGTGAGATGAGCGAGCGCGCGCGGATCGTGCTGGCGGCTCGCGCGGAGGAGCTGGCGAAGCGGGCCTTGAGGCGGCCGACGCCGGACCGGATCGGCAGGGCGCTGCGGGTGTGTGCGCTGGCCGAGGCGCTGGAGGTGCCTGGAGGCAAGCTCTGCGACGAGGCGAAGACGCTGCCCTCGACCAACGCGCTTTGATTCCCGCGGCAGGGGCCTGACCTCGTTGCGTCGAGGAGCGGGCGAGGTCACCGGCCGTGTGGATGAGGCACGGGACTCGTCCTTCCGGCCGGTCGCGGCGCGTCTTCCGGCTGGTTGCGGCCTGCGCAGCGCCCTGCGATCCTCGGGCCGTGCTGGAACTTTCCGGGCGAGCGCCGCTCCTTCTGACCGGGTTCATGGGAGCTGGCAAGACGACCACCGGTCGGCTGGCTGCCGCGCGAGCAGGCGTCTCGTTCGTGGACCTGGACGAGGCCATCGCCGACGAAGCGAGGGCCTCGGTGGCGGCGATCTTCGCGGAGGGCGGCGAAGCGGCGTTTCGGGCGCGCGAGCGAGAGGTTCTCCGTCGCCTGCTCGCCGACCGCGGCCCGCGGGTGATCGCGCTCGGCGGGGGGACGCTGCTCGATCCGGTGCTCCGGCGCGAGGCCACGGCGGCGGCGTGCGTCGTCGCGCTCGTCGCGCCAGTGTCCACGCTCCTGGAGCGCGTCCGGGTGGGCAGCCCACGGCCTCTGCTCGACCGGGCGCCGGATCGGGAGGCGCAGGTCCGCGCGCTGCTCGCCGAGCGGGCGCCCGTCTATGCCGAGGCGCACGCGCAGGTCGGTAGCGACGCCGCGCCAGAGGTCGTCGTCGAGGCCGTCCTGCGCGCGTGGGCCGATCGTCCCCTGCTCGTGCCGCTGGGGGCGCGCACCTACGGGGTGCGCTTTGCAGGGGACGCCTTCCCCTCGATCGCCGACGCGGTCCGCGCCCTGCACCCCTCCGGGGTCTTCGTGGTCACGGACGAGACGGTGGGTGGGCTCTGGGGGGCTTCGCTCTCGCGAGGGCTCACGACGGCCGGGCTCGCGCCGCGCGCGGTGGTGACGCTGCCGCCTGGCGAGGAGCACAAGCGGCTGGCCTCCGTGGAGCGCGCGCTGGCGACGATCCTCGCCGCCGGTGCCGATCGGGAAGCACTCCTCGTGGCCCACGGGGGCGGGGTGATCACCGATCTCGGTGGGTTCACGGCGGCGACGCTGCTGCGCGGGGTCCGCTGGGTGGCCGCGCCGACGACGCTGCTGGCGATGGTGGATGCCAGCGTGGGAGGCAAGACGGGGGTGGACCTCGGCGAGGCGAAGAACGCCGTCGGCGCGTTCCATCAGCCCGCGGCGGTGGTGCTCGGTCCGGAGCAGCTCGCCACCGAGGAAGAGCGCGGGTTCCGGAGTGGCCTGAGCGAGGCGGTGAAGGCGGCGTGCGTGGGAGACGCGGTGCTGCTGGACCTCCTGGAGGGTGAGGCCGAGCGCGTGCTCGCCCGCGACCCGGAGGTGATCGGCGAGGTGATCCGCCGGAGCGTGGCCGTGAAGGCAGGGATCGTGGCGCGGGACGAGCACGAGGCGGGAGAGCGCATGTTGCTCAACCTGGGCCACACGCTGGGGCACGCGCTGGAGGCCGAGGGTGGGTTCCGGCGGCTGCGTCACGGCGAGGCGGTGTCGCTCGGTCTGGTCGGGGAGCTGCGCGCGGGGAAGGCCCTGGGGGTGACCCCGGCGGCGCTGGTCGAGCGTGTGGTGACGCTGCTCGAGCGGCTGGGGCAACCGACGCGGCTCGCCGAGCAGCCGATCCTGGCGGCATTGCCCTTGATCGGCCTCGACAAGAAGCGGCGCGGGGGCGGGGTGCGCTCGGTGCTGCTGCGGGAGGCCGGGGACGCGGTGGTCGAGACGATTTCAATCGAACGCTTGTCGAGGCTCTTCATCGAGGCTTCGGCAGAGGGCTGAGCTGATCGATGCGCCGGGGGATGCGCTGGAGAGGTCGTCCCCCGTACGATTGCGGTGTTGCCCGGGGAGCACAGGGGATTCCCGTAGGATTGCGTGCGCAAAATGCTGCTATGGGGGCGCCCCCGGCATCCCGTGACCTCGTTCCACGCGTCGTCGAATGAATGGTTCTCCCGAGGCGCCGGAGCGCCCGATCCGGGCTATAACGAGGCTCATGCATCCGGCGAAGAAGCGCGAGGGTGAGGATACTCCGTACGTCGAGCCGAGGCCTTTTTCTCCCGACTGCCTCAGACCACGGCGCACGAGGTTCTCTTTCGATCTCGATGACGTGCCGAATTACTGGGTCGGTGGCAGCCCGGCCAGAACCCACCTCTTCAATTCCATCAATGTGTTCCTGGTGCCCTTCGAAGAGTTCATGGTGCGGGTGCTGAGCGATCAGGGTCAGCGCCTGGACGATCCCGAGCTTCGCCGCCAGATCCGCGGCTTCTGTGGACAGGAAGCGAATCACGCCCGCGCACATCAGATCTTTCTGGATACCCTGCGGGCACAAGGCCACGACGTGGACGGGTTTCTGCACTTCGCCGACGCGATGTTCTCGCGCGTCCTCGAGCGTGGCCTCGGTCGCGATCTGAGCCTCGCGGCCATTGCCGGGTTCGAGCACCTGACGGCATTCCTCGCGGAGTTCATTCTCGACGGCGAGATGCTGGCGCAGGCGCCGCCAGCGCTGCAGGAGCTGTGGAAGTGGCACGCTGCGGAGGAGCTGGAGCACAAGGCCTTGGCATTCGATCTGCTGCGGCACGTGAATGGATCGTATCCACTTCGAATCGCCGGTGGCGCCCTGGGCGCCGGGATCGTATTCGGTTTCCTCGGCATCGGAATGGCGCTCCTCTTCACGGAGGAGGGGATCTTGTTCGAGCGGCGGACCTTGCGCGAGACGCTCGAGCTGTTCTTCACGCGCGACAAGATCCTGACGCGATCGATTCCGGTGATGCTCGATTACCTGCGTCCTGGCTTCCACCCTTCCCAGAGGGACACGCGCGGGATGGCCGAGCGCATGTTCGCGCAGGTGGAGCTACAGGTCGCAGAGGACGTTCCCCGCGCGGCCTAGTCGGGGTGCGCCTTGCGCGACGTGGCCAGGGCGCGCCTCGCGTTGCGTGGCCAGAACGTGCCTCGCGCGGTCCAGTCGAAGCGCTCCGCCCCTGTCTTGCGGGGCGGTGCTGCCAGGCTGGGCGGGGGGGCTGCGTCTCTGCGTCTGGAGAGACGGATCAGCGCCGCCTGGCTGCGCAGGGCGTGGTGCGTCCAGAGGCGCGGCTACGTGAACAGGTGCCAGGCGGCCAGCAGAGGCATGGCCGTCAGCGCGGTGAGGGTGAGGGTGAGCGTGTCGAGCACGGCGCACCGTACCCGGAAGTCCGCCAGCACCGCCGCGCGCTCGCCTGGGAGGCAAGCGCCGGCACCGACGGTTGCCTCGCCGCGGTAGGGGGTGCCCTGGCCAGCGCCCCCCTCCAGCACCACGACGGGGCCAGGCGGCAGGATAAGGTCAGGCGCGACGCGCTGGGGGGCCGTCGCGTCCTCGAAGCTGATCCAGCCGTTCTCTCCCAGCACGCCGGTCCGGCCTCGCTCCGTGCGCCGGAGCTGTGCGGTGACGCGCTGCCGCCACCCCTGGAGCAACGCCCCGAGGCCGAGGGCGAGCGCGCCCATGACGATGTAGGGGTGCGGCGGGCTCAGGGCATGCCGGAGGTCCCGAGGGCTGATGTCGGTCGGTACGTAGAACGGGTCGGCCTTCCGGAAGGCGACGCTCCTCCCGTGGTCGACGTCCTTCACGAGCCAGACGTCATGCTCCGCGATCCGCCGGACTTCGAGGCGGCCGCGGCTCGTGCTGTCGAACACGCTCGGGCGCGAGGTGTTGTGAGGGGGCGTGGGCATCGTGTGGTGGCGCCAGAGGCTCAAGGAGCAGCTCGACGCGGAGCAGGACCGCTCCACGACGACGTCGAGCTCGGGGAGGGTCTGCGCGAAGCGGTAGCCGGAGGGGCCATCCTTGCTCGGGAGCTCCTCGTGGGGCGTCTCGCCGTCGAGGGGAGGCACGATCGCGCTCGGGGGGAGGGGGCCGAGCAGCGCGTGCGGCTCCGGGTGATGCGCCGCCTGCACGGTGGACCACGCGACGAGCGCGACGGCCGTGGCGAGGCCACCCAGCGCGAGGGCGCGCAGCGCGAGGGCCGGGCGGGGCCCTCCGCGGGTCGCGAGCGCGATCCCGAGGATGCCTCCGAGCAGGCCGAAGCCGCCGTAGACGAAGGGGAGCACCATCAGCAGCGCGATGTCGCCCGTCCCGCAGCGCCAGTTGGAGATGATGATGGGCTGGTTGAGGTCGTAGAGGGCGCCGAGGAAGAACAGAGGCGCCAGGGTCACGGGGGCCAGGGCGCCGGTCAGCCAGGGATGTGCGATGCCGGTCCGGGCGGCCACGGTGGTGAGCAGGGGGATCGTCGCGAGCACGACGGCGATGGTCAGGATGACGAAGGGCAGATCGAGGAATGCGTTCAGGATCGCTGCGACCACGAGGGCGGCCACGGAGACGCTGCCCGTCGAGAGGCCGATGACCAGGACGCTCAGACCTGGCGAGAGGGGGCGCCGCATCGCAGGGGCAACGGACATCGCGCGGCGATCTTACAGCGTCCCCGGTCCGATGACGTTCCGGCGAAGCGCTCGGCCGACGTCTGCACGAGGGGGTGTGGGGCGGTGGGAGGCGGGCCCGTGGCGGTGGAGGCGCAGCGCGCGCTCAGCCCATTCCAGCGAGGCCGCAGAACGCCGTACCGAGCGCTTCGAGCTTGGCCCGCGCGCGCTCCTCGGTCTCGGCGAGGGGCTCGCCTTCGGCCACGAGCTCGCGGACGTCGAGGTAGAACTTGATCTTCGGCTCTGTCCCGCTCGGACGCGCAATGACGCGGCTTCCGTCCTCGAGCTCGTAGATCAGGACGTTGCTCGACGGGAGCGACAGCTTCATGGTCGTGCCGTTCTGCTGGACGCGCGTGCCCTGCGCGATGTCGATGCGCGCCGTGACGTCGAGGTCGGCGATGACGCGCGGTGGCTTGCGTCGGAGCCGGTCCATGGCCGCGTCGATGATGGCCATGCCCTCGGTGCCCGGGAAGGTGAAGCTGCGCTGGGTGCTCAGGAACAGGCCGTAGGTGCGGGCGAGCCGATCGAGTTCGTCGAGGAGGGTCAGCCCTTCGGCCCGCCGCGCAGCCGCCAGCTCGGCGAGGAGCAGGGCGGCGCTGATGCCGTCCTTGTCGCGCACGACGGTGCCTGGGCAGTACCCGAGCGCCTCCTCGTAGCCGAAGACGAAGCGGGTCCCCGTCTCCCGCTCGAGGTCCATGGCGCGGTTGGCGATCCACTTGAAGCCGGTGAGCGTCTCTTCGTAGCGAACGCCGAGGGCCCGGGCGATGGTGCCGAGCAGGGGGGAGGAGACGCAGGTGGCGATGACGAGGCGGTCGCCTTCCTTCACGCCTTCGGTGAGGAGGTAGTGGCCGAGCAGGGCGCCGAGCTGGTTGCCGGTGAGCTGCTGGTAGGTGCCGTCGGGGCGCTGGACGGCGGCGGCGAGGCGATCGACGTCGGGATCGCTGGCGATGAGGAGGGCCGCGTTCTCGCGCTGGGCGAGGGCGAGGGCGAGGTCGAGCGCGCCCTTCTCTTCGGGGTTCGGGAAGGACACGGTGGGGAAGGCGCCGTCGGGCTGGGCTTGCTCCGGGACGCTGGTGACGCGGGTGAAGCCGGCCTCGGCGAGGGCCTGGTGGACGAGGCGGTCACCGACGCCGTGGAGGGGGGTGTACACGATGGGGATCGCGCGGTCGCCGTCGGCGCGGGCGGAGAGGGCACGGATGGCGTCGAGGTACGCGCGCTCCAGGTTCGCCGGAAGATCGTGGAGGAGGCCCCGCTGGCGCGCCTCGTCGAGATCGGGGCAGGGGATCTCGTCGGCGTGCGGCGCGGCGTGGATCGCAGCGGCGATGCCGGTGTCGTGGGGCGGGATGATCTGGGCGCCGTTGCCCCAGTAGACCTTGTACCCGTTGTAGGCCGGCGGGTTGTGGCTGGCGGTGACCATGACCCCAGCGGCGGCGCCGAGGTGCTTCACGGCGAACGCGGTGATCGGGGTGGGGCAGGGCGCGGTGGCGAGGTGGGCCGGGATGCCAGCAGCGGCGAGCACGCCCGCGGTGTCCTCGGCCAGCTCTCGGCTGAGGCGGCGGGCGTCGTAGCCGACCACGACGCCACGGTTGCGCGCCTCGTTGCCCAGCAGGTCGAGCAGGTAGGCTGCGAGGCCCGCCGTCGTCCTCCGTGCGACGGCGCGGTTCATGCGGCTTTCGCCCGCGCCGAGGAGCCCCCGCAGGCCTGCGGTGCCGAACTCCAGAGGCCCGGAGAAGCGCTCGTTCAGCTCGGTGCGTGCGGCCGCGTCCCCTGCGCGGGCTGCCTCGACGAGGCGCTGGAGTTCGCCTCGGGTGGCGGGATCGGGATCGTGGGCGAGCCAGCGCTCGGCGGGTTCGAGGAGGGGGTCGTGGTTCACGGCCCCTTTCTAATGGCGTGCCGGACCGTTGACCAGGGTGGCCCGCGCTCCGCGAGGGGCCGGAGTCGCTAGCGCTTCACGAGCGCTTCGGCGAGCGAGGTGTCGTACTGGCCGCCCGCGAACTCTTCGGAGGCGAGCACCTTGCGGAGGAAGGTGAGGTTGCTGGCCGCGGGACCCGCGGGGCCCGTGAGTTCCAGGGTCGTCGCACCGAGCGCGGCGTCGAGCCGCTGGATGGCGTCGGCGCGGGTCTCGCCGAAGGCCACCACCTTCGCCAGCATGGGATCGTAGAACGGGGTGACGTCGAGCCCCTCGGTGATGCCGGTCTCGATGCGCAGATCCTCGCCAGCCTCCGGCCAGGCGAGGCGGGTGACACGACCGGGCTGAGGCGCGAACTTCTTCGCCGGGTCCTCGGCGTAGACGCGGGCCTCGATCGAGCTGCCGCGCCGCTCGTTCGCGAGGATCTCGGGTGCGAGCGCCTCGCCCGAGGCGACGCGGATCTGCTGCTCGACGAGGTCGATGCCGGTGACCATCTCGGTCACGCAGTGCTCCACCTGGAGGCGCGCGTTGACCTCCAGGAACCAGATCTCGCCGGACTGGCTCGCGACCAGCTCCACGGTGCCGGCGCCCACGTACCCCACGCTGGTGACCACGCGGAGCGCGTCGGAGAGCAGCTTCTGGCGTCGCGCTTCACCCTCGGATCCCTGGAAGAATGCGGCGGGGGAGGGCGTCTCCTCGATGATCTTCTGGTGCCGGCGCTGCACGCTGCATTCGCGCTCGCCGAGCGCCACGGCGCCGCCCTTTCCGTCGCACAGGACCTGCACCTCGATGTGCCGGGGCTTCTCGATGTAGCGCTCCAGGTACACGCGCGGGTCGGCGAAGGCCTGGCGGCCGCGATCCGAGCAGGCCTGGACGGCGCGTGCGAGCTTCGCCGCGTCGGGGACGATCTGCATGCCGATGCCGCCACCGCCGCCGGCTGCCTTGACCAGCAAGGGGAACCCGATGCGCTCGGCCTCGCGCGCGACGGCTTCCGTGTCGGCAGGATCGAGCGGGCCATCGGTGCCTGGCGGTGGGAGGACGCCCACCTTCCGCGCGACCTCGCGGGCGCGGATCTTGTCACCGAAGGCGTCGAGCACCTCGGGAGGAGGGCCGATGAAGGTGATCCCGGCGGCCGCGACGGCGTCGGCGAAGGCACGCTTCTCGCTGAGCAGGCCGTAGCCCGGGTGGACGCCGTCGGCGCCGGTCGTGCGGGCAGCGTCGAGGATGGCCTCGATGTTCAGGTAGCTGTCCTTGACGGGCGCGGGCCCGATGCGGACCGCCTCGTCCGCCATGGCGACGTGCGGCGCCTGGGCGTCGGCGTCGGAGTAGACGGCCACGGTGGCGATGCCGAGGCGCTTGCAGGTGCGGAGGATGCGGCAAGCAATCTCACCGCGGTTGGCGACCAGGATCTTGCGGAGCACGCTGGAGGCGTAGGATGGGCACCGCGGGGTCGTCAAGCAGGCTCGTGGTTTTCGCCTTCCAGGGGTCAGGTCGTGACGACGCCGTAGGGGTTCTGGCGTCGGATCTCCATGTACCGGTCTTCCATCGCCGGGCGGAAGCCGAGCGGGGCGTAGACGCCGTGGGCATCCCGGGTGCCGAGGATCCAGCGACGGAGGCCGGTGAGTTCCGGGTGATCGAGCGCCGTCTGCACCATCCAGCGTGCGAGCCCGCGGGCGCGGTGCGCCTCGAGGACGAACACGTCGGCGAGCCACGCGAAGGTGGCCTTGTCGGTCACCACGCGGGCGAAGCCGATCTGCGCGTCGTCGTGGAAGAGGCTGAAGTTGACCGAGTTCGCGATCGCGCGGACGAGCACGTCACGCGGAAGGCCAGGCGACCAGTACGACGTGTGCAGGAAGCCGTGGACGACGTCGAGGTCGATCCGCTCCGGATCGGTGGTGATGCGGTACGGGGGACGGCTCGCGATCCAGGTCTCCATGGCGCGGAGGGTGCCGGAGGAGGAAGCGACGGAGAAGCGTGAAACGTCAATCAACCAACCAGCGCTGGCAGGCGCACGGAGGGGGGTGGAGGCGCGCTCCGCGTGAGCGTGCCCTCGTGCTAGCGTCCGCGCCTCATGACCGGCCCCGCCGCACCGCTCCCCGTCCTCGTGCGGACCGACCGCTACGTCGCCGTCGACAAGCCCTCGGGCCTCGCGGTGCACCGTGGCGACTGCCGGGATCGCGTGACCGCGCTGGACCTCGTGCGGGACGACATGGGCTGCTGGGTCTACCCGGTCCACCGCATCGATCGCGGGACGAGCGGGGTGGTGCTCTTCGCGCTGGACCCGGAGAGCGCTGCCAGCCTCCAGGCCTGCTTCAACGCCTCGACCGTCGAGAAGCGCTACCTCGCCCTCGTGCGCGGCTGCCCTCCAGATGAGGGGGTCATCGATCATCCGGTGCCGAAATCCGAGGGGGGCCCTCGCGTGCCTGCCGTGACCGACTTTCGCAGACTCGCCGCGGTCGAGCGCTGCGCCCTCGTCGAGGCGCGCCCGCGCACCGGCCGATTTCACCAGATCCGGCGTCACCTCAAGCACATCGGTCACCCGCTGATCGGGGACGCCAACTACGGCAAGGGCGCCCTCAACCGGGCCTACCGCGACGACGTGGGGCTCGCGCGCCTCGCGCTCCACGCCAGCGCACTGTCATTCCCCGATCCGTGGACCGGAGAGCGTGTGCGCGCGGTCGCGGAGATCCCCGATGACCTTGCAGCGCCCCTCGTGCGGCTGGGGTTTCATCTCCCGAATGCGATGTAGTGGGCCGAGAGCCGCCACTGGCCACCGGGCGAAGGGTTGACGATCGTCCAGGCGAAGCGGTGCTCTCCCGGCGTGACCGGCGCGGCACCGTCGAAGACGAGCGGTGGCGTGACGCTGCCCGGGCACCAGTTCGCGCGCGGTGCCCTCACGCTCTCGATCGCGCCACACGGGTTCTCCTGGCAGTAGTCGAAGCCGCCATCCGCGGGTCCGTAGTGCGCGAGCGTGCAGAGCGTGTCGCAGTCGTCGCGCCAGGCGTTGAAGTGGGTGATCGCCTCGTCGTCGACGAAGATCCGGTGGACGCGCCGACAGAACTCCTCGGCCGGGCCGATGCATCCCGTCCCTCCGGGGTCGCCGCCATGACCCGTGGCGCGGTACTCGAGGCGGGCGCTGGTCGTCCCTTCGGGGACCTGGAACGCGATCGGCGTGCTGCCGTCCATGCCGCGCTGCGTTCCGTTGAACAAAGGCACCACGGCGAGCACGTCGCGGGGGGCAGGACCGGGGGTCACCTCCAGCGAGGCGTTCACATTCCATCCACCGTTCGCGCCACTCACCTGACCCTCGGGATCCGGCCATGTCGCGATGAACGCCTTCAAGCGATGCGGGCCAGGCATTCCGTTGGCGATGTCGGTGATGTCCTCCTCGAGGCGCATGGGCCCGCCAAACGGCGTGATCGCGCGGATCAACTCGATGCCGGGGGCGTCTCCGTCGGCGCGCGGGTCGTCGAGCGAGATCTCGAAGTTGCGGTCGTACGCATCGCAGTCGGCTGGCCAGCGGTGCCCTTCGGGTGGAGGGTTCGACGACCAGGTCTCGAAGGGAGTGCAGGTACTTTTCAACTCCACCACCAGCTTGACGGAGGCGAACGGCGCGCCGCTGAGATCGATGTCGGCGAAGGCTTGCTGGAAATGCTCGTCGTTCGCATCGCTGCTGATCCGGACGTCGTTCAGCGCTTGCAGCGTGTAGGGCGCAGCGGGCGCCCCGCCAGCTCCTCCAGTCCCTGGTCCTGGATCAGGAGCCGTCTCGGTGCTGCATGCGGTGAGGGTGGTCAGGAGCGTCGCCGCGCCGAGCACCAGGGCACGCGCAGACGCACGCGCAGCAGAGGAGGGGTGCATCCTTCGAGGGTAGGCGCGGCGTGGGCGCGTGTCCCACGTCGTCGTGCCGTGGGCTGCACGTGGCGCAAACTGCCGCGATCGCTCGGGTTCCCATGTGGGTCGAGCTGCCCCTCCTTGCCCGTGCGCACCGTGCCGGAGACTTGCTTTGTCCGCTATGGGGGATTAGCGTCCGCTTTGATAGCGGTAGCGCTGCGCTTCATAGGCGTGGACGCTGCAGCTGGTTGGCTCACGAAAGGTCAGAAAATGAACACTGCTTACCGTTTCAGCAAGATGGGTGCGCTTCTGGTTGCCACGCTGGCGTTCGGTGCCGTTGCTTGCGGCGGCGACGACGACGGCGGCACGGACACGACGACCACGACGACCACGACGACCACGACGACCACGACGACCACCACCGGCAATGAGGGTGGCGGCGGCGCTGGCGAAGGCGGCGCAGGTGAAGGTGGCGCTGGTGAAGGTGGCGCTGGCGAAGGCGGCGCTGGTGGCGAGGGCGGCGGCAACTGATGAAGTTGCCAGGATCTGAGGACGCCGACAGGCGGTCGCAGATCTGACGCTCCGGGCAGCTGAGACCCAGTCTGCTCGACCGAAGCTGGAAGCCAGGCGCCTCTCCCTGAGGCGCACCTCGCGGCTCCCAGCAAGTAGCGACGACACCCGTCAGGTTCATCCGGTTCAGACCTTTCCGGCCCGCCGGCGCGGTTCAGGTGACTGCGCCTCGCGTCGCCGGCCGTGGTGATCCAGGTGTCGGCGTTTTTTGCGGAGGTCGGTCACGCATGGGACCAGGGCCGCGCCTCGCGCGACGGGTCGAGGTTTGCCTCCGACCCTGCCCGCGTCGGCGGCTCACGACATCAGGTCCCGCTCACCAACCCCCCGCGGTCCCTGGAAGAGACCTGCATGGCAACGAACATGGAGCGCGTCGCCGGCCGACGGGACCAGGGCACGCGCTCTCCTCGCCGTCGTCGTGCGTGTCCGGGGAGGATGTCCGAAAACAAGGTGTCGTCGTCCGTTGATGCGACCTGTTCACGGGCGAGACCTGGTCGCGTCGTCCACTCACGGGACCTGTGCACGGGCGAGACCTGGTCGCGTCGTCCACTCACGGGACCTGTGCACGGGCCGAACCTGGTCGCGTCGTCCACTCACGGGGCCTGTGCAACCGGGGAGCTCGCGGTTTTGCCGAGATGGCCACTGTTGCTCGCGTCTCTTTGGTCGGCTCGGTTCGGTGTTGTTCGGTGTTCTTGGCTGGTGGTGCAGATCACCTCGTGGGTCGCTGCTCACCTGTACGTACGGAGCGGATTAGAACTTCGTGTCCCCGCGTCAGGTTCTGCGCTGCCCTCGAGCGTCAGGAGAAGCGCCGCTCGTGATCCAGGCTCTCGAGGGAGATTCCGTCGATTGCCGAGGAGCGCACCCGCCACAGCGTCGCTGTCCGGTCCGTGCCCACGCCGTAGTGGATGCGGACGTCACGGAAGTGCAGGAATGGCGCCGTGCCGTCCACCTCCTCGGGAAGCGCCATGACCTGCGCACGCAGCCCCTCCAGGCCTTCGGCCACGGCCTTGCTCTGCTCGCCTTCGGCAGCGCGGGTCCCGGCGATGACCTGCTCCAGGAGTCGCTTCAGATACTCGCCTTCCGAGATGAGGACGCCGCTCATCAGCAGGCCTTGCGTGTGGAACGTCAGCCGGATCGTCACCCCCACGGCCACGAGGGGCCGCAAGAGCAGCGGGAGGATCTCTTCCTGATCGGTTCGCTCGGACATGGTCGCCTCGTTCGGGGGCTGCGCCCCCTGCTCAGGGGCTGGACCTGCGTACCCTAAACCAGGAGCCTGTCAGCCCCCTACGCTGCCCTTGGTGGTTCCCGGTTTTGTTCGGTGCTCTACGAGCGCTTCGGCGCGATCGGGAGCTGCCGGATCCGGTTGCCGGTGAGCGCGAACAGGGCGTTCGCGATCGCGGGCGCGACGGGCGGCACGCCGGGTTCTCCGACGCCACCAGGGACCTCTTCGTTCTCCACGATGTGCACGTGGATGCGGCGCGGGGCCTCGCCGATGCGGACCACGGGGTAGTCGCGGAAGTTGGTCTGCTCGACGGCGCCCTTCTTCATCGTGATCGCCCCGTGGAAGGCCACGCTCATGCCGAAGATGACGGCGCCTTCCATCTGCGCGCGCACGCGCTCGGCGTTCACGATGGTCCCGGCGTCGGCGACCAGCCACACCTCGTCGATGTGGGGTTGCCCATCCTTGCCGCGCACCGCCGAGGCGACCACGGCGACGGCCGTCAGGAAGCTGCGGTGAGCGGCGAGACCGAGGACGCGGCCTGCCTTCTTCCTGCCGTCCCAGCCCGACATCTCGGTCACGCGCTCGATGACCTTGCGGAAGCGTCCGACGTCGACCGGGTGCTGCTCGATGGGGGTGCCGTAGTTGGGGATCTTCTTCACCCCGGCTTCCTGAGGCGTGAGGATGCGTGGCGGGCCCAGCACGTCCAGCCAGGTGTCGCGCGGGTCCTGGCCGCGCGCGTGCGCAATCTCGTCGACGAAGCTGCCGATCGCGAACGAGTGGAAGATGTTGCAGACCGACCGCATCCAGCCGATGCGCACGTGTGCCTTCGCCTCGCAGGCCTCGACCTGCACGTTGGGGATGGCGAGCGGGAGGTCGAGCAGGCCCTGGCCCATCTCCCCTTCGGACGGGCGCTTCTGGCTGACGTCGAACGTCGACGGGATCGGCGGGAACGCCGAGCGGTGGCGCCAGGCGACGAGCTTGCCGTCGGCGGCGAGGCCGGCCTTCAGCGTCTGGGCGCTCACCGTGTGGTAGTAGGCGTGCTGGAGGTCGTCCTCGCGCGTCCACTGCACGCGCACCGGCACGCCCATGGCTTTCGACAGGAGCGCGGCCTCCGACACGAAGTCCGGCTTGGACTTCCGGCCGAAGCCGCCGCCGAGCAGCGTGACGTGAACGGTCACCTTGCTCTCGTCGACACCCAGCGCGCGGGCCACCTCGGTGATCGCCGCCTGAGGGTTCTGCGTCGCGGCCCAGGCCTCGCACGCGCCGTCCTTGAAGTGGGCCACCGCGGCGGGCGGCTCCATCGCGGCGTGGGCGAGGTGGGGCAGGTAGTACTCCGCCTCGATCGTGCGGGCGGCGCTGGCGAGCGCGCCATCCACGTCGCCCACCTTGCGCATCACCTCGCCGGGGACGCGCACGGCGGCGAGCAACCCCTCGCGGTAGGTCCCCGAGTCGTAGCTCGCGTTCTCGCCGTCATCCCAGGTCACCGACAGCGCCGCGCGCCCCTGGATGGCCGCCCACGTATGATCGGCGATCACGGCGACGCCGCCGAGCGGCTGGAACACCGGGGCGCCCGTGAAGGCCGGGATCTCCAGCACCTTGCGCACGCCTGGCACGGCGAGCGCCCTGGTCGCGTCGAACTTTGCCACCTTGCCACCCACCACGGGGGGACGCAGCACCACGGCCGTCAGCATCCCAGGCAGCCGGACGTCGGCGCCGAACTTGCCGCGTCCGGTCACGATGTCCGGCCCGTCGCGCAGCGGCAGCGCCGTGCCCACGTGCTTCAGCTCGTTCCTGGGGCGCAGCTTCACCTTCTTCGCGTCGGGGACGGGCAGCTTCCCGGCGTCGCCTGCCAGCTCACCGAAGCCGAGGGAGCGCTTCGTCCTGCTGTGCCACACGGCGTGCTCCCGCGCCTCGCACTCGCCTGCCGGGACCCGCCACCGTTTCGCCGCAACCGCGACGAGCTGCACCCGAGCGACGGCGCCCATCTGCCGCAGCTTCGTCCAGTCGTTGCGGATGCTGCGTGAGCCGTCGGTGTTCTGGTCGCCGTACTTCTTGTCGCCGTCGGCTTGCACCACCTTCACCCGGCCGAGATCCGCGCCCAGCTCGTCGGCGATGACCACGTGGAGCGAGCTGCGCACGCCCTGGCCCATCTCCGAGCGGTGACAGACCACGACCACCGCGCCGTCCGTCGCGACGTGGACGAAGGGGTTGGGCGTCAGCCCGTCGGCTGCCGGCGGCGTTGCGACAGGCGCAGCCTCCGCGATGCCTTCGTCGAGGAGTCCCAGCGTCAAGCCCGTGGCGACGAAGCCCAGCCCTTGCAAGAAGGAGCGCCGTCGCATCGAGACGTCAGCCACTCGCGCGCCCATCACTCCTCCTTCGGCAGCCCGGCGGCGACCCGGACCGCGGCGCGGATGCGGGTGTACGTGCCGCACCGGCAGATGTTGCCCGCGAGCGAAGTGTCGATCTCCTCGTTCGTGGGCCGTGGCTTCTTCGAGAGCAGCGCGGCGGCGCTCATGATCTGGCCGGACTGGCAGTAGCCGCACTGCGGGACTCCCAGCTCGACCCACGCCTTTTGCAGCGGGTGGCTGCCATCAGCGGAGAGCCCCTCGATCGTGGTCACGCTCTTGCCGGCTGCGCGCCGCACGGGCGTCACGCACGCCCGCACCGCCTCGCCGTCCAGGTGCACCACGCAGGCACCGCACAGGGCTTCGCCGCACCCGTATTTGGTCCCCGTCAGGCCGAGCAGATCGCGCACCACCCAGAGCAGCGGCATCTCCGGATCGGCGTCGATCTTGTACCCCGTTCCGTTCACGCTGAGGGTGATCATCGTCGCGCTTCCTCCTCGGGGCAGATGGCCCCCGTGTCGATCCACGCGGCCACGAGGGCGCCGAACACCGCCTGCGAGCCAGGGGCGGGCTCCCGATCCGCACCAGGGTTCCATCCCCAGGCCACGAGCGGATCGTGCGCCGTGTGCTTTGCGATCTCGGCGAGCGTCTTGCCGCCGTTGCGCTTCGGGTCCTTGATCTGCGCGCAGATGGCCGCCGGCGTTCGCCCGAGCCACGCCATCTCGATTGGCGCCAGGTGCCAGTCCGGTGCGCCAGGGACCCTGGAGTGCGCGAGGTTCTTGTCCTGATGGCAGGAGCCGCACTGCAGCGCCGGTACGCCGTGGTTGTCTGGCCCTCGCACGACCGGAGGCGAGTGCAGCTCGGCGCGCTCGCGCTGGCGCGGCTGATCGTCGTGAGGGTGGCAGTTCACGCAGCGCGGGTGCGTCAGCACCTTGGCCGCTTCCAGAAAGAGCGCTTTCGAGCGCGCCTCCTCGCTGGGCATCCGGGCGAAGGCCTCAGGGCCGAGCAACTCACCAGGCGGCGCCTGAGGTGGGCTCTCCGTCGGAGGCGGCGTGTTGGTGTTCGCGCCGGAGCATCCGGCGATGAAAAGGAACGAGTAAATGAGTCGTCGGTCCATCACCTGGTCGCCGTTCAGGCTTAGAGCCAGAGCATGGACCTGTCGAGCCGAAAGGCGGGTCTCTTCGCCGACCTCCGGACTCACGTCGACTTACATTTCAGGGGCGAAGCGCATGCCTTCCTGACCTGCCAGGGCGCGACACCTGCCAAGGCGCGGCTGGATGCCGCGTCGGTGGGCCCCTGTGCAGGCGTGCGTGGTCAGCGACCCACCAGGGCGTCGCTGGCGAGCAGCGGGTTCTTCCGGATGATCTCTGCGTTGATCGCGCCAGCGAGGCCGAGCCACCCCAGGTAGGGCGCCATGAGGAGCGGGGCTTTGGCGTCGACCCGCTGTGCAACCGCGGTGTAAGCGGAGACCGTCCCGATCAGCGCGGTCATGTCCGCGAGCGCGAGCTGCGGTCGGTGCTTGCCGAAGAAGAGCGGGGTCCACGCCGCGTTCAGACCGAGCTGCGCCGCCCAGAGCGCGAGCGCGGCGCTTCGATCGGCGCTCTTCGGTGCCCAGGCGACGCGGTTCGCGGAGATGGCCATCAATGCGTACAGGCCGGTCCACACGATCGGGAACACCACGGGGGGTGGCTGAAACACGGGTTTGCGCAGCGCTCGGTACCAGACGTCGCGTTTCGGTCGGGTGACGCGGCTCCCCACCACGGCAGCTGCCGCCGTGAGGCCGCCGAACACGGCGAGGCTGAGCAGAGAGCGCACCTGTCGGTTGAGCATGACGTTCCCTCCCAAGGCACCTCTGGCCCTGTGGTCCCGGATCATGGCAAAGCCCGTACCGCTGCTCGGTGTGACCCCGGCCGAGCTGCGGCCTGCTCCAGGCCGAGCGCTGTCCACCTCGACCTCGAGCGTCCGGCCACTCGGCACCGACGACGTCACTCCTCGGGTTCTTTTTTCACCGCGTATTCCTGACGAGAGAGGCGCGCTTCACCGGTCTTCGTTCCTGTCCCCTCCCGGCCGCGTCGTCCTCTGTCTGCCTGTGGGTCCACGTGCTGCCTGCTGGTGTCCGACGCAGGCGGCGATGCCTTGCCGGAGGTTGCGCAGAATCTGGACTCCCTCCAGCGAAGCCTCCGACGCGATCAGCTCGTGGGCGAGGGAGGGCAGCACGCCCGTGATGATGGGCCTCGCGTCCAGCAGCGACAGGGCGCGCACGAGGGAGAGCAGGTCGCTCGCGCTGACGGTGCTGGCGCCGGTCAGATCCAGGATCACCGACCCGGCCTGCTGCTCGACGACGCGCGTCAGCAAGGTCTCCGTGAGCTGAGCCCCGCGGGCCCGATCGAGCTGGCCGATGATGGGCACGGCGAGGGTCTGCGGAGCCACCTCGAGGATGGGCGCCGAGAGAGCCAGGATCTCCTGCCGCTGTTGCTCGATCAGCGCGTCGCGCTCGCGCCGCTGCGTCAGGTCGTACTGCTGCAAGAGCACCGCGGGCGCGCCGGTGGCCGGATCCACGTTCGAGCGCGCCTCGAGCCCGTGCCACCGGGGACCGCACCTGGTCTCCACCTGGAACTCGCCTGCGAACACCTGTCCTGCCGCGACCTCTGCCAGCAAGGCCTCGGGGACCGCGGGTTCGGTGAACCAGGGGTAGATGGACGTCTGCTCGCCGAAGGCCTGCTGGGTCGCGTAGTTCTGGAGGAGCGTCTCGCCGGTGGGGGAGACGACCGCGACCATGACCGTGGTGTGTTGCAAGGCCTCCACACCGCGGAGCTGGAGCGGATCGATGTCGGTCCGCTCATGGCCCTCGCAGAGCCAGTGGAGGCTTCCGTTCTCCCCCTTCAGCCCGGATACCGTGCAGAGGATCCGCGCCGGCTGGCCGCGCGGGTAGAGCGTCATCTCGTCGCGCCAGATCCGACCCTGAAGCAAGGCCTCACGGATCATGCGGTTCCGTGTCTTCGCCGAGGCCGACAGGTTCGACAGGTCGCGCTGAAACAGCTCTTCCTCGCTGTCGGCTCGCCAGAGATCGAGCGCCGCTCGGTTCGCCCACACGACACGGTAGCGTTCGGTATCGAAGACCCACACCGGGGTAGTCAGCAGTTTCGCTCCCGCCAGGCGTTCGTCCAGCAGCATGGATCTGGCCTTAGCATACGAGGAGCCGACAGTTTCGCAGTTGCGCACGGATCGAGGACTCGCGCGGGGCACGCACCCTCGGTCGCCAGGGATGCGAACCTTCGCTGCCCCCCTTGGCGTGAATTGCCACCCTTGCTGCGCTCACGAGCGACCGAGGGGGGCTCAGGGAGGGGGGCGGGGCTCGGTCGCGTGGGTTGGGCTCGTCTGCAAGGTGGCTCGACCCAGCGGGTCCTGGTCGGGCCTGCGCCGTCTGGTCTCGTGCGAGGTCGCGTCGAGATCTGTGGCGCGACGTCCTCGACGTGGAAGGGGGGCAACGGCGCGCATGGAGCACACGCTCTCCTTGCTCCTGGAGGCGCCGTGCGGCATGGCCCAGGGATGCATGATCGCGACCCGTCTGCCCGCTCTGGCGCCTCCAGCGTCGCCTTGCTCGACGATCTCTCGGTCGGCTTTCGCGGTCGCTACGTCGCCTACGACGCCCTGACGCGTCAGGTGCAAGCCTGGGCGAAGGCGTTCCCCGGCCTCGTGCGCCTGACCAGCCTGGTGACCACGCCCGAGGGGCGGGAGCTGTGGCTGCTCACGATCGGTCCGGAGCCGGACCGGATCCGCCCGGCGGCGTGGGTCGATGGCAACATGCACGCCTCGGAGTACTCGGGGACGAGCGTCGCGCTGGCGATCGCCGAGGATGTCCTCCGGGCGCACCTCGACCCGACGAGGATGCTGCACGATCTGCCGCAGCACCTGGTCGACATCGTGCGACAGGATGTCCTGCTCTACGTGCTGCCCCGCCTCTC
Source organism: Chondromyces crocatus (assembly GCF_001189295.1). Classification (NCBI taxonomy): domain Bacteria; kingdom Pseudomonadati; phylum Myxococcota; order Polyangiales; family Polyangiaceae; genus Chondromyces; species Chondromyces crocatus. Next base: position 4,094,019 of record NZ_CP012159.1, read on the forward strand.
GCCGGACGGCGCAGAGCGTGTGATCGGGACCGACGCTTACGTGCGTTCGGTCCCGCGAGACGGCCGACTCGGGCGCGCCGCGCCGTACTGGCGGCATGCCGACGTCGACGGCGATGGCAAGGCGAGGCTGATGCGGAAGGAAGATCCGGCGGGGGATTTCGTGGCCTCGCAGGACGTCGCGGGTCTGATGCTGCCGAGGCGGATCGAGGATCCCGGCCCTTTTTATGCGCTGTACCCGGAGGGATTCATCGAGGGCTGGGACGGCTTCACGGTTCCGATGCCCAGCTACCTCTCGGACAACGAGACCGATCTGAACCGCAACTTTCCCTACGGGTGGGCGCCAGAGCCCAGGCAGTGGGGGGCCGGTCCTTATGCGGCGAGCGAGCCCGAGGCGCGTGCGGTGACCGAGTTCGCGGTGAAGCACCCGAACATCTTCGCCTGGCTCAACCTGCACACGTTCGGCGGCGTCTTCATCCGCCCCTCGGGGGATCGGTCGGACAAGAAGATGGATCAAGCGGATCTGGAGCTGTACCTCCAGCTCGGCGAGTGGGCAGAGCAGGTCGTCGGCTATCCGATGGTGAGCATGTTCGAGGAGTTCACCTACGAGCCGGACACGCCGCTCTCCGGGGATCTCTGCACGTTCGCGTATGCACAGCGTGGCGCGGTCTCCATGGTCTGCGAGCTCTGGGACTTCTGGAAGCAGTCGGGGGTGGAGGTGCTCCGGCCCTTCGTCTGGAACTACCAGCGGCGGACGCGCGCGGACCTGATCCAGATCGGGCGCTGGGATCGTGAGCACAACCAAGGGAGGCTCCTCGGGCGGTGGCGTTCGTTCGACCACCCGCAGCTCGGTCCGGTGGAGATCGGGGGCTACGATCCCTTCGAGAGCATCGTCAACCCGCCGCCCGAGCGGCTCTCGGAGCTGTGCGAGCAGCAGGCGCGGTTCTTCCTGCGGCTTGCCGCGCTGGCGCCTCGGCTCCGGCTTGCTCGTGTCGAGACGACGGTGATCGGCGAGGGGCTCACGCGGCTCGAGGCGACCGTGGAGAACGTGGGGTTCTTGCCGACGTACGTGCTGTCGTCTTCCCGGGGGCTGCCCTGGAACGAGCCCGTGCAGGCAGAGATCGCGCTGGAGCCAGGCGTCGAGCTGGTGTCGGGTGAGGTGACGCAGCAGGTCGGGCACCTCGGGGGCTGGGGGGGCTATCAGAAGTCGTCCGTGCCCTACATGGCCCGGACCTCGGGGACCACGCCGCGGCACAAGGTGAGCTGGGTGGTGCGCGGGCGCGGTGGGGTCGTGCTCCGGGCGCGCTCGGTGCGCGTGGGGCAAGTCGAGGCCCGCGTCGCGCTGACGTGACCGCGTTCGGCGCTCAGCTCGGTGGCGTGGCGCGGAAGCCCTTCACCTTGGGCTTGGCGCCGAGGAGAACCAGCTGTCCGCAAGCGGCCGAGACGTCGTCGCCCCGCTGACGGCGGATGAAACAGGAGTAGCCGGCGTCGAGGAGGATCCGCTGGAACGCCTCGACACGCGTCCAGTCGGGCGGGCCGAGCGCGGAGGCCTCGATGGGGTTCATGGGGATGAGGTTCACCTTCACCGGCAGGCTGCGGAGCAGCTTCACGAGCTTGCGGGCCTCGGCCGGGTCGTCGTTCTTGCCGGAGACGAGCGTGTACTCGACGGTGATGCGCCGGCGACGCGGCAGCGGGTACGCGTGGAGCGCCTCCATGAGGCGAGGGAGGGGATACTTGCGGTTGATGGGCATCAGCGCGCCGCGGGACGCGTCGTCGGCGGCGTGGAGCGAGATGGCGAGGCCGATCTGGCCGCTGAAGTCGGCGCCGAGGCGGGCGATCTCCGGGACGAGGCCCGAGGTGGAGACGGTGACTCGGCGGTTGGAGAGGGCGATGCCCTCACGGTGCGTGAGCAGCTTCAGCGAGCGCGCGGTGGCGTCGTAGTTGTGGAGCGGCTCGCCCATGCCCATGTAGACGACATTGCGGAGCGCCTCGCCTTCGTCGAGGAGAGTGCGCCCGAGAAGCACCTGAGCGACGATCTCGTCCGGACCGAGGTGCCGCTTCAGGCCGGCGATGCCGCTGGCGCAGAAGACGCAGCCCATGGCGCAGCCGACCTGGGTGGAGATGCACTGGGTGACCCGCACGGTCCCCGCGGGCTCCGCCGCAGCGTCTGCCTCGTCGTCCTCGTCGTCCTCGTCCGGGTCGGCCTGCACGTTGCCGAGCGGTCCGCGCGCCCCAGGGCCCGTGATGGCGGGGAGGAGGACGGTCTCGATCGTGGCGCCGTCTCGCAGGCGGACGAGCAGCTTGCGGGTCCCGTCGGCCGCGCGGTGGACGCGCTCCACGGTGGCCACGGTGCCCAGCCCCTCGCTGGCCAGGGCCTCGCGGAGGCGCGCCGAGAGGTTCGTCATCGAGGCGGGCTCGACCACGCCGCGCCGGTGGATCCAGTGGAAAATCTGCTTGGCGGTGAAGGCGCGCTCGCCGCGGGCGCGGAGCGAGGCCTCCCACTCTTCGGGGAGGCGAGCGACGGGCGAGACGGCAGAGTTCACGATCGAGGAGCTAATCCGGGACGGGGGGAGCGGCAAGGGTCGGGACGAAGGTGGGCTGTGCGGTGCGCTGGTCGCGCGCTCGAGGCTGGGCTAGGGCGATCGCATGCGCCTCTACACCTTCATCCACTCGCCGAGCCCGCTCAAGGTGCGCCTCGCCCTGGCGGAGATGGGTCTGGACTACGAGGCGGTCGAGGTGAACCTGTTCCGCGGAGAGCACCAGACGGAGGCCTTCGCGAAGGTGAACCCGCACCGCAAGGTCCCGGTGCTGGAGGACGGAGCGCTGCTCCTTCGAGAGTCGAACGCGATCCTGAGCTACCTGGGCCGCACGCGGGACACGCCACGCTGGCCGAACGTGCCGACCTCGGAGGCGCTCGCGATGCAGTGGCTGTTCTTCGAGAGCGCGAACCTCGCCTCGCCATGCTCCACGCTCTGGTGGAACGACATGGTGGCCCCGGTGCTGGGTCAGCGCGGCATCGACGAGACCTTGGTGAGACAGGCGGCGATCGATCTGGAGCGACCGCTCGACCTGCTGGACGCGCACCTGGAAGACCGCCGCTTCCTGATGGGCCACTCGCTGTCGCTGGCCGACTGCTCGGTGGGGGTGTCGCTGATGATGCTGATCGGAACGCGGCTCGGCGATCTCCAGCGCTGGCCGCGCGTGGCGGCTTACCGAGACGCGATCCGGCGACGGGCGAGCTGGGGGGAAGCGCACGGCGAGGGGATCCTCGATCTCAGGCTGAGCTGAGGGGAGCGCTTTCAGGTCGCGGCTGCTCGGGACTATGCTGCGTCCGAGCGCCGGTCCTGGCGCTGGTCTCGATGCGTCGATCCACGCGGTTTCTCTGGTCTCTGCCGTTGCTCCTCCTCGGGTGCGGTCCAGCCGACGTGGCGGAGCCGGAGGCGCTGGGCGTGTCACTCCGCCTCCTCGCGAAATCCATCGCCACGCTCGATGACGGCCGGCCGGAGCCTCCAGCGCGCCAGCGAGAGCGAGGGGCCAAGGGGGGTGGCGCCGAGGCCGCGGGAGTCGAGGATCGCGCGCTCTCGAAGGCCGTCGCCGAGCTGCGTCTGGTGGTGCATCAGGCCGAGTTCACCGTGGCCCGCCTCGCCAGACGGGTTCCGGCGACGGCGCCCGGTCAGCTCGATGCGCTGCGCCAGAGCACGGAGCGACTCCACGAAGCGGTGACCGTGGGGCGTGCAGCGGAGGTGCAGCGGGCCGCCGAGGAGGTGGAGGTCCACGCGCAGCACGTGTCTGCGCTGCTGCGGTCGGTGGTGGACGGGGTGAGGCCGCAGCTGCACAGGACCTCGGCCGACACGGGGACGCTCTCGGGACGTGTGCCGACCACGGTGGGGACCACGATGGTGCGCGTGATCTCGGCGCTCTACACCGCGGCCACGATCGCGGGTGTGTGGGGGGCGCTCGCGGCACGCGACAAGCTCGATCGGCGCAGGCGGGGGCTGAACGTGCTGGTGTTCCTCGGGCTCGGGACGTTCGGTGCAGGGGCGGCCACGGTCTGGGCGCCTTCCATTGCTGCGCTGATGGCGCCGGAGCTGTCGATCCCGGATGGCGAGCAGGGGTGCGCGCTGGCACTGTCCAGGGGAGGAGAGCTGGAGAGGGCGCTGCGGATCGCCGTGGAGCGCGCCGAGCGACGCGCCGGGGGGCCGCGGGGGAGGGACGGGATGGTGGTGATCGGCGATGCCGTCCAGGGGCTGAGCCGCAGTGAGCTCCTCGTGCGGGTGCGCGGAGGCAACGAGCAAGGCCTGCTGGCGTCGACCGGGAACACGGCGCGATCGGAGCAGGGGAGCGGCCAGGCTCCGGGGGCCGCCTCTTCGGTGCCGCCTGCACAGGTGTCGGCGCACGACGGGGCGGAGCGGCTCGCTCAGGAAGTGCGGGAGCTGTCGGCCGAGTGCGTCGCGTTCGCCCTGGCTGGCGAGGTGGCAGAGGAGGCGCGGTACTTCCACACACTGGCCGCCGAGTTTCTGGGCCAGTCGGTGGGGTCTGCGGCGAGCGAGGCGCGGAGAAAGGCGCCCGATGGCTGAGAGCACGTCGGCTCAGCGCACCGCGTGGGCGATGCCTGCCTGGAGGGTGCCGAAGGTGGGCACGCCAGACAGCTCGGCGCCCAGCTCGACCAGGGAGCGCGCGACCTCCGGACGGATGCCGGTGAGCACGGCGCGAGCCCCGAGGAGGCGCACCGCCTGCACGGCGCGGAGCAATCCGGCGATGGTCTCGGAGGCGATCTCGCGGACACCCGTCAGATCCACGATGGCGACGCGGATGTGCTGGGTGGTCACGCCCTGGAGCAGCGCCTCGGTCAGGCGTGCCGCTCGCTGACCATCGACAGGGCCGACGAGCGGCGCAACCAGCACACCGTCGGCGATGGGGAGGAGCGGCGTGGAGAGTTCTTCGAGCAAGATCTCCTGGCGCTGCACGGCCTCGTAGAGTTGCTGACGCTCTTCCTCGATGCGCTTGCTGGCGCTGAGATCGCGCGCGACGCAGAGCAACGCCTCGGGCCGTCCAGCTTCATCGCGCACCACGGAGGCCGAGAGGGAGGCAGGCAGCACCTCTCCGGATCGGGTGACGCACAGTCGCTCCTCGTCATGCACACCGTCGCGCTGGAGGATGTCGCCGAAGTCAGGAGGCGAGAGGTCGGGGAAGATGAGGGCGAGCTGCTCGCCAATCAGCTCGTCGGCCGTGCGTCCCGTGAGATGCTTCGAGGCAGGGTTGGCGATACGGATGACCCCGTCCAGCCCGGCGAGGATGAGCAGGTCACTCATCGAAGAGAGGATGCTCTCGAGGTAGCCAGCCTTGGAGACGACAGGGCGGATGCGTCCTACCTCGGTCTCCAGCGCCGAGAGCGCATCGAGCGCGCTGCTCACGTCACGTCCCTCAGCGTCTCCTGCCTCGCTCGCAGTCGCGAGGCGCTGGAGGCTTTCCCGGAGGCGGGCCAGGGGCGCGTCAAGGAGGGGGTGAGGTTCCATCGCGGCAGGGCCTCGGAGAGGTCACCGTACCCGCCGCTGCGTGGGCAGCGCAAGCCCGCTCTCGGGGCTGCATGGTCAGGGGAGGGGAGAAGAGCGCGTTCGGTGACGTGACGTCGAACGAGGGGGCGGGCGCCCCCTCGGAGGAGGCGTGCTCAGTTGCCGAGGTCGACGACTTCGAGGCCGTACGTGCCGAGCGAGCAGAGCGCCTTGTGGTTGGAGATCGTCACGTGGTCGGGTGAGGAGCGCATCTCGGCTGCTTGCTCGAACGAGAGCGCGTCGAAGTCGGTCGAGTCGAGCGTCCACAACCCGGCCGGCGACCAGCTCGAAGCGACGAGCTTCTTCCCGTCGACGGCGATGGGCATCATGTACCCGGCTTCCTCGGTGGCGAGCTCGGCGACCTGGAGCGCGCCAGCGCGGATGCCACCCACGGCGAAGATCTTCGAATCCGAGCCGTAGTAACCCGAGTCGTTATACCAGCTGTAGTTGTTGGCCATGCTGAAGACCCGGTCATCGCCGACCACCACGCCGGTGAGCTGGGTACCATCGGGGATGGGGTGCGAGTCCAGCAGGGTCGCCAGGTTGTTCTCGATCTCGGTCACCTTGAAGGCGCGGCGGATCGCGATGCAGGTCCCCTTCCCGGTCCACTGATCCCGGTTCTCGGGCTCGAAGAGAGAGTCCCAGCCGTGGTTCCGGTAGCAGGTCTCGTAGTCGATGTTGGTGTACGTGAGGCGCTGGTAGTCCACGGTGAGCAGCCTGTTGGTCGTGGCGTCGAACGACATCAGCGAGCCGGGCACGTTCACGGGCGGCAGCGAGATGGGGATCGACGGGACCCCGACGTTGACGCGGTCGAGGTAGAAGCGCGCCTTCGTGTCGTCATCGGGCAGCGGCACCCAGTGCGAGAGCATCACCGTCGTCCCCTCCGCGCGCAGCGCAGAGTGTCCGCTGGCTTCGGGCAGCGCCACGGTCGCGACGTGCGTCGGCTGGCCAGGGTTGCTCAGATCGACGACTTCGAGCCAGCCGGGGCTGAGCTGGGGCGCATTGAAGCCACCCAGATCGTAGTCATCGTAGTAGTCGTACGGGTAGTTGTTCCTGGACTGCGCGTTGGAGCGGCGGAAGACGAGCGCGTTCCCGGCCTGCACCACCATGTCACCCGACTGCACGATGGGCTCGTAGTAGCTCCACAGATCGGTCTGCGACAGCGGGACCTGCGTCTCCCCCCCGATGACGGGGTTCGCGGGATCGGTCACGTCCACGGAGAGGATCCGCGCCGACGTGCCCATGTCGGAGGGCCACACCAGGTACAGGTGTTGCCCGTGTCCGAAGAGCCGCGCGTTGTACAGGCCGTAGCCGTAGCACCCGCCTTGGGTCACGCTCGACAGCTCGACGCGTCCGATCGGGTCGGCCCGATCGGGCGTCGCTGCAGGGACCAGATCGATGCGCGCCTCGCTCGTCCACCAGTCGGCGCTGAGGCGGGCCACCAGGTTGCCCACCTGCACGGACTGGTTGGAGATGGTCGCCAGCGCCTTCGAGACGACCGGCTGGGGCGTGTCACGGTTCGCGATGTTGAAGGTGCGCACCTCGGCGTCGGAGACGGCGAAGAGGCGCCCGTCGCTGACGAAGGCGCGGCGCGCCTGGCCGTGTGACGAGGCCACACCACGCTTGGTCAGCGAGTTCTGCGTGAAGTCGACGAGCTGGATGCCGCTCTCGTACGAGCCGCAGCCGTACTCGTTGTCTCCGTAGCTCCAGCCCGAGTAAGGCACGAGGATGAGGCCGAGCTGATCGATGATGGTGAACGCCTTGTGGATCCGGTCCTGATCCTCGGCGAAGTTCGACCAGTCACCGCCGAACGCGACGCGGTTGATCATCGTGGGGTTGCTGAGATCGGAGACGTCGAACAGCGAGACGTGGAGCGAGCCTCCCGACTGCGCCTGATCGAAGCCGAGCGCCAGGATCCGGTCGCCACGAGGCTCCATGTGGTGAACCCAGCCCGGCATCTCCAGCTCGCCCATCTGGACGGGGTTCGTGGGATCGCTCAGATCGATGGTGAACAGCGGGTCCGTCTGCTCCGCGGTGATGGCGTAGCCGCGCTCGCCGTCGAAGCGCACGGAGCGCAGCGTCTCCGGCCTGGGGAGCACGAGATCCTTGTAGCCGAGCGGCTGCAGGTTCTGCGACGAGATGATGTTGAAGGTCTGCACCGCGGGCACGTCGCCCGACCACCACATGCCGGGCTGGCTGATCACGCGGAGCACGCCGTCATGCTCGTCCATCTGCCAGCGGTTCTCGATCTGGCCCTTGGCCTGGACGGTCGTCCCGAGGACGAGATCGCCTTGCGGATCGGAGATGTCGACCACCTGGATGGTCGAGTGGCCTTCGCCGCTTCCGTTCCACTCGATGCCGGCCACGTACATCCTCTCGGAGGTCGCCGACACGCTGCGGTGCCAGCCGTAGCCCCACTCGTCGTTGTCCGAGAAGCTCAGCTCGTCGACCTTGGCGATCGCGGTGGGGTTGCCGACGCGGATCGAGGTGATGGTGGTGTTGCGCTGGTTGTTCTCGCAGCCCCAGCAGTAGCCATTCTGGTACGACACCGCGTAGAGCACGTCGCCGACGATGCGCGAGTCGGAGACCGCGCCCGCCAGATCGAAGCTGCCGAGCTGCATGATGTTGCTCGGATCCTCGACGTCGAGCGCCTCGATGTGGCTCGAGGTCTCCCAGCTGTACGACCCGTCGGCCGCGTTCCAGATGTACTGGCCCCACTCGTTGAACATCGCGTAGACGACGCCGTCGCGCAGGTACATCTCGAAGGGGGTGCCCTGGTTGGCGGAGTATCGTCCCAGCAGCGTGAGCTGGTCGGGGACCGAGATGTCGATGATGCTCAGGCCTGCGTACTGCGAGAGCGCGTAGAGCTTGCCCTCGTGGATCTGGATGATGTCGGCTTCCGCGATCGCACGATCGGCGCCGTTGCCCGCACCATCGTCTGCCGAAGGCGCGCCGAACCCGCCAGCGCCCGTGTTGCCTTCGGAGTCTTCATTGTTCGAGTCGCTGGAGGCCTTGGGGTTGTCGGAGATGAAGTCGTGCGGATCCGTGGCGCCGCCCTGGCAGCCGACGAGGCCAGCACCTGCGGCGGCGATCAGCACCGCTGCACATTCAAGAAAAGCTCGGTTGCGAAGTTTCATGTCTCGCTCCGGAGAGAGGTTGCGTGACGGACTGCGACGAAGTGGGCCGATGCACCCGGACGCGGACAGCGCCATCGTGCTCGGGTCACGGTGTGCCTCTATGCATGAGGCAGGCCACAGGCCGATACGCGGGAAAAGCGCTGGCTTCAGCACCTTGTGCCATGAGCCATGTGCCATGTTGTGCAAGTCACTGGGCGACCCGGTCAGGCGGTCGGCGCTGAGAGGCCGAGACGTCGGGGAGTTCGGCTCGGAGAAGCCCGTGGAGATGGGACGGATGGGTCGATGGGGGATGATGGGGGATGATGGGATGATGGAAGGTCGACCCGTGAGGCGCGCTGGTTCACCCGTCGCTCGACGGTTCTCCGGGGCTCCGTGGACGTCGGGGCGTGGCTGATCTACGACGGGCGGAGCAAGGAGGGGCCGCTGTCGCATGGATATCGGGGCGGGCGGGATCATCGGCAGCAAATACCGGCTGGAGCGCCCGCTCTCGCGCGGTGGGATGGGCGCTGTGTGGGCCGCGCGCCACATCGCCCTGGAGCAGGCCGTCGCGATCAAGCTCATGGAGCCCGAGCTGGCTCAGCGCGCCGAGTTTCGTGAGCGCTTCAACCGGGAGGCCCGGGTCGTCGCCCGTCTGGAGTCGCCGCACGTCGTCCAGGTGAAGGATTTCGGGGTAGAAGACGAGATCCCCTACCTCGTGATGGAGCTGCTCCGCGGCGAGGACGTGGGCCGAAGGTTGCGGCGCGTGCAGCGGTTAGGTTTAGCCGAGACGGTGCGGATCGCTGGCCAGGCCGCGAAGGCCCTGCGCTGCGCGCACGACGGGGGGCTCGTTCACCGTGACCTCAAGCCCAGCAACCTGTTCATCGCCCACGTCGGGGGCGAGGAGTGCCTCAAGATCCTCGATTTCGGCATCGTCAAGGTGACCAGCGGGACGCTCTCGGGGGGCGTCACGAGGACGGGGGAGCTGCTCGGGACGCCGTTCTACATGAGCCCGGAGCAGGTGCGCGGCGACAAGGGCCTCGATCTCCGGAGTGATCTCTGGTCGCTGGCCGTGATCCTGTTCGAGCTGGTGACGGGCAGGCGCCCCTTCGACGGCGACAACTTCGGCGCCGTGCTGGCGCGGATCCTGGTCGACCCACCACCGCTGGCGACGGCCTGGGCGCCTGATTTGCCAGCGACCCTCGATGGCTTCTTCGCCAGAGCGCTGTTGCGGGACCCAGGTGAGCGGTTCCAGTCGGCCATGGAGCTGGCGATGGCATTCCGAGCTGCGGTGGAGGTGAACCCTCGTGATGCCGCGTTCTCGGTGAGCCAGCTCCCGATGTCGTGGCCCAGCCTGCCGCCTGGACCGGCGACGCCGAGCAGCATTCAGGCTGGTGCGGCCTCGATCCTCCCGGGGCCGGGGCGTGAGGGCACGCCGAGTGCCGTGGCGATGCCGGTGGATCAGAGGTCGACCGTTCAGCGCTGGGCACTCGTGCTGGGGGCTCTGGCGGTCGGGAGCGGATTGACGGCGGGGCTCCTGTTCTCGCTGCGCGCGATCGAGCAAGAGGAAGAGGGCATGGCGGCTCGTGAGGGGCGTCAGAAGGCCAGCGCGACGGTGAATGCTGCGGTTCTCGGAGCGTCTTCGGGGGCGGTGGCTCCAGGTGATGCGCCGGCAGGTGAGGGCGAGAACGATAGTTTGCCAGCGGTCCATGGATCGCCAGAGGAGGCCCCCGCCGAGGCGATGGTGCTCGGATCGCCCACGGCGAGCGCAGCATCCCCGCGCACCACGCCCAGGTCGACGGCATCGGTGCCGATCAAGGCTCCTGGTCGCGTGCATCCTCCGACATCGCTCCCGGGAGCCGAGCGGAAGCCGGCTGGGGGACCTTCGTTGGGACCCTCCGTCGCGCCGTCGCCATCGGCGGGAGTGGGGAGCGGCGAAATTCGCGATCCCTGGGAGAACCGCCGCTGATGCAAGGAACGTTGGTGGCTCGCGAGGGCCACCTGCGCAGGGCATCCCGTGGGTGAAGCTCGACAAAAGCAAGCGCGCCGGCCCCCGCGTCTCTTCGACGGGCCGGCGCGTCGTCAGTGCGGTTCAGCTCTGTCTCAGGGGACGATGAACAGCGCGCCCGTCATGCCAGTCAGCGCGTGCGGAACGCAGTAGTAGGGATAGGTTCCGGTGAAGTTCAGCGTGATGATGCGCGACGTGCCCGAGTCCGTCACCGTCGAGAAGGGGCCGGTGGCTGCCGGCACGCGGGTGCCGTTCTCGACGACACCACCCTGTAGCGGATGCGCAGAGAAGCTGCCGCTGATGGTGAGCTCCGTGCCCTGCGAGACCTTGACGCACCTCGGGACGTAGACGGCCCCATTCGCGCCACCAAACTCGATGGTGGCCGTCGACATGAGCGTCCAGTCCAGGGCGTCGTCGGGATTGCAGCCGTTCACATCGGCCACGCACACGCTGCCGTAGCACATGCCGCTCGAGCACTCGGCGTCGGCCGCGCAAGGATCGCCGAGCCCGCCGCTGGAGCCACCGCCCGAGCCGCCGTCGCCCCCAGCACCACCGGAGCCACCCGAGCCACCCGTGCCCCCAGCACCGCCGGAGCCACCCGAGCCACCCGTGCCCCCAGCACCGCCGGAGCCACCCGAGCCACCCGTGCCCCCAGCACCGCCGGAGCCACCCCCGCCGCCAGCAGCGCCCGCGCCACCGTCGCCGCCCGAGCCGCCCATGCCGCCGTGGCCGCCATGGCCGCCATGGCCGCCGGAGCCACCCCCGCCGCCAGCAGCGCCCGCGCCACCGTCGCCGCCCGAGCCGCCGACGCCTCCACCAGCACCACCGTCGCCGCCTCCGGACGTCACGCCATCACCGCCGGTGCCCCCAGCACCACCGGTGCCAGTGCCTGTGTCGACGATGAGCGAGCGATCCGGGGACACGAGGATCTCGCAGCCCGATGCGAGGAACACGAGCGAAGTCGTGCCCGCGGCCAGACCAGCGAGGAGCCAGGGGCTTTTCAGGTTCATGTGTAAGCGTCTCCCAAAATCAGTTCGATGGTGAGTCGGGGCGCCTCCGGCGTCCCGGGGTGCCCAGAACGTCAGACTGACGCGCGTGTGTCAAGTGTCGGGCGGTCTCGAAGGGGCCACGAAGGATGCTCGAGCCCGCTCTGTGTACAGCCATCGTGGTAGGGACCCGCGAGGCTGTTCTCGGTGAGACTTCGGTCGCGGGGCGTGTCGGGTCGAGTGAGGCGTCCGGGGAGCCGAGGCGCGCTACATGCGCTCGGGAGCTTCGATGCCCAGCAGGCCGAGGCCTCGGGCGAGGACGCGCGCGGTGAGATCACAGAGGGCGAGGCGCGAGCGGCGCGCGTCGGCGTCCGGGGCCCGCAGCACGGGACACTGCTCGTAGAAGCTGGTGAAGGCGCCGGCCAGCTCGAAGAGGTAGCCGCAGAGGCGGTGTGGCTCCAGCGTGTCGGCGACCTCCCCGACCACCGCGCCGAACCGAAGCAGCTCCAGGGCGAGGGCGCGCTCGGCGCGCTCCTTCACGACGATCGCGCCGAGCGCTTCGCCCTCGCTCCCCGTCTCGGCCGCGGCCTTGCGGAAGATCGAGCGGATGCGCGCGTGAGCGTACATCAGGTAAGGCGCCGTGTTGCCCTGCAGGGCCAGCATCCTCCCCCAGTCGAACACGTAGTCCTTGATCCGATCGCTGGCGAGATCGGCGTACTTGACCGCTCCGATCCCCACGGCGTGCGCAACCTTGGCGCTGGTCTCGGGGTCGAGTTCGGCGTTCTTCTCGCGCACCACTGCGGAGGCACGGCTCTCCGCCTCTTCGATGAGGGAGAGCAGCTTCACCGTCTCTCCACTGCGGGTCTTGAACATCTTCTTGTCGGGGCCGAGCACCGAGCCGAACGCCACGTGGGTGGTGCGTGCGGGGGTCTTCAGCCACCCGGCCTCCTGCGCAGCCTTGAAGATCATCGAGAGGTGCTGGCTCTGTGGCGAGCCGACCACGTAGAGCACGCGCGTCGCGTGCAGATCGAGGAGCCGGTGGCGGATGGCCGCGAGGTCGGTGGTGGCATAGCCGTAACCGCCGTCCTGCTTGCGCACGATGAGAGGCAAGGGCTGGTCTTCCTTGCCGGTGAAGCCTTCAGGGAAGACGCACAGCGCACCTTCGCTCTCGCGGGTGAGACCGAGACCGGTGAGTTCGGTGAGCACGCCGGGCAGCACGGCGTTGTAGCCGCTCTCCCCCGCCAGGGCGCCATCTCCGAGGGTGATCCCGAGCCGCTCATAGACGGAGTTGAAGTAACGGGTCGAGGCCGCGACCAGGCGTCGCCAGAGCGAGAGCGTCGCCTCGTCGCCGCTCTGGAGCAGCACGACCCGGTGCCGGGCCCGATCGGCAAAGCTGGGGTCCGCATCGAACTTGGCGCGCGCTGCGCGGTAGAACCCGTCCAGATCACGGATCTCGACCGCCTGCGTGTCGCTCTCCGCGGTGGCGGCACCCAGATCCAGCAGATGCTCGATGAGCATGCCGAAGGGGGTGCCCCAGTCGCCGATGTGGTTCTGTCGGATCACCCGGTGCCCGAGGGCCTCGAGGGTGCGGGCGAGGGCATCGCCGATGACGGTGCTGCGCAGGTGGCCGACGTGCATCTCCTTGGCGACGTTCGGGGACGAATAGTCGATGACCACCGTCTCCGGCGCGGGGGAGGGCAGGCCGAGCCGGTCGCTCCCTGCGGTGTCGGCGAGCTCGCGCGCCAGCGCCTCGTCGCGCAGGTGCAGGTTGATGAAACCAGGGCCTGCCAGCTCGACGCGTGTGCAGAGATCGTGGACGTCCAGGTGATCGACGATGGCCTGGGCGACATCACGCGGCGGACGACCGAGACGCTTCCCCAGGGCCATGGCGACGTTCGCCTGGTAGTCCGAGTGCGCGGAGCGGCGGAGGGCGGGGTCGGTTCGGGCGTGCTCTGCACCGAGCGCCGAGGCCAGGGCGGCCTCGAAGCGCTGGGTGAGGGCGATGATGGGGTCGGCCATGCCGCTGTTCTCTACGGCGGCGGCGGCCGGCGTCAACGCAGGAAAGTGGGCGAGGGCGCGGCGGCCAGGCGCCGATCGGCGCTGGCCGCGCGGCGAGGGGTCACTGCGGCGGCGGGATGACGGCCTTCTTGGGCGGGATCAGGAAGTAGACGTCGCGGAAATCGAGCGGCGAGCCGTCGCCCGACACGGTGAGCTTCGCCTTGTAGATCTGCGGCTCGTCCGTCGGCTGGACCGTCGTGTTCTGGAGCACCGGGTGGAGATCCCAGCAGACCGGGATCCCGGGCAGGAGGGTCGGGAAGGCGTCGTTGTACGTATCGCCGTTCGTGTCGATGACCTGGGACACGTCGCTGCAGCCGTTCATGCCCGACACGTTCACCTCGAGGTAGTCGATGAACTGGAGCGCGTTGACCGCGTCGCTGAGCTCGTCCTCGGCCTGGATGGTGACGTTGAGCGGCGAGCCCCGCGCGATGCTGCGGAGCGCGGTCACCGCGTTCGTCACCACCGCGGCGTCGACCGCGAGGTACACGAAGGGGTTCCCGTTCTGGTCCACCGTGCCCGACGCGATGCCGATGTCGCGCGCCACGGTGAACGGCGTTCCGGCGTTGCCGGAGTCGTCGTCCGTACCGTACAGCGAGACGAACTTGATCCCCGCGTTCTGCAGCGCCTGACCCGCGCTGGCCGCCGTGAAGCTGCCGCACTGGCTGCCAGAGCACTGGTTGTCGGCGTCGGTGACCTGCACGTAGATGCGCACCGCGTCCTGGCGGAACCCGGGGCAGCCCACGCCCTGGCCTGCGCAGTTCATGGTGGCGGCGCTGATGTTCGGGCAGAGCGCCGGGTTGGCGATGCAGTGCGGGGGCTGGAACGGTGCCTCGTCCGCGCCGCTCCCGGTGGTGGGGATGGCGTTGGCCGTCGTCACCGGGTTGGACTGCAAGGAGAGGAGGTTCCGGTAGGTGTTCAGATCGCTCCAGCGTCCGACACCCGTCCAGAGATCAGGGATGCAGCCATCGCCGAGCAGCGGGTCGGTGATGCAGGCGTTGTTGAAGCACACTTCACCCGTGCCGCAGTCGCTGTCCACCCCGCAGGAGGTGCTGCTCGACGCGCAGCGGAGCTGGTTGACGATGGCGGGGACGCCCGTGTTGGCGTTCCGCATCGCGGTCAGCTCCTGGGACATCGAGCCCGTGATGTCGAACGCGAAGTACACGTCGGCGTACTGGATGCTCGTCCGGAACTTGAGCGTGTCTTCGGGAGGATCCGTGGGCGCCTGGTACGGCACCACGAAGACGAAGTCTCCGCGTGAGCGGGGGTTGTCGGTCGCGTCGAGCGGGTTCGTCCCCGCGGCGACCTCCACCAGATCGCTCACCCCGTCGCCATCGCTGTCGGAGCTGTAGGGATCGGTCCCGAGCTCGGCCTCGCGCCAGTCGGGGATGCCATCGTCGTCCGAGTCGGGATCGCGGAAGTTCGGGATCCCATCGCCATCGGCGTCGCCATCGCCTTCCACGGAGTCGGGGATGGTGTCGTTGTCGCTGTCGAGATCGTAGCGATCGAGGAAGCCGTCGTAGTCGGTGTCGACGGTCCCCTCGACCACGTCCGAGATGCCGTCGCCGTCGGTGTCGGTCGACATGTAGTCGGGCGTGCCATCGGCGTTGCAGTCCTTCGGAGAACTGGCCGAGTGCGGCGGGTCCTCGAGGCCATTGCCGTCGCAATCCGCCTCTGCGCCGACGATCTCGACGACGTCACCGATGCCGTCGCCGTCGTTGTCGATATCGGCGTAATCACCCGTGCCATTGCCGTCCGTATCGACGGGGGTCTCGGGGTTCGGGCCGGCCTCGATCGCGTCGTCGATGCCGTTGTTGTCCGAGTCGAGGTCCTGGAAGTCGGGCGCGCCGTCGCTGTCCGAGTCCGCAGGCCGTTTGGGGTTCGGGCCGGCCTCGACCGCGTCCGGGATCCCGTCGTCGTCCGAGTCGAGGTCCAGGTAGTCGGGCGTGCCGTCTCCATCCGTGTCGAGGTTGGGTGCACCTTCGACGACGTCGGGAATGCCGTCCCCGTCGGTGTCCGTGTCATCGACGGGCGAGGATCCTCCCTCGCCGCTGGTCGTGCTGGAGCCGTCTTCGTCGCCGCCGCCGCCGCATGCGGAGGCCGTGAAGACGAGAACTGAGAGGGGCAAGACTAGACCGAGCCACGGTCTACGCAGTCGCATGGGAAGGCCTCCGGAGCGCTTGGTGGATCCCGGGTGAGAAGGGAACCCCGATTGATCCACGATCATACGGTAGGCGTGCCCCCGAATGCGCAACCTTCTGAAGCTCGAAATCACTTCTTCAGGCGAGCGGAGGCCATGGGGTGCGGCAATGGCTTCGCACCCCCATGCCGTCGGATCCGGGGTGAGCTCAGGGGGGATGTGTGATGGCCGCGCGCAAGCATCCGGGCCTGTCCGTAATCAGGCCATCGACACCCAAGGAGGCGAGGTCGCGCGCTTCGTCCACATGGTTCACCGTCCAGATGTTCACCAGAAAGCCGCGCCTCTGGAGAGCGCGCAGCCGGTCGGGCGTGGACAGGGTGCGCTCCAGATGCACCGCCATCACCCCGAGCACGGGGGCAACCCGCAGAACGCCCTCGTGGTGATGGTCGCGCGCCACCAGCAAGGCCCGAGGGATGTATGGAAGAAGCAAGCCGAGGGCCGCGAGCATCGGCGGATCGAACGACGAAAGAAGGAGCGCGTGACGTGGATCCCAGGACCGGAGCAGGCGAGCGGTGGCTCGGACCAGGGCCATGCGGTCGGGGACGTCGCGCTTCACCTCCACATTGACCGGGAGGCTGCGGCTCCTGGCGAAGGAGAGGACCTCCGAGAGGAGAGGGACCCGCGCTCCCCCACCCAGATCCACCTGGCGCAGCTCCGCCCACGGCAGGTCGGAGGCGTGCCGAGGATCCTCTCCACGGGTCGAGCGGCCGAGATCTGGGTCGTGCAGCACGACGATCTCGCCCGAGCGGCAGAGGCGCACATCCAGCTCGATCCCGTCGGCCCCCTGCCTCGCCGCCTCCTCGAAGGCGGGAAGGGTGTTCTCCGGAGGTGCCTCGCTCCCGTCCACCGAGCGCACACCACGGTGACCGAGGAGGCGCGGCGGCCCCCCTGCTGGTCGGCGGAGCCGGATCTCCGCAGGGGTCACGGCTCGGGCCCTGGCTGGTTGAGCTCCGCGACCGCCTCCTCGGCGGCTTTCCGAGCCTGCGGCAGCGCCGAGAGCGGGAACGAAGCAGCGCCGACCACGGGATGCCCGCCGCCGCCGTAGCGCTGACAGATGGGCGCGATTTCCCGGTCACGCGGCACGCCGCACCATGGGTTGTAACCGATGCTCAGCTTGTAGTGAGCCTTCTGCCGCGACAGCGTCACCGAGTACACGGCGTCGGGGAACATCGCGTAGGTCATGAACTTCCCCACCGCCACCAGCGGAGCGTCGCTGAGATCGACCATCACCACCCGCCCGATGCGTTTCGCACCGCGCTCGATGCGGGTTGCGAACGTCGCCTGCGCCCGAGCGAGCGGCTGCCACCGCTCCTGCACGTCGGCGTCGCGCGCGACTTCACCCACCGGCCGCTCGATCAGCCGGGGGATGATGGAGGTGAGGAACGGCGCATCCCCGCTGTGCTCCACGACGGACGCGAGCTGCATGATCGGCTCCTCGCGGCTCACCGCCGCCTCGGCCGTGGGGAAGCTGGCCGTGTCGATGACCTCGGCCCAGCTCACGAGGTCGTTCTGGCGCGTCGTGTCGATCCCGTAGCGCTCGCGGCACACATCGGCGATGAGGCGCGTACACGACCCATACGTGGCGTCGTAAAAGACACGCGGCGCCACGTCCGGATCGCGCTCGACCGGACTGGTCAGCGTCTCGGCTGCGCCGGCCAGGGCACCCTCGCGCTCGGCATCCGAACCGAAGCCGGTGACGTGGTGGTCGAAATACCACGTGAGCTTCTTCGTGGGCGTGTAGCGGAAATCGAGGATGGCGTTGTCGTCGCCATCGAGCCAGGCGGGAGGGATCATGCTCATCCCGGGCCCGTAGCCGCACGATCGGTAGCGAAACGAGAGCGCTTGGCCGGCCCGCAGCTCCTGGAGGAGGCGAGTGAACAGCGTCGCGCTCGCCATCCCGTCGAAGCAGTGGCCGTGCGTCGCGACGACAATGTTCCTGGGAGTCATGAGGCTGCTGGTAGCACGGTCGTCGAGCCGTGGCTCGGGGCGGCGACGTGGCCGCCGCGCGACCTCGCGTCTCCGACCGCTGCTCACCCAGCGTGGCGCTGCGCCGGACGCCTGCGCATTCCGGGGCGTCTGGTACCATGAGGCGCATGCCGCGATCGACGCTCCCCCGATGTCCACCTCGCTGGTGGGGCACGCACCCGGGCCCTCTGGCCCTGGTCCTGCTCGCCACGATGGCGCCCGCCTGCGGCGGCGAGGCGCCCAGCAGCGCTCCCCCATACCTGCCTGCCGCCGCCCTCGCCTCGCGCGGCCGTGACACCGGCCGAGATCCAGCGGCGCGGCTGCCTCCCTGGGCGAAAGAGACACCCAGACCCGACCCGGAGGCGCGCGAGATGTTTCTGCGCAACGCCTCCCGGCCGGCGGCATCGCTCGAACCGGCCACCACCCCTCCCAAGGTGACCGCCATCGCCCTGGAGAACACTGCGCGCGGTGAAGCCGCCAGCATGCGAGAAGACGGCGCGCTCCTGGGCGCCACCTTGGCCGAGGGCGAGCGTGCGACGGTCCCGGTGACGCTCGCAGCGGGCGAATGCGCCACGTTCATCGCGCAGGGAGGAATCGGCCTGGTCGAGGTCGATCTCTTCCTGACCGCCGAGGGACGGAGCGAGGACATCTTCGCCCAGGATCTCGAGACGGGTCACATCGCCGTGATCGGCGGGCGCGACGCGTGCTTTTCTCCGCGCGGTGCCGGCGCACTCTCGGCCACGCTCCACGTGCAGGTTCGCCGCGGTGCTGGCGTCGTCCTGGCACGTGGCTACCGCCGGGCGCGGGCCGAGACCCCCGCCACGTCCGCCGCCTCGGCCAGGCCAACCTCGTCCTCCCGAGCGGCGCCTCGGCCTGCAGCGACCGCACCTGCAGCGACCGCGCCTGCAGCGACCTCCCCGGGAAGCACCCCCTCCGCCACGGCCCCGCCCCCTGTGGCCCCGAAGGCGGCTTCGGCGCCATGAGCTGACGTCCCCCTCGTCACGATCAATTCACGCAACTGCGCCCGTGCAGGCCCCGATGGACCAGCACCATGGAGTCGATCTGCCTACCGCCAGGCGCGCCCTCCTATCCTGCCGTCCTCCACGAGCTGATCACGGCGAAGGCGCCCGAGCCGCCCACCCTCTACCTTCGCGGCGCCCTGCCGGCGGCGACCGGGATCGCCATCGTCGGCACCCGCGCTGCGAGCACCGAGGCGCTCGCCTTCACGCGCGCGCTCGCGACGGCCCTCGCGCAGGAGGGGTTCTCGATCTGGTCCGGGGGCGCACGCGGCGTGGACGCTGCCGCGCACGAGGGGGCACTGGACGCGGGCGCTCCGACCGTGCTCGTCGCTGGAGGTGGTCTCTCCCGCCCCTATCCACCCGAACATGCGGCCCTGTTCGAGCGCGTCCTGGCGACGGGTGGGGCTCTCCTCGCGCGCGTCCCTGACGACGCGAGACCCCTCCCGCACCGCTTCCTCCAGCGCAACGCCCTGCTCGCCGCGATGACCGTGGCCACCGTGGTCGTCGAGGCCGCCATCGAGAGCGGTGCGCGATCGACGGCAGCCATCGCCCGACGCCTCGGCCGCCTCGTCCTCGCCGTTCCCCACGCGCCCTGGTATCCGAGGGGGACGGGCTGCCTCGCGGAACTCGACCTCGGCGCCTCCCCCGTGACCAGCGCGCGGGACGTGCTCTCGGCGCTCGGCCGCACGAGCGGAGCGCACTTCGGCGCGGAGGCTCGCCCTCTCTCGCGCGTGCGCACGCGCTCTATACCTCGGGTGCGTCGTTCGTCTACCGGGATTCCGACCTCGGCCTCCCTTGCTGGGACGACGCCCTCGCTCCCGGGTTTCGAGGGGTCCGGCCGATCCGAGCGAGGACTCGAAGCGCGGCCGTCTGCCCCGGAAATGCTCCCCCTCGACGCGGAGGAACAGGCGGTTTTCGACGCGCTGGACGCCCGACCGACCCATCTCGACGAGGTATGCGAGCGGACGGGCCTTGCTCCGCCGAGGGTCGCCGCCGCGCTCTTGACGTTGACTCTCCACGCCGTAGTAGTAGAGGGGCCCGCCGGGTCCTACTGGCGGACTGGTCGTTGAAGAGCCCCTGGGCGAATGGTTTCTCCCAGGGTCCCTCCTCTCCGGCAGCCTGCCCTCGGTGTCGTGCGGCCTGCTTCCTTTCCTGGAACATGAGTCGGATGGACCGCGCTCATGGCTCCGCGTTCTGTTGATGTTCAGTAGGTGGTGATGACCAAGACGCTTGTGATCGTGGAGTCGCCGGCCAAGGCGAAGACCATCAAGAAGTACCTGGGCACCGGGTACGAGGTCTACGCGTCGAAGGGCCACGTGAAGGACCTGCCAAAGAAGCAGGACGCCGTCGATGTCTCCAACGACTTCACGGAGCGATACGAGGTCATCGAGGGGAAAGAGAAGGTCCTGGAAGAGCTGAAGTCCGCCGCCAAGAAGGCGGACGAGGTGCTGCTCGCCACCGACCCTGATCGCGAAGGGGAGGCGATCGCCTTCCACATCCAGGAAGAGATCAAGAGCCCGCGCCTCAAGGTGCAGCGGGTCGAGTTCCACGAGATCACCAAGAAGGGCATCGAGCAGGGCGTCCAGCACCCGCGAGCCCTCGACGTGAACCTCTACGACGCCCAGCGCGCACGGCGCGTGCTCGACCGGATCGTCGGCTACGACGTCTCCGCCCTGGTGTGGTCGAAGCTCGCGTTCGGCCTCTCGGCGGGCCGGGTCCAGTCCGTGGCACTCCGCCTCATCGTCGACCGCGAGCGCGAGATCGGCATCTTCGTCCCCGAGGAGTACTGGAACATCGGCGTCGGCCTCTCTCCCAACCGCCCGGCGGGCGAGAAGAGCGAGCGTCTCGTCGCGAAGGTGGTCTCCGCGGACGGCCGCAAGCTCGAGGTGACGAACGGCGAGACCGCGGCGAAGGTCCGCACCGACCTCGAGAGTGCGAGCTACAAGGTCGCCCGCATCACCCGCCGCGAGCAGCGACGCAACCCGCCTGCCCCGTACACCACCTCCAAGCTCCAGCAGGACGCCACCAGCTACCTGCACTTCGGCACCAAGCGCACGATGCAGATCGCTCAGGCTCTCTACGAGGGCATCGATCTCAAGCGCGACGGCGGTCCGGTCGGTCTGATCACCTACATGCGTACCGACTCGACGCGCGTCAGCGACGACGCCATCGCCGAGGTGCGCCAGTACGTCGGCACCCAGTACGGCAAGGATTTCGTCCCCGAGCGCCCGAACGTCTACAAGTCCAAGAAGAACGCGCAGGACGCCCACGAGGCGATCCGCCCGACCAGCGTCGAGCTGCACCCCGACGCGATCCGGAAGCACCTCAAGGACGAGCAGTACAAGCTCTACAAGCTGATCTGGAACCGCTTCGTCGCGTCCCAGATGATGCCCGCCGTCTACGACCGCACCACGGCCGAGATCGAGGTCACCCCGGCCGCGCCTCCGGCCGCGTTCCGCACCTACCTCGCCCGCGCGAGCGGCCGGATCCTCAAGTTCCCTGGCTGGCTCCAGGTGACCGAGGGACAGCAAGAGTTCGCTGGTGAAGACGAGGCCAACGCCGCCGCCGCAGGCGGAGACGGCGCGGCTGCTGCTCCCGCTGCCGGTGCGCCTGCCGCGGAAGAGAAGAGCACCGAGGCGAGTGCCGCGGCCGAGGAAGACACCGAGGCGCTCCTGCCCGACATGACCGAGGGGGAGCTGCTCCGCATCTTCGCCCCGCCGGGCGTCCTCACCGAGCAGAAGTTCACCCAGCCTCCGCCCCGCTACAACGAAGGCTCGCTCGTCCGTGAGCTGGAGAAGCGCGGCATCGGCCGCCCCTCCACCTACGCCGAGATCATCAGCAAGGTGCAGCAGCGCGCCTACGTCGAGAAGCTCCCGGGCGGCGCCTTCCAGCCCACCGAACTCGGACGCTTCGTGGTCGACGGCTTGGTCCGCTCGAACCTCGACTTCATGGACCCGAACTTCACCGCCCAGATGGAGGAAGAACTCGACGAGGTCGGGGCGGGGAAGGTGATGCGGGTGCAGCTCCTCAAGCGCTTCTACAAGCGCTTCCGCGAGCAACTCGACAGCTCGAAGAAGCTCGCGCCCTGGAAGCCCGAGTCCGAGCGGACGGACATCGTCTGCGAGGAGTGCGGCGCCACCATGCTCAAGAAGTGGGGCAAGAACGGCTGGTTCTTGAGCTGCGAGCGCTACCCCAAGTGCAAGTCGACGCGGAACCTCGACGAGAAGGGCGCCGCCGCCGCCACCACCAAGCCGACCGACATCATCTGCGACAAGTGCAGCAAGCCGATGGTGATCCGGACTGGCCGCTTCGGCGAGTTCCTCTCCTGCACCGGCTACCCCGCGTGCAAGAACGCGCGGCCCATCCCGCTCGGCGTCTCGTGCCCCAAGTGCGGTGGCGAGATCATCGAGATCCGGCCCCGCAAGAAGGGCGGGCGCACCTTCTACGGCTGCTCCAACTGGAACGCCGAGCAGAAGTGCGACTTCAAGCTCTGGCAGAAGCCCGTGCCCGTCCCGTGCCCCAACTGCGACGCCAAGTTCCTCACCCGCTCCGTGGGCAAGCAGCCCATGCTGATCTGCGCCGACAAGGAGTGCGGCTACAAGCGCGAGACCAACGAGGAAGAGCTGGAAGAGCTCTCCGCGTACAAGCCCGGCATGGGCGGTCCCCGCGTCGTCGCCGGTGGCGATCTGGGTGAAGAGGCGGAGGCCGAAGCGTTCGGCAGCCTGCCCGACGACGAAGAGAACGGCGGCGGGAGCGCGGGCGCCCGAGGGGCCAAGAAGAGCGCGGCGGGGGCCAAGAAGGCCCCGGCCACCAAGGTGGCCACCAAGGCCACCAAGGCCACCAAGGCGAGCGCGCGCGCCGGGCGCACCTCGACGAGCTGACGAGACGATCCGAGCGAATGCAGTCCAGCCCTGATCCGAACCCGACCGAGATCCTGATCGTCGGAGGAGGCCTCGCCGGGAGCGAGGCCGCCTTCCAGCTCGCCGAGCGAGGCCACGCCGTTCGCCTCGTCGAGATGAAGCCGCACAAGCGCACGCCCGCGCAGACCGGCGACGGTCTGGCCGAGCTGGTGTGCTCGAACTCCCTGCGCGGCGCCGCCCTCGGCAACGCCGTCGGCCTGCTCAAGGAAGAGCTGCGCCGCGCCGGCTCACTCATCCTGCGCTGCGCCGATCTCACCGCCGTCCCCGCGGGCGGCGCGCTCGCCGTCGATCGCGAGCGCTTCTCCGCCGAGGTCACCCGCGCCCTCTCCGCGCACCCGCGCATCACCATCGAGTCACGCGAGGTCACCGCCATCCCGGCGGAGCGCCCCGTCATCCTCGCCACCGGTCCCCTCACCACTGACGCCCTCGCTGCCGATCTCGAGCGCGCCGTGGGCGCCGAACACCTCGCCTACTACGACGCCATCGCCCCCATCCTCAGCGCCGACTCGCTCGACTGGGACAAGGTCTGGAAGCAGTCTCGTTACGGCAAGGGTGGCGAGGCCGAGTCCGAAGGCGGCGACGACGCCTACGTCAACTGCCCCTTCGACGAAGCGCAGTACCGTGCCTTCGTCCGCGCCCTCGTCGAGTCCGAGAAGGTCCCCGCGCGCGACTTCGAGGAGCCGCGCTACTTCGAAGGCTGCCTCCCCTGCGAGGTCATGGCCGAGCGCGGCGAGATGACGCTCGCCTTCGGGCCCATGAAGCCCGTCGGGCTCGTCGACCCGCGCACCGACAAGCGCCCGTACGCCGTCGTGCAGCTCCGCCAGGAAGACGAGGCGGGCACCGCGTACAACCTCGTCGGCTTCCAGACGCGCATGAAGTACGGCGAGCAGCTTCGCGTGTTCCGGATGATCCCCGGCCTGGAGGAGGCCGAGTTCCTCCGCATGGGCTCCGTGCATCGCAACACCTTCGTCAACGCCCCCGAGCAGCTCGGCCCCGGCATGGAGCTCCTCGCGCGCCCCGGCGTGTTCCTCGCCGGTCAGATCAGCGGCGTGGAGGGCTACGTCGAGAGCGCCGCCGGCGGCCTCCTCTGCGGCCTCCTCCTCGCCCAGCGACAGCGCGGCGAGACCCTCAGGCCGCCGCCGCCCACCACCGCTCTCGGCGGCCTCCTCACCCACCTCACGCGCAAGCAGCCGCGCTACCAGCCGTCCAACATCACCTGGGCGCACGTCGCGCCGCTCCCGCTCGAAGACGGCCAGCGCAAGCTCCGCAAGCGCGCCCGCTACGACGCCATGGCCGAACGCGCGCTTCGCGACATCGACGCCTGGCTCGCTACGCATCCCTGAGCCCTTCTTCCCCGCCATTGCGCGGGCCAGGCCCTGCCTTGCGCGGATCTGGGCGTCCCATCGTGTCCACAGCGCACCCCGCCGGGACGGCATGCACCCCCAGGACGGCGCGTGCCCCTCGGGACTGCGCTCACCCCGCAGAACGGCGCGTGCCCTCGCACGTCCACACGCCGCACGTCCACGATCGCTGGACGTGGCCTTTCACCACAACCGCCTGCGCACCCGCGCCCCTCGCCGCTCTCTCCGACCGCTGATAGAAACCGAGCATGACGATCACCACGCCCGAGTACGAGCTCCTCTACTTCCCCCTCCGCGGCCGCGGCGAGCAGATCCGCCTCCTCTTCGCGTGTGCTCAGATTCCCTTCAAGAACACCCCCATCGCCGACTGGCCCAGCGTCAAGGCGAGCATGCCCCTCGGCCAGCTCCCCGTCCTCCGTGAGCGCGTCGGCGAACGCGAGACCCTCATCCCCCAGACGGGTGCCATCCTCCGCCACCTCGCCCGCGCCTTCGACCTCTACGGCAGCGACGAACAGCAGCGGACGCAGTGTGACATCCTGATCGAGACCTTCGTCGACTGGCGCGCTGCCTTCGCTCCCGTCGACCTCGCCGCCATGTTCGGCACGGCCCCCGAAGCGATCGCCAGGTACTGGAGCAACCTCCCCTCCACCCTCGCCCTCGTCGAGCGCTTCCTCACCCAGAGCGCGGCCCCCGAGGCCGGCTGGTTCGTCGGCCCGCAGCCCACGGTCGTCGACGTGATCGCCTTCGACTTCCTCGAGCGCCACGTCCAGCTCCGCGACGACGCGCTCGCCGGCTCTCCCTCCTTGAAGGCGTTCGTCGAGCGCTTCCGCGCGCTCCCGGGCGTTGCCGCCTACCTCAAGCAGAACCGCTGATCCTGCCGAGCCGAGCCAAGGCGCTGACGCCGACGATGCCGACGACGCCGACCGCGGCGTCGCGCGGCATGCGGTACACTCCGCGGCCTGGAGCCGCGGATGCTGGAGCGTTTCCGGAGCCCTCACCTCGTCGTCGCCGTGGATGAAGCCCACGCGCACGTTCGCGTGACCCGTACCGCCGAGCCCTTCCGCACCCTCGAAGAGCTCCAGGCCGCCTACGCCACGCTGATCCCGGCGCTCGACGCGATCGGCCGCGCGGGCCGCACCTTGCTCGTCGACCTGCGCAGCTCTCCAGGCCGCAACGACGCTGCCTTCGAGCAGGCCATGCGCGCCCTTCGACCCAGCTACCTCGGTGGCTACACCCGGGTGGGCGTGCTCGTCCAGTCGGTGATCGGCGCCATGCAGGTCCAGCGTTACGCGCGCGAGGACGGCATCGAGCGCCTCATCACCGCCGACGGCGACGCCCTCGCCGCCCACCTCGGCATCCACCGCGCGCTGATCCCTCCCTGACGTGACCGCTCGCTCTCCGGAGACCTGCGCCTCTCTCCCCCTCCCGCGCCCCTTGCGACGGTCGTCGACGACCGTCGGCGACGCTACCATGGCCCTCGTGGCCGCCCCTCGACCCTCCCCCGCGCGCCTCCTCGTCGGGCTCACCGCCTCCTTGCTCGTCGCAGCGTGCAGCGGCGCCGATGGCCCCCCTGGCGTGTGGGAGTCCTGCGGTGGCGGCTTCGAGTGCCTCACCCTCGACGTCCCCCTCGACCACGACGCCCCTGGCGGCCCCACCGTCGCCCTCCCGCTCGTACGCCGGCGCGCCGACCGCTACGACGCCCGCCTCGGCTCCCTCATCATCAACCCGGGCGGCCCCTGGAGCTCTGGCGTCTCCTGGGTCAAGGCCCGCGCCGAGCGCCTCCCGGCGGCCCTCCGCGCGCACTTCGACATCGTGGGCTTCGACCCACGCGGCTCGAACGACAGCGCGCCAGGCGTCGACTGCACCGACGACCTCGGCGCCTACGCCGCCCTCGACCTCACCCCGAACGACGACGCCGCCCGGAAAGCCCTCGCCGACGCCACCGACGCCCTCGTCGACGGATGCAGCGCCCGCAGCGGCGACCTCCTCCCGCACATGGGCACCGACAGCGTCGCCCGCGACCTCGACCTCGTCCGGCAGACCCTCGGCGACGACCGCCTCACCTTCCTCGGCTTCTCGTACGGCACCCTTCTCGGCGCCGTCTATGCCGACCGCTTCCCACAGAACGTCCGCGCCCTCGTGCTCGACGCCGCCATCGACCCCACCCTCACCGGTGAGGCCTGGATCACCGCGCAAGGCCGCGCCTTCGAGCAGCAGCTCGACGACTTCCTCGCCGACTGCGCCGCCGACACCGAGTGCGCCTTCCACGCGGACGGCGATCCCGAGGCGGCCTACGACGCCATCCAGGCCTCCCTGGAGAGCGAGCGCATGCCTGCCTCCCGCGACGGCACCCGCACGCTCGGTCCTGGCGAGTTCGCCTACGGCGTCTCTGCTGCGCTCTACGGCCCCAACGGCTGGCGCCAGCTCGCGCGCGCCCTGGCCCTCGCCGCCGACGGCGACGGTGCTGGCCTGCTCGCCCTCGCCGACGGCTACCTGGAGCGCGAATCCGAGGGCACCTACGGCAACGGCCTCGAGGTCTACTACGCCGTCACCTCCCTCGACACCCCGTTCGCCCGAGAGCAGGCGACCTACGACGCCCTCGTCGATGAGCTCTCCGTCTCCGCCCCTCGTCTCGGCGTCTACTTCCCCTACACCGCGTTCCCCTCCGCCCGCTGGCCGGTCCAGCCCTGGCGCCCTGCTGCACCCATCCACGCCGACGGCGCTCCCCCGATCCTCGTCGTCGGCACCACCCGTGACCCTGCCACCCCGCATGCCTGGGCCGAGTCCCTCGCCGCGCAGCTCAGCTCCGGCGTCCTCCTCTCGCGCGACGGCCAGGGCCACGCAGCCTTCCTCAAGGGCAACACCTGCATCGACGACGCCGTGACCCGCTACCTCATCGAGGGCGTCCCCCCCGCCGACGGCACCGTCTGCCGCTGAAGCCTCCCGCAGATCAGACCTCGCGTGGAACCTCGACCTGCACGAGATCGCGCGTCCCCGGCTGCCGGGCCGGAACGAGCCGATCGACGACGGCGCCACTCGGAGTCCGGAACGTCGTGGAAGGGCGCACCGTGACCTGCGCTCCCGCCATCGCGCCGGGGAACTCCACCTCGTGGTCGAAAACGATGGCCTGGCCTGGAGGCACCGTCCCGAGGACGTCGGCGGGGATGCTGACCGACTGCCCTCCCGCGCTGCTCGGCTCGACCACCAGCCGCAGCGCGAGCCCATGCGCGCTGGCCTCTCCCGAGTTCACCACCACCATCTCGGCCTTGAAGCGCCTCGAACTCGCGGGCTGGACGGGGCTCACCGTGAGGCCCTGAGCGAGCTCGAAGTCGAGATAACCCGGCGTCACGGCCGCGTAGTGCTCCACGAAGAACACCACCCAGGGCTCTGCCGCACGACCTGGTACCTCCAGCGAGCAGCTCGCCGCGCCTGGCGTGACGACGAGGATCGCCTCTCGGCCTGGATACCGGTTGTCATAGACGAAGATGTTCGTGGTCGTCGCTGAGACGTCGTCGAAGCCCGTGGCCACGACCTGGTGACACTGCGTCGCGCTGGCGAGACCACCAGCAGCCACCAACCCCAGCGGGACGGGCTGACCGGCGCGCACCGAAGCGATCACGTACGCCACCTCGGCGGCGAGCCTGGCGCCGAACGTCACCGGACGCAGCACCTCGGGGGTGAGCAACAGCTCTGCGTACGTCGTCAGGTTGTACGGATCGCCGCCGAGGACCTGCTGGAGCGAAGGACCCAGGTTCAACGAGTCGAGATGCCGCTGGTAGATGAGCGTGTGCAGCCGCGAGCCCTGGGCCGGAACCCCCGGTGGCGTGACGTAGTCGCTCGCCTCGTGAGAGGGCACCGGGATGCCCGAGAAGTAGTAGTCGAGGGCTGCGAACGACATCCCACCACAAAGCCCGTGCAGCATCAGCGGCGGTGTCGTGACGCCGAGGCCCGGGACCCCTGGGACCTGAACCCCCTGGGGTTGCACCAGCGTCGTGGTGAACGCATTGGCGAACCGAAAACCGTTCGCGGCGGTCGTGAAACCCGTCCGTTCCATGGGCATGGCAGTCCCCCCTCCCCGCAGGGTGCAGCTACCGACCCGCGCGCGCCGCCGCGATCTCGCCCCGTAGCGCCACCATCCGTCTTTGCACCTCCTCGACCGATGCCTCGGACAGCGCTGGCGTCGCGCTCTCCACCATCCGCCTCGCCTCGTCCTCGACCAGGTCGAGCCGTGCCGGGTCGTCGCATTGCTTCACCACTTCCCCGAGAGCGCTCAGGAAGTGGAGCACCACGAGCGTGTCCTTGCACCCGTAGAGCCGCATCCGCCCGAACGAGCGCGAAAGGCAGGACGCGAAGCTCACCGGGCGGGCCACGAGCCGCGCGGCGCCGTGTCGATCCACGCGCACCGGATCGGGCATCGCCCGCCCAGCGAGCTTCGACATCGCCGCGCCGAGCCAGTCGAGACAGCTCATGGCGGTGAACGGATCGTTCACCCCGGGCGACAGCGCGCGGGCGGCGATCTCGACCAGCTCGTCGACGAGGAACCCGAGATCATGGACCGCGATCCGCCGCCCCCCGAGCACGAAGCACCGCCGCAGCGCGCGTCGCAGCCCCTCATCGACACGCTCCGGCGGCCACACCTCGACGAGCCCGCGCCCTGCCTGCACGTAGTCCCCCGGCTGGTGCAGAAGCCGCAGCACCACATCGCGCTCGGTGGCGACCTTCACGAGCGAACCCGTCTCGATCACCTGGAGGTAGCCCGTCTCCGCGACCGAGATGGCCGTCGCCTCTCCCGCCATCGCTTCGCCTTCCTGACGGAAGACGGGCGGCAAGCGCGCGTCGACGTCCTCGGTCGCAGCCGTCACGCCTTCCCCTCCGCGGACGCGACCCGGAAAGACCTCGTCGAGATGACCGACCAGACGTCGACCGATCTGCGCGATGACGTGGTTGATCTGGATGTGGCTCGGCACGTGGTGAATGAAGAAGATCAAGACCCCGATGGAGCAGATGGCGAGCACGACGCCGACCAGGAGGGCCAGGTTGGGTACGAACCCGCTCGTCGCGCGCATCCTCATGTCGGCGGTGGACTCGGCTGCGCCGTGAATCGTGCGCAGCACCATCAGGCTGTAGAGATAGGTCGCGAGGAACGTTCCGAGCGTCACCTGATTGCCGCGATCGCTCATGAAATTGTTGATCAAGCGCGGACCGTATTGCCCTGACGCCGTGACCACCGTCGCAATGGTCACCGAGAAGACCGTGCCCGCGACGGTGAGCATCGAACCACCCAGTGCCGAGAGCACGTGCCGCGCTCCATCCGGGCGGGCTGCATAGAGCCACCCGAAATCGTCCATCCAGTCCGACCCGAAATGGCTGTCGAGTTCGAGCATCGTCCCGGCCAGGACGATGGCCATCACCGACATCACCGAAGGGATGAACCAGTAGCTCACGCGCAGCCGCTCGGTGAGTCCGATGTATTGCGCCCGCATCGTCCCTGCCCCCTCGGTTTCAGCCAGTCCCGCTCCGATGCCGGAGGTCACCTCCCCGAGTTGAAGGGCGCTCCCGGAGTGGTCGAGATGTCGTGCCCCAGGGGGCAGGAGGGTCGTGGCCCAGGGGGGCAGGGGTCTCGTGCGCTACGCCAGCTCACGCAGGAACGACGCGACCACCTCCCCGAGGCGCTCGGGTTGTTCAAACGGAAGGCCGTGACCGGCGTTTTGGATCTGCTCGACCTGCAAGCGCGGGTTGAGGGCGCGCAGCTCCGTCGCCATCTCGAGCGTGACGACGGGGCTGTCGCCGATGACGAGCAAGCTCGGGACGTCGATCGCGCTCACCACGTCACGGTACGCGGGGTTGGGTGGCGTGAGCACGTCGAAGGCGGCCATGCAGGTCTTCAGCCTGGCCTCGGCCTGGAGCTCGACGAGCTCGGGCGAGCGGTGCGGGTGCCGGGCTCGGGCCGCCGCGACGAGGTCAACCTTCTGGAGACCGAGAACCTGACGGTGCTGCTCGGCGACGTCGCTCTCGTGAACCTCGCACTGGCGCTCGGGGCTCAAGAACGTCGGGTCGACCAGGACGAGGCCCCGGAGGAGTCCCCCTCCTCGACTTGCCACCACCGCGGCGGTCATGCCGCCCATCGAGTGGCCGAGCAGAATCGGACGCGAGAGCCCCAGGGCACCAAGGAGGCCCACGACATCGCTCGCGAGATCGTCGTATCGGTAGCCGTCGTGCGGAGCGCTCGAGCCGCCATGCCCTCTCGCGTCGGGCATGACGACGTCGAACTCCCCTTCGAGCGCGCGGGCCAGGGGGGTCCAGCAGGCGCCGCTCCCCATCAAGCCATGGAGCAGAACGACAGGAGGCTTGGCGCCTCCGGTTCGGAGGTAGTGGATGTCGATGCCGTTCGCTTCGCAGACTTGACGGATCCAGGTCGTCATCGGCTGTCGACGGAACCTACTCGTCGCCCCCCTCCTCGTCGCCCCCTCCTCGCGAGATGCCATCCCCGCGCTTCCGGGAGCGCTGTGGAGGGCGTGACCGCGCGAAGTTCCGTCCAGTCCTCAACTTTGACCACCCAAAGTCACCGTTGACCAGCTCTTGAGGCCATTGGGGCCGAGGGGCCAGGGTGTCGTGCCCGATGGCCAGAGGGGTCGTGGCCGAGGGGTCAGGGTATCGCGCGCGATGGCCAGAGGGGTCGTGGCTGAGGGGTCAGGGGGTCGCGCGCGATGGCCGGAGGGGTCGTGGCCAGGGGGTCGGGAGGGGGGGGTCGATGGCCAGAAGGGTCGCAGCCGAGGGGTCAGGGGGTCGCGTGCGATGGCCAGAGGGGTCGCGGCCAGGGGGTCGGGAGGGGGGGGGTCGATGGCCAGAGGGGTCGTGGCTGAGGGGTCAGGGTGTCGTGCGCGATGGCCAGAGGGGTCGCGGCCGAGGGGTCAGGGTGTCGCGCTCGATGGCCAGAGGGGTCGTGGCGAGGGGGTCGGGAGGGGGGGTCGATGGCCAGAGGGGTCGTGGCCGAGGGGTCAGGGTGTCGTGCGCGATGGACGAAGGGGTCGTGGCCAAGGCGTCGTGATGTCGTGGACGATGGCCAGGGGGGACGCGGCCGATGAGGTTGGGGGTCGTGCCCTCCGGTGTCAAATGTGATTCGTCACACTGTTATTGTGAGGGCCGTATGCCGGCTCGACGTCGGCGACAGACCTCCATCGACGACGAGCGCATCTCACGCCCTGCCCTCGTCCGTCACCTCAACACGGATTTCGGCTGCTCGGACGTCTCAGTCGTTCATCCGGCCGCATGAACTGGGCTCGATACGGCTCCTTGCGTTGTGACTGGGATGCACGAGCTGGTGCGTCTGCGAGCTGCGCCGCAGGTCACTGCCGCGCGACCGAAATCCAAGCTCGATCGATCCAAACCCTCGATGCGTTGCCGTCATCGAACGGAGCCCTCGATGCGTTGCCGTCATTGATTTTCGACGAGGTGTTTCTCGTCCGGCCTCGATTCGGCGCAATGAATTCATCGGCTCGGCGCGGGCCGCCTCGCAGCTGAGTTCCCGAGGACGCGGACTCCTGGCAGCGTCTCCGAAGAAAGCGTCTCCGAAGAAGACGATCTCAGGAGACGACGTCACCAGAGTTCGGGCGTGACCAGGCGCAGCCCGATCGTTCCCCACTGCTCGGACTGAGCATGACCACCGGCTCCGCGCACCGCCGTCAGCGTGCTTCCCACCGTGCCATCGACCTGCACCTGGTCGCTGAAGATGTAGCGGAAGCCTGCCTGCATGGCCGGGAAGTCCGTGCGCGGGTCGTAGGGATCGCCGCGGTAGATCTCCGCGACGCCATGAAGGCCGAAGGCGATACGGGCCTGGAGGCCGAAGCCCGCGGTGACGAGGGTGCGCAGGCGGCCGTCGGCGCCTTCGACGCCGTGGCTCGACGTGCTGGCGCCATCGTCTCCGATGGAGATGCCGACGTTGGCGTGAAGGAGAAGCCCCTCTTCGAAGAGCGACTCGGTGACCGCGGCATACGCGAACCCGCTCCAGCCCGGAGGGGTGAAGGCGCCATGCCCGAGCGGGGGCAGCCCCCCGATGGAGATGGCGAGGCCGGGCCAGCCATTGTCGCGTGCCGGGAGGACGAGCGCTTTGCCCTGCAGGATCGGGCCGGTGATGGAGTACCCGCGCTCGGGTCCCGTGTGGACTCCGCCGTGCGTGAACCCAGCGGTCAGCTCCAGCCAGTCGGTGGGGCCGATGGCAACGAGCACGTTGTGTTCGAGCACGCGCCGATCGAGCAGCATCCACATCTCGAGCTGAGCGAGCTTGTCGCCGACCACCCGCGCGTCGTCGGTGATGAAAGGGCGGATCGCGTGGGCCGGAGAGGCGACGAAGAGGGCTGCCACCACGCACGCTGCCGCGCTGGGCCTCCGCAGCTTCACAGCGCCTCCGTGACGACGGGCGCGATCGCCGCACCAGCTTTCGTGTCGGGCGCCGACACGAAAGCTCTCTTCGTCCCCTCCGCGAGCAGTCTCTCGGAGCGTGGATTCTCGAACCTGTTCATGGCTACTCCTCGGCGTTCCGAGGCGCAGCGCGCGACCCGGACGCCTACGGCTGGTGAGCTGGGGTGCTACTGGGGCCGTCGTTCACGAGTGATCCTCTCGCCCGACCCATCCGGGCAGCGTTCCCCGTACCACGAGGAGCAGGGCAGGCGACGAGAAAGCTGGGCAGGCAACGAGAAGATGCCAGGCGTGTCGCGAGCCACGCTGAAGCAGGGCAGGCAGCTAGAAAGCAGGGCACGTCGTGAGCCAGCGTGAGGCGGGTCGGGCAACGAGGAGCAGGGCCGACAACGAGGAGCACGGGCGAGGCGTGAGACCCCGTGCAGCACGGGGAGCGCGTGAGACACCGTGAAGCGATGAAGGTTCCGAGAAGATCCGTTTCTCGCGCGCCATGGCATTCGCCGTCGAATCGTGGGGGGCGCGGCGCTCGACCCAAGCTTCGGGCGGGCGCGCTGTCCATCGTCTGGAATCTTCACGCGCGCCCGTCAGGGCGAGGATGCGGTCGATCGGTTCAGGTAGGATCCAGCCATGCGCATGCCTTCGATGTTGCTCGCGATGCCCCTCTTCCTGGCCTCCTGTGCGAGCCCACCTCCGGCGGCCAGTGGCGCGTCTGTGCCGATGGCGGCCGCGTCTCCGGCGGTCACC
This sequence comes from Chondromyces crocatus, assembly GCF_001189295.1. Classification (NCBI taxonomy): domain Bacteria; kingdom Pseudomonadati; phylum Myxococcota; order Polyangiales; family Polyangiaceae; genus Chondromyces; species Chondromyces crocatus. The sequence goes on from NZ_CP012159.1 coordinate 4,127,354, forward strand.
TCGTCGGACGGTGCCTCCGCAGCGCAGGCACCGGTCGCGGCCTCGTCGACACCTGCCGCGCCGCCCGCGCCGCCTGGCCCTGTCGGGTGTGGTGCGCTGGGGTGCCTCCTGTTCGACTCTCCGGAGCAGGCCTTCGCCCACGTGCTCGCGACCTCGCCCAAGGTGCTCGCCATCGGCGAGTCGCACGCTCAGCAGGGCAGCGAGGGCATCCCCTCGGCGACGAAGCGCTTCACGGAGACCTTCCTGCCCATGCTCGCAGGGAAGGCTTCGGATCTGATCGTCGAGCTGTGGACGGCGGACCCTCGCTGCAACCAGAAGAAGGTGGCAAAGGTGCAGGAGGAGCAGAAGGCGGTCACCCAGAGTCAAGCCCAGGAGAACCAGAACGAGTTCGTCACCCTCGGTCACGAAGCGAAGCGCCTCGGCATCTCCCCTGACGTCCTCCGCCCCTCCTGCGCCGAGTACGACACGATCCTGCGCGCCGGGCCGAATGGCATCGCGCAGATGCTGGAAATGATCGCGCGCCTGACCGCGGAGAAGGTCAAGGAGCTGCTCGGGCTGAAGTCCTACGTCGGCAAGCTGGTGGTCGCGTATGGCGGGGCGATGCACAACGATCTCGCGCCAGCGCCCGGCCGCGAGAGCTGGAGCTTCGGGCCTGATCTCCAGGCCCATACCGGCGGGAAGTACGTCGAACTCGACATCATCGTTCGCGAGTTCATCCGGGACACCGACTCCTGGAAGGCGTTGCCCTGGCATGCTCACTTCAACCGTGACGCGCATCCCGACAAGACGGTGCTCTTCAACCCGGCACCTGGATCCTTCGTGCTGATCTTCCCGCGCTCGACCTGACGTCGAGGGCCGAGACGCATCCGTCGTCTAGGCGTCCATCCGTCGTCGTCTAGGCGTCCATCCGTCGTGGTTCGGCGCCCGTTCGTCGTGGAAGGCGGAGCGCCGCGCTGGCCATCGCCGCTGGACAGCGCCGTCAATTTTCTTGCGGTGATGGTGGTCTCTTGCCGTCGTGGAACGCACGCGTTTCCTCGAAGCACCGCGATTCGACCCGTCGCCGCGGTGGCATGCTGATTGCCGGATGAGAACGCGGCTACTCGAGAAGAGCGGGTGCCCGAAATATGCGCTGCACGCGGTCGTTGCATGCGGTCGACGTCGCAAGGCGGGAGGTGAGGGGATGGTCAGGACCGGGGCGAGACACTGGCTGGGCGTGATGGTCTCGATGGCGTGCGTCGCCATGGGGACGGGATGTGCAGAGGACAAGGAGGAAGCCGAGCCACGGCCGACACCGCCGCTCGCGAACGAGCCGGAGACCATCGCCTGGGGTGCCTGTCCCGCGTTCTTCCAGACGGAGTGCGCGACGGTGGAACTGCCGCTCCACCACGATCGACCCGATGGGGAGAAGCTGCCAGTCTTCGTGGCGCGTCGTGCCTCGGGGCGTCCGGATGCGACGCAGCTCTGGTTGCTGAACGGCGGGCCGGGGGGCTCGGGGGCGGATTTCTACGAGATCATCGACGTCATGGCGGAGTACCTGCCCGACTTCGACATCTACACCCTCGACCACCGGGGGGTCGGACAGTCGGCGCGCCTCACGTGCCCGGCCGAGTCTGCGGGATCTCCGGGGGGCGCGGGGATCCTGGCGACGGAATGGGAGGGGTGCTTCCAGCACCTCGACGAGACGTGGGGGGACGGCCTGTCGGCGTTCACGACGAGCGAGGCCGCGCGGGATCTCGGGGCGCTGATCGCGCGTACGCGAGCACCCGAGCAGCGCGCGATGGTGTGGGGGGTGTCCTACGGGACGTACTGGGCACTCCGCTACCTGCAGCTCTTCCCCGAGCAGCCGACGGCGGTGGTGCTCGACTCGGTGGTGTCGCCCGGGGTGCAGCATCTGTCGCGCTTCGACGAGCAGTACGATCCCGTGGGCCGCGAGGTCGCGGCGGCGTGTGCTGCGGATCCCGCCTGCGCGGCGCGGCTGGGGGATGACCCGTGGGCGCGCATCGAGACGCTGTACGAGCAGCTCGACGCGGGGCATTGCGGGCTGCTGGGGCTGGACCGGCCGCTGGTGCGCAGCACCCTCGCGTTCCTGGTCCGGGGGATCGTGAGTCGACGGGCGATCATGCCGACCATCCACCGGATGCTGCGTTGCAATGCGGCGGACCAGGCTGCGCTCGGGCACCTGTACTCCTACCTGTTCGGGGAACCTGCCGAGGGTCGTGGCTTCTCTCAGATCTTGCAGAACCATGTCTCCCTCTCGGAGCTGTGGGAGGTTCCGACGCCGAGCAACGAGACGCTCCAGGCGCGTGCGGACGCGGCGCTCTTCAGTCCTGATCTCGGTCCGTGGTTCGCCGACGTGAACGAGGTGTGGCCGCGCTACGCGCGCGATGAGTTCGTGGACCGCTGGCCGGAGACCGACGTGCCCATCCTGATGCTGAACGGGACGATGGATCCGCAGACGCCCATCGAAACGGCGCGCGTGGCCGGAGAGCGGCTGCGGGGGCCAGGGCAGACGTTCGTGGCCATCCCGCGGATGGTGCACGGGGTGTTGCTCATGCCGTCCCCTGCGTCCGCCACGCTCTCGTGTGGTGCAGCGCTCACCTTCGACTTCCTGAAGGATCCTGGCGCTGCACCCGATACGTCGTGCGTCGACGAGCTGCCGCCGATCGATTTCGAGCTGTCCGAAGAGCTATCCATGATCCTGTTCGGGACCGAGGATGCCTGGGGGGATGGGCCTCCGCAGAGGAACGATGCGGCGTCGCGCGCGGTGGGCGTCGGGGCGGCTCGGCTCGATCGAGAGGCGATCTCGCGGAGGCTGCGCGAGGTGCGACCGCTGGGGGAGGACCTCGTGAGGCGACGCTCGCTGCGCTGAGAGGGACGACGAGGTCTCGTGGCGGGCTGCCGCAGCGATGCAGCGAGGCCTCGTGGGGGGATTGCCGACTGGGCTCAGGGCTTCGGTGAACCGGCGCGTCGACCGGGGGCGCTGGCCCTCGGGCATCCACGGCACGAGGGCTCTGTCCGAGGTCAGTTGCGCTTGGGGGTGGGGCGCTGCTTGGCGCCGGCGTTCTTCTCGGCTTCGGCGAGGCGGCGCTTGGCGTCGGCGAGCGCTTCGTCGCGCCGCAGGGCAGGGGCCAGCGCTTCGTGGGCGGCCACTTCTTCCCGCAAGGTCGCGGTCTCGCCCCTGGTGTCGCCGAGCTTGCCCTGGATCTGGGCCTTGAGCTTCAGGTAGCCGGTGCGGCGTGGACCGTAGGAGCGGGACAGGGCCCGGTCCACGGCGGCGAGGGCCTCGTCGTTGCGGCCGAGCTTGGAGAGCGCCTGCGCGAGGCGCGCCGGGGGTTCGTAGAGTGTGGGGAGCTGGCGCTCACGCTCGGTCAGCATGGCGATGGCCTCGTCGCCGCGGCCGAGTTCCAGGTAGGTGAGCGCCCGCGCGTAGTCGTGGGTGGCAGCCATCTCGGGCGACTTCGCCTCGCGCGCGGCCTGCTCCAGGATGGCGAGCCGCGCCTCCTGCGCTTGCCGCGCCCCGGCGGTGTCGCCGGTGTCCTGGAGGGCACCGGCGAGGATGCCCAGCGCGTCGGCGCGGTCGTCGGGGGTCGAGCCCTGGGGCGGCTCGCGGGTGAGGGCGCGGAGGCGAGCGATGGCGGCCTCGCGCGCGAGGCGCTGCTCGGCGGCCGCGTCGGCGGGCAAGGCACCAGCGCAGCTCAAGAGGAAGCCGGTGAAGTCGGCGGGCTGCGCAGCGCCCTTGATTTCGGCGAGGTGCTCGCGGCCGAAGCGGGCGCAGGTCGCGTGGTCCTTGCTGCGGTAGAGCGACTGGAGGCGGCCGTAGATGGCTTCGCTCCGCCGCGAGAAGCTCGGCCCGCCTCGGTCGAGGGCGCGTGCGTACGCTGCGGCGGCGGCCGCGTAGTCTCCGGCGGCCTGCGCGCGGCGGGCTTCGACCAGGAGCCGATCGGGGTGATCGGCGGGCAGGGAGGCGGCCGTGCGATCGGCGACCGCGCGAGACCCCTCTTCCAGGAACGTGCGCAGCTCGCTGACCGAGGCGGCGCCGGACCAGAGGGCCGTGACCTGTCCGTCGGCGGGGTCGAGCACGAAGAAAGTGGGCCATACGGTCATCTTGTACCGCTCGACGAAGGCTTCGTTTTCGGGGCGATCGGTGTCGAGTTCGGTGAACACGAGCCGTTCGGCGAGGGGGCGCAGCGAAGGATCGCCGAGCACGTAGTGCCGCATGCTCAGGCAGGTGTGGCACCAGGGGGCCCAGGCATCGACGAAGAGCGCCTTGCCTTGCTCGCGAGCGCGGGCGAGCGCGAGGGGGAGATCGTCCTGGATGGGCTCGATGGGCGGAGGCCGGTCGGGGGACGTGACGGGGACCGGCTCGGAGACGGCCACCGCCGCCACCGCCGTGGGCGTCACGGCGGACGAGGGCGGATCGGGTGGCACTGCGGCGCAAGCGGCGAGGAGCGCTGCGGGGAGCAGGGCGAGGGCGCGCGAGAGCATGGGGGATGCTACCGCTTCTCCCGCGGAGGGACCACGCCGGGGCGACCGGTCGCGGCCGCCCCTGGATCTTGCAAGATCGAGGAGCGCGGAGAGCCCGCTTCCTGCGGTGTCGCTGCGCGCGTGCCGGGGTTTCGCCTTGCTGCTAGAGCCCACGGCTTGGCGCTCTTTCTTTCTCGTCGGCGACGCGCACCGACGTCGCTGCAGTGTGCCGTCGGTGCGGGGGCTGTCCTCGCGTCGCTGCTGGTCGCGCTCGGCTGCGGCGGTGACGGTGCTCGGACGTCGCCACCAGCCGCCGACGCCTTCCGGGCATCCTTCCCGGCGCCACCGCGAGCGGACGCACGTGCGGAGTCTCCGTTGCCAGAGGCCGCTGCACCGGCGCCTGCGCGCGCACCTGGTCCGCTCCGTGCGGGGACGTTCAACGCGGGCCTCGCGGTCGGCGTCCTCTCCCACGCCGAGGCGCGGGCCGAGCCCGTGGCGCACGCGCTGGCGACCGAGCCGCTCGATCTCCTGTGCGTGCAGGAGTTCTGGCTGGAGGAGCACTGGCAGCGGCTCGTCGAGAGCACCGCGGCGCGCTTGCCGAACACCTACCGTCTCCCGCCTGATCCAGGCGGTCCCATGACCTGTGCCCCCGAGGACCTCGGGCGCCTCGCGGCCTGCGCCGCGCCCTGTGGAGGTGCCCGCGACGCTGCGCGCTGCGCGCTGGCTCGGTGTCAGCGCGTGCTGCCGACCGTCTCCAGTGGTTGCCTGAGCTGCCTTGGCCGTGATCCCCGCCTGTCCTTCGCGGAGCTTTCCCTGGGCTGCGTGGGCGACGCGACGTCTGGCCAGCGCGGGATGCAGGGGGGCTTCTTTGCTTATGGCGGTTCCTTCGGCACCGGGCTGCTGACCCGCGCCAGGATCCTGGAGCGCGACGCGCTCGTCTTCCCCTCGGCGCTGGCGCGGCGGGGCGTGCTCTATGCGCGGCTCGATGCTTCCATCGGGGAGGTCCACGCTTTCTGCACGCACCTCACGGCCGACGTGGGCGTCGTCCCGCACCCGGGTGGGGGGAGCTGGTCGGAGGATCATCGGCGTGAGATCGACGCGCTGCTCGCGTTCGTCGAGCGCAAGGCGGGGCGTGGGCCGGTCATCCTCCTCGGCGACCTCAACACGGGGCCAGCGGTCGCGCCCCGCATCTCTCCGCGCTTGCCAGGGCACTTTCAGCGGCTGCTCGCATGGGGCTTCCAGGACCCGAGCGCCGTGTCCGGAGCGCCGGGCTGCACGTACTGCTTCGACGACCCGCTCTCGGGTGGCCAGGGGCAGCGCGGTACGCTCATCGATCACGTGCTGCTGCGCGGTCTCGTCGGCGTGACGCACCAGGATCTGTTGCGCCGTCCGCTCGAGCTTCGGGTCGGAGAGCACGTCACGACGACGGGCTTCTCCGATCACGTCGGGGTCGTCGTCGAGATCGCGCCGCCCGGGGGCTGAGCGGAGTCATCCGCGCCGGCTGATGGCCCTCATGGCCGAGGCCGTCGCCCATGGCCGAGGCCGTCGTCGCGCTAGCACCGTCCACCTCGTGCCGTTCACGAGGAGACGCATGGGAGGAGGCGCCTTCTCCGCGCTCACTTTCCAGGCTGGCACTGGGGTTGCTGACCCCGAGCACATGCCTCGAACGGAGCAATCCAGGGTGGTCAGGGCTGTGACAGCCCCCTGACGAGACGAGCCGGCCGGGAGCCTGGCCCCCCCACACCTACCCAAGGAGAAGAGCGCCATGGATCAGCAGGTTCAGCGAGACGTTCGCAGCGCCATCAGCACGGCGTACGGCCTGATGCAGCACACGCGCACCCAGCACGCTGGCGGGATGGCTCGCGCGCTGGGTGGGCTGGAGGATCGGTTGCGTTACATCGAGGGGCGGCTGGGAGGTCCGGACAGCGAGCTGCTGGGGCCGATCGACCTGTCCGAAGAGATCGCGGAGATCAAGGCGCACATGAGCGAGCCCGTCGCGCCGCTCGTGGACCAGCTGAACGCGCTGATCCGGGACGTCCACCGCCTGGAGCGCCGCATCTCCAGGCTGGCGTCGCGCGAGATCGCCTCCCGGTCGCTGCTCGGGGTGCTGCCGCTCGCGCGGGTCATCCCGCAGGACGTCCACTCGGTGGTGGACTACGCCTCCGGCCTCACGGCGGCCGCCGGGATCTTCGCCAGGACGCCCGAGGCCCGGGTGTGCTCGGCGCTGCTCGGAGCGTCGGCCATCGGGGTCGCGGCGACGACCGACTACCGGCTGAGCGTGGAGAAGGTGATCCCCATCGAGGCCCACGAGGTCATCGACTACGCCTGGGGGGCCTCGGCGATCGCCGCGCCCTTCGTCCTCGGCTACCACCGCAAGGATCCGATCGCCGCTGCGCTCCACGTGTTCACGGGCGCGCTGAGCATCGTCACGGCGCTGTTCACGGATTACCGCGCTGCCGCGGGGGTCGGTCGTCCAGGCTGGCGCTGACCGACCGGCTGGCGCTGACCGACGAAAGGCCTTCAGGATGGCGCTGACCGGCGAAGGTCCTCTACTCGGCGTCGCGCGCTCTGGTGAGGGAACCGTCGGGGGGAACGACGCTCGACCGGCCTTTCTCGTGGGTCGTGCCCTCCTCGGTCGACGGGTCGGCGACCCGCTCGTCAGGCACCGGCAGGGTCACGGACACGGTGCCGATGGCGCCTGGAGAGAGCATGGTCGTGCCGGTGATCTCCACGGGGTTGCCGCGGATCATCGCTCGGATCATCACCACGTGCTGGCCCGCCAGGACGCCGGTGAGCTGGGTGCGGGTGCCGTGGAAATGGTTGCGCAGAGAGCCGTCGAGGTAGAGCGCGAGCCCGTCGTCGGCGAGGGCGCCGTTGGGCACGACGACGTCGAGGATGCCGGGTTCGAGGGTGTGCGCGCGCATCTTCGCGACCCGGTAGAGCTCGTCGAGGCTGCTCTGAAACTCGGCCATCCAGCTCTGGGTTTCCTGTTCGACCACCAGGAGGACGGCGCTGTGCAGCTCCTTGAGGCGGAGGAGCATCTGCTCGGCCTGCGCCAGGGTGGGCGGCTGGCCGCCGAGCTTCATGTGCATCATCGCCCAGTCGAGCTGGAACTCGGCGAGCGCGCGCTGGAGCGCGAAGGCGCTGCCCATGAAGCGCATCCACGCGGTGGAGAGGCCGAAGACCCGATCGATGACGATGCAGCCGGCGGCGAGGGCGAAGGCGACGTAGCCGAGCTGACCGACCTCGACGGGCAGGTGCTCGATCTCCTTTCTCCCGGGGGCGAGCACGGTGGCGCTCAGGAGCGGGACGAGGCCGCCGATGGCGGCGAAGGTGATCGCGCCAAGGCGCATCGCCTGGGACAGCACCGCGCGCATCTGCTTGCGGCGCATGTACCAGTCGATGGTCTCCAGGGTCTTCGCCTGCACGTGGCGGGAGATCGCGCCCAGCGACGTGGCGATGTCTTCGTCGCCCCAGCGGAGATCGTCGAACTGGGTTCGGGTCAGGTAAGGGGGGCTTCCCGGTGCCGGCATGGAGGTGGGGATCATGATACCTCGCCCCGGCTCGACCCGTGAGGGACGGGCAAGGCCACGGAGACGGTGCCGATGGCGCCTGGGGAGAGCTGGGTCGTGGCGGTGCTCTCCACGGGGATGCCGCGGATCGTCGCGAGGACCATCACCACGTGATGGCCTGCGCGCACGCCGGAGAGCTGCGTGCGGGTGCCGTGGAAGTAGCTGTAAAGGATTCCGTCGAGGTAGAGGGCGAGCCCGTCGTCGGCGAGGGCGCCGCTGGACACGATGACGTCGAGGGGACCGGCTTCGAGGGCGTGCGCGCGCATCTTCGCGAACTGGTGGATCGCGGTGAGGCTGCTCTGAAGGTCGGCCATCCAGATCTGGGTCTCCAGCTCGACCACCAGGAAAGTGGCGCTGTGCAGCTCCTCGAGGCGAAGGAGCATCTGCTCGGCCTGCGCCTGGGTAGGCGGCTGGCCACCGAGCTCCCTGTGCATCCTGGCCCAGTCGAGCTGGAACTCGGCGAGAGCGCGCTGGAGCGCCAAGGCGCTGCCCATGAGGCGCGTCCATCCGGTGGAGAGGCAGAAAACGCGGTCGATGACGATGCAGCCGGCGGCGAGGGCGAAGGCGACGTAGCCGAGCTGACCGACCTCGACGGGCAGGTGCTGGATTTCGGGTCTGCCAGGGGTGAGTGCGAGGACGCAGAGCAGCGCGACGACACCACCGAGGGCGGCGAAGGTGATCGCCCCCAGGCGCATTGCCTTTGACAGCACAGTGCGCCTCTGGTTGCGGCGCATGTACCAGCCGGCGATTGCCAGGATCTTCTCCTGCAGGTAGCGGGAGGTCATGCCGAGCGATGTGACGATGTCTTCGTCGTCCGAGTGAAGATCAGCGAGCTGGGTTCGGGCCCGGTGAGGGAGGATTCCCGGTGCCGGCATGGAGGTGTGGATCATTATACTCCTGCACTGGCTCGACCCTCGGCAGGGGTGAGGGTACAGTCCGACGGAGTGAGCGATCTCGCCGGACGTTGCGGCACCTGCGGGGCCTTCACCCGTGTCCACGACCACCCCACCCTGGGGAAGGTCGGCGAGTGCGCGCTCGAGGTGTTTCCACCGCCGCTCAAGGCGACGGCGACCTGTGCGCGGTACCGCCCGAGAGGCGCTCCGCCTCCTCCCCCACGTCCGCGCGCTGCGGGGGAGCCGCGGGGGAGGGGCGCAGCCCCGCCGGTGGCGGTCGTGCGCAGGCAGTCGACCACTTCTGCCGCACAGCTGCCTCTGCCGCGCCCATCGCTACCAACGGAGATCGACATCGACATGGACATCGAGGAGTTCCGCAGGGTGTTGCGGGAGGTGCTCTCGGAGGAGTTCGGGCACGGCACCGCCGAGATGGGGAAGCGCTGGGAAGGTGGCGAGGTGGTGCTCCGTCCCGGCAAGGAAGGCACGGCCGAGAAGAAGATCGCCCTCGACGCCTTCTTCCACAAGATCGTGATGATCCGCGACAAGCTGCGGGTTCTCGAGCAGCGCCTGAACGCGCACGACAAACTCACGGACGCGGAGAAGGTGCAGCTCCAAGCGTACATCACCGCCTGCTACGGAACGCTCACCACGTTCAACATTCTCTTCGCGCGCCGCGAAGACGGGTTTGCCGGAAGTTCGGGCAAGGACGACGAGTGACCCGCGGGCCGAAGGGCCCACTTGATTTGGGCCCGAACGAGGCCGTCGCGATGGTACAAGCCACGCTGGAGGACGCGCGTGGCCCTGAAGCAGCTCACCCCCGAGCAAGTCCAGTCCATGTCCCTCGAAGAGAAGGACAGGTGGTGGCTGGAGAACGTCTACCGCGGGGACATGCCCCAGCTCACCTGGCGGTCGGCGATCACGGGCATGCTGCTCGGCGGGTTCCTCTCGCTGACGAACCTCTACATCGGCATGCGGACCGGGTGGTCCCTGGGCGTCGGGATCACCAGCGTGATCCTCGCCTTCGCCGTGTTCCGGGTGCTGTCGCGTCTCGGAATCGGTCGCGAGATGACCATCCTGGAGAACAACGCGATGCAGTCCATCGCGACCTCCGCCGGGTACGTGAACTCGCCGCTGTTCAGCAGTTTCGCCGCGTACTCGATGGTCACGATGGCCATCATCCCCATGTACCAGGCGGTGGTGTGGCTCCTGTGCCTGGCGCTGCTCGGGGTTCTGTTCGCGTTCCCGCTGAAGAAGCGGTTCATCAACGACGAGCAGCTCCCATTCCCCGAGGGCATGGCCGCGGGCGTGGTGATGGACGCGCTCCACGAGAGCGACGAGAAAGAGGGCCTCTTCAAGGCCAAGCTCCTCGCGGCCGGGGGTGCACTCAGCGCCTTCATCGAGCTTCTGCGCGACGGCAAGGTGATGCGGTTCCTCTTCGGGGCGAACAGCATCCCCGGCAGCTATGACGAGGTGCTCTACGCGGGCGGGTTTGCCGAGCTGCTGAAGAAGTGGGGCATCACCCCGACCCTGCGCGGCGTGCCGCTGAGCGAGCTGACCATCCGCTGGGACACGAGCATCATCTTCATCGCCACCGGCGGGCTGATGGGCATCCGGGTCGGCGTGTCGCTGCTGATCGGCGGCATCCTGAACTACGTCGTGCTCGCGCCGCTCCTGATCCAGCAGGGCATCATCGTGCCCAGCCCGGGGGGGAGCTACGGGCTGCGGCAGATCTCGCTCTGGGCGCTCTGGGGCGGCGTGGCTTGCATGACCACGTCGTCGCTCTACTCGTTCTTCTCCAAGCCCAAGATCATCCTCGATGCGTTCCGCAATCTCTGGCGGAAGGGGGACGAGAAGCGGGACGTGCTGGAGCACATCGAGCTGCCGATCAAGGTCTCGGTGATCGGCGTGCCGATCGTGTCCATGGTCCTGATCTTCCTGGGGCACGCCTGGTTCGGGATGTCGTACTGGCTCGGCGCCGTCGCGGTGCCGCTGGTGTTCGTCTTCGCGCTCATCGCGGTGAACTCGACGGGGCTCACCGCCATCACCCCCACGGGCGCGCTGGGAAAGCTGACGCAGCTCACCTACGGGCTGCTCGCGCCGGGCAACATCACCACCAACGTGATGAGCGCGGCGATCACCGCCGAGGTGGCGAGCAATGCGTCGAACCTGCTGATGGACATCAAGCCGGGCTACATGCTCGGCGGCAAGCCGCGCCACCAGGCCATCGGCCACGTGCTCGGCGGGCTCGCGGGCCTCGCGCTGTCGCTGCCGGTCTGGTACTTCGTGCTCATCCGTGGCGACATCGGCCTCTATGGCACCGAGGCGATGCCGGTGCCCGCCGCGGTGACCTGGCGCGCGGTCGCCGAGATCCTGATGAAGGGGCTGTCGTTCCTGCACCCGACGGCGAAGATCGCGGTGGTGGTCGGCGCGCTTCTCGGCATCCTGATCGAGGCGACGAAGCACCTGTCGAGGGGTCGGTTCTCGCTGTCGGCGGTGGCGCTGGGGCTCGCGTTCCTGCTGAACTTCTCCGACATCTGGGCGATGTTCCTGGGGTCGTTCGGGTTCTGGCTGTTGCAGCAGCGGGCTGCCAAGTGGATGGCGGCCGCAGCGGAGAAGCCGAAGCCTGCCGTCCCCGGGGAGGCCGCGCTGCCGCTCGTGCCGGGTCCGAGGCCCTGGTACGTACTCGGCGCCGAGAACACGGAGACCATCTGCGCCGGCGTGATTGCTGGCGGCGCCTTGATGGGCATCGGGCTCGCGGTGCTCGGGGTGCTGGTGCTGCCCGATGTGAGTGAGGTGCAGCGGATCGGTGAGTGGGTGGGGAAGGTGCTCGGCAATCGGTGAGTGGCGCCTTGGCGCACTGCGAAGCGACTCCAGTTGCGCCTCGGGGCCCTGCCGTCGCTCTAGTGCAGCCGGGATGCGTCCGCGAGGGTGGTGGCCGTGAGCGAGCGTTGCGTATCGATGTAATCGAGTTGCCGTCTCAGCGAGTCGAGCGAGGGGTGCCCGTTCTTTTGCACAGCCTGCTTCAGCGCTCGGACCACCTCCATCCCTGTGCTCCGGATCGAGTGGAGCCCGAGCGCGTTCCTGCCAACGTAGTCCAGCAGCGCTGCTTCCCAGGCCGGGTCGAGATGCTCTCGCTGGGCAGCGGTGGCCAGCGTGTCGAGGATCTCTGCAATGCCTCCTTGCGCCTCCCAGAGGCGGAACGCGGCGCTGCGGTAGGCGCGGTAAGCCCGCTGGAAATCGGTGCCCGTCTCGGCAGCGTCCGAGCTGGCAGCGCCCGAGCCGGCCGTGTTCGTCGTTCGCTGCGTCTCCAGCGCCGTGCTGGCGAGAGCCACGTTGGAGGCCCAGGGGCGGAGGTGGTCGTGGGCGTGGAAGAGTTCGTGCATCACGTCGATCTGGGCGCGCGGGGGGAGGCGCTCGGCCCGGGTGAGGCCTTCGGTGCGCGTGGGAGGCCACAGGATCAAGGCAGCCAGGGCGCTCACCATGCCCCAGTCGTCGGGGTGACCGCGGTCCACGAGATCGAGAACGACGCGCGCGCCGCCGTCGAGGAACAAGAGCAGCCAGGTGCGGCCGCCGTACTCGCTGGAGAGCCGTTGCTGGAGCTGCGCGCCTTCGACGCTGTCCCAGCGCACGGCGGCGAGCGCTTCGCGGCCGGCGTCGCGAGCGCGCTGGGTGCGCTCCAGGGCCGTGGTGGAGAGGCGGCGCTCCCCGGCGAGCGCGAGGTCCACCGCCGTGGAGGGGCCGAGGGCAGCGAGGCAGGCCCAGGCCATGAGGCGATCGGCGAGGTCGTTCTGGCGGCTCAAGGCTTCGGCGTCGGAAAGGAGGCTCGCCTGGCGTTCGAGCTGTCGAGGGCTGGGCTGTCGGCGCGGCTCGGCGGCGAGGAGGCCGTGGCTGGTGGCGACGTCGATGACGGGAGGGGCGAGGGCGGCCATGCGGACGGCGTAGGCGCACGAGCGGGCCTGCTCGCCGAGCAAGGGGATGCCCTCCACGCTGTCGTCGGGTGGAGCGATGGCCCGTGAGGCGTAGAGGGGCAGGGCGCCCGGGTAGCGGTCCTGGTTGGGTGGCATGCCGGCGAAGAGCGTTGGGCGGGGGGTCTGCGTCGGGGGGAGGCTGGTTGCGCTGGCGGCGTTCGCGTCGCCAGCTCCCGGAGCGGCGATGCCGGGAGATGCGGCGAGCTTCGGGGCGAGGTCATGGGCCCGCGCGTAGGCTTCGACGAGGTCCTCGGGGGCGAGGCGTGTTCCTCCGGGAGCCGAGGGCTTGCCGCTCATGAGATCGTGCTCGGTGACGTCTTCGAGAGAGACGGGGGTGATGTGCGCGGCGCCGTCGGCCATGATGCCGCCATAGAACCGGAGGGCGATGGTGCGGCGCGCGCCAGCGTCGTAGGCAGAGGCGGCGACGAGCTGGGCGAGCTGTTCGCAGGAGCCGCCGCCGTCGAGCAGCGCGTCGGCCATCCAGCCGCCCGGCTGGCCGTGGTAGCGGAGGTCGGCGAACACGTCGGTGACCGCGTCACGCAGCGTGCCATGGCGCAGGGCTTCGCGCAGGGCGCCCACGCGGTCGTCGTAGCGCTGTTCGGCCTCGGCGAGGTCGAGGGGCTGGCCGAGGGCGTCGGCGTCGATGGCGCTGGCGCGGAGCAGGAACGCGCCGAGGGCCAGGCGTCCCGCGGTCAGCTCGGAGCGCGCCCGGGCCACGAGGTCGGTGCGTGCGCGTCGGGCGCGCTCGAGCCGCGCGAGTCGGGTGGCGTGGGCGCGGGCGAGGGGGGCGATGCCGGCACGGGCGGCGGGGGCGGGAGGTGTGGTCGTCTGCGCTTCGTGGGAGGGGTCCGGGGGCGTGGCGCTGCCCGTGTGGGCCCTGCTGCGCGGCCGCACGCCAGCCAGGCCCAGAGCATGGATCGCGAGCGAGGCGAGGGCGGCGAGGGCCAGAGGGCGGCGCACGGGGTGAGAGTAACGCTGGCGCGGCGAAGGTTCCCGTGAGGCGTGGAAGAAGGGACGAAAGCCTGGATGGGTGCGAGCACCCGGGGTAGGGGGGAGGGCAGGTCATCGCCATGTTCACCAAGCTCGGCCTCCGGAATTTCAAGGCCTGGAGAGGGACCCATGAGGCGCGGCTGCGGCCGATCACGCTCGTGCTGGGGGTGAACTCGGCCGGGAAGACGAGCTTGCTCCAGCCGCTGCTGCTGCTCCAGCAGACGGCGGCTTCGCCGGATCGGCGCTCGGCGCTGGATCTGGGGGGGCAGCCAGGTGCCCGGCTGCACTTCGGGACGATGATCGATGTGCTGTCGGGTCATGACCCGAGCCAGACGCTCGCGTTCGAGCTGGGGTTCGTTCCCACCGTGCAGGCGGGGCGAGGGGTCGATGCCGGAGCAGGCGTTGGCGTCGAAGCAGGGAACGGTGCTGGAGGGGGGGCTGCGGGGGAGGTCGAGCGGGCGGGTCAGGACGAGAGCCTGTTTCGCGCGGCGTACGGTGCGACGGAGGACGGGGGAGCCGTGGTGCTGTGCGCAGGCTTCACGACCAAGGGGAAGACGTACGAGGTGGAGCGCGTCACGGATGAGGCGTACGCGCTGACAGCACCCCCGCTCTCTGGAGGTGCGCCCGCCGTGGTGAGCCCCGACTTCGCGCCGGAGCGGTCGATCGCGTTCTCTCCGGAGGCGCTGGCAGCGCTCGGTGCCGAGGGGGCCGTGGTTCGAGATGCGGCGCTCGCGTTGCGCAACGAGCTTTCGGCGGTCGCCTACCTGGGGCCACTGCGGGAGTTTCCGGCGCGGAGCCATGCGTGGCAGGGGCACGCGCCGGAGCGGCTGGGGAGCAAGGGGGAGTTCGCCGTCCAGGCGCTGCTCGCGGAGGCGCTGCTGATGGGGGCCGAAGGGGGAGCGAGCGCCGAGCAAGCCGTGCGGGGTGAGGGGGAGGTGCTGAGGAGCGCCCTGCTCGAGCAGGTGTCGCGGTGGCTCGTCGTCATGGGAGTAGCCGATGGGCTGGAGCTGGTCCCGCAGGGGGCGTCGGGCTCGTACGCGGTGGTGGTGGTCCGAGGGAAGGAGCGGGCGAACCTCGCGGATGTGGGCTTCGGGGTGTCGCAGGTGCTCCCCATCCTGGTGCTGGCCCACGTGGTGCCGCGCGGGGCGACGATCCTCCTGGAGCAGCCGGAGATTCACCTGCATCCGCTGGCGCAGAGCGCACTCGCGAACCTGCTGGTGGAGGTGTCGCTGTCCCGGGGTGTGCAGTTCCTGGTGGAGACGCACTCGGAGCACCTGTTCCGGAGGCTCCAGTCGTTGCTGGCGGAGGCTGCCATCCAGCCCGACCAGTGCGCGCTGCACGTGGTGACGCATGATGGCGAGGGCGCAGCGCTGCACCCGCTGGAGGTGGACGCTTACGGGCGGGTCACGCGCTGGCCGGCGCGGCTCTTCGGCGACGCGGTGGGAGAGGCGGAGCGGCAGCTCCGGTGGATGGTGCGGCGGAAGCAAGAGGAGCGCGGGCGTGGCTGATCACGTGGTCGACACGAACGTGCTGCTCTGCGCGAGCATGGCCGACGGGGCGTCGCCGTTCGATGGGGCCGATCATGTGGCCGTGGAGGAGCAGCTCGAGGTCCTCGCGTGGCTCACGGCCTTTCACGCCGATCCGGAGAAGCGGCTGGTGATCGACGAGGCGTTCCGGATCTACGACGAGTACCTGCACAAGCTCACGGTGCAGGACTACGGACTCCTGGTGATCCACGAGAAGCTCCAGACCGCCGAGCTGGTGCCGGTCGCGTACGATGGGGATGGGCACGGGATCGTGCCGGAGGCGCTCGGCTCGCTGGATCCCTCGGATCGCAAGCTGGCAGCGGCTGCGATCGCGTCGACGCGAATGCAAGGGGCACCTTGCACGCTGGTGAACGCGACGGATACGGACTGGTACGACGTGGAGGAGCCGCTCGAGGAGACGGGCGTGGTGCTGGAGCAGCTGCTGGACGCCTGGTGCAGGGCGAAGCGCGAAGAGAAGCTGAGGAGGTCGTCGCCATGACGGCGCATGACGAGTTCTTCAAGTTTCCATCCACTCCCCACATTGCGTGGCTCGCTGCTGGGTCGCCGCGTGCGGACAAGGTGCTCGACCTCGATGACGCGAAGGCCATGCTGGATGGCGGAGTGATCGTCGAGGAGAAGGTGGATGGCGCGAACCTCGGGATCTCGGTCGACGGGTCGGGAGGCTTCTGCGTGCAGAACCGGGGGACGATCCTCGGGCCCGGGGCACACCCGCAGTTCCAGCCGCTGTGGGGCTGGCTGGCAGCGCGGGAGGAGCGGCTCCGGGCCGCGCTGGGGACAGGGCTCATCCTGTTCGGGGAGTGGTGCTTCGCGGTGCACTCGATCCGCTACACGAGGCTTCCGGACTGGTTCCTGGGGTTCGATGTGTACGATCGGACGGCGGGGCGGTTCTGGTCGACGCGCCGTCGGGACGCGCTGCTGGAAGCGCTGGGGATCGAGGGCGTGCCCCGGGTGGGAGCTGGGCGGTTCACGATGGAAGGCCTCGTGGCGCTGCTCGGGTCATCCGGGCTGACGGAAGGGCCTCTGGAGGGGGTCTACGTGCGGCAGGAGGACGAGGACTGGCTCCTGGATCGCGCGAAGCTGGTGCGAGGGGAGTTCGTGCAGAGCATCGAGGAGCACTGGCGGACGCGGAAGCTGGAGAAGAACGCGCTGGCGCGGTGAGGGGACACGGCTCCGTTGCTCGTCGCTCGTCGCGTGGCGCCCCGGTCGCAGCTGGGGGGCGACGCGGTGGTCGCAGGCGGGTGAAGGGGCGTCGTGGTGGTGGGCGCGTGTCCCGGTCGGGGCGAGGTGGCGCCGCGGTCAGCGGGGCAGTTCCGCGGTGGTGCGGAAGCCGAAGCCGGAGATCAGGTTCACCAGGCGGTCGGCGAACCCCATCCCTTTCTGCTGGAGCTGGGCGCGGTCGCGGGCGGAGACGCCCACCCGGCGGATCCAGGCGAGTTCCTCTTCGGTCATGGGCCCTCGATCCAGGGCGCGCAGGGCCTCGTCGAGCTGCTCGGCGTTCTTCGCGCCGGCATAGCAGGCGTCGATGTTCGGGTTCGAGAGCACGAAGCGGTAGCAGTCGGAGCCCGTGGGCGGCGGCTCTCCCGCCGGCACGATGGCGCGGTCGAGGAGCTGTCCCCAGGACGTGGCGGTGTAGGCAATGACGCCAGGCCGCGAGGTGGGCAAGTGAGGGAAGACGTCCTGATCGGCACCGGGGTGGGCCGCGTTGTAGCGGATCATGAGGTGATCGACGCGCGCATCACGAGCGAGGATCGGGAACGTGGGCCGGTGGTGGCACGAGACCATGACGCTGCGGGCGCGGCCGAGGCGCACCTGCTCGGCCGCGGCGTCGAGCAGGGCCTCGCCAGGAGGAAGGTTCCACCAGCCGAGGAGCAGGATGTCGGTGTGGTCGAGCGCGAGGGTGCGGAGGGCCTTCTCCAGAGAGCGGCCGATCTTCGAAGGACGCCGTTCGTAGGTCTGGATGACCAGCGCGAGGCGTTCGCGATCGCGTGCGGCGATGCGCTTGATGGCCTCGCCGAAGTCGCTCGTGCGCGTCGAGCCCCAGTACATGAGGTTGACGCCGCGCTCGAACGCGCGCTCGACGTCACGCCCCGAGATCCCGTACCCCGCTGCGAGCCCGAGGGGGCATGCTTGAATGTCGGAGCGGCCCAGGCGAACCGGCGACCAGGAACAAGCCATCGTCTCTCACCTCCCGAAAGCGGGCGTGCCATGGCGGCGGAGCAGGGTCCAGAGGGAGGGCGGACGGCACACCGGGTCTGCCCACGAGCGCGTCTGGTTGCGCGGCGGGATGTAGCGGTTACAGGTGGAGAGACCCATGCGTGGATCCGCTGTCGCTCTCGCTGCCGCGCTTGCCCTGGTGCTACCGGGGTCGTGCTCTTTGCACGGGGTCACGGCCGACGACTCCGCGCCGGCTGGAGCCCTCGCTTCCGGGGCTGGTAAGGAAGCGACGAGCCTGGAAGTCTCGACCTCTCCGTCGAGCGAGGCGGTGGGCGCAGAGGTGCCGAACGTGCGGGAGGGCGTGGCGGCAGGGGGGCCGAACGTGCTCCAGGACGCGCGCCGCATGCTCCACAGCGGGTTCGACCGCGAGACGCGGCCGGCGCGACAGTGGGAGTACATCTCGACCGCCGCCGACGCGACCTGCCGCGCGGAACTCGAGCAGATGGGGGCGAAGTTCAAGTCGCTTCCCGATGTCGCCAAACCCAACCGCAACGGCTGCGGTGTGCCGCATGGCGTGCTCCTCAGCCGGGGACCGACCGGCATCGTCTACAGCCCACCGATCCAGGTGGATTGCTCGCTGGCGCTCCGTCTGCAGAAGGTGGAGCAGATCCTCCAGGAAGAGGCCGCGCAGCACCTCGGCGGTGAACTCGCGCGGGTGATCACGCTCGGCAGCTATGCTTGCCGTCCGGTGGTGGGGCGGCTGGCGGGCAAGAGCGGGGGGATCAGTGAGCACTCCTTCGGAAATGCGGTGGACATTGCGCGCTTCGAGCCCAAGCGGGGGCGTGCCGCGAGCGTGCTGCGCGACTACAAGCCGGGGGAGGCGGCGGAATCGGGGCCGACCCGGTTCCTCCGGGCCGTGACGAAGCGGCTCCGGAGCGAGGGGGCGATCCGGCGTGTGCTCGGACCTGACTTCGATGCGAGCCATCGCGACCACCTCCACCTGGATCAAGGGACGCCGTGGTGGCATTGAGGCGCGCTCCAAAAGGTCGCTTGGCCTTTGCGCTGGTGGTCGGGAGCGCGCTCTCGGGATGCGGGGGAGGGACCTCGCACGAGGGGGCGGCGGGAGGTGACGGGGGCGCATCCGCTCGTGATGTGCGGGTGTTGCTCGATGAGAGCGCCCTCCCTGGCCACGCCGTCGACCTGGCGGTGGATGGCGAGCGGATCCTGGTCGCTGTGGGGCGCGCGGTCGTGTCCCTGGTCGAGGGGCAACCGCCCGAGGTGCTCTGTACGCTGGAGGAGCCCATCCTGCAGCTCGCCGTGGGGAGCACACGCGTCTTTGCGATCACGGGGCGTGGACCCTGGCCCGCGGTGTGTTCGCTCGGTGGTGGGGTGGCGGCTCCGTTGCTGTCCACCGCATCGGCCGATCCCGTGGAGGTGGCGCGCGGGCTGCTCGCCGAAGGCGACACGGTCTACTGGATCACGGTGGGGAGCTTCGGGACCCGTCGCCTCTACCGGTCGGCGGGGGAGGTCCCGGAGGAGATCAGCTCCTTCCATGGTGAGGGGGACCCTGGCGTCATGCACCTCGCGATGGACGCCGCGCGCGTGTACTGGAGCGATGCGGCGACCGGGACCCTGCACCGTGCGTCTCGCGATGGTGGCGACTCGGGCTGGTCACTCGCGCCCGGGATCAACACCACACAGATCGCACTCCAGGGAGCGTCGGTGCTGTGGGCTGCGGGAGGATCGCTGCATCGCACGCCGAAGGAAGGGGGGACGCCCGAGGTGGTGGTGGGACCGCAGATCGATACGGACCGGATCTGGGCGCTCGCTTCCGATGAGGAGTCGCTGTTCTGGGGAGGGATCCATCTCGAAGAGAGCTTCATTCGTCTGTCATCAGGCGGAGCTGGTGCACCTCACGAGGACATCTGGCGTGAGGGAGACTGCTGGGACGGCGCGCTGGAGGTGAGCCAGGGGGTCGTCCACTGGGTCTGCACGCTGGGCAAGGGCGCGGTGTACCGTGCGCGTTGAGCAGGGGTGGTGTGCCAGGAGGCCTTCATGATCGAACGCTCGGAAGCCGCTTTGTTCGAACGGATCGAGGCCTTCTACGACGCGGTGCCCAGAGACAGGGCCCAGGTCGAGTCGTTCGGTCCTCTGACGCTGTTCGTAGCGGACCCGGAAGGGTTGCCCCTTTACGCTCGTCCTGCGCTCCACGCCTTCGGAGCGCCCACGGTGGACGACATCCGCACTGTGAGAGAACGGCAACGCGAACTCGACGTGCCCGAGGCCTTCGAGTGGGTCCAGGAGTCGACGCCTTCACTCGGAGCGATGATCGAAGCGGAGGGGCTCACGATCCTGCACGCTCCGCTGATGGTCCTCGAGCCGGCGCGGCTTCGGGCGTTCGCGCCTTCGGTGAGCACGCCAGTGCGGCTCCTCGATCCCGATCGAGAGACCTTTGCCGAGGATCTGTCCTCGTTCCGCGCGATCGCGCAGGTAAGCTTCGCCGCGTCAGGGATGGCGGTGGGGCTTTCCGGGCCTGCGGAACGTGACGAAGTGCGCGCTCCCGCGCTGGACGTCGAGGTGACGGGCGAGCGAGTCCGCGCGAAGCAGGCCGCCTATGCGCTGGCGGGCGAGGGGCCGGACGGCGCGCTCGCCGGAGGTGCGTTCCAGCGCGCAGGCGATGTCGTGGAGATTGTCGGTGTCGCGACGCTGCCCTCGGCGCGACGCGGAGGGCTCGGGGCTGCGGTGACGGCTGCGCTCGCGCGAGAGGCGCTGGTCAGCGGGGCGGCGCTGGTGATCCTGTCTGCTGGCAGCGATGACGTCGCCCGCGTGTACGCGCGGCTCGGCTTCCGGCGGGTTGGCACGGCGTGCATCGCTGCGCCGGTGGACGCGGACGTCCCCGGATGACTGCGTCGCCGAGCGGGTGGGGTGCTTGACGGTCGCGTGGGTTGCCTCACGCATTGGGGGCGCGCGTTGGTCGCAGCGCACTCAAACGTCAGGAACATCATGCGAAGCACGACATCGGCTGGATTGGCGCTCACCCTGTCGCTCGGCATCTGGAGCTGTGTGATCGACACGGAGGATCCACAGGGACGTTCGACGGAGGTTCCCTCGGCAGGCGCTGGCGCTGCACGGGCGAGTGAGCCACCCGCGAGTGAGCCCAGAGAGTCCTCGTTCACGCTGGAGCACGCGAACCAGCCGCTCGTCGTGGATCGTGAGGGCCGCCCGCTCGAGGCGGAGGAAGCGAGCGTGACGAATCCAGCGCCATCCCCCGACGCCCTGGTCGGTCCTGGTATCCCGATCAAGAGCTGTCCGGCAAAGACGGGGAAGTTCGCCGTGCTCACGTTCGACGATGGTCCGAGTCCCTTCACAGACGAGCTGCTCGGTCATCTCCACGCCAAGGGGGCGCCGGCTGCGTTCTTCCTCAAGGGAAAGAAGCTGGCCGACGACTTCACCGGCCACGCCGAGCACCGCGCCCGGGTGCAGCGGATCGCCGCGGCCGGCCACGAGATCTGCAACCACACTTTCACGCACGACGGGCTGGTGTATCCGGGGAAGGGGGAGGCGGCGATCCGGGCGGACATGCTCGATGCCGAGGATCTCATCGCCGACGTCACGGGTCGTCGTACGCGGTGCATGCGCCCTCCCTACGGTGACCACAACCCGCAGGTGCTCGGGATTCTCGCCTCCCTGGACTACCGCGTGATCATGTGGAGCCTGAACACCGACGACTGGCGGTACGGGAGCATCGAGTATCCCGCGGACATCAGTCCTACCAAGATCCTGGAGCTGGTGGACAAGACGCTGCGTCAGAGCACGGAGCCGCTGATCCACATCCAGCATGACGCCGAGGACTCGGAGCCGTCGGTCGCCACCGTGCCTCAGGTGATCGACGCCATCCGCGCCCAGGGCTGGACCCTCATCTCGCTCTCGGAGTGCCTGGGCGAGCCCATCGACGTCCCGGCGCAATAGATCCGCGCTCGCTCGGAACACGGGGAGCGTTGCCCGCCGTCGAAGCCTGAACGGTTGCGAAAGCGTGCTCCTCCCCGTGCTCCTCGACGGGTCTGGCGACGTGACGGCCCGCCACATGGGCGCGTAGGCACGTCATCGCACTCTTGTGTTATTTGCAATTGTGATGCATTTGAATTTCTCATGCATCCGCCGACGAAGCTTCCTGTGACCGTCCTTTCTGGCTTTCTGGGGGCCGGCAAGACGACCCTTCTCAACCACGTTCTGGAAAACCGTGATGGCCTGCGGGTCGCGGTGATCGTCAACGACATGAGCGAGGTGAACGTCGACGCCCGCCTCGTGGAAGGCGGGGGCGCGGCGCTGCGTCGTGTCGACGAGAAGCTAGTGGAGATGCAGAACGGTTGCATATGCTGCACCCTCCGGGAGGATCTGCTCGTCGAGGTGGGGAGGCTCGCGAAGGAGGGTCGTTTCGACTACCTCCTCATCGAGTCGACGGGTGTTTCCGAGCCTCTCCCCGTGGCCGAGACGTTCACCTTCGAAGACGAAAGTGGGATGCGGCTGTCGGACGTGGCGCGCCTCGACACGATGGTGACGGTGGTCGACGCGAAGGCCTTTCTCGCCGACTGGCAGAGCGCAGATGACCTGCGCGCGCGCAAGATCGCGCTTGGAGAGGGAGATGAGCGGACGGTGGCCGATCTCCTCGTGGAGCAGGTGGAGTTCGCCGACGTGCTGGTGCTCTCCAAGCTGGATCTGGTGACCGAGGAGGAGGGGGCGCTGCTGGAAGACCTGTTGCGGCACCTGAATCCAGGGGCGCGCGTCGTCCGCGCCGATCGGGGACGTGTGCCGCTACCGAGCGTGCTCGGGACGGGGCTTTTCGATTTCGAGAGGGCATCGCGCGCGCCCGGCTGGCTCAGGGAGCTGCGCGGTGAGCACATGCCGGAGACGGAGGCGCTCGGGATCTCGAGCGTCGTCTACCGGGCGCGTCGACCGTTTCATCCGCTGCGCCTCTGGCAGGTGCTGCAAGACGACGCGGGCTGGGATGGCGTGCTGCGCTCCAAGGGCTTTCTCTGGCTGGCGTCACGGATGGACGTGATGGGTCTGTGGTCTCAGGCCGGGAGCTCGGCGAGCTGCCAGCCGGCGGGGCTGTGGTACGCGGGGTTGCCCGAGAAGGAGCGTCCGTCGGACCCGGAGACGAGGGCGATGATCGCGCAGGCCTGGCAGGAGCCCTGGGGGGATCGTCGGCAGGAGCTGGTCTTCATCGGGGTGGGGATCGATGAGCGCACCCTGAGGGAGAGGCTGGATGGGGCGCTGCTCACGGACGCCGAGAGCGTTCTGGGGCCAGCCGTCTGGGCGACCTACGAAGACCCGTTCTTCGGTGAGGCGAGCCAGGACGAGGTGACGGCGTGAGCCCTGCGCTCGAGTGGCTCGTCATCGGTGGAGGCGTCCACGGGACCCACCTGTCACGGGTCCTCTCCAGCGTCACGGGGATGGGGACCGTGCGCGTTCGTGTCCTGGATCCGCAGGAGCATGCGCTCGCGACGTTCTGGCGGGTGGTGCGGACCGGATCGGGGTGAGGCTCGATCGCGTCACGACCGCGATGTGCCCTCGTCTGCACGTCGACCGGGTGACGGCGCGCATCGTGGTGACGTACGTCGGAGCAGGGACCGAGTACGTGCCCAGCGAGCATGTGGATCGGCGGTGGCTGGGACATGCCGCCTGCGGCGCCCCAGACGCCGAGTCAGGGCTCCTCTTGCCTGGAGCGAGCGTGCGGTGCTGCGCTGCGGGCGACGTGATCCTCCTCAAAGGCGAGGCGTGGCCCGGTCACGAGGGGCGCGGCGCCGTGCATCGGTCCCCGGACTGTTCCGCCCGAAGTCCGCGGCTCGTGATGACGCTGGACCCGTTGTTCGGTGGAGCGCTGGTGGGCCATGGCGGTCGGTGATGCGCAGTCGGATTGTAGAGATGCAGGTAGGGGCGCGGCGAAGACGAGTCGGAGCAGTGAATCTCGCTCACGAAAAGCTGCCGGTGC
Organism: Chondromyces crocatus; assembly: GCF_001189295.1. Classification (NCBI taxonomy): domain Bacteria; kingdom Pseudomonadati; phylum Myxococcota; order Polyangiales; family Polyangiaceae; genus Chondromyces; species Chondromyces crocatus. Next base: position 4,150,934 of record NZ_CP012159.1, read on the forward strand.
CGGTGGTGGGGACTTCGATGGTGACAATGTCGACACAATCGACAGCGTGAATCGTCACATTCGGACACATGGGACAACACGTCTGAATCGAATCCGTCACATGGCCGCCATACAGGCCGCCTAGGTTCGAGCGTGTCGGAAGGCGGATCAACGCCTCGGCCACCTCGATGCCCAATTTTCCTCGGTCCTGGCGAGCGTCGCTCGTGGGCGCGCTGTCCTGCGTCCTCTGGTGCTGCATCGCTTCTGCTCAGCAAGCACCTGTGACCCGCGCAGGAGCCCGTGAAGGGACCACTGTCGCTGCCGTGGGGCCTCGACCGCTGCCCTCCGCGCCATCCCGCGCGACGGATGTGACTCCCCCATCACCCCCTGCGCCGGCCCCGGACTCTCCTGGCGCGCTGTCGGCCGTGGGCAGGTCGGTGAAGCAGTGGTTCGAGAAGATCCAGCTCCGTGGCTATACCCAGCTCCGTTACAACCAGCTGGGCGCGACGAACGGGGATCTCAAGAACATCCAGGGAGATCGGTCCATCGGGAGCGATGGTGGGTTCTTCATCCGCCGTGCGCGCCTCATCCTTCAGGGGGACGTCCACGAGCGTGTCTTCATCTATCTCCAGCCCGATTTCGCGTCGACGGTTTCCGACCAGCTCCACGCGCCGACCCTGAGGGACTGGTATGCGGACATCGCGCTCGACGAAGAGAAGGCATTCCGCTTTCGCGTCGGGCAATCCAAGGTGCCCTACGGCTTCGAGAACATGCAGTCGAGCTCCAACCGGGCGCCATTCGACCGCGCGGACGCGACGAACAGCACTTTCAAGGATGAGCGCGAGCTGGGCGTGTTCTTTTACTATGCGCCTCCGACGATCCGGAAGCTCTACAGCGAGCTGGCGAATGCGGAGATGAAGGGATCTGGCGACTACGGGGTGGTGGCGCTCGGCGTTTTCAATGGACAGGGCGCGAACAAGCTCGAGAAGAATGCGACTCCCCACGTGATTGCTCGGGCGACCTATCCCTTCACGCTCGGCAGTCAGCTCCTCGAGATCGGTGCCGCGGGCTATTACGGTAAGTATGAGGTGGGCACCAGCGACGGCGTGGTCGTCGACGATGGCATCCGCGACGTCCGAGCCATCGGCTCTTTCGTGCTGTATCCACGGCCCATCGGCTTGCAGCTCGAATACAACATCGGCCGGGGCCCTGAACTTTCGGAGGGCCGGATCAGGGAGAGGCCACTCCACGGCGGCTATGCATTGCTCTCGGCGCGTCTCGGTGACTTCACACCCTATGCGAGGCTCTCCCTTTACCGCGGCGCTCGCAAGTTCGAGACCGATGCGCCTCGCTACAAGGTGAACGAGGCCGAGCTGGGGCTCGAGTGGCGTGCCCTCAAGGCGCTCGAGCTGACGGCTGCGTACACCTTCGCGGAGCGGACGTTCCCGTCTCCACCCTACCAGCAAGAGAGTGGGCGCCTGGTGCGCCTGCAGCTCCAGTTCAACTACTGAAGACCGACCGAGCCCGTAAGGATTCTCCGGGGGGTCGAAACACCCTCCGTCGCCTGAGGACACACAAACGGGGCCCGGATCCGGATGCCCATCGAGCCGTCGCCGGACACACCTGCGGTGAGCGCCTGATGGACGGGCCGCACCCGCAAGATAGGCACCTTCCGTGTGCTTGACGGCGCTGCGCTCGGCTTCACGTAACGCCTACTGTGAAAGCCACGTCCTACGATCCGAACCGCCGTGTCCCGTCCCATGCCCTCGGGTGGCGTGGGGCGACCCTGCTGGTCACAACGCTCTTCGCCGGCGCGGTGAGTGGCTGTTCCCTGGACCAGGCGAACGCCGAGGGGCAGATCCCTGCGGCGCATCAAGAGTCCGGTGCCGCTGGGCCGTCGCCGTTCGTTCCTGTCAGCGCAGCGCCCGAGAAGAACAAGGCCCCGGAGACGGCGGATGCGCTCCCCTCAGGGACAGGGGTGCGCATCAAGACGTGCCCCGCGCGAGGCGGCAAGGTCGTGGTCTTGTCATTCGATGACGGTCCGAGCCCCTACACGGACAGCCTCCTTGCCATCCTCAAAGAGAAGAAGGCTCCGGCTGCGTTCTTCCTCAAGGCGAAGAAGCTCGCCAAGGATTTCCCCAAATACGATGAATATCGGGCCCGCGTGAAGCGTATCGCCGAGGCCGGTCACGCGGTCTGCAGCCATACGTTCTCGCACAGTGGGCTGGTCGGCCCTCATGTGACCGAAGCATCGGTGCGCGAAGACATCACCAAAGCCGAGGACCTCATCGCCGACATCACCGGTCGTCGACCCAAGTGCCTGCGTCCACCCTTCGGGGACACCGACGAGCGTTCGCTCAAGATCCTGAAGGAGCTCGATTACCAGGTGATCTTGTGGAACCTGAACACGGACGACTGGAGGTATGGGAGCAGCGATCGGGAGAAGGACTTCGACCCGCCGAAGATCCTGGACATGGTTCGAAAGACCCTCGACAAGAGTGAAGGGCCCTTCATCCACATCCAGCATGACTCGGAGGAGTCAGAGGCGTCGGTGAAGATGGTGCCGCAGGTGATCGACCTTCTGCGATCGCGGGGCTACACGACGATCACCCTTCAGGAATGTCTGGGCAGACCCATCGACATCCCGAAGCTGTGAAGGTGAGGCGCTCGGTGGCCATGGCGGTGGCCGCAGCGAACATGGGTCTCGGCGTCGACGAGGCGCGGGGCAACGATGGCCAGGGCAAACCCGGCGCTTCCGATGGAGGGCGCCGTCCGGGCAGGGACAGCCATGCTGGGTGGGGTACGAGGAGAGAGCGCATTGCCTCCCGCTCGTTGCCGCTCATCCGGCTGAGGACCACGCGCAGATCTCTTCGTCCGCGATTCAGCCGATCTTGCGCGGTGCTCTCCTTGAGCCCCAACCGACGTGCAGCCGCAGCCACAGGAATCTCGAAGGCGTCGCACAGGATCAGCAGTACACGCCGTTCTCGTCGCACGGATCGCAGGGCACGCACCACCAGGGCGCGCCGCTGGACCTGTTCCAGGTGGAGATCAGGCGGTGGGCTCCACTCGGCGATGGGTTCTCGCTCCGCCTGCAGGAGTCCACTGGGGACTTCCAGCCGCACGTGAGCGCGGTGGCGATGATGACTCACCTGTCGCCATGCGATGCCGTGGAGCCATCGCTTCATGCATGTTTCCAAGCTGGGCCCGGCGAAGCGCCGACGGTTCCTCGTTTTCTTCGGCGCACTGGCATCCGCCTCCTGAGACATCGTAGTGGGGCCCGGGTCGAATCCATCGAGCGCATCGTAGGCCGCGAGCAAGATGTTTTGCTGAACGTCCTCCAGGTCACTGGTAGCGACCCTCAATGCTCGGATCAGTGAAGGCAGGATCTGATTCCCTGTCTGGACCACGAGGTGGAATCGGCCATGACGCCTGACGGACGTGGCGTCGAGAGATCGAGGAGGCACACCTCATATTGCGAGCGGCGTCCGGGATCCCTAGTGGGATCGGAATCTCGTGAACGTGCTTCGCGAATCACGGGTAGACGTAATGCGACTCGCGGGGGCACCGTGCAGTGAAATTGCGCGGTGCTTCGCCCGAGGGGCGCTACGCCGATTACGTTCAGCAACCAGAAACCACGGGATGATCGAGTGCGAGACCCATGGGCGGTGCCGATGTGATCCCGGGCTGCGAGGAGCTCTTCATCCTGGCTCCCGTGCGGAACACGGGCCGAAGCGGTCTCTGTATCGGGTCAGTTCCAGCAATGAGCGATGGCGTGCATGCCATTGGCCACGCAATACCAGTTGCCGATGGTGGTGCATGCCCCGATCGGGGTCGTCGGATGCGTGCCGACGGCGTACCAGACATCATCGCTGCATTGCGTGTGACACATGCTACCCGGGCCTGAAAAGCCGGAGCAATACAGTACCGAGTCCGTGCTTCCACCGCCCCTTTCCGTCGCGGGATCGCTCTCGTCTTCGTCCGACATGGCAGCCTGCTCGTGGGAGCTCGATGCATCCATGACGCCGGATGGCTCGAGTTCGTAGGTCTCCTGGGGCCCTGTGCCGATGCAGGCCGTGAGACCGCAGAAAAGTGCGCCGAGCCGGTGAGTGAAGGCCTTGTGCTTCGTCATGTGTCGCTCGCCTTTGAATGTCGCTGACCGGGCGGGCCAGCGTGGTTCCCCGTCGCTTCGCCTGTCGCGGTGACAGCGGTCGAGCCGTGTCCACGCGCACGGTAAGAGATGACTGGTCGAAGCGATTCGGCAAGCGAGCGCGCGGTAATCGCACTCGAACGGCCGATACGGAGGCGGCGTGTACGGAACGACCTGTCCCAGAAGAAGCGCGTCTGGCCGGTGCACATCGCTACGCCGCGCGCCTTCAGGGGCACCTCCATCAGAGGCATGCGCTGGGCGCACCGTGGCTCAGTTCCAGCAGTGTCCGATGGCCGTCAGCTCGCGAGCGGCGCAGTATTGCTCGCCTTCCGGGATGCAGTCGCCGTGAGAGATCTCCGGGTTCACTCCGACGTCGTACCAGACCCCATTGGCGCACCTGACGTGGCAGACGCTCCCTGCTCCTGCGAAGCCATGGCAATGCAGTCCTGGCGCGGGCTCTTCGCCTTTGCGCTCGGCTGGAGAGGCCACGCGGTTCATGCCCATCGTGTGGGTGTCGCCGAATGGGCCATTCTCGACTTCCGCGGGAGCTTCAGGCGCGGCAACGATGCAGCCGGCACAGCAGAGCAGACTTCCGAGGAACTTCGCGGAGGGGATGCGTCTCGCCATCGTTCGATTGCCTTTCAGCGTCGCCACGTCGTGGTGGTGGACCCGTGCACGTGCTGCCGAAGGTTCGGCTGCAAGCGGTTCGGCGCCACGCCGAGATAGATAATGGTGAATGCTCAGAGAGCAAGCAGAAGGATTGCGATGACGTAAGGTGGGGTGACGCCACGTCGCTGCGTACGGAATGACATGTCCCGCATCCGATTCATTCATCCACGATGCAATGGTGATGGCACCGGCGTTCGTGGAAGACGCAACGAGGCCGGCTCGTAACGAGCCCGGCACCTCTCCATCGGTCACGACGTCGAGGTGGGCGCACGGTGAACGTCGACGACACGATGAACGGCGTCATCTCACGGTGCCGGCCGTCGTTTCGCGGCGAACGTCAACGGCAAGGCGGGGCGTGTCGGGGTTGGCCGGCGCTTCCTGGTGGGCAGGAGCTCGCCTCCAACGACAGCTTCGCAGGAGGCGCACGTGAGGACAAAAAACCGAAAGGCCTCGCGAGTTTCCTCGCGAGGCCAGTCGGGGCGAGTGGATTCGAACCACCGACCCCTTGACCCCCAGTCAAGTGCGCTAACCAGGCTGCGCTACGCCCCGGCCGCTCCGCGCTGCGAACAGCGTCGAGCGGGGGGGAACCTAGCCGAAGCAGGGGGAATTGCAAGAGGCGTGTCGTGGTCGATCGGCAAGTTGTGTGTCAGGGGGTAAGCTGGCGGCCTGTGCACGTGGACACGGCTCGAAGGGTCGTGCCATCGTCTGCCCCTCCAAGGGCGTTGCTCCTTCGGGGCGCGCTCGGCAAGCGTTCACGAACAACGTCGAGGGGTGTCATGGGAGACGTGAAGACCGCGCAGGGGCTGAGCGGCGTCCAGGAGATGCTGGAGCGGATGCAGGCTTACCAGGCATCGCTCGCCAACGAACAAGAAGCCCGGGCACACCAGGAGGCCGAACAAGCGAGGGCGGCAGCCGCCGTGAACACCTCGTTCGGCGCCCTGGTGGAGGCTGCCGTGCTCGTGGCGATGGCGGATGGGCAGTTCTCGGCTGCGGAATCGAAGCGGCTGGTCGAGCATGTGCTCCCTCTCACGGGGGGGAAGCTCGACGCTGCGCAGGTGGAGGCTTTGGTGCAAGAAGCGTCGGCTCGTGTCCAGGGTGAGGGGGCTGCTGCCCGCACGGGGGCCGTGGCATCGGTGCTGTCGGATGTCGAGCTTCGCCGGGCCGCGCTGCTCGTGGCGGGGGCGGTCGGCTGGGCCGAGGGCGGGATCAACCAGAAGGAGGGGCTGGCGCTGCAGGCGCTGGCGCGTGCGTTCGGTATCCCGATCGAGGAGTTGCACAAACTCCTCGCCCAAGCCCATCAGCGTTGAGAGCGTCGTTCACTCGGGGAAGGCTCGTCGGGCGATCGTCGCGAGGACCCGAGCGATGGCTCGGTGGTCGGGCGCGGTGATGTGGATGCCTGGGTCGTGGGCGGCCCAGGCTGCAACATCGCCGGCAGCACACGCGACGACGGGGACCCCGAGCGCGCGAGCCTCCCGGATGACGGTGGGGGCCGCTTCGACGGTGGACGGGTGGAGCAGGACGTCTGCTGCTGCGATCCAGGAGAGCGCTTCGGTGCGGGGAAGCGCTCCCAGAAAGCGGATGGATGGACTGGACGTGCGGGTGAGCGCGCCCTGCTCCGGTCCGTCGCCCACGATGCAGTATCGCAAGGAGGGAGGCGACACGCGCGCCGCTTCGACGACGAGATCGACCCGCTTGGAAGGGATCAGTCGGCTCACAGTCACCGCGAGTCGCTGGTGAGGGTCGAGCTGGAGGGAGTCTCGGAGAGCTTTCGCGCGCACGGCGACGTCCGGAATTTCGATGCTCGGAGGCTCGACGCTCGCCGCGCGCATCAAGGCGCTCGCGAGCGGTGAGGGGAGCGCGTCGACGAGGCTGTCGCGCAACGCTCGGGCCGCGAAGACGAAGTGGGCGCCACGCTCGAGCAGGAGATGGAGGATGAACTCGCGGAGCTGGCGAGGCGCCTGGCGGAGGAGGCGAACATCGGCGCCATGGGCGTGCACACAGAGTGGAACCCTGGGGATGGCATGGAGGAGAGGGAATGCCGATGGGATGATCCAGTGTGCGACCGCCAGATCCACCGGGTGGATGGTGCGCAACCGGTGAAGAACGCCTGCTGTGAAAGGAATGCCGTCGAGGAGGCGCCAGGGAGCCTGTCGCGTCCGGGCCAGCGCTCCTGGCCAGGTGAACAGAGCGCCACCTCCGGCGCGGTGGATCTGAAGTGGGCCGTCCCGCTCGGGCGGCGTCCACGCCGACCCACCGGGAGCGATGACGTGCACGTCATCGCCTGCGATGGCGTGCGCTCTCGCCGACGAGCGGACGAAGTGACCAGAGGGATCGTCCGCGTTCCTCGGATAGGATGTCGTCACGACGACGATGCGTCGCCGTCCTCCGATTGAATCCGGCGGACAGAGCAACGTTTCGATCCAGGAACGGGGAGAGTGGACTTGCGCAGGGTCGCTGCGAGGGGACGTCTGCGCGTCGGTGCGCCGCAGAGCACGAGGCCAGCGGTACTGAAGAGGAGGGATGGCCTATGCCATCAGGTCCATCTTGGAGCGCTTCCGACGACGACGAGCCGCTTCGGAAGCCTTCTTGCGACGCTTGACCGACGGCTTCATGTAGTGCCGGCGCCGCTTCAGCTCACGCAGGATCCCCTCGGCGGCCATCTTGCGCTTGAGATGCTTGATGGCGCGCTCGATGCCTTTGTCGCCCACTGCGACTTCGAGCGGTTTGCACTGAATAGCGTCGGTCGGCATGTCTGAAAGCGTCCTCTTTCTCTACTTTGAAAACGGTCCGCGTGCGCTCGCCTCTTCATCGTGGCCCAGATATTGGCCCGGGTGGGTCAGCGCGGGGCGCGGACTATGGCAGACTGCTCCCGGCCTCGCAAGAGTCATGCGAGGCTTGCCGTCCAGCATCCGTGCGAGGCAGGTTTCCCTTCTGATCTTCGAGGTTTGCCTCGATCCGCCGGCTCGCGGACGCCGTGGTAGGGTGGAGAACTCGGACGGTGCGTGGCTCGCACGGCACCAGCCAACGAGGGGCAGAAGGCTCGTGGTGACGCCTCGATGAAGGCCGATTGCGGAGGGTTTGTGGCGCAGCTCGCTGAGGCGTCGACATGACGGTGTTCACGCTGGAGCGTCCGGTTCGGTTCGAAGAGGTGGACGCGGCAGGGCTCGTGTTCTTCCCCAGGTTCCTGGGCTATGCGCACGAAGCGATGGAGCAGCTCTTCGCGTCGCTGGAGGGCGGGTACGCAAGGCTGATCCTCGAGCGTCGCGTCGGCTTGCCGGCCGTGAGGCTGGAGACCGAGTTCGCCGCGCCGGTCCGGTACGGAGAGACGCTGAGGATCGAGACGACCGTGGCGCGGCTGGGCAACAGGAGCGCCGTCCTGCGCTACCGGATGATCCGCCAGCACGACAGCGTGCTCGCCGCGGAGATCCGGCACACCGTGGTCTCGACGGATCTTGCGGGCCTCGTGTCGTGCGACATGCCTCCCGACGTGAGAGCGGTCTTCGTGGCTCACCTCGAAAAGAGCGTCGCGCCGGCTTCTGCACCAGGGACGCACGACGCGCTGCCGGCCGCATCCTCCGCCCTCAGGGCGTCTGACTCTGGTTCATGAGTGGTCAGGGGGCTGGTCTGAAGCGGCAGATCGAGGTCACGCTGCTGCGCGACCAGGCGCACTACGAGACGCTGGTGGCCCGCGCGATCGCGACGGCGAAGGTGTCGCTGTGGATCGCGACGGCCAATGTGAAAGAGCTGCGTGTGGAGTCCCCGATCGGATCGAGAGCGAGGGCGCAGGGGCGGTACCGATCGATTCTCGAAGTCTTCGACGAACTCGCAGCCCGTGGCGTCGAGATCCGCATGCTCCACGCTGGTGTTCCTTCGCGGGCGTTTCGAGCCGAGCTCGGGAGGCGGCGTGATGCCCCGCTGCAGATGCGCCAGTGCCCGCGCGTCCATCTCAAGATGATCGCTGTGGATGGCAGGCTCTTGTACCTCGGGTCTGCCAACTTCACTGGCGCTGGGCTCGGGGCGAAGGGAGAGGGCCGGAGGAATTTCGAGGCTGGGATCGTCACCGACGACGATGTGTTGCTCGACGAGATGCAAGGAACGTTCGACCGGATCTGGTCGGGTCGTGAGTGCGGATCGTGCCGCCTCCGCGCCGAGTGTCCCGCTCCACTCGACGGGAAAACCTCGGGACGGCCAACCCATCCTACCGTCCCGCGCGGGCGCAAGGCCGTGATCGGAGGTGAGACGCAGCGGGGTGGTACCGAGGGAAAACCGAAAGAAGCGACGCAGAGCGGCGGGAGTGTACGAAGGAGGTTGCGTCGAGGCCCATGATTGCTGATGAAGGACAGGTATGAGCGCCCCGCAACCCAACCCTGCCGATCTGGATCGTGTCGCTGTCGCAGCGCTCACACGCGTTGCCGATGGCATGACGCTCGGACTCGGGACAGGCCGTGCGGCAGAAGCGTTCATCCGCAAGCTCGGTGAGCGCGTCCGACGCGGGATGCGCATTCACGCTGTCGCCACGTCCGAGCGCTCCGCGGCGCTCGCCCACAAGGAGAGCATCGAGCTGCTCCAGCTCGACGAGGTGCAGCGCGTGGATGTCGCCTTCGATGGGGCCGACGAAGTGGCTCCGGATCTGTCATTGACGAAGGGTCTCGGCGGGGCACTGCTCAGAGAGCGCGTCGTTGCGTTCGATGCGGAGCGGTTCGTGGTGCTGGTGACACCAGAGAAGCTGGTCGAGCGCCTCGGCACCCGAGTGCCCATCCCCATCGAGGTCGTCCCTTTCGCGTCTCCTTCGGCGTCACGACACCTGCAGAAGCTGGGTGGCAAGCCCGTCGTACGCAAGGACGTGGCAGGGCTACCCTACAGGACCGATAACCACAACTGGATCCTGGATACCGACTTCGGGCCGATCGACGACCCCCAGGGTCTCGACGTGCGTCTCCGTCGTATCCCGGGCGTGGTCGACAACGGCCTGTTCCTCGGGATGGCGTCTGTGGTCCTCGTGGGAGAAGAGGGCTCCGTGCGGGAAATCAGGCGCACGTAACACGACCGCTGAACTCATCGTCGGCGCTGATGCCATCGATGTGCTGTGAGTCGATGTGCTGTCGAGGAGAGGGGGCGACCAGTTCGAGCGCTTGGTCGAACTCGATCCGCCTGCGGCTCAGGCGTCGAGGCTCTCGTCGACGAGGGCGCGCAGCTCCGCGAGCTTTGCCTGGCGAGCAGGATCCGGAGGCTGCCCCGCTCCGTTGCGTTTCGCTTCGGGGAGGGCTCGCTCCAGCATGGCCAGGTCATCATCGAGGGTGCGTGAGCGTCGCGTCCCGATCCGCAGGGTGCGCGCCAGCCAGCTCCTCGATTCGGAGAGCGTGTATGCGTCTGCCGTGATGGCGGAGGGATTCTCCCGCAAGAGCTTGACCAGCGCCGAGTTCGACGCTGCCCACACGGCAGCCTCCTCGAAGTGCGCACGCGGGGTGAGTTCGAGATGGCGCTCGACTGCACGATCGGAGACCTGATGCAACCGGCAGAACACCGCGAGTGCGAGGGTGATCTCATCGACGGCCATCTTGGTCGCCGAGTGGACCTGCACGCCGCCGCACCCCTTTGCATAGATGTACGACCCGTTGGCGACGAGGACGCCGAAGCCGAGCAGGACGGCCGCCATGTCCACGGCAGGCTCACGGTCGCGTGGCTGAAGTACGTCCCACGCGCCGACCTCGTTGAGGAAGATGAAGGACACGGCCCGGACCAGTGAGGTGGTGAGGACCACGGAGTGCCGCAGCTCGCCGGCCGCGAGCGCCACGCGGTAGCCGCCATCGGGCAGGACCGCGATGCGATCGAACTTTTGACCCTTCCCGACGGGGGCCGCGCACGCTCCGCTGGAGCACCCGCCTCCCGATTTCGTCTCCCCCTCGGGGGTCACGACCGAGAGTTCCACCGCGATGTCTTCGAGGCCTGCATGCTCCAGGACCCGCGTGAGCACGGCGGCGGCTGATTTGGGAGAGGCGTCGAAGTGATCGGGGAAGAAGTCGGCGGTGGGTTGCACGAGGCCGCGAACTGGCTCGGCGCCGAGATCGAGCAGGGTTGCGGTGGTGCGCAGTATCCAGCGGATCTGAGGTTCTGCCGGCAGGTCCATGCACGCATGGTAGCGCAGCCAGCGGGGGGCGCGTAGAGTTGGCCGCGATGACGGATGATGGAAAGTACATTTCCGGACGAAAGGCCGACCATATCGAGCTATGCGCGACTGGAGACGTCGGTTTCCGGTCCAAGACCACGCTGCTCGAGGAGGTTGGCCTCGTTCACGACGCTCTGCCGGAGATGTCGCTCGACGCCGTGGACACCTCGACGCTGATCCTGGGCAAGCGTCTTCGAGCCCCCATCCTCATCGCCGCCATGACGGGCGGAACCGAACGGGCTCAGGCCATCAACCGAGAGCTGGCCCAGATCGCCGAGGAGCGCGGCTATGGGTTCGGCCTGGGGAGCCAGCGGGCCATGCTGAACGGCGCCACGGTGGCGACCTATGAGGTGCGAGACGTCGCGCCCAGCACGCTCGTGCTGGGGAACATCGGTGTCGTCCAGGCGAAAACGCTGTCCACGGAAGCAGTCGCCGAGCTGGTGGCTCAGGTTGGCGCGGACGCCCTCTGTGTTCACCTGAACCCGGCGATGGAACTCGTGCAGCCTGGCGGGGATCGCGACTTTTCGGGCGCTCTGGAGACCCTCGAACGGCTCGCGGCCGAGCTGAGCGTGCCGGTCGTCGCGAAGGAGACGGGATGCGGCATCGGCCCCCGCACGGCTGCTCGGCTCGTGAAAGCGGGCGTGCGTCATGTGGATGTTTCGGGTGCAGGTGGGACATCCTGGGTCGCCGTGGAGACGGCGCGTGCTGCGGGCAGTGGTCGTGCGCTCGGGGAAGCGCTTCGGGATTGGGGCGTTCCGACGGCTGCCTCGGTCGCCATCGTCCGCGCGGCCCGCCCGAGGTTCCGTACGATCATCGCGACCGGAGGCCTCTCGACGGGTCTCGACGTCGCGCGCGCGCTGGCGCTCGGCGCAGACGCAGGTGGGATCGCCAGGGCCGCGCTGCAAGAGCTCGTCGCCGGGGGACGGGAAGCGGTGATCCGCTTGCTGGAGCAAGTGGAGAACGAGCTTCGGGCCGTGATGCTCCTGGTGGGGGCCCGTGATCTCGGGATGCTGCGCAAGACGAAGATCGTGTGCGGTCCGGAGCTACGGCGCTGGCTGAAGTTGGCCAGACGTCGCAGCAAGAAGGGATGACCGTGGGCCCAGGCGGGACTGGGACTCCCGCATCCCTTGGTGGCGCAGGCCCCCTCCCATCGAGAATTTCGGGGGCGAGGTGGACTCCCTCAGAGCCTGGGAAGCTGAAGGAGTTCCGGGAACAGCCATTCGCGCTCTCCGGGGAGCTTCCTTCCAGCAAGGCCAGCGTGGTACGGTCCCGATCTCTGGAGATTCCCTGCTAAAATGACCGATAGGAAAGGGCGTGCGAGCGACCGTCCCCCGGACGACCTGAAGAAGGAGCGTGATGCCTTCATCCAGCAGTTCTTCCGAAAGGGTGCCCAGCTGACCGAGGAGCTCCTGCGCGAAAACGAGCGGCTGCGCGACAAGATTGCCGAACTCGAAGCAGAGAACAGCAAGCTCCGCGCACACCTGGCGAGCGACTCGGCGATCCGCGACCTGCTCCGGAAGATCGAGGAGCTGGAGCAGGAGAAGCGCGACCTGGTCACGCAGTCGGTGCGTATGGTCGCGGCGTCGGACAGGTTCAATACCCGCTATGCCGATGCAGAGGGGGAGCTCGCCAATCTAGCGAATCTCTACGTCGCGCTCTCTCAGCTTCACTCGGCGAGGAGCGTTCGACATGTTCTTCGCAGCCTGAAGGAGCTGCTGGCGCAATTCGTAGGTGCCGGCGCCTTTGCCGTGTACTTCGTATCGGACGAGGGCAACGATCTGGTCGCCATCGCCAGCGAAGGAGCGCCGGTGGTGGAGATCGAGCGAATCCCGGTGACGGGTGGCGTCATTGGTGAGTCGTTCTCCAAAGGAGAGATTTATTTGAAGGAGGGGGGGACGTGTCGAAGGGGAGCGTCACCGATCCTGCCGCCGTCATCCCGCTCGGCTTCGATGGGCGTACCATCGGAGCGATTGCCATCTTTGGGACGCTCCCGCAAAAGACGGAGTTTGTGAACGTGGACACCGAGCTGTTCAAGCTCCTCGGGGAGCAAGCAGCCCCCGCTCTCATCAACGCGCGGCTCTTCGCGGATGCTGGTCGGAACGTGCCCGGCGTCCAGGCGTTCTTGAACCTGGAGGAGTGAGCATGGCCGAGTACTCCTGCCTGATCGTCGAAGACTCGCCCATGATGCGGCAGTTGCTCGTCTTCGCGCTCGCCCGGGTGAAGAACCTTCGGGTCACCGAAGCGGACGATGGGGTCGATGGACTCCGCAAGCTGGCGCAGTCGAAGTACGACGTCATCATCACCGACATCAACATGCCCATCATGGACGGGCTGAAGCTCGTCAAGCGTGTGCGCACGGATCCCGTGCACAAGGACACGCCGATCATCATCATCACCACCGAAGGCTCGCAGGAAGATCGGCAGCGCGCCTTGCAGCTCGGAGCCAACGCCTACATCACGAAGCCCATCCAGGCTCCGCAGGTGATCGCGAAGGTGAAAGAGCTGCTCCGGATCGAGTGAGCGCAGCGAAGCGCGCTCCTGGTGCAACGCCTGGAGCGCGACGCCGGACGCAACCCGGCATCCGCGTGTCGACGGACGGTGCGAGCGGAGCTCAGAATCTCTCTGGATCGATGCCTTGCTTCAGCAGCACACGGTTCCGACCAGTGCGCTTGGCCTCATAGAGCGCTTCATCCGCAGCAGCAATGAGCTGAAGCCCTGTCTCCGCATCCGTGGACGGTAGAGCGGCCACGCCGACGCTGATCGTCACCGGGACCCTGACACCTTCGTGTTCGAATGTCGCCGCCTCGACGAGCGTGCGGATGCGATCTGCCAGAATGCCAGCGTTGTCGAGGGGTACACCGCGACAGAGAACGACGAATTCCTCCCCGCCATACCGAGCAAACACGTCCTCGGTGCGCAGCGTCCCTCCCGCCATCTTGGAGACGCGCGCAAGCACGACGTCTCCCGCAGGGTGACCGTACGTGTCGTTGATCCGCTTGAAGTGATCGATGTCGAACAGAAGGATCGCGAGGGGCGTGTTGTGCCGGCGCGCGTATGCGATCTCCGACTCGAGACGCTCTAGGAAGAACCGACGGTTGAACGCCTTCGTCAGCTCGTCCCGGATGGAGCGATCGTACATCGACTCCTGGAACAGCTCCTCCACCTGGTCGTGGTAGGTGAACATCAAGACGGTCGTCGACCCGATGCGGATCTTGTCTCCATCACGAAGGAGCACCGTGCCGCTGATCGCCTGGTTGTTGACCAGGGTGCCGTTCGAGCTCTGGAGATCCTCAATGGCGACCTCGTTGTTCGCCATGCAGAACAGACGAGCGTGGCGACGCGAGACGCCGTCGTCGCTCAATCGGATGGTCACACCGGAGGTGCGGCCAATGACGATTTCGGGACCGTCAATGCGATAGCGCTCACCTACATTGGATCCAGCCAGGATCATCAAACACGGGCGATCGCGGCGGGAGCGCGTCGTGAGCTGCTCCTGCATCTCGCCGAGATTTGCCACCCGGGTGGCCTCGGAGTCGTCTTCGAACATCCGGCGGCTCATTTGCCCGATCCCGATAATCGTTCATCCTGGTGAGCCATTCAAGCCGCAGTCACGAGGTGTGCTCATGCCACTGGAAGTGCTCGCTCGAATCGGCCGAAGGCGCCCGCGTCGTGCACGGGCTGCTGGGGAATTCGCTGGTTAATCCGCCGGCATCATCGCTTTGGGAGCAGCTGCGACGGGTGACGCCTTGCCGAGGGGAACGGTGAAGGGCTCCACGATGAGCTGCCCCTCGCGCAGCTCGATGAAGGCCGCATCAGCATGGCGCACTCCGGGGGAAGGATCCTCGACTTGTTCTGGCGCGCTCGTCCATCCGGAAGGCGCTTCCCCCACCGAGCCCACGTTGATGATTCGCACGTCGGCGACCGTGCGATCGAAGGGAACGTGAGAACCGCCACAAACAATGATGTCCGCGGGATCATCACCGATGAGCGCGAGCATCTCCTGGTCGCTCATGTCGTGCGTGAACGGCTCCAGTGGATCCGAGGGGGAGCCGTGGACCAGGATCATCTCCTGGCCGTTGGGGAGCGGCATCCGGTGAATGGTCGGCAGTCGTGCGATCCGGAGCACGATGAGCTCGCCGAGTTCTGCACGGATCTGACGGACACGTTCGAGGCGCTCGCGCTCATGCTCACTGCGAGCGCGTACATGCTCGAGATCCAGCGCAGCCAGCGCCCGATCCGATGCGCCCTGCGTGCAGATCGCCTTCACCTGCTGAAGACGCTGCCAGGTCTCGAGCGGCTTGGGGCCCGGGAAACAGATGTCCCCTGCGACCAGGAGATGGTTGTAGCCGCGTCGCTCGGCCGTGGCGAGCACCGCCGCCAGCGCGTCGGCGTGTCCTTGGATGTCTGAGACGCAGAGCAACCGCACCGGTGGAGCATAGAATCCTGGGCGCCACGCGCCAAGCTGCTTTGGCGAGGGTCGCGTGCCAGGCTAGCCTGAGCGGAATGCGGCAGGTCTCACAGCTGCTGGCGGTCGCACAGAGCATTGACGAGAGCCGCGCTCGGGAAATGGAAGGGCGGCTGGAAGGACGCCTACGGCCTCGCTCGGCGCCCATGGCGATAGCGATGCTCCTGGCCGCAGCCTACCCGGCACTCGGCGCGATCGTGGAAGCTCATCCTGACATCGCCGAGCGCCTCGCCGCGGAGGGGTTCCAGGCTGCCCGGGACCGCGCGACTTACCTTGCGCGGCTGCGTCGACGGATCGACGTGCACGCAGGAGACGTCACACTCGTGCGGAGCGAGCTGCGTCGCTTCGCGCGTGATGAGCGGATCCGGATCGCGCTCCGTGAAGCGCTCCCCGCCTCGGTGGGAGGCGCAGATCTGGACGTCACGAGCGGCGAGCTCAGCGCGCTCGCGGACGCCACCATCGAGGTCGCGCTCTCCGAGGCGCAGCAGGCCGTGAGCGCACGCTTCGGGACCCCGCTGATCGGAGGCTCCGTCAGCAGCCGGTTCGTCGTGCTCGGCATGGGGAAGCTCGGAGGAGAAGAGCTGAATTCCGGCTCCGACGTGGATCTCATCTACTTCTACGACACGGACGAGGGAGAGGTCGTGCCTCCCGGACCCCTGTCGGGTCAGCGCGCCAGTGAACCGTGGGGAGAGGCGATGCAACGCAGCTCGATCCCACCGGCTGGTGATGGCGGCATCACCATCCACGACTACTGGTCCCGCGTCGCGCGCCGGGTCACCACGACGCTCGAGGCCATCACCGAAGATGGCTTCGTGTGGCGCGTCGATCTGCGACTGCGGCCCGAAGGCAAGAACGGCCCCCTGGTGAACTCCCTGGCCGCGGCGGAGCGGTACTACGAGTCCTTCGGTCGCCTCTGGGAACGCGCCGCGCTGCTCCGGGCGCGGCCCGTCGCGGGCAACCTGGAGCTGGGATACGAGTTCCTGAGCATCGTGGCCCCCTTCGTGTGGCGCCGTCGCGTGAGCCCGCAGATCGCGACGGACATGATCTCCCTCGTCCAGCGCGCCCGTGCCGAGCTCCCCCACGACGCCTCCCGCGACCTCAAGCTCGGCCCAGGGGGCATCCGCGAAGCCGAGTTCTTCGTGCAGAGCCTGCAGCTCATCTGGGGAGGCGTCGAGGTGCGCGCGCGCGCTCAAGGGACGCTGGACGGACTCCGACGCCTGCGGGCGCTGGGCTATGTGACGGATCGCGAAGGCAGAGAGATCGCCGAGGGCTACCTGGCCCTGCGTCGCGCCGAGCACGCCATTCAGTCGGCCACGGGCGTGCAGACACACACCCTGCCGACGGACGGAGAGGCACTGGGCCGCCTGGCCAGGCTGCTCCGGTTCAAGGATCAGCGGGCCTTCCTCGCTGACATCGCCCAGCACCGCGCCCGCATCGCGGCGAGGCTGCTCTCCCTGCTGCCTCAAGGAAGCCAGCCCTCGTCGCGCTGGCTGGAGGCGATGGCCGCGCTCGATCAGGGTGATCGGGAAGACTTCATCGCAGCGCTCGCGCGCGACGCGGAGCACATCCTCCAGGGATCCATGTCGTCCAGCGGTCTGGAACTTCCCGAGCGCTTCCGCGACCTGGGGAATGACCTTTTCGAGCTCGGGCGCCACCCGGACGGTCTCCTGGGCGCGCGCACCCGGGAAGCCTTCACCAGTCTGCCCGAGATCCTGCTCGACGCGGTCATGGACGCCGCCGATGCAGAGCAGGCGGCACGTTACCTCCGCCTCTATGCCGCACGGCTCCGTCTGCCTGCGGTCTACACCAACATGTTGGGCGCCGATCCGCGCCTTCTCCGCCGCCTCGTGGAAGCTCTGGGATCGAGCGCCTTCATCGGCGACGCCCTGGTGGGAAACCCGGAGCTGGCCGACTTCGTGCTGTTCGCGCGCGGCGCACCCACGCCCGAGGTCATCCGCCGATCCATCGTCACCGCTCAGGAGGATGCTGCGCCCGACGTGGATCCCGAAGAGGCGCTCGTCGGCGCCCTCCGCCGCGCGCGCGCCCGCGTCACCATCGACGTCGGCCTGGCTGATCTGAGTGGCGAGATGGATACGCGTGCGACGACACTGGCGCTGTCCACCCTGGCTGACGCCACCCTCGAAGCTGCAACTCGTTTCGCGATGGGCACCCCCGTGGGCGAACCCGTCCGAGGGCTCACCGTGATCGCCATGGGGAAGCTCGGCGGCCGCGAGCTTGGCTACGGCTCCGATCTCGATGTGTTCTTCCTCTTCGATCCCGCCCGTGCGACGCCTGGATCGCCTGGCGCCGGCCCCGACGCGGACACCTATTTCGCCCGCTGCGCTCGCCGCATCATCCGACTGATCTCCGTCTCCCATGGCGCCGGTCCTGGCTACGAGCTGGACACCAGGCTGCGCCCCTCCGGGAGCCAGGGCATGCTCGTCACCTCCATCGACGGTTTCGCCCGGTATCACGGCATCCGGCGCGCCGGCGTGGACGCTGCGAGCGAGCGTCCGGTTGGCGTGCGAGCGGCGGCGTGGGAGCGCCTCGCCCTCCTGAGAGCCCGCACGTCGGCCGGCGATCCCGAGCTCGGCGTCGAGGCCATCTCGATCGCCCAGCAGGCTGCATACGGCCACGTGGAGGATTTCAGGACGATCGTGGAGGAAATCTATCGCCTGAGAGGGCGCATGGAGCGCGAGCTGTCCAACGAACGAGGAGGGCGTCGCGACCTCAAGCTCGGCCGAGGTGGCCTCGTGGACATCGAGTTTGCCGTGCAACTCCTTCAGATGCGCCATGGCAACGACCCCCGTGTTCGCACCACGGACACCCTGGGCGCCATCGACGCGCTCGTTGCAGGAGGGCACCTCCCTCCGGCGCAGGCGGAGACGCTGCGCGACGGATACGGATTCCTCCGCAAGCTGGATCAACGCAGTCGCGTGGTGAACGCGGACCCTTCCCATCTCCTGGAGAAAGGTGCCCCTGGCGTCCCCTCGCTCGCGAGACGGATGGGCATCCGAGGCCGGAACGCGGCCGAGGCCGCAGCAGAGCTGTTCGCGAGCTACGGCGAGATCACCGAGCGCGTCCGCGCCACCTACGACAGCATCGTCTCTCGACTGGGTGGCCCACCTGCCCCAGAACGCGCCGGAGCAGCCACCGAACAGAGCGCGCCCTCCTCCCGTGTCGGCTAGGATGACCGCGCCATGCGGAGCAGCGCGCTCATCCCCCTCGTGTCCTGGTGTCTGCTCCTCGGAGGACTGCGGCATGCCCACGCCGCGCCTGGAGACACGATCACCGTCTCCGTCCTGACCTACGGCCCTGGTAGCTCTGCCTTCGACAAGTTCGGTCACCAGGCCATCCGCGTCCGCGACACCGCAACGAGACAGGACCAGGTTTACAACTTCGGGACCTACGGCTTCGACTCACCAGCGCTCATCCCCAAGTTCCTGATGGGCCGGTTCCAGTACTGGCTCTCGAGCAGGAGCTACGGCGCGTCGATCCGCTCCTACGTCCGCGCGGACCGCTCGATCGTCGAGCAGGTGCTGAACCTGACACCCGCCCAGCGTGCCGAGGTGAAGCAGCGCCTCGAGACGAACCTTCTCCCCGAGAACAGGTACTACGCCTACGACTATTACCTGGACAACTGCGCCACCCGCCCACGCGATCTCATCGACGCCGTGATCGGCGGTCGCCTCCACGAGGCCTCCAGGGAGCCTGCGCCGCTCACCTTCCGCCAGCACACGCAGCGCCTCACCTCGAGCAACGTCCCGTTCTACCTCGCCCTCCACATGGCCATGGGCCCGACGATCGACCGCCCGATCGACCGCTGGGAAGAGATGTTTCTCCCCGAGAAAGTGGAGCAAGCCCTGCGCCGCGTCACCGTGCCGGGCCCGACCGGAGAGGAGCCACTCGTGAAATCCGAGAACCGAATTCATGTCTCCGCGCGTCCTCCGGTCCCCGAAGCGCCACCGGACTGGACTTCCCGCTTCATCGTCGTCGGAGTCCTTATCGGCGGCTTCTTCGCTGCGCTGGGGGCTGCTGCGAAGAGGAATGCCGTGGCACGCGTGGTTTTCGGAAGTGCACTCGCCCTCGTCGGCCTCGTGCTGGGGTTCTTCGGCTTCCTGTTCGTCTTCCTGTGGCTTTGCACCGACCACACCGTCGCCTTCCGCAACGAGAACATCCTCCAGATGGCCCCCTGGACGCTGCTCCTCGCCGCGTATGGCATCGGCGTCGCGCGAGGGCGTGCCCCTTCCATCCAGAAAGCCTTCCGCGTGACGGCCGCGGCTGCCGGAGCGTCATTGCTCGGCCTCCTGCTCGAGGTGGCCCCCTGGTTCTCTCAGGACAACGCCGCCTTCATCGCCCTCGCCTTGCCCCTGTGGTCGGGTGCAGCGGTGGGCACATGGCTGCTCCAGGAAAAGTCGGCGAAAGCGTCAGCCCAGGACCCAGCGCAGGCCACGGCGTCGACGGAAGGCGTCAGCAACTGACTCCTCCTGTATGCTCCGACCTCGATGAGCCTCGTTTACGTTTTCGCGCTCGTCGTGTCGCTGGGGCTGTTTCTGGTCCAGGCCCTCATGGGCGGTGAGAAGGGCGACATCGACGCCGATCACGACGTCGGTGAGGCATGGCACGGGAGCGCTGGATCCAAGGATCTGGGCGTCATCGGCGCCCAGGGCACTCTCTCCACGCTGAAGTCTACGCGCTTCTGGCTCTTCTTCGCGCTCGGTTTCGGCCTGTCGGGCTCGCTGCTGCACTACCTGGATCTTGCCGACGACGTGACCACCATCGTGACGTCTCTGGCCACCGGTCTCGTCTCCGGAGCGATCGTCGCATTCGCGTTTCGAGCGGTTCAGCGCACCTCCGCGAGCTCTTCGACAGGCCTCTCCGAGGCCGTCGGCCGCACGGGACGCGTCCTCGTGTCGGTGAACCGAGAAAAGGTCGGTCAGGTTCGCGTCGAACTCAAGGGTCACAGCGTCGACATCCTGGCGATCACCGACGAAGAGGAACTAGCGCGCGGTGAGGCCATCCTCATCGAGTCCCTCGAAGGTCAGAAAGCGCGCATCGTCCGACTCCCTCCTGAACTGAAGTGAGCAGCAGTCAAGCGGTACCGGCATCCGCACGTGGCTGATACGCTCGGAGGATGTGGCATCCTCTATACCTCAGTGCTGCCGAAGCGATGCAGCGTGAGGCCACGCGGCGGGGGCGGGCCGGAACGGGTCCTCTCGACGACGGTCTCATCCTGGTGCTCGCCGCCGCCGTCGGCGTCGTCGTCGTCTTCGCGATCTTCCTGCTCCTCCTCCGGAGCTTTCTCAACATCTGCAAGCCCAACGAGATCCTCGTCTTCAGCGGGCGCAGGCACGTCCTCCCCGATGGGACCGTGAGTGGGTACAAGATCCTCCACGGCGGACGTGGCTTCCGGGTCCCCTTCCTGGAAATGGTGAGCCGGATGGACATGCGGCTCTTCCCCGTGGAAGTGACCGTCCAGAATGCCTACTCGAAGGGTGGCATCCCCCTCAGCGTCCATGCCATCGCCAACGTGAAGATCGCCAGCAGCGACGCCAGCGTCCGCAACGCGGTCGAGCGCTTCCTCAACGCCAGACCCGCTCAGATCGCGATGGCCGCCCAGCAGACCCTGGAAGGCGTGCTACGCGAGGTCGTATCTCAGCTCACGCCGGAAGAGGTGAACGAGGACCGGCTGAAGTTTGCCGACACCTTGATGGAGCACGCACGCGACGACTTCGACAAGCTCGGTCTCGAACTCGACGTCCTGAAGGTGCAGCACGTGTCCGACGAGCAGCACTACCTCGAGAACCTCGGCCGTGGCCGGATCGCTACCATGCTCCGCGATGCGGCGAACGCCGAGAACGCCGCGAGCCAGGCCGTCGCCGAGGCCCAGGCCGCCGCCCGGCAGCGGGCAGAGACGGCGATGAAGCGCGCAGAGACGGTCATCGCGCAGAAGCGCAACGGCGTGCGTGGCGAGCTGGCCCGCTTCGAGGCCGACGCGCGACAGGTGGAAAACGAAGCGGACATCGCCGCGCAGACCGCGCGTGCCGTGGCCGAACAGGAGCTGCAATCGATGCGTGCCGAGCTGGAACGACTGCGCCTCCACTGCGACGTCGTCCTTCCCGCCGAAGCGCAGCGCCGCGCCGGCGAGCTGAGAGCGCGCGGAGAGGCAGCGCCCACCGTGGAGAACGGCAAAGCCGCCGCCGAAGCCCTGCGCCTCGTCGCTCACGAATGGTCGGTGGCAGGCCGTGCTGGCAAGGACGTCTACGTGTTGCAGCAGCTCCGCTCCCTGGTTGCCGCCGCGGCGCTCCGGGTCGCGCGCACCGAGCTGGGTGAGGTCTCCGTCGTCGCCGGAGCCGAGGACGACGCCCTCAGCGCCGTCGTGGCCAGCTACCCCGCGGCCGTCGCTCGCGTACTCCAAGAGACGGGACACGCGCTTGGGATCGATATCCGCGCCCTCATCGGCGCTCCGGTCGCCAGCGTCGAAGGGAGGGGGTGAGCCATGGAAATCCTCGTCGTTGTTCTCGTCGTCGGGCTCCTGGTCGTGAGCCTCCTCGTTTACACCCTGAAGAGCCTGCTCGTGGTGAGCTCCCCGAACGAGGTCGTCATCCTCTCGGGCAGCGAAAACCAGGTAGAGGGCCGCACCGTCGGCTACCGCTCGATCCGCGGCGGCCGTGCCGTACGCATCCCCCTGCTCGAGTCCGTCGATCGCATGGATCTCAGCAACATCGCCGTCGAGATCTGGGTGAAGGGGGCCTACTCGAAGGGAGGCATCCCCTTGAACGTGAACGGCGTTGCCCACGTGAAGCTCCCGGGAGAGGAGCCGCGGCTGTCCAACGCCGTCGAACGCTTCCTCGGGCGCAGCCGCGAGGACATCGCGTCGGTCGCCCGAGAGACCCTCGAAGGCAACGTCCGCGGCGTGCTCGCGCAGCTCACGCCTGAAGAGGCGAACCAGGACAAAGAGGCCTTCGTGAGCAAGCTGCTCGACGAAGCCGAGCACGACATGCTCCGCATGGGGCTCATCCTCGACACCCTCAAGATCCAGAACGTCACTGACGACGCCAATTACCTGAACTCGATCGGGCGTATTCGAGGCGCGAAGGTGAGGATGAGCGCCAGTGTCGTCGAGGCCACCACCCAGGCCGAGGCCGCGGAGCAGAAATCCGACAACTGGGCGAAGAGCGAGATCGCCAAGCTCGACGCTGATTTGGCCATCGCCCACCAGGAGACCGACCGGCGCATCAAGGACGCCCAGAGTCGGCGAGAGGCCATGATCGCCGAGTCCCGAGGTGTCGTCCTCGCCCAGATCGCCCAGGCCCGCGCCGAGATCGAGCGGCAGAAGGCGCGCGCAGTGCAGGTCGAGCGCCAGCTCGAAGCCGACGTCATCCAGCCGGAAGACGCCGAACGTCGGCGCATGGAGGAGGAAGCTCGAGGCGACGCAGCGAAGATCATCGAGCTCGGACGCGCCGAAGCGCAGGCCCTGCATAGCCTGGTCGAGCAGTTCCAGAAGGCAGGCCCGCACGCGCGCGAGGTCCTGGCCCTTCAGCAGACCATGCCGCTCCTCTCTCACATCGTCGGCGCGCAGCACCCCGTGCGGATCCAGAAGCTCAGCTTCCTCCCCGCGACCTCGGGTGACAGCTCCCTGGCACGTCAGGCCATTGCCACCTCGGAGCAGATCCGAGCCGTCACCGGCGTCGATCTCGCGGACGTCGCAGCACGGCTGGGCGGCGGACCCGGCCGAACGGTGCCCCCTCCCGCCGCGTTGCCCGCGCCCTCGCGGCCTCTGCCCTCCGCACCGCCACCCCCGCGGACGACCCCACCCACTGCCCAGACGCGGACGCCGAGCCCGGCAAAGCAGACGACATGAATTCGTAACTCCACTGTCACCGAACTGCAGGACAGAATGGCCTCACGCCCTGTCCTGCAGGGGCCTCGTGGTCATGCCACCGGCAGTCGACCCAGCCCGTCCAGACATGGACGACACCGGCGCCGCTCCGGCGCTCAGCGATTCTCTACTCCCTCCCGCATTTCAACCTGCGCGTTGCGTGATTCGTCCCACGAATCGCGCGCCCTCCGGCGCCCCTCCTCGCTACACCGTGAGTCGACGTGCTTCGCCGCTGCGACACGATGCGCGAGGGCAGCCTCTCCAATGCAGTGAGCAGCAAATTGCCGCGTCGCGTCATGTGCCATGAACCTGTTCTTTTGAAAGCAACCGCCTTTCAACGCCGAGTTGCCCTCTGGTACGTTGCACGCGGCTATGACTTTGCCCCCCCTCCACCCCGGTCTCACTGCGAAAACCCATACGACCGAGCGTCTTTCGACGCACGTGCTGGCGAACGACAGAGAGGGGGTGCCGGTGGTGTTCATCCACGGCAACTGCTCCACCGGGCGCTTTTTCGAGGATGTGCTCGTGGCGCTGCCCGAGGGCTTTCGTGGCATTGCACCCGATCTACGTGGCTATGGTGATTCGGAGGCTCGCGGTGTCGACGCCACGCGCGGACTCCGTGATTATTCGGAGGACCTCCACGCATTGCTCCACCACCCTGAGCTCGGCGCGAAAGGCGCGAAAGTCCACCTCGTCGGGTGGTCCGTGGGCGGCGGGGTCGTCATGCAATACGCCATCGACCACCCCGAGGAGGTCGCCTCCCTCACGCTCATTGCGCCGCTCTCGCCCTATGGTTTCGGCGGAACGAAAGACACCTCGGGGACGCCCTGCTTCGACGATTTCGCGGGCTCCGGCGGCGGGACCGCCAACCCGGACTTCGTGAAGCGCCTCCTCGCAGGCGATCGCAGCGATGAGGCCGACACCTCGCCCCGCAAGGTGATGAACCAGTACTACTTCAAGCCCCCTTTCCGGGTCTCGCCAGAGAAGGAAGACCTCTTCGTCTCCGAGATCCTGAAGATGAAGGTGGGCGACGGCAATTACCCTGGTGAGCCCACCGAATCGAAGAACTGGCCGAACGTCGCGCCCGGACAGCACGGCATGAACAACGCCTTCGCCCCGAAGCATTACAACGCCTCTCGCTTTGCGGAGGTGAATCCGCAGCCGCCGGTGCTCTGGATCCGAGGCTCCGAAGATCAGATCGTCTCGGACCACTCCCTGTTCGATCTCGGCTTCCTGGGCAAGCTCGGCGCCGTCCCGGGCTGGCCGGGCGAGGAGATCGTTCCCCCGCAGCCCATGGTCGGCCAGACCCGCGCCGTGCTCGACGCGTACCGCGCGCGAGGTGGCAGCGCCCGCGAAGAGGTCCTGCCTGGCGTCGGCCATTCGCCCCACATCGAAGCCCCAGCGGCATTTCTCCAGATCTTCACCACGTTTCTGAAGGAGGTTCAGTGAGCACAGGGCGCTTTGCAGCGATTGCCGGGACGGGTCGATACGTCCCCGAGCGCGTGATGACCAATGCCGACGTCGAGGCCCTGCTGGGGGAGTCGGTCGACGCCTGGCTGAGGGAGCGGGTGGGCATCATCGAGCGACACGTGATGTCGGACCAGGAGACCACCTCCGACCTGGCTGCCGCCGCCGCGCGGCAGGCCCTCGAGCGGGCAGGGGTCGCCCCCGAAGATCTGGATCTGATCATCGTGGCGTCGGACACCCCGGACTACCTGAGCCCCGGGACCGCCTCTCCCTTGCAGTCCAAGCTGGGGGCCCGCAAGGCTGGCACCTTCGACGTGAACTGCGCATGTGCCTCGTGGGTCACGGCCCTCGACGTCGGCGCCAAGACCATCGTCGCCGACCCTGACTACAACAACGTGCTCGTCGTCGGCGCCTACGGGATGACCCGCTACGTCGACTGGAAAGACAAGTACACCTGCACCCTCTTCGCCGATGGCGCCGGCGCCGTCGTGCTGCGCGCGTCCACGGAGCCAGGCGTCTTCGCCGCTCGCCTCAGCGCGCATGGCGACTTCCACGACGCCCTCGGCATCTACACCGGAGGCACCGCCCGACCGGCCACCGTCGAGGAGGTGACGACCCGCGGCAAGCCGCGCGTCCAGTTCGTCCGGAAGTTCCCCGCCACCTTCAACTCCGAGCACTGGCCCCCCCTCGTTCATGGCGCCCTGCGGAAGGCTGGGCTCGGCCTCGACGACATCCAGCTCTTCCTGTTCACGCAGCTCAACCTGCGCACCATCGAAGGGATGATGGGCATCCTGGAGCAGCCGATCGAGAAGGCGCACTGGATCATGGACAAGTGGGGCTACACCGGCTCCGCGTGCATCCCCATGGCGCTCGACGATGCCGCGCAGCAGGGCAAGATCAAGCGGGGCGACAACATCGTTCTGTGCGCGAGCGGCGGTGGAATCGCCATGGGCGCGGCCGTCGTGCGCTGGACGCTCTGACATCCCCAGGGCTGGGGCTCGCACGCTGTTTTCTGCGCGATGAGCGTCGCGTCCGGAGACGGCAGGGCGAGACCCAGCTCGTCGCACGTGGAGCGCCATGGGGTGAGCCCTCGACGGGCCTGGCGCGTCGGGAAGGCGGGGGCGTGAGCCCTCGCCCTTGAAATCAGCAGGGACGAGGAAAGCAGCGGGGCAGGAGCGGACTATGTACATCGGAGACTGGATGGACCGCGGAGAGCGCTACTGGCCCGAAGCGCTCGCCATCGTCGATGCCGCGAAGGGCGAAACGGGACGATTCACCTACCGACAGATGAACCGTCGAGCGAACCGCCTCGCGCGGTGGCTGAGGGACACCGCCGGGATCCAACGCGGCGACCGTGTCGGCTTCCTCGGCATGAACGGTGTCGAGTGCCTGGATCTGCTCTTCGCGTGCGGCAAGATTGGCGCCATCTTCGTCCCCTTCAACTGGCGCAGCCACCCGCGTGAACTCATCGACCTGTTCGGCAGGACCAAGCCGAAGGTGCTCGTGTTCGACGACGAGTTCCGCGCTGCGGCGAGCGAAGTGCTCCCGTGTGCTCCGAGCGTCACGCACGCCCTCCACCTCGGCGGACCTGGTGTGCGCTGGGCGCCGAGCGATCCTGGTGGAGATGCCACGCCGGCGATGGCACCGACGAACGACAGCCGACCCTACGAAACGACGCTCGCGGACATCGACGATGGCAGCGTGACCAACGACGCCGTGGATGCGGAAGACATCCTCCTTCTGCTGTTCACGGGAGGCACGACGGGCCTGCCCAAGGCTGCCCAGATCTCGTACCGGATGGTCGCGTGGAACACGTTGAACACCGTCATCCACGAGCTTCAGCGAGGTGACGTCACCATCTCCCACACCCCGATGTTCCATACCGGAGGACTCCTCGTTTACACCCTGCCGCTGCTGACGCTGGGCGGGACGGTGGTGATCATGCGCAAGTGGGGCCCCGAAGAGATGCTCGAGCTCATCGAGCGGGAGCAAGTGTCTCTGCTCTTCTGCGTCCCCACGCAGTTCCAGCTCATGATGGATGCGCCTCGGTTCTCGCGGACCTCGTTCCAGAGCGTCCGCTTCCTGACGAGCGGCGGCGCCCCCTTGCCGATCCACGTCATCCACCGTTACCGGGAGTCCCACGGCGTCGTCTTCAAGCAAGGCTTCGGCATGACCGAGTTCGGTCCCGGCATCTTCTCCATGTCCCCCGAGTTCGCGGAGACCAAGGCAGGGAGCATCGGCAGACCGAACTACTTCATCGACGCGCGCATCGTGGACGACGAGAGCAACCCTGTCCCCAGCGGCGTCATCGGCGAGCTGGTCCTCAAGGGCCCCGCGGTCTGCTCGGGATACTTCGAGGACGCCGCAGCGCTACAGCAATCCGTGGATGCTCAGGGGTGGTTTCACACGGGCGACATGGCCCGCATGGACGACGACGGCTTCTACTACATCGCCGATCGCAAGAAGGACATGTTCATCTCCGGCGGAGAGAACGTCTATCCCGTCGAGATCGAGCGTGTTCTCTACCAGATCGGGGCCATCGCCCAGTGTGCCGTCTTCGGTGTGCCCGATGCGAAGTGGGGTGAAGTCGGCCTCGCTGCCGTGGTGCTACGCCCGGGAACCTCCGTGACCAGCGACGACCTGATCGAGCACTGTCGCGCGAACCTGGCGCGTTACAAGGTCCCGAAGTCGGTCGTCTTCCTCGAGCAACTGCCGATCTCCGCAGCCGGCAAGATCTTGAAGCGAGAGCTACGGGACCGCTTTTCCTGATCCAGGCTCCCCGCGAGGCCGCCGACGGAACCACCGCCGTCCCTGCCGACCCGCTACCCAGACCGTCGGACCATCGTCAGCGACCTGGTCCCCTCGTTTCCAGACCGACACCCCCGTCCCCATCCCTGCACAGCGGGCGCGCTCCCCTCGGGCTGCAATGATTTCAAAGAGTTGACCCATCTCCTGAAGGAGGTCACCCCCACCTCCTGGAGGAAAACGTCGATGTCCTCCAGGAGCTGGCGATGAACCTGGAGGAGGTGCTCCGTCGTCCACCGGGACGAGGCGGACGTCCTGCCGGACGACGCCGAAGTCCTCCAGGAGGTGGGGGTGAGCCTGGAGGAGATGCCAGGTCGTCCTCGGGGAGGAGGCGGACGCCCTGCCGGACGACGCCGAAGTCCTCCAGGAGGTGGGGGTGAGCCTGGAGGAGATGCTCGGTCGTCCTGGAGGAGGAGGCGGACGTCCTGCTGGACGACGCGGAGGACCTCCAGGAGATGGCAGCGAACCTGGAGGAGGTGCCCGGTCATCCTGGAGGAGGAGACTGACGGCTTCCCGAGAGGCGTCGATGTCCTCCGGGTCAGCCAAGGGTCGCGGGCGTGAGCCCCATGGCGTCGTGAGCCTCCGGTGCGATCATCCCTGGAACTGAATGCATTGCGCGCAGACACGGTAATGTCGTGCCAGAGCCAATCGAATTCGTTCATGTTCACGAATGCCATGCATCCGTGCTGACGATGCCGCCCTCCTTCGCCGCTTTCGTCCCATTCGTACGAATTCCACGGAACGCCGCGCGATCCAGGCCAGCCCGCCACGGACAGGCCTGACGATGCAATCATCACCACCAGCGTACCACCGCTTGCCGGATGATCCATCATGCGTCGCGCTGGGCGCGCACGCGTGCGCGTATGGCCCCTTCGCCCGCCGGTTTGCGTCCTTGGCGCTGCGGTCCGGTGAGACGTCAGAGAAGGTGGGCGCTGGCCATCCGGTCGAAGTTTGCTCGCTCCAGGGCGCGCATCATCTCACCGTGTAGGATAGGACACGGTTGAGGCAGTTGCTCACTCACCCCAACGCTTTCTGTCTGCGACTGTAGGGTAGGGGAGCATCGTCGGCGTTCTCGCTCCTGGCGAGCCAGCCTTCGCAGGCGCTCACGTCGACTCAGGTGCTACACTCGCTTTGTGTCGCTGAAGATCGATCAGGACCACGGGCGTTTTCGTCAGATTGTCAGAGGACGAATCCGCCAGAATCTCCGCAAATACATCTCGCAGGGGGAGCTCGTCGGTCGGAAGGGGAAGGACCTCGTATCCATCCCCATCCCGCAGATCGACATCCCTCGTTTCCGCTTTGGGGACAAGCAGAAAGGCGGCGTCGGACAGGGAGAAGGCAACCCTGGCGACCCGGTGAGTGCGGACGACAAGCATCCTGGTCAGGGCCAGGCGGGGTCGGGCGAAGGCGAACACATTCTCGAAGTGGACGTCACCCTCGACGAGCTCGCCAGCATTCTGGGCGAGGAGCTCGAGCTTCCCGACATCCAGGACAAGGGAAAGAACAAGATCTCCAACGCGCACGACCGCTACTCGGGAATCCGGCGCGTCGGCCCGGAGTCGCTGCGCCATTTCAAGCGGACCTATCGTCAGGCGCTCCGCCGCATGATCTCCAGCGGGACCTTCCGCGCAGAGGCGCCTGTCGTCGTCCCCATCCCCGAGGACAAGCGTTACCGGTCGTGGAAGACGGTCACCGAGCCCGTGGCGAACGCGGTCATCATTTACATGATGGACGTCTCGGGTTCGATGGGCGACGAGCAGAAGGAGATCGTGCGCATCGAATCCTTCTGGATCGATGCCTGGCTCACCCGGCAATACAAGGGGCTGGAGTCTCGCTTCATCATTCACGATGCCGTCGCACGCGAGGTGGATCGGGAGACCTTCTTCCACACGCGCGAGTCAGGCGGCACGATGATCTCGAGCGCTTACAAACTGTGCGCGCAGATCATCGACAACGATTATCCGCCTGCCGAATGGAACATCTATCCGTTCCATTTTTCCGACGGCGACAACTGGTCGATGGACGACACCCTCTCGTGCGTCGACATCCTCAAGAATCAGCTCCTGCCTCGCGCGAACATGTTCGCCTATGGGCAGGTCGAGAGTCCCTATGGATCCGGGCAGTTCATCAAGGATCTCAAGGAGCACTTCTCGCAAGACGACCGGGTCGTCCTCAGCGAGATTCGCGACAAGGACGCCATTGTGGGCAGCATCAAGGAGTTCCTCGGGAAGGGGAAGTGAGCTGAGGCGAGATGAGCAAATTCGCGCTTAAGACAGCCCTGCCACGTTATCTGCGCGCCGAGCAGGAGCGCATCGAATCCATCGCCCGCGGATACGGTCTCGATTTCTTCCCGGTGATCTTCGAAATCCTGTCGTACGACCAGATGAACGAGATCGCAGCGTACAGCGGTTTTCCTAGCCGCTATCCGCACTGGCGCTGGGGGATGGAGTACGAGCAGCTCTCGAAGAGCTACGAGTATGGCCTCTCCAAGATCTACGAGATGGTCATCAACAACAACCCGTCGTACGCCTACCTGCTGGAAGGCAACTCGCTGACGGACCAGAAGCTGGTGATGGCCCACGTGTTCGCCCACGTGGATTTCTTCAAGAACAACTTCTGCTTCCGCTCCACGGATCTCGACCAGCGTGGAGGCATCGTCGATCCCGTTCGGCGCCCCGGGAAATACGATCCCGATCGACGCTGGATCGACAAGATGGCCAATCACGGCTCACGAATCTCACGGCATATCGAGCGCCACGGTCTGAACAAGATCGAGGCCTTCGTCGATCAGTGCCTCTCCCTCGAAAACCTGATCGATCCCTGGGCGCCCTTCAGCGGCAAGCCGCCGCCGAGAGACGAGGAGAGCGAGAACGAGGAGGAGCCGTCGCTCGACGTCTACCGGCTCCGCGCGAAGCCCTACATGGACGAGTTCATCAATCCGGAAGAGGTGCTCGAAGCGCAACGCAAGAAGCGCCAGGAGCAGAAACGTCCGGAGCGGCGGGTACCCGAGCAGCCCGAGCGCGACGTGCTGAAGTTCCTGCTCGATCACGCCCCGCTGGAGCGGTGGGAGAGCGACGTGCTCGAGGTCTTGCGGGAGGAGGCGTACTACTTCACACCGCAGCGCCAGACCAAGATCATGAACGAGGGCTGGGCGAGCTACTGGCACTCCAAGATGCTCACCGAGAAGGTCCTGGATGCCTCCGAGATCATCGACTACGCGGAAAACAATGCGGGCGTGATGGCCACGGCCCCGGGGCGCCTCAATCCATACAAACTGGGGGTCGAGCTCTATCGCGATATCGAAACGCGGTGGAACAAGGGGCAGTTTGGTCGAGAGTGGGAGGAGTGTCAGGATCTGGATGCAAAGCGCTCGTGGGACATGCGTCTCGGACTCGGGCGCGAGAAGATCTTCCAGGTGCGAGCGCTCTACAATGACGTGACCTTCATCGATGAATTCCTCACACCGGAGTTCGTCATCGAGCACAAGATCTACACCTTCGGTTTCTCGGGAAGAAACGACAGGTACGAGATCGAGAGCCGTGAATTCAAGCAGGTGAAAGAGAAGCTCCTCTTTCAGCTGACGAATTTCGGTGACCCCTACATCCGCGTGGTCGACGCCAATTACGCGAATCGCGGGGAGCTGTTGCTGGAGCACCAGCACGGCGGTGTCGACCTCCGTGCCGATTACGCCAGGGAGACGCTCATTGCGCTGGTTCGAGTGTGGAAGCGGCCCGTCGGAATCGCGACACGATTGGAGAATAAGCCGGTGCTCCTCCGGTATGACGGCAAAGAGCACTCGATGACGCCATTCAAACTATGATTCGGGGGCTCCATTCGGCCTGTGCGGGCACCACGATGCCGCCCGTGAGGCGTCGTTTCACCATGGTCATGAGGTCAGTTCCTCCGCAGATCCTCGTGGCGTCCTTGTGGAAAGCCACCGGGACACCGGACCTGAGCCACGTCGCGAGAAGCAGGCCGTTTGGAAATGAGGGCCGATATGGACGCGCTCCCAGGTTCATGTGAGCAAGATGCCTACATGCTTCCGTGAGTAGTGTCAGGTGTGTTGCTGGGGATACATTGTGGCGTGATGTGTGGCATGCTTGGTGCCTTCGGACGTGCCATCAAACCGTTCTGGCTCACAGCGGAGCGCGCAGCCGCATGCCGGAATCCGCGCGACACACTCGACGTGGCGACCCTGAACCGGGTAGCCTGTCCCGGTGCCCTGCCCCGAAGCTGACTTCCCACCGGGGTCGCTGTACACCGAGGCATTGATGTCCGGCTCGAAGCGCTCCGATTCTGCTCTGACGATGCGCCCACCGCCCCTGACGGCCGAGTGTGGCTTGATCATCAACACCAGCTTCTCAGTAACTGGATTCGGAAAGCGGTGGACTCACTGTCACCAGCTTGCGAACTACCTGGCCAGGTACGCCAGTGCGAACGAGAACGATCCGGAACGCACCTCGACGCTGCTTTCCACATTCTTCAACGAGCTTCTCGAGGCGATCTACCGGAATCATGCGCGCCGCGGGTTGATCAATATTACCTTCGAACGACGGCTCGATCGTGTTTGCGTCAAGGCCGAGGTGCCCGTCGACGAACAGAGTCTCGGCTTCTACAAGCGGACGATAGAACTCGCTTCGAATCCCGAACTCACGGCCTGGTACCGGGAGCGTCTGGAGAATGACATCTCCGAAGAGGATGCCGGCGCTCTCGGCCTTCTGGAGCTGACTGTGGTGTACGGAGCGCAGATCGCCATTCATGACGCACCCGGTCCTGACGGTAATGGTCGTCAATCCATCCAACTCTGGGTTGAATTCCCTTATTCGGAGCTCGACGAAGTATGAGTGTTTCGCTCGCGCCCGACTCCCAACTCCCCCCGTCTTCGGCGTCAGAGGGGGCATCCTGGCGTTCGTCGGTCAGCTTCAACATCAGGGTGAGTGAGCAGGAGCAGGAGGTCGCCTTCACCGGCATGCTCCGGCCCTTCGTCGCGGATCACATGAAGGCGATCCGGGCGACGCTGGAGACCGCGGCGAAGAATGCGCGTGGCGAGCTGCAGCTCGATTTCAAGCGCCTGAAGTACATGAACAGCGTGGCCTTCCTCGAGATCAATCGGTTCATCCGATGGGCCGTCGAGGCCAGGCCGGATCTCAAGATCGTCCTGATCATCTCCAGCGTCATCCCCTGGGCGATTCGCAAATTCCAGGTGATCGCGGAGCTGTATCCGAGCGTCTCCGTCGTGGTGTACGACAAGTCGCTGTATCCGATCCAGCAGGTGATCGAGGACGAGGATTTCGTCAACGTTCTCCGC
This sequence comes from Chondromyces crocatus, assembly GCF_001189295.1. Taxonomy (NCBI): domain Bacteria; kingdom Pseudomonadati; phylum Myxococcota; order Polyangiales; family Polyangiaceae; genus Chondromyces; species Chondromyces crocatus. Next base: position 4,183,822 of record NZ_CP012159.1, read on the forward strand.
ACGCAGGAGAAGATCGTCTGGGAGGTCGAGCGAAAGATCATCTCTCGACACGGCCTGCGCCCCGGGATGCGGGTCGCGGACATCGCGTGTGGAATGGGAGATTTCGTGCTCCGTGTGCAGAAGGAGTTCAACCCGGAATACATCATCGGGGTGGACCATTCTCGTGCCTTCCTGCGCCATGCGCAGTCGCACGCAAAATCCCTGGGCCTGGAGAACATCGAGTATCAGTACGGAGATGCCGCTGCACTGCTGCTACCCGACGACTCGTTCGATTTCGTCAGCTGCAGGCTGGCGCTCCAGGTGTTCCACAGGCCCGAGCAGATGGTCCAGGAACTCTATCGAATCTGTCGACCAGGTGGGCGAGTCTATATCACCAATGAAATGATGTCGTGCGTGACCGGCTATCCTGATCAAGCTTCGATTCGTCACGGGTATGATCGCTTCCTGGAGCTGAGTAGAATGGTAGGGATGGACTTCGACATCGGGGTCCGGACCATGAAGATCTTGAAAAACGCAGGGCTGGAAGAGGTCAAAGGGGATCTCATCGGGATCGACAACATGAACAGCGATAGAGCCTATTTCGCCAAGGTGGTGGAAAGCTGGATCGTTTCATCGGGGGACGTTGCCCGATCCGCAGAAGCGGACCCGAGAATCCACGAACAGATCGCCGCCGGCCTGAGGGCACATGTCGAAGCGATCCTCGGTGAGGGAGGCTATGCATCCTGGCCAATCTATGCAGGCTCCGGCCGAAAGCCGGTCCGGCCCTAGCGAAGAGGACGGTTGACTCTGCTTGCATGGTGGAGCAGCAGTGATGGAAGGCTGGTCACTCAGATCTTAATGCAGGAGAGCTGATATCGTGTCGGCAAGGACGCATGATGAGCCTCAGCGAAAAGGGCCTCGCGGCCTGTTCGCCGGGCTGAAGAAATTCAATACGAAGTTCCTGCTGGTGACGGGGCTCAGCGTGATTATCGGCGCTGTGCTCAATATTGTCGTCGCGCGTCAGGGTATTCATTCGCTCAGTCAAAAATCTGCCTATGAAATCGAGAGTGGACTCAATACTGCGAACCGCGAATACATAACCAATCATCTCGCCGACAAGGCCCAGCAGACCAACTTCGTCCTTGGCCAGGCGTATGCGGATCTCCAGACCTTCGCCGACATCGTCCAGGAGATGGTCGATCACAAAGGGGAGCTCCAGCCAGTCCTCGATGCTGCTGCGGCGCTGCCGTTCTTGCACGACAAGCTCGAGTACAACGCCAAGGGCGACTGGTATCAGAATAAATCCGACGAGCAGACCGGGGTCGTGGTCTGGGGATACAATGGCAACAAGGGGACCATCGATCCCGCCGTCCAGAAGGCCGTGGACGACACTGCGCTCCTCGATCTGATTCTCCCCTCCTTCAAGCGACGTGGTTCCGAGAAGCTCCAGATCTATCTGGTAGGGCCGAAGAGCCACCCGTTCACCCGTGTCGCCGACTATGCCGACATGGGGACGAGCTTCGACGCGACCTATCCTGGCCATAACGAGAAGAACTGGTACGACTTCTTCTTTCCGAACCTCGCGGAGAGCTGGCAGCAGTGGTTGAAGGACCCTGCGAAGCTGAAGGCCCTTCCGTCGACCGTCACCGTGACCCCCCCCTATGCGGACGCCGCTGGTGGCGGGATCGTGCTGACGGCCTTCAACCCCATCTGGACCAAGGATCGGAAAGACTTCGCCGGCGCGGCGGCGCTCGATTTCACGCTCGGTCAGCTCATCGACTCGATCAAGGACGTTCGCCTGGCCCAGACGGGCTTCGCGTTCCTGGTGCAGTCCGACGGCAACGTGCTCGCCGTGAACGAGTCGGGCGCCACCACGTTGCGCCTCAGCTCCGGCGCGAGCGAGGAGGGCAAGGGCGTCGGCATCCTGCAGCAGTACCTGAAGAACAGCGGTTCGGAGGCGGTCGCCTCTCTCGTGCTGCCCCAGGATGATCGGATCGACTACCACGAGATCACGATCGAGGGAGAAATCTACATCATCGCGCTCCAGCGGCTCGCACGCGTGAGCACCTGGATGGATGCGCGAGGCATCGTCCCCGAGCAGTGGACGATGGGCTTCGTGGTCCCCAAACGCGAAATGTACGCCTCGCTCGTCGCGGCGCAGTCGGCGATCGAGCAGAGTCGTACGAGCATCGTCACGATGCAGATCCTCATCACGGTGGGGCTGCTCGCGGCGCTGTTGCTCGGTGTGTATCTGGTGTCCCGCCGGATGACGGGGGCGCTGGTCGAACTCTCCACCGGCGCGACGCGCATGCGGGAAGGCGACTACAGCGTCCGGATCGATGTCCAGTCCGAGGACGAGATCGGCCAGCTCGGCGTCGCCTTCAACGAGATGGCGAGCGAGATCGAGGCCTACACGAACAACCTCGAGGACCTCGTCAGCGAGCGGACCCGCGCCCTCGAAAAGGCGAACCAGGAGATCAGCGAGCTGAACGCGAAGCTGGCCCAGGAGAACATTCGCCTGGGTGCGGAGCTGAACGTGGCCCGTCAGCTCCAGCTGATGGTGCTCCCGGCGCCTCAGGAGCTGCAGGAGATTCAGGAACTCGACATCGCGGGGTACATGGCTCCTGCCGACGAGGTCGGTGGAGACTATTACGATGTGCTCCAGAGCGACGGAATGGTGAAGATCGGTATCGGCGACGTCACCGGTCACGGCCTGGAGAGCGGCGTGCTCATGCTGATGGTGCAGACCGCCGTCCGCACCTTGCTCGCCACCAATGAGCGCGACCCCAAGAAGTTCCTGAGCATCGTCAATAAAGTCATCTATCAGAACATTCAGCGCATCAATTCGAACAAGAACATGTCGCTGACGCTTCTGGACTACAGCGACGGCTCGCTCAAGCTCACCGGGCAGCACGAAGACCTGATCATCGTTCGCGCCGACGGGAGCCTCGAACGATTCGACACGATGGCGCTCGGGATGCCCATCGGGCTGGACCTCGAGATCGAGGACTTCATCTCCGATGCCGAGATCAAGCTAGAGGCGGGGGACGTAGTGACTCTGTTCAGCGACGGGATCACGGAAGCCGAGGATACCGCTGCCCAGCAGTACGGGATCGACCGCCTCTGCGACGTGATCAGCAAGAACCATCAGTGCTCATCCAAGGAGATCAAGGACGCGATCATTGAAGATGTGTTGGCTCATATCGGATACAACAAGGTCTATGACGACATCACCGTGCTGGTCATCAAGCGGGTGTGACACAGGGGGAGACTGGGCATCACCATGAGCGAAATCATCGGCGTATACTCACTGGATGATTCGTTCAGCGAGCACATGTCGCTGACGCTGTATCCGGATTCATTTCCGGTGAGGTGGAGCCTGTGCAACCTGACCGCGAACTTCATGGCGGAGTATTTTGGCGAGCTGTTTCCCGATGCGGACAGCGACGACAGGATGCTGAGCCGTGACGAGATTTCCGGCGCGGTAGGGTACGTGCTGAATGAACTTGTCGAGAATGCTGTCAAGTTCAACATGAACGGGGAGATCACGGTCACGGTCGGGCTGGGGCGAGAGGATCTGGTATGCCTCGTCAGCAATCAGATCCAGAACGCCTCCGTTCCTAACTTGCGGCAGAAGCTGCTGGAACTCACACAGGAAGATCCTGGTGAACTCCTGCGTCGCCAGGCCGAGGCGAACTTCGAGGACGCGGAGAACACTGGTTCGGGGCTTGGCTACCTCATCATCATGAATGACTATGGGGTGAGCCTCGGTTGGAAGCTGGATCCGATCACGTCGAGCAGCTTCTGCATCAAGACAATGGCACGGATCCCGATTCTGAACGAAAGGTCGAGAATGGAAATCAAGGGTGGAAACTACCGGGTTTGGTATGACGCGAACGAGGTGACAGTGTATTTCGAGGGGATTCTTCGCCTGGGCGGCCCCCAGGAGTATGCCCCCATCGAGACGCTGCTCGACAAGGTCCTCGAGAGCAACCCGAGCAAGATCACTCTGGACCTCCGGGCACTGAACTTCCTGAACAGCTCCGGGATCAACGTCCTCTACAAGTTCGCCATTGCGACGAGGAAGAAGGGCGAGCTGCAGCTGCTGGTCCGGGGCTCGAAAAACGTACCCTGGCAAGGGAAGTCGCTACCCAACCTCAAGAAATTCAACCAAAACTTCGAGCTTACGCTTGTCGACTGAGCTTGAGTTCGGTGAAGTGTCTCCTTCAGCCCTGGCGGCCTTCGGGCATCGCCAGGCCGAGCGATGACGGCACCCCATGAACACTGCGACCCGACCCAGGGGCGACGTGCAGAGGCAAACCAACCTGGATGCCATTCGGTCGGTCGTCAAAGATCGATCGGCATGGGGAGATCTGCTCCGTGAGGAGAGACGCTTCATCGAGTTCATGGAGCGCTGTAACGCGCTGCTCGATTACGTCGACAAGCTGAAAGCCGATTTCGATGACCTCTCGTTGGTGCACGAGGCGATCCTCGAGCATGCGACGAGCATCGAAAACGAGATGGAACGGTACAACCGGGAGATCGGCGAAGATCTCGCTGTCGCACAGCGGGTCCAGCGCGCCCTTCTCCCGGATGCCGGCCACTCGTTCCACTCGGTCTTCGAGGTCGCCATCCACCACCGGCAGCTCGCAGAGGTGGGGGGTGACTACTACGATTTCTTTTCTTTTCCCGATGGCCGCTATGCCGTCGGGGTTTACGACATCTCCGGTCACGGCGTCTCCTCGGCGCTGATCATGGCCTTTCTGAAGTCGCAGTTCGCGCATGCGACGAAGGATCTCAGGGATCCGGGCGCGATCGTCGATTGGGTCAACCGGAGCGCTTACTCGTTCTTGCGCGAGGTCCGACGGTACTCGACGGTCAACTTCGTCGTGTTTACGCCCAGTTTTCTGCGATACGTTTCCGGCGGTGGCTATGGGTTGCTGGTGCGACGAGGGGCACCGCGCCACTTCAATCGGGTGAGTAACTTCATCGGATTGCGGCAGAAGCCGTTTCAGGAGTTCGAGCTGCCATTCGAGTCGAACGATGTGCTGGCGCTCTACACCGACGGCATGTTCGAAGCTCAGGGAGCCAACGGCGAGTCGTACTCCGTTCAGCGGCTCAACGACATCGTCGTGAAGCACTGCGAAGAGCCGGTGCAGACGATCCTCGATCGGTGCATAGAAGACTACACGCGCTTCCGAGTGGCCGATACTGACGACATCACGCTGATCATTCTGCGAAGGTGCGCCTGATGAAGCCGGAGATCAATCATTCGCAGACGTCTGTGGGGGCGTCGTTTTCGATCTCCCCCATCAATCACATCACGAGTGATGTGGCGGGGCTTCTGGCGAACTTCCTGGATGCGCTGCTCGTCAGGTTCTACCCACGGCGGATCTGTCAGAAGGTCAACGTCGTGGTGACCGAGCTGGTCACCAACGTGATCCAGCACGCTTCCGATCGGGAGGGGGAGGTCCGGCTGGATCTACGGATAGATCCGAGTGGGCTCGTCATAAAAGTCTCCAACAAGGTGTCGCTCGATGAATACCGGACCGTCAAGGCGGTCTTTGACGAGATTTTCGCCGCGGAGGATCCCAGGGAGCTTTTCGCGAGGACGGTACGGGGGCGCCGTATCGACAAGCAGCGAGGTGGGCTGGGGCTCATCCGGCTTACCGCGGAGAACAAGTTCCATCTGTCGACGCAATACGTCGACGGGGTGCTCGTCATCCAGGCGACTTTCCCGTGAAAGGTTCGGTATGCTCTCGATGAAAGGTTGCGTATGAAGACCCTCAGCTATGGCGAGATCACGGACGGTGGGCTGAGTGTCTTTCAGTCCGTTGCCAGGCTCGAGGATGACGGGCGTCTGGTGCTGACCTTCGAGGGGGCAATTCGCATCGACAATCCCTATCGCTATCTGTCCGGGTATCTGGACGAGCTGGCGAGAGTGCTCCCGCAGTATCCGATCAACGCGACGACGATGGATTTCGTCAAGATGCGTTTCTGTAACTCGAATGGCTTCTACGTCATCATGGACATCGTGGATGCCGTCTACAATCTGGTGCCCGGCCCGGTGGTCGTGCGTCGAATCTCGGATGACGATTGGCAGCACGAGACGCTCCCGATTCTCCTCAACCTGAGCGAGGAGCACATCGCGGCGCGGACGACGTTCGACGACGTGAAGGAGCCGTGAGGCCTCCATCCTGCCCCTTGCCGGGGCCCTGTCCTCCTCAGAACGCCACGTAGCACCCCCCGATACCCTCCCGGACCCACAGCGCCGCGTCGCCAGCCCGCATTCCTCGGGCTCCGGCGTGCGACTGCATGCTTTCCGCACCCGCTGGCGGGCCCGCGTCCCTCTGGCCGGCTCGAGGCAACGTTCACCGCTTGACGCTACCGGGTCGAGGGAATACTTCGTACGCGAAGTATCGTGGCCGTCCCGCTCTCCCCACTCCCCGACAGGTCGAGTATCGACGCAATCGTCGAGACCATTATCTATCTCTACACGGAGAGCCGACGCCTCACGAAAGGGATGGCGAGCTCATTCGGGCTCACTGGCCCGCAGCTGACCATTCTGAAGCTCCTGGAGTCGTTCCCCGATCTGTCTCTGTCCACGCTCTCCGAGCGGATCCACGCACAGAACAGCACGGTCACGGGGATCATCGACCGCATGGAGCGCGAGGGGCTGGTCAGGAGAGAGCGCTCTCGTGTCGACCGCCGCGTCGTGTTGCTGCGTCTGAGCGAGAAGGGAGCCAGGCTCGCGCAGGAGATCCAGGTCGAGCCGATGGAGATCTTCCGTCAGGCGCTCTTCCGGCTCGACGCTGACGACCTGCACGACCTCCTGCGGATCCTCATGAAGCTGCAGCGGGAGGTGCTGCAAGGGGTCGCCCAGTCGGGCAGCAAGCTCCCAGCACTCCCCGCGCAGGCGATGCAGGCCCTCGCGTCGGTGCCCGAGGTCGCCGCGACGCCGCAGGGGAGCGCAATGGCCGGGGATGGAGCGGAGTCGACCAAGGTGACGAAGCGTCGCGTACGTCCCGCGTCGACGAGCCGAAAGGAGCCGTGACCCCAAGGAGAACGGGCTCGTCTGCATCGTGTCGCGCGTCATGGTGGTTCTACACCGCGCCTTCGGCACGTCGTCCGACGGCAGGGGGGGCTCCGGAGCGCCTCTGGGGACTGGAGGGGGCACTACGGTGGCGCGACAGCCCGGAGGATCCATCGTCTGGCAACAGGGCCCGGTGTGGGGCAGGGGAGTGAGCGAACGATGAACTCCGTGTCCCGACGACCTCACCTCTTTCTCGATCTGGAGCAACTGCGGAGCACAGCGCAATCAGGAGGAGCACGATGAGCGAAGCGAGAACCTTTCATCGAATTCAATGTACGTCCTCCGGTGGCATTCTCACCGTCGTCCTGAACAACCCGGCCCGCAAGAACGCGATCGGGCCGACGATGGTGAATGAGCTGCTCTACGCGCTGGACGACGGGATGCATGATCCGGAGGTGCGCTGCTTCGTGCTCACCGGAGCAGGAGACGCCTTCTGTGCAGGTGGCGACTTCTCGGACATGACGTCGGGGACCGGCGGCGGCGATGCACTCCCGGTGCATGGAGATTATGCGGATCTGCTGCTCGCCTTTGCCGCCTCGACGAAGCCGATCATTGCGCGCGTCAATGGGCATGCGCTGGGGGGTGGGCTCGGACTGGTCGCGGCGTCGCACTTTGCTGTGGGTGTGGCCGGCGCGAAGCTCGGGACACCAGAGGTTCACGTTGGACTGTTTCCCATGATGATCATGGCCGTCCTTCAGCGGAACGTGCCCCGGCGGAAGCTGCTGGAGATGATGCTGCTCGGGCGCCGCTTCGACGTGTACGAGGCCGTGGAGCTCGGGCTCCTGAACCAGGCCGTGGAGATCGAGCAGCTCGACCCCGCGGTGGACGCGATCACGGCCGAGCTCACCGCGAAGAGCCCCATCGCGCTCCGGATGGGGCTCGAGGCGTACGCGCAGCAAGACGATCTGAGCCTGGAGGCGGCCTTGCCGCTTCTGCGCGAGCGTCTGGCGGCGTGTCTCTCGACCGACGACGCAAGAGAAGGACTGATGGCTTTTCTCGAGAAACGATCCCCCCGCTGGACGGGGAAGTGAGGTGCCGCGATGAACATGCGAGAGCTCGTGAAAGCGCTGGAGGAACGCCGCGCCGAGGTTCGGCGGATGGGTGGGGCAGAGCGGGTCGAGAAGCAGCACGCCCGAGGGAAGCTGACCGCGCGGGAGCGCCTCGCGCTCTTCTTCGATGATGGCGTCCATTTCGAGGTCGGCATGCACGGCACGCAGATGGGCCTCGCTGCCGGGCCGGATGGAAAGGATCGGCCCCCGGCCGACGCGGTGGTCTGTGCGTTCGGCAAGGTCGATGGCCGGATGACGTGCGCCGTCGCGTACGATTTCACCGTGAAGGGGGGGAGCATCGGGTACACGGGGGAGGAGAAGGTCACCCGGATGCGCCAGATGGCGCTACGGGGGCGCTGGCCCATCGTGTGGTTCATCGACTCCGCGGGCGCCCGGATCGATCCCGGATCGACGCATGCGGACCAGATCTCGCTGTTCGCTGGCTCGGGCCACCTGTTCCGCGAGCAGGTCCACATGAGCGGCGTCGTCCCTCAGGTGGCGGCGATGGTCGGGCCAGGCGCGGCGGGGACGGCCTACATCCCCGGCCTGGCGGACTTCGTGCCCATGGTGAAGGACATCGGGTCGATGGCGCTCGGAGGGCCTCCTCTCGTCAAGGCGATGACGGGGGAGGACATATCCGAACAGGAGCTCGGTGGGACGAAGGTCCACGCGACGAAGAGTGGCGTCGGTGACGCGGAGTATCCCGACGATCAGGCCTGCATCGCCGCGATCAAGCGGTACCTGTCCTTCTTCCCCGCGAGCTGTGACGAGGAGCCCCCGCAGCTCGCCGTGACCGACCCCGTCGAACGCGCCGAGGAGTCGTTGCTCGATCTCCTGCCCGAGAACCCGCGACGCGCCTACGACATGTACAAGCTCATCGCGGCAGTGGTCGATCACGGGGAGTACTTCGATCTGAAGCCTCGGTGGGCGCGCTCGATCATCACCTGCCTCGCGCGCATCGGCGGGCAGAGCGTGGGCATCGTCGCGAACCAGCCCATGCAGCTGGGAGGCATCCTCGGCGTCGATTCCGCCGACAAAGCGGCGCGGTTCATCCAGATCTGCGACGCCTTCAACATCCCCCTGGTGTTCCTGCAGGACGTCCCCGGCTTCATGATCGGGTCGAAGGTGGAGCACGAGGGGATCATCCGGCACGGAGCGAAGCTGCTCCATGTGATGGCTGCGGCGACCGTCCCCAAGATCTCGGTCGTCGTCCGGAAGGCCTACGGCGCGGGCTACTACGTCATGTGTGGCCGCGCCTATGAGCCGGATCTCATCGTCGGGTGGCCGACCGCCGAGATCAGCGTCATGGGGCCCGAGGGCATGCTCGGGATCGCTGCCAGGAAGATGTTCGGCGACACGCCGCCTCCTCCCGAGGTGAAGCAGCAGATCGTCGACTCCATCCAGAAGAACATCGACGTCATGAAGGTGGCCGGGTGGGGGCTCATCGATGACGTCATCGATCCGCGCGAGACCCGTCGCGCCATCGCGTGGGGGCTGGATCTCGCCCGGAAGAAGCGCGTGGAACGGCCGCACCGGAAGCGCGGCATCATCCCGGTCTGAGGTTCGAGCGCTCCGACCCCGTGGCGAGCGCCGGCCTGGCGTTCGCGCGATTCAAGCATCACTTCACGCGTCGTAACGGAACGGCGCCCTCGCCTGCGCGTAGGCCTGGATGAGCGCCCGTTCCTCCGGCGTCAGCTTCACGAAGCGCGCCCCGAAGCCCGGGGGACCCTCCCCACCGGCTGGCCGAGCCCACTCCACGACCCCCATCACCTCGATGGTCCGCCCCTCGGGGAATGGGATCCGCACGGAGACCGTCGCCCCGCGCGCCGGCGTCCGGTGGGTGGGCACGAAGATCCCCCCTTGCTCGACCACGTCCTGCTCCGGCCCCGCCTGGTAGAAGTTCGCCGGACTGTTCCCGCCGAGCTTCGCCTCGAACCGCGGCGCTGGCGGCCCTGAGGGTCGTCCCCGGGTGAGTGCTTCCTTGAGCTTCTCGTCCAGGGAGCGCACCAGCGCCTCGACCTCGCTGAGGTGCTGCTCCACCGCACGGACCCCGAACGCGCTCTGGGTTGCCGACTTCGCGAGCGGCGCCACCGTCTGCTCCACGATCGACAGGTACTGCGAGACCACCTCGGACACCGAGGTATCGGTCTCCACCTGGACCTCCACCTTCGGCTGGGCGAGCGACCGCATCGCCGCCGAGAGGCGCTGCAGCTCCGGCGAAAGCCAGCTCTTGAGATCCCGCTCCTTCGCCCCGTCCTGGCTCGCGGTGACCGCGCCCCCGATCGCCCCCCGGATCCCTTCGAGCTGCTCCGCCAGCATCGTCAAGGTCCCCGTCACCCGCACCACCGGGTCGTCGTCCTTGCCGCCCATCCGCTTGATGCGCTGGAAACCTCGCTTGATCTCGTCCCAGCGCGCCTCCTGCTCTGCCGAGAGCCTCCCCCGCATCTCGGCCAGCTTCAGCAGGTTCTGCTCCGCGCCGCTCGTGAGCGTCTGCGACTCGCTCGTGTAGTGGTCGTCCACCAGCCGGTCGATTTCCGCGTCCGTGTGCGCCGAGACCACCTTCTCCGTGAGCTTGTTCATGTTGCGGTAGCTGCCTTGCAGCTTGAACGGCGGCTCCGTGCGGAAGGCGTCCTCCTGCGAAGCGCTCCGGATGTACTCCTGGTTCACGGCCAGCAGCACCTTCTGCACCCGGAACAGGCGCTTCAGCACCTCCACGATCTCGGTGACCTCCGCCGCCGAGTAGGCGTAGCTGAAGTCCGTCGACGCGACCTCCTCCCCTTGCGCCAGCTTGACGAACCGATGCACGTCCGCCGGCTCTCGCCCTGCGAGCGGGGCGAGGGTCGGGTTCGACGTGAGCGCGTTCTCCAGGTAGCTCAGCGCGAAGATCGACTCCTTCCCGTCGAGGATGTCGCCCAGGTTGTACGTATCGGCCCGGTTCGAGAGCATGTCGGGGATCTGGAACCGCGCGCCGGACTCCGTGTACGGGTTACCGGCCATCACCACACAGAACTTCTTCCCGCGCAGATCGTAGGTCCGCGTCCTGCCGCGCCAGACGCCCTCGATCCGCCGCTGCGCGTCGCACAGCGAGATGAACTTCTGGAGCAGCTCCGGGTGCGTGTGCTGGATGTCGTCGAGGTACAGCATCACGTTGTTCCCCATCTCCAGCGCCAGGTTGATCTTCTCCACCTCTTGCCGCGCCGTCGCGTTGGGCGCCTCGGAGGGATCGATGGAGGTCACGTCGTGCCCCAGCGACGGGCCGTTCACCTTCATGAACACGAGCCCCAGCTTGCTCGCCACGTACTCCATCAGGGTCGTCTTGCCGTACCCGGGAGGCGAGATCAGCAGCAGCATGCCCATCAGGTCGGTGCGCTTCCCCTCGCCGGCCGACCCGAGCTGCTTCGCCAGGTTCGCGCCGATGAGCGGCAGGTACACCTCGTCGATCAGCCGGTTGCGCACGAACGACGTCAGCACCCGGGGCGAGAACTCGTCGAGCCGCAGTCGCTGCTTCTCACGCTCCACGATCTCCGAACGCAGCTTGCGGTAGGCGCGGTAGCGGGGCATCCGCTCCCGCATCATCTCGCCCACCCGTGCGAGGAACTCGTCGAGCCGCAGCGTCAGCGCCCGCTCCCGGATGCGCGGGTGTTGCCCCAGGAGCCCCTCGACCCGCGCCTCCACCACCGCCGCGCTCGGCTCACGATCGAGCCGTCGCTCCGTCACCAGCACCACCGCGGCCTCGCGCACCAGGTATCCCAGGTGCGACCGCTGCGCGTCCCTCGACACGAACGCCTCGAGCCAGGCCTGGGCCAGTGCGAGCTGCGCCGCGGGCTGAGGTTCGAGCTGCCGCAGGTCCTCTTCCAGCGCCCCGCGTCCGCCCTCCAGGTCCAGGTGGGCGAGGAGCGCGTCCCGCAGCTCGAACGCCCCTGTGCTCGTCACGAAGCGCGGATGATCGGCGCACAGCTCCTCCACCAGGTAGCGCGCCGAGAGGCGCACCTCTCCCTTGCCCGGCTCGATACCATGCGCCTTGGCGGCAGCTTCCACCGCCTGCTCCACCTCGGACGCCAGCGCATCCAGCGCCGACCCCGAGCTGCCCGACGGCTTCGCTTGCGGCTTCGACGCCTCCGGATCCTCCGCGACCGTCGCCTTCGCCTCCAGCTTCACGGCGACCTCGAGAAGCTGCGCCCGGAGCCGCCCCAGGCTTCGCGCCCGCCGGTGCAACACCTCCCGCGCGGCCGGCGCCATCGACGCCCAGCACAGGCACCCCAGGGCCCGCGCCCCGCTCGAATACCGCAAGAGCCCCGCGGTCGACCGCAGCGCCAGCAGCTTCTCCAGGATCAGCGCGGTATCCCCATCGTGCACCCCGCGCTCGTAGCCCTCATCGTGGCGCTCGGCCGAGAAGGTCCGCACCACCGCGAGCAACCCCTCGTTCGGCCCTTGCGCCATCCTTCCCGTCGGACCCGCGTCCGACACCACCGACAGCGCCGCGTCCCGCAGCCCGGCGATGGACAGCCCCGCGCGCCCCGCCTCGGCATCCTCCAGCATCGACAGCGCCAGCAGCTCGCCGCGGTACACCTCCGCCGTCTCGCTGACCAGCTGCTGATCCCACAGCTCCCGCGCCGCGTTCAGCGCCGGATCGTCGATCGTCTCGAAGAAATCCGTGCCCGTCAGGTGCAGCGACAGCGCCCCGTGCTGCGGCACCAGCGTCAGCTCCAGCGGCTGCGTGTTCACGTTGAACTTGTGCCGCCCCAGCCGGATGACGCTGGTCCCCTCTTCGAACAGGTCCTCGCGATCCCGGAGCAGCCGGTGCGCATCCTGACGCGCCGACTTCAGCCGCGACTCCACCTCGTCGCTCTTGACCGAGTCCCCGAGCTTCGACAGCTCCCCGGCAAGATCGCGCACCTTCGCGACCATCGGGTCCGTCGCGAAGTAGGCGTTCAGCTCGTCCGCGTTCGCAAAGCTCCGCGCCCGCCGCACGACCCCTTGCAGGATCCTGTCGGCCGCGCCCACGAGGTTCTGGACCCGCCGCTGCCGCTCGTCCACGAGCTGCTGCCGCCGCGCCCCGATCGCCTCGTTCACCTCTTCCCGCTTCGCCGCCAGCTCCGAGAGGAACTCGTCGAACTCGCCGAAGCGCCCCTCCAGCTCCTCCAGCTGCACGAGGAGCTTCGACAGCTCGGTGTCGCACCGCTCCGGCGTGTCGCAGGCCGCCGCCGCGCTCGCCACGCTCTGGCCGAACAGCTTGAACTGCGCCCCGAACTCGGCCCGTCCCTCGGCCCCGCGGAGATCCCGCGTCCTCGCGTTCAGGATCGCCCGCGCCCGGTTGAGCTGCGCGTAGACCTCGCTCACCCCTTCCAGGATCCGCGTGCGCGCCGTCGGATCGTCCACCTTCAGCCCGGCCACGATCTCGCTGAGCAGCGACAGGCCGTCGTTCACCCCGTCGAGGTCTGCCTTGAAGGGCTGAAGCTCGCTCGACTTCTTCACCCCCTCGATCTGATCCACCAGCGCGCCCAGCCGGTCCGTCAGCGGCTTGAACGCCGCGTCCCCCAGGAGGAACGCCGCCGCCGCCGCGCTCACCTCGTCGAACCGCGCGACGACCTCGGCCTCCAGCGCGTCCACCCGCGGGAGGTCCATGTACTTCAGCTCGCGCATCGTGATCAGGTGCCCGCGCTGCTTCCGCAGCTCCGTCAGCGCCCGCATGAATGCGTCCACGCTCTGCAGATCGTCGGGCCGCAGCCCCGACAGCACCCGCCGCTGCGTCTCGTCCGCCTCGGCCAGCGCCTGCGCCGCCCTCGCCCGGATCGCCTCGACCTTCTCGAACTCGTCGATGATGCTCTCGGCGACCTTGCGCAGCTCGCGCACCACCGTCGAGAGATCGCCTGCCTCCTCGTGACCGAGCCAGTAGTAGGCGTCGACCATCCGATCGCAGGTCTTGATCACGTCCTCGAAGGTCAACCGCGTCGGCTGCTCGCCCACGCAGAGCCGCCGCAAGCTGAGCGCCTCCGAGATCCCCCGCACGAGATCCGGGTTCCCCACCTTCGCCAGGTACGACCCGTCCGTCGGCACGGACGCCGCGTACTCCGCCGTGGTGAACGGCGTCTGCCAGATCTGCATCGGGTGGACGCGCGTCGCCTCGTCGCCCGTCGCCCGGAAGATCACCATCTTCCCGTCATCGAACAGGCTGTACCCGTGGCAAGGGATCGGCGTCGCGATCTCCTTCCGGATCACGTTGTACGGGAAGAGCAGGTACCTTCCGTCCGACAGCCGGTGGAAGACGTAGAGCACGTCCTCCCCGTTCGGCGACCGGATCACCCGCTCGAACAGCAGATCGTCGGCGCGCTCCTCGAACTTCTTGCTCTCCCCGGTGAGCAGGTAATACCCGTTCGGGAAGACGATGCCCTGATCCTCGGGCAAGGTGAGGCAGGCCTGCCCGATCGCATCGAGCCGCGTCACCTTCTTGAGCCGGCTGTTGTAGACGAGGTAGCGGTAGTCCTGCTCCCGGAACGGCTTGATCTTGAGCAGGATCAGCGTCCCCAGCTTCGCGTACCGGATCTCCGCGTCGTCGAGCCCCTGGTTCGCGTCTTCCACCGGCTCGCTGTAGATCCCGAGCCCCGACGCCGTGTTGTTCTCCACCTTGACGGTCAGGTCACCGCCCACCGTCTCCACGAAGATCTCGTCGAGGATCGACACGTGCGGGTGCTTCCCCGCCACCTGATCCTCGCGCGTCGTCGCCTTCCACTCGAAGTCGTGCGAGCGCGGCCGGAGGTTGTCGTTCTCCCCGCGCCCGTCCATGTACTTGATCCGGCCGGAGCCATCGACGCTCCACCGGAACACCTTCACGTCCCGCTCCGTGCTCCCCGTCTGGAAGATGGCGAGCAACCGCGTCTCCGTGCGCCGGAGTTGCAGGAGCCGCGTCTCCTTCGTGTAGCGGAACAGATCCTTGAAGTCCTTCACGAAGGCTGGATCCGCGAGGAACGCCTCCCCCTCCTCCAGCGGCACCGGCGCGAAGTCGTGCCCCTCCGCCGTCTGCGTGAAGCGGTGCAGCGCGAACACGTCGCTCACCTGCGCGTCCTGCTTCAGGCCCAGCACCACCAGGTAGCCGACCAGCAGCCGCCCGCGGATGCTCACGATGTCCCGCGGGACGCAGTTGTGCTCGGTCCGGATCCGCTCGGTGGCCACGAGCTGCAGCTCCGTCCCACCGAACGCCTGCTTCCGGCGCTCGTTCAGCGTCTCGGCCTTCTTGCCGAGCGTCTCCGCGTGCTCGAGCAAGCGCCGGCGGATGACCTCGTAACTCCCGCCCTCCAGGGCCTCCGCGCCACTCGACGCGGAGGCACCGGCGGCGGCCTCCGGTGCCTTGGATGTCATCGGCGAAAACCTCGGCTCCCCGCGGGGAGCCCCCTACGAACCGAACCGAACACGCCTCCCCGACGGGAGCCCGCCACGAACCGAACCGATCACGCCTGCGGGGGCTTGCCCAGATCGTCGATTCCCAGCTCGCGCGCCTTGTCCGCCAGCGCCTGGATCTGCTTGCGGCTCTCCGGATCGCTCGCCCCGCCCACGAGGCGCCCGAGCAGGTCGGAGAGGCTCGGCGCCGGCGCGCTGCCGGGCCGGTTCACCACGTCCTCGAACAGCGTCTTCACCGTCGCGCTCTGATCGATCACGCCGTCGACCGTCTGTCCCAGCGTCACCGCCTTCATGAAGCGATCGAAGAAGGCCCCATCGCCGCCGACGATGTTGATCTTCGCCGAGGAGAAGGCCGACCGGATGATCTCCGACTGCGCCCGCGCCACCTCGACCCGGGTCCGGATCTGCTCCAGCTCGATGAGCTTCTCCTTTTCCAGCCGGAGGCGGAACTCCTCGTGCTCGCGGCCCAGCCCATCGAGGGCCTTCATCGCCGCCGCCTTCTCGGCCGTACCGGAGGCTTCTGCCAGCAACCGCTCCTTCACGGCGGTCGCCTCGGCAAGACCCATCTTCTCCTTCGACGTCGCCTCGGCGAGGCCCATCTTCTCCGTTGCGACCGCTTCGGCCTCGCGCGCCTTTGCCGCGGCCAGCCCGCGCTGTTCGATGCCGGTGGCCTCGGCGAGCAGCTTCTCGCGCGCCACATTGGCCTCCGCCAGCCCGCGCTTCTCCACGCCGGTGGCCTCGGCGAGCAGCTTCTCGCGCGCCACGTTGGCCTCGGCGAGTCCCTGGCGCTCGATGGCGGCGGCGTCGGCCTCCCGGACCTTCACCCGCACCATCCCCTGCTTCTCTTCGCCGCTGGCGGCGGCCTGCAGCTTCTCCAGCGTCACCCGGGCCTCGGCGAGCCCCGTCTTCTCCAGCGCCGCCGCGTCGGCCTCGCGGATGCGCACCTTCGCCAGCCCCTCGGCGGCGGCCTCGGCCTGCACACCCTCGGCGATCCGGATCTTCGCCCGCGTCGCCTTGTCGCTCGCTTCCAGCTCCGCGTCCGCGGTGATCACCTTCTCGCGGGCCCGGAACTTCGCGGCTTCCTCGCTCGCCTCGGCCGACTTGAGCTGCTTCACGAGCTGCTCTTGCGCCTCGGCCTCGGCGTTGATCCGCGTCACGTCCTTCAGGCGGTTCGCCTCGGCGACGGCGCGGACGTCCTTGATCCGCTCCTCTTCCTCCGCGACCGTCTTGTCCACCGAGATTCGCCCACGGATCACATCGGCGATCTCCTTGCGCTGCTGCTCCAGCTCCTTCTCGCGAGCGATCTGCTGCAGCGACACGTCGCGCTCACGCGCCACGACCTCGAGCTGCTTCGCGCGCTCCACGCGCTCCGTCTCCACCTGGATCTCGCGCACCTTGGCGCGCTCCGCGATGGCGATCCCGCGCTCCTTGGCCTCCCGCGCGACCCGGGCCTCCTCCTCGTTCTTCTCCTTCACGAGCAGGGTCTTCTTCTCCTCCTCGCTCGCGACGCGGGCCGCCTCGTTCTCCTCGCGGCTCTGCGCGATGGAGATCTCCTTCTTCGCCTTCGCTTCGGCCTCGGCGCGCCGGTGCTCGAACTGGAACACGGCCTCGTCGGCGTGCAGGTTCTGGCTCCCGATCTCCATCCTCTCCTTCTGCCGCAGCTCGTTGGTGAGGATGTTCTGGATCACCGTCAGATCGGTGATCTTCTTGATGCCCTCGGCATCCATGATGTTGTCTTTGTCGAGGGCCTCGAGCGGCGTCTGCTCCAGGTAGTCGATCGCCGCGTCGTCGAGCACGAACCCGTTCAGGTCCTTGCCGATGACGTCGATGATGTCGTCCTTGAACTGCTGGCGCTCCTTGTAGAGATCCTCGAAGTTCAGCCGCTTACCGACCGTCTTCAGCGCCTCGGAGAACTTCGCCGTGAACAGGTCCTCCAGCGTCTTGTGGTCGGACGCGCGTGCGCACCCGATGGCCTGGGCCACCTTGAGCACGTCCTCCTGGGTCTTGTTCACCCGCACGAAGAACGTGACCTTGATGTCCGCGCGGATGTTGTCCTTGCAGATCAGCCCTTCCTTGCCGCGGCGGTCGATCTCCACCGTCTTGACCGAGATGTCCATGATCTCGGCCTTGTTGATGATCGGGTAGACCACCTTCCCGGTGAAGGTGACGATGGGCTCGGTCTTCATCGTGTTGATGATCAGCGCGCGGCCTTGTTCCACCTGCCGGTAGAACTTGGCGACGATGAGCAGGGTGCCAAAGACCGCGAGCGCGATCAGGCAGATGACGACCACGAACGGAAGGTACTGCTCCAGGCTCTGGGGCACGACGCACTCCTCTTGCTAGCGACGGGGGCGAGACTACACGAAGCCTCGATGGACCGAAGAAGGAACGAGCCACGCCATGCTGCTCGTCTGCCTGTTTTTTCGGCGTCGGGTGATGTGACGCCTCCCCCGCGGCATTCCGCGACGAGGCGAGGCAAGACGCCTCAGCGTCCGGTTCGGCTGTCCCAAGTCGGCGAATTCGCTGAGGCATGTGCGCCCTCAGAAGCGCATCACGCTGCGGAGAAGCGCACCCTCCTCGCGTCCTGGCTCACGTGCGCGGCGCGCTCTCCCGGGCGCGGCGCGTTCTCCGGGGCGTGTTCGCGCATTGCAGCGTGACGATGGGATCCCCTCGTCGCTTCGGTGCGTGGGCTCGGCCTGCTGGCCTGATGAACGAGCGCTGCGCTCGGAGATGAACGAGCGCTGCGTCCGGAGATGAACGAGCGCGGCGCGCGCGGACGGGAGCGTCAGCCAGCTCCTCGCCGTGCTTCCTTGGAGTCCAGCGCTTCCACGCCCTCCAGTTCGGCGGCCTCTCCGAGGGCCTCTCTCGCCGCATCCGCGCCTGCCGGCGCCACGGGGTCGACCTCCAGGCGTTGAATGCGCCGCTCGACCAGCAGGTCTTCCATGGGCTCGACGAAGAAGACCTCGCGCTCCGGGTGGTAGCTCACGAGCACGGCCTTGTCGCCCTGGCGCAGCACGCCCGGCGAATCGCAGCGCACGTTGAGGATCAGCCCTGCGCCGCCGTCGTGGAGAACCCCTTGCCCGAAGCGCTCGTCGACGCGGCCCGTGGAGATGATCACCGTCTTCCCCACGAGGTCCATCACCGACTGCGCCGCCTGCGTCACGAACAGCGAGCCGAGCGGGCGCACCACCAGCGACGTGAGCGGCAGCGCGATGACGAACGACACCAGCAGCAAGATCCCCTTGAACAGCCAGCCCGGCAGCCCGATGCCTTCCCACAGCGGGCTCACGTGCAGCTGCGAGAGCACCGCGAGCAGCCACCCGAACGTCGCGATCAGCGTCAGCACCACCGTCGCGGGGACGCGGTTCAGGTGGAGCGAGCCCACCACCCCGGCGAGCCCTCCGCCGCCGACGTGCCCGGCCTCTCCCACGCCCTCGCCCGAGTGGCCTCCCAGCACCCCCTTGGCAGCGCCCTCGATCGTCCCTTTGGTCGCCCCTTCGAGCGTGCCCTTGATGGTGCCGTCCAGCGTGCCTTTGAGGGCGCCGTCCAGCGTGCCCTTGATGGCGCCGTCCAGCGCCGCATCGGCGCCTCCGTCGGCGGCGCCGAGCGCGTCGATGTCCAGCGCACCGAGCACCACGAAGAACCAGTAGATCAGCGCCAGCGCCAGCACCCCCGAGTAGATCACGGCGGGGAAAGCGAGGGACGCGTCGAGCAGCGCGACCATCGGCGCAGCGTATGCCAAAGACGGCGGCGCGCGCAGGCGATTCGACACGTCGCCCCACCTTCGACGCCTTGCTCCCTCGAAGACGGACGTGCTCCCATCCGCCCGCGCTGGGTCCTCCTTCGCGATCGGCGGACCGAGCGGACCGACAGGCATCCCCATGAACGAACCTCCCCTCGTCACGCGCGACGACATCACCGCGGCCGCGCAACGTATCGATGCGCACGTCCGAACGACCCCGATCATCCGCATGGAGACCGGCGCGTTCGGCATCCAAGCTGCGCTGGTCCTCAAGCTCGAGTCCCTCCAGCACACCGGATCCTTCAAGGTGAGGGGCGCCTTCAACCGCATGCTCTCGGCGGACGTCCCTCCGGCGGGCGTCATCGCCGCGTCGGGTGGCAACCACGGAGTCGCCGTGGCGTATGCCGCCCAGCGCCTCGGCCACGTCTCGGAGATCTTCGTCCCGCGCACCGCGGCGTCCGTGAAGGTCGAGCGACTCCGCCGCTACGGCGCGCGGGTCACCCAGGTCGGTGAGCGGTACGCGGACGCCCTCCTCGCAAGCCAGGCCCGCGCGCGCGAGACGGGCGCGCTCGAGGTCCACGCCTTCGACCAGCCCGAGGTCGTGGCGGGGCAGGGGACCCTGGGACGCGAATTCCAGGCGCAAGCGCCCGAGGTCGAGACCCTCCTCGTCGCCGTCGGTGGCGGCGGGCTCATCGCGGGCGTCGCGTCCTGGACCGCCAGCGAGGTCCGCGTCGTCAGCGTCGAACCCGAGGCCGCGCCCACGCTCCACGCCGCCCTCCAGGCGGGGCGGCCCACCACGGTCCCCGTCGCTGGCGTCGCGGTGGACGCCCTCGGCGCCTCCCGGGTGGGCGAGATCGCGTTCGCCGTCGCGCGGCGCCACATCGAGCGGGCCGTCCTGGTCGACGACGAGGCCATCCTCGCCGCGCGCCGTGTGCTGTGGGACGAACTCCGGATCGCCACCGAGCCGAGCGGCGCCGCGGCCTTCTCCGCGCTCCTGTCCGGCGCATACCGCCCGCGGGAGGGCGAGCGGGTGGGCGTGGTGATTTGTGGGGGGAATGCGGACCCGCGTACCCTCGCATAGCCCGGCGATGGGCATATCGCGCGCAGGCTGGGCGCACGGAAAACCGTGCGTAAAACGGCCTGAACATCATTGAAATCGAAATCGAATCCATTGCCTTGTCGAGGCCCGGTCGGCTGATTAATCTCCAGCTTGATCCATGGGCTCCTTTCCAATCGCGATCTCCAGCGCCATTCCGCCCGTGTGTGGAGTGATCGCGACAGGGAGGGACCCGCGCTCCGCATTGCCGGTCTCCGGCGTGATCCTGCAGGCAACTCGAACCTTCAACCCGCAGGTCTGAGCGTGCGGCGAGCCGAGACGGACTGCCGCGCCAACCAGGCACACCCTCTATCGCTGCAATGACGCCGCCTTCCACACCCCGACCTCCGCTCACCGCCGGTATGGTCATCGCCGACAAGTACCGGCTCCTTCGCCACCTCGGCACGGGCGCCATGGGCGTCGTCTGGGCGGCGATCAACGAGGCGACCGGGCGAGAGGTCGCGCTCAAGCTCATCGTCGCCCCGGTCGATGCTCTGCGTCGCCGGGTCGAACGCGAAGCCCACGCGTGTGGAGCCCTCCGCCACCCCAACATCGTCGACATCTACGACGCGGTGCACACCGCCGAGGGCGATCCCGTCCTGGTCCTCCAGCTCCTCCAGGGAGAGACCCTCGCCGATCTCCTCACGCGCCGTCGCCGTCTCGAACCCGAACTCGCCGCCCACATCGGCCGCGAGATCGCCGCGGCCCTCACCGCCGTCCACGCCCTCGGGATCGTCCACCGCGATCTCAAGCCCGCGAACATCTTCCTCCACCGCGAGCACGACGGCGGCACCCCCGTGGTGAAGGTCCTCGATTTCGGCGTCAGCAAGCCAGCGCCGGGGAGGACGCCGGTCTGCACCGCGCCAGGCGACGCCGTGGGCTCACTGCCCTACATGAGCCCCGAGCAGGTCCGCGCCGCCGTCGACGTCGACCTCCGCGCCGACATCTGGTCGCTGGGCGTCGTGCTCTTCGAGATGCTCACCGGCGAGCGCCCGTTCCAGGGCAACTTCAGCGAGATCGTCCTCCAGATCCTCCAGGGCCAGGTCCCGCGCGTCAGCCGCTACGTCCGCCACGTCGACCCGGAGTTCGTCGACCTCGTCGCGGGCTGCATGCGGCGCCAGCGCGAGCTGCGCCTCGGCCCCGCCGAGCACATCGTCCGGGGCCTCGATCGCCTCGTTGGCGACGTCGACCCCTGGAGCCTCCCGCTCGGGACCACGGCGCCGAGGCGCTCCGAGGCCGAGCCCTGCCCGGAGCTCCACCGCCAGCACACGCCCGTCTGGAACACGACGTTCGCGCGCTCCACCTCTCCCGGATGGCCCGCCGCGCAGCCACCCGCCTCCGACCGACCGCGCGAGACCCTCTTGCCCGATCAAGATCGCGTCCGCACCCGCATCGGCTTCGCCGATCCCGCGCCCTGGCGGCTCAACGCTGCCGAATTTTCCGACGCGCCCCCCCTTTCCTGGCCCGAGCACGAACCGCCCGGCCTGCCAGAGCCCCCGCCTCCGCTGCGCCAGTCGTACTCCTCCCTGCCGGGAGCGCAGCGCCGCGTCGCCTGGGAAGTGCCGCCCCCGGCCGAACCCGACCCCCAGCGCAACGCCTCGACCTTCGGGAGCGATGCCGACCCGCTCGTTCACACCGGCCCCCGCGGCGTCGCAGCCTCCTCGGCCGAGGCCGAGCTGCCCACCCGCGCGGAGCGCACCTCGCACCTCCCCGATCTCTCGCGCATCTCCGCGATACCGAGCTCGTTGAGCGACCGCGCGACGCAGAACAGCCGGACCAGCATCGGCTCCATGTCGGTCCCCGACAGCCGCCGAAGCCTCACCGCCCGCTTGCCTGGGCTCACCACCCACTGGCGCGGCGCGCTCTTCATCTCCACCATCGCCACCTTGCTCGCCGCTGGCGCCGTCTCGGCGCTGATCTCCGCGTTCCCGCTGGGAACCCAGGCCGAAGCTACCCTCGACGCCGACGCCGACGGCGACGCCGAGGCCACCGGCCCCGAGCTGCCGGCCCTCGCCGAGCGATGCCCCGTGCCCACGCTCGGCGCCACCCCCGCGCGCCCCTCGCGCCCGCTGCGCGTGCCCGCCGCCCTCGCCGCGACCACCCTCGTCGCCATCCCACCGGGCCCCTCGAACGAACCCGAGAGCGACGCGCTCACCGAGCCCGCCCCTCCACCTCCAGCCCCTGATCAGGCCGAGGCCCGCGCCTCCACCGAGGCCCTCGAGCCCTCGATGTCGGATGACCCCCCCGCATCCGAGCCCGCGACCGCGCAGGCCGATGCCACCACGCAGGCCGGCGCCTCCGACGCGCCCGCCACGCCGCGCGCCTCCAGAGGACCCAGCGCCTCGGCCTTCAACGCGGCACCCATCGCCTCGAAGAGCAGCCGCGCCGGTGCCGCACCGATGCCGCGCGGCGCCACGCCCTCGCGCTGCGTGAACCCGCAATTCCTCCAGCGTGCCCGCTGCAGCAAGCAGCCACCGGGCCGACGCTGAGCCTTCCGCGGAGGTGAGAGGCCCTCTCCGCGCCTCCCGCGCAGCGCACCTCGTCGTGGACCACGCCGCGGGCGGCGCTGCTGCAACGGACACACCCGCGCCTCCGCTGCACCTCGGTGCAGAAGCGGAGCCGTAGACGAACGCTTCGACGGCCACCGGACGTGGCCCAGGGGGGAAGACGACCATGAGACACGATGGATGGAAGCAAGCCTGGCTGGCCATGCTGGCCGGCGCGGCACTCCAGATCTCCAGCACGGTGCTGCAAGGGTGCGTGCTCGACAACCAGGGCACGTGTGACGATCAAGGCCGGTGCGTCGGCAAGTCCGGCCGACCCGGCGGCGAGGCCGGGCCCGACTTCGGCACGCCCTCGAACCCCTCCGGAGGATCCGCCCAGCAGCCCACGAGCGAGCTCCCTGGGCAGCGGCCCCAGGGCCTCTGCTCCTCGAGCTGCGACGACGGCAACCCGTGCACCGACGACACCTGCGACGACGCCCACCAGTGTCACCACGACCCCGCGATCGACGGCACCCCTGCCGGTGTCGGCGGCTGCCTCGTGATGACCTGCCAGTCCGGCATCGCCCGCCCAGCCGAGCCCCTCGAGCCCTTGCCCGCTGGCGTCTCGTGTGGCGAAGACAAACGTTGCGATGGCGCCGGCCACTGCAAACTCGCCCTCGGTGGCTCCTGCGACGACGACGCGGCCTGCGCCAGCGGACACTGCGTCGCCGGCGTCTGCTGCGGCCTGGCCTGCGACGGCCTCTGCCTGCGCTGCGACCCCGCGGATTTCGATCAATGCCAGCCCCTCGCCTTCGGCGAGCACGACCCCATGTGCTCCGAGGCGTCTGCCTGTAACGACGCCGGCGAGTGCAAGCTGGTCGACGGGACGGGGTGCATCTCCGACGGGCAGTGCCTGAGCGGCCACTGCACCGCGCTGGGAGAGCCGAACAGCCCGTTCCGTTGCGCTCCCGTGCCCTGAGCGCCCCTCCCGGAGCCTGCGTGACCAGAACCTGGGTGTCACACAGGCTCCCTCGACGCGCCCTGGTGCGTGAGCGCGGGGCCGTGTGCCGGTTCTTCCGACGCGCGGTGCGGTGATGCCCGCGCTCGTGGGCAGCGTGGAGCGACCGCCTCGACGTGGTCGGTGACGCTCCTGCCTGCCTGCGCGCGCGCCGCCTCTTGGGCCGGCGAGCGACGCATCCTTTCGAGAATGGAGTGGGAGTCCGAACGAAGTCCTGCGCGGAGCGAGCGATCCCGCCCGCTCCAGCGCCAGCGCTCAGCCGTCCTGCGGTGCGCTCTGTGCCGACGTCCCTGGCGTGGAGGTGCCTTGCGAGCCTCCTGCGCGTGGCGGGGCGCCCTGGCCAGCCGCTCCCTGCGCGGGGAGATCCTGTGCAGGTCCCCCTGGCGTCGTCGTGCCTTGCTGGAGGCGCGCGCGGGCCGAGGCGTCCTGTGCCGACGGCTCCTGGTCTGACGACTCTTGCGTCGACGCGCCCTGTATCGCCTGCGCCGTCGCGCCCGGAGTCGACGGCGCTCGTGTGGGCAGGCCCTGCGCTCCTTGCGGCGCTTGCGCGGGCGCCGTGGAGCCCATCGACGTCGAGCCGGGCACGGTCGGCGCTGGGGGCGCAAGCACCTCGTGGAGGGCCTGCTCGGGAGCGGGCGCCTCCGCGGCGGGGACCTCGGGCGCGGGCGGCGCCGCTTTCATGGGCGCGAGATCCTGGGCTGCCGCCTCCTGCGCGCCCGAGAGGAGCTTCTCCGACCCACCGGGCGCGCTCGCGTTCGACGGATCCGGCGCCTTGCCCACCAGCGCCTCGCCACGCGAGATCACGCCGACCAGCAGGCCTGCCAGCAAGGCCCCGAGCGCGATCATGCTCGCCCACTTGCCCCATCCGCGCCCGCTCTTCTGAGCGCGCTCTTGCGGGACCATGAACACCATCGAGCGCGCCCCGTCGCCGAGCGAGGCTGGCTGACCCGGGATGGGCGTCCCCGTGCAGGGCGCGCCCAGCGGAGGCAGCGCACTCACGCGGAACGTCGCACTCGTCCCCGCCGACGGGATGAACGGCACGTCGTCCGACGTGGCCCCGTCTTCGGACGCCCTGTCGGCGCGCCCCGTCTCGGGCGAGCGCGACCCGATGTCCTCGTCGACCGAGCGGTCCACCACCTGCACCGAGACCTCGGGATTCCTCCGCGGAGGGAGCGCCTCGGCCATCGACGCCAGCGAGTCCACGACGGGCGTGTGCGGCATCGGCGTCTCTGGCGCTTCCGCGTCCTCGTGCAGGAGCGCGCTGGCGTCGAGCGGGCGCGTGTCCGGCGGCGGCGTCGCCGGCCCGTACAGCGGCGTCAGCGGACCCATCGGCGTATCGGGCGCGCTGATGGGCGACCGCGCGGCCGAGGCCAGACGCCGCACGTCCCGCTCGGGCAGGTTCGAGTCCCGCGTCACCGGCGTCTTCGAGGACGGCACCGGCGTCTTCGAGGACGGCACCGGCGTCTTCGACGAAGGAGCCTGCGCGTCGCTCGCTGCCGCACCTGCCGCACCTGCCGCGCCTGCCGCACCTGCCGCGCCTGCCGCGCCTGCCGCGGCCACGGGCATGTTCCGCTTCGCCGTGGCGGCCATGGGTGGCGGTGGCGAACTCTTCACCACCACCGACGACGTCCTCACCACGACCGGCGTGACCACCGCGCCGGTCGGCGCCTTCATCGTCGCCGGGACTGCATCGGGCCAGTTGTCCAGATCGAGCACCACCTCGACCTCGGACGGCGGCGACCGTTTGCTGAGCCCGAAGTCGGGCCGCGTCGGCCGACCCTTGGCCGAGTCGGGCGGCTCTTGCGACACCACCGTCGTCGGCCGCTTCTGCATCGTCGTCGCCTTCGCCAGCGCCTCGAGCAGCTCCGCCCGCGAGCACGGCCGCGTCGGCTCCTCGTCCGCCGACCTCGGCCTCCGCAGCGTCGGCGGCCCGTCCACCTGCGCCCGCGGGAACACGCCCAGGACTTCCCGGGCCAGCGCATCGTCGTCGCTCGGCAGCTCCGAGAGCTGCAGGATCCTGTCCTCGTGCGCCATGCACGGCGGCGCCTTCGGCGTCAGCTCGATGATGAAATCCCCCGAGCTCTCCACCGTCCCGTCGCACACGATCGCCGTCCAGCGCACGCTCGACCGGATGAGCAGCGCCGCGAGCCGCGTCGCCACCTGCGCCAGCTTCCCGAACGGCTCGTCCTCGTCGTGGACGATGATCAGCCGCCCCGTCGTCTTCTCCGGGTTCGCCATCAGCGCAGGCCCTGGCGGCCCGCACGACGGCGCGGGGATGTCGGCGAAGCTCTCCAGGTAGCGCCGCACGAGCGGCGGCCCCTGCAACGGCGCGTGCGTCATGCACCGCGCGTACGCCCGGTAGAACGGCCGCGCCCCACGCGACCGCTCCCAGGCCGACACCGCCCCCGACCCGCCCACGTCGCTCCGCGGCTCCCCGGCCGCATAGCCTGCCACGTGGCTGAACAGCGAGAGCGCTGCGCCCTCCAGCGCACTCTGGCTGAACTGCCGGTCCACCGTTGCGATCGCGTGCGCGAACGCCGGCTCCTCGGCGCCAGCGGCATCGATCATGCCGCTCACGCGCGTCCCGAAGATCAACCCGACCGCCCCGCGACCCGGCTCGCGCACCATGTCGTCGCGAGAGAGGTTGCCGATGGCGAACGCGAACCTGGAGCCTGGCCGTGGCTCCAGCGACTTCATCAGCCGCGCGAGCCGCGTCACATGCGGCCGGGTGAGCTCCCCGCGAGGATCTGGCGTACAGATGAAGTCGAGCTGGTGCCCTGGCACGTCACCGAACAGGGCATGAACCCATCCGGCGCCATCGGGCGCCACATACCGCAGCGGCTCATACGCCGCGACCTTACTGGCGAGCATGCGTCTCCTCCGACACGGGCTGCCCGGTCATCGTGCTTCGGGCCCCGGAGCAGCCCTGCCCCCCCGGGGGAATGGACCGGACCATTCGCGCCCGAGCAGACCTCTGGAGGGTCGGCGCAGCCGCGATAGCCTACCGTGGACTCCGATGACCGAGCCCCCGCCAGCGCTCGCTCGGACCCACGCAAATCGTTCGCACCATGCAGCGCGTCCCGAACGGGGAAACCGCCATGAATCGCGAGCCAGCGCACCGATTGACAGGCCTGTTCGTCGTGCGCGTCCCCCCCGTCCACCGAGGTCCGCCGCGAGCGGCGCGAGCGACGGCCGCGACGCTCCTGCGCGGAGGAGACGGGCGCCCGGGCGTGGATGACGAACAGGGGACGAGAGGACGAGGACGGGGATGGGGACGGGGACGGGTATGGGGACGAGAGGGATGCGTCAGCGAGCGCAGAGAGGTGGGTGAAGCGTCGCGCTCGCTGACGGGGGGCCGATCAGCTGGCGGCGGGCGCCAGGGACGCGGCGCTCATGTCCTGCGTGGTGGTCGGGGAGGTGGTGACGGGCGAGGTCGGTGCACAGGGGGACGTCGGCGTCGTCGGCGTCGTCGGCGTCGTCGGCGTCGTCGGGTCGAGCGGCCGGCTCGGAGCCGTGTCCTTGGGACGCCGTGCAGGCCGACGCCTCGGGAGGCGGAGGGACTGCACTCTCAGCACCGGCACCTTCGGATCCGACTTCCGTGCATCGCGGAGAGCACCCACCAGGGCGCGCAGCTCGTGCAGCACACGCCCGTCCAGGACCTGCATGTGATCGTACTGCGAGCGCACGGTCCCTCGCGCGCTCGCGGCGTGCTCGCGTGCGGCCAGCACCTGCTTGGCGTGCGCCCGGAGCGCCGCGAGCAGTTCCGGCGTGGCGCCTGCGTCGGCGAGCACCCGAGCTGGCATCGTGCCCATCATCGTCTCCAGCTCCCGTGCGAGCGTCTCCAGCGTTCGCGCGCGGGTGTCGGGCCGCTCGGCCTCCTCGGCCAGCTTCTTCACCCGCGCGAGCTGCTCCGGCGACCGCCCGGACAGGTTCCTGAAGGCGCGCAGTCCGGCCCGCCGGAGCTCCCGTGAGTCACGGAGCCGCGCCGACCTCGAAGCGCCGGCGCCGGCAGCATCGATCACGACAGCATCGAGCGCGGCGACCTCGACGGCCAGCGCGCGCGCCGTCTCGAGGTGGTAGCGCAGCCGCAGCGCACCGTAACCCTGGATGCGCCCGGCCAGAATGAGCGGCAGCGCCGTGCGGCATGCATCCAGGCAGTCGTCCAGTAAGGCCGCGGACTCGACCTCGGCACCTGCGTCGCGGGCGGTGTGCTCCTCGATGAGGCCATCGAAGAACGCCCTCTCCTCGTCGGTCGGCACGTCGGAAAGAAGCGCCAGCAGCTCGTCGACCCGGGTCGGGTAGGCGGCAGGCTCGGGAACCGGGGCATTGGGATCAGCCATGAGACATTCCTCCGGAAACTACGTCGGCCGGAAATCGACCGCGCAGCCCTGGAATAGGCACGCCCCGAGCGGTTCGCCATAACAGCCTATTTCAGTCTATTTCAGTCTGTAACACCGGGCGATACGTGACATTGCATCATAGAGGGAGAGGTGCGTGCTTCGCCTACGTCTCCTGACCATCGCGCCAGCGACACGCGGGGATCGGTTCGAGAGAAATTTCGAATGGTTGCCGGCAGAACGGCTGTCGACGGGCCGGGTCGAGGTCCGTTTTGCGACGGTCCTGGGTAGTTCTGCGACGGTCCTGGGTAGTTGCCCAAGCGGTCCTGGGTAGTTGCTCAAGCGGTCCTGGGTAGTTGCTCAAGCGGTCCTGGGTAGTTGCTCAAGCGGTCCTGGGTAGTTGCTCAAGCAGTCC
The DNA here is from genome assembly GCF_001189295.1 of Chondromyces crocatus. NCBI lineage: Bacteria > Pseudomonadati > Myxococcota > Polyangiales > Polyangiaceae > Chondromyces > Chondromyces crocatus. Next base: position 4,212,429 of record NZ_CP012159.1, read on the forward strand.
TGGGTAGTTGCTCAAGCAGTCCTGGGTAGTTGCTCAAGCGGTCCTGGGTAGTTGCTCAAGCGGTCCTGGGTAGTTGCTCAAGCAGTCCTGGGTAGTTGCCCAAGCAGTCCTGGGTAGTTGCTCAAGCGGTCCTGGGTAGTTGCTCAAGCGGTCCTGGGTAGTTGCTCAAGCGGTCCTGGGGGGCGGGGTCGCTGGCGCGTCTCCTCCGGAGGTCGGATCGCCTTCGGATGCCGGTGTCTGGCTCTCCACGCGCGCTCGCGGCGGCGCGGGCGTCTTCTGGAACATTTCGGCGAGGATGCGCTCCGTCGCGTCGCTGAGCACATCCCGGTGCAGCCGACCATGCTCGCGGAAGAAGTGCTGCGCCATCCGCCCATCCAGCGCGCGCGTCGCGAGGAGATCGAAGGCGGCGCGCTCGTCCAGCGTGCCTTCGGAGGCCACCACCCGGGCGTCCGGGTGCAGCTCCTCCTGGTCGAAGCGCCCCTCCCAGTGCCCTCCCAGCGTCACCGAGAAGTACTGGAAGGCGGCGTTGCCTGGGCGAGCCATGTGCGACACCGTGACCACGGCCTGAAGCCGGTTCCATTCCTCGGGAGGCATCGTCTTCCGCCAGCCTTCCAGCGTGGCGTGCATGGTCTCGATCTGATCGCGCGCCGACCCCTCGGCGTTGTGGATGATGTCCGGCGACTGCGCGCGCACGTACGCGATCAGCGTCTCCCGCGTGACGTGGCCTTCGGTGAGCGCTCGCTGGAGCAACGCGTGCGCCGACGCGAAGAGGCGCCGCTGGCGGGGAAGCTCGTCGACGGTGAAGCGTCGCCGTGGCAGGCTCGCCTCGGCCAGCGCGAGACGCTCGCCGAGCACGGTGAGGCGCGCGCGGGCCGCCTCGTCGAAGGGCGAGGGTAGCCCCCAGAGGGTGAGGTACACGGCGAGCGGCAGGTGGCTCATCGCCTTCAGCTCGTGGTAGCGGCGGGTGCGGGCGAGGCCTTCGAAGCGCTCTCCGCGGTGCCGCAGGATCAAGCTGTCGTCGATCTGCGCGACGATGGGACTCATGCGCGAAAGCGCCTCGGCGCGATGAGCCGCGTAGGCGTCATGGAAGGCCTGGTCGATGACGCCGAGGGGATCGCTCTCGTCGAGGCCGACGTCGATCATGGCGCCTGCTCCGGCAGGGCGACGGCGTCGGCCTCGATCTCGATCAGCATCGCCGGGTCGATGAGGCGTGAGACCTGCACCATCGAGGTCGCCGGGGGACACGCTGCGAAGAAGGCGCCGTGCGCGCGTCCGAATGCCTCCCAGCGGTCGATGTCGGTCACGAACATCCGCGTGCGCACGATGGCGCGCCGGTCGAGCCCCAGCTTGCGCAGCGCCTCCTCGATGATCTCCAGGCACCGCGCCGCCTGAGCTTCCGCGTCTCCTGGCGCGTACACCGTGCCCTCGTTCGTGATCGGCGCCGACCCCGAGACGTAGACGTGGTGCCCGGCTCGAACGGCTCGGCAGTAACTGACCTTCGCCTCCCAGGGGGCCCCGGAGAACACACGCTCGAACGACATGCCAGAAACGTAGCACCGGCCACCGGCCTTTCTCGTCCAGTCGGTCCTGGCGCGGCGGGCACCCTGGCCCTACCTTCGAGAGCTGCATGCGGGACCCCGCGCCACGCTCCAGCCGCTCCGCGGAGGCCGTCGCCGTCCTCGTCGCGGTGGCGCTGCACGTGGGGCTCCTGGGGACCGGGCTGCTCCCCTGGGCCGAGCGGCCCCTGGCCCAGGCCGACGCCGACGATGCGGTGACCACCTGGTTGGAACTGGAAGACGTGCGCCCTGCGCCCGGCGGCGGGGATATGCCCACGGAAGCGAGCACGCCGGAGCCCCCCGGAGCCCCTCGGGCGCCTGCCGAGGCCCCTCCTTCCGACGACCCGCTCGCGCGCAACGGCGCTTCCGAGGCTCGCCCCGCGGCGGTCGTCCCGTCGCCACCCGCGCCCACGGAGCCCACCCCGACCCCACCTCCCGCGGTCGAGCCTCCCGCTCCCCAGCTGCCGTCGGACCCCCTCGATCCGCCACCCGCGCCGCCCGAGGCCCCGTCGCCCGTTGCGCCGCCCATCGCGCCTCCCGCCGCGGTCCCGGTCGAGCCTCCTGCCATCGCGCAGCTTCCAGGCACACCCCCCTCGGAGACGCCCTCCGCGCCGCCCGAGCCGTCTTCACCTGCCGCCCCTTCGCCAGGCAGTCCCGACGAGTACGGCGGCGCTCCACCACCCGAGGTGGCGCTGGCCCCAGGCCTCGGTGGCGCGCCCGTGTGGACCTTGCCGGGCGTCCTCGCGCCTCGACCCGAAGCGACCGCCGCGCCCACCTCGGCTCCAGCGGCCGCGCCGGTCGACCCGACCATCGCGGGCAAGGTGCTCACCTCCAGCATCCAGACCCGCGACAAATCCCTCGGCTTGCAGATGCCCGCGGCCGGCGTCGTCGCCACCTCCCTCGCCGACGCCGTGCGCAGCTCCACCGCGCCCCTCGACGCCCGCGCCAAGTTCGAGGTGAAGCTCGGTGCCGACGGCAGCGTGCAGGGCGTGCGTGTCCTCAGCGCCACCGCCGGCGACGCGATCGAGTGGGAGCGCGCCGCCAGGAACGCAGCGCAGGCGCTCGCCTCGCGCACCCTCCAGGTCGGCGAGGCCGGACGCGACGGCGTCACCGTGGTGGTGAAGGTCGAATCGAAGGTCGTCTACCCCGCCGGCACCAAGACCAAGGCCGACGTCGAGCCGGTCTGCGCCGAGGACGTGGTCCTCGAGATGGTGCGGAACCTGGAGCAGCTCGGGTCGAGCGAGAAGCCCACGCGCATCCAGCTCGGCGACGGCAGCTTCTGCATCCCCATCGGCCTCCGCGTCCGGGGCGACGTGGCCAACATCGGCGCCGTCCAGCAGCGCGTGGTCAGCTCCAGCTTCGACGTCGTGCTCCCCGGCTCGATGAAGCTGCAAGCCGAAGAGGTGCTGCCCGTCGACACCCGCGCCCCCTGGCTCAAGGACCTCCCCTCGAAGGGCCCGCGGCTACCCCCGCCGAAGAAGTGGCAGAAGAAGAAGAAGCCCAAGAAGAAAAAGGACCCGTAGCGTCAGGGCCCCGTCGCGCTCACCAGCGAAAGTGCGACGAGCCGATCTCGGCCGGCACCACGACGCCGAACGCATTCTGCACGCCGGTGACCATCAGCCGGGTGGGATCGGCGGGATCGATCAGCAGCTCGCACGGCGCCCCGGGTTGCAGCAAGTGCAGGTGGGTCGAGAGACAGGTCAGGTGCGTCTCGATGACCTGGTTCGCGTCGGCGAGCTGCAAGGACACGGGCACACGGTTGTACGACGGGCCATGGCCGTAGCGTCCGAGGATCACGGGTGGATCCACGCGGGCGAAGGTCGCACGGGCACGCCTCCCGATCGGACCGAGCACCGCCGCGGGCCCTTCCGCCGCCGAAGGCCGCATCCCGAAGCGGACGACGAGGAACCCGACGGTCCCGAGGATCACGACCATTCCCAGAAGGAAAATCACCATGACGCGGGTCCACCTTAGGACACGGCAGGAGGATGAGGCGCGGCAAAACGCTGGGCCTGTGGAGCTGGTCACGAAGTCAGCCGAGAGCACGACGGGCGCGCTCTGCCATCGACTGAGGAGCGCGCGCCCCTGGCTCGGCCGGCGCCTCGTGCCCCGTGCCGTGCGCGCGCAGGAACGCCGCGATGTGATCGTCGCAGAAGCGCGTGTACGACAGCGGCCGGCACGCCACGCCGCCGAGTGCACCTTGATGCAGCAGTGCCAGGAGCGGCGGTGACATGAGCGACAGCGCCATGTGCCGCACCTCGCCCGCTCTGAGTTCGCCCCGCGCCACGTGCCGCGCGAGCCGCGCCTCGACGGCCTCCAGCAGCGGATCGAGCACCTCTTGCAGGTAGGCTGGGCCGAGCGTCTCTTGCCGCAGCCCCACGGCGAGCCCCACCGCGAACACCTCGCCCACACCGTGCTGGTCGAACGCCTCGCCCAGGCGGCGCAAGAGCCCGTCGAGGGACGCGCGCACGGGGGCGAGCGGCTCGGTGGCGACGGAGAGCAGGTACGGACGCCCGCCCTCGTGCCAGTGCGCGAACACCGCGGCGAGCACACCTTCGCGCGAGCCGAAGTAGTGCCGGAGCGTCGACGCGCTCACGCCCGCGGCGGCTGCCAGCTCACGCAAGCTCGCGCGGGCCCCGTCGGGTTCGGTCACCCGCGCGAGGAGGCCACGGAGCAACGACGCCCTCGTCGCCTCGAAGTCCGGGTTGCGTGATCCCGCTGGCCGCCCCATCGCGTCGTCCTCGTGCGTCCGTAGTGTAGACCGTTCGTACACCAGGGTCGTCTGCTTGAACACGCATCTTTTGCGCTCTTCCAGGCGCTCGCTTGACCGTCCCCGGAGTGTTGTTTAGACCATTTGTACACGGAACGGAGGCGTCATGTTCGAGGGGTTCGCGAACGTGTGGACACCGATCCTGCCTGCGCGGGAGGTCCGGAACGCGCCGGTCGCGGCGAAGCTCGCCGGGGAGTCGCTGGTGCTCTTTCGCGACGCCGAGGGGCAGATCGGTGCGCTCCTCGATCGCTGCCCGCACCGGGGCGTCGCGCTGTCGCTCGGCGAGATTTCCGAGGGGGGGCACCTGCAGTGCCCGTTCCATGGCTGGTCCTTCCGCGCGGACGGCGCGTGCGCGCACATCCCGTTCAATCCGGTGGGGGACGAGAAGCTCGCGCGGTACGCGGCGCTGGCGGTCCCGGCGCGCGAGGTCGGGGGGCTCGTCTGGGTGTTCACCGGGCAAGACGCGGCCGGGACCGAGCCGGTGCTGCCGTCTGCGCTGGTGGACCCGCGCTGGGGCGTGACCAGCTACCACGAGGACTGGGACACGCACTGGACGCGGGCGATGGAGAACATGCTCGACTTCCCGCACGTGCCCTTCATCCACCGCCGCACCATCGGGCGCGACATGCGGCGGCGGCTGCACAGCCACGCCGAGATGCACATCGAGATCGCGCCCTCCGACTGGGGCGCGACGTTCCACGGCGCGGTCGATGGAGACCCGACGGGCGTGAGCTTGATGTGGCGGCGCCCGAACGGGATGGAGCTGCACGTCAAGCCGACGTCGATGCGCGTCCACATCTACTGCATCCCGCTGTCGGAGCGGTGCACGCGGATGCTCCTGCTCACGGCGCGGACCTTCCTGCGCTGGGGGCCGCTGGCGACGCTGCTGGACTACGCGAACCGCAAGATCCTGCTGGAGGACCGGGCGGTGGTGGAGAGCTCGCAGCCTGCCGAGGTGCCGCCCGCGGCCGAGGAGCTGTCGGTGGCGACCGATGGGCCGACGCTGTACTTCCGGCGGCACTACTTCCGGGAGTTGCGGGGGTCGACCAGCGCGCTGGTGCCGGTCTCACGGCTGCGGGGCGCGGCGGTGGCGCTGCGACGGGAGGCGGGCCTCACCGAGGGGAACTGTGTGGGCCTCGCGGCCACCCCACTCGGCGCGCGAGGAGGTTAGCGCTCGGGCGCGACAGGCATCAGCCTGCCTCCTCTTGCTCGAGGTCCTTGGCGCTCCTGCCCAGGCGCTTCTTCGTCTCGTCGCGCGCCTCGGTGATCGTGGAGCACGTCAGGAGCAGATCGATCATCGCCCAGACACGCATGGCCTGCCGGATCTTGTCTCCCGTGCTCACCTCGGTCGGAGGGCGGATCGCAGGGCCGAGCGTCAAGAGGTAGTGCGGCTCGATCGCGTGGTCTCTCGCGTCGGGGAAGACGTCTCGCGGGTTCGCGAAGACCTGGTAGTCGTCGACGTGGTGGATGGTCTGGAGCCGAGCGTCGTAGCGGAACGCGATGTAGTTTGGTGGCGTTGCGGGCCAGTGTCCCTGGGTCGGGTAGAAGTAACGGCGCCGCTTCGTCGCGACCTCCTTGAAGTCGAGCCCCCAGGCGCCACCAGCCCCGAGCGAGACGACGTACACCATGTTCGAGCGGACGTTCTCCATGCCCAAGATCTCCGTGAGGTAGGCCTTGAATTCATCCAGCAGATGCTTGTTCCGGTTGTTTTCATCCGGGCGCGCGCGGCGGGCGAGTTCCCGGATGCTGCGCCACGTCAGGTGCCGGACGGGGACGCCGTCCAGCTCGGGCGGGAGCGCACGCTCGGCGTAGGCCTGCGTCGCGTTGGTGACCGCGACGAGGATCTTCGTCTCTCTGGCGTCGTGCAGCTTCGAGGCGTACTTCCGGAGCTGCTTCACGCTCGGGAGCTTCACGCCTCGCTTGGCCTCGATGATGCAATGGAACGCGCCTGGCCAGCGCATCTCGACGTCCGTACGGCCGTCTTCCTCGATGCGCTGGAGATGGACGACCCCGCCTTCCGATCCCGGTGTTCCCCCGACGGCCTCCGCGAGCTGCCGCGCGAAGGCCGCCGACCTCGACGCGACCAGGCCCAGCGCGTAGGTCATGTCGTCTTCCCGGGTGCCCAGGAGATCGAAGATCGTTCCGACGGAGCGGCCGTACCGGAGGAGCTTCATCGGGCCCGAGGGTAGCTGAGCCCGAGGCGTGGAGGGCGCGCTGTTCGGCCGCCAAGGCGCGTGCGCGCGAAGCGTGGGACTCGGCCGCCCCCCGCCCCCACGGGCGGCCGGTCTAGAACACGCGGTTCAGGCCGTTCAGTGCGGCGACGCGGTAGGCCTCGGCCATGGTCGGGTAGTTGAACGTGGTGTTCACGAAGTAGAGCAAGGTGTTCGCCTCGCCCTTCTGGGACATGATCGCCTGGCCGATGTGGATGATCTCGGCGGCGTTGTCGCCGAAGCAGTGGATGCCGAGCAGCTCCAGCGTGTCGCGGTGGAAGAGGATCTTGAGCATCCCCACGGTGCGGCCGGTGATCTGGGCGCGGGCCAGAGACTTGAACTGCGCCTGGCCGACCTCGTAGGGCACGCCGGCGGCGGTCAGCTCGCGCTCGTTGCGGCCGAGCGAGGAGATCTCGGGGGAGGTGTAGATGCCGGTGGGGATGTCCTGCACCAGGCGGTGCTCCAGGCGGCCCTCGACGATCTGCGTGCCGGCGAAGCGGCCCTGGTCGTACGCGGCGCTGGCGAGGGAGGGGAAGCCGACCACGTCACCGACGGCGTGGATGTGGGGGACGGCGGTCTGGTAGGCGTCGTTCACCTTGAGGTTGCCGCGGCTGTCGATGGCGATGCCGAGCGCTTCGAGGCCCATGTCGACGGTGTTGCCGGAGCGGCCGTTCGCCCAGAGGAGGACGTCGGTCTTCAGGCGCTTGCCGCTCTTCAGGTCGAGGATCACGCCGTCATCGGCGGTCTCGACGCGCTCGATCTCCTCGTTGTGGCGGATGATGCAGCCGAGATCGCGCAGGTGGTAGGAGAGGGCGTCGATGATCTCGTCGTCGAGGAACGAGAGCAGCTTCTCCCGCGTGTTCACGAGGTTCACCTTGACCCCGAGCATGCGGAACATGCTGGCGTACTCGCAGCCGATGACGCCCGCGCCGTAGATGGTCATCGACTGGGGCATCTCGATCATGCCGAGGATGGTGTCGGAGTCGAAGACGCGCGGGTGGTTGAAGTCGATCTCCGGCGGGTGGTACGGGCGCGAGCCGGTGGCGATGACGAAGTGCTTGGCCGTGAGCGTGTCGGTGGCGCCGCGGGGCTGGATGACCTCCACGGTGTGCGCATCGACGAAGCGGGCGCGGCCCTCGACGACCTCGACGCGGTTCCGCTCGTAGAAGCCTTCGCGCATGCCGGCCTGGCGGTTCGTCACCGAGCCGGCGGTCTGCACCAGCTCGCGGAACGTGGGCCCGTGCCCGGCCGCCGCGCGGTGTCCGGGGAGGTTGCGCAGGTCGACGAGGCGCTGGATGGCGTGGCGCAGCGTCTTGGAGGGGATGGTGGCCGTGTGGGTGCAGGCGCCGCCCACCGCGCTGCGATCCTCGATCACGCACACCCGAAGGTTGGCCTTGGTACACTTCATGGCGGCACCTTCCCCACCGGGGCCGGTACCGATCACGACGACGTCGAAGGGACGGATGCTCATCAGGCCGGCATCCTAGGGAGCGCTCAACGTCGGGGCAACGTCCCGCCGACTGGAACGATGAGGCCGAGGCCGAAAACCAGGCCAATGGGCTCCATTTCCCACTGCCTCTTCTGATCGATCCACACCTCGGGCTGCCCGGCGAGCCACGCGACCTCCGCGATGCCGCGCAGCACGAGTCGCCGCGCCAGCGTGACGTCGATGCCGGTGCGCAGTCCCACGGACACGAGCCAAGGATCCTGGGTCTCGACGACGACGCGACCGTCTCCACGCGCGCGCAGCTCGCCGATGCCGAGCGACGTGCAGAGGAACCAGCGCCCGCGGTGCCCGCACACGGTGGGGACCGCCATCACGATCCCAGCGTCGATCGGATGCCTGGCCAGCACGGCCTCGCGATCGATGGAGAACAGCGTCCGCGCCTCCAGCGCGAACGACACCTCCGGCCAGCGGAAGCCGACGTAGGGAGCCACGCCGAGCGAGGGCCCCGGCAGGACGCCGAACGCGAAGAGGGGAATGGCGCTCAGCTCCGCGTGAGGCCAGCCGTCGCTTCGAGACGTGGTGGCAGGTGCGGGAGCAGGAGCAGGAGCAGACGCGGGAGCAGGCGCGGGCGCCGTGGCGAATGCTGCCGTGGTGAACAGGGACGCCGCGAGCACCGCTGGTGCAATCAGCAGCTTCACGCGCGCACCTTAGGGCTGCGCGCAGGGTCCTTGGAAGCCGCATCGGAGCGCGCGTGGTGGTTCTCGATCGATTGTGCTGATCGTATTTGTTTTGCCAAAACAATCGGTGAGGCAGGCGCCGTATCGTGCAAGAGCGTCTGTATCGACGAAGTTGCTGCGGATTGTCGTGACCGGAGGCAAGTCCGCTCGCTGCGCCACCAATTCGTGATTCCGAGCACTGGCGTCCGAGGTCGCTGCGCGCCCCGGTGAGCGGATCCGACCATGCACGCAGATCATGATCCCATGGCCATGTATGCGAAGTGTGAATGGATGAGGGGAAGGGCCCGCAGGAGGGGTCCTGGTTCTGCGGGAATTTGCGAAGGGCGTGGGGAGGCCCGGAAGGCCCGGGAAAAGGGCGCCTGCTGGCCGGAACTAAGTGAGTATGAGGCGCGCCCGCCGAAAGCTCAGCCAGAACGGTCCCCTGGACAAGGAGCGTGCCTTTCGGCTCCTGTTCCGGAAGAAGACTTTCGCGTCGGTATGGCACTGGCTGGAGCGCCTGGGGGTACCGGTCCGGGATCGGCGGGACGTGGCGCAAGAGGTGTTCATGGCCGCGCACCAGAGCTTCCACACCTACGATCCGATGCGCTCGCGTCCGGAGCGCTGGCTGAACAAGATCACGGTGCACGTGGCGGCGCATTACCGTGACCGGGCCCAGCACCGGCGTGAGGAGCTGACGCCGGACGATCATGACGATGTGGTGGACGAGCAGCCGGGCCCCGACGAGCTGATCGGTGTAGAGGAGGAGCGGCTGGAGGTGATCGACCTGCTCCAGACGCTGGACGTGGAGCTGCGTGCGGTGCTGATCGCGCACGACATCGACGGCATCCCGATGATGGAGATCGCCGATCAGCATGGGATCCCGCTGTCGACGGCATACAAGTGGCGGGCGCGCGCGGTGAGCGCGTTCAAGGCGGCGGTGGAGCAGCGGCGTCGCGAGGAAAACGAGCGGATCGGCGGGGTGGCCATCTTCGGGCTGCTCGATACGGACGCCGTCCTGGCGACGCTGCGGCGCGCCGTGGACGCCACCCGCGCGCTGCCAGAGGAGGTCGCGGCGGCGCGGTCCGAGACGATCGAGGCGATGCGCGAGGCGTTCCTCGAGCAGGTCGGTGGTGGATCGCGGCCCTTCGAGGGGGAAGAGGGCAAGGAGGGGGGCAAGGAGGAAGCGTCGAGCGACGAGCGGGAGACGCGCGAATCCGGGGACCCGCGGGACGCGCGCGCGCTGGACGAGGGCGACACGCGCGCGCCCGGGAAGCGCGACGCTGGTGCGCAGCAGGAGGGAGGACCTGGGAGCGGGGGGTCGACCTCGGTGCGGGGTGGGTCAGAGGCGCTGCGCGGAAAGCGCGCCACGGCCGTGAAGGTGATGACGGCCTCGGTGGCAGCGCTGGGGATCACGGTGGGCGTGCTGTGGCCAAAAGCGAGCGCGACACCGCTGAACATGGCGGCGCAAGGGGGAGAAGGCTTCGTGGAGCCGGCCGCTTCTGCGCTCGTCGTCGGCGTAGCGGCCGTCGTCGGCGCTGCGGCCGTCGTCGGCGCGGCGGCGCCCGATGTGTACGCGATGGAAGCGTCTGCGTCGGGGGGGGCGGAGGCTTCCTCTGCGAGCGCGGTCTCCACGGCGATGGTGCCATCGTCGGCGAGGGGCGTCGCTGGGGGGCCGGTGCTGGGGGGCGTCGCGCCTCCGGCGGGATTTCGGAAGGGGTCGTCGCCAGGAGCGCTGCATGTCACCGCGGGGCCGGCTGCCCATGGAAGCCAGGTGCCTCGCGTGACGCCTGCGCGAAGCGTTTTCGCCGACGCCCTGTCGGTCGCCGCGACACCGGCACCAGCGGCCCCGGCCATCGCGACAGCGGCCCCGGCCATCGCGACAGCGGCCCCGGTGATCGTGGACGCTCCGGGGGAGAGGATGTCCGCGAAGGTCGCTCCCGATCAGGATTTGATCCTGTTCGATCTGGCCCGGGCTGCGCTGAAACGGAGGGATGGCGGCGAGGCCCTTCGCCTGCTCGAACAGCATACGCGCGCGGTGCGGACGACGCGCTTCGCTCCCGAGCTGATGCTGGTACGCGTCCGCGCGCTGATCCTGACGGGCCAGGAAGGCGAGGCGCGGGTGGCCGCCAGGCGTCTGGTGAAAATTTCTCCGAGTGCGCTGCGGTGGTCCGAGGTCAGGAAGCTGGTCGAGTCGCGGATGGACTGAAATCGAGCGCACCGTCGGCGGGCTGCTCGTTTTCGAGGGAGAGCTGGTAGACTTGCCGCATGCGTGCTTCGGTGGTGGTTTCCTTGGCCGCTTTCGCGGCGATGAGCGTGGGAGCTGGTCGCGCGTCCGCGCACGAACTCTACGTGACGGCGCTCCCCAACGCGGGTGAGCCCAGGGCCGTGGGGGCCTCGTCGGGGACTGGACGTTGCGATTTCTGCCACGCCGGGGCCCAGGTGGGGGGGATCCTCGGGGGAACGCGGACCGCGTTCGGTGAGTTGTTCGTCAACCAGGGGGCGAACCCCGACAACGCCTTCGCGCTGTGGCTGAACCTCTCCCGCGAGGACACCGATGGGGACCAGGTCACGAACGGGGTGGAGCTGGGCGATCCTTGCGGGGAGTGGACGCGAGAGGAAGAGCCGGAGCGCACGACCGACATCAGCAATCCTGGAGACGCGAGCGACACGACGAGCGCGGTGGGGAAGGAGTGCATTCCGCTCGACCTGAGGTCGGCGGGAGCTGGGCCAGCCCCGGCGCATCCCGGGTTCGAGCCGGGGTTCTGCGCCGTGCGCGGTGGGCCTGGTGCCGGGCAGGGGAGTTCTCCGTGGATCTTCGCCGCGACCGCGGCCGCCGTTGCGCTCCTGCGCGAGGGGCGAGGGCGTCGACGCCGCGGCGCCTGATTCCTGCTGCATCGCGAGCGTCGGGGCCGAGAGGCCCTGAGCCAGGGGCCGCAGTCCTCCTGCCAGGGGCCGCAGTCCTCCTGCCAGGGGCCGCAGTCCTAGGGAGCGGGCGAGGGGCTGGCTGGCGGTCCGGGGGGTGTGGGCTTTCCGGGGGGCGTGGCCTCCTCGGGCGCCTTCGCTGGGCGCGCGTAGCGGATGAACACGACGTGGCTGTGGCCTTCGCTCGGGGCCGTCCTGAGGGCGAGCTGCTCGCCTGCGACGAGCTTGCGGAAGTGATCCGCCGTGAGCCGCAGCCCGTGGCCGTGCGGGGAGATGCCCTGGACCTCGTAGCTGCGGTCCTGCGGATCGGCGATGTGCGCGGCGGGGATGATGAGCTCGTGGTCGTCCTTCCCGCCGATCTGGATCTGGCAGACGTTGACGCGCTCGGGGGGCTCCTCGGCGGGGGCGCAGCGCACCAGGAGGCGGTGGATGTGTCCTCCTTCACGGCTGCAAGGGGCGCGGAGGATCTCGCCGGCGCCGAGCTTGCGAAAGTCGTCGGGGGTGAGCGTGATCGCGTGCGGGTGGCCGGCGGTGCCGGTGAGGTCGTAGGTCTTCTCGACGCAGGCCTTGATGTCGTCGAGGTGGACCTGGAAGAGGTGCCCGTGGTTCGTGCCGACGCGGGCGTCGATGCGGGTCAGGTCGGTCCTGGGCTTGCCGCACTCGTCGGCGTGGGCCGCGTCCGGGAGCAGGGGAAAGGCAGCGAGCGACGCGCCGAGATGCAGGAGGGTGCGGCGGTGCATGGGTGGGGGTCGATGCTAGCGGACGTCCAGGGCCCTCGGGGCGACGCAGGTGTGCTGCCCGCGAGCACGTGAGGCGTCCGTCGCGAGGGCGCCGGTGGTAGGTTGGCGTCTCCCATGGGGCCACTCGAGGATCCCGCCCAGGAACCCGCCGACGGCTCCACCTTGATCGACGCTTCGGGCGGTACGCTGCCCGATCCGTCGGGAAGGGCGGGGAGCGGGCGCGTGACCTCGCCCGAGGGGCCCGCGGTGCGGGAGCGGGCACCGGGGGACGTGCTCGATCGGCGCTACCGGCTGTGCGCGCGGATCGGGCGGGGTGGGTTCGGTGACGTGTGGCGCGCCGAGGAGCTGTTGCCCGGTGGGGCGGCGTTCCGGCAGGTGGCGCTGAAGCTGCTCGTCGCGGACTTCGCGGACGCGGCGCACTGGATGAAGGAGGCGAAGCTGCTCGCGTCCTTCCGGCATCCGTCGCTGGTGACGGTGTACGCGGCGGGGATCTTGAACGACGCGCCGCCGAGCGTCGCAGGGGCGTCGGTCCCTCCGCTGCCTTCGACGCCTTCGGTGCCCTCGGTGCCTTCAGGGCCGGTGGCGAGTGGCTCGGTTCCACCAGCGCGTCCGCTGCCGTTCGTGGCGATGGAGCTGCTGGAGGGGTGCACGCTGGCCGAGGTGCTCAAGCAGCGGGGGGCGATCCCCTGGCGTCGGGTGCTGGCCTGGGCGCGGGATGTGGCTGCGGCGCTGGACGTGATCCACGCGCGGGACGTGGTGCACCTGGATCTGAAGCCGGCGAACCTGTTCCTCGACCGCGATGGGGCGGTGAAGGTGCTCGACTTCGGCATCTCGCGGCAGTCGGGCGCGCAGCCGGTGCGGGCGCTCCGAGCGCACGGGCCGCCGTCGATGCGGGAGGTGGACGACAGCGCTCCGACGGCGGCGCTGGTGCCGGGGCAGACGGCGTTCGCGGCGACGCGACCGGCCGCGCCCGCGGTGGCGACTGCGGCGGGGCGGACGGCGCGCGGGGTGGTGGGGACGCCGGGGTTCATCGCGCCGGAGGTGATCGGGATGGCGGAGCCGAGCGCTGCCACGGACGCCTATGCACTGGCGGTGTGCGTCGTGCAGCTCGCGACGGGGATGCTGCCGCACGCGGCGCCCGAGGAGCCGAAGGACTGGTCGGATCCGTCGAGCGTCAGCGCGTGGTGGTCGGCGCTGCGCGAGGCGACGCTGGGGGGGAAGCTGCGGGATCTGGCGGCCGATCCGGCGCGGCTCCCGCAGGGGCTCCTCGCGCTCCTCACGCGGTTGCTCGCACCGGAGCCCGCGGCGCGGGGGGTCGTCGCGGGGCGGCTGCGGGCGCTGCTCGACGAGGTGTGGCTGAGGCCCCACGGGGTGCCGGCGGTGCCGTACGCGGGGCTCGCGGCGCTGCCGTCGACGTTCGAGGGGGTGCTGTTCGGTCGCGACGACGATCTGGGTCGGCTGGGTCGGGAGCTGGAGTTCGAGCCCGCGGTGGTGCTGGTGGGGGCGCGCGGGGTCGGGAAGACGTCGCTCGCATGCGCGGGGCTCGCGCCGACGCTGGCGCGGGGGCAGGTCGATCAGAAGGACGACTGGGCCGTGGTGATGGTACGGCCGGGCGAGGATCCGGAGGGCGCGCTCGCGGCGGCGCTGGGAGAGGTTTCGCCCGAGCTTGCGACGGTGGACGTGGACACGCTGCTGCGCTGGTGTGCGCTGTCGCCGGTCGGGCTCGCGGTGGTGGTGGATCCGATGGACGAGCTGGCGGTGGCCGCGGAGAAGTCCGGGCGGCTCGCTGCGCTGTGCGCGGCCCTCGGCGCTGGCGAGTGCCTGCCCGGGGTGCGCTTGATCGGGGTGCTGGGGGAAGATCTGGCGCCGGTGTTGCTGGACGGGCCGCTGGGGGATCGGCTGCGCGGGGCGCTCCGGTACGTGGGGCCTCCGGCGGCGTCGACGGTGCGGGATCTGGTCCAGGGGCCAGCGCGGCTCCGGGGCGCGCGGCTCGAAGGGATCGAGCCGGTGATCCTGGAGGTGCGGCGGGAGCTGCGAGAGAACGCGGGGGCGCTGCCGTTCGTGGCGCTGGCGCTCTCGGCGTTCTGGGGAGCGCGGCGCACGATCGGGGGGCAAGAGAGCCTGAGCGGGGAGGCATGGAAGCGGCTCGGGGGTGTGCGCGGCGCGCTGGCACGCCACGCCGATCGGGTGTTCGCGTCGCTCTCGGCGCCGGAGCGTTCGCTGGCAGAGGAGATCTTGCTCCGGCTCGGCGCTGCGGACGAGTCGCCGCTTCGCTGGCAGGAGCAGGAGCTGATCGAGGTGGTGGCGTCCGATGGGGACGCGGTGCGCGCGCTGGTGGGCGTGGCAGGCGTGGCGGGCGTGGCGGGCGCTGCGGGCGCCGAAGGCGGGGCGTCGGGGCCAGTGAGCGTGGCGCGGGGAGCCGCAGGGGTTGCAAGTCCGCCCGGGGGGGCGTCGGGAGCTGCCGATGCGGGAGGCGCGGGGGGAGAAGCGGCCGTCGGCCAGGTGCTCGCGACGCTGGAGCGCGCGTTGCTGGTGCGGCGCCGTGGTGGGGCCGTGGAGGTGAGCCATCCGGGGCTGCTCACCGGGTGGCCGCTGCTGCGGGCGGTGCGGGACCGGGAGGCGCCGCGGTTGCGCGTGCTGGAGCGGCTGCGCGAGGCCGCGGACGCCTGGGAGCGCTCGGGGTACAGCGCCGCGCTGCTGCTGCGCACCGACGAGCTGCGCAAGGTGCCGGCGCACGGCTTGACGCGCGGAGAGCTCGAGCTGGTGCGCGCGAGCCGGCGACGGGCGGGCTTCCGGCTGGCGCGGAGGATCGGGACGGGGGTGCTGCTCTCGGCGCTCCTCGTGGGCGCGGTGGGGACCGAGCGGGTGATGGCCACACGCCAGTCCGAGGCCGACGCGGCGCGGCGTGCGGCCGAGGCGCGGGCGGATCTGGCGGAGATCCTCGACAAGTCCCGGCGCACCGAGGATCCGTACGCGCGCGCCGCGTTCGCAGCCGAGGCGATGGCGCGTGGGTCGACGGACGCGATGCTGCCGCTCGACATGGGGAGTGTGGTGTCGCGGCTGTCGCGCGCGCAGTTCCTGACGTCCGATCCGATCAGCGCGCCGGCGCTGCCCTGGGACGATCGCTGGGTCGTGGGCGCCGGGCCCGGGGGGACGCTGTTCGTGGGGGATCTGCGATCGTCGGAGCCCGAGCCGGTCGTGGATCCGGCGGTGGAAGAGGCGCTGGAGGGGGTGTCGTCGAGCTTCCCGACGCCGCGGGCGCACTCGCTGCGGATCCACGAGACACCCATCGTCGAGCGGGTGCCGTTCGCGTTCGACACGGCCGTGGCGACGCGCGCTGCGTCCGGTGAGGTGCGGGTGGTGCGGCTGCGCGCGAGGCATCCGCCTGCGCTGGTGGCCGTGGCGCCGGTGCGGTGTGTCAGCGCGCTGCACGCGGCGGCGGCGGCGCCGGTGCTGGCGTGCTCGACCGAGGAGGGGATCGCGCGCTGGGATCTCCGGCGCGGGACCGGCGCGCCGGCCGTGGATCGGCACGCGTTCCGGGGGGTGGTGCTGGACGTGTCGCCAGACGGGACGCGCGTGGCCGCTGCGCTGGGGCGGAAGGTGCTCCTGTGGGAGCCGCGGCGGCAGAACGGGGTGACGGTGCCGGGCAAGGAGCTGGAGGTGACGCTGCGGGGTCCCGCCATGCTGGGGAGCTGGAGCCCGAGGGACGCCGTCATCGCGCTGGTGGAGCCGGGCAGGTTCGCGGTCTACCCGTTCCCGGGTGCGGGTGCCGGTGCCGGTGCCGGTGCCGGTGCGGGTGCCGGTGCCGGTGCGGAGGTGCGCCCGTTGATCGCGCGCGCGATCGACATCAACCCGGCGTCCGCGCGCTGGGATGCTGGAGGGCTGGACTTCGGGCTGTGCAGCGCGAGCCGAGAGGGGGCGTGGTACTACCTGAGGCGCGGAGGGCGTGCTGCCGAGGACGCGCCGCCCGAGGGCTCCCCGTGCGCGGCCAGAGGGCAGCTCACGGCCGAGGTGCTGCGCTCGGAGCGCGATGCGCCGGAACTCGCGGATCTGGAGATCGGTCCGCATCCCCTGGCCGGTGGGTTCCGTCTGCCCGATGGCCGCGTGCTGAGCCGGGATCTCGTGCTGTTCACCCCGGGGGCATCCGTCGCGGGGCGGCTGCTGCGGTTCGTGGGCCGTGACGCGGCGGGCGAGGAGCTGCCGGCCGGGGATGGAACGTCGGTGGCGGCGGTGCTGCGCGACGACGAGCAGGTGGCCTTCCAGATCGGAGATGCGGTGCACCTCCACGACGTGCGGAGCGGGCGGAGGCTGCTCTCGCACGAGGGTCGCCTGGTGCGCCGCTGTGATGGGGGTCGTCTCGTCGGGGCGAAGGCGGAGGGCGATGCGTGGCGCTTCTTCGACGTGCGCACGGGTACGGCGTTCGCGCGCGCGCGGCGATCTCCTGGGCTGTTGCTCGGGCTGTCGGCGGACTGCAAGCGCCTGGTCACCCAGTCGCTGGACGGGGTGCTGCGCGTGGCGCCGCTGGGGGAGGAGGGGAGCGCAGCGCGGGTGATCGGGGAGCTGCCCGGTTACGTGTTCGATGTCGCGCCGAGCGCTGCGCGAGACGGCGTCGGGGCGAGCTTGCTGCTCGCGTCCAGCTCCGGGGCGGTGGTGCGCGTGGACGACGCCACGGGGGAGGTGAAGGTGCTGGCCCAGGCGATCCCCCATGCGACGGCGCTGGGGAATGGCCCTTCGCCCGGCGACGTGGTGTACGTGGACAGCACGGGCGTGGCGCTGGTGCGCGCGTCCGGAGCCATCGAGCGGCTGCTGGAGGCGTCGTGGGGGGCATCATGGGAGGATTTCTCGGTCGCGCCCGATGGTCGGACGATGCTGCTGTCGTCGGTCGATCGTGTCGCTGCGCTCGACCTGTCGCGGGGTGAGCTGCTCGGTTCGGTCGACGCCGAGGGCTGTGAGCGGCTCGCGCCCTGGGACGATGAGGGATCGGTGCTGGCGTGGTCGTTCGATCGGGTCGGCATGCCCGAGGGGCGGGTGATCCCGCGTGGCGCGTCGCTGGTGCAGCTCCTCGCCCGCGTGACGTCCAACCTGGAGGTCACCCAGAAGCGGCTGACGCCGCGCTGACGGACGTTCAGTCGACGGAAGGGACGGTGGCCTCGACCTTGGTCGTCTGGCCGCGCGCGCCGGGAGGCGCACGGAAGGCGAGGCCGGAGAGTTCGCGTCGCATGCACTCGGCGGCCTCCTCGTGCCTGGGATTGGCGGCAGTGGCCTCGATGCTCGTGGGGATGAGGTAGCCGTTCTCGTCGATGCTGAAGGAGAGGGTGATGCTGTCGGGCGGCAGGATGGCGCCCTCCGCGTCCCGGCAGCGCTGGACGAGCACCCAGTAGAGCTGCGCCCGCGCCGCTTTCTCGATGGCCGGCGAGGACATGCGGCCGCCGATGGTCACGTCGCCGAGCGTGACCCGCGGGCGCGGGGACTCGGTGCCGTTCAGGTGGAGGACGGGGGCGTCGGGGGCGTGGCTCGAGGTGGCCGTACCGACACGGCTCGTGCCGTTCTCGCCGGTCGGCGAGGCCATCGCGCGGGGGGCCGCGGCGAGGAGCTCTTCCAGGGCCGCCGCGCTCGGTGGTCCGAGCAAGGGGGCCGCGCTGCTCGTGGCGGGGGGGGCAGAGCGGCGCGCCCCAGGGGCTTCGTCAGGGGCCGCGGGAGGGGGGGGCGCCGTGGCCAGGGGAGTCGGAGGGGCGTCGCCTGGTTCGCACGCCGTGGCGAGCAGGGCGGACAGGGCCATGAAGAGGGGCGCGAGCAGGACCGTGGCGCGGCGCACGCCACGAGCCTCGATCGAAATGAGGGGGCGCGCAATCCCTCGCCTTCGGGACGAGGAAGCCCATTCCCGGGGCACGCGGTTCGTGCATAGCATGGGTCTCGTTGCGGGGAGTTCTCGCCACGGAGCGCGGCGCAGTCGGACATGCTGCGCTCCCGGTCCATCCTCACCTGTATCCGCACCTGCGCACGAGGTCGGTCATGAAGCGGCTCACGTCAGCACTCGCGCTCGCCACGGTCTTTGCGTCACCTTCCGCAGCCCTCGCGGCGGGCCAGAAGCTCCTGCTCTCCGAGGTCGTCCCCTCGGGTGATCAAGCGGAATTCATCGAGATCTACAACCCTGGCCCTGCCGCGGTGACCCTGACCAATTACTATCTTGCCGATTACAACACGTATTACAACTCGGTGAACTCCGTCGCACCGTCTGGTGACACGGACTTTGTGATTCGCTTTCCGGCTGGAGCTGTGATCCAGCCGGGTCAGTTCCAGACCGTCGCCCTCAAAGGCGCCGAGTGTTTCCGGATGAACTGCGGGGCTGGCGGTGTGTTCCCCGGCTTCGGTGTGTACCCGACCTACGAGGTGCTTCAGGCCGACGCGACGAAGAGCAGCGCGAGCATCCCCGATATGGTCATTCCTTTCACGAACGCCTTCGGCGCCAATGCAGGATTGACCAACGGAGGCGAGCCCGTGGTCCTGTTCTACTGGGACGGCATGAGCGATCTCGTGTCCGACGCGGACTACGTGTACTTCGGGACGGGCAGCGGTTCGAACGCGGGGATCAACAAGACCGGCGTGTCCGTGGATGGCCCTGACGCCGACTCGACGCCCTCGATGTACTTGCCGGAGACGGCGGACAACGTGGCCCGGCATGCGCCGGTGCATCTGGACTCGACCATCCAGGTGCGGACCACGTGCCGTGTGGACTTTGCCGAGACCGGGCAGACGATGAGCGGGAGCAATGGCGTGGCGGGCGCCGACGAGACCAGCGAGAACGGGTCGGTCACCTGGGACGACTGCACGGTGGCGACGCCGAACGACGGTGACCCCGATGGCGACGGCGTGCTCAGCTCCGTCGACAACTGTCCCACGGTCGCGAACCCCAACCAGGAAGACTCGGACGGCGACGGCGTGGGCGACGCGTGCGAGGGCATGGGGACGGGCGGCGGCGGTGCAGGAGGGAGCAGCGGCGTGGGCGGGGGGATGTCGGGGAGCGGTGGTGGCCAGGGGGGCGCTGGCGGCGCCGGCGGCGCTGGTGGCGCTGGGGGTGACGGCGGCGAAGGCGGCGTCGTTGCCAGCGGCGGTGCAGGAGGGACTGGTGGCGCTGGTGGAATTGCTGGAGCAGGCGGCGCTGGCGGTGAGCCTGGCGCTGGCGGTGACGGCGGAACCATCGGTACACCTACCTCGTCCGGCAGCGGCGGGAGCGGGCTCTCGCACGGTGGCGCGGATGGCTGCGGATGTCGCGTTGCCGGGGACACGCGCGGTGCTTCTGCTGGAGCGTCGGCGCTTCTCCTGGCGGTCGGTGCGCTGGCCCTGACGCGACGACGGGGCAGCGATCGCAAGCGTCGGTCCCCCTGACGCGCTCTCTCGCAACGCCCAGAATTCCTGCCCTTCGCGACACGACGCACTTCCCCGGTTCGACCGGAGCGCGTCGTGCCCGCTTGCTCGTGCCTTCCTGACAGCGCTTTTCTCCGGGTGGTCGTGCGGCTATCACGCGGTGTCCGTGGGAACGCGGCGAGAGGCGCTGTCTTGCCTCGACCACGCGCGCGCCTACATTCGCCTGTGGAGTGCCCTGATGCCGTCTGCTGCGCCGTTCGATGCCCGTCTCATCGCTGTCCGGAAGCTCAGCCCTGGCGTGCGTGAGATGATCTTCGAGCGGGTGGACGGTGAGCCCTTCGTGTTCGACGCCGGCCAGTGGGTGAACTTGCTCCTGCCGCTCCCGGAGGGCGAGGTGCGTCGGGCCTACTCGATCGCGTCGGCGCCCGCGGGGACGCCCCGCTTCGAGCTGGCGGTGACGCGGGTCGAAGGGGGACCTGGCTCGGAGTTCCTCCATGCGATGGAGGTGGGGGCCTGCGTGCGCGCGATCGGGCCTCACGGCCTGTTCACCCGCTCGCCCCAGGATCCCGCGCCGGCGCTGTTCGTCGCGACGGGCACCGGGATCACGCCGCTGCGGAGCATGCTGCACGCGGCACTGCGGGCGGGCTCGGGGGCGCGGATGTGGATCCTGTTCGGCGCCCGGTTCGAGGAGGACATCCTCTACCGGCAGGAGCTGATGGAGCTGTCGCGGGGGTCGGACAGGATTCGCTTCGAGGTGACCCTTTCTCAGGGGGGAGCTTCGTGGTCGGGGCGTCGAGGGTACGTGCAGCAGCATGTCCCCGAGCTGCTCGCCGAGCTCACGGCCAAGCAGGCGGTGGACGATCCGGGAGGCGTCGGCCCTCACCTGTACATCTGCGGTCTGGAGCGGATGGTGAACGCGGTGCGGGAGCTCTCGCGTGGGACGCTCGGTGTGGAGCGGAAGCGCGTCCACGTGGAGCGGTACGACTGAGGGAGAGGAGGGAACGCCGCGGCGGGTCGCGAGGGCGAGCGCCGCGGTGGCGTGTCAGGTGCGCTCGGGTTCCCAGCGACCGTCCGTCCAGCGCAAGGTCACGGCCTCTCCACTCGCGGGGAGGTCGACCTCCGTCGTCACGAGTGCAGGGGGCGTGCGCTCTCCGCGAGGGATCAGGGCGTCGACCCGGACCCGCAGCGGGGGGGCAGGCGCGAGATCCTCGGTGCGGCGCAGCCTGAGCAAGGGGGCCGTGGTCTCGCCTGGTTCGATGCGGAGCGAGGACAGTCCGAGCGATGCGGCGGTGAACTCCGCGGGCTGTTCGCGGCGTGCAGCGCCCGTCCCGCGGATCAGCTCCGCCTGCACGGCGGTCGTGCCGCCAGGGCTGCGGATCAAGACCACCGTGGCGCCGGCAGGGAAGGGGAGTTCGAGGGCGGCGCGCGCGAGGCGGACGTCGGCCTGAGGAGGGAGGTCCTTGCGCTGGAGGGCGTCGGCGATGAGCACTTGCGCGAGTCGGCTGGCGAGTTCTCCGAGCTCGGCGCTGCCCGTGCGGCCTCCGGTCTGCGCGACCCGAGAGAGGATGCGGAGGGCGACGTCGAGGCGTCCAGCGCCCGCATGGGCGAGGCCGAGCCGGAGCAGGGCAGCCGGATCGCCAGGGGCCAGTGTCTCGAGGGTGGCGTAGGCGGCGGTGGCGTCGTCGAACCACCCCTCGGTGCGCAGGCGGTCGCCCAGGAAGGCGCGCGCCCACGGATCGCGGGGGGCGCGCTCGCTCAGCTCGCCGAAGGTGCGACGCGCTTCGACCTCGTTGCCCGCGCGTCGGAGGGCCGAGGCGCCTTCGGCCAGGAGCGTGGCCTCGGCGAAGGGATCGCGGCGGAGGCGGCGGACTTCGTCATTGAGTTCGTCCTTCATGCCGAGGGCTTCGAGCAGGCGGAGCAGGCGGAGGCGGAGCTGCGGGGCGTGGGGCGCGAGCTGCTGGAAGCGGCGCACCACGGCGAGCCGCTCGCTGTCGGTGCGCGCGGCCGTGTAACGCTTGCGGAACACGCCTTCGGGGTAGGTCTCGTCGACGATGAGTGCCTGGCGAAGCTGGCGCAGCTCCTCCGGGCTCTGGGCCCTGCGGGCTGCCTCGCGTCGGACGAGCGTCGCGGCGTCGGCGTCGCCCGCGCGATCGAGCTCGCGTGCGAGCTGGACGCGGTAACCGACGTCCTGTCGGTGGCCGATGAGCAGCTCCAGCAGCGCTCGGCGATCGGACCAGGTGGGGAGTTCACAGGCGTGCCGCGCTTCGAGGTAGATCCCGGACGCGAGGTTCGCCGCCGTCACGGCCTCGCCGAACTTGCCGGGGGAGCGGTTGATCCGCTCTTGCCAGACGCCTCGGCGGAGGGGGAGGGGGATGGTGGAGGTGGGGGAGCAGCGGCGTCCTCGCAGCGGGACCCGCGCATCCGGGAGAGGGAGGATGAGCGTCACCGAGACGGTCTCGCGCAAGCCGCTGGCCGGGAAGGTGAGGCCAGCGATCACCACCTCCACGCAGCGCAGCAAGGCGGCGTCGTTCGTCGCGCCCAGGCCTTTGACGGAGACGTCTTCGGCCCGGCCCTCGCCGTCGACGCGGAGGGAGACGGTGAGCTGGCCGGCGAGGTCCGGTCTCAGGGCGGCGCGGGAGTCACGGCAGGCGCGCACGCTGCCGCTGGCCTGGGTGATCGTGCGCCGTGATGCGAGCGCGACGGCAGCCTTGTAGGCGGCGTCGCCCTCGTCGTCGGTGTGGGGCGTCAGGGCGCCGAGGACGTCGGTCAGGGCGCCGGCTGCGCCTTGCGGGGTGACCAGCGCGGCGGAGAAGCCTCCGCCGGCAGGGTCGAGGGCGAGGTCGAGGATCCTCGTGGGCAAGGGGGTGGGGCGGTGCACGCGCTTTCCGGGGGCGCTGAACTCGGCACCGCTGGAGACCAGGGCGGTCCAGGGGGTGAGCAGGCCAGCGCGGAGCGCGACGTCGGTCGCGGCTTCTCGACCGCGCCCGCGGAGCGCGATCTCGTCGACACGGGCGGCTGCCCAGCGGCGTTGCAGGTCGTCCACGCGGTTCGTGGGGATGACGGTGACCTGCCGCTTCTCTTCGTGGACGCCGCGGGCGTCGCGCCAGCGCAGGGTGATCTCCTTCGGGGGCTCGGTGCGGGTGCGCCCGACGGCCGCGACGGTGTCACCATGGGGGATGGCGCGGGATGCGCGGGGGTAGACGCGCTCCACGCTGGGGCCGAGGTCGATCTCGACGCCTGCGGCGGCGGGCTGGAGGGCCTCTGCGAGGAGCGAGATGGAGAGCCGTGGTGCGTCGGTGGCGTCTGCGAGTTCGAAGAGGGGACCTGTCCCTCGGGTGAGCGCCGCGAGCGCGGAGCGGTTGGCGAGGGGGCCGACGGCGACGGCACCGATGCGAGGGGCGCCGCTGGGGCGTCGGCTGAGGCGCGCGGCGATGGCGTCGGCGCTGTCGTCGCCGACGGTGGGCCATCCATCGCCGAGGTAGATCACCATGCCCGCAGGTGCATCCGAGGGGAGAGCGTCTGCGGCGCGCTCGAACGCGCGGCCGAGATCGGTGCTCCCTCCAGGCGAGAGAGTGCGGATGGCTTCGAGGGTGGCGGTACGTCGGGGGGCGTCGGCCGGGCCCAGGGTGTCGGGACCGACGTGGCGGGTCTCCGCGTCGGCAGCCAGGACGATCACGCGATCGCGCGCGGACAGGCCGCCGACGATCGCCGAGGCCAGGGCGCGCTCGGCGTCGAGCAAGGCGGGGTCGATGCTGGCCGAGGTGTCGAGGAGCAGGGCGAGGGTGACGCCCTCGCCACCTGCAGGGACCGGGAGGGCGTCGGGAAGCTCGGTGCGGACGAGCACCGTGCCTCCGGCTTCGTCGTTCGGGTCTCCGGGAGCGAAATAAAGGCGCGCGGGGGCATCCCAGGGCGTGAGTTCGACCTCGACGACGAGATCCGCGGTCGGCCGAAAGTCCGGGCGCCGTAGCTCGACGATGGGGCCGGCGAGCGGGGCGCTGTCGGGCGTCCCGGGGGTGCCGGCCCGACCTGCGGCCGAGAAGCCGGCGCCGACCGAGCGAGGACGCGAGGGGGAAGCGTCGATGCGCGCCGAGAACTCACCGATGAGGGGCGGGCTCGCCTCGCCGGCGAGGGGGTAGCGGTACTGCACGACGGAGGTGGTCGCGTCAGCGCGGCGGACCGGGGAGAGCCACTCCACGTAGCGTACGGTCACCGTGACGACTTCACCGGGCTGAACGCTGGGGAGGGTGCCGCGCACCCAGCCCTCGCCAGCCCACTCCAGCATCTCGGTGGAGGTGATGCCAGGAGCGTCATCGCGGTTGGCGAGCGAGGGGTGACCCTCGCGCGTGGTCTCGCCGCGCGTGGAGGCGAACCCGCTGACGATGGCGCCTTGAGGGAGCGCCATCCTGAAGTCGCCGATGACCGTGTCGGAGCCGCCATTGAAGAAGGTGGAGCGGACCTCGGTCTCGGCGAGCTCCCGGGTGATGGTGGCGCGGACGTCGTGGGCGCGGAGGGTGAGGGGAGCGCCGAGTTCGGCGTCGACGCCCGGGCGTCCCCAGAGTTCACCGACGGCGCGGCGGGGCACGCCCCGAGCACCCCAGGGGGCCGAGAGGCCACCCGTCCAGTCGTCGAAGCCTCGCTCGGGGCCGATCTCCACGACGTCGCCACGAAGCACCGCCGTCTCGCCGGAGCGCAGGGGCTGTTCGCCCTTGGGGGTGCGCAGGGTGACCTCGGCGCGTGGTGCATAGATGCGTGCTGCGCCGGGCTCGGTGCGGCCACGCTCCACGGCGACATCGGCGTCGGTCAGGAGGGCGTTCACGTCACCGACGACGATCTCGGAGCGTGCGCCGGGGGTGCCCTGCACGAAGACGCGGCCGCGTTCGAGTGAGATGCCCGAGCCGGAGAGCGCCAGCGTGGTGTCGCGATCGATCACGACGGTCGTGCCGTCGTCGATCCGCAGTCGCGCGCTGCCGTCGGCGTCCGTCGCGACCGTGTCGCCCGGGTGGAGGCGCTGTAGCCGCCGGATCTCGCTACCGTTCACGGTGACCCCGGCGTGGACGGCCGAGAGATCTGCCATGGTGGGGGAGAGCGGTCGGCTCTCTGGCGGGCGCCGCCCCGAGCGCGCGATGAACACAGCGGTCGCGACGACCACGAGGAGTGATGCCACGAGCGCGAAGCGTCGAGGACCGGACGCCGATGTGTCGGGGGGAGGCCGCGGTGGCCCTCCGCCTGCTCCAGAGGCGTCCTCGATCCACTCGGCCACGTCGTAACGGTCGCTCCGGGTCACCTGAAGCTTGCGGCTCACGGCGTCACCTCTCGCATGGTCTGTCCCTTGATGGCGAAGCGCTGCGTGGCGGCACCGTCGCGCTTGAACCGGACGGGGAGGCGTACGATCACCTCACTGTCCTCGGCCTCGTCGAACACGGCCGTGAGCACGGCCTCGGCACCGAGGCGTGCCGCGTGTTCCAGGGCGTCGGGCTCGAGCCGCACCTCGACGACGAGCCCATCGCGCGTGGGCAAGATGGCCTGCGCGATGCCGAGGGTCACGTCACCTTCCGGCGCCGGCATGGGAGCGCCGAGGGCGTTGGTCCACAGCGAGGGGTGAAGATCGGGGTGTGCCCAGGTGAGCGTCACCCGGGTGCCACGGGTTCGATCCCCTCCCTCGCCAGCGCGCACCCGTCGGATCCGCGCGGCGAGCAGGTCCCGCTCATCGGTGCGACCGGCCTCGCGTGCGGCGAGTCTGCCCCACGCGAGGTAGGTCGCGGCCAGGGCCCGCGCCGTGAGGGCGGGGCTTTCGACGACGTCAGGCGCTCCTGCCGCCCCGCCGGCCTCCGTCCATCGGACGGCTTCCTCGAGCTTGCCCATGCCCTGAGAGGCTGCGGCGCGCAGCAGGGCCACGCTGGTGTCGTCCGGGGCGAGGCGAGCCAGGGTCTCGTATTGCCGGGCTGCCTCTTCGTACCAGCCGTGAGCCCGGAGCAGATCCCCGAGGTAACGGCGCGCGGCCGGATCATCGGGCGCGAACTCGACGATCTCGCCGAAGGTCCGGCGCGCTTCGGCTTCGTCGAGCGCTCGTCGTGCAGGGTCCTGGTTGCGCGCCGCGAGCCGGAGATAAAGCTCTCCCACGGCCGTGCGTACCCGCGCGTCGGCGTCGGGCCGCGCGCGGAGGGTGCGACCGAGGGTGCGTGCGCCCGCCTCGTCCCCCGCATCCTCCAGCGCGTCGAGCAGGCGCAGCGCGAGCGACAGGTCATCCGGCCAGACGCGCACGTGGTCGCGCAGCGTGGCGACCTTGGCTTCCGGTGTCTTCGCATCGGCGAGAGAGCGCTGGAGCAGGCCTGGATCGATCGACTTCAAGCCCAGTGCCTGGTGCAGCTCCCGCATCTCGTCGGGGGTGCGGACCCGCGCGAGGATGCCTCGATAGAGCACGTCCGCGGCGCCGAGATCGCGCCACATCACGCGCCACAGCGAGACGCGCGCCGTGGTGTTCGGCATCAGGTCGAGCATCAGGGTGAGGAGGCGGGAGCGCTCCCGGAAGGTCGGCGCCTCGCACCCGGTGAGCGCGCGGCGGTACACGGTCGCTGCGGCTTGCGCATTGCCAGCCACACGGCCCAGGCGCTCTCGCCAGAGGCCGACCCGCTCCTCCAGCGGCGCCGTTGCGGCTGCGCTGCAGCGGATCACCGTATGGGGCAGCTCTCCGATCGCCACCATCATCCGGGTCGATGCGCCGGTCTCCGCGGTGACGTGGAGACCCGTGGGATGGATCCTGTCATCTCCTCGGGTGGTGCTTGTCGGCCCACGTCGCTTGTTCAGGGCGTCCGTCTGACGCGAGAGCTCCTCGAACGGGCTCTTCGGACGGGGAGCGTCGGCGCGACCTCCGCCTCCCTCGCCAACACCGCTCAGCCCCAGGCCACCGATGCTTCCCAGGCCGAAGCCATCGCTTTTCTCATCCTCCGCCCAGCCATTTCCTCGCTCGGCGAGGGCGTCTGCCGGAGGCGCTGTGGTCGAGGGGGCATTGTCGAGCAGGCCGATCATGCCGAAGTCCTTGGCCTGATCGCGGTCGACGTTCGGCGCTGCAGAGGGTGCTGGTTTTGGCGCGGAGGCGGCCCGTTGTGGCTGGACCTTGGCCACCTCGGCGGGCGGGACCACGGGGGCAAACTCCGGTTCGGGGGCGACATTTCCCGCGCCACCTCGGGGGGCACCGGGCGCGGTCATGGTGGCAAGTGGTGCGGGAGCTGCCGCAACCGGCGCGGGTCGAGGCATTTCGGGGGCCTCTCCCTTCGCCCTGACGCCGGTGCCTTCTTCGGTATCATCGTGGGCAGAGGGAGCGGCCGCACTCTCCGTCGGAGAGGCTTCCTCCGCCTTGCGGAACCAGGACGTGCTCTGCCGCGGTGGGGATGAGCGCGTCAGGGCTTTGCGCTGGTCGAGTTCCTGTCGCTCACTCGGGCTCATTTCGTTGCGGGTGGGTACGTAAAGAGAGGTGACGGGCGTGATGACGCCGTAGCGTGACCCCAGGTCCACCAGGGCGGCTCGACCGACACCCTCGTCGAGGAGCTGGGCGAGGCGTCCTTCGGCCCAGCGCCTGCGCAGATCTCCCTGGTCGTCGATGGGGGTGATCTTGAGGGGTAGTGTCCTGGCTTCACCATCGACGCGACTCACGATGGCCTGGCTGGGTGGCTTCTTGCCCACCAGCCTGCCGACGAGCACGGCGGCTTCGTCGGTCACGAGGGCGCCGAGATCGCGAGGGAAGACGCGCTCGACCTCGGGGCCCAGATCCACCCGGACGCCCATCCACGCGGGCCGCTCTGCATGCTCGAGCACACGGAGCGCTGCGCGGGCCGCCGCGTTGGCGTCGCCGATTCGCTCGGCCAGCGCGCCCTTCGCGAGCCCCTGGAGGATGGCCATGTCGGCCACGTCGCCCACGCCGAGTGCGAAGATGCGTGCCGGCCGCGGTAGCTTGGCGAGGCGATCGCGGAGATCCGGGAGGGTGCGCTCTCCGACGGTGGGAGAGCCATCGCCGATGTAGATGACCGCGCCTCGGCGCGCGGGATCGAGGGCTTCGGCGGCTGCTGCGAGCATGGCACCGAGATCGGTGGCGCCGCCTCGCTCGACGGAAGCCAGCGCAGAGAGGATGGCCTCGCGCCGTGCAGGGTCCACCGCGGTGAGTCCCCCGCCGGCCACGGGGCGGAGGGCGGAATCGCCGGCCCACACGGCCACGCGATCTTCCGGGCCGAGGTGCGCGAGCAGCGCCGCCACGGCCGCGCGACCGATCCCCAGGGCGTTTGCGTCGGTCGCCGCGGAAGCGTCGAGCACCACGGCGAGGTCGAGCCCTCCCGCAAGGACGGGTACGTCGGCGGCGCGGATCGGGACGAGCACGTAGTCGGCTTCTCCCTGGGCGCGTCGCTGGGCCTCGGGGCGCTCCTCCGGGGGCAGGACGGAGAGATCGACCACGTGGCGCGCGGTCACTCCACCTTGCGGGATCCCATTGTCGAACAGTTCGACCGCGAGATCGGCGCGCGGGACGAGATCCTGGGCGCGGACGATCAAGGTGTTGCCTTCTCGGGTACCTTGCATGCCGACACGAACTTCGGTCGCGCCTGCGGGGGCGAGATCGACGCGCGCGACGAGTTCCTCGATGAGCGGCAGGGATCCATCGGCTCCCTCGGCAGCCATGGGGTACACGTACATGCGCCGTTCCCCCTTCGGGCCCGAGCGGCCCAGCCATTCGGCGTACCGCACCACGACGCGGCGGGATTCGCCCGGGCCGATGGGGTAGAGGCGGGCGCGGTACACGCCTGGCGCATCCCACTCGAGCAGTGCAGGATCTTCGGTGGAGCCGGCGTAGACGTTGGCCTGGTACTGAGCGGCCGCCGCTTGCTTTTCTTTCACGCGGCCCCAGACGGTCACCCCGTCGCGGTCGACGCCGAAGCGGTGCAGGAGGGCGCCCTGAGGGGTTCGGAAGCGGTAGATGCCCTCCACCGTCTGGGAGCTCGGGTTGAAGAAGATCTCGTCGACCTCGGTGAGCGCGAAGTCTCCATCGATCGTCACGCGGACTTCGAGGCGCTGGATCGCCAGAGGAAAGCGAGGGGAGCCCTGATCCCCTGGCGGCCGAGCCCCCACCGTCCCCACGCCGTAGGGGGCTGGTTCTGCCGTGCGATCGGTCGTGGCGAGGCCGCCGGTCCAGTCGTCCCAGATCAGCGTCGCCTCCGTCGTGGCCTTCGCCTCTGGCGCTTTCCCTCGCAGGAGTAGCCGCTCGCCGGCCGCAGCTCGGGCGCCGGTCGCACCCTGCGCGCGGACCTCCCCCGCGAGCACGTACACCTCCGTGCCGTCTTCAGCGCCAGGGCTGGGGGACCCGGCCGCGCCCTTACCGACATGGATGCTGGCGCGCACGTGCGCGAGCTGGAGCGGTCCCGAGGGCGTCGCCAGGTGCTCGACCGTGCCTGCTGGTGTGTCGACGAAGGCGCGCCCCTCGTCCATGGTGATGCCCTCGGCGCGCAGCGTCAGTCTGGCCGGCCCATGCACGAGCAGCGTGGCGCCCCCGTCGCGTCGGAGCCATGCCAGGCCTTTCTCCGCGACGTGGATCTCGGCTCCGTCGACCAATCGCTCTCTCGGGTAGGGGGAGCGGGGCTGTTCCCCGGGGACCTGGACGGTGACCGACCGCCGTACGGTCCGGAGCTCGGCCCAGGTCTGGGAGCGAGGAAGCAGCGGTCGCTCGCCAGGACCGCAGCCGAGCGTGAGGGTGACGAGAAGCCAGAACAAGGCGGCCAAGGTGCGCGCTGTTCGCGCACCGGCACGGGTCGAGGGCATCGGGATCCTCCGCGCGTGCAAGACGAGGACGGAGGGGAGAAGTTCTCCCCCCGGGCGACGAGGCTATCAAGATCGGGGGGACAGCGTGGTGGACTGGAGGTTCCCGGCTCCCCAGGAGGCTGGGGTAGGGAGCCGGTGGTCCGTGCGCTCTGAGAAGATGAGGTGGAAGGGAGGCCGCGGCGGGTGAGGTAGACCCCAGGAAGGTCGGATCAGCCGCCAGGCGTCGGGCTGGCCGGCGCAGGGGTCGCTGGTGCAGCGGACTTTTTCGGTGACTTCACGGTGTTGAACTCCACACGCCGATTCTTCTGTCGCCCTGCGTTGGTCAGGTTGTCGGCGATGGGCTTGTCGGGGCCGTAGCCCTTGGCGATGAGCCGGTCGCTCGCGATGCCCTTGCTGACCAGGTACGCCACGACCGTCTCCGCGCGCTTCTGTGACAGCGTCCGGTTCATGTCGGCAGGACCCACATTGTCGGTGTGACCGGCCACCTCGATCTGGAAGATCTCGGGGTGCACTTTCAGGACGCTCACGACCGCATCGAGCACGGAGAAGCTCGGAGCGCCCTGGATCTTGTCGCTGGCAGCCGCGAACTCGACGCGCTGCAGGATCTTGATGCCCTCGTCGCTGACCTGCGCGAGGTTGGGCCCGCGATCGGGGCATCCGTCCTCGTCCTCGAAGCCGTTGTAGTTCTCCGGCTGATCAGGGCACTGGTCCTTGTCGTCCGCGATGCCGTCCTTGTCGCGATCGGGGACCTCGTCGGGGCAGCCATCTTCGTCTTTGTAGCCGTTGATCACCTCCGGCTCGTCGATGCACTCGTCTGCCTCGTCCGGGATGCCGTCCTGATCGTTGTCTGGATCCGGGCACCCGTCGGTGTCCTCGAAGCCGTCGGTGTCTTCCGGCGCATCGGGGCACTGGTCGATCGGATCGGGGACGCCGTCTTCATCCCTGTCCGGGCAGCCGTAGAACTCCTTCGTGCGCACCTTGCCAGGTTGATCGGGGCACTTGTCGTTCTCGTCGGGGATCCCGTCCTTGTCGCGGTCGGGGACCTCGTCAGGGCAGCCGTCTTCGTCATCGAGGCCGTTGATGACCTCGGCTTTGTCGGGACACTTGTCCCGGATGTCGGGGATCCCGTCGCGGTCGTTGTCGTCGTCGGGGCAACCGTCGTCGTCCTCGAAGCCGTCCTTGTCCTCGGGCTGAGAGGGACAGGCGTCGTTCTTGTCGTCGATCCCGTCGCCATCCTCGTCCCCGGGCTCGCTGACGAACGCGACGCCAGCGAGGGCGCGGAACGCCGGAACACCGACGCCCTGGAGGATGCCGGCTCCGCCACCTGCGGTGAGCACGAGCCCCGAGCTGAGCGGCTGCACCTGGACGGCGCCGTCGATCTCGAAGGAGTTGGTCCCGGTCTTGGACGCCTCGGAGAACTTGAACCCCGTGGCGCCGAAGCCCTCCGCGAGCACGCGGAAGACCTCGCTGACTTTGTAGCCGACGGCGACCCCGTAACGCAGCTCGACCGGGCCGATCTCCGTGGTGCCGAGGCGCTGGGTGCCCGGCAGAATGACGGCACGTACGTTGGCTCCGAAGCTGAGGGGCCCGGACGATCCATCGAAGATGCCGCGCACGCCGATGCGCACGGGGGCGGAGTTCCCGATGTAGCTGTTCTCTGCCGTCAGCCGGCCCAGGGGCGCGCTCAGATCGAGTGCCGCGCCGATCACCACCGGGTCACGCGGCTCGCCGTACACACGCACCTTGCCTTCGAGGGTGGGATCACCGACGGCGAAGGCGCCGAGTCCCCCCTGCGTCGCTGTCCCCTGGGCGGGGTCGAACCCAGCGCCATTCGCGTAGACGAGGGGCAAGCGCAGGCCGACCTGAAGGAACTTGAGCGGGGTGATCGCTCCCATCAAATTCCACGTGAACATGTCGGAGACGACGGGAACGTCCTCGGTCACAGGGTTGGGTCGAGAGCAGTCCTCTTGAGAGACGCAGCTTCGCACCACGAAGGGCCGGCTCGCGTAATCGAACATCACGCCCGCAGACCACCCGAAGGCGGCCTCCATGCGGGCGCCCTCGACACTCAGGTAGTTCTTCGAGCCCGGCGCGGGCTCGAATCGCTGGACCGAGAACTCCCCCTCCGCCGCCGACTGCTGCGCGAATGCAACGCCGGCGCCGAGATGCACCGCGGCGAACCCGACCGACAGCAGAGACAGCGCTCGCAACGTCTTCATCGATCCTCTTTGCTCACGATCGTTCGTTTCCGGTGCCGCGTGTCGGTTGGACCCGGGGGGGATTCGACATGCTGGTCGACCAGAGGGGCCGCTACGCGTGCGTGCGCCGAATCTGGCGCAGCGTAACCGTAATCTTCTCGGATCTGGTCGTCATTTCCAAGGGCTCTCGAAGCCGAATCGATCCGTGTCGCGGCGCTTCGCGGTGGATGAGGATGTAGCGGGCGCATGCGCTCCGTCCGTGTTTGCGATGGTCCGCGCGTCGTCATGTTCGCGTCTGCGCTGGACAGCGAGTCCCGTTCGCGCCTGGTGCCGGTGGGTGGTGTTCTCGTGGCGGGGTGACCACCGGCTCCGCGCCTGAGACGACGTGGGCCCCCGTCCGAGCACCGCCCTGACCCGGGAGCTGTGGGGCCAGCGTCTCCTCGGGTGCCGGGGCCGACGAGGACGGGTAGGCCGAGCGGCGCCTTGACCACACAGGCCGGGCGTGAGACACCGCCCCCCCGATGCGCCTCTCGTCGCGGTTTCCGGGAATGTCGTGCAGATCGAGCCTTCGCGCCCTCGGCTTGGGCCTCGCCTCGGCGCTGTCTCTCGCTGGAATGAGCGCCTCTGCGCAGCCGCGGGCGGCGCAGCCGGCACAACCCACGACGCCGGACCAGCCTGCGCCCGCCCAGACCGCGCCGGGCCAGCCGGCACCTGGGCAACCCGGGGCTGGGCAGCCTGCTCCAGGCGCGGCCGGAGCGGGGCAGCCTCCCGTCAACGGCACAGCGCCTGCGCCCGCGGCGGAGCCGCGCGACGTGGCGGAACCCGGAACTGAGGACGAGGAGCCCTTGATGCCCTCGCAACCTGCCGCCCCCAGGGGACAGCAGGTGCCATCCGCCGTCGCGACGGCTCCCGCTGCCCCGTCCCCTGCTCGAGCCACCCGCCAGGGCGGGTCAGGCGAGGTCGGCGCGAGCCCCAGCGAGGTCTATGCGGAGGACTGGTGGTCTCACGCGCGCCCGACCTTCGAGATCCACGGTCTCTTTCGTGTCAGGGCCGAGCTCTTTCACAAGTTCGCGCTGGGCAGGCGCGCGCCTCCTGGCTCTGCGCTCCTCTGGGAACAGCCGCCCGACAACAGCTACGTCGATCTGAACGGCATCCCGCATCCGGTCCGCCTGTGCGGGGATGATCCGGTCAACCCGGTGCCGTGCGAGAACAACACCAACTCGGGCGCCAACATGCGCTTCCGGCTCAACCCGGAGCTGCACATCAGCGACAACATTCGTGTTCTGTCGCAGATCGACCTGCTCGACAACATGGTCCTCGGTTCCACACCCGAGGGGTATGCGAACCGCCCTGCCGGCGCGGGCTACCAGGTCGTCGCCCGCGGAGGCTACGCGCCCGCAGGGGGATTCGCGAACACGCAGTGGGCCCCTGTCTCGGGCGTCAACTCGACGACCGACTCGGTGATGGTGAAGCGGATCTGGGGCGAGTACCTCACCCCCATCGGTCTCCTGCGGTTTGGCCGCATGCCCCAGCACTGGGGTCTCGGCATGCTCTGGAACAGCGGCGATGGCTTCGACTCGGACTGGCAGACCACCGTCGACCGGGTGATGCTCGTCACCGGCATCAAGAAGTACGACATCTACTTCTCTGCCGCCTGGGACTACATGAACGAGGGCGCGATCAGCTCGTCGCTCTACGAACAACAAGGGCAGCCCTACGATCTGTCGTCGGCCGACGATGTGAACCAGTACGTCCTCACCGCGGTGCGTCGGAAGAACCCCGAGCTTCAGAAGCTGGAGCTGGCGCGTGGGAACGTGGTGGTGAACGGCGGCGTCCACTTCACCTACCGCAGCCAGCAGCTCGCCAACGACGTCAGCTCCACGCCCGATCCGACGGCAGGCGCGTCCCTCGGCCAGAGCGCGACGGGCTTGCGGCAAGGCTTCAGCCGCCGTGGTCTGGAGATGTACATCCCCGATCTGTGGTTCCAGCTCCTGTACAAGAAGTTCCGCTTCGAGGTGGAAGCCGCGGCGATCCTGGGCTCGATGGAGAACACCGCCGTCTCGGGGTCGGACTACGAGAACCTGCTGGTGCAGGACAAAAATGGCTGGGGAATCCGTCAGTTCGGTGTGACGACGCAAGCCGAGCTGCGCGCCTTTGAGGACAAACTCCGGGTTCAGTTCAACTTCGGTTACGCCAGCGGGGACGGGGACGTGGGGAGCCTGTCCCCTGGACGAGGGCAGGGCATCCAGCCACAGCTCACCTCGGATCGGACCTACTCCACCTTCCGCTTCCACCCGGACTACCGCGTCGACCTGATCCTCTGGCGTAACATCCTCTCTCGGGTCCAGGGCGCCTACTACTTCAGGCCCTCGGTCGAGTACGATTTCGCGCGGGACAAGAACGGCCAGCGGCTCGGTGGCGGCGCGGCTGCGATCTGGAGCCGCGCGGCGGAGTTCGTCCAGGCCCCGGGCCACGCCCGGGATCTCGGCATCGAGCTGAACGCCACGCTCTACTATCAGGCCCGTGATGGCGCGCTCAACGATGACCCCAACCGGATGGGTGGGTTCTACACGATGATGCAGTATGGCGTGATGTTTCCTCTGGGAGGACTCGGCTACCTGCCCGGGCAGGAGCTGAACTACCAGCGCACCACGGGCTCGGCGGATCTCGATACGGCGACGGCGCAGACGGTGCGCTGGTATCTTGGTATCCTCTTCTGAGGTTTGCGCCCGGCTGTCCTGCTGCCGGTGCCTGGCGAGGGACAGCCGATGCTACGACACCGCCTGATCGTCATTGCATGCGTCGCGTCGTTGCTCGGCTCGGCGTCGTCTTCAATCGCGCAGGATGAGGCCTTGGCGCTCAAGGACCTCGCGACCGACACGGACGCTCGCGTTCGGGTCGCGGCTGCGCTCGCCCTTGGGAAGACGAAGAATCCCGCCGGCCGCGCTGCACTGGAGAGCGCCCTCAAAGACGGCAATGCCTCGGTCCGGGTTGCGGCTGCGGCTGCGCTGGGCACGCGCGGGGAGACCTCCTCGCTGCCCGCGCTTCGTGCGGCTCTGCAGAAGGAGGAGGTCGTCAATGTTCGGTCGCAGCTCGATGCGGCCATTCTGCGCCTCTCCAGCAAGGCTCCGGTGCGGTTTCTGGTCTCGCTCGGCAAGCTCGACAACCGCTCCAGCGTCAAGGATGGGCGCGTGATCAACGTGCTCCGCGAGGAGACGCGCGCCAAGGCCGCCCTCATTCCGGGTGTCGAGCTGCTGGCCGAAGGGGTGGACGCGGCGGAGGTCGGCCAGGCGCGCAAGCTGCCTGCTTTCACGCTCGATGGGGCAGTCACTCATCTCGCCAAAGGACAGGCTGGAGGCGACTTCTCCTACGCAGCGCAGGTCGAGTTCCTCATCCGGAAGCAACCGGAGCAGGCACTCAAAGGCTCCTTGGCTGGATCGGCCCGGGCGCTTGCCGAAGCCCGGTCGGTTCGCGGGCCTGCCCAGATCGACCAGCTCCAGCGGGATGCGGTGTCTGGGGCAATCGAGAGCGCCCTGCGTGGAGCGACCACAGCGCTGGAGTCGGCTGCCGGTCTGGGCAAGCGGTAGGCGTCAGCGACCCAGAGCGGCCGTGAATCGAGGCAGCCCCGGGTTCTTCGCGGTCCAGGGACGTGCTAGATCGCCATGCCTTTATGTCGCCCTCTCAGTCTGCCGTTTCCTCCCAGGTCCGCCGAACTTTCTTGGATTTCTTCGCCCAGCGAGGCCACGAGGTCGTGGCGAGCGCGCCGCTGGTTCCGCAGAACGATCCCACCCTGATGTTCGTGAACGCGGGGATGGTGCAGTTCAAAGACGTCTTCACGGGCAAGGAGAAGCGCCCCTACACCCGCGCTGCTTCGAGTCAGAAGTGCATTCGCATCAGCGGGAAGCACAACGATCTGGAGAACGTCGGCGTGACCGCGAGGCACCAGACCTTCTTCGAGATGCTGGGGAACTTCAGCTTCGGCGATTACTTCAAGGAAGAGGCCATCGTCTATGCCTGGGAGCTGCTCACCAAGGTTTACGGTGTCCCCGCATCACGCCTGATCGTCACCGTTTACAATGGCGAGGGAGGCTTTCCAGCGGACGAAGAAGCGGCTGCGATCTGGCGCAAGGTGACGGGCTTCGGCGACGATCGGATCCAGCGCCTGGGCCTGGCGGACAACTTCTGGACCATGGGTGACACCGGGCCTTGTGGTCCCTGCTCCGAGATCCACTTCTTCCACGGTAACGAGCCGGATCTCTCGCGCTTTGGCGAGGAGCCTCGCATCGACGGGAGCGGGTGGACGGAGATCTGGAACAACGTCTTCATGCAATACGACCGGGCCGAGAAGGATGGACCGGTCACGCCTCTGCCGGCGGCGAGTGTCGACACGGGCATGGGCCTGGAGCGCATCGCCAGCGTGCTGCAAGGGGTCACGTCGAACTACGACACGGACCTGCTGCGAGGGCTCGTGGACAGGGCGGCCCAGCTGAGCGGCAAGCGCTACACCGGCTCGACGGGAGCCGACGATGTGTCGATGCGCGTCATCGCCGATCACGCTCGTACGACGGCCTTCCTCATCGCCGAAGGGGTGATGCCCGAGAAGCAGAAGCGCGAGTACGTCCTGCGCCGGGTGATGCGTCGGGCCATCCGCCACGGTCACCGCCTCGGCATCGAGAAGCCGTTTCTGCACGAAGTGGCGCTCGATGTCGTGCGTCTGATGGGCGACGTGTACCCCGAACTCAACGAGCGGCGAGAGCTCATCGCGCGCGTCACGGAGGACGAGGAGGTCCGGTTCCGCGCCACCCTCAAGCGCGGCATGAAGATCCTCGAGGAACGCTTCGGCGCGATGCAGAGCACGGATGCGCGCGTCCTGCCTGCAGAGGCAGCGGCTGATCTGTACACCACCTACGGTTTTCCTCTGGATCTGACCCAGGTCATCTGTGCGGAGCAGAAGTTCGAGGTCGACGTTGCAGGGGCCGAGGCGATCATTCGGGGTGCGGAGGAGACCGACGGGCCGATCAATCCAGAGGCCGCCCTCGATCCTGCCTTCCGCGAAGCGCGCGGTCGATTGCAGGAACCCGTCACCTTCACGGGGTACGATGCCGAGGAGGGGGACAGCGAGGTCGTGGCCCTCATTCGCGTGGATACGGAGGGGAGCGGCGAAAAAGCGCGTCGGCGGCGCGTGCTCGTGGACCGCGCAGAGGCTGGGACGCACGTCGAGGTCGTGGTGGCGAGCACGCCGTTCTACGCCGAGAGTGGCGGGCAGGTGGGCGATATCGGCACCATCACCGCGAGCGGGCTGCTCGTCGAGGTAAAGGATGCGCAGAAGCCGCTCACCGGCCTCACCGTGCATGATGGTGTCGTCTCGCAGGGGAGCATCGAGGTGGGGCAGCGCGTGCACCTCGAAGTGAACCATGCTGCTCGGTCCGCGACCCGGCGCAATCACTCTGCGACCCATGTCTTGCACTGGGCGCTGCGCAAGGTGCTCGGTGAGCACGCTCAGCAGAAAGGCTCGCGCGTCGGGCCGGACATCCTGCGGTTCGACTTCGCCCACAACAAGCCGCTCACGCGGGAGGAGGCCGAGAAGATCGAGGACCTCGTGAACGCGAAGCTGCTCTCCAACGCGTCTGTACAGACGGACGTGCTCTCGATGGATGAAGCGAAGAAGCGCGGTGCGATGGCGATCTTCGAGGAGAAGTACGGGGACACCGTGAGGATGTTGTCGATGACGCCGGAGGTGGTCGAGCTGTGTGGAGGGACCCACGCGAGCGCGCTCGGCGATATCGGATTCTTCAAGATCACGGGGGAGGGGGGGGTTGCTGCGGGCGTGCGGCGCCTCTTCGCCGCAACAGGCCTGAACGCATTGAGCTATGTGCGCAGCCTCGAGAACGACATGGGGCGTGCGCGTCAGGCGGCTCGCGCGCAGGGGGGAGATCTCGCAGAGAAGATCGGAAAGCTGGTCGCGCACGAGCGTGAGCTCGAGAAGAAGATCGCTGAACTGGAGCGCAGGCTGGCAGAAGGGGGAGGCCCCGGTCAGGGAAGTGGGGGTGGCCTGGAGGCGTTCCTCGAAGGGGCTCGCGAGGTCGGGGGGGTCAAGGTGCTCGCCCGACGGCTCGCTGACGGAACCAGCGCCGCGGCGTTGCGCGAGATCGCCGAGAAACTGCGTGACAAGCTGGGAGACCGCGCCGCCGTGCTCCTGGGCTCCGTCGTGGGCGACAAGGTGCAGCTGGCCCTGATGGTGTCCAAAGCTGCCACCGAGCGGCTGAAAGCGGGTGATCTCATTCGACCGATCGCGAAGGTGGTCGGTGGTTCGGGAGGGGGTCGTCCCGACATGGCGCAGGCCGGTGGTACCGAGATCGGGAAGATCGACGCAGCCATCGAGGCTGCCTATGTGGAGTTCGAGAAGAAGCTGGGCTGACACGCTCCTGGCGTCATGTAGCAGGAGCGACCGCTCCTCACTCCTCCCGGTCTGGTCTCTCGGAGGCCTCTGCTTCGAACCGCTCCCCTGGCTCGTCGCGCAGCCGCGCCCGCACGGGGGGGAGCGGTCTGGCTTCTCGGGCTGTCGGTGTGACCTGCGTCGCCATGGCCCCGGAGAGCGAGGCGTGGGCGCCGATGGTCGCGCGCACGATGGGCGGCAGGTAGAGCGCGTCCAGGTCGATCCGCGAGAGCGCAGCGGCCACGGTCGCGATCCGGTCGGGCAGCGCAGCGCATGCGTCCACGAGGATCACCCGACGGCCCCGGACGGTACAGAGGCCGCCGCGTGGTCGGCGCGCGTCCGACAGGTTCGGATCGAAATGCTCCATCCGGACCTCGATGCCCGTCCGAGCAGCAGTCCGGGTGAGCTCGTCGAGCAGTCGCGAGAGCTCCACGCAATGAGGGTATCGTCCTCGAGACGGGAATGGGGCCCGTTTCTCTAGGTTTCCATGGTGGTGCAGCAGCTCATCAGGTCGACATTGCGGGGACGTTCCCGGATCTGGCGGGCGAAAGCAACCAAGGTTGACGTAGCCAGGAGGCCATGTTACGAGCCGGCATAGGTCCGCGCGCTTAGGCCGAGTGGGAGCGACTGTGCGCTTCCCGGCCGCGGCGGGGAAATCCCGCGAGCTTCGTACTGGGGCTGGGCCATTGCCATCAGCCACGGGCGGGGTGGTCGCGCGGGGGGCACCGAGCAGCGCGCCGCGATGCGGTGCGCTCAAGGGACGAACAACGATGACATTCACGGATGCAGCCGCCGAGGTCCTGCGCCTCGTCGGGAGACCGCTTCATTACAAAGAGATCACGGACATCGCGATCGAGAAAAACCTGCTGAGCCATGTCGGCAAGAGCCCCGAAGTCACGATGGGCGCACGGCTGGCGGCGATGCTCAAGAAGGACTCTCCGGAGAATCCCCTGGTTCGTGTGAAGCCAGGCGTGTTCGCGCTGCGCGAGTGGGACGAGAGGACCATCCGTGCCGGGCTCGACAAGAAGGGGAAGCGGCCAGCCAAGGCGGAAGAGGTGGTCAAGCCGGCGCCCGAGGTCGAGAGCGACGCCGAGGCGGAGCTCGGCGTGGAGGCCGAGGCCGACGGCGAATTCGAGGAGCCTGGAGAGGCCGAGGAGTCCGTCGGGCTCGTGGAAGCGGAGGACGGCCAGCCCGAACTCCCGCCGAGTGAGGACGACAGCGAGCTGCTCGAGGCATCCACGGAGGTGGAGGTCTCGATCGACGCTGCTGCCACGGACGAAGAGGACGAGGAGCGTCCTTCCTCGGAACACAGTGCACAGCACCGTGCCGTCGTGATCCCGCCCGCGTCTCCGTCGCGCTCTACGCTCCAGTTCGTGGAGGAGGAGGAGGACGCAGAGCCGGCTGGGCCTGATGACGTGATGCGCGCGGAGGCGGTGGCAGGAGCCGCGGAGATTTTCGACGAAGAGGATGACGACGATCAGCCGATCCTTGGAGGGGACGACAGGAGCCTGTCGGCTGCCGATCAAGGAGAGGGGCGTCGTCGCCGTCGTCGTCGTCGTCGCGGCCGCAGCGGCCCGGAGACGGGCGCGCCTGGCAACGGAGGCTTGCCCACCTACACGGCGACTCCTGTCGAAGGGCGCAGCAGTGAGGGGCGAGGTGCCGAAGGGCGCAGCAGTGAGGGGCGAGGTGCCGAAGGGCGCAGCAGTGAGGGGCGAGGGTTCGAAGGACGTAGCTTCGAGGGGCGGGGCTTCGAGGGGCGGAACGGTGGGCGTGAGCCGGCTGTCACCACCGAGCCGGCGTTTCGTCCTCAAATCATCGAGTTCACGGGCGGCGAAGGATACGCGCTCGACGATCTGGGAGGTCGTGACCTGGCCGATGCGGTAGCGTCGTTGCTGGCGACCTTCGATCGCAACGCTGGACCCGTCTCGTTGCGGCAGATTGCAGAGACCGCGCAGCGGCGTGGCAAGCTCCAGGGTGACCCTCAGCTCGTCCAGTCGCAGGTCGCCGCCGCGATGCGTGCCGACAATGCTCGCCGCACAGCGGCCGGCCAGCGAGCGCGTTTCAGGTTCACTGGGGGGCGGGTCGCGCTGACCGACTGGCAGCTGTCTGGTGAGCTCGTCCGTCTCGAGCAGGAGGCGTTGCAAGCCGTGGAGCGCTATCGGGACGCCGCCCGGCGTCTCTTCGCCCGCAAGCTTGCCGAGCTGCCCGGTCATGCGTTCGTGGAGCTGTGCCTGCTGGCGCTCGAGCGGGTGGGGATGACGCAGATCCGCGCGGTACGTCGCGCAGGGACATCGGGAGCCGAGGCGCACTTCACGGGCGTGCTTCGCCCTATCGGCGGCGAAGAGATGCGGGTCGCCCTGGTCATTCGACGTGATGGTCGCGAGATTGGTCGCGAGCGTGTGACCGAGCTCCGAGGAGGCCTGCACCACTACGGCCCTGCTGTTGCGGGTTGGCTCCTGACGGCGGGTCAGACGCTCTCGGGAGCGCGTGAAGAGGCTGGTGCAGCGGGCGCTGCGCCGATCTCGCTCTACGATGGCGCCTCTCTCGCGCGTCTGTGCGAGGAGAATGACGTGGCCGTGCTGCGTGCTCGGCTGCCGATCGCGATCCCCGACGTGGATCTGCTCGACGCGCTGCGAGCATCCTGACCCACTCGAACTGCTTGGATCGGGGCGTCGACGTCTCGTACGTCGCAGCCCCGGTCTTCGCAGATTGACGTCACGGAGGATCCTTGTCAGCGTCCTCCATCATGCGTGAACGCGCGACCCTTTGCGCTGTGCTCACGAGCGCCGCGTTCCTGACCGGCTGTCCCAGCGTCAGTCCACCCCGCTCGCAGTTTCCCACGGGAGAGGCCGCTCTCGACCGGATGAAGGAGACGTACTCCTGCGTCAATGGGGTGCAAGGGACCGCGAAAATCGACCACTTCTCGAGCAAGGGGCGAATTCGCGGTGACGTCTACATCCTCGCCGTCAATCCCGATCGGGTCCGTTTCGACATCGTCAGCCCGTTCGGCGCCAATCTCTATACCCTCACCTCCAATGGCTCGACGTTCGAGATGCTCGACGTCAAGGAGAAGCAGTTTCTCTACGGTCCGGCCAGCGCGTGCAACCTCGCCCGCATGACGCAGGTGCCCATTCCGGGGCATGCGCTGACTTCATTGCTCCGTGGTGAGGCCCCTGTCCTCGCTCATTCTCCCGAGAATGCGTCGATCCGCTGGGATGAGGGCGGCTTCTATCACGTCGACGTGAAGGGCTCCCGGGACGCCACGGAGGAGATTCACCTGGGCGTTCACCCCGACGATTTCGACAAGCCGTGGGAGGCGCAGCGGATTCGGGTGCTCGACGTCAGCGTGGAGCAGCGCGGAACGGTGCTCTACCATGCAGAGCTGAGCAATCATGAACCGATCGAGACGTCCAAACCTCGAGAGGATCCCGATGGAATCGACGAGCCGATTCCGCCCATCGGTGGCGTCTGTCGAGCCGA
This sequence comes from Chondromyces crocatus, assembly GCF_001189295.1. Classification (NCBI taxonomy): domain Bacteria; kingdom Pseudomonadati; phylum Myxococcota; order Polyangiales; family Polyangiaceae; genus Chondromyces; species Chondromyces crocatus. Next base: position 4,254,067 of record NZ_CP012159.1, read on the forward strand.
AGTCCCTCGATCCATCCGGATGCGTGTCCCGCATACGGAGGATGACGTGATCTTTCAGTACAAAGAGGCAAAGTGGAACCCCCCTGTGATGCAAGGGAGCTTCCGGCAGCCTGTTCCTGGCGGGGTTCTTCGGCGCTTCGTCGAATGTCGAGATTGATGGCCGGCGCCCGCTACGGCGGCAGGATGCCCGAGTGATGGCCAGTGTGAGGAGTCATCACGGCCACCGATGTCGGAGGCTGACTGCTTCTCTTCATGGCCGACGCGGTGCCATGGGCCCTCAGGGCTCGGAGCAGACAGTCTGCGGGGCGCTGGCTCCGAGTTTCATGCGCGCCCTGCTGCTCTCGTCCAGCACTTCGAGGGTGTAGCGCTCGAGAGCTTCCGCTCGATGAGCCGATGTGTGCTCCGCGAAAACTCGTTGTCGGGCGCGCTGGGCAAGCGCGAGGCGTTCCGAATCGAACGTTTCCCGGAGACGGCGCACCACGTCGTCCGTCGAGCGCACGAGGAGGATCTCACGGCCTGGCTGAAAGAACGACTCGAGTCCCGGCCACGGATCCGTCAGGATCGGCGTCCCGCATGCTGCTGCCTCGAATAGCCGGACGCTGGGGGACCAGCCGGTCTCCACCATGTCGCAGCGTGTGACGTTCAGCGTGAATCGCTGCGCATTGTAGAAGCTGCGGTGCTCAGGCGGTGGCAGATGCTCGATGCGGTGCACGTTTTCGGGCCAGGCGATGGTGGGCGGATATTGCGTTCCTGCGACGGCGAATCGGCCCCTGCGGAAGCGGCGAGCTGATTCCAGCAATAGTCTGTCGAGAACCGGCTGGCGATCGTCCACGTATGTACCCAGATAGCCCAGATCCCAGCGGCTGTCCGAGGGTTCGGGATGGTACACCTCCGGATCGACGCTGCAATACAAGGGCCGTGCTCTAGGTGCACCGTATTTGCGCTCGAGCAATGACAAGGTCGGGCCGCCCGTGAAGGAAAGATAGAGAGCATAACGATTGATGAGCCGAGGGGTCAGGTAGCGATGATCGCCGAGCGCCAGCTTCCGTAGCGTGACCGGCGTATCGAGATCATAGAAAGCGACTTTTCCTCGAGCTTCGTCGAGCACCCAGCTTCCGATGTCCGCTCCGTCGGCCATCGATGAGCCGATCACCACGAGGTCTGCCTCTTTTATCGCTCCGACAAACCGATCTCGTAGCTCTTCGGTGCTCTTGTACAGTGCGACTTCCGCGTAGGGGGGTCGTGGAAGATCCCGATGTCGTTCGTGAGAAGGCAGATCGCGTTCCAGGAAAAGCAGGCTGTGTCCTCGAGCATGCAGCGCCCGAAGGAGCGCTCGATAGGTCGTTGCATGTCCGGTTCCCCAGGAAGACGTGATTGAGAGACCCAGGAAGACGTAGCGAAGGCTCGGTATACTCATGGTCTCGCAGCGTCGAAGGTTGATATTTCCGGGATGGACACGGACACTTGCTCCACCGAAATGGGAAGGCTCGGCGCTCCGGAAGGGAGGGGAGCTGGAGGATTCGAAGCAGACGAATCCATATGTCGCCAGCCTATGGGGGACGCGATCGCAGTCTCGCTTGCCACGAGCGCTCCGTTGCGCCAGTCCGTCATCCCACCGAGCGAATGTCGATGCCGCACGATTAACACGGCGATCGATGACGCGCAATCGATGCGAGGGAGGACCGACCCATGGACCGCACTTCGTCCGGGAGATGGGTACAGGAGCGCCCTACGTGATTCAGGGAGCGTGCCTCGCCATGTTTTCGAATTCGACATTCGCGCGGGCCGAAATGATCATAAGTTCACTGCAGACGCCTGAGCGTCGTTAGGTCACCCATTGATGTAGCACCAATGGTAACTTCGGAAGAGGATGGGTAATGCACTCGGTGACGGCGCTGTCTCGTGAGCTGCGCACGATCTGGACGGGCAAATGCCAATCTTTCTTCCGTCGCTAGCGGTCGGGTGTCTCCCCAATCGCGCCGCTTCACAGTATGTCTTCGGGCGATGGATCGCTCCTTCCCGCCTGTCACCCCGCCTCCGCTCGCCTCGCAGTCGGGCACGTCGTTTCCCCGGCTCGTCCAGTTGATGCAACGCCTCCTGGCACCGGATGGCTGTCCCTGGGATCGTCAGCAGAATATCGGAACACTGCGGCGTTATGTCATCGAGGAAGCCTGCGAAGTGGCCGATGCCATCGATGGCGGGGATCGGGGAGAGCTCTGTACGGAGCTCGGAGATCTACTCTTCCAGGTGGTATTTCAGGCGGAGCTTGCTCGGGTCGAGGGCGTATTTGGTCCCGACGACGTGATCGCTGCCATCTGCGACAAACTCGTGCGTCGGCATCCTCACGTGTTTGCAGGCAATGCCGTGCAGGACGCCGAGGAGGCGCTGCGTACCTGGGAGAAGATCAAGGCGACAGAGCGCGCCCGAGCGCGGAAGGGGGAAGGGCTTCTGTCCAGCGTGCCGCGCAGCCTCCCCGCCCTGATGAGGGCGCAGCGGATTGGTGAGAAGGTGGCGCGGGTGGGCTTTGACTGGCCGGACATGCGGGGGTCGCGCTCGAAGGTCGCGGAGGAGCTGGGGGAGCTGGATGAAGCGCTCGCTCAGGGCGATGTGGATGCCATCGAGGCGGAACTGGGGGATCTGTTCTTTGCGTTGGTGAACCTCGCGCGGCACGCAGGTGTCGACGCAGAAGGCGCTCTGGTCCGGACCATCAACAAATTCACACGACGGTTCGAGCACGTCGAGAAGCAGGTCACCGCCAAGCACGGAGCGTGGCCTCCACTCTCGGGTGAGCCGCTCTCTCTCGCAGAGCTCGATGGTTACTGGGAGGACGCGAAGCTCATCGAGGATGAAAAGAGCGATCTTGCCAGGAGGGATGTCGACGGGACTTGAGCAAGCGCCTCGCTTGGTCTTTTCTGCCTCCAGGAGAACCCCATGTCGGAAGATGTTTTGATCGTCTCCCGCGACGGCGCCGTCGCGACGCTCACCATGAACCGTCCCCGCGCCAAGAACGCCTTGAACAAGGCGCTGCTGGAGGCGCTCGCCGCTGGGCTCCGCTCCGTCGCCGAAGATCCCGCTGTTCGCGCGATCGTGCTGACCGGCGCAGGCGGAGCGTTCTGCGCGGGTGCGGACCTCAAGGCCGCATTTTCCGAGAACCCGAACTTCGTCGATCAGCTCGATGCGACGCTCGATGTCTACCACAGCTTGATCCGGACCATCGCTGCAGCACCCAAGCCCGTCGTGGCCGCCGTCGACGGTCCGGCGGTGGGGTTCGGCTGCGATCTCGCGCTGGCATGCGATCTACGTATTGCTTCCAATGAGGCCTATTTTCAGGAGAAGTTCGTGAAGATCGGCCTCATGCCGGACGGGGGTGGGACGTTCTGGTTGCCCCGGCTCGTGGGACTCGCGCGGGCCATGGAGATCATGATGCTCGGTGAAGCCATCCCGGCGGCCCGGGCGCTGGAGTTCGGTCTCGTCAACCGCGTGGTGGCTCCTTCGGAGCTCTCCGCCTCGGCGCATGTCCTCGCTCAGTCCCTCGCGAGCGGTCCGCCCCTCGCCCTTGCCGGGATGAAGCGCGCCACGCGCGAGGCCCTCGGGGGAGGACTCGAGTCGGCGCTGGCTGCTGAGAAGCAGGGGCAGCTCGCATGCCTTCGCTCCAATGACTGTCTGGAGGGAGTCGCTGCATGGATGCAGAAGCGTGACCCCGAGTTCCAGGGGCGGTGAGCTTCAGAGGAGATAGCGCTCCCCTGTGTCGCACAAGATGGTCACGACGGCTCCACGGGTAGCCCTGGCGACCTCCACTGCCGCATGGACATTGGCGCCGGCGCTCGGCCCAACGAGGAGGGCTTCTTCCCGAGCGAGACGTCGTGCCATCCGTTGTGCCGAGATGTCCTTCACCGTGATGATCTCATCGATGAGCTCGCGGTCGAGGATCGCGGGGACGAACCCAGCTCCCAGCCCCTGGATGGTGTGGGGCCCAGCTCGTCCTCCCGAGAGCACCGGGCTCTGCGCTGGTTCGACGGCATAGATTCGTACCTTGGGGCCGAGTCGCTCGCGCAGCACCCTTCCGACTCCTGTCAGGGTTCCGCCGGTCCCCACGCCGGCGACGAAGGCACCGATGTCCTCCCCCAGTTGCTCGATGAGCTCCGCGCCTGTGCTCGCGGCGTGGGCCTCCGGATTGGCCGGATTCTCGAACTGCCGGCTCATCCATGCTCCTTTCGTCCGGGCGACGAGCTCGAGTGCACGCGCAACGGCGCCCTGCATCCCGTCACCTTCCGGAGTGAGTACGAGCTCTGCCCCATAGGCACGGAGAATGTGCCGGCGCTGGTTGCTCATGTCCCTGGGCATGACCACCACACAACGGTAGCCACGCAATGCCGCGATCATCGCCAGGCTGATGCCCGTATTGCCGCTCGTCGCCTCGACGATCGTCGCTCCAGGCGTCAGATGGCCGGCGCGCTCGGCATCCAGGATCATCCCGAGTGCGGCCCGATCTTTGACGCTCCCGCCAGGGTTCATGGCTTCGAGTTTTCCGAAGAGCGTTCCAGCCTCTGGAGGGCAGACTCTGCTGAGGCGGACGAGCGGGGTCCCGCCGATGAGGTCGAGTGCGCTGGAGACGACAGGCCCACTCCGGGAGCTCATACGGTCAGCTCTGCGTAAACGCCGAAATGATCAGATGCTGCCATGCTGGCCGAGACGTCCTGGAAGACGAGGCGTGCAGTGAGCGCCTTGCCACGTCCCGCCCGATCGGGTCCCCGTACGAGGATATAGTCGATGCGTCGCGGGTGTTCCCGATGACCCGCAGCGAAAGGATTCCGGGCCGGATCGTAGGTGTGGCCAGGGCCGTCTCCAGTGATCTCGAACACGTCGGAGAAGAACGTGCTTCGACCACCGAGCGCATGCAACCCCTTGAGGTAACGCACCTCGGTCGAGTCGGGCTGCGCATTCAGATCTCCCACGAGGATGGGCGGAAAGCCCGGGGGAAGGTCTGACGGATCGGCAATCGTCGGAGCATCGATCGGTCCCTCGCGATGAATGACCTCCGAGATGGCCACGACCTGCCTCTCCCGGATCGCTCCGTGGTGGAACTTCCAGTTCAGGTGAGTGACGAACATGGGGATGCGCCCTGCCGGAGCGTCGACTTCTGCAAGCAAGAGCGAGCGAGGTTCATCGTGCTCGTTGGTAGGAAGTGGATAAGTTTCCTGCCGAACGATGGGCCATCGCGATAGAACGGCATTACCGAAATCGTCCCCGTCCGGCAGCGTCTGGGCTCTACCGAATGCGACAGCGTAGCCGAGGCCTGCGGCGATCTCATGAGCCTGTGAGCCGTCGGGGTGCGAGATGACCTCCTGAAGGCCTACCAGATCCGGATTGAGCGTCTGGAGTTCGGCTCGGATCAACCGGAGGCGCTCCGTCCACGGGCCTCGACGACTCCAGATATTGAGGGTGACGACGCGAAGCCGATCCATGGAACTCGGCTACGCCAGCTGCGCGCCCGGATCCAGCCCGTGGTAGGAAGGGGGACCTGATCACGGAGGATCCGGATGATCTCGTTCCAACGACCCGTCTCTACCCACCAATCCCTCGTTCACTTCGCTGAAAAACGGCTCTCCCACGCCCTGCGGTGTGGGGCGCTCGCGGCGTCGCTGCTGGCACTCGTTGCTGGCTGCGAGAACAAGATGGATCCCAAGGAGTGCGACAAGCTGCGCGGAGAGGCGTTCGAGCTGCTGAACAAAGCTCATCACTGCAACACCGACGCAGACTGCCGCCAGAGCGAGTGGCCCGGCTGTGCCAAGCCGCTCAGTAACTCGGATCACGACAAGATCAAGCCGCTGGCGGAGAAGTTCCAGGCTGGCAAATGCGAGGAGCCCAAGATCGAGTGCAAGGAGGCGCCGGACGTATACTGCAAGCAGGGTCTCTGCGTGCATCGTGAGAAGGGGGTCCCCGAGAGCGACGGGCAAACGCCCACGGATCAGATCAAGATCCAGTAGGCGCTTGACGCGCGACGTTGCAAGCGCCACGGACGCGACGGTGAGCGACAGCTATTACGCAGGACGCCATGTGGCGGTCACCGGTGCTGGTGGCTTCATCGGGAGCCACCTCTGCGAAGCCTTGGTTCGCGCGGGAGCCCGCGTCCGTGCGCTGGCGCGCTACACCTCCGGATCACGACGAGGGCACCTCGAGCGCTTGCCGAGCGAGGTGCTCCGCGAGATCGACGTGCGCTTCGGTAACGTCGAAGATGCTGCCAGCGTCCGCGCCCTGACGAAGGGGGGGGACGTCGTGTTCCACCTTGCGGCACTCATCGGCATTCCTTACTCCTACGCGGCTCCGCACCAGTACGTAGCGACCAACGTGCAAGGGACGTTGAACGTTCTGGAAGCCGCTCGCGAGCACGGAGCGCGTGTCGTCCATACCTCTACCAGCGAGACGTACGGCACCGCTCGGTACACCCCCATCGATGAAGCACACCCGCTCACGGGACAGTCCCCCTACGCAGCCACCAAGATTGGCGCTGACAAGCTGGCGGAAAGTTACCACCTGTCCTTCGGTCTGGAGGTCGCGACCATCCGTCCATTCAACACCTACGGCCCACGTCAGTCGGCGCGTGCAATCATTCCGACGGTCATGGCACAGCTCGCCTCTGGGGCGTCGGTCTTGCGAGTCGGCAGCACCTCACCCGTGCGCGATCTCAACTATGTGACCGATACCGTTGCAGGCTTTCTCGCCGTGGGGGCGAGCGACCGCGCGGTGGGGCAGACTCTCAACGTCGGCAGCGGTCGCGCCGTCTCGATCGGTGAGCTGATCGAGATCATCTTCCAGGTCACGGGGCGTCGAGCCGAGCTCCAGACTGACGAGACCCGAGTGCGGCCCGACGCGAGTGAGGTGCTCGTGCTCCTTTCGGACCATCGCCGCGCGACGGAGCTCGTGGGTTATGCGCCGCAGATGTCCCTCGAAGAGGGCCTGGCAAGAACCTATGCTTTCATCCAGGAGCATCTCTCTGATTATCGCCCCGACGAATACGCCGTCTGAGGACGAGTCGACCCTTCATTCCTCCGAGTCGCGCTATGACGCATGGGCAAGAGCATGTGGAAGGTTCCCCTCAGCGACCTGACGTTTGGACCAGAGGAGAAGGAGGCCGCCCTGCGTGTCCTCGACTCAGGCTGGCTGACCATGGGCGAGCATACGCTGGAGTTCGAGCGCCGACTGGGCGAAGCGCTGGGAACTCCACGGACTCTCGCGGTGACCAACTGTACGGTCGCGCTCCATCTCGCGTATGCGGCTCTGGGAGTCGGTCCAGGTGATGAGGTCATCTGCCCGAGCCTGACCTTCGTGGCGACAGCCAATGCCGCGCTGCTCACCGGGGCGACGGTGGTCCTGGCCGATGTGCTCGGCGAGCACGACCTGTCAATCGATCCCGAGGATATCGCCCGCAAGATAACGCCAAAGACCCGCGCCATCGCCGTGGTTCATTACGCTGGGTATCCTTGCGACATGGACGCGATCCGTGCCATCGCTGCCGAGCGACGTGTTGCCATCGTGGAGGACGTTGCACATGGCCCACTCGCCCGGTGGCGAGGTCAGGCGCTCGGAACGCTCGGGGATGTGGGCTGTTTCAGCTTCTTTTCGAACAAGAACCTGGCGGTGGGTGAAGGCGGCGCGATCACGTCGAAGGACGATTCTTTGCATTCACGAATGCGGCTGCTTCGCTCCCATGGGATGACGACCCTCACGCTCGATCGCCACAAGGGGCATGCATTTACCTATGATGTCGTCGAGGCTGGGATGAACTACCGCATTGACGAGCTTCGGAGCGCCATCGGCGTCATTCAGCTGGAGCGCCTGCCTGAGGGGAACCGGCGCCGCCGTGAGATCACTGAACGCTATCACACACAGCTCGCCTCCATCGCAGGCCTCCAGCTGCCTTACAAGGACTTCTACGCGAGGGGTGCAGGAGAGAGCGCGCATCACATCATGCCTGTGCTGCTACCAGAGGGCGTGCAGCGTCAGGCCGTGATGGAGCGGATGAAGGCAAACGGAATCCAGACGAGCGTCCATTACCCGCCAATCCACCAGTTCTCCCACCACGGAGCGTCGGAGCGGGTGCGCCGTGATGGGCTCGACCGCACCGATGCCATCGCCCCGCGAGAACTCACATTGCCACTGTATCCTCGCATGCGAGATGGTGATGTCGATCTCGTCTGCGAAGCGCTTGCGGCATCACTCCGGTAGATAGCGCTCTCGGTGTTCCTCGAACTCGGCTTGAGCGTCTGCGAAATCATCGTTTCGCCCGATATCGAGCCAGTGGCCACGAAAAGGGAACGTCGCAATCGGCTCCTTCGAGCCGAGGAGCGAGTTCATGAGATCATCGAAGCCGAAGGGCTGATTCCTGGGAATGTGGGGGAGGACTGCTCGGGTCATCGAATAGATCCCCATGCTCACCCAGAATGTGAACACAGGCTTCTCTCGAAACCCCGTGGCGTATCCAGACGCATCGAGATCGAGTACCCCGAGATCGATCTTCGAGTTGCGCTCACAGACTGCAACGGTGAGTGGCGCACTGGTCGCTTCTGCGAAGCGATAGAAACCAGCAAAGTCCAGATCGCACAGGATATCGCCATTCATGACCAGGAAGCGCTCTGGTAGCTCGTCTGCGTAGGCCAGCAGAGGACCCACCGTGCCGAGGGGAGTTTCCTCTCGGCGATAGGAAATCTTCAGGCCGTAGCGGTCGCCAGCCCCGATGACACCCTCGATGAGCGCGGCCTGGTGGCCGACGCACATCATCACATCCGTGATGCCTGCGCGGGCGAGCTGTCGGAGCAAGATGTCGACGATCGTGTGATCGCCGATGGGCATGAGTGGTTTGGGGAACAGGGCGGTGTAGGGCCTCAGTCGAGTACCCTTACCCCCAGCGAGCAGAACGGCCTTCATGGAGAGCGCTTCTCGTCAGAGCTGCACGAGCAGAGCGACTCTGCGCACCTCGCCAGCCCAGCAGTGTTCATTGACCCGTTTCCTCGTGACCCTATACCATTTCGCCTTGTAGGTGCCCGATCTGTCGCTGGCGCGGTGCCGCGTAGGTCGAGCCCGGCCCTCAGCGATGCGCACTCGAACATCAGATCCGTCGAGCTCACCGCCGCCACGTCGACCTCCCTATCGCGGTAGCGGGACCTTGGCGATGTGTGGTCCTGGCCCCCACCCAGGGGGGGTCTTGTTCCAAGCGCTCTGCCGCCTCGCCGATCGCTTTCGCGCGAGCGCTGGTGATCCAGGCACTGCGAGGATAGGGAGCGTCCTCTCGCTGCTCGCTGTCCATGCCACACGGGCCGGCGATCAAGACTTTCGTTACGAGCTGGGGTCGCTGTTGATGGATCTGGCCCTTGATGACGAGAGCCGCCTCACGGAAACTGTTCTTCCCCCGGAGGATGCATCTCACACGACGTTGACATCTGTCCGTCCGGTGCCTTACGCCCGCGTGTACTCACTCCGATGACCGGATCCAGCCGTGCCCGTTTTCGGGCGCAGCGTGGTCGATTCCGACCACTACAACCTGCGGAAGCTCGCAGGAATCCCTGATGAAAGAGGGGAATCATGAGTGGCACGAGATCTGCTCGTCCGATGCTCTGACAAGGCGGATCCCGATCTGGCGGTCGTACTGCCGCCATCCGGAACATCGCCGTAGAGTTTCTCTATGACCAGCGCACGCGACCTTCCCACTCGGCCCGCCGGGCGTCGGCGCAGGCCCACCACGAGCCCTGTCGTGCTTCTCGTCAGCGCGAGCGAGCTGCTCGTCGAGCGCTGTCGCCGTCTTCTTTTCGTCGAAGGAGCCGAGCTGGTGGAGTGCGATCTGGTCTCCTTGCGCGGGACGGCTGCATGGCTTTCGCCACTCGCGATCGTGATGACTGAAGACGTTCGAGGCTTCGATCCTGGCGGTTTTATCGAACTCTCGCGTCGAGTCGGGGCAGAGCTGGTCGTCCTTCCCTCGGAGGATGTGTCGGACGCAGCGCTCGCTGCGATGGTGACCACTGCGCTCGACATCGCGCAGCGTGCTCGCGCGGAGTGATCGCGCATCTCCTGCTAGATGCCGCCAAACCCGAACTCGCGGAGCTTCTGCTGAGCAGCGGGTGTCGACAGGAATTCGAGGAACTCAGCGGTCTCCTTCGACGACTTGGCTCCACGAACCGCCGCAGCGACGACCTCGACCCGAGACATGAGCGAAGGGGCTACTTCATCGAGTTCGACGACATCTCCGACACCACGGAGCTCGGATCGGTACACGAACGCCGCCACGACTTCCCCTCGTCGTGCGTACGCGAGCACGGCAGCAACATCACCACCAAACACCAGGCGCCCCTGCAGAGCCTCCCACATACCGAGGCGCACGAGCGCTTCCTTCGCATACTGGCCAGCGGGCACCGCGCCGGGCTCTCCGAGAGCGAGCCGCTCCCCGGCCGGCAGGTCCTTCAGTGTCGCCAGCTTGATGGGGGGACCGCCCACGGGGCCGATGAGAACGAGGGTGTTGGTCGCAATTACCCGACGTGTCTCTGGCCGAGCGAGACCTTTCGAGAGCAGCGCGTCGACGGGTTGCGAGCTGGCGAAGAGCACGCCATCCAGCGGAGCGCCTCCTTCCACTTGTCTCTGCAGGTCGCCAGATGCGCCGTAGGTGGCGCGGATCTGAACGGCTGGATGAGTTTTCTCGTAGTCTCGCACAAGCTCCGGCATGACCTGCCGAAGGCTTGCCGCGACACCAAGGAAGAGTTCGTGGGCGGGAGGCTCCCCCTTGCATGCAGATGAGAACACCAAGCAGGCGAGCGTGATGACGACACCTGCGAGGACATGCACGAGACCTGCTCGTGTTCGAGCCATCCTGCTCGCTCACTCCCGTGGCGGGAGCACATCCCCGCTGCGGCTCGCCAGCAGGCAGCCCTCATCGAACCCCAGCTTGCAGGCCTTGGTGTAGAGATCCGTGGCTCGAAGCGGATCACGCGGCACCCCTTCCCCCTGGACGTAAAGGTGACCCAGCTCGACACATGCGGGCGCGTTGCCTCGCTCGCAGATCCGTCGAAAGAGCTGCGCTGCGAGCACCGCATCCGCTCCGACACCTCGACCTCCCAGATAGGCGCGTCCGGCGGCGAGGCACCCCAGGTTCGCTCCTGCCTCGCATGCGTGCCGATAGGCGATGGTCTCCTCTTCTTCACCTTGAAGGATGCCTTGGTGGTAGGCATCGCCGAGCAGAAGGCACCCACGCGCGCTGTTCTCCGTACAGGCCTCACGAAACAGCCCAGTAGCGCGCTCCGTATCGATGGATACGACGTCTCCTCGCAGGTACATGGCGCCCAGCGTCACGCAGTCCTCGACGTGGTGCTCTGCGCAACCCTCCGTGCAGCCGACGAGATCCGTGGTCTCGCAGGGCAGATGGAACGGCAGCGGCGACCCTCCTGTGGGCGGGCTCGTCTCTGCGGCGCCAGGCTGGGTTTGACGTGCTTCAGGCCGCGCATGGTGCGCTGGGGGAGATCCTCGCTGCGACTGGCCTGCACAACCGAGCAGCGCAGCCCACCCGGAGACCACCAGGACCAGAGGCAAGGCACGCATGCCGAGGGTTATGACACAGGCACGATGCATCCCCAACGCTGCGGCGCGATCATCTGGTCAAGCCGTCTCGCCGCAGGGTCGCAAGATGGCCTGGCTCATCGAGGCCCCAAACGCATCGTTTGCTCAGCCGCATGGTCGCGATGATGCATGGCCCTGGTCCCCCGCCCAGTCCCGGTGTAAACGCTTGATCATGTCCGCGACGAGCCCTCCCTCCTTGCGCGCATTCGACGAACCCAAGCTGGAAGCCATGGTCGAGCTGATGTACCTGGCTGCGTCCGCAGATGGGGAGTTCAGCGAAGAGGAGCGCGCTCACTTCCTGAAAAGCGTGGAATCACTCACCGATCGGCAGCTTGGAGCAGACGCCGTGAAGCGTGTCGTGGATGCGCTGGAAGGTAAACTTCGGAACTCGGATCGTCACGAGCGCCTCCTCTCGATCCGAGAGAGACTCGGGACCGCCGCTCTCTGCAAGGTCGCCTTCTCGTTGGCGATTGCAGTGATGGCGGCCGATGGCATCATCCGGACTTCCGAGCGAGAGGCCTTGCTGGAAATGGCCACGGCGCTTCAGCTGGATCGGGACGAAGCCGCCAACCTCGTCGCAAAGCACGCCTCCTGACATTGTACTCCCTGGTCACTGGCTGTTCCTGGCGGGAGCTCCTTGGGGCTCCAGTCCGCGTTTTTTCGCGAGCTGTGGCGTCTTTCTCGGCGAGGGACGACGACGAGGGCCCGTTGACACGGATTTTTGGGTACCATGAGGGGCTACCGTGAGCTGGTCGACCACCGGTTCGTTCCTCATCCCCTTTCCGATCCCCGGAGCCAAGCTCACATCCACCAGGGGGACGTATGTCGTCGGTCAGCTCATCGGCGACGGACAATACGGCTCCGTGTACGAGTGCATCGGCCCCTTCGATCAGCCGTATGCGCTGAAGATGCTGCGTCCGGCAAACAAGCCGTACCACGTCGTGAAGGAGGAGTGGGCCCGGGAGATGCACCGGCTGGACAGCTTCCGGCACCCCAACATCGTCTACATCCACGACGCTTTCGAGGAGAACTACCTCTTTTATCTCGCCCTCGAGCGCTGCGACACCAGCCTCCGAGCGCTGCTCGGCAGCGCGCTCCAGCCACCGCTGCTCGTGGAGTTGTCACGGCAGCTCCTCATGACGCTGCAGTACCTGCATGACAATGGCCTGGTCCATGCCGACCTGCATGCGGGGAACGTCCTCATCTCGCAGCTCGATCGCGCACCCATCGTGAAGCTCACGGACTTCGGCGTCGCGCAGCAGCTCGACGCGAACCGACGGTGGTACCGACCTCAGGTGGCGAACCCGAAAATCCTCGTACCCGAGCTGGTCACTGCGGGGTACACGACGGCCCAGAGCGATCTCTACCAGCTCGGCCTGTTGATGTTTCAAATGCACACCGGGCAGAGCGCCATCGACGTCAACGTCCCCTACGAGGAGATCGCGCGTCAGATCGCCGAGGGCACGCCGCGGCAGAAAGCCGAAGCGCTGGGGACGGGGTTTGGCAACATCATCGCCAAGCTGCTCCGTCGGCGCGATACGTACCGCTACCTCTCGGCCCGTGAGGCCTGGGACGACATGCGGCAGCTGCGCTGGCTCTGAACGTCGCGCAGGCAGCTGCTCATCGCTGCGGGGGAGGTCGCCTCTGCGCTGAACGCTTACTTCGCGCCAGCCCCTTTCTTCTTGCCCGTTCCGGGAGGGGCGGCCGCTTTCTCCTCCCCGATCCCAAGCAGCTCGACGTCGAAGACGAGCGTCGCTTTGCCAGGAATCTTCGGAGGGCTTCCGTTCTCGCCGTAGCCCAGACGCGAGGGAATCGTGAGCTTCCGCTTTCCCCCGACCTTCATCCCCGCCACACCTTCATCCCAGCCTTTGATCACCTCGCCCTTGCCGAGGGTGAACTCGAGCGGCTCTCGCTCCACGGAGGAGTCGAACTGAGCGTTGTTTTTCTTCAGGCGACCCGTGTAGTGGACGCGCACCCGATCTCCGTCCTTGGCCTCAGCGCCAGTGCCGACAACGACGTCTTCTTTGATCAGGTCGGCTGGTTCTGGTTCCGCCACGACGGCTGCGGGAATCGCAGGTCGGCTGGGATCGGGTTCCGGCTCGGGGACCTTCTGCCCACAAGCAGCGAGGAGGGACAGCGTTGCAGTACACGTCGCGAGTCGGGCGATGTGGATGAGCGTCATGGCGCTCCGGTCTTATGCGTGCAGGGGGACCCGATCAAGGGGGCGACCGAGCATGCCGGTGTGGCAGCCTCTGGCGGGCCCCTTCTCATCGCGCTGCAGGAACTGCCTTCCTGGGCGGTTCGCTCCCCGCTAGGTTCTCGCGACCTTGGGAGTAGCGTTCACCGCCCTTGCCATCGCGGAGGCCCGCGCCAACGCGGTGGGCGCCGTCAGGCTCGTCTGTGGTGAAGAGCGGCTGTTCATCGATCTGCTGCTCGTCGCCTGGCACGGAGCGGGAGGTTTCGCTCCTGGAGCCGTCGTCGAGAGCCTGACGATCGAGGTTCCTTACTCCGCGATCCGCGCTTTGTTTCGCCATGGTCGCGCGCTCTGCCTCGCCCTCGATCCAGAGGCTTGTGCTCCGTACAACCGCTTCTCGTTGACTCGCTTCACAGAAGAGCCCGTGGAGGCGCTTGCCAGCGCTTACCAGGCGAGGCAACGCGCTCACGTCGCCAGCCACGCGTTGCCCATCCCTGCGGGGATCGTCGCCGCCCTTGCCGCGCCAGCAGATCTCGCCAGCGGTCCGCTCGGTCTCGCGTCTCTCGCCGTGGTGGTGGCCACTGCCACGTGGCTCATCGCGCGCGCCGTCGTTCGCTCGCTCTCCTGGGGTGGGCCCGGGTCCGATCGCCGTCGCGATGCCTTGGAGGCAGAGCTCTCGCGTCGCATGGGGTTCTTCGCGGTCGCTCCCAGCGGCGTGAGCCCTCAATTTCCTGCTGCTTCCCCGGCCGTGGGCTTCGGAGGCCGTCAGGGCTCTCGAAGGCCGCTCGATCCTCGTGGCTTGCCGGCCCCCTTGCGCGACCGGCTGGGCGCTCGCGCCGTCCGTCGCGCCATCTCTGGCGAGCTCGGAGCGCAGGCCTCCCCTTCGCCGGCCACGCCGCGTGAGCCCTCCACCCTGCCCGCGCTTGCGGGGAGCGACGCTCCTCTCGGGCGTCCGCGCGCCATCCTCCCCATTCTCGCTGTGGCGGCGCTGGTCGTCGCGACCCTGGCGTTCGTGCAGCGGTTCGCCATCCCCCGTGAACCGCCAGCGTTGCTGGAGATCGCTCGGATGGGATCGACCGTCCAGGCGCGAGCCAACCGATGGGCGGAGCTCGACCCGGCCGCGCTCGAGCCGCTGGAGCCTTCGCTCCCCCGATGCCTGTGCGAGCGCGCCGACTCTCTGCTGTGGCGCGGAGGCGTACCCAGGTTGAGCCTCCACCCCTCCTCTGGGCCCGACGACAGTGATGGCGCCATCGAGCCCGATGAGGGCGAGTACGACTTCGATTTCGCCGTGGTGAACAACGATGCTGAACCGCTGAGGGACGTGAGGGTGGTGCTCACGTTCAGTCGCAGGGACGAAGGCGGACGGCGGGTCGGGATCACCGAGCGTGGCTTGTTCTACGAGGGCCTGCTCCGCCCCGGGAGGGCGGTGAAATGGCACGTCACGGCACCCGGGACCGAGATCAAGGTCGAGCCGGGCGTGGTAGGGACGCTGGAAGGAGAGCCGGCCCCGCCGGAAGCGTACGTCGCGCTGGCGCGAGCGCGCTCACGGGCGGTTCGCATCCATGCCGCGGCGATGCTGGCGTACCACCGAGATCCTCGCGCGCTGGACGCTCTACGCAACCTGGGAGCGCCAATGCCCGCCGAGGCCGAGGTGTTCGCCCGCATCCGGCGCGCCACCGCCGAGGTGATCCCATGCGACGTCATGGCCCAGGGAGGGCGCCTCGCGCTGTGCTTGTTCAACGCGAGCGCGGTCGCTCATCGCGGTACGACCCTGCGTGAGTTGAGCGAGACCGCGGGAAGCTCCGCGCGCCAGTGGGAACTCGATGCCACACTCCCCGTCCACGAAGGGCTGAAGCTGGATCTGCCGCTCCAGGGTGAGCTGCCTCCGGAGCTTGCGGTCGATCTCAGGGAGGGCGCTCGGCCTTGAGGGCCCGAACAGATCGGACCACGTTTCACGGCCGGCATACGTAGTAGCCGGGCGGAAGCAGCGAACTCGACACGCAATCCGGCGCGCTGGCCGGACAGTTCGGCGCTACGGGATCGCAGAGGGTGATGGCGGGATCGGCGCACTGCGCTGTGCAGACCGTCTGCGTATAGTAGTTCCCCTGAAGCGTGCCGCAGCAGACCGACCCCGTCGGGCAGTGCTCGGGGACCTGGCACTCGATACGAGTCCGGCGGTTGCTCGGCCCGGGGCTGGTGTTGCACGTCGCCGGATTCGCGGGGCCATCGATGCAGACACCAGAGCCCTGACCGCTGCGCCAGCAGCACGCGCCGTCCCCCTCCAGGGGGCACTCGAGCTTGTCACCGCAATCCAGAGGGGGCACGGCAGGGCCCGACCCACCGGCTCCACCGCCCGAGGTCGTCGTGGTGGTGGTGCTCGTCGTGGTGGTGGAGCTCGTCGTGGTGCCACCACCGTCGCCGCTCGGGAGCGGCTCTTCGGTGAACATGTTCTCGGTCAGGTCGCTCAGGGTGCAGCCTGCGACGGTCGCGGCGGCGAGTAGCCCCTGGAAGAGCCAGCGCGAAGTGCGCGATGTGGAGGAGGAGTTCATGATGCAAGCGCTCCCGACGGGCCAGGGCGATGTCCGCCATCGGGCGCTGAGCAGGAATCGGCAGCCTGCCTGGTCCGTCGGGCGGGATAATACACAGTGAACTCGGATCAAGCGACCTCTGCATCGCCGATCGCCGGGTGACGCGACCTCGACCCACCGTCGCGCGGCATGGCTTTGCTGGTCGGGGACGAGAGGGTTCGAGAGGTGCTTTCAGCCCAGGCCAGGGCGTTCCGACCGCCGCTCGGGACCAGCCCATGCGGGAGGCACCAGCGGAAGATCGACGGTGAACGATGCGCCTGCACCCGGTCGGCTATCGACGCGGATGGTCCCCCCGTGGGCCGCCACGATCTTGCGGACGATCCACAATCCCATCCCCAGGCCCGCGTACTGCCGCGCCGACACGGCACGCTCGAACCGCTCGAAGATCCGGGACTGGTCCTCCAGCGCGATCCCGATCCCATGATCACGCACGCACAGGCGGGCGCCTGCGGGGCTCGCCGTCAGCTCGACCTCGATGGGTTTCCCGACCCCGTATTTCATGGCGTTCGACAGCAGGTTCACGATGACCTGATCGAGCCGCGAGCGGTCCCATGATCCCGAGATCTGATCGGTGGCGTTCAGCGTCAGACGGCACTTTGCCTGTGCGAGCTGGCCCTCGATCCGGCTGAAGATGTCCTTGACGAGCTGGACGAGATCGAACGGCTCGATCCTGAGCTTCAGCCGACCAGCACCGATCTGCGACACGTCGAGGAGATCGTCGACCAGCCGGGTCAAGCGGGCCACCTGCCTGGCGGCGACCTCGATCTTGGCCGCGATGCGCTCCAGTGACTGCCGCTCCATGGGACGCGACGGGACGCCGGTGTCTCCCGGCATGCCGGTGGGGCCCGCTGCTCGGGTGGTCAGACGGCGCATGCTGTGCACCTGGATCTGCAGGGCGGTCAACGGCGCGCGCAGCTCGTGGGACGCGACGGTCAAGAAGATGTCCCGCGATCGGATCGCCGCTTGTGATTCGGCGTAGAGCCGCGCGTTGTCGACCGCCAGCGCGACCCGGCGCCCGAGGTCCTCGACGAGCGCGAGATCTTCGTGGCTGAAGGTGCGATCCGACTCCAGTGAGTAGAGCCACAGGAGTCCGATGAACCTGTTGCGTGCCCGCATGGGGACGACCATCCCCGAGCACGGCGCCAGCCGCTGCAAGATTTGCGGCCCATCCGCACGGGTCCCGGCGAAGGTCGCCCCCTCTCCGAAGTGTTCGAGCAGACCACCCCGTCCCGCTTCCAGCAAGCTGAGGAGACCCTCACTCGCCCCCAGATCCGGTGGGCCGAGGCGCTTGATGTGCTCGGCAAGCTCAGCCTTCGCAGGATCGACGAACGCGACGCTCGCTCGTTCCACCGTCTCGTCGGAGCCGACCAGATCGACCACGCACCCGTCCGCGAGCCGCGGGATCAGGATCTGCGGCACGTTCGCGAGCGTCGTCTCGTAGTCGATGGAACTCGCAAGCCGTTCACTGGCCTCCAGCAAGATCTGGAGCCGCTCCTCCGGACTGTGCACGCGAGGAGCCTATCCTGCTCTGCGCCGATGCGGGAGGGGGCGTGTGGTGAGGTGCCTCTCCCCGGCGCGAGGACTGGCCGCGACGTGGCTCCCCCGATAGCATGCGCCTTCAAGAACTTCGAGGAGGCTTGACCATGAGAGTGACTCCGCTTCGCGTGCTCCCCGTCATCACGCTGCTCGGCCTTGTGGCCTGCAGTGCAGAGGCCACCTCCAACGAGTTCACGTCAGGCGGGAACTCGGGGTCGGGCGGACCGGGTGGCACCGGGGGCGAGGGTGGGGGGCTTTTTCCCTCCAGCTCCAGCACGGGCATCGACCCGGGCCCGGGGCCTGGGTCTGATTGCAGTGAGGCAGCCAAGCTCGTGTACGTCCTCTCCACGAGCAACGAACTCTACAGCTTCCGCCCCGACGCGCGTCAGTTCACGCGCATTGGCACCATGAACTGCGGGACCTCGCTGTCTCCCAACTCGATGGCGGTCGATCGAGATGCCACGGCGTGGGTCAACTACACCGCCTCCAACGACAGCGCGGGCGCGATCTTCAAGGTCAGCACGGAGGATGCGAGCTGCGCGCCTGCGGCCTCGGTCACCCTGCCTTCGGGGTGGACGCGCCTCGGCATGGGCTTCTCCTCCGATGTGGCAGGTGGCGACGCGGAGAGCCTCTTCGTCGCCGGCACCGCTGGCATCTCGGGCGTCAGCCCCGGCCTCGGACGGATCGCCCTCGATACGGGGGTCCTCACCCCGATCGGCCCGTTCTCAGGCAATCTCTTTGGACAGAGCGCCGAGCTCACCGGGACGGGCGAAGGCAAGCTCTTTGGCTTCTTCACGAGCATCCCCGTGCAAGTCGCCGAGATCGACAAGGCCACAGGGGCGACGGGCTCGGCCGTCTCGCTCCCGAACGTCGAGATCCCCAGCGCATGGGCCTTCTCCTTCTGGGGTGGCGACTTTTACCTCTACACCGCGCCGTCGAACGCCGCGCGCACCTCCAACGTGACGCGGTATCGCCCCTCCGACGGCACCATCGACACCGGGTACATGACGAACGTGGGCTTCCGGATCGTCGGCGCCGGCGTCTCGACCTGCGCTCCGATCACGCCACCCCAGTGACCCGACGATGACCTCTGCGCCGCTCGCGACGCCCCCGAGCGCTCTGGTCGCGGACGCTCCTGCGCCCCCTCGCGTCGCGATCTGCGTGGACTGCCGGACGCTGCTCTCCGAGGGAGAGCGCTGCGACGGTGGCTTGACTCACCGCGTGACCTCGCTCGCCACGGCGGAAGGGCGCGCGAAGCTCACCGACGAGGTCTGGGGCCCACCCTCCGCCCGGCGGCGCGCTCGCCAGCTCGCCAAGGCGGGGGGAGGTGGCGCAGGGATTGGCTCCTTCCTGGAGGGATGCAATGCCTGCGACGTCCCCACCAGCAGCGAAGGGCTCGCCATCGCGCTCTTCGTCCTCATCGCCGGCCTCGTCTCCCTCCTGCTGTACTGGGTCGGCGCAAAGATCGTCGAAGCCATCCGCGCTCACCAGAACCGACCGAAGCCTCACGGCGGCCTCCTCTGGCCCGCCTCCGTGGGGCGCCGCGCCGGCCCAGCGGGCGTGATCACGCGCCTCTTGCCTGATCCTGCGGCTCCCTCCGACGTGAGGCGCCTCGCCTTGCGGGCGCCCGCA
The DNA here is from genome assembly GCF_001189295.1 of Chondromyces crocatus. Taxonomy (NCBI): domain Bacteria; kingdom Pseudomonadati; phylum Myxococcota; order Polyangiales; family Polyangiaceae; genus Chondromyces; species Chondromyces crocatus. The sequence continues at coordinate 4,273,615 of NZ_CP012159.1, forward strand.
GGCCGTGAGAACTGCGCCGCCTACGCCATCGATCTCCGCTGCAAGCGCTTCCTTCGCTCCGACATCATGCTCCACGCCGCCGAGAGCGCGGGCTTCGAGGTGCGCCTCGACGACGGCTCCGTGGCGCACGTCCCCGCCGGGAGGATTCGCCTCGAAGGGCCGGCGGTGCGCAGGCGCCGCGGAGCCGCCTCCGCCGTCGAGCAGTACGTGGAAGCGCTCGCTCCGAGACGTTCGGAGCCGGATGACGTCGAGCCCTTCCCCTACGATTTCGTCGACGAGATCACCGCGCGCCCCGGCGATCGCGTGCGTCTCTTCGGCGCCTGGGAACGTATGGCAGTTCCGGGGACGCCTGCCGGCTACCGCGCTGTGGCTCCGGTCGTCCTCGTACCCCAAGACGTCCCAGCCCTCCGGCTGGAGGTCAACGACCCGCCGTCGAAGTGAACAGACGCAGATGGGAACAGTGAAGGGGAGCCGCGCCCCGTGGCACACGGAGCTCGGAGCGCGGCTACCTCTGGTGAGTCACGGTGAGCGCAGTGTGACGGCCAGCCGGTAGTCGAACTGGCTTGCGGCGCTGCTTGCCGCCGAGGACGCTCGCACCTGCAGATAATAGACACCAGCCGCGAGGTTGTGCGCGGAAGTGTCCTGACCTGTCGCGCCGGTACCGTCGATCTTGGAGCAATACCCGCGGCCGTCGTCGTCGTCGTCCACGAGCTGCGTACCGCTCGCGTTGTACAGCGTCAGGCGGCTGTCGACGAGCTGGGACTCGCAGGTCACCGAGCCACCCTCGATCACCTCCGCCACGAGTGACATCCCGCTGAGGGGCACGGTGATGGCGTAGTAGTCCGAGTCGGAGGTCACCATGTGCCCCCCCCAGATGAACACGTTCGATCCGGGGAGGTTGTTGGCCGTGGGGCGCGTCTCGTTGGGTTCCAGCTCGGCCCCTGCGTTCGACTGCACGCTCACCTCCAGCTGGTAAGCGGCGATGGCGGCGTCGTTGCCTCGCTCCTCCACGCTCACGTAGTAGGTGCCCGCGGGAAGCGCCATCGTCAGCGCCGAGCACCCGCCGATCCCACCGATGTAACCCGACGTCGTCTCCGCCAGGATCTCCGCGTGAGCCGCGTTGTAGATCCGCATCATCGTCGTCATCGACGACGGGCAGGTCACACCCGTGCCGTCGAACACCTCGAACCGCACCACGGAGTCGGTGGCGAGGTTCACCCGGTAGACGTCAACGTCACCGATGGGCGAGATGGCGCCGGTCACCCGGCCTCTGTACGTGAACAGCACCGGGCTCGGATCGAGAGCACGGGCATCCGCTTCGACGGCGTTGTTGTTTGGCTCCACCTCGGGTCGCCCGCATGTCGAGGGATAGGTGCCCCCGCAGGCAAAACCGGGCTCGACGGCGCAGGTGGCGCTGCAACCGTCCCCGCTCGAGGTGTTGCCATCGTCGCAGGTTTCACCCGGATTCACGATGCCGTTGCCGCACAGCGCCACGTCCGAGCAGTCGGACTGGCAGCCGTCACCGTCGATCAGGTTGCCATCGTCGCAAGCCTCGAAGGGCTCGAGAACCCCGTTGCCGCAGAGCGAGGTGAAGGAGATCCTCACGTTGTATGCCGAGATGAGGCTGTTGTCGCCGAAGTCGGACACACGGATGAAGTACGTGCCTGGTGCGAGCCTGCGCGCCGCCGGAATCGACGCCGCGTTGATCCTGGAGCAGTTGCCGATGCCGCCTTGATCCATGTCGGAGAGCACCGTCGTGCAGTCCTGACCTCGGAGCTGGAGCACCGTGTCGATGCTGGCGCACGCTCCAGGAGCGTTGCCGCTGAACGTCTGGATGTCGACGCTGGCGGTCGCTGGTACGACGAAAGAGAAATAGTCCTGATCACCGATGGGTGAGATCGCTCCCACGATGATCGCGTGCGGATCGGGATAGAACGGACCGTCGACGGCGTCGCATGCGTTGTTCGGCTCCACCTCCAGCGGGGAACAAAGACTGGGGGCACCGGCACAAGCGTAGCCCGCCTCGATCGCGCAGGCTGCATCGCAACCGTCGCCGCTGGCATGGTTGCCATCGTCGCAGGCCTCGTTTGCCTCGATGAGCCCGTTGCCGCAGCTCGGCGTGATCGTGCAGTCGGCCTGGCAGCCGTCACCGTCGATCAGGTTACCGTCATCGCAGGACTCGTAGCTCTCGAGGACGCCGTTCCCGCAGAGCGAGGTGAACGAGATGCGCATGTTGTACATCGGGATGACGTCGTTGTTCTGGTAGTCCTCCACCCGAACGAAGTACGTCCCCGGCGCGAGCCTTCGCGCAGCTGCGACGGTGGCCGGCGTGATCTTGGAGCAGTTGCCGATGCCGCCTTGATCCATGGTCGACAGCACGGTCGTGCAGTTCTGACCTCGGAGCTGGATCACCGTGTCGATACCGACGCAGGCCCCTGGACCGTACCCGCTGAAGGTCTCGATCTCCACGCTCGCAGTCGCGGGCACGACGAACGAGTGGTAGTCGTGATCGCCCACCGGGCTGATCGCGCCCTGGACGACCACGCTCGGGCTCGGCGTGTACATGCCACCCGCTTCATTGCAGGTGTTGTTCGGCTCGGTCTCACCACGGCACGACGGCTCGGCCTGGCACGTCGACGAGCAGCAGTCCCCGTTCGCCGTGTTGCCATCGTCGCACGCCTCGCCCACCTGGACGATGCCGTCGCCGCAGGCGGCGAGCTGGCAGGTGCTCCGGCAGGCGTCGGTGTCGTCGAAGTTCCCGTCGTCGCATTCCTCGCCCGGATCGAGCACGCCGTTGCCGCAGGTCAAGGGCACGGTGCAGAGGATGAGCGACCAGGAGTTCAGCGTCCCCACGTCCTGCGCGGCGTCGTCGGCCGCCGTCAGCGTCCAGGTGCCTGCCGCATTCTGACCGAGCAGCGAGGCAAGGCTCGTCTCGGGGCGATAGCATCCAGCGAACGGCGCCGAGCCGCTCGTGACTGCCGTGGAGCACGCCGTGTCGAGGAGCGTGTTCTGGTAGTTCTGGCCGCTGGAGCCGTTGTCGCTCGTCAGATCGAAGTTCAGCCCACCTGGCGAGAGCAGGGAAAGATCGATGTCGGCGTCGAAGGTGTGGGTGATGTTGAACCGGACTGCCGCCCGCATCACATAGGGCGAGCTGAGCAGCTCCACGTGGCTGGACACCGACCCCTGGTCCGGGATGGCGGCCGGCACGTCCTTCGCCGGAACGACGAGGAGGGCCCTGTTCGTCCCGCAGCCCAGGAACGTCGCGTCGCAGGCCGCCGCGCAGTCCGGGTCGGCGCAGTCGACCAGCCCGTCGCCGTCGTTGTCGGTCCCGTCGTTGCAGTAGAGTTCGATCCCGAGCGAGCACACGCTCGGCGTTCCGGTGCACACGTAGTTCGGCCAGATCTCGCAGTTCGCGTCGCAGCCATCGCCGTCGGCCGTGTTGCCGTCGTCGCACTCCTCGGCGCCTGCGCGGATACCGTTGCCGCAGGCGCTCACGGTGCAGTTCACGTCGCAGCCGTCGCCGTTGATCGCGTTGCCGTCGTCGCACTGCTCTCCGGCCGTCTGCACACCGTTCCCGCAGCCCGTCGGCCTGCAGTTCGAGTCACAACCATCGCCGTCGATCAGGTTCCCGTCGTCGCAGACCTCTGCGCCCTCGGTCACCCCGTCACCGCAGACGGCCGGGATGCACTGCCCCGCGCCGTCGCAGACCACGCCCCCATTGTCGTCGCAGCCCGTGCTCGCGGGTTCCGGCGTGAACACCGGCGTCCCCTGATCGCAGTCGTCGACCGTGCAGTCGTTGTTGTCGTTGGGAATGTCGAAGTCGTCCGCTTCCGTGACCGTCGACCCGTTCCCGTCGCAGATCGCGCGCTGACAATCGCCTGTGATCTGGGTGGGGACCAGCGTCCCGGCGGCGACCGGCGTCGTGCCGCACACCCCTGCCGTGCAGACCGCGACCTCACAGACGTTCGCCGGCGCCTGACAGTCGGCTGCGACCGCACATTGGGCGGGGCCCTGTCCCCCGGCGCCGCCCTGTCCCCCCATTCCTCCGGCGCCCATTCCCCCGGCGCCTTGTCCGCCAGAGCCCCCCTGTCCTCCAGCGCCTTGCCCCCCGGAGCCCCCTTGACCTCCAGTGCCTCCCTGGGCACCCGAGCCCCCTTGTCCGTCTCCGCCTTGTCCGTCTCCCCCGGCGCCGCCGGCCCCACCCGCACCAGGGGGGGTCGGAGGTCGGGGTTCATTCGAATCCGAGCAGCCGGCGGTCCCCAGGATGCCGAGGACGAGCGCCAGCCCTGCTGCAATTGGTCTTGTGTGACGCATGGATATGCGCGCCTCCAGGATGGGTCTCACCCGGTAAGTAAAGGTCCGAGCGTAAACCGTCCCGCTTACCAAATTATGCAATGACGCTCCCGCAGGGAAGTCGAAAGGAGCGCCGACAGTTTCTCTCTGCCATCCCCGTGAGCCCCCTTCCTCCTGGCGCGATCGTCGGGTTTCTTGGCCCTCCAGGGGGGAGCGCTTCATGTAGGCATCTGTGCGACCCCATGGCCTCTACGCGCTCGTCCTCGCCGTCTTCTTTCTCGGCGCGACGCCGGCGCGCGCTCTCGCGGCTCCGGGAGTCCGCGCCCTGAAGGTGCGCAGCGACGGCGCGTTCGCCGTGGTGGGCACCTCGGGCCGGCAGGTGCGCCTCACCGTCGACCCGGCGCTCCAGCGCGCAGCCGAGCGCCTCCTCGACCGCGCGGGCGCCCCGGAGGCCGCCATCGTCGCCTCCGACGTCCGGACGGGGCGCATCCTGGCCTGGGCCAGCCGCGGAGACCGCGACTACGTGGTCACCCCGCTCGCCCCGAGCGCGAGTCTCTTCAAGCTCGTCACCGCCTCGGCCCTCCTGGAGGCCAAGAAGGTCAGTCCCTCGTCGACCGTCTGCTACACGGGTGGCGAGCACGCCATCACGCAGCGCGAGCTCGACGCCCGCGGCGCGAGCTGCACGTCCTTCGGCGAGGCCATCGGCTACAGCATCAACGCCGTCTTCGCCCGCCTCGCGAGCAAGCACCTCGACGCCTCCGACCTCCAGCGGAAGGCCCTGGATCTCGGCTTCGCGGGCAAGGTCCCGATCGACGTCCCTGCTCTCGCCAGCGAGGTGGAGATCCCCGAGAGCGGCCTCGGCCTCGCCCGCGCCGCCGCGGGCTTCTGGAGCGGCCGCCTGACACCACTCGGCGCCCTCTTCGCCATGCAGACCATCGCCAACGACGGCGAGCGGGTCCGACTTTCGCTCATCGATCGGGGCGAAGCGCCAGAGCGCGTCGTCGAGGGCAGGGGGCTCGGCGCACGAGAGGCCAAGATGATGCGGGAGATGCTCCAGATCACCACCCGCCGCGGCACCTGCGCCAAGGCGTTCCGCAAGCCCGATGGCTCGCGCGCACTCGGGACCATGCCCGTCGCCGCCAAGACGGGCACGCTCGTGGGATCCATCCCTGGGCGCAAGGGGCAGCCCCGCATGTTTTCCTGGTTCGCCTCCTTCGCCCCCGCCAATCGACCGGAGATCGCCGTGTCCGTCATGCTCAGCAACGGCCTGAAGTGGCGTACGAAGGCCAACCTCGTCGGTCGGGAGTTGCTCGAGAACTACTTCGCCGAGCGGCGCAGGTGACCTCCTCGGGGCATCCGGATAGGCTTCCCGAGGAGGCCTGCCATGATGCCCGCCGAGATCATCCCCCCCATGCTGGAGCGGCTCCGTGAGGAGCACCCGAACGCTCGCTATGAGCTCGACTGGACCACGCCCTTCGAGCTGTTGATCGCCACGGTCCTCGCGGCGCAGTGTACCGACGAGCGCGTCAACAAGGTCACCGCCACCCTCTTCAAGAAGTACCCCGGTCCCCGCGCCTTCGCCGAGGCGGACACCACCGAGCTGGAAGAGGATCTCAAGCCCACCGGCTTCTACAAGCAGAAGACCAAGAGCGTGCAGGCCATCAGCCGCGAGCTGCTCGCGCGCTTCGACGGCGAAGTGCCTACCACCATCGAGCAGCTCACCACGCTGCCAGGTGTCGCGCGGAAGTCGGCCAACGTCGTCCTCAACACGGCCTTCGACATGCCCACCGGCATCATCGTCGACACCCACGTCGCCCGCGTCAGCCAGCGCATGGGTCTGAGCCGCAAGGACAAGCCCGAGGAGATCGAGCGCGACCTGATGAAGATCGTCGATCAGAGCGACTGGACCTTCTTCGGCCCTGCCACCGTGCTCCATGGCCGCTACACCTGCATGGCGAAGAAGCCCCAGTGCGCCACCTGTGGCATGAGCGATCTCTGCGCGAAGAACGGAGTGTGACGTGAACGTCGACCTGCCCGACTCCTGGATGTCCGTCCTCTCCGACGAGCTGGAGAAGCCCTACTTCAAGAAGCTCGCGACCTACGTCGACGCCGAGCGCGCCGCTCACCAGGTCTTCCCCCCCGAAGGCGACGTCTTCTCCGCGTTCCGGCTCACGCCGTACGAAGAGGTCCGCGTGCTCCTGCTCGGCCAGGACCCGTACCACGACGACAACCAGGCCCACGGGTTGTGCTTCTCCGTGCGACCCGGCATCCCCACGCCACCCTCCCTCGTCAACATGTACAAGGAGGCGGTCGAAGACGTCTCCGGCTTCGAGACCCCGCGCCACGGATGCCTCACCGCCTGGGCCGAGCAGGGCGTGCTACTACTCAACACCGTGCTCACCGTGCGCGCGCACCAGCCCAACTCGCACAAAGGGCAGGGCTGGGAGACGTTCACCGACGCCGTCATCAAGAAGGTGAGCGACAAGCCGGACCCCGTGGTCTTCGTGCTCTGGGGAGGCTACGCGCAGAAGAAAGAGAAGCTCATCGACGCCCGCAAGCACATCGTCATCAAGTCCGCGCACCCCTCTCCCCTCTCGGCGAGGAGCGGCTTCTTCGGCAGCCGCCCGTACTCCAAGATCAACGACGCCCTCACGCACGCGGGGAAGCCCGCGATCGACTGGAAACTCCCGCAAGAGCTGTAGCCTCCCCGTGACGGACGACGGCCGCCGGCCTCCGCGTGCCCTCCCGCTCGCGCAGCCCACCCGCTACACCCCTTCCGTGCTCGAGGGCATCGCCGACGGCGAGCGCGCCGTCCTCGGACCCCTCTTCGGTGGCGGCGAGGTGGGCGTCATCGAGGCCGCCGCGCAGGCCCTCGCCCGTGCCGACGTACTGGTCCAGTCGGCGCGCGAGGCCGAGCCCCCGCCGCAGCCCATCGCCTGCGGTCCCCGCTGCCCGAGCTGCTGCACCTCCAAGGTGCTCGTCCTCGTGCCGGAGGTCCTGCGCCTCGCCGCCTGGCTCCGAGCGAACCGCACGCCCGAGGACCTCGCCGAGCTGCTCGAACGAGTCCGCGCCACCGACGCCACCACCCGAGGCCTGAGCCGGAGCGAGCGCGCACACCGTGGCATCCCGTGTCCCTTGCTCGACGCCGAGGGCTCCTGCTCCGTGCATCCGGCCCGCCCCCTCGTCTGCGCCTCGTGGACCTCGCTCGATCTCGCCGCGTGCCAACGTCACTTCCCCGATCCCCTCCACACCCCCGCACCGCCGTTGCACGCCCCGGGCTACGAGGTGGTGAATGCGGTGATGGCCGGCCTCGGCTGGGCCGCCAAGGAACGCGGCCTCGACGCCACACCCCTCGAGCTCATCGCCGCCCTCCGCATCGCGCTGGAGCGCCCCGGCGCTGGAGCGCGCTGGCTCCGGAAACTCCCCGTCTTCTCGACCGCCCACGATCCGGAGTGGATGGCGGCCAACGGTGGCCCCGTCGGCGTTCCTTAGGGGAGTTCCGCCCACCTTGCACGCGCAGGCGCTTCCACGCCGAACCAGGTGTCCTCCGCTTTTTTTCCGGCAGGTCACGCTCGTGACCGGAAGGAGGCGGCAGCCGACGGAGGGGGGGCCGCCTGCGATCCTGATGCCGGATGCAAGCGCATGCTCCTCGTCCCGCGCGACACCGACGCGGTGGCTGGAGCAGGGACCGGGGTGGATGCACGACGCGACCGTCGAACAGCTGGGCGGTGACGGGAGCGGAGAAAGCGCCGCCGAGGGGCGCGACCGTCACGCCCCAGGGACGCGCTCACCTGGAGGTCGTCCGCCACGACAGAGGATTTGTCGCCCGAAACATGGTCGCGTCGGCGCCCGACGACGGTAGGTCACGCCCGTGACCTGGTCGCATCAGCGGGCGACGCGACCATGTTTCGAGCGTGACCTGGTCGCGTCGCCCGCCAACGGCATCCGGTTCGCATTCACCCACGTGAAACCATCACCGGGCGGCTTCTGGCATGGCGCTGGAGCGGACCTGGGTCCACTGGGACCTGGGGCTGCCGCGCTGAACTCGTCTCTTCAGGATGAAAAATTACGACGATGGAACGAGGCCCCCGACGATGCTGGAGCGCCGGGGTCCCCGCGGACCTGGGGGGTGGCGGGCGTCCTGGCGCCTCGGAGACATGCCGTGTCCCCGCCGTCGTGGTCAGGGAGTTTCAGACGCCATCCAGCATCCTCAGGCGGCGCGCGTCGTCCGTCGTCGCCTCGGCAGGGTCGCCAGCCCACCGAGCAGCACCAGCATGCCCCCTGAGCGCTGCTGCCGTCGTGCCCGGCGACCCGGCACCCGCAGCCGCGCGTTCGTGAAACGCCCGGAGACGGACCGCACGCGACACGATGCGAGGTGGAGAGGCCCGCGCAACGGGGGGACTCACGCGCGGGGTCGTGGGGATTGGAGGGTGTTGCCGCTCTCACGGTCATCCGTGCTCGAAGGGATCGAGGGACGAGCGCCCAGGAGGCGCCCGGCCCTCGCGTTCACGGCGTTTCAGGCAGCCCGTTGCGAGCGCCGACGCCGCCGCGTGACGACCACGGCAAGGCCACCGAGGAACAGCAGCGCACCCGCCTGAGAGCTGCTCTCGATGCCCGCGACGCGGCATCCGCAGCCGCTGTCGTCCTGTGTGTCACCGTCATCCGGCGTGTCGGAACCACCGACGCCGCCGAGCCCGTCGCCGCCAGCGCCGAGGCCACCTTCGCCGCCTCCACCGCCAGCGCCACCAGCACCGAGGCCACCTTCGCCACCAGCGCCACCAGCGCCCTCGCCGCCGGCACCGAGGCCGCCTTCACCCCCGCTGCCGCCCGAGCCGCCGCCAGCGCCGCCCTGGCCTTCGCTGGTGCAATCGGAGGCGCAGCCATCGCCGTCCGTGGTGTTGCCGTCGTCGCAGTCCTCGACCCCTTCCTGGACGAAGCCGTCGCCGCAGGTGGCCTCGACACAGCCATCGACGCACCCGTCGGTGTCGTCCTGGTTGCCGTCGTCGCACTCCTCGACCCCATCACGGACGAAGCCGTCTCCGCAGGTGGCGGTCATGCACGTGTTGAGGCAGCCGTCGTTGTTGCTCTGGTTGCCGTCGTCGCAGGTCTCTCCCGGCTGGACGATCCCATCGCCGCAGGTGGGCAGCGAACAGTTGTTGCGGCAGCCATCGTTGTCGATCGAGTTGCCGTCATCACAAGCCTCGACGCCGGTCTGGACGAAGCCGTCGCCGCAGGTCGCGCTGGTGCAGGTGTTGAGGCACGCGTCGTTGTTGCTCGCGTTGCCGTCGTCACATTGCTCGACGCCCGTACGGACGAACCCATCGCCGCAGGAGGCGACGACGCAGGTGTTGAGGCAAGCGTCGTTGTTGCTCGCGTTGCCGTCGTCGCATTGCTCGACGCCCGTGCGGACGAACCCATCGCCGCAGGAGGCGACGACGCAGGTGTTGAGGCAAGCGTCGTTGTTGCTCGCGTTGCCGTCATCGCACTGCTCGACGCCCGTGCGGACGAACCCATCGCCGCAGGAGGCGGTGACGCAGGTGTTGAGGCAGGCGTCGCTGTTGTTCTGGTTGCCGTCGTCGCACTGCTCGACACCGGCCTGCACGACGCCATCGCCACAGGAGGCGGTGACGCAGGTGTTGAGGCAGGCGTCGTTGTTGTTCTGGTTGCCGTCGTCGCACTGCTCGACGCCGGCCTGCACGAAGCCGTCACCGCACGCGGCGAGCATGCACGTGTTGAGACAGCCGTCTGTATTGCTCGCGTTGCCGTCGTCGCACTGCTCCGGGCCGTTGGCGATCCCGTCGCCGCAGCGCGGGCCCGGGCCGCCACAGTCCGCGCGGCAGTGGTTGTACTGGCCGTTCTGTGGGCCATCGTCACAGGCCTCCCCGGGGCCGACGATGCCATCGCCACACGTCGACGCCGGTACGAACTCGTAGGCGCCCATGTCGAAGGCCGCCCCGTTGATCCCATCCCCGTCCAGTGGTCGCGGGTTGCCGTCGAGGTCGGTGCTCGGCGCTCCCGTCGCCGTGCCCGCGTCGATGCAAGCGCTCGTGCTCTGGAGCCGGAGATTCCCGGGGGCGGCGATGTAGAGGGGGTTGACGGAGAGCGATCCCGTGCCGCCGCCGGCGCCGCTGTAGTCGCTGCTGGAATTTCCCCAGACGTTGGAGTGGGTGACGTTGATCGCAGGGGTGCCCGAAGTCGTGTAGCGGTTGACGCCGATGCCGTTGGCGGTGACGACGCTGTTGGTGACGTTGACCGTCAGGCCCACGCCCGAGCTGGTGCGCGCATAGACGCCATAGCTGTTGTTGGCGTACACCGTGGAGTTGACGACATTGACCGTATTTCCCGCGCCATTGCTGGTGTAGACATAGACGCCGGTGTTGGAGTTGTTGCGCAGGACCGAGTTCGTCACCGAACCCGAGGCGCTGCCCGCGAAGTAGAGGCCGTAGGTGTTGCCGTGGGCCGTCAGACCGTCGAAGGTCTGCGTGCCTTCCTCGATGTAGGCGCCGTAGGTGGCGCGCGTGACGATGGCGTTGAAGAACGAGTTACCGTTCGACGATGCGGCGAGCCGGATGCCCCACCACGAGCCCGCGGAGGAAGCGGTGGCGTCGAGGGTGACGGGCAGCGCGGGGGTGCCAGCGGCGCGGAGCGTGCCGCGCAGGGTCAGCTCGTTGCGACCGGTGTCGAGCCCCGAGCGCATGGCATCGGAGGTGTCGAAGCGCAGGGTGGTCCCTGGCTGCAAGGTGAAGGTGACGCCCGGCGCGACGGTGAGGTCGCCGGTGACCAGGTGGGGTGAGCCCGAGGGGCCCAGGGTCACGTCGCTCCAGAGCACGCCGAGCAGGCCGACGGTGGGATCGCCGGTGTAGGGCAAGGCGCCGATGTCACCACCGTTGCTGGCGGCGAAGCGCGCCGGGGAGTTGGCGGTGATGCGCAGGTTGCCGGGGGCGCTGACGTAGAGGGGATTGGCGGAGAGCGATCCCGTGCCGCCGCCGGCGCCGCTGTAGTCGCTGCTGGAATTTCCCCAGACGTTGGAGTGGGTGACGTTGACCGCAGCGTTGCCCGAGACTGTGTAGCGGTTGATGCCGACGCTGTTGGCGGTGACGATGCTGTTGGTGACGTTGATGGTCAGGCCCACGCCCGAGCTGGTGCGCGCATAGACGCCGTAGGAGCTGTTGGCGTAGAGGGTGGAGCGGTCGACGGTGACGGCATTGGACGAGCCGCTACTGGTGTAGACATAGACGCCGGTGTTGGAGTTGTTGCGCAGGACCGAGTTCGTCACCGAACCCGAGGCGCTGCCCGCGAAGTACACGCCGTAGGTGTTGCCGTGGGCCGTCAGGCCATCGAAATTCTGCTCACCACTCTCCAGGTAGACACCATACGTGGCGCGGGTGATGACGGCGTTGGCGAACGAGCTGCCGTTCGACGATGCGGCGAGCCAGATGCCCCACCACGAGCCTGCGGAGGAAGCGGTGGCGTCGAGGGTGACGGGCAGCGTGGGGGTGCCAGCGGCGCGGAGGGTGCCGCGCACGGTCAGCTCGTTGCGGCCGGTGTCGAGCCCCGAGCGCATGGCATCGGAGGTGTCGAAGCGCAGGGTGGTCCCTGGCTGCAAGGTGAAGGTGACGCCCGGCGCGACGGTGAGGTCGCCGGTGACCAGGTGGGGTGAGCCCGAGGGGCCCAGGGTCACGTCGCTCCAGAGCACGCCGAGCAGGCCGACGGTGGGATCGCCGGTGTAGGGCAAGGCGCCGATGTCACCACCGTTGCTGGCGGCGAAGCGCGCCGGGGAGTTGGCGGTGATGCGCAGGTTGCTGGGAGCGCTGACGTAGAGGGGATTGGCGGAGAGCGATCCCGTGCCGCCGCCGGCGCCGCTGTAGTCGCTGCTGGAATTTCCCCAGACGTTGGAGTGGGTGACGTTGACCGCAGCGTTGCCCGAGACTGTGTAGCGGTTGATGCCGACGCTGTTGGCGGTGACGATGCTGTTGGTGACGTTGATGGTCAGGCCCACGCCCGAGCTGGTGCGCGCATAGACGCCGTAGGAGCTGTTGGCGTAGAGGGTGGAGCGGTCGACGGTGACGGCATTGGACGAGCCGCTACTGGTGTAGACATAGACGCCGGTGTTGGAGTTGTTGCGCAGGACCGAGTTCGTCACCGAACCCGAGGCGCTGCCCGCGAAGTACACGCCGTAGGTGTTGCCGTGGGCCGTCAGGCCATCGAAATTCTGCTCACCACTCTCCAGGTAGACACCGTACGTGGCGCGGGTGATGACGGCGTTGGCGAACGAGCTGCCGTTCGACGATGCGGCGAGCCAGATGCCCCACCACGAGCCTGCGGAGGAAGCGGTGGCGTCGAGGGTGACGGGCAGCGCGGGGGTGCCAGCGGCGCGGAGCGTGCCGCGCACGGTCAGCTCGTTGCGGCCGGTGTCGAGCCCCGAGCGCATGGCATCGGAGGTGTCGAAGCGCAGGGTGGTGCCCGGCTGCAGGGTGAGGGTGACGCCGATCGGGACGGTGAGGTCGCCGGTGACCAGGTGGGGTGAGCCCGAGGGGCCCAGGGTCACGTCGCTCCAGAGCACGCCGAGCAGGCCGACGGTGGGATCGCCGGTGTAGGGCAACGCGCCGATGTCACCGCCATTGCTGGCGGCGAAGCGCGCCGGGGAGTTGGCGGTGATGCGCAGGTTGCCGGGGGCGCTGACGTAGAGGGGATTGGCGGAGAGCGATCCCGTTCCGCCGCTGGCGCCGCTGTAGTCGCTGCTGGAATTTCCCCAGACGTTGGAGTGGGTGACGTTGACCGCAGCGTTGCCCGAGACCGTGTAGCGGTTGATGCCGACGCTGTTGGCGGTGACGACGCTGTTGGTGACGTTGATGGTCAGGCCCACGCCCGAGCTCGTGCGGGCATAGACGCCGTAGGAGCTGTTGGCATAGAGGGTGGAGCGGTCGACGGTGACAGCATTGGACGAGCCGCTGCTGGTGTAGACGTAGACGCCGGTGTTGGAGTTGTTGCGCAGGACCGAGTTCGTCACCGAACCCGAGGCGCTGCCCGCGAAGTACACGCCGTAGGTGTTGGTCTGGGCTGTGATGCCCTGCAACGTCTGCTCTCCCACGGGGATGTAGAACCCATACGTCGCGTTCCGCACCTCGACGTGGTTGGTGTTCAGCACGGCGGATGCCTGGTCGGCGACGACGCCGTACCAGACCCCCGCCGAGCTCCCGGAGCTGGCCTGGAGCACCACAGGGTTCGCGGCCGTGCCGTTCAGGTTCAGCGTCCCGCGGACGGTCAGCTCCACGCGGGAGGGATCCAGTCCGGTGCTCTGCGCGTCCGACGAGGCGAAGCGCACCTGCACGCCCGCCTCGACGGTGAGCGTCGCCCCCGCGGGGACGACCACGTCCCCCTGCACCGTGTAGGGGCTCCCGGCGAGGGTCCACGTCTGGTTGATGACGTTTCCACCGGGGATCGTCGTCTGCGCTGCAGCGCTGCGCGTCATGCCGACGAGCAACGCGAGGGTACACAGCAGACCGAACAAGTAGACCGACAGCGCAGAACGGCGCATCCGTGGCATGAGAGACTCCTCAAGGAAAGAACGAGGCTCGTTAAGGAAAGAACGAGCCTCGTTGGCGGTCGCCGGAGCAGCCCGCACAGAACCGTCCGACGGTATTCGACAGGGAGAACTGTCGCAAGGACGATGGTGTCTTTGCGACCATCCCTGCGCCTTGTGGGACACGAGTTCTACCGCATCCGAGCTTCGCTTAATGGCGAGTGAGGCGCGGCGCCGGTGAGAATGGATTCCGGTATCGCGGACATGGCTGTGCCACGACACACGAATTCGGTTCATCCGACGTCTCACCGTGCACGAATGGGCATCCTGCTCCTGCGTCGCAATGAGCAGGAGTGCGCATCGCAGAAATGTGAATCATCGGGACCACACCTGCGACGAGGGGTCGCTTGCTCAGCAGACAAGGATCCTACGAGAAGGGAAGACGAGCGGGGCGATGAGAGGAAAGGCGGGTCACTCGGGCGACCCGCCTTCGGTCCTGGCGCGGTCACGCGGCCAGCTTCACGCGACGGCGCCGTGCCACCAGGGCAGCCAGGCCACCCAGCACCAGCAGCGCGCTCCCTTGCGGACTGCGCTTGCTGCCGGCTGCGCGGCAGCCGCAGCCCCCGTCATCCTCGACATTGTCGCCATCCTGCCCGCGGGAGCCGCCGACGCCGCCGAGCCCGTCGCCGCCCGCGCCGAGGCCACCCTCACCGCCTTCACCCCCGGCGCCCCCAGCGCCAGCGCCCCCAGCGCCGAGCCCGCCTTCGCCCCCGCTGCCGCCCGAGCCTCCGCCAGCGCCGCCCTGGCCTCCGCCAGCGCCGCCCTGGCCTTCGCTCGTGCAGGTCGCCGAGCAGCCATCGCCGCTCGTGGTGTTGCCATCGTCGCAGTCCTCGACCCCTTCCTGGACGAAGCCGTCGCCGCAGACCGCCTCGACGCAGCCCTCGACGCACTCGTCGGTGTCGTCCTGGTTGCCGTCGTCGCACGCCTCGACGCCATCGCGGACGAAGCCATCGCCGCAGGTGGCGAGCATGCAGGTATTCAAGCAGCCGTCGTTGTTGCTCTGGTTGCCGTCGTCGCAAGCTTCCCCTGCCTGCACCACGCCATCGCCGCAGCCTGGCAGCGCACAGTTGTTGCGGCAGTCGTCGTCGTCGATCGGGTTGCCGTCGTCACAGGCCTCGACCCCGGTCTGGACGAAGCCATCGCCGCAGGTCGCGCTGGTGCAGGTGTTGAGGCAAGCGTCATTGTTGCTCTGGTTGCCGTCATCGCACTGCTCGACGCCGGTCCTGACGAAGCCGTCGCCGCAGGTCGCGCTGGTGCAGGTGTTGAGGCAAGCGTCATTGTTGCTCTGGTTGCCGTCATCGCACTGCTCGACGCCGGTCCTGACGAAGCCGTCGCCGCAGGCCGCGTTGACGCAGGTATTGAGGCAAGCGTCGTTGTTGCTCTGGTTGCCGTCATCGCACTGCTCGACGCCGGTCCTGACGAAGCCGTCGCCGCAGGCCGCGTTGACGCAGGTATTGAGGCAAGCGTCGTTGTTGCTCTGGTTGCCGTCGTCGCACTGCTCGAAGCCGGCCTGGACGAAGCCATCGCCGCAGGAGGCATTGACGCAGGTATTGAGGCAAGCGTCGCTGTTGCTCTGGTTGCCGTCGTCGCACTGCTCGAAGCCGGCCTGGACGAAGCCATCGCCGCAGGAGGCATTGACGCAGGTATTGAGGCAAGCGTCGCTGTTGCTCTGGTTGCCATCGTCGCACTGCTCGACGCCGGCCTGGACGAAGCCATCGCCGCACGCGGCGAGTGTGCACGTGTTGAGACAGCCGTCCGTATTGCTCGCGTTGCCGTCGTCGCACTGCTCCGGGCCGTTGGTGATCCCGTCGCCGCAGCGCGGGCCCGGGCCGCCACAGTCCGCGCGGCAGTGGTTGTACTGGCCGTTCTGTGGGCCATCGTCACAGGCCTCCCCGGGGCCGACGATGCCATCCCCGCATATCGACGCGGGCATGAACTCGTAGGCGCCCATGTCGAAGGCCGCCCCGTTGATCCCGTCCCCGTCCAGCGGTCGCGGGTTGCCGTCGAGGTCCGCGCTCGGCGCCCCCGTCGCCGTGCCCGCGTCGATGCACGCGCTCGTGCTCTGGAGCCGGAGATCCCCCGGGGCGGCGACGTAGAGGGGGTTGACGGAGAGCGAGCCGGTGCCCGCGGTGACGCCGGAGTAGTTGCCGCTCGAGTTCCCCCAGACGTTGGAGTGAATGACGTTGACCACGGCGTTGCCTGAGGTCGTGTAGCGGTAGATGCCGGTGCTGTTCTGGGTGATGATGCTGTTGGTGACGTTGACGGTCAGGTCCACACCCGAGCTGGTGCGCGCATGGATGCCATCGGCGCTGTTGCCGTGGAGGGTGGAGTTGACGACGTTGACCGTGTTTCCCGCTCCGCTGCTGGTGGAGATGTGGACACCGGAGCCGGCGTTGTTGCGCAGGAGCGAGTTCACCACCGAGCCGGACGCATTGCCTGCGAAGTAGACGCCGTGGTTGTTTCCTTGCGCGACCAGGCCATCGATGTTCTGCGTGCCTTCTTCGACGTAGACGGCGTAGGTGGCGCGGGTGACGATGGTGTTGAAGAACGAGTTGCCGGAGGACGATGCCGCGAGACGGATACCCCACCACGCGCCGATGGAGGTGCTGGAGGAGGTAATGGTGACGCGCTGTGCAGGTGTTCCCTCGGCGCGGAGGCTCCCGCGCACGGTCAGCTCGTTGCGGCTGACGTCGAGCCCCGAGCGCATGACATCGACGGGGTCGAAGCGCAGTGTGGTACCCGGTTGCAGGGTGAGGGTGACGCCCGGCCCAACGGTGAGGTCGCCAGTGACCAGGTGGGGTGAGCCCGAGGGGCCCAGGGTCAGGTCGCTCCAGAGCACGCCGAGCAGGCCGTTCGTCGGATTCCCGGTGTAGGGGAGAGCGCCGATGTCACTTCCGTCGCTGGCAGCGAAGCGCGCCGGAGAGTTGGAGGTAGGGCGCGGGTTGCCGACATCGTTGACATAGAGGGGGTTCGCGGAGAACGAGCCAACGCCGCCGGAGGTGCCGCCGTAATTGATGGGCGAGTTGTTCCAGACATTGGAGTACGTGACATTGACCGTAGGGTTGCCCGAGACCGTGTGCCTGTAGATGCCGTAGTTGTTGTTGGTGACGATGCTGTTGGTGACGTCGACGGTCAGGACGACGCCAGGGCTGGTGCGCGCAAAGACCCCGTACTCGCTGTTGGCGTGGACGGTGCAATGGTCGATGGTGACGGAACTTGCAGAGCCGCTGCTGGGGTAGACATTGACCCCAGCGCTGGTGTTGTGGCGCAGGATCGAGTTCGTCACCGAACCGGACGCACTGCCCGCGAAGTAGATGCCGTAGCGGTTGGTATGGGCCGTGATGCCCTGCAGGGTCTGTTGACCCACGAGGAGATGGAACCCATACTCCGCGTGTCGCACGTTGACGTGGCTGGTATTCAGCACGGCGGACGCTTGGTCGGCGACGACGCCATACCAGAGCCCCGCCGAGCTACCGGAGCTGGCCTGGAGCACCACCGGGTTCGCGGCCGTCCCGTTCAAGTTCAGTGTCCCGCGGACGGTCAGCTCCACGCGGGAGGTATCCAGCCCGGAGGTTTGTGCGTCCGTCGAAGCGAAGCGCACCTGCACGCCGGCCTCGATGGTGAGCGTCGCCCCGGCGGGGACGACCACGTCCCCTTGCACCGTGTAGGGGCTCCCGGCGAGGGTCCACGTCTGGTTGATGACGTTTCCACCGGGGATTGTCGTCTGCGCTGCTGCATTGCGCGTCATGGCGACGAGCAGCGCGAAGGTACACAGCAGACCGAATACGTAGACCAGCAGCGCAGAACGGCGCATCCACGGCATGAGAGGCTCCTCGAAACAGCGATGCTCGTTGGCGATCGCTGAAGCTGAACACACAGACGGGGCGACCGTATTCGAATGGGAAGGCCATCGCAAGGACAGGGGCGCGACGCTCGTCCCTCTTTCCGCTCGCATTCGCACGCGATTGGTTGTTGGTCAAAGCAAGAGAGCCAGCCATCACGGTGAGCTTCGGCTTCGCTCGAAATCGAGCGAAGCGCTGCGCTGGTGCGGGGGCTTCAGGTTTCGCTGGCTTGGCCTCTCCGTGGCGCTCGCCTGTGCATCACGAGCCACCTCACCATGCACGATCGTGCATCGCTGCATCGCAGTGCGCAGGAATGCGAGTCGCAGGAATGAGAATCGCGAGAACGCGAGCCGCCGTCACGATGTCTGCGAGGAGGGGTCGTTCCAGCCGTGGACAAGGAGGGTCGGGGGTGGGAAGGCGGGTCACCCGGGGCGACCCGCCTTCGGTCCTGGCGCGCTCAGGCGGCCAGCTTCACGCGGCGCCGCCGTGCCATCAGGGCAGCCAGGCCACCCAGCAGCAACAGGGCGCTCCCTTGCGGGCCACGCTCGCTGCCTGCGGCTCGGCACCCGCAGCCACCGTCGTCTTCGACGTCGCCGTCGCCCTGGCCTCCGGAGCCGCCGACGCCGCCAAGTCCGTCGCCGCCCGCGCCACCTGCGCCGAGGCCGCCTTCACCCCCGGCGCCGCCAGCGCCACCTGCGCCGAGGCCGCCTTCGCCACCGCTGCCGCCCGAGCCACCGCCAGCACCGCCCTGGCCTTCACTCGAGCAGGTGGCCGAGCAGCCATCGCCGCTCGTGGTGTTGCCGTCGTCGCAGTCCTCGACCCCTTCCTGGACGAAGCCATCGCCGCAGGCGGCCTCGACGCAGCCTTCGACGCACTCGTCGGTGTCGTCCTGGTTGCCGTCGTCGCACTCCTCGACGCCGGTCCTGACGAAGCCGTCGCCGCAGGAGGCCACGATGCAGGTGTTCAGGCAGCCATCATCGTTGCTCTGGTTGCCGTCGTCGCACGCCTCCCCTGGCTGCAGCACGCCGTCACCGCAGCCCGGCCGCGAGCAGTTGTTGCGGCACTCGTCGTTGTCGATCTGATTGCCGTCATCACAGGCCTCGACGCCGGTCTGGACGAAGCCGTCACCGCAGGTCGCGTTGGTGCAGGTGTTGAGGCAAGCGTCGTTGTTGCTCTGGTTGCCGTCGTCGCACTGCTCGACGCCGGTCCTGACGAAGCCATCGCCGCAGGCGGCGTTGGTGCAGGTGTTGAGGCAAGCGTCGTTGTTGCTCTGGTTGCCGTCGTCGCACTGTTCGACGCCGGTCCTGACGAAGCCATCGCCGCAGGTGGCGGGCACGCAGGTGTTCAAGCAAGCGTCGTTGTTGCTCTGGTTGCCGTCGTCGCACTGCTCGACGCCGGTCCTGATGAACCCATCGCCGCAGGTGGCGTGGGCACAGGTGTTCAAGCAAGCGTCGTTGTTGCTCTGGTTGCCGTCGTCGCACTGCTCGACGCCGGCCCTGGTGAACCCATCGCCGCAGAAGGCCGGGATGCAGGTGTTCAAGCAAGCGTCGTTGTTGCTCTGGTTGCCGTCGTCGCACTGCTCGACGCCTGCCTGCACGAACCCGTCCCCGCAGGCCGCCATCATGCAGGTGTTCAAGCAGGCATCGGTGTTGCTCTGGTTGCCGTCGTCGCACTGCTCGGGGCCATTCGTGATCCCGTCACCGCAGCGCGGCCCGAGCCCGCTGCAGTCCGTCCGGCACCGGCCGTACTGCCCGTTCTGCGCCCCATCGTCGCAGACCTCGCCGGGCCCCACCACGCCATCACCGCACACCGACAGGCCGACGAACTCGTAGGCGCCCATGTCGAAGGCGGCGCCGTTGATCCCGTCGCCGTCCAGCGGCCTGGGGTTTCCGTCGAAATCCACGTTCGGCGCGCCCGACGGCGTCCCCGCGTCGATGCACAGGCTCGTGGACTGCAACCGGAGATCGCTCGCGCCCACGTACAGCGGGTTCGCCGAGATCGACCCTGTCCCCGCCGTGACGTTGGTGTAGTTGGTCGTGTTGCTCCACACGTCGGAGTACGTGACGTTGACGGTGGGGTTCCCGCTGGTCGTGTAGCGGAAGATGCCGGTGCCGTTGCTCGTGAAAATGGAGTTGGTGACGTGCACCGTCAGCGATGCGTTCGTGGCTCCCCGCACGTACAAGCCAGTGGTGCTGTTGGCGTACACCGTGCTGTTGATCACGCGGATCGTGCTGCTCGTCACGGTGCTGACGTAGGCATAGATCCCGGTGTGGGTGTTGTTGCGGAGGATCGAGTTGACCACCGAGCCGGCGGAGCCGCCCGAGAAGTAGACCCCGTACGTGTTGGTCTGGAACAGCGAGCGGGTCACCGAGGCCGTTGCGGTACCGACGACGTAGACCCCGTAGCTGTTGTTTCGGGCCGTCAGTGCGTCGACGGCGTGGTTGGGGTTGTCGATGTACAGGCCGTACCTGGCCCTGGAGATGGCGATGTTGGAGGTCACGCTCCCGGTCGAGGTCGGCCTGAGGTGAATGCCCCACCACGCGGGGGTGTTGGAGCTGCTGCTGTCGAAGGTGATCGGCTGAGCCACCGTCCCTGCGGCGTTGAGCCGCCCCTTCACATCCAGCTCGATCTCGGTCGTGGCCTCGCCCGCGCCCATCGCGTCGCTCGATCCGAAGCGCAGCGTGGTCCCCGGCTGCAAGGTCAAGGTCACGCCGGGGGCGATGGTGAGGTCACCGGTCACCGCGTGAGGCGAGCCGGAGGCGTCGAGCGTCCGGTCGTTCCAGAGCACCCCCAGGAGACCGCTCGTGGGATCCCCCGTGTAGGAGAGCGCGCCGATGTCGCCACCCGTATCGGAGGCGAAGCGCGCTGGAGAGTTCGAGGTGAGGCGCAGGTTCGACGCGCTCACGTACAGCGGGTTGGCCGAGAACGTGCCAGTCCCCTCGGTGACGTTGGTGTAGTTGGTCGTGTTGCTCCACACGTCGGAGTACGTGACGTTGACGGTGGGGTTCCCGCTGGTGATGTAGCGGAAGATGCCGTTGCCGTTGTTCGTGACGATGCTGTTCCTGACAGCGTAGGTCAGCGAGATGCCGGACCCCGACCGCACGTAGATCCCGTTCGTGCTGTTGCCGCGCACCGTGGAGCCGACCACGGAAATGGTGCTCTGCGTGCCGCTGCTGACATAGGTGTAGATGCCGGTGTGGCTGTTGTCCCGCAGGACCGAGTTGTTCACCGAGCCCGAGGAGCCGCCGGCAAAGTAGACACCGTACGTGTTGTTGCGAAGCGTCGCGTAGTTCACGGACGCCGCAGCGGTGCCAGCGAGATAGACCGCGTAGGTGTTGGTGTGACCCGTGACGGAGTTCAGGACGTGGGTCCCTTCGCTGAAGTAGAACCCGTACCGCGCGTTCTGGATCTCGACGTTGTTGATCGCGAGCTGCGCGCTCGCCCCCTCGGCAACCACGCCGTACCAGAGCGCGGCCGTGGTCCCCGAGATCGCGCGGAAGAGGATCGGGTTGGCCGCGGTCCCGTTCAGGTTCATCGTCCCGCGCACCGTCACCTCGACCTGAGAGGTGTCCTGGCCGGTGCCTTGCGCGTCCGACGTGCTGACGTGCACCTGGACGCCCGCCTCGATCGTGAGCGTCGAGCCGGCCGGGATCACGATGTCGCCTTGTACCCGGTAGGGGCTCCCCGCGAGGGTCCAGGTCTGGTTGATGATGTTCCCGCCGGGAATGGTCGTCTGGGCCAAGGCATTGCCCGTCAGACCGACCAGCAATGCCACCGTACAGAGCAGACCGAACAGGAAGGCGGAAAGCGCGGAGTGGCGCTTCAAAAGCATGAGAGCTCCTCGAAGAATGTACAGGGGGGCGGGGTGCGCGGTGCGGGTGCGTACGCGGACCACGATCGACCGGCGACCCTATTCCAGCAGTCAATCGTGTGCAACGACGATGGCCCTGCTCGAACGCCAGAGAACGCGCATGCACCGGCCTGAAGGCATGGCGGTGCCATGGGGTATGCCGGAGAGCAGGGCGCAGCCCGTACGGTGTGCCGGGGAGCAGGGCGCAGCCCGTACGGTGTGCCGGGGAGCAGGGCGCAGCCCGTACGGTGTGCCGGGAAGCAGGGCGCAGCCCGTACGGTGTGCCGGGGAGCAGGGCGCGAGTTCGTGGAATACGAGGTCATTGGAAGGCGCACGCAGGGAGTGCGGCGCCTTCCTGTGGGTCAGCGTCGAGCGAGAGGAATCTCAGGCGGCGCGCTTCACCCGCCGCCGTCGCCCGACCATGGCCGCCAGGCCGCCCAGCAGCAGCAGCGCGCTTCCTTGCGAGGTGCTCTCGCCGCCTGCGGCGCGGCACCCGCAGCCGCCATCGTCCTCGGCAGCCCCGTCACCACCGCTGGTCGAGCCCCCGGATCCACCGAGCCCAGCGCCTCCGTTGCCACCGGCACCACCGAAGCCGCCACCAGCGCCCCCGAAGCCGCCACCAGCGCCACCGAAGCCGCCAGCCCCCCCGAAGCCGCCACCGGCGCCCCCGAAGCCGCCACCGGCGCCCCCGAAGCCGCCACCGGCGCCCCCGAAGCCGCCACCGGCGCCCCCCTGGCCTTCACTCGTGCAGTCGGCGGCGCAGCCGTCCCCGCTCTCGTCGTTGCCGTCGTCGCATTCCTCGACCCCCTCCTGGACGAAGCCATCACCGCAGGTGGCCTCGACGCAGCCCTCGACGCACTCGTCGGTGTCGTCCTGGTTGCCGTCGTCGCACTCCTCGACCCCATCCCGGACGAAGCCGTCGCCGCAGATAGCGAGCATGCAGGTGTTCAAGCAGGCGTCGTTGTTGCTCTGGTTGCCGTCGTCGCAAGCTTCCCCCGCCTGTACCACCCCGTCTCCACAGGTGGGTAGCGAGCAGTTGTTGCGACAATCGTCATTGTCGATCTCATTGCCGTCGTCACAGGCCTCGACGCCGGTCTGAACGAAGCCATCACCGCAGCTGGCATTGGTGCAGGTGTTCAAGCAGGCGTCGTCGTTGCTCTGGTTGCCGTCATCGCACTGCTCGACGCCGGTCTGGACGAAGCCATCACCGCAGCTGGCAGGCACGCAGGTATTCAAGCAAGCGTCGTTGTTGCTCTGGTTGCCGTCATCGCATTGCTCGACGCCGGTCCTGACGAAACCATCACCGCAGCTGGCAGGCACGCAGGTATTCAAGCAAGCGTCGTTGTTGCTCTGGTTGCCGTCATCGCATTGCTCGACGCCGGTCCTGACGAAACCATCACCGCAGCTGGCATTGGTGCAGGTGTTCAAGCAGGCGTCGTCGTTGCTCTGGTTGCCGTCGTCGCACTGCTCGACGCCGGTCTGAACGAATCCGTCGCCGCAGCTGGCATTGGTGCAGGTGTTCAAGCAGGCGTCGTCGTTGCTCTGGTTGCCGTCGTCGCACTGCTCGACGCCGGTCTGAACGAATCCGTCGCCGCAGGTCGCCGCCATGCAGGTGTTCAAGCAGGCGTCGTCGTTGCTCAGATTGCCGTCATCGCACTGCTCGACGCCGATCTGGACGAAGCCATCGCCACAGGTGGCGTGGACGCAGGTGTTCAAGCAGGCATCGGTGTTGCTCAGGTTGCCGTCGTCGCACTGCTCGACACCGGTCCTGACGAAGCCGTCGCCGCAGAAGGCGGGGACACAGGTGTTCAAGCAAGCGTCGTTGTTGCTCTGGTTGCCATCGTCGCACTGCTCGACACCAGCCTGCACGAACCCGTCGCCGCAGGTCGCCACCATGCAGGTGTTCAAGCAAGCATCGGTGTTGCTCTGGTTGCCGTCATCGCACTGCTCGGGACCGTTCGCGATCCCGTCCCCGCAATGCGGTCCGAGCCCGCTGCAGTCGGACAGACACCGGCCGTACTGCCCGTTCTGCGCCCCGTCGTCGCAGACCTCGCCTGGCCCCACCGCGCCATCGCCGCACACGGATGGGCCGACGAACTCGTAGGCGCCCATGTCGAAGGCGGGGCCGTTGACGCCATCGCCGTCCAGCGGCCTCGCGTTTCCGTCGAAATCCGTGTCCGGCGCGCCCGAAGATGTCCCCGTGTCGATGCACGGACTCGTGGACTGGAGCCGGAGATCGCTCGCGCTCACGTACTGCGGGTTGGCCGAGATCGTCCCAGCTCCTGCTGCGACGCCGGTATAGTTGGGCGAGTTGCTCCACACGTCGGAGTACGTGACGCTGACGGTGGGGTTCCCGGAGCTCGTGTAGCGAAAGATCCCGGTACCGTTGTTGGTGACGATGCTGTTGGTGACGTGCACCGCCAGCGTCGTGTTCGCCCCTGCATGCACATACAAGCCGTAGGTGGCGTTGGCGTAGACGGTACTGTTGATCACGCGGACGGTGCTGCTCACCGCATTGCCGATGAAGGTGTAGACGCCGGTGTTCGTGTTGTTGCGGATCACCGAGTTGACGACCGAGCCCGAGGCGCCGTTCGTGAAGAAGGCCCCGTAGGTGTTGTTCTCGAGCCGCGAGCGGGTCACCGAGGCCGTCGAGGTGCCCATGACATGGACCCCATACGAATTGTTCTGGGCCGTCAGGGCGTCGACGACATGGCTCGGGTTGTTGATGTGCAGACCGTATCGGGAGCGGCGGATCGTGATGTGCGACGTCACGCTCCCCGTCGAGGTCGGTCCGATGTTGACGCCCCACCAGGAGGGCGTGGCGGAGCCTGCGGACTCGAAGATGATTGGCTGGGTCAGGGTCCCCGCGGCGAGGAGCCGCCCCTGCACCTCCAGCTCGCCAAGGGCCGGGTCCTCTCCAGCGCCCATCGCGTCGGTCGTCGCGAAGCGCAGTGTCGTCCCTGGCTGCAAGGTCAACGTCACGCCGGGGGCGACGATGAGGTCACCCGTGACCGTGTACGGCGATCCCGATGCGTCGAGCGTCCGGTCGTCCCAGAGCACGCCCAGCAGGCCGGTCGTGGGATCCCCCGTGTACGGGAGCGCGCCGATGTCGCCACCCGTGTCGGAGGCGAAGCGCGCAGGAGAGTTCGACGTGAGGCGCAGGTTCGACGCGCTCACGTACAGCGGGTTGGTCTGGAGCAGCCCCGCCCCTGAGGTGATGCCTCCGGTCGTGTTGGTCGTGTTCCCCCAGACATTGGAATAGGTGAGGCTGACAGAAGGGTTTCCGGTGACGGTGTAGCGAAGGAGGCCGGTGCCGTTGTGCGTGACGATGCTGTTCCTGACAGCGAAGTTCAGCGAGGCCGAGGGCGCAGCTTGCACGTAGATCCCGTGCGTGGTGTTCGCGTACAGCGTGCAGCCGAGCACGCTGATGGTGCTCTGCGCGTCGCCGGTGATCTGGCTGTAGATGCCGGTGTTGGTGTTGTCCCGGAGGATCGAGTGGTTCACCGAGCCCGAGGAGCCACCCGTGAAGTAGACGCCGTGGGTGTTGTTGTTGAATGTCGCGTGATTCACCGTCGCCGTTGCCGTGCCGGTGACATGAACCGCCTGGGTATTGTACTGGCCGGAGACGTGATTCAGGACGTGGCTGCCTTCACTGAAGTGGAACGCATACCGCGCATTCTGGATGTGGACGTGGCTCACGTTGAGCTGAGCGCTCGCTCCATCGGTCAGAACGCCGTACCAGAGCGATGGTGTCGTGCTGTTCGAGGTCGCCCGGAAGCGGACCGGACTGGCCGCCGTGCCGTTCAGGTTCAGCGTTCCGCGCACCGTCACCTCGACCCGACCGGAGTCCAGGCCGCCGCTTTGCGCGTCCGTCGGGGTGACGTGGACCTCGACGCCTGCCTCGATCGTGAGCGTCGAGCCAGCCGGGATCACGATGTCGCCTTGCACCCGGTAGGGGCTCCCCGCGAGCGTCCAGGTCTGGTTGGCGATATTTCCGCCAGGAATGGTCGTCTGGGCCGAGGCATTGCGGGTCAGACCGACCAGCAATGCCACCGCACACAGCAAGCCGAAAAAGAAGGCGGAAAGCGCCGAGCTGCGCTTCAAAGGCATGAAAACTCCTCGAAGGATGGGCGGCGTGACGCTCATGGGATCACGAGGGCGGACCACGACGGCCGACCGGCGACCCTATTCCAGCAGTCGATCCTGCGCAATGAAGATGGCCCTCTCGAAGGCCAGAGGATGCACATGCGTTGCGCTTGAAAACGGAGCGCAGCGCATGTGCGGAGCCTGAAAACATGTTGCAGTGCATACGAGGAACCTGAAATCAGGTTGCAGCGCATACGAAGGGGCTGAAGTCAGGTTGCAATCCATCCGCTGGGCCTGAAAACAGGGCACAGCCCATACGCCGGTCCTGAACCCCGGGCGCGAGGTCGCTGGATCACGAGGCCACGGGAAGACGTTTGCGGGAAGTGGAGCACCCGCCATGGCACCAGCGTTCCCCAGAGCATCCGCGTCCAGGTGAAGAGAGTCTCAGGCGGCGCGCTTCCCCTGTCGTCGCCGCCCGACCATCGCTGCCAGGCCGCCCAGCAGCAGCAGGGCGCTTCCCCCCTGCGAGCTGCTCTCGACGCCCGCTGCACGACATCCGCACCCACCATCGTCCTCGGCAGCCCCGTCGCCGCCGCCGCTGTTCGAGCCTCCGGTCCCTCCGAGCCCAGCGCCACCGCTGCCCCCAGCGCCTCCGCCAGCGCCGCCAGCGCCGCCAGCGCCGCCAGCGCCGCCAGCTTCGCCAGCGCCGCCAGCGCCGCCAGCGCCGCCAGCGCCTCCGCCAGCGCCTCCCTGACCTTCACTCATGCAGTCGGCAGCGCAGCCATCCCCGCTGGCGGTGTTGCCATCGTCGCAGTCCTCGACGCCTTCCTGGACGAAGCCGTCGCCGCAGGCGGCTTCGACGCACCCCTCGACACACCCATCGGTGTCGTCCTCATTGCCGTCGTCACACGCCTCGACGCCCTCCTGGACGAACCCGTCACCACACGTCGCGAGGATGCATGTGTTCAAGCAGCCGTCGTCGTTGCTCTGGTTGCCATCGTCGCAGGCTTCCCCCTGCTGCACCACGCCGTCGCCACAGCTCGGCAGCGCGCAGTTGTTACGGCAGGCATCGGTATCGATCGGGTTGCCGTCGTCGCACTGCTCGACGCCGACCTGCACGAAGCCGTCGCCACAGGTCGCGGTGACGCACGTGTTCAGACACGCATCGCCGTTGCTCTGGTTGCCGTCGTCGCACTGCTCGACGCCAGCCTGCACGAAGCCGTCGCCGCAGGTCGCGGTGACGCACGTGTTCAGACACGCATCGCCGTTGCTCTGGTTGCCGTCGTCGCACTGCTCGACGCCAGCCTGCACGAAGCCGTCGCCACAGGTCGCGGTGACGCACGTGTTCAGACAGGCATCGCCGTTGCTCTGGTTGCCGTCGTCGCACTGCTCGACGCCAGCCTGCACGAAGCCATCGCCGCAGGTCGCGGTGATGCAGGTGTTCAGGCAGCCATCATTGTTGCTCTGATTGCCATCGTCGCATTGCTCGACGCCGACCTGCACGAAGCCGTCGCCACAGGTCGCGGTGACGCACGTGTTCAGACAGGCATCGCCGTTGCTCTGGTTGCCATCGTCGCACTGCTCGACGCCCGACTGCACGAAGCCATCTCCGCAGCTTGCGGTGGTACAGGTATTCAGGCAGCCGTCATGGTTGCTTTGATTGCCATCGTCGCATTGCTCGACGCCGGCCTGCACGAAACCGTCGCCGCAGGTCGCCGTGACGCACGAGTTCAAGCAGGCATCGCCGTTGTTCTGATTGCCATCGTCGCACTGCTCCGGACCATTCGTGATCCCGTCGCCACAGCGTGCTCCGGGCCCTCCGCAATCCGAGCGGCAATGACCATACTGCCCATTGAGCGGACCATCGTCACAGGCTTCGCCTGCACCCACGAGCCCGTCACCGCAGACTGGCGGCGCAGGGCGCTCGAAGGCGCCCATGTCGAACGCGGCTCCACCGACTCCATCCCCGTCCGCGGGCCGAGGACTCCCGTCGAAATCGTGGCTGGGCGCCCCCGTCGCCGTCCCCGCATCGATGCAAGCGCTCGTGGGCTGGAGCCGCAGGTTTCCCGGGGTCGCCACGTAGCGCGGATCGACCGAGAGGGTGCCCGTCCCCGCGGTGACCGCGGCGTAGTTGGCGATCGTGTTACCCCACACGTTCGAATGGGTGACGTTGACCGACGAAGGCCCGGAGCTGGAGCCCGAGTTGCGCTCGAGGCCCCTGGCGTTGCTCGTGATGATGCAGTTCGTGACGTTCACGAGCACGCTGAAGCCGGTCGTCGCGCGCGTGTACACACCGCTGCTCGTGTTGGCGTGGATGGTGTTGTTCACGAGGTCGATGTTGCCCGCCGCGTTGCCATCCCGGAGGATGAAGATGGCCGAGCTGTTGTTGCGGAAGACCGAGTTGGTCACCCTCCCCCAGGCGCCTCCACGAAGGTAAGCGCCGATCTGGCTGCTGTGGACCAGGAGGCCGTTCAGCGTGTGCTGGCCATCCATGAGGTAGAAGGCGTGCTGCGCGTGCCGCAGCTCGGCGTGCTGCACGTGCATCGAAGCCGTGGGCTCCTGCGCCACCAGCCCGTACCAGCGTCCTGACGTGTCAGCCGCGGCGGAGCGGAACACCACCGGCCTCGCCGCGGTGCCGTTCACGGTCAGCGTCCCGCGCACGATCAGCTCCACGAACTGCGCGGCCAGTCCGCTGTTCGTCGAGTCCGTCGTGGCGAAGCGGACCTCGGTGCCCGCCTCGATCGTCAGCGTCGCACCGGCCGCGACCACGACGTCGCCCTGCACCGTGTAAGGGCTCCCTGCGGGGGTCCACGTCTGGTTGCCGAGGTTCCCCGCCGGGATCGTCGTCTGCGCCGCAGCGCTGCCCGAGAGCCCGACGAGCAGCGCGCACGACCACGGAAAACACAATGACGACCGCGTGGCTCGACGCTTCAGCATGCGACACATCCAGACGTGGGAGATAGACCTCGGGCACCGTCGACGGGACGGACCGAACCGGCGGCGAACCTAGGGGATGGGGAGGGAGGTCGCAATGCGCTCGTCCCTTCCCGGAGCGTGATCCGCACGGCGTCGTGAGCGGTGGCCCACGGCGGGAGTCGCAGGAATGCAATTCGTGGAGGGGAGAGATGCAGGAATGCGATTCACGGAACGTGGAATCGCAGGAATGCGATTCGAGGCCAGGGAGTCGCAGGAATGCGACCCCCCTCGCGTCGAGGCTCAGGCAGCCTGTCGATTGCGCCGCTGCCGTCGCGCGATCACCGCCGCGAAGCCAGCGAGGACCAGCAGCGCCTGCCCTTGCGCACCGCCCTCGGATCCTGCGACCCGGCACCCGCAGCCGCCATCGTCCCCGGCGCTGCCATCGCCTGCCGCGCCCGAACCGCCCACGCCGCCGAGGCCAGCGCCGCCCGCGCCCGGGTTCTCGCCACCTTCGCCGCCCTGTCCCGGGCCACCGCCGCCGACATTTCCGCCAGCGCCCCCTGCGCCGCCAGCGCCTGGCTCATCGCCACCGGCGCCACCCATGCCGCCGCCGCCGACGCCGCTCTGTCCCTCGCTCAGGCAAGCCGCGCTGCACCCGTCACCGTCGACGGTGTTCCCGTCGTCGCACTCCTCGACCCCGGCCTGCACGAACCCATCACCGCAGGTGGCGATCTCGCAGGTGTTCAGGCACGCGTCGTCGTTGCTCTGGTTGCCGTCGTCGCACGCCTCGACGCCCTCGCGGACGACGCCGTCACCGCAGGTGGCCAGCCTGCACGTGTTCAAGCAGCCATCGTTGTTGTTCGCGTTCCCGTCGTCGCACTGCTCGGGCCCGTTGGTGATCCCGTCCCCGCAGCTCGGCCCTGGCCCCGAGCAGTCGGCGCGGCAGTAGCCGTACTGCCCGTTCATCGCCCCATCGTCGCAGGCCTCGCCCTGGCCGATCAGCCCGTCACCGCACACCGAAAGCCCTGCGTACTCGTACGCCCCCATGTCGAATTGCGCCCCGCCCAGCCCGTCTCCGTCCAGAGGCCGCGGGTTCCCGTCGAGGTCCGCGGTCGGCGCGCCCACGGCGGTCCCCGCGTCGATGCACAGGCTGGAGCCCTGGAGCCGCAGGTCCGTCGGCTCGGCCGCGAACTGCGGGTTCACCGAGATGCACCCGGTCCCTGCCGACGTGCCGGAGTAGTTGGAGCCGCTGTTCCCCCACACGTTCGAGTAGGTGACGTCGACGGTCGTCGTGCCCGACGACGCGAAACGGTACACCCCGACCGAGTTGCCGATGACGATGCTGTTCTTGACGTTGACGGTCAGGTTCGCACCGCTCGCTCCGCGTGCGTTCACCCCGTAGCCCGTGTTGCCGTAGAGCGTGGCGTTGATGATGTCGACGGTCTTGGTCCCGCTCGCATTGATTGCGACGTAGATGCCGTCGTTCGAGTTGTCGCGGATGAGCGCATTGGTCACCACGCCGCGCCCTTCGCCCGTGAAGTACACGCCGTTGGTGTTCCCGTGGGCCGTCAATCCGTTGATGACCTGCACGCCGGCTTCGAGCCAGATCCCGTAGGTCGCCCTGGAGACCACCGCGTTGAAGAACGAGCTGCCCGTCGAGGTGGCCGCGAGCTGGATCCCCCACCAGGAGCCCGGGCTCGATCCCGTCGAGTCGATGGTCACCGGCTGCGCGCGCGTCCCCGCCGCGTTCAGCGTGCCGCGCACGATCAGCTCGCCGCGGTTCGTGTTCGTCCCCGAGACCATCGCGTCCGTCGTCGCGAAGCGCAGCGTGGCGCCGGGTTGCAGCCGCAAGGTCACCCCCGGGGCGACGGTGAGGTCGCCCGTGACCAGGTGAGGAGAACCCGCGGCGCCCAGGGTCAGGTCGTTCCAGAGCACGCCGAGCAGCCCCGTGGTCGCGTCGCCCGTGTAGGGCAGCGCGCCGATGTCCGTGTTCGTGCTGGAGGCGAAACGCGCCGGCGAGTTGGCGCTGAGCCTCAGGTTCGACGGCTCGTTCACGAACAGCGGGTTTGCCGAGAAGCTCCCGGTCCCAGCCGTGGTGCCGGAGTAGTCGCTCCCGCTGTTCGCCCACACGTTCGAGTGGGTGACGTCGACCGTGGTCGTCCCCGACGACGCGAAGCGGTACACGCCGACCGAGTTGCCGACGACGACGCTGTTCCTGACGTTGACGGTCAGGTTCGCGCCGCTCGCCCCGCGCGCGTTCAGCCCGTACCCTGTGTTCCCGTAGATCGTCGCGCCGGTGATGGTGACGCTCTTGGTCGAACCGCTGGCGATCCCGACGTAGATCCCGTCATTCGAGTTGTCGCGGAGGATCGCGTTGGTCACCGACCCTGCCCCGTCACCCGTGAAGTACACACCGTTGGTGTTCCCCTGGGCCGTCAGCCCGGTCAGCGTCTGTGTGCCGCTGTCGAGCCAGATCCCGTAGGTCGCCCTGGAGATCACCGCGTTCGCGAACGAGCTGCCCGTCGAGGTGGATGCGAGCTGGATCCCCCACCAGGAGCCCGGGCTCGAGCCGGTCGAGTCGATGGTCACCGGCTGGCTGACCGTCCCCGAAGCATTCAGCGTCCCTCGCACGATCAGCTCGCCGCGGCTCGTGTTCGTCCCCGAGACCATCGCGTCCGTCGTCGCGAAGCGCAGCGTCGTCCCCGGCTGCAACGTCAGCGTCACGCCGGGGGCCACCGTGAGATCGCCCGTGACCAGGTGAGGAGAACCCGCGGCGCCCAGGGTCAGGTCGTTCCAGAGCACACCGAGCAGCCCCGTCGTCGCATCACCCGTGTAGGGCAGCGCGCCGATGTCCGTGTTCGTGCTGGAAGCGAAGCGTGCCGGCGAGTTGGCGCTGAGCCTCAGGTTCGACGGCTCGTTCACGAACAGCGGGTTTGCCGAGAAGCTCCCGGTCCCAGCCGTGGTGCCGGAATAGTCACTCCCGCTGTTCGCCCACACGTTCGAGTGGGTGACGTCGACCGTGGTCGTCCCCGACGACGAGAAGCGGTACACGCCGACCGAGTTCCCGACGACGACGCTGTTCCTGACATGGACGGTCAGGTTGGCGCCGCTCGCCCCGCGCGCGTTCAGCCCGTACCCGGTGTTGCCGTACAGCGTGCTCCCCACGACGTCGACGCTGGCCGTGCTGCCGGCGAGCACCCCGGCATAGATGCCGTCATTGCTGTTGTCCCGGATGACCGAGTCCACCACGCTGCCGGACCCACCCTCGGCGAAGTAGATCCCGTTCGTGTTGTTCCGCGCCGTGATCCTGGTGAGCGTCTGCTCCCCGTTGCTCACGTGGACCCCGAACCGCGCGTGCCGCACCTCCAGGTAGCTGGTGTTCAGCACCGTCGACGCCTGGTCCGCCCGCACCCCGTACCAGCTCCCCGGCGAGCTGCCCGAGCTGGCCTGGAACACCACCGGGCTCGCCGCCGTGCCGTTCACGTTCAGCGTCCCGCGCACCGTCATCTCGACCCGCGCCGTGTCCACGCCCGACACCTGCCCATCCGACGACGTGAAGTGGACCTGCGTCCCTGCCTCGATCGTCAGCGTCGCCCCTGCCGGCACCACGATGTCCCCCTGCACGACGTACGGACTGCCCGCCGTCGTCCAGGTCTGGTTGATCACGTTGCCACCAGGGATCGTCGTCTGTGCCGCGGCGCTGCGCGTCAAGCCGACGGACAGCGCGAGCACCGTGAGCACCGCGAGCAGAGGCGCCGCGAGCGCGTGGGGTCGCTTCATCATCAAGTCTCCTCGTCCAGGAAAGCAGGCGCAAAACCCCCTGGATCGAGCATCCAGGACCGCTCACGCGCTCGCGACGCTAGCCGAGGAGCCAGCGCGTCGCAACGTACGCAGTGCGCGCGGGGCGCACGATCGAAGCCTTTTTACAGCCATTCCGCGTCGACGGGGTGGACGGGCTCACGCTGTTTCGCTGCACGATTCCACGAATCCGCGAACGCACGCACGCCCTCGCGGCGCATGAATTCACGGCTTCGCGAACGATCTCACGCACCTTCTCGCGTGCCCTCAAGCCGCCATCACCTCTTGCGGCTCTCCTTGCAGCACCCGCAGCGATCGGAGCACCAGCGCTCCCGCACCCCAGAGCCCCGCGAGGAACGCGAACAGCCCCCCGATCCACGGCACGAACGCCACGAGCTGCATCACCAGCAGTCCCACGGCGACCGCCACATACGGATGATCCGTCGGCACCTTCGCCCCGCGCCACTTCCCGAGCAAGAGCCCCACCTCCGCACCGAACACCAGGTATCCGAGGAACCACAGTACCGGCAGCGCGAAGAACAGCACCGCGAACCCGATCGGAATGCCCACCACCGACATCAACGCCAGCGTCGCCAGGAGCGGCAGCCCGACCCACAGCGCCAGCGCGCTCAGCCCCGCGCTCCCTGGACGCCGCGAAAGCAGCATCGCTGCGCCCGCGAGCTGCCGCCCCCCCAGCGCAGCGAACACGAGCCCGCACACCACCACGAACGCGCTCGCGCTCAGCCAGAAGAACCACCCCACACCCCAGCCCCAGATGGGCCCACTGCTCCGCGTCACCTGCCCGAGGATCGCAGCCCCTGGCGCGAGCTTCATCTCCGACTGCACCAGCGTCACGTTCCCGACCCGAGCCGCCGCCCCGAGCTCGAGCTGCCCTCCCACGACCGTCACGTCGCCGAGCACCTCGCCCGTCACGACCGCGTTGCCCCCGATCACCAGCAGATCATCCGTCACCGTCCCTGCGACATGCGCGTCGCTGCCGAGCGTCACCGCCTGACCGACCCGCTTGCCCACATCGATCTCCAGGGGCTCGCCCATCCGGAACAGCAGATCCGACTTCTCGTACGGCATCACGGGCGACGCCGAGACCTCGCTCGGCGCCCCGTGGGCTCCCTCGCTCGGCGATGCGGACTCGACCGGCGTGGCCGCCGGTGCCGGTGGTGCTGCCGTCGTGTCGGGCGGCTGGGCGGCCGTGTCGGGCGGCTGGGCCGCGACCGGCAGCGAGCAGAGCAGCGAGACGAACAGGGCGAGCAGGGCGAGCGCATTCCTCCGGACCATGCACGCCCCCTTGCATGCGTCATGCAACCCGCGCGTCGTGCCTCGGCGGCTCGCCTCACGCGGGGCGCTGCTGAGCAAGCGTGGCGCTGCTGCTGCCGAGCGCGCGGGGCGCTGCTGAGCACGCGGAGCTGCTGAGCACGCGGCGCTGCTGAGCACGTGGGGCTCGGCTGACCTCGACCCCTCGGAGCCATGGTACCCTCGCTCGCCCCATGCCGATCTTCGACACCCTCGCCGCCACCGAGCACGAGCAGGTGCTCTTCTGCCACGACCCTGCGGCTGGCTACCGCGCCATCCTCGCCATCCACAGCACCACGCTCGGCCCGGCCATCGGCGGAACGCGCCTCTGGCGCTACCCGACCGAGGACGCCGCGCTCGTCGACGCGCTCCGGCTCTCCGCCGGCATGACCTACAAGAACGCGCTCGCCGGCCTGCCCGCGGGCGGCGGCAAGGCCGTGATCCTCCTCGGCGACACGCCCCCCGACCGGGACCAGCTCTTCCGGGCACACGGCAGGTTCATCGAGCGCCTCGGCGGTCGCTTCGTCACTGGCGAGGACGTCGGCACCACCCCCGAGGACATGGCCCGCATCCACCTGGAGACCGCCCACGTCAAAGGCCTCGTCCAGGGGATGGGCGACCCCTCCCCCTGGACCGCGCGCGGCGTCTTTCACGCCATGCGCGCCGCCGCCCGCTCCCGCTGGGGCACCGACGCGCTCGCCGGCCGGAAGGTGGCCATCCAGGGCAGCGGCAACGTCGGCGGCCACCTCGCCCGCCTCCTCACCGAGGCCGGCGCCCAGCTCGTGATCGCCGACGTCGACGCCGCCCACGCCGAGCGCGTGGCCCGCGCGACCGGCGCCACCATCGTCTCACCGGACGCCATCCTCCGCACCGAAGCCGACGTGCTCGCCCCGTGCGCCCTCGGCGGCGTGCTCGACGACCAGAGCATCCCCGAGATCCGCGCCGAGATCATCGTCGGCGGCGCCAACAACCAGCTTCTCGCGCCCCGCCACGCGGGCGCCCTCGCTGCCCGAGGGATCCTGTTCATCCCCGACTACGTGGCCAGCGCCGGCGGTGTGCTCAGCGGCGCCGTGGACCTCTTCGGCTGGCCGCGCTCCGAGCTGGAGCGCAAGATCGAGGGCATCCACGACACGGTGCTGCGCGTGCTGGAGATCGCGAAGGCCGAGGGCATGTCGCCGAGCGACGCTGCCGAGCGTCTTGCCCGCCGCCGCATCGAGGAGGGGCGGCGCTGAAGGGGTGAGGGGATCAGGGGCCAGCCGGGACGAGGAAGCGCGCGACGATGAGATCGCGGTACGTCACCGAGGTCATGGGGCCAGCGCCGAGATCGAAGGTGTTGCTGAGTTCACCGGACAGGACGATGTGTTCGGAGTCCGGCGCGGCCACGTCTTCCACTCCGAGCGAGCCGTTCGGACCACGCATCGTCGCGCTCCACAGGTACTTCCCGTCGGGATCCAGCTTGAGCAGCAAGGAACCCTCGAGCACGCGTCCGCCGATGTCGGCTGGCCCATCCATCCAGCAGGCGAGTGCGATGTTCCCGAGGGGATCGACAGCGGGTTTGCGACAGATGTCTGTGCCCGGTGTGCCGACATGTTGACTCCAGAGTACGGAACCATCCGGAGCGAGCTTGATGAGAAAAGCGTCAGGAAGCGTATTCTGTGGATGTCCCGTGCTGGTCATCTGCATCGCGCCGATCTGCAAAGAGCCAGAAAAATATCCTGACAAAACCACATGTCCGGAACCATCCACTGCGATTCCCACCACCTCACCCCCGGAGAGCGCCTTGCTCCAGAGATGGGTCCCAGCGGGCGAGAGCTTCAAGAGGTAGAAATCGTTTCCGCCAGAATGGGGCAGGGGACCGCCGCCTAGATCGACGGGGGTCGAAAATGCACCTGCCACCACGGCATTCCCGGACCCATCGACGCCAATGTGCTGACCATACGCATTCGACGACAGTCCTCGGCTCCAGACGTGGCCACCGCTCTTCGTCAGTCGCGCCACGTACAAGCCGCCTGCGGACGGCAGCGGGCCTCCACCGAGATTGAAGTTGCCGCCATAATTCCCGGTGATCCATAGATCCATCGACTTGGCATCCGCGACCAGCGCACCCCCTGCTCCGCTACCGCCGGAATCTCTGCTCCACAGGTGGTCACCGTCTCTGGAGAACATCGCCACGAAGAGATCCGTGGTGCTCGCCTGGAGCGGTCCGCCACCGAAGTCGATGCTGTTGTCGAATCTTCCGGTGACGGCGACGCTGCCATCACGAAACACGGCCACATCCTCGGAGAGCGTGATGCTGGCATTCCCATCCCCGAACACGCCACTCCACAGGTGCTTTCCCTCCGGATCGTAGCTGCCGATCCCCACGTCGGCCGTCTGCGGAGGTAGCGGATCGCCACCGAGGTAGGGCTCGACCTCCGTCAACCCCGTCACGACGACCACCCCCTCTGCATTCCCCGCGACGCTGCTTTCTTCGAGCGCTGGGAACTGCTTCACCCAGAGCAGCGTCGTCGCGCAGCGCTCGTCCTTGCATACCCCGCTCTGGCAGTCGGCGTGCTGCTCACACCTCGCTCCGTCCACGCATGGTGCACAGCTTCCGTCACCGACCCCTCCGCAGTCGACATCGCTCTCCGCGCCATTCTTCACCCCGTCGGTGCAGGTCGGTGCGCGGCACGTCCCGGCGATGCACACCCGGCTCGCACAGTCCGTCCCGACCTGGCATCCCTCGCCATCCTCGCACGCAGGGCACAGACCCCCACCGCAGTCCCGCCCCGTCTCGTCCCCATCCTTGATCCCGTTGCCATTGCACCCCAGCTCGCCCCCATCGTCGGGCGACTCCTCCTCGCGCAGCACCCCGTCCCGGTGGTCGATGAGCAGGTGGCACCCACCCAGCACACTCCCGCTCAACACCACGCCTCCGAGACCACGACGCACCCACTTCTGCATGACCATCCCCCTCACCACTGCCCAGTGAGCGCCACCCGCCCCAGGGCAGGCCACGCCTCCACCCGCACCGCCGCGGCCGCTGGACCTCGCCCCCCGGGCCCCGCCGTCGCGAACAGCACCACCCCGCCCACCAGCGCCACGCCACCCACGATGAACATCACGTTCGCTGCCGTCGCCGCCTGATCGGCGTGCTCGCGCAACGTCACCCCTCTGGCGCTGCAAGGCCCCGGATCTCCCTCCCCGCAGTGGCGATTCGAGTCGTTCATGAGCTGCATGGCCTGCGCTCCGAACACCGCGCCAGCGACCCCGCTGGCCACCCCGAGGCTGCCCAGCGCCGCCCCCAGGACGCGCTGGGTCGACCAGAACTCTGGCGGTTTCTCCTCGAGCGGCGTCGACGTCACCGATGAGATCTGGAGCGTTGGACAGACGACACGCGTCGTCCCTCCACCCGGCGCGACCTGCACCGTCGTCCGCCACGTCTCCTTGCCCGGCGCGCTCACGACCACCGCGTGCGCTCCAGGATCCACCGGCACGGCCACCCCCCACAGGCCCGGCGCGACCTCGCGTCCACCGCGCGTGATCGTGAGCGCGCCTTGAGCCTCCGACGCCGCGGCCTCGATCGTGAGGTACGACAGCCGCGGCTTCAGCGCGTCCGCACGCCGCTGCGCCTCCTGCTCCCGCACCTTGTCCCCCACCTGCCGCGCGAGCGCGTACGCCTCCCGGAACGCGCCCCACGCGCTCGCCGTGCGCCCAGCGCGTTCATGGCAGTCCCCCAGGTTGAGCAGCGTCCCTGCCGCAGGATCCAGACGGTGACTTTCGAGAAAGCGAGGACATGCCGCATCGAACTGGCCGGCCTCGAGGAGCTGCTGCGCCTCGTTGAACAGCGCGTCGGCTGCGGCCTGATCGGCTTGCGTCGGCTCTCCTGAGGCGCTTTGCGGCGTCCCGATCAGCAAGAGCGCACACCCGAGCGCGAGGAGCACCTCACCAGCGAGCGGGCGGCGCACGAACGGCTTCCTCGGGCGGCGCGACGACATCGCGCCAAGAATAGCCGCCCTCCAGCGGCGTGAGCGCGCTTCCTGCCTCCCCGGATCGGGCCGTCATTTCCGCTGGTAGGGATTGGTCGTCGTCGCCGGCGGGGTCGCCGTCGTTCCGGCTGGCCTGGTCCCTGGTGTCGCGGTCGCGCTGCGCGCGGCTGGCGGGCTCGGGATCACGGGCCTGGGCAGCGTGCTCGCCCCGGTCGATGCGGAGGACGGCCTGGGGACCGCGCTCGCGTTCGTGCTCGTGAGGCCGGCAGGCGTGGGCGTGTGCCCTGCGTTCTCGTCCAGCGAGGGAGGAGTCGCCGCGAGAGGCGAAGACGTCGAGGCCAGCGTCGGAGCCCCTGGCGCGTGCGCTCGCTGCGCTCCGTCCGAGGGGGCATCCGCTGCGGCGTGCTCCGCGGGCTCGTCGCGTGCGGAGGACGACTCCGCGCGCTCATGCCAGCGTGGAGCCACCCCGAAGCGAAAGCCCACCCCACCGAGCAGCGCGAGAGCGAGCGCCGCTACGGCCGCGCGTAGGCCGGGCCTCCGCGAGCGCGGAGCAGGTGCGGTGCTGCGTTCCTCGGCGGACTTCGCCGTCGCGTGCGCTCCCCATGCTGTCGGCGAGTTCCCCTGCGCAGGGGACGGCGTGGCCGTCGAAGGCGCGTGCGCCGCGGGGTGGAGGGGAAGCTGCGCCGCGGGGTGGAGCGGAGGTGAGTCCGGAGCGAGGCGCGTCGTGACCGCCGGCGCGGGGACGGGCACCGGAGCCGTTGACCCAGCGTGCGAACCACGACCGCGCCCATGCAGCACTGCGGCCACGCGATCCACGTACGCGCGGGCCCGTGCGGGCGCGAAGTCCCCGAGCGCCGCCGCGAGCTCGGCGATGTCGCGAAAGCGCGCCTCGCGATCCTTCTCCAGGCAACGCAACAGCACCACCTCCAGCGCACTCGGCAGCCCCGAGCGCAGCGTCGCGAGCGGCGTTGGCGGCTCGACCAGCACCTTCGCGCACAGGTGCTGCACGGTCTCTGCGTAGAACGGCGGCGTCCCTGCGCAGAGTTCGTACAGGACCACGCCCATCGACCAGATGTCCGAGCGCGCGTCGACCTCACGGGACGAGCGCATCTGCTCCGGCGACATGTAGAGCGGCGACCCGATCGCGGCTTGCCCGCTCGTGAGCCGGATGTCGGTCCCCGTCTCCTTGGTGATGCCGAAATCGAGCACCTTCACACAAGGCGAGCCATCGGCGTGCGTCGTCAGGAAGAGGTTCGACGGCTTGAGATCCCGGTGCACGAGCCCCGCCGCGTGCGCCTCGGCGATGCCCTCGCAGGCCTGGAGCACGCACTCCACCGCGTCTTCCATCGGCAGCGGCCCGTCGCGTTGCAGCAGGGCCGCCAGATCGAGCCCCTCCAGCCGCTCGAACACGATGTACGGCGCCCCCTCCTCGGTGGTGCCGGCGTCGAAGACCCGCGCCACGTGCTGGCTCCGCAGCCGCGCCGTGGCGCGCGCCTCGCGCAGGAAGCGCCCCAGCGCCTCCGGCCCGACCAGCTTGCCCGGGAGCATCAGCTTCAACGCGACCGAGCGATCCAGGCCGAGCTGCTGAGCCGTGACCACGACCCCCATGCCGCCCGCGCCGAGCACCCCCTCGACCAGGTATTTGCCGGCGAGCACCGTCCCTGGCTGGACGGGGAGGCCTTCCATGGGGTGATGAGAGGTCAGAAAGCGCGACCGCGTCAAGCGTGCGCAGGGAGACGAGCGGCGTGAAGCCGAGAAGGGGCGACGCCGTGCGAAGGTTCAGCGCCTCGTGCGACGACGACGACCGACGTACGTCAGAAGGCCGAGCGCCGCGAGGGCTGCTGCAGATGCGGTGCTCTGGCCCGAGCCCATCGTGCAACCGCCACTCTCGGGGTAGGGATCGGCGCCATTGGGTTCGCCGCCTGCGCCGTTCCCGCCCGCGCCCGACGTGCTCGACGTGCTTGCTCCTGCGCCGCCGCTCCCACCCACGCCGCCATCGCCTCCCGCTCCGCTCGACGCATCACCTCCGCTCCCGCCCGCGCCGTCCGCAACCAATCGCACGTCCGAGCACTTGAAGTAGAGTTCCCTGCCGGCAGCAGCCTCGCTCATCCATTGAATGAGCTGCAATGTGCAGTTGTTGCAGGTTGTATTGGGCAACGTGACCGTGGCCGAATAGTTCTTGTCCGCGCCCTGGGCTGACGTGTCTCTGTCGGTGATGTTGTCGGCGAGGCACCAGATGCCGTTCCCCGGGCTCGTCTCCTGACCTGCCGTGCAGAACGTCGTCCCATTGGGCGGGTTCGGGAACGCCTGCCCGTCCTCCACGAACATCAGCCGGTAATGGCCGGGGTGATTGATCGTCTCCGTCCAGGAGATCGTGACCGTGGAACCTGCCTGGTACTCCGTGATCGTCGAGCCACGCGGGCTGTTCGCGACACCGCACGGGCCATCCTTCTGCTGCGCATTGCCCATGTGGCGCGGCGGCGGATTCACCAGCTCGATGTGGGCCAGAGACACCGTCGCAGCCGACATGGCGGCGATGAAAGCAAGCGATCCAGTCAACTGCCGGAGCATGAGGCTTCTCCTGTGCGCAACCACGTGCCTGTGCGCAAATACGTGGACGAAGGCAAAGCTACACGTCCCGCGGCGGGGTTGTCTTCCTGGTTCTGGCTCGGCCGAATTCTCCTCCGAGCCTGCAGGGCTCGTCCTGTGGGCGTCGAGGCGGGCATCGTGCCGTGTCGACCGCGACCCGCGGCGTCGACCGCCCAGCCGAAGCCCACGGCGTCGACCGCCCAGCCGAAGCCCACGGCGTCGACCGCCCAGCCGAAGCCCACGGCGCCGAGTGCCTTGCCGAGGGGGGATGGGCATCGACCGCGGCGTGGTGCTTTCCGATGGACCGGTCGACCGCTTAGAGTTCGACCTCGTCATTGCCATTGTCCCGGCCTCGACGCCGGCATCGTCTCGACGAGGACCCCACCGTGAGCGAGCCCTTCCCGCACCCGTCGTTCGCGAAGCACCTCCGAGAGCTCAGCGTCGACTTCCTCCTGGAAAACTACCACTGCCTGCTCCACACCCCCGTGGGGGTGCACGGCTACCCACGCCTCGTGGACCACGGCCTGCAGCAGGCGAACGACATGCCGTCGCTGCTCGATCACCTGGCGGCGCAGCTCAGGGTGAGCGGTGATTTCCTCGGCCCCCAGGCGCTGGAGGAGGTCATGGCGCTGCACGCCACGCTCGCCAGCACCCTCGCGGGAGGGGAAGACCCCGAGCGCGCGGTCGAGCGGTGGATCCAGCAGATCGGCGCGGTGCTGATGCGCGAGGAGGGCCATCGCCCCTACGATCCCGGGAAGGTCCTCCAGGTGCAGCTCTCCCTGGGCGGAGACGGGCTGCGGGTGGCGATGGCGATTGCCCGCCACGGTCTGCGCAAGGTGCAAGGCCGCGCGACGCCGCCCCAGCTCCCGGCCCCGCTGATCCCGCGCAAGGAACTACCCGCGCTGGGCACGGGACCCATCGAGGTGATCGAGGTCGTGGACCCGTGTTCCGGCTACAGCATCCACGCACACCCGGCGCTCCAGGAGAGGCTGAACGACGTCCTGGGGCAGGTCCAGTACCGCTTCATGCACGGCCTCACGGGCCACAAGCAACGGGAGAGCGAACTCTTTGCGGGCTTGATCGAGGCGGTGGCAGAGGCCTGCCCCGACCGATTCTGGCAGTTCATCGAGCGCTTCCATGCGTGGCGACATGCCGGGGACCTCGACGAACTCACCGCGCTGCTCATCGCGTTCGGCCTGGATGTGGACCAGGTCCGGGCGCGCGCGCTCCAGCCCGACGTCGTGGAGAAGATCTGGCGAGACACCCGCATGGTGCGCTCCTGTGCCATCCCACCCCTCCGGCCCGTCGTCGTGGTCGGCCGCGAGCTCTTCGTCGGAGAGCTGATGTTTCCCTACGCGATCCGCGAGATCGAGAAGCGAGCGCAGGCGGCTTCCCTCTGACGCGTGCGATGCAACGGACGACCCTGTGCCCGCGGCGACCGCGGCGACCGCGGCGACCGCGGAGACGCTCCTCAGGGGGCCAGACGCGCCACGAAGGCGTCCGCGCCGCTCGTGCTCACCAGCGTCTGACCCAGCACCATCGTCCCCGAGAAACCACCCCCGACCACCACGTGCCCGCTCGCGTCCACGGCCACGCTCGTCCCCTCCTGGAAATTCGCGTCACCCGCGTGCCGACTCCAGACGTGGTTCCCGTCGCGGTCGAGCTTCAGCACGAGCAGATCCCGACTCCCCGCGCTCACCAGCGGCCCTCCGCCGAAGTCGACCTCCCCGCTCAGCCCACCGACCACCAGCACGGCGCCCGTCGCGTCCGTCGCCGTCGCGAATGCGTGCTGGTCCATCGCGTCGCCGAAGCGCCGCGCCCACTGCGGCTGCCCATCTGGATCGAGCTTGAACACGTAGATGTCGGGCCCGCCTGCGCTCTCCAGCGTCGTCGACCCCACGGACATCCTTCCCCACAGCGAGCCGGCGCCGATCACGTTCCCTGACGGATCCGTCGACAGCCGTGGCGCCCACTGCGCATCGGCGTCGCCGTACCGCTGGGTCCACAGAGGCGCTCCATCGGGACCGAACGCTGCCACGATCGCGTCGTCCTCGCCTGCCGCTGGCGGCGACCCGCTCCCGAGATTCAGCACGCCGGGCGAGTCGACCCCCAGGAACACCCGCCCGGCGCCGCTCACCGCCACGCTCCAGGCGTAGTCGGCGTCCGCGCTCCCGGCCACGCGGGACCACACCTCGTTGCACTGCGCGTCGAGGCGCGCGACGAACAGATCCCGGTCCCCCTGGCTGGTGAGGTCGCCCGCGCCGAGCTCGATGGTGTTGAAGAACATCCCCGCCACCACGGCGTCGTTCCCGTGCGCCGCGACGGCGCTCCCGAGCTGCTCTCCGGCCCCGCCGACGGTCCACGGGCACACGAATTCCCCCGCCGCGTTCATCCGCACCAGGAACATGTCGTGATCCATCGAGCCATCGAGCTCCATGGTCTCGAAGCCCAGCTCTCCTCGGTAGGTCCCGGTCAGGATCGCGCCCCCCTGGCTGTCCACCGCGACGCCGTACGCCCGCTGCTCCCCGGCTCCTCCGATGCGCCGGCCCCAGAGCAGCGCCCCGCTCGGGTCCAGCTTGAGCACGTAGGCGTCGCGCTCGCCCTCCGAGGTCAGGACCACCACCCCGTCGAGCTTCAGCTCCCCCTCGAAGGTCCCGGCCACGAACACGTTGCCGCTCCCGTCCACGGCCACCGCCGGCGGCGGCGTGTCGTCCGCGTCGTCCGTCAGCGCCCGCCCCCAGAGCACCTCTCCGGTCGCCGGCGTCCCCCCTTCGCCTCCCTGACCGCCACCTCCCACACCCGGGCTCGACCCGCCCGCGGCGCCGGCGCCCGGACCCATCCCCCCTGGCCCGGCCATCCCGGTCCCCGTATCGCCGCCCCTGGGATCGAACGCATCCCAGTCATGGCCGCACGCCGCGATGATCAAGGCGCCCACCACGGCGCCGCTCCAGGATGCGCAGGAAGGGAACGTTCGCATCGGACGCCGGCATGCTATCAGGCCCCATGACCGCGAAGCACGACGTGGTGGGCGCCAAGGGCCGGACCACGACGATTTTGACGCTCGGGCTTCCGGTGATCGGCGGCATGGTCTCGCAGAACGTGCTGAACCTGGTCGACACGGCCTTCGTCGGCACGCTCGGCAACGCCGCCCTCGCGGCCGTGGGCACGGGCAGCTTCGCCTTCTTCATGACGACCGCCTTCGTCACGGGCCTCTCCGCGGGCGTGCAGGCCATCGCCGCCCGCCGCCACGGCGAAGGCCGCATGGACGAGACCGCCGTCCCCTTGAACGGTGGCCTCCTCCTCGCCATCGCCCTCGCCTTGCCCCTGACGTCCATCGCGTGGCTCGTCGCCCCCGCCCTGTTCCACGTGCTGAACCCCGACCCCGCCGTGATCGAACTCGGCGTCCCCTTCCTGCGCGTCCGCCTCCTCAGCGCCGTGTTCCTCGGGTGTAACTTCGCCTTCCGGGGCTACTGGAACGGCATCAACCGACCTGGCAACTACCTCCGCACCCTCGTGCTGATGCACGCGGTCAACATCGCCCTCTGCTGGCTGCTCATCTTCGGCAACCTCGGCGCCCCGCGCCTCGGCACCCTGGGCGCTGGCATCGCCAACTGCGTCGCCACCGGCGTCGGCACCCTCTACTACATGGGCCAGGGCCTCCGCTTCGCCCGCCCCGCCGGCTTCCTCCGCAAGCTCCCGGACGCCACCGCCCTCCGGACCATGCTCCGCATCTCGGTCCCGGCCGGCATCCAGCAGCTCCTCTACGCCGCGGGCCTCACCACCCTCTTCGCCATCGTCGGCCACGTCGGCACCGCGGAGGCTGCTGCTGCCAGCGTGCT
This sequence comes from Chondromyces crocatus, assembly GCF_001189295.1. Lineage (NCBI taxonomy): Bacteria > Pseudomonadati > Myxococcota > Polyangiales > Polyangiaceae > Chondromyces > Chondromyces crocatus. Next base: position 4,317,690 of record NZ_CP012159.1, read on the forward strand.
CACCAACGTGATGCTCGTCGCCATCCTCCCGGGCCTCGCCTTCGGGATCGTCTCCGCCTCCCTCGTCGGCCAGTCCCTCGGCCGCAAGGATCGAGACGAAGCGCACCGCTGGGGCTGGGACGTGGTGAAGGTCGCCACCGTGGCCATGACGGTGCTCGGGCTGCCGATGCTCTTCCTCCCCGGGCCCGTGCTCTCCATCTTCATCCACGATCCCGAGACCCTCGCGCTGGCGGAGCCCGCCCTCCAGGTCTTCGGCGGGACCATCGCCGCCGAGTCCGTGGGCATGGTGCTGATGAACGCCCTGCTCGGCGCGGGCGCCGGCAAGCTCACGATGATGGTGAGCGTGGGCATGCAGTGGCTGGTGTTCCTGCCCATCGCCTGGCTGATCGGCCCGGTGCTCGGCTACGGCCTGCTCGGCATCTGGATCGCCCAGTCGGCCTACCGCTCCGTGCAAGCGCTGATCTACGCCGCGCTCTGGCAGCGTCGGGCCTGGGCGCGGGTCGAGGTGTAGCTGCGGCCACGCGGCCGGGGGGTCGGCCGGCTCCGACGCAACCCGCGCTTTCGTGGAGGCGACCCGCGCTTCCGTGGAGGTGGCGGGAGCAAGAGGGGGCGCGTGTGAGCGAGGTCACGAGGGCGTCTTCGCCGGGCGTCCCAGGCAGGCCCCCCAGCCAGTCGCTGGGTGCGCAGTCACCGTCGCGGGCTCGAAAACGCGTTGAGAGATGTGGGAATGGCGCGGGAACGGGTTGGGTGAGCGTTGAGAGATGTGGGAATGGCGCGGGAACGGGTTGGGTGACCGTTGAGAGATGTGGAAACGGCGTGGGAACGGGTTGGGTGACCGTTGAGAGATGTGGAAACGGCGTGGGAACGGGCTGGGTGAGCGTTGAGAGATGTGGAAACGGCGCGGGAACGGGTTGGGTGACCGTTGAGAGATGTGGGAATGGCGCGGGAACGGGTTGGGTGAGCGTTGAGAGATGTGGAAACGCGTTTTTCGGCGAGCGGCGACCCCTCCGCGCCGGCGGAGTGCGGTTTCCAGCAGGAGCGGAGCGCCCTGAAGTCGTCGGAGAGGGGTCCTGAGCGGGTTCGGCGCGCTTCGAAGTTGTCGGAGAGGTCGCTCCAGCGGGCTCAGTGCGCTCCGAAGTTGTCGGAGAGGTCGCTCCAGCAGGTTGGGTGCGCTCCGAAGTTGTCGGAGAGGTCGCTCCAGCAGGTTGGGTGCGCTCCGAAGTTGTCGGAGAGGTCGCTCCAGCAGGTTCGGCGCGCTTCGAACTTGTCGGAGAGGTCGCTCCAGCAGGCGCGGTGCGCTCCGAAGTTGCTGTACAGGGTGATCGCGCAGAGCCGAACACCTTGGACAGGGAGAACGGAATGCTGGAGACGCTCTGGGATCGGTACACGGCCTCGGGACTCGACGCCGCTGCCAGCGTGGAGGGGCTGACGCCCGAAGGCCTCTTCTACCTGGCGTTCCTCGCCTTCGCCGATGAGCGCTACGCCGAGGCAGAGGGCTTCGCGCGCCGCGCTGCGGCCGAGGCGCCAGGGGACGCGCTCTTCCGAGCGGGCGTGATGTACCTGGCTCGGGTCGTGCGCGAGGGGAAGCACCAGGTGTATGTGTCACCCGAGGGCTTCGGCGCATTCATCCGCGGCGGGGGGAACGTGGGGCTGTACGAGGCGACGAGCGCGGCGCTCGCGCGACACTACCCCGAGGCGGCGTTCGACCTCCTGGACGTGGGGCCAGGCGACGGGCTGGCGCTGCTGCCCGCGCTGACGCCCGCGGTGCGGAAGGTGAGCCTGGTGGAGCCCGCAGCGCCGCTGCTCGCGCAGTGTACGGAGGCGCTCGCGGCGCGCAGCGTGGCCTTCGAGGCGTTCAATGGGTCCGGTCAGGCGTTCGTCGCCGATCCGGCGGTGGCGTCACGGCGCTGGGGGATCGTGCAGGCGACGTTCAGCTTGCACGCGGTCCCGCCGGCCGAGCGCGTGGCGCTGCTGCGCTGGCTGCGGGAGCACGGAGAAGCGCTGCTCGTGGCGGAGTTCGACGCGCCGTCCATGGAGGCGCCGCTCTCGCCCGCGATCGTGCGCTACGTGCTGGATCACTACCGGAAGGGGATCGCCGAGTACGAGGGCGCCACATACGACACGGTGGTGCAGGGCTTCCTGATGCCGGTGATGTTCGGGTACGTGGACCGCGGCGTCACGCGGGTGACGTTCGAGGAGCCCATCGGGGCGTGGGAGGCGGTGCTGCGCGAGGCAGGGTTCGCCCAGGTGCAGCGCGTGCCGCTGTACCCGTACTGGTGGGCGGACGCGCACCTCCTGGTCGCGCGCTGAGGCGCCTCAGCCCGCGGATCTTTCGGTCGCGCGGGCGGCGAGGGCCTCGTGGTAGAGGCGCTCGGCTTCGGCGGCTCCAGCGGCGTCGCCGGTGGCGCGCAGGGCGAAGCGGAGGACGTCGAACGGACCTTCGTTGAGGGCGGCGAGGTTGCGGAAGCCGATGCGCTTCACCTTGCGGCCTTCGCCCATGAAGTGGCCCATGGGGATGGCGAGCCGGGCCCAGTAGACGGCTTGCTCGGCGCGGCCGGCCTTCCAGGAGGCGAAGGCGGCGAGCCAGGGCAGCTCGGCGATGCCGGCGTGGAGGGCCATGCCCGAGGCGCAGGTGTCGACGGCGTCGGTGTAGCGGCCGATGGTGATGAGGCACTCGGCGGCGCGGTAGCAGGCCCAGGCGGACTCTTCGTTCCAGCCGCGCAGGGCCGCGCAGGACTTGTAGGCGCGGATGGCCTCTTCGTAGCGCTTGAGGTTCTGGAGGGCGTCGCCGAGGTAGTAGAACCAGCGGGGATCGCGGGGGTGCGCTTTGGTGTGGCGGCGGAGGATGTCGGCGTCGCGCTCGAACTTGCGCTGGTAGGCGTCCGGGGTCTTGGCCAGCTCCGTGAAGCGGGCCTTCTCCAGGGTACGGGTGCCGACCTGGTACGAGGGGAAGGACTCGTGGGTGGGGCCGTTGAAGCGGGCCTTGGCCGGGAGGCGGAAGAAGCGTTCCTTGGCGTAGGTGCCCGACCCGTCCATGACCATGAGCACGCCTTCGGTGGCGGTCTCGAGGAGGGCGCGGAGGTCCTCGCCGCGGAGGTCGATGCGCTCGTCGGTGTCGAGGGTGAGCGCCCAGTCGCCCTGGATCTCGTGGGCCGCGTCGAGGGCGAAGTTGCGCGCCGCCGCGAAGTCGTTGACCCAGCGGAACGTGCGCAGGACGAGCTTGTCGCCGGCGATCTCGCGGGCGATCTCCAGGCTGCGGTCGGTGACGCCGGTGTCGATGACGAGGCAGGCGTCGACCCAGTCGACGACGCTGCGGAGGGCGTCGGCGAGGATGGCTTCGTTGTTTCCCGTGAGGGTGGTGGAGACGAGCTTCATGGCGCGCTGCGGTGGAGGGGGCGTGGAGCCCTCCGAGGTCCTAGCGCGTCAGGGGGACTGGCGGCAACAGAGCTTGGCAGGGTCCGTGGGCGCGACCGCGCCGCTGCCCTGGCCGCCGGTGCAGGTGACGTCGCCCGTCACGGTGGCGGCCTCGGAGCGGAAGGAAAAGGATTGGCCGAGAATCGACGTGATGTCGACACACTGATTGCTGTCGATGGTGATGGAGGAGCCGTTGCAGTTGGAGAAATCGTAGGCGCGGAACCCGCCACCGATGCACCCGAGCGCGCCGAGGTCACAGCCGCAGGCAGCGCATGCGCGTGTGTCGACGCCGGTCTCGAAGATCTGTTGTTCGAGATCGGTCCACCCCGCTGGGCAAGCCTCGTTTCCTGGCTTGAGCACGCAGGCCAGGTCCCCGAAGGCGGGGTCGTCATTCGTCCTGGGGAGGCACTCATGGCCGTCATCGCAGTGGCCACCATCGCGTGACGTGCCCGTACAGACGCGGATCACCTGGGCCCACGGCGAGGTTTGGAGCTGGCCACCGTCGGGCGCTGCGCTGCATTCTCCTCGGCGGCGGAGCGATGCGCCGTCCGTGATTCGGCACGACACGCTGTTCGGAACGCCGGTGATGAAGGACTCGCAGACGTTTCCTCGGTAATTGGGCCGCTCCGACGTGGGATTGCCGCTGCAGTCCGTGTTCGAGCTGGTTGACGAGTGGCAGCTGAGTGTGGGGGCGAAGCACTCGGCTTCATCGCGGTTCCAGGCGCAGCCGTCGCAGCTGCTGCACACGGCCTCGGTGGCGGGGCCGGCGAAGTAGTCGTGGGCTTCGGTGCCACCGGGACAGGCTGGAAGCGTGCTCGCCATCGCATGGTCGACGATGGCGACGCGGACGTTACGCGACCATCCAGAGGGCGCCGCGGGTACACACTCGTAATCGGCCGGCGAGCAGTCCTCGATGTCCTCGCAGTCGATCAGCCCGTCACCATCATTGTCGAGGCCATCCGTGCAGTCTTCGCTGGACGGGGAGCCTGTCCCTCCTGCACCCCCGCTGGTGCCTCCTGCACCCCCGCTGGTGCCTCCTGCACCCCCGCTGGTCTCCGCGGAGCTGGTCTCCACCTGGAACCCATCCAGGCCAGTGAGCTGCGCGCAACTCACCACGAGGGCCGTGGCGAAGAGTAATCCACCAGCACCGAAACTTGCTTGCGAGGAGGATCGAGCCATGTGTCATGGAGTACATGCTCGGCGCCTGGGCTGGCAACCTGGCCGCCAGCATCGAAGGACGCTTCCAGCGGCCGGAGCGCTCTCCTCGGAAGAGTTCATGCGCATCGGAGGAACTCACGCGAGCGGTCCAGATCGAGGTGCGCGAGCATCATCGACGCGTGGACGCAGCCGATTCAGTCGCTCGCGCGGCCCATCGACAGGCAGCAGAGCTTGGCAGGGCCCTCGGGGATCACGGCGCCGCTGCCCTCGCCGCCGGTGCAGGTGACGTCACCCGTCACGGTGGCGGCCTCGGTGCGGAAGGCGAAATTCTGGCCGAGCAGCGGCGTGATGTCGACGCACTGGGTGCTGTCGATGGTGACGTACGTGCCGCTGCATCCGGCCAGATCGTAGGCGAGGAACCCGCCACCGGTGCATCCGAGCGCGTCGAGGTCACAGCCGCAGGGAGCACAGGTGCGCGTGTCGACGCCGGTCTCGAAGAGCTGTCGCTCGAGATCGGTCCAGCCCGCTGGGCACGCGTCGTATCCAGGCTGGAGCACGCAGGCCCAGCCCTCGAACGCGGCGTCGTCGTTCGACCTGGGGAGGCACTGCCCGCCGTCGTCGCAGTGGCCACCGAGGCGTGGCGCGCCGATGCAGACGCGGGTCACCTGGCTCCATGGAGAGGTCTGGAGCTGGCCACCGTCGGGCGCGGCGTCGCAGGTCCCTCGGGTGCGCAGGGTGGCAGGTTGCGTGAGGCGGCACGAGGCGCTGTTCGGGATGCTGGAGGTGAGCGACTCGCAGGTGCCACCGAGGCGATCGGCGCGCTCGGAGGTGGGGTTGCCGTTGCAGGTCGTGTTCCCGTTGCCCGACGAGTGGCACGCGAGCGTGGGGGCGAAGCACGCGGCGGTGGCGCGGTCCCAGGTGCAGCCGTCGCAGGGCGTGCACTCGGCCTCGATGGCGGGGCCGGCGAAGTAGTCGAAGGTCTCGGTTCCGGCAGGACACGGCGGCAGTGTGTCGGCTGCCGCGTGGTCGACGATGGCGACGCGGACGTCACCCGTCCACCCGGGGGGCGTCGCCGGCACACAGACGTGATCGGTGGGAGCGCAGTCCTCGACGTCGGCGCAATCGATCAGGCCGTCGTCGTCATTGTCGAGGCCATCGGTGCAGTCTTCGCCGGAGGAGGGCCCCATCCCTCCGGAGCCCACGGTGGTCCCGGAGGAGCCGCTCCCCACCTCGAACCCATCCAGGCCGGTGAGCTGGGCGCAGCTCACCAGGAGGGTCGTGGCCAGGGTCAGTCCACTGGCGCCGAGTCTTGCTTGCCGACGGGATCGGGCCATGGGTCATGAGGTGCGGGCACGGTGTCTCTGGAGGCAGTCCGGCGACCGGTCGTCGAGCGATGCATTCGGCGTTCCGAGGCTCCCCTCGGGCGACTCCTGCGAGCGGTTCAGAGCGAGGTGGGTGGTGACGGTCGGCTCAGTTGCCGCCCGTCGACCGACAGCAGAGTTTGGCAGGGCCCGTGGGCGTGACCGCACCGCTGCCCTGGCCGCCGGTGCAGGCGACGTCACCGGTCACGGTGGCGGCCATGGCGCGGAAGGAGAAGGACTGGCCGAGAACCGGCGTGATGTCGACGCACTGGTTGCTGTCGATGGTGATGGAGGAGCCGTTGCAGTTGGAGAAATCGTGGGCGCGGAACCCTCCACCGTCGCACCCGAGCGCGCCGAGGTCGCAGCCGCAGGCGGCACAAGTGCGCGTGTCGTCGCCGCTCTGGAAGATCTGTTGTTCGAGATCGGTCCACCCCGCAGGGCAAGCCTCGTCTCCTGGCGTGAGCACGCAAGCCAGACCTCCGAACGCGGGGTCGTCATTCGTTTTGGGGAGGCACTGGCGGCCGTCATCGCAGTGGCCGCCCTCGCGTGGAGCGCCCGTACAGACGCGGATCGCCTGGGCCCACGGCGCGTTCTGGAGCTGGCCGCCGTCGGGCGCTGCGGTGCATTCCCCGCGGCGGCGGAGCGACGCGCCGCTCGTGATGCGGCACGAGACACTGTTCGGGACGCCGGTGATGAAGGACTCGCAGACGTTGCCGCGGTAATTGGGCCGAGCCGACGTGGGAGCGCCGCTGCAGTTCGTGTTCGAGCTGTTGGACGAGTAGCAGCTGAGCGTGGGCGCGTAGCACTCGGCGTCGTCGCGGTTCCAGGTGCAGCCGTCGCAGTTGCTGCACGCGGCTTCGGTGGCGGGGCCCGCGAAGTAGTCGGACGTCTCGGTGCCCTCAGGACATGCCGGGAGCGTGTCCGCAGCCGCGAAGTCGACGATGGCGACGCGGACGTTACCCGTCCATCCGGCGGGGACTGCGGGCGCGCACTCGTAGCTGGCGGGGGCGCAGTCCTCGACGTCGGCGCAGTCGATCAAGCCGTCGCCGTCGTTGTCGATGCCGTCGAGGCAGTCCTCGGTGCCGGGGTTCGTCTGCCCTCCCTGGCCGCCGATGCCGCCCGTGGGCTGGCTCAAGGTGCCCTCGGTGTCGAGGACGCAGGAGACGGGTACGAGTCCGATCGCTGCCATCCCACAGAGGGCGAAGAAGAACGTCGTCCTGGAGCGCTGGGGGGCGCGCAATCGTTCACTCATCCCGTGCAGGGTAGGCGGCTCAAGTGGAACCTGCCAGGGCCAGGAAGTGCAAGACCATGGAGATTTCAGCCTGGAAGTGAAGCTATCTGCCGACAGCAGAGCGTCACGGGGTTCCTGGTCGTCCTGGTACTCTGGTTCTCACGGCCGGTGTCGTGGATGCCAACGGAGCAGACGGTGGCGCGTCGTGCGGGGAGACGGTGGCGCAAGCGAAGGTTGGTGACGCGGGAGACATGCCGGCACCCTCGCATCTGTTGGAAGCCGCACAGGTGTGGCGTCGAAGGGCGAGGTCGGCTCTGGCGTCGGGTGGGCATGCGCAGGGACTGCACACGCGAGGCCTCGCCGGCGAGGAAGGCTTCCTCTGCCATGAAGGTGCGACTGCCATGAAGGTACGACCCGATGACAGCAGCGCTTGGCCCGGTCAGGTGCGAGTGCCGTCGTGCGGCGCGGTCAGCGGCGAAGAGAGGCCACCTGCCGGCAGCAGAGCTTCGTCGGGCCCTCGGTCACGACGGCCCCCTGGCCTTCGCCGCCAGTGCAGGTGACGTTGCCAGACAAGGTGCCCGGCGTGCCGCGGAAGCCGAGCGAGTCCCAGTCGCGGAGATCGGTGATGTTGGTGCAGCCAGAGGAGGACACGCTCCTGTTGTCGCCGGTGCAGTCGAGGTTGTCGTAGGCCTGCACGTTGCCACCCGTGCAGGTGATCGCGTCGAGGTTGCAGCCACACGCGGCGCAGCTCCGCCCGTCCTCACCGCTGACGTAGAGCTGCAGGTCGATGGTGGTCCAACCGGGTTCACAGGCGTCGGTGCCTTCCTTGAGGATGCAGGTCGTGGTGTCGTCGATGGCGGGGGTCCCGTCGACGACAGGGGGACGCGCGGCGCAGACGTGGTCCGGCTGGGCGCAGCCGAGGCCGGTGGGGAGGCTGCTGGTGCAGGTGCGCACCGTGTGCCTCCAGGGGCGCGCGTCGACGAGCTGAGCTCCCTCGCTGACGGCGCAGGTGCCGCGGTTGCGTACTCCGGGCGGGGCTGCGAGGCGACACGACAGTGGGTTCGGGGTGTTGCTCACGTTGGTGCACTGGTCGGTCAGCGTGGCGTAGGTGACGGACGAGGTGCCTGCACTGCAGTTGGCGCTGTTGTAGCAAGTGACGGTGGGCGCGTAGCAGGAGGCGCCGCTGGTGTCGTGAGAGCATGCGCAGGGGGTGCAGGTGGCATCACTTGGCTCTGCGACGAAGTCGCGCTCCGTGGTGCCCTCGGGGCAGCCGGGCGGCGCGTCGGTGCTGCCGAAGTCGCCGATCAGCGCGTGGATGTTGCCCGTCCAGCCGTCGGGTGGCGTCGGGATGCAGGCGTAGTCGGCGGGCGCGCAGTCTTCCACGTCGGCGCAGTCGACGAGGCCATCGAGGTCGTTGTCGATGCCGTCGAGGCAGTTCTCGGGCTCTGGCTGGAGCTGTCCACCGCCTCCGCCTTCGCCCGCATTGCCACCGGCGCCGCCCGAGCTGATCGAGCCACCTGTGCCCGTACTGCTGGTCGAGATCACCTCGAACTGGTCGAGGCCAGTGAGCACCCCGCAGCTTCCTGCAGCGGCGATGATGAGTAAGAGACCAAGCGTGGTGTGCAACAGTCGCCAGGGCGTCATGCCATCTGGCGTACCGTGGATGCGTGGTTTGCAGCAACGGGGCTCGTGCCCGCTCCCTGGCGCGAGGAGCGAGGCAGCTGCGCAGGGCTTCGCAGCGGATGCGAGGCGTTCGGCGTGATCAGTGCGGAGGGGGCGCGACCTGCTGGCAGCAGAGCTTCGTCGGGCCCTCGGGCGCCACGGCGCCCTGGCCTTCGCCGCCGGTGCAGGCGACGTTGCCCGTCAAGGTGCCGACCTCGCTGCGGAAGCCGAGGGTGTCCCAGTCGCGGAGATCGGTGATGTTGGTGCAGGTGGGGGTGGAGACGCTCCTGTTGTCGCCGCTGCAATTGTTGTTGTCGTAGGCTTGCACGTTGCCGCCCGTGCAGGTGATCGCATCGAGGTTGCAGCCACACGCGGTGCAGCTCCGCCCGTCCTCACCGCCGTCGTAGAGCTGCAGGTCGATGTGGGTCCAGCCGGTGTCACAGGCGTCGGCGCCTTCCTTGAGGATGCAGGTCGTGGTGTCGTCGATGGCAGGGGTCCCGTCGACGACCGGGGGACGCGCGGCGCAGACGTGGCCCGGCTGGGCGCAGCCGAGGCCGGTGGGGAGGCTGCTGGTGCAGGTGCGCACGGTATGCCTCCAGGGGAGCGCCTCGACGAGCTGGGCTTCCGTGCCGACGGCGCAGGTGCCGCGGTCGCGAACGCTGGAGGGGGCCACGAGGCGACACGACAGCGGGTTCGGGGTGTTGCTCACGCTGCCACACCCGTTGGTCAGCGTGGCGTAGGTGACGGACGATGCGCCTACATTGCAGTTTGCGCTGTTGTAGCAAGTGATGGCGGGCGCGTAGCAGGAGGCGTTGCTGGTGTCGTGAGAGCACCCGCAGGGGGTGCAGGTAGCGTCACTGGGCTCGGCGACGAAGTCGCGCTCCGCGGTGCCTTCGGGGCAGGCCGGTGGCGCGTCGGTGCTGTCGAAGTCGCCGATCAGGGCGTGGACGTTGCCCGTCCAGCCGTCGGGGGGAGCCGGGATGCAGGCGTAGTCGGCAGGGGCGCAGTCGTCGACGTCGGCGCAATCGACGAAGCCGTCGAGATCGTTGTCGATGCCGTCGAGGCAGTTCTCGGGCTCTGGCTGGAGCTGGCCTCCCTGTCCGCCTTCCCCTCCGCTTCCGCCAGCGCTGGTCGAGCTGCTGGTCGGTCCGTTTCCGGCGCTGCCCGTCGCGCTGGGCAAGGTGCCCTGCGTATCGAGGACGCAGGAGGCTGCGAGGAGGGTGGTGGAGGCCAGTCCAAGGGCCGTCATCAGCCACGTGATGCCGCTTCGGTGTCGGCGCGCGGAATCCCCAATCATGAGCTGGATGATAGGCGGGCGTCACCGGGAATGGAATGCGGCGGAGCGGCCAGAACGGGAGTGATGAGCCTGGAATAGAGCAGTCGCCGGGTGGCGTTCGTGGGGCGTCGCGTCCACCTGGTCGCGCTCGAGGAGGCTTCTTTCCATGGTTGATCGGCCCCATTCACGGCCCGCGCAGGCGGCGCGTCGACCCGCACCGCGGCGCAGCGAACAGCGATTCGCGGTACGACAGGTAGGCACGACGTCGTGCGGGGAACCTTGCGGGAGAAGTGGACGTTTGCGGCGTCGGTGGTTCTTCGCGGCGAGCTTCCTGCTGGCGTCGCTGGGACTCGTCGGCGCGGGCGCAAGTTCGTGTGGGGGCGCGGGTTCGGCGATGTCGGGGGGCGCTTCGTCGGGGGAGTCGGCGTCACCGCTCCTGGTGCGCGAGGTCTCCGTGCCGGAGGGGGAGCTGGTGTTCCCGCCGCCGAGTGCACAGCGCGTGGTGCGTGATCCGCTGGAGGGCGTGCTGGGGGTGGCGGTGCCCAGGCATGCGCGGGCCGAGGTGGTCGCCGAGTCGCCCGAGGTGACGTTGCCGATGCTCGATCAGAACCGGAAGTTCGTGAGCGTCGGGCAGAGCTTCCGGATCCGGTTCGATCAGGACATGGAGCTGCCGCCGAAGGTCGGCGGATGGGAGCGCAAGGGGCTGCTCGCAGCGAAGGGGACGCTGCGCTTGACGCCCGAGGTGAAGGGCGAGGCGCGGTGGATCAACGCGTTCACGCTGGAGTTCACGGCGGCGGGGCAGTTCGCGGGAGACCAGGACTACGAGGTGGCGCTGGGGGCGCTGAAGGGGAAGTCGGGACAGGCACTCGCGCCCTGGAGCGCGAGGCTGCGTGTGACGCCGAGCGTGACCCTCGCGGGGAAGGTGCTGGGGTATGTGCCGGACCCGGAGACGATCCGCTCCGTCGCGGTGTACCCGTCGGGCGAGACGATCATCGCGCGGTCCCAGGGGATGAGCGTGCTCTACGATCAGCCGATCGCGCTCACCGAGGCGCGCAAGGTGATCTCGCTGGTGGGGGAGGACGAGCGTCCGATCCCGCTGGTGTTCGATCGGCCGCGCGGGAGGACGTTCCAGGGGGTGGAGGTGGATCCGCGGCTGGTGGTGCTGGCGCGGCCCGCGGCGCCGCTGCGGGCGGGGCAGAAGGTGACGCTGCGGGTGCGGGACGGGGGGACCGTCGGCGGGGTGAAGACGGCAGCAGAGACGCGGACGATGTCGGTGGCCGAGCCGCTCGCGCTGAAGTCGCCGATGTGCGGGAGCCGGTGGGACGAAGAAGCGTGCGTCGCGGAGGACGGGCAGCTCTGGGTGGACACCCAGGGGATCCATCTCCAGTTCAACCACGCCATCGCGCTGTCCGAGCGGGCGTTGCGGGGCCTGATCTCGGTGACGCCGCCGGTGCGCAACCTGTCGATCCAGAACGTGAGCTGGATGAACATGGTGTCGATCGGCGGTGGGTTCGAGGCGTCGAGGTCGTATCGGATCGTCGTGTCGGGGCTCGTGGACGACTACGGTGGGCGCATCGCGCAGCCCATCCAGCTCGCGGTGCGCAGGCGGCCGCTGGGGGCGAGCGCGACCCTGCCGGAGGGGCTGCTCGTGCTCGATCCGGCGATGTCGAAGCAGTTCCCGCTGACGACGCGGAACGTGCTGGAGGCGGAGCTGTGGGCCTGGCCGATCGCCTCGGGGGACGCGGAGGCCTTCGAGGCGGCGCGTACGCAAGCGCGGACGCACAAGGTGCCTGACGGCGCGCCGCCGGTGCGGGTGCCAGTGTCGATCAAGGAGGCGAAGGCGGATGCGCTGGTGACGAGCGTGGTGGATCTGCAGAAGGCGTTGCCCGCCGGGGGAAGCTTTCTGACGACGGTGCGGGCGACGAAGTTCGCGCCGGGCGCCGAGCCGATGAAGTTCCCGCGCGGGAGCGAGGCGGAGCGGCCGAGCGTGGCGCTCCTCCAGCCGGCGAGGGAAGGGTCGCTCGCGGTGCATGCGCGTTCGCTCGATGGGTCGACGCTGGTCCACGTGTCGAGGCTTCTGGGCGGGGAGCCGGTCGCTCAGGCGAGCGTGCGGTTCGAGGGGAAGGAGGGGCCGGCGGTGACGACGGACGCGCAAGGGATCGCGCTGCTCGGGGCGGGGTCGGGGCAGGTGCGCGTGGAGAAGGACGGGGTGATCTCGTTCCTGTCCCTCGATGAGGGCGGGGTGAGCGCGAAGCACCTGTTCCCGGAGATGGCGGGCGGCAACGCGGGGAGCCGCGATGACGACGAGGAAGGTGAGGGCGAGGGCGACGCTGCGGTGTCGAGCGCGGAGCGGGCGCTGCTGCTGACGGATCGAGGGATCTACCGGCCTGGTGCGACGGTGTGGCTGAAGGGGAGTCTGCGCCGGCCCGAGGGGGATCGGCTGGTGCCAGTGGCCGGCTCGGAGGTGGAGCTGCGGGTGGTGGGGCCGACGGGGGAGGAGGTGCACCGGGCGCGGCACACGACGAACGAGCTGGGGAGCGTGGCGACGCGGGTGGACCTTCCGGCCGACAGCAAGGTGGGTCCGCACCAGGTGCTGCTGGGCGCGGCGGGCGCAGGGGGGGAGAGCGCGCCGCTGGCGTCGACGATGGTGCAGGTGGCGGAGTTCGAGGCGCCGCGGTTCGCGGTGGACGTGGACGCTGCCGAGACGCCGGTGGGGCTGCGGGCGACGGTGCGGGGGCGCTACCTGTTCGGCGCGGCGATGGATGGAGGCCGGGTGAGCTGGACGCTGAAGCGGGAGGCGGCGGCGTTCCCGGACGGGCCGCTGACCGAGGCGGGGCTCGTGTTCAGGCGGTCGCGGTCGTGGTGGGAGGATCGCGACGGAGAGGCGCGGTGGAGTCGGGCAGGGGACGGGACGCTGGGGCCGGACGGGACGGTGGTCGTCGAGCAGGCGCTGTCGATGGCCGGGGTCGAGGGGCCGCAGGCGTTCGTGCTGGAGGCGGACGTGACGGACAGCTCGAACCGTCACATCGCGAACCGGAGCCGGGTGGTGAAGCACCCGGTGGCGCGCTACGCGGGGCTGCGGTTGCCGTCGTCGTGGGTCGGGGTGGGTGAGGCGATCCCGGTGGAGCTGGGGGTGAGCGATACGTCGGGGCGGCCGGTGGTGGGGGCGAGCGTGAGCGCGCGGATGACGCGGGTGAGCTGGGCCTACACGCAGCAGCGAGGGCCAGGAGGGGCGCTGCGGTGGCGCTGGACGCGGTCGCTCAGCGAGGCGGGGCGCTGCGAGGTGAAGAGCGCGGCGGCGCCGGTGCGCTGCACGCTGACGGCGCCGCACAGCGGGGACTACGAGATCCATGCGGAGGTCGATGGCCGCAAGGGCGGGAGGACGTCGATCTGGGCGTGGCGCGATGGGTCGAGAGAGCAGGTGAGCTTTCCGGATCGGGGGCGAACGGTGCAGGTGGCGACCGACAAGGCGCGCTACGCGCCCGGGGAGACGGCGAAGATCCTGGTGCGGAGCCCGTACAAGGCGGCGACGGCGGTGCTGACGGTGGAGCAGGGGCGGCTCCTGTCGCACCGGAGCCAGCGGGTGGAGGGGAGCTCGGCGGTGTTCGAGGTGCCGATCGACGCAGCCCACGCGCCGCACGCGCACGTGGCGGTGACGCTGTTGCCGGTGGGGGAGACGGGCTCGGCGGCGGTGGACTACAAGGTGGGGGCGGTGCGGATCCCCGTGTCGCTCGCGGCGTCGCGGTTGGACCTGGCGGTGAAGTCGGACCGGGCGTCGTTCGAGCCGGGCGAGGAGGTGGGGATCTCGCTGGAGCTGAAGGAGCGCGGGGCGCCCGTGGAGGGGGCGGAGATCGCGCTGGCCGTGGTGGACGAGGGGATCCTGCGGCTGACGAACTTCCATCTGCCAGATCCGGTGACGGCGCTGCGGCCCGGGATGCCGCTGCGGTTTCACCTGCGCGATAGCCGGGAGGGGCTCGCGGAGCTGTACGAGCGGAGCCATGTGGCGGGTGACGGCGGGGGATCGGAGCGAACGATGGTGAGCCAGACGCGGAAGGACTTCGTGGAGACGGCGCTGTGGCGGCCGGATCTGCGGACGGACGCGGAGGGGCGCGCGAGCGTGCGGTTCAAGCTGCCGGATAACCTGACGCGGTTCCGGATGATGGCGGTGGCGCTCGATCGGGGCGGCAAGGGGGCGATGGCGGAGAGCGACTTCACGGTGCGCAAGCCGCTGATGCTGGTGCCGGTGGTGCCGCGGTTCGCGGCGCGCGGGGATCGCTTCGAACTCTCGGCGATGGTGCACAACAACACGGAGGCGCCCGTGGCAGCGACGGTGCGGCTCGGGGAGAAGACGGCGCCGGTGACGGTGCCGGCCGGGGGGCACAGCCGGGTGGCGTTCCCATTCGAGGCGCGCGAGGGGGGGGAGCAGGCGCTCTCGTTCGCGGTGGCGGACGGGACGGGCAAGGTGCGCGACGCGGTGGACTTGAAGCTCCGGGTGGATGAGCCAGGCCTCACGGAGCGGCCTCACCTGGACGGGGCGTTCCAGGCGTCGCGGGAGATCGCGCTGGCGGTGCCGGCGAGCGTGGATGGGCGCGGTGGGGCGCTGCGGGTGCGGGTCGGCCAGAACTTGTGGCCCGAGCTGGGGCCGCGGGTGGCGTTCTTGCTGGGCTATCCGCACGGCTGCGTGGAGCAGACGACGTCGAGCACGCTGCCGCTCATCGCGGCGCGGACGATCTTGCCGCGGATCGGGGTGGCGAAGCTGAGCGACGCGGAGATCGCGACGCGGATCAAGGCCGGGCTCACGCGGCTGTCGTTGATGAAGACGATGTCGGGAGGGCTCGGGTACTGGCCAGGGGACCGGGAGCCGAACGTGTACGGGACGGCGTACGCGATGCGGGCGGTGGTGCTGGCCAAGGCGGCCGGGATCGAGGCGCCCCCGGGCTTGCTCGAGGGAATGCAGCGGTATCTCGGGGAGCGGCTGCTCGACGGGGATCTGGAGCCCGAGGTGCGGGCGGCCATCGCGGAGAGCCTCGCGGAGTTGCGCGCGCTGCCGGAGAGTGCGGCCGATGCGCTCTACGACACGCGGGAGCGCCAGAGCTTGTTCGGGAAGGCGAGCCTGGCGATGGCGCTGTCGAGCTTGTCAGGGCAGGAGGACCGGGTGGCGACGCTGCTCGACGCGGTCGAGGACGGTCTCGACGCGGACGGGAAGCTGGCGTCGGCGCCGAAGACGAACGACTTCCACTACTACGGGTCGCCGACGCGCAGCCGCGCGCAGGCGGCGATGGCGCTGACGCGGCTGCGGCGAGGCGCGCCGGTGCTCCCGCGGCTTCTGTCGGCGCTGGTGCGAGAGACCGAGGCGTACACCACGCAAGCGACGTCGTTCGCACTCCTGGCGGTGGCCGGTCAGATCGCGGCGACCACCGTGGAGGGAAGCCCGGTGCAGGTCTTCCTGGACGGGGAAGCGCTCGCGGTGGATCGGGATCTGGGGTTCGGGAGCAAGGAGTTCGCGATCCCGATCGAGAAGGTGAAGGGGCGCCGGGCGACGCTGCGGCTCACGGCCGAGGGGCCTGCGGCGGTGGCGTACCAGGTGGAGGCCGCGTGGCGGAGGCCGCTGTTCGAGGAGGGGTCCGAGGCGCTCGTGGCGACGCGCGCCGCGCTGGGGCCGAGCGTGCACCGGGTGTACACGGATCCGCAGGGGAAGCCGATCGAGCTGGGCGCGGTGCGTGCGGGGGACCTGGTGCGGGTAGCGCTCCTGGTGGGGGTGCCGAGCGGGCTTTCGCACGAGCGGCGTGGGTACCTGGCGATCACCGATCGGTTGCCGGGAGGATTCGAGCCGGTGCAGCCCGACCTGGCCACGGTGGCCTCGGCGCCGGAGCTCGACGGGGAACACCCGCTGTCCGGGGTGCTGCGGTACGGGAGCGAGGCGAGCCACGTGGAGCTGCGCGACGATCGGGTGCTCGTGTACTTCGACAAGCTCTGGGGAGAGCGGGTCGCCGCGACGTACCTGGCGCGGGCCACGACGGCAGGCTCGTTCGTGGTGCCGCCAGCCGCGGCAGAGTTCATGTACGAGGGCGACTCGACCGGCTACTCCGAGGCAGAGCGGGTCGTGATCCGCTGAAGCGCAACCCGCAATCCGCAACCCGCAACCCGCAACCCGTAACCTGCGATTCGCGGCACACCTCGCGAGACTGTGGGAGAGCCCGCCGCTGTGATCGCCCCGGATGCATGGGCCGTATCGCTGGATGGTCTTATCGGGTGCATCCCTGACAGCAGAATTCGGTGCATCCCTGCCGGACAAGGTGACGGGGCGTGGCTAGATTTTCCCCGGAAACCAGCCGCGACGATGCTTCCGTCGTGCGCGGTGCCATCCATGGTCAGGGTGATGTCGGTGCGTCCGGCAGCCGCGCTGGCCCACCTGCGAGGAGCGTTCGTGTCCCACGAGACCAGCGTCCCGGAGAGCTTCGGCCAGCGACCGCGAGGGGAGAGCAAGCGCCTCGGGCGGCGTCGCGAGGTGGAGCTGCTCGACGAGAAGCCGCTGGGGCCGCGCGAGGCCTTCCTTTCGGCCTACGAGCGCATGCGAGGGCTCGCGGCGCTCACGCGGCGGCCTGCCGTGGTGGCGATCGCCGTGGCGCCCGACGGGCGGGTCCTGGAGGCGACCCTGGTCGAGGACGGGCACGCGCTCGTGGTGGGGCGACATCCGCGCTGCGGGCTCCGGTTGAGCTCTCCCAAGGTCGCGCTGCGCCAGCTCGTGGTCTTCGCGCGTCGGGAAGCGGGGGCGATGATCTCGCGGGTGTGGGATCTCGATACCGGGGTGCCGTTCGTCACGGAGGATGGGCAGCGCAACGCGGCGGTCATCGCCGACGGGCCGCTGCACGTCACCGTCCACGGGTTCGGGATCTGGCTGATCCCGGCGGCGCTCTGCGCGGGGTGGGGGGCCTGCGGGCGCGAGGCGTGGTCGACGCTGCCACCTCGGGTCTTCGTCGACCGGCGCTCGCCGGGCCAGGGGCGGGGGGTGATCCAGGAGGGCCTCGCGTGCGCCTCGTCCGTGGGCACGGCGCGGAGCCACGAGGAGGTGTCGCATGTCACGGGCGTCGGGCCCGCGCTCGCGCTGGGAGAGCCCGACAACGTGGAGATCGGCTGGGGCAGTCTGGTCCTCACGCACCGTGGGCGACGGATGCGGCACGAGGTGAGCCTGGAGCGGCTGGAGCGGGGGGTGCTCGTCGGTCGCTACGAGCGCTGCGGCCTGGAGATCAAGGCCGAGCCCGAGATCTCCCGGGTCCACGGGCTGCTCGTGAAGATCGGGGGCGAGGTGTGGGCGATCGATGCGGCGAGCACGAACGGGCTGTGGCGTGCCGATGGACCGGTGAAGGCCGCCCCCCTGCGCGACGACGACCTGCTTCGTCTGGGCCGTACGGTGACGCTCGGCTGGACCCGTCGCCTGCTGCCGGAAGCCTAGCTCCGTGCGGTGACGCTCGGCTGGACCCGTCGGGCGCTGCCAGGAGCCTCGCTCCATCGAAATCGTGAGCAGCTCCACGCCGTCATCGTGAGCAGCTCCACGGCGTCATCCCGACCTGGGCCGGGGTGTATGCCCTGGTACCCTCGTCATTCCGACCTGGCCGGTATGGCGACGTGGTCGCGCGATGGGCTAAGTTATTCTCGTGCAGGCCCAGGATTCGGATCCGATCGAACCGATCGAGCCATTCGACGTGATCATCGTGGGAGGTCGCCCCGCCGGCGCATCCCTGGCCGCGCGGCTCGGACAGCGCGGGTTGCGTGTGCTCGTCGTCGACAAGGCGACGTTTCCATCGCAGCCCGAGGTCCCGTCCTGTCCGGTCATCTACCCCTCGGCGATCCAGCTCCTCGACGAGCTCGGGATCGATGAGTCGACGTACGAGGGGTCCTGCACGCGGCTGGTCACGGGGTTCATCGAGTTCGAGGGGCACTTCAGGGCGCAGCTGGTGTCCCCGGAGCTCTACGGGCGGCGGTACTTCTACTACGTCGACCGGGGGGGGTTCGATCTCGCGCTCTGGGACAACCTCGCGCGATACCCGTCGGTGACGGCGCTCTCGGGGGTCACGGTGTCCGATGTGGTCCGCGCCGAGGACGGGCGGGTGACGGGGGTCGTGGCGTCGGAGCGAGGTGGGCCCAAGGTGACCTACCAGGCGAGGATCTGCGTGGTGGGGGCCGACGGTCGGCACAGCCGCGTGGCGCGCAAGGTGGGGGCCCGGGTGATCGAGGATCGGTCGCAGCAGACGAGCACGGTGTACTCCGCGGAGTGGGAAGGGGTGCTGCCCGTGACCGAGGATGGGTCGCCCGCGCTCCACGTGGTCAGCGGTGGGCAAGGGGGGACGTTGATGTTCTTCCCGCTGGCCAGTGGACGGACGGTGGTGGCGACGCAGCTCCGCTCCGATCGCGTGCAGCTCGACGGGGACGCGGTGGGGTTCTACGAGCGGCGGGTGCGGTCGTTCGCGACGGGGCGGCGGCGTCTCGCCGAGGCGCAGCGGGTGAGTGGGTTGATCGGGGTGAGTCGCATCGCGAACCGGTACCTGGACGCCGGGGGGGCCGGCTGGGTGCTGGTGGGGGACGCGCTCCACCACAAGGATCCGCTGGATGGGCAGGGGATCTACGATGCGCTGATCGGGGCGAAGCGGCTGTCGGAGGTGCTGGTCGCCGTGCACGAGGGGCGCACGCGCTGGGAGGAGGGGCTCGCGGTCTACCGGCGTCAGGTCGACGAGGAGACGCGGCCGATGTTCCGGTCGACGATGCAGCGGCTGAAGACGGAGCTGTTCGAGGGGCCGTCGCCGCTGTTCATCCGGACGATGCTGCGCTGGATGCTGAACGATCCGGAGTACCAGCGGCGGTACTTCATGTACCTGGGGCGGGTGCTGCCGCCGGATCGGTGGATGACGCCGTGGTTGATGGTGTCGGCCGTGGCGCGCGGGATGGCGAGCGATGTGGGGCGGGCGCTGGGGTTCAAGTCGCAGGCGGCTTGAGGGGGCGGTCTTCGGGGCGGTTCGGGGCGTGAGATGAGGCGGGTGGGCGCGATGTCGTCGCGGCCGTGAGGGCGGCGAGTACGGTGGTCTGCTCGCCGATGCCGCCGTAGCGCAGCGCGGCGTAGCGGGTGATGGCTTCGCTCGCGGCGGTGTGGCCTGCCTTCGCGAGGCGCTGTGCGAAGCGCTCCAGGGTCTCGGTGGGGGCGCGCGTGATGCTGCCCTGGGTGAGGGAAGCGAGGTGAGCGAAGAGGCGCGTCAGCTCGGGGGGCGGGGGCTCCTCGGGGGAGCGCAGCGCGGGCCGGGGGCGAGGAGGCTTCCGGAGACGTCGCAGCATCCGGAAGGCGACGGGCGCGGTGAGGACGGCGGCGAGGCCGGCGAGGGTGGAGGCGAGGTGGTCGGTGAGGGCGGTGGTGAGCGATGCCCAGGCCGAGGCGAGGCGCTCCTGGAGGGCCGCGAAGAAGGGGGTGCTCCTGGGCTCCGGGGTGGCGCTCGCGGGGGTGGCGTCGAGGGTGATCCAGCCGCGCGTCGGGAGGTGGACCTCGGCCCAGGCGTGGGCGTCGCGTTCGCGGACCAGCGCGTGGCCGCCGAGGGGGCTGCGTTCGGCGACCTGGTAGCCGACGACGAGGCGCGCCGGGACGCCGGCCACGCGGGTGAGCAAGACGGTCGCGGTGGCGAAGTACTCGCAGTGGCCGCTGCGGCCGCGGAGCAGGAAGTCCAGCAGGGGATCGGTGCCCTGGGCGCGGGTGAACGAGAGGGAATAGGTGTAGTCGCGCTGGAGGTGGTCGGCGATGGCGGTCACCTTGGCTGCGGGGGACTGGGCGTCGCTCGTCCAGGAAGCGACGAGGCGCTCCAGGTCGGGGCGCAGCTCGGGGGGGACGTCGAGGTCCTGAGGAGCGGGAGGGGCTGATGGCGGTGGGGATGCCAAGGCAGAAGCGGGGCGGGGCTTCGGGTCGAAGTCGACGGCCGTCGCGTCGCCGATGGGGAGGCGGAGGACGCCGAAACGGTCGATGGTGGCGGCGTCGTCGCGGGGGGCGATGCGGTCCGCGCCAAGGGGCAGGAAGTACCTGTCGCGGCTTCCGTGAAGGAGGGTGGCGCGCAGCGTGCGCGTCGCGCCCGGCGAGGCAGGGGGGGCAGGGACGACGTCGAGGCGGGTGGCGTTGGTCCATCGGCCGCGCTCGTAGTGGTCGTAGACGACGCCGCGGAGGTGGCTGATCGTGGCCAGGGGGTCCCGGGGCTCGGCGTCGTTGGGTCCTTCCGTAGGGGAGGAGGGGTCGAGCGCTTCGAGGCGCAGGACGAGGGTGTCGGACTGGAGCATGCCCTCCATCGAGCCGAGCCAGAGCCGCTCGCCGAAGCCGGTCATGACCTCGTCGGTGCCGAGGAGCTGGGCCTGGGACCACACGGCGAGCGGAGGGAGCAGGCGGGACAGCCCCACGCCGACGCAGGCCCCGAGGAGCAGGAGCGCCGCGCCGATGGCGAGGCTGCGCCGGGGGATCTCCCGCCAGGCTGGGCGCCCTGGATCGGCTGCGCGAAGAGCGAGCAGGACGAGGAGCAGGTGGGCGACGACGGCCGCGCTGTAGGCGGGGCCGAGGGGCGCCTTGCCGGCGGTGGTGAGCGCGAGCAGGGCGAGGGAGGTGGTGACGATGACGCCTCCCTCGGGGGCGTGCAGGCACAGCCGGCCCGCGGCCGGGAAGAGCAGGCCGAGCGTGGCAGCGAGCCAGAAGCGGCCGAGGGCGTTGTCGCTGGCGTCGTGCGGGAGGTGGAGCGCCGTGGCGATGCCCAGGCCGAAGAGGATCAGCAGGAAGAGGCGCTGGGCGAGGGGACCGGCGGTGATGCGGGGGCCGATGGCGAGCGCGCCAAGGGTGCTCAGCGCAGCGAGGGCGCCGCCGAGCGGGGCGCGGCCCAGGACCAGGACGCCTGCCACGAGGAGCAGCGCCGCGGCGATGGCGCGGCGTGCAGCGGGGGCGCTGGCGGGGTGGGGGGCGGCGGTGTTCACAGGAAGAGCGCCTCTTCGTTCACCGCGCGAAGGGAGATCTCCGACTCGTCCGGATTGCCGGCAGCGTGCGCGGCGGTGTGTCGAGCGGGTCGGGGGCTCTGCTGAGGAGTTCGACGCGGTTCACGGACGACGAGGAAGGTCCGGCAACGGACGCCGGTGCGATGGAGGGACGCGGCGAGGGCGCTTCCACGTTGGGTGGCAGTGACGAGGACGAGGCAAGAGAGGTTCGCGAGGTGAGGGGAGAGGCGGGCGAGGAGCGTGTCGATGGCGGTCGGGCGCGTGGCCGCGGTGGAGGGGACGCACGCCAGGAGATCCAGGGCTTGTTCGAGGAAGCCGAGGTGGCGGCCCAGGGTCATGTCATGCACCTGGTCGCCGACGACGAGGAGATCGATGAGGGCTTCTCCTCGGCTCAGATGCGCGACCACGCCCGCGGTGAGCGAGAGCAGCGCTTCGAGCTGCTCGGGGTCGGCGTCGGCCGGGTCGACGAGGACGCCGACGCGGGTGAAGTGCTCTTCCTGGTACTCGCGGACGATCGGGGTGCCAGTCCGCGCCGAGCTGCGCGCGTGGAGCTGGCGTACGGGATCGCCAGGGCGGTACGGTCTCACGCCGAGCAGGTCCATGGACTCGCCGGTCTTCGAGGCGAGCGAGACGCCGCCAGGCTGGTGGCGCTGGCCGAGGGGCAGCGAGAGGCGCTGGACCCGCGCGATGCGAGGGACGACGAGGAAGCGTGTGCCGGCGGAGGCGACGGGGCTACCTTGTGACAGGCCGAGGGGGGCCAGGGCGGCGACCTCGAAGGGGTCGAGGTGATGCTCGCCGCGCTCGATGAAGCGTGCGCGCACCTCGAGGCGCGCGCTTCCGCCTGCCGGAACGCGCGGGACGCGGGGGGCGGTGCCGATCCAGCGTCCGTCCCAGGGGAGGAAGGGGCCCACGAGGCGCAAGGCGTGGGCGTCGCGCGGGCCCTGGTTGCGGAGCATCACCGTGAAGAGGATCTCTTCGCCCACGGAGACGCGCGGCGCGGAGAGGACCTCGACGCGGAAGGCGTCGAGCCGGTAGTGGCGCTGCGCGAAGATGGAGCCGAAGAGCAGGGCGGTGAGGCCGCACCAGACGAGGTGCGCCTCGGTGGACTGCACCTCGAGGCCGAGGCCGCCGACGAGAAAAGAGACGAGGGCGAGGATGCGCCCCTCGTCGGTGAGGGCGTTGTACAGCGCGGCGAAGGGGACCACCGCGCGGCCGAGGAGGCTCCGGCGGAAGCGATCACGCCCCTCCTTGGTGGTCGGGATGAGGGCGTGGTTGAGCTTGGCGAAGTTGATCTTCACGTCACGTCGGGATGGCGGTGGCCTCGACGATCTGCTCGGCGACGGCGGCGCCGGTGAGCCCTCCGTAGCGCGCCTGGGTGGTGAGGGTGAGGCGATGGGCCAGGACGGGGACGGTGAGGGCCTGGACGTCGTCCGGGCTGATGTAGCGCCTGCCAGCGAGGTAGGCGCGGGCCTGGGCGGCGCGGAAGAGGGCCAGGGCGCCGCGGGGGCTGACGCCGAGCGCCAGGGAGGGGTGCTCGCGGGTGGCGGTGACCACGGAGAGGAGGTAGCGCCCCACGGATTCCTTCATCTCGACCTCGCGGACCTCGGTCTGCAGGGCGAGGAGGTCGTCGGTGCTGGCCACGGGCTCCACGGTGGTCAGGGGATCCTGGTGCTGCCGGGCGTAGATCATGCGCAGCTCGTCCTCCGGGGAGGGGTAGCCGACGCCGATCCGCAGGAGGAACCGATCGAGCTGCGCTTCCGGCAGGGGGTAGGTGCCCTGGTAGTCGACGGGGTTCTGGGTGGCGATGACCAGGAAGGGGCGAGGAAGGGGGTGGGTCACGCCGTCGACGGTGGCCTGGGCTTCGCTCATGGCTTCGAGCAAGGCCGACTGGGTGCGCGGGGAGGCGCGGTTGATCTCGTCGGCGAGCAGGACGTGCGTGAAGACGGGGCCGCGATGGAACGAGAAGGTGCCTTCCTTGGGGTGCAGGACCTGGGCGCCGAGGATGTCGGAGGGGAGCAGATCAGGGGTGAACTGGACGCGCGTGAACGTGGCGCGGAAGGCGCGGGCGAGGGCCTTGGCGAGGGTGGTCTTGCCGACGCCGGGGACGTCCTCGACGAGGACGTGGCCGCCACCGAGCACGGCGACGAGGAGCAGCTCGATCACGTCGGCCTTGCCGTGCATCACGCGACCGAGCGCGTGACGCAGGGCGTCCACGGGGGCGGCGGACATCAAGGCGCGTCGGGTGAAGGTCGTCCCGCGTGCGTCGCGAGCCCGGTCGCCATCCGTGCGGCCTCCAGGAGCTGGCCCTGGGTGAGGTTCGCGCCATGGCGCTTCCACAGCGTGACACCGAGATCGATCGCGTTCTGATCGGCCGGGTCGTCGAGCGCGGGGAACAGCTCGAGTTCGAGCAAGCGCTCGGCGAGGCGCTCGAGGTAGCCGGGCGGGATCTTGCCGGTGATGAGGTGCGTTGCGCCCGCGCCCGAGCGGAGCAGACGCTCGGGGAAGCCAGACGCCTTGCCGACGTAGCCGAGGTGCAGGTTGGACCAGAGGTCGAAGCGGTAGGAGCGATCGCTCGCGGCGTCGTACGTCCAGCTGCCGAAGCGGCGCCGGAAGGTGGACTTGTGATCCCACTGGCTGACGTACGTCAGCTCTTCGTCGCTCGGATCGAGGATGTACCGGGTGAGGGTGTCGCGGTGGGTCTCGGGCCAGGTGAGGAGCGTGAAGCGCCGGATGGCACGGCCGATGCCGAGTCCGTAGATGGACGGCAGCGGGTTGTCCGGTTGCCAGGGGCCCCACTGCGTGCGCAGCTGGTTCACGTGAGCGCTGTGCACGCTGGCGATCATCCCGTGGGGGGGATCGCTGTGGATGGCGGCGATCAGATCTTCGAGCGTGGGGCTCCGGTCAGGGGCCATGAAGGGCAGACCTCCTCGCGGGGGAGGGTAACACTTGCTCGGGCTCTGTCGTGCGCCGTCTGCGCTCTCGGTGACCGTGGTCGCGCGAGGATCGGCGCCAGGCCGTCTGCCTGGAATATCCTGCTGGTGCGGGGTCGTTTCTTTGGTGCCCCATGCGCTCGACGCTTCCCAGCGGACGTTCCCCCCGCAATTCCCGCCTTCTCCTGGTAAGGGCTGCCGCCCTGGCCGCGCTCGTCGCAGGGGGGGTTGGCGTCACCTGGAGCACGTACCGGGGGGCGGTCGGCGAGCCGTCGGCACACCTCGACGACCACTGGCACGAGGGGCGTGTCGTGGTCGACAGGAAGGGGCGTGCGCTGCGGGAGATCCCCTCGGAGGCGGGTCACCGGGGTCGAAGTCTGCCTCTGGAGGCGCTCGGTGATCGGGTGGTTCTCGCCACGCTGGTCAGCGAGGACCGTGGGTTCTTCACGCACGAGGGGGTGGACCCGGCCGCGATCCTCCGGGCGCTCGGTCAGAACGTGCGCCATGGGCGGCTCGTGTCGGGAGCGAGCACGATCACCCAGCAGCTCGTGAAGCTGCTCGACGCTGCGGCGCTGGCCGAGGTGAGCGGGGTGGTGCCTTCGGAGGGCCACGACGCGGCCGCCGGGGGGGAGGCGGGGAGACGGAAGCGGACGCTGGGGGTGAAGATCGAGGAGGCGGCCCGCGCGCAGAACCTGGAGCGCACGGTGGACAAGCGGACGATCCTCGAGGCCTACCTGAACCGCCTCAGCTACGGTCATGGGCTCACGGGGCCCGAGGCAGCAGCGCGTGGCTACTTCGGTGTCGGGGCCAGCGCGCTGTCCTGGGCCCAGGCCGCCTACCTGGCGGTGATCCCGCGCGCCCCCTCGGCGCTCGATCCGCACGCGCACCCGGAGCGTGTGCTGCTCCGGCAACGTGCGCTGCTGGATGCGCTGCGCAGCCACGGGCTGATGGGGGAGGCCGATCACGCGCGCGCGATGCAGGAGGTGGTGACGCCTCGGGGGCTGCAGCGCCCCTTCCTGGCACCCCACTTCGTTCAGGCGCTGCTCGCCGACGGGCGTCTGCCGGAGAGCGGCGTCTCGACCACGACGCTCGATCTGGATCTCCAGCGCGATGTCGAAGGGCTCACGCGGACGCACCTCGCGGCACTCGCCGGGTTCGGCGCCACGAGCGCGGCCGTGCTGGTGATCGATGGGGCGCGGGGCGAGGTGCTGGCCCACGTGGGGAGCGCGGACTTCCACGATGAGCGGCGCGCGGGGCAGGTGGATCTGGCGCGGGCGCGGCGGCAGCCGGGGTCGGCGCTGAAGCCGTTCGTCTATGCGCTCGCCTTTGCCGGGGGGCGGACGGGGGCCGAGCCCTTGCCGGACGTGCCGACGTCGTTCCCCGAGGCGAGCGGTGTCTACGCGCCAGGGAATTTCGACGGCACCTTCGAGGGGCCGATCAGCGCCCGCGAGGCGCTGGCCGGGAGTCTCAACGTGCCAGCGGTGCGCCTGGCGGCGGAGCTCGGACCAGGGCCACTGCTCGCGTCGCTGCGGCAGGTCGGCTTCGTGAGTTTGACGCGGGAGGCGGGGCACTACGGGCTCTCGCTTGCCCTGGGGAGCGGGGAGGTGACGCTGTGGGAGCTGGCCGAGGCGTACGTGGCGCTGAGCCGAGGGGGCCGTCGGATCCCGCTGCGCACGCTGCTGCCCGCGCCGGACGAGCCGCTGCCGGATGGAGAGCCGGTGCTGGATGCGGCTGCTGCCGCGCTGGTCACGGAGGCGCTGTCGGATCCACTGGCCAGGATCCGAGGGCTGCACGGGCGAGGGCCCTTCACCTTGGGCTTCCCGGTGGCGGTGAAGACGGGGACGAGTTCCGGGTATCGTGACACCTGGGCGGTGGGCTACACGCGCGAGCGCACCGTGGCGGTGTGGGTGGGGAACCCGGATGGCAGCCCCACGCGGGAGCTGACCGGGGCGAGCGGGGCCGGGCCGCTGTTCGCCGACGTGATGAAGCGCGCCATGGCCGATGTGCCGGTGCGTTCCCCTCTGTGGGAGGCTGCGCTTCTGGAGGAGGCGGAGGTCTGTCCTCTTTCGGGGCAGCTCCCAGGGCCCGCCTGTCCTGATCGGGCCACGCGTCGTTTCCGTCGAGGCGCGGCGCCGCACGAGGCGTGCGGGTGGCATGTGCACGCGCAGCCCGGGGCCGGTCGAGCGCACGTGGTGACGCGCGCCGGGAAGGTGATCGCAGCCCTTCCGGACGTCTACGAAGGGTGGCTCGCGAGCCAGCCCGAGGGCGCTCCCGGGAAGGATCCGCTCGGCGTGCCCTGGTTCGCGCAGCGGGACGTCACGGGGTTTGCCAGGGCCTCGCTGCAGGGACCCGCGGCGCTGCAGCTCGACAGCCCCGTGGCGGGGGCCGTCTTCGTTCGCTCTCGCCGGAGCGATGCGGGGGCGCAGGTGGTGCAGCTCTCCGCTTCGCTGGCCAGAGACGCCGTGAAGGAGGCAGGGGTGCGCGAGGTCGAGTTCCTGATCGATGGGGCCGTGGTGGCGCGTTCACGCCACCCGTTCCGGGCCTCCATCCCGGCCGCGCCAGGGGATCATGAGGTGATGGTGAGACCGAGCGACGCTGCCTCTCCGGTGCAAGGGGCCGTGGCGCGGTTCAGCGTCCGCTGACCATCGACCCCTCGGAGGCGCGTGGTTCGCGCTGCTTCTCGCTCAGCGCTCGACGTGACGGCGGCGGCGCGCGCGGCGAAGGGCCGCGATCGCGAGGCCGAGCGTCGACAGCCCGGCCCAGGCGGTGAGGGAGCCGGCGCTGCCGACCTGATAGGCGCAGAGACCGCCGCTGTCCGCGCTCCCGCCTTCGCCCTTGCCGGTGTTGCCATTGTTGCCTTCACCGCCGGCGCCGCCCTCGCCGCCCTCGCCGCCCTGGCCACCGCCGCTGCTGGAGCTGGAGGTCGTGGCTGGGATCACGAAACCGATGTTGGTCGACACGGTGACCCTCGAACTCGGGCAGCTGTCGTCCCCGATCACGATGTAATAGGTCTTGGCGGGATCGAACGGGGGATTGCTGTTCTCGTCGATGACCAGCTCTCCGTAGCTCGAGTTGATGTTCTCGAGCTTCCAGGTCGCATTTTGCGGCCTGAGGGACTGATCGCTGATGGAGACGGGGGAATCGGTCTGGACGTGGATGCTGTAGTTGGGGCTTCCACCGCCCATGGTCTGGAAATCGACCATGACCTTGAGGCTCTTGTCGACCGGGATGGGCTTGACCTTGAAGTGGAAGAGGCTGTGCAGGCCGATGTAACCCTGGAGGTCGAAGCAGCTGTAGCCGATCATGCTGCCGAAGAAGTTGAGCCCCATGCTCTGGAAGGTGCGCGGCTTGTTCTGGCCGATCTCCATCTCGTGATCACAGTCGTCGAGTCCGCGTGCGCGGAGGATCTCGTCCATCTGGAGCAGGTCCTGCGAGGTGAGCTTGCCGGCCGTCCGCAGGTTTTCCCCTGTCACCTTGAGGCCCCGTGCGAAGTCGCTGAAGCTCGAGCCATGGTTGAGCAAGGAGATGGCGCCCCACACGAGCTGATCGGCCACGGCCGCGTCGAACGCCGAGTGGAGGGACCAGCTCACGCTGCCGATGATCTCGCCGTCGAAATGCACCTCGCCGACCGTATCGTCAGGGCAGCGCTTGCTCGTGTCGGACAGGTCGCGGGCGTAGCTGCCGAGGGACGCCTCGCCGAGGACCTTGTCCCCGTTGATGGAACAGGCGAAGTAATCGGAGATGCCCTCGTCGATGCTGCCGCTCCAGGGGGTCAGCCCATACTGAGGGTGGAATGCAATCTGGCTGCCATTGTAATCGATGGCATTGTGGGTCACGTAGTGGCCGAATTCGTGAATGAAGACGTCCGAGTCCACGGCGAAGTCGACATTCGAGGCCTGTCCCAGGGCGATCAGGTTGGGCCAGCCGTTGAACCCCTGGCTGGAGAAGAAGGCATTCTCGAAGTAGTAGGCGTTGTCCTCCAACACGTTGGCGATGGCGTAAACGCGCCACGACGAGGGGGACATGTTGACCCCGAGCTGGTCCGCGAAGAACTGCCGTGCGCGGGTGAGGTGATAGAAGGTGTTCACCTGCGCGAAGGCATCCGTCGACGACTGGGGATCGTTCGGAGGATCGTAGAGGAAGTCGGCCCCCGAGTTGGGCCCCAGCGTCTGGGTTGCGGTCATGGTGCCGTTGGAGGGGCTCCCGCCGGAGTAGTTGGCGACCGCCAGGTTCCCATTCCATCCGTTGAGACGCTGGGGGTTCGAGGTATCCAGGAGAGAAAGCGTGAGGTCCTGGGTGTTCGGCGTCGATATGGGATTGATGGGATACACGCGGCCGAGCGCGTGGTGGGCGGTCGGGTACCAGCGGACCACCTCGGCTTGGTGTGCGTCGATGATGTACATCCGCTCGCGGCTGGAGCCTTGTAGAACGCCGACGAGGTAGACGAGGCGACCAGGGCCATCCTTCTGCGGCTGGACGGCGAGCTTCACGCCGGGCGCCAGGTGGATCGGTTCGCCCAGCGCTTCGAGGGCCAGAGAGATTGCGGTGGCCTCGTCGATGCTGGGGCGCGGGTCCACGGAGATGCCACGCGCGATGTCGAGCGCCGCGACCAGGGGGCGACCATCCGCGCCGAGACGCAGCGCCGCGGACCCGCCGATGACCGGCAGCCCAGCGTGGGTCTGCTCGAAGCGCACGGTGTGGTGGGAGGCCGCCGGGAGATCCTTGCTGAACGCGAGATCCACGCCCACCAGATCGAGCTCCTTGGTGGCGTTCGTGAGGTATGCGCGAGCCACGTCGCGTGGCCGTCCTGCCCTGAGAGCCGTCCCCGTGTCCTTCGCGACATGCCACTCGGTGGCGGATGAAGTGCTCGTCGCGAGCAACATGGACAGAGCGGTGAGCGGCGTAACGAAGAGCAGTCGGCGCATGTAGTCCCTCATTTCGTTTCGTCTAGGAAGGCCCGCAGGCTACCACTGGAGGCACTCTTCCTGGTGAAGACTCCATCACCACCGCGGCACTCTGCCACCTCATCAATAGTGAATCGAACCGTTGGCTCCCTGCTTCAACGGAGAAATCGAGGCATGCTGGTGCTACAGCTCGCTGCGACGATGGCGCCGTTCGGTTCGAGAAGTCGAGGCTGGGAAGCGTCGGTGTAGCTCGGTGCGTCATGTGCTGCGGCGCAGTGCGGCTGTGTCGTCGATGACGGTCTCGCCTCGACGGTGTCGACCGGCGCACCCTCGCGGCCACCTTCGCGTTCCGCGGCGACCACGGTATAGACGTGGGGCTCGTTCAGAGAGGAGCCTTCTCATGGACATCTCGCTCGGTTCGTTGATCCAGCTCCACGTGTTTCCCACGGGCCGCCGACTCTGGGCGATGCAGCAGGTCGAGCGTCGCGCGAACGAGCGAGCGTTCCCGGAGCTCTCGGCGCACGCGCAGCGTGCCCTGGAGCATGATCGGGTGACGCGCCAGCTCGACGCTCGCTGGGCAGCGAGACAGCTGGGGCAGGTCGGTGACCCGGTGCAGCGGATCGATGCGGTGGTCGACCGCACGCTGGTGGCGCTGCGCGATGGCGCCGAATCTCAGGCTGCCGTGGCGCGGCCTGGGGACGGCACCATCGAGAAGGTCGGGGAGCTGTTGCAAGCTCTCTTCCCGATGGGCGTGGCGGCGGTCGCGTCGATGAACTACGCGGACGAGCTTGCGGCGGTGCAGCGAATCGCCACGCGCCTGAGGGGGGATCTGGCGCCTCTCATCGCGGATCTCGGTCTGGGTCGTCACGCCGAGCGTCTCGCGGAACTCTCTGCGGAGTACCAGGCGGCTTTCACGGGTCCCCGTCCAGAGCCCATCGATTTCGGGCTGGTCCGCGCCGCTCGGGCGCGCGGCCAGGAGATGTTGCTTCAGGCCGTGGCCATGACCCTGGGACGCCATCCCGGCAGCGGTCCCGCCGATCTCGAGGGGCGCACCGCGCTGCTCGGGCCAGTGCTGGAGCAAGAGGAGGCGATCCGGAAGTACTTCCGAGCCCGGCGCATGGTCGAAGACGTGGATCCAGAGTCGGGTGACATCGACGCCGACGCGCCGCCGTCGCTGCCTGCCTCGGCAATGATCGTCATCTCCTAGGGGACGGCTCAGACCCCTGCGTGCGCTTCATGCCACATCTGTCTACCTGACTGCTACCTGGCTGACGCGGTGCGGTCAGGGCAGTCGCCCCTCGCCCACCTTGCGCATACCTCGTGACGGATCGTAGGAGTACCCCGATGCACCCCCGGGATGATACGCAGGGGCCTCTGGAGATCGCCGTCTTCGCCGCAGGTGGCGTGACGAGGCACGCGCTGCCCGCACAGGGGTCGCTGTCTCTCGGCCGTTCGGAGGAGAACGACGTTCGTATCGACGACAGCTCGGTCTCACGGCGGCACGCCGTGATCCATGTGGGGCCACCGCTGCGTATCGAGGACCTGGGCAGCGCGAACGGGACGCGGCTCCGTCGGGAGCTCGACGCTCAGGAGACCGCCAAGCTGCTCGACACGCGTATCCAGCGTGGGACGGCGGTGGAGTTCAAGCTGGGTGACCCGATCAACCTCGGCTCGACGCTGGTGGTGGTCCGGCGACGCGAGCCGCGGAGTGTGACGTCCAGCGGCGATGGGAAGTGGGAGCCCATCGTGCGCGACGAGGCAATGGTGAAGCTCTACGCGCTGGCAGAGCGTGTGGCGAGCGCGCCCTTGAGCGTCCTTCTGCTCGGCGAGACGGGGAGCGGCAAGGAGGTCTTGGCGGAGCACGTGCATCGCTCGTCTCCCCGCGCGGCTGGCCCGTTCCTGCGGCTCAACTGCGCAGCGCTCTCCGAGTCACTCCTGGAGAGCGAGCTGTTCGGGCACGAGAAGGGGGCGTTCACGAGCGCGGTGCGATCGAAGCCTGGTCTGCTGGAGACGGCGGAGAAGGGTACGGTCTTCCTGGATGAAGTGGGGGAGCTGCCCGCGAGCATCCAGGTGAAGCTGCTGCGTGTGCTGGAGGATCGTCAGGTCACGCGGGTGGGAGGGCTCAGCCCCAGGCCGATCGATGTGCGGTTCGTCTCGGCGACGAACCGCGATCTGGCCCATGAGGTGAAGAAGGGAGCGTTCAGGGAAGACCTCTTCTTCAGGCTCAACGGGATCGCGCTCACGATCCCCCCCTTGCGAGCGCGTCTCAATGAGATCGAGCCGCTCGTGCGGACGTTCGTGGGGCGTGCGGCGAGCGCGCTGGGGCGGGAGGCGCCCGATGTGGCCGCGGAGACGATCGCAGCGCTGAAGGGGCACCGGTGGCCCGGGAACGTCCGCGAGCTCCGGAACGTCATCGATCGGGCGGTGGTGCTGAGCGGAGGCGATACAGTGCTCTCCGAGCACCTCTTGCTCGACAGCGGGGCGGCCGTCACTCCCGCTCCGGCACCCGTGTCGCCAACGGTCCCTGGCATCCCGGAAGGGTCGTCGGATGCTGGCGGCTCGGCCGGCGATGGAGACGGGAGCGCGGGTGATCTGCGGGCCCAGCTCAGCGATCTCGAGCGGCGACGTATCCTCGACGCGCTGGAGAAGTGTGCGGGCAATCAGACTCAGGCCGCCGCGTTGCTGGGGATGCCACGCCGCACCTTCGTGGCACGACTGACGGCCTACGGCATTCCGCGCCCCCGGAAGAAGCCGGGCTGAGCCCCTGCCAGCCCCTCCGCCGTCCGATCGACAAGGCGTACCACCTGGTCGCGCCTCATGGTTCACGGGGCCTGGTGCGTCGCAAACAACCCGCAGAGGTAGGTCATGCGCTCGGGGTCGCGGGTGCCGAAGTCATGGATGGCTGCGGCGACCGCGATGGGAGCGCCACCGACGGCTGGACCCTCCAGAACGGAGGATGCGGCTGCGAACGCGGGCTCCAGTAGCTCGGCGTCGAGACGGAGTCGCACGATGCGCTGGGGGAGGAGGGCTGGCTCCCGGTAGCTCTGCGGCTGATCCTGATCCACGAGGGGAGGCTGCAAGCGCTCCTCCGCTGCCTGGAGGGCGGTCAGGAGCTTGCGCTCCACTTCGCCGCCGTCCTCGCCCTCGCGACAGCGCTCGATGGTGAACGTCAGCTCCGGCTTCTCACTGCAAGGCTTGCGCAGCCACTCCTTGCGCCAGCGGAGCTGGCGCGCGCGGCTGATGGTCGCGGTGCCTCGGGCCGCCAACCCCGCCATGGTGGCGAGCATCAACGCGTCGAACGCCCGCAAAGCGCCCTGTTCGCGGCCGCTGCGCAGCTTCGACAGGTAGGAGGCGACCGCTCCAGCACCCGCGCCGAGCGCGTCCAGGGAGCTCAGGGGGGTGCGGCCAGCCTCGGTCGACGTGAAGGCGGTGAGGCAGACGCCGTCACCTGCGACGTACCAGCCGAACAGGGCATGCACCGTCCCCCATCTTGTCCCATCTCGTGCGATGAACTGCCAGCGCTTCCCCCACAGCGTGAACATGTGGCGCGTGGTCCAGCGGAACAACGGGTGCCCGAGGGCTCCGAGCGCCACCACGGCGAGCCACGCACTAGCGCCACCAGGGGAGAGCGCCGTCATCACGAGTTCAGGGAGCGCGAATCCAAGGCAGAACAGCGCAGGCGAGACGACGAAGGCGCTCGTCAGCAAGCTCACGGCTTTCTCCGCGCCCGACTTCGGGCCCCCCTCGCTGCGCGTCCACGTCACCGCGATTTCGGGCTCGCCACAGTGACGACACGGTCCGGTGGTCCCGCGGCGCGTCTCGCCGCACCCGCAGCAGACGTCGAACGGCGGTCTCAGGGGATTCACCTGGTGAACATAGCGGTTCTCCCCACGGTCGCCCAGAGGGGGGCCGGTTCCGCGCTGCGGCTGCGTGCTCACGGTGTAACGCCGTCGAGGAGTGATCTCTTGCAGGCCAGTGTGGCGCTCCGCACCGAGGACAGGTCAGCTCGTGAGTGCCCTCGCAGCGTCTGAACAGACGGCTCTGAGTTCTTGGCCCACCTGGGGAGGGGAGGATATCCCACAAGGTGTGTACCGATCCATCCTAGTTGTATGTCTGAGCGCAGCCCTCCTCGGGCCTGGCACGCGATCAGCGGCGGCAGCACCTGGACAGGGGAAAGAGGTCTCGGTCGCAAGCAAGAGTGATGGGCGAGGGAAGGCATCGGCCGGGACGAGCAAGCCTCGCAGCGCGCAGGCGAGCGCCAAGCCGGAGGCCGCCAGGGCCCGGCAGGGGGCGACCTCGAAGCCCGCCTCGGGTGAAGGGAAGGTCGCCCTCCCCACGAAGGCTGAGGGGGCGAAGCCCGCGACCGGCGCGAAGGGGGCAGCGAAGCCCGACGCCAGCAAGGCAGAGGTCAGGAAAGCGAAGCTGGCGCCCGTGAAGGCGCAGTCCATCGGGTATCCGAACGCTGGGCACCTGGATGGGGGAATCCGGCTCGATACGGCGCGGAAGGACATCCGGGTCGTGCCTGCCTATGCCCACAACGATGTGCGCTGGGGCATGCCGGAGCTGGTGCACGCCATCGAGCGCGCGGCCCGTGAGGTGGCGAAGCGCTACCCGGGATCCGTGCTCGATGTCGGCGATCTCTCCCGCAAAGGTGGGGGGGACGTGCCGGGGCACGGCTCTCACGAGAGCGGACGTGACGCGGATATCGGTCTTTACGCCGTGGATGCGAAGGGTCGACAGGTCCACGCCCCGCGTTTCATCCAGTTCGGCTCCGATCTGCGTGCCCTCAACGTGCAAGGCGCACGCCTCGACGTGGCCCGCAGCTGGCTGCTGATCCAGCACCTCCTGACGGATCCGAAGGCGCGGGTGAGCCACATTTTCGTCGCCGATCCGGTGCGTCAGGCCCTGATCGCCGAGGCGAAGCGGCGTGGCGTGTCGCGAGAGATCGTGACGCGGGCGCAGCTGTCGATGATGCAGCCGACGGGCGCCGAGGCGCACGATGATCATCTGCACGTGCGGATCTCGTGCCCTCGCGGCAAGGACAGCCCTTGCATCGAGATCGCGAAGAACGCGCCGATGGGTGGGAAGCCGGCACACCTTGCGGCCAAGCCCGAGACCAAGGGGGAGAAGGCGAAGCAGGAGCGTGCCGCTGCGCGAGGGAGCAAGGCCGCTCAGGGCAGCAAGGCCGCTCAGGGCAGCAAGGCCGCTCAGGGCAGCAAGGCCGCTCAGGGCAGCAAGGCCGCTCAGGGCAGCAAGGATGCGCAGAGCCGCAAGACCCGAGGCTCCACGTCTGCGAAGAGGGCTCGCGCTGAAGAGGGCTCCCGAAAGGTAGCGAGCGAGGGTGAGGCTGGCGGCTCGACGGCGCGGGGAGGAAGCATCGCCGACGCTCGGTTGCGGCCGACCTCGCACGAGATCGACGCGCCCGCAGCGTCAGGGAGGGCATCTCAGGTACCGATGATGCTCGATGCCATCGACGATGTGATCCTGCGCCCCCTCGGACTGGCGCCCATCACCCGACAGGCGGAAGCCGCGACAGACGGAATGGAAGCTCGCGAACCAGGCGACGAGAACGGTTCGTCCAAGATAACGGATTGACCGGCGCCCGGGTGGGCTATCCTCGGGGCCCTCCGAGGAAACCACATGGCGAAGATCTATCAGGACAACTCGAAGAGCATCGGCCGCACGCCCCTCGTGCAGATCAACCGGTTGACGAAGGGGATGGGGGGGCGCGTACTCGCCAAGATCGAGGGACGCAATCCGGCCTACTCGGTCAAATGCCGCATCGGCGCGGCGATGGTGTGGGACGCGGAAGAGCGGGGGGCGCTCAAGCCGGGAGGGGGCATCGTCGAGGCGACGAGCGGCAACACCGGCATCGCCCTCGCCTTCGCCGCCGCGTCCAGAGGCTACCGCTGCGTGCTCACGATGCCCGAGACGATGAGCATGGAGCGGCGCAAGGTGCTCATCGCCTTCGGCGCGGAGCTGGTGCTGACGCCCGGCGCGCAGGGCATGCGGGGCGCGATCGCGAAGGCGGAGGAGCTCGCCGCCAAGGACCCGAGCCTCTACCTGACCCGGCAGTTCGACAACCCGGCGAACCCGCTCATCCACGAGCAGACCACGGGCCCCGAGATCTGGGAAGACACGGATGGCGAGGTCGACGTGTTCGTGGGCGGTGTCGGGACCGGTGGGACGATCACCGGCGTGTCGCGCTACATCAAGAAGACGAGAGGCAAGCAGATCCTGACGGTCGCGGTGGAGCCGATCCACTCTCCGGTGATCAGCCAGACGCGTGAAGGCAAAGAGCCGTCGCCCGGGCCGCACAAGATCCAGGGGATCGGTGCGGGCTTCGTGCCCAAGAACCTCGATCTCGAGCTGGTGGATCGCGTGGAGACGGTCACCAATGACGAGTCCATCGCGATGGCACGCCGCCTCGCGCGCGAGGAGGGGATCCTCTGCGGCATCTCGTGTGGGGCTGCCATGACCGCGGCTCTCCGGCTGGCTGCGGAGCCGGCGCTCGATGGTAAGAACATCGTCGTGGTGCTACCGGACGCAGGCGAGCGCTATCTGTCGGGCGCGCTGTTCGAGGGCATGTTCGATCATGTGGAGAAGATGACGGCATGAGTGAGCGCTGGGTCGGCGAGGACGCGCTGGGAGCAGGCCAGCGTCCAGAGGCAGGATGCGGTAATGGCGCCTCCGTTCCGGTGCCGACCCAGCCGCTCGATGCGATCGTGCTGGAGGTCGTGAAGAGCTATCGGGCGGACGCGCGTGGGCATTTCATCGGGCGTCACTTTCGGCCGTCACGCGACGAAATCATCGAGTGTATCCAGCTCTTCCTTCAGATCTTCTTCCCCGGTTATTTCGGGCGGCTCGACCTGACCGACGAGGATCTCGTCTACCATGTCGGTGGGCTCGTGGGGTCGCTGCGCCAGAAGCTCGCCTGGCAGATCGAGCAGTGCTTGTGCCATGTCGCCGAGGGGGAAGGGGCCAACCTGCGCCCTTGCGCTGGGCATGCGCGGAACCTCGCCGATCGGGTGCTGGCGCGGGTGCCCGTGCTGCGGGAGATCCTCATCGAGGACGTGCAAGCGGCCTACGATGGTGATCCTGCCGCGACGAACCACGACGAGATCCTGATGGCCTACCCCGGAATGCTCGCGGTCGCGGTCTACCGGGTCGCTCACGAGCTGCACCAGATGGGCGTGCCGCTCTTGCCGCGGATCATGACGGAGTGGGCGCACGCGCAGACGGGTGCCGACATTCACCCTGGCGCCGAGATCGGGCGGCGGTTCTTCATCGATCACGCGACGGGTGTCGTCATCGGTGAGACGACCACCATCGGAAACGGCGTGAAGCTCTATCAGGGGGTGACGCTGGGGGCGCTTTCGCACCCGCGGGACGAGAAGGGCCGGGTCATCCGGAACACGAAGCGTCATCCAACGGTCGAGGACAATGTGACGCTCTATGCGCACGCGACGGTGCTGGGGGGTAGCACCGTGGTCGGCGCTGGCAGCGTGGTCGGTGGTTCGGTCTTTCTCACGCGGAGCGTGCCCCCCGGGTCACGCGTGGTGATGAAGGCGCCCGAGCTGAGCGTGCGGACGAGCAATCCACCGCCGGGGTGGGTGCTCGATTTCGATATCTGATGCCGTGAGGTCCGCGGAGGGAGCCATCGAGGCTCCCTCGCAGGACGATGGCAGAGGGCAGGGGAGAGCCCGCGGTTCAGGGAGAAGCGGCCGCTTCCGCTTCCACCCAGGGGAGCACGGCGGTGCGGAACTGCTCGAACATCGCGGCATCGCCGTTGAAGTTGAAGGGGTGGTTGGCGCCACCTGCAGGATCCGAGTTCCTGAAGATCTGGCTGTTGGCCGGCGTGACCTTGTCGGTGCGAGCCTTGATGATGCGGCAGGTCTTCTCCGGATCGCCCTGGGGGTTGACCAGGTTCATGACGACCGACGCCGTGGATGCGTTGCCGCCGTGGCAGGCGGCAGTTGCACAGTTGGTCTGAATCTGTCCGAGCGCTGCGCTCTCGAAGAGGGCTTGCTCGACGCAATCGGTCCCACCGACGTCCGTGGATGGCTTGAGCGAGCCGAAGAGGATGCCGATCTGCATGCCGTTGGTGTAGTTCGGGATGGCCACGCTCGAAGGCTCGAATGGCTCCGAGTCCCCTGCGAGGACCGTGCGGCTGTACCCACCATAAGGATTGGCTGGGATGGTGGCCCCTTTCCCTGCCTGGAAGACCTGCACCTGGGGATTGCTCAGCTCCACGCCCAGCGTCGTGGTGGTGTTCACGGTGATGTTTTCGAGGACGAGCTCGTTGGCGTCGTTCACCGCGGCCGTGAAGGTGAGGCCGATGCCGAGGTAGGTGTCTCCCAGGTACGTGTCGAAGCGAACGGCATTGAATGCGCCGGCCACGCGGACCGCGAACGGCCCGACGAGCGGGATGGCGGGATCGGGGACTGATGCTTCCATCGCGTCCGACTCGGCTTTGAGCCAGGTCTCCAGATGGTCCCTGAGACCTTCGACGTCCTCGATGGGCGTGCCGGTGTGCGGTCCTCCTCTGGTCGAGTGGACGAGGAGCCGGCTTCGCTCCCAGTCCTTGATCACGAAGGCGTTCCAGTTCCTGACCGTGTCGTAAATCGCTCCGCTATCAGGGGCGGGCGCCATGAAGTAGTAGCTGCTGCTGCCGTTCGCTTTGTGACAGACGTCGCAGCCACTCATCATCAAAGGCTCGACATTCGTCTCGAAGTACCCCTTGAGGTCGATCGAGGAGCTGGCCCCTGCACCCTCGCTGGACGAACCGCTGCTGTTGTCAGCGCCGCTCCCTCCTTCGCCTGGTGCTCCACCGATGGTGCCCGTGCAGCCCGATGTTGCCGACAGGGTGAGACCTACAGCCGCGGCCAGCGCGGGCAGGAGAAAGGCGTAGCGCGCCATGTAGGGGTTCGACGTTCGCATGTCCGGCCGTCTCCTGCGGGCGAAGCGCCCGCTCCAAGCGTCAAGCTTTCTCCGGGCGTCACTCCGTCCGGAGAATGAGATGAAATCCGTACTTCGTTTCAACCACGTCGCTGACCTGGTTCGCCTCGAGTTCGAATGCGGCATCCGCAAATGGAGGGAGCACGTCGCCGCGTTCGATGGACCCCAGAGAGCCTGCACGCGAGGCTGCGCCGGCTTCGTCACTATAGTCGCTGACGAGCGCGTCGAAATCAGCGCCTTCTTGCAGCTTTCCACGTGCTTCGAGCACCCGGAGACACGCCTCTTCCCGGGTTCGTGGGGTATCCCCGCCCCGCTCGGCATCTCGATGTCGGACAAGGATGTGCTTCACGCCGATGTGGGCAGGTTCGTCCGAGCGGCGCGCACGCGAAGCATTGGCGGCGTCGAGGCACCGCGTGCCGGGGGTGTCTCCCTCCGGAGGAGCCGAGGTGACCTTTGCGGGGGTGGAAGCTTCACCTGGCGAAGCGGCAGCGCCGCCACAGCCAGCAGCCATGAGGAGTATCCACGACCACCTGCAAAAGACGCGCATCCCAGGCCAACGTAGCTCATGCGGTGTGGATGTGGGAGGGATACCACATCCGGTGAAACTTTCTGCGAGGGTGTCTGCGGCGAGTGCCGGCGACCGCATCTGGCAGAGGTTCACGGGCAGGCGAGTCGACAGCGAGAGGCGGCGCGCAAGCAGGTCGACAGACAGTCCTGATACACCTTGTACTGGGTGCTCTGCATGGGCTCACTCCCACACTGATTGGCTTTGCACGCGCGGTGCTCACGTTCGCACGCCCCGAGGCACGCTCCTCCTGGATCAGGAGGGGGCTGAGGGGGCGGAGCCACCGGACGGAGGCGGGGTGGCTCGGAAGCGGGAGCATCGGCGGGAATCTCGGGAGGAAGACGATCGCGCATCCCGTTCGGTGAGGCGCCAGGGTCGGAGGGGCGCATGCGATCCGGGAAGCCGGATGGCGGAGGGACCGGACCACACTGCTGGTAGGCGCGTCGCATCACATCCACGGCGCCTCCGGAGCTGATCTCGCACGCTCGCGCGGCGCTCTCGGCGCGGCGAGCGATCGCCATGACGGCGCGGGTGGCCATGCTGTCAGAGTGTCCAGCTGCAGCAAGATCCGGGTTGGCATCCGAGCCCGGCGTGGAACCACGACCCACGAGGTAGGCGAGGAGGACCGTCACCATCATGAGCGTTGCGAACGCGAGCAGCAGCCGTGGATCGAGCCCCCGAGATGCTCTCTCCTGGAGGGGAGGCTCGGTCCCTGGCCAGCCAGCGCTCCCGGTTCTATACGGGTCGAGCAGTGGAGGGCCCGTGTCGGTGGTTCGCGAGCTGTCACCAGCAGCGGGGCGCGTGGGTGACGTTGGTGTCAGGGATGGCGCATGGGCTGTCGTCGCAGCAGAGGGAGGGATGGGGCGTGGGGGCGTGCTTGCGGGTGAGGGGGCCTGTGTCGGGGTCGTGAGCGGAAGGGCGGCATCGGAGCCCACTGTCGGCTCAGTTCCCGCAGCCGTGCGTGCAGGCGACGGGACCGCCCCTTCGCCGGGAAGGCTGCCGTCTGCGAGCAACTCCGCAGGTGTTTCACGTGGTTCCAGCGAGGGAGGCGAGGAGGGCTGGGAGGGCTCGGGAGCTGTTTCCACGGCGGGCAGGGGGACCACCTCGGAGAGAGGTGACGGGGAGCCGTGCAACGTGGTGGGTGGTGGGAGAGGCGCTGGCCACTCCACGAGAGGCTGTGCTCGTCGGAGGGAGTCCACGAGCAGCTCCAGCTCATTACGACGCTCGAACGACCGCACGAGATCTCGTGCTGCTTCGGACGCTGACCGATCGAGCGAGGCGTCTGTCACCCCGAGGGTTTCGGCCAGTTTCCGTAGCTCGCGCAAGCTGAGGCATGCAGCCATGCGGCCGCGAAGCTCGGCTGTATCGTAGCGAGGAACCAGCTGGGCTGGGTCGGAACCCTCGGTCGTACCGACATCCGTCTCATCTCCGCTCACCGGCGGAGCTTACCCCAGGACGGCCCAGTGTCCGAAGCCGGCGTGAGCCGGGTCCCTGCACTTTGGCGCCGGCGGGCCTTGGTGCTACGCCGGTCACGTGAACAGCGCATCTCACGACCCGGCATCTCCGCCGCCCCCCGCGCCGCTCGGTGCGCGCCGACCTGGCGACTCCATCACGACCATGACCGAGTATGTGCTCCCGACGCATGCCAATGCACTCGGGACCATCTTTGGTGGACAGGTCCTGGCGTGGATCGATCTCTGCGCTGCGATCTGCGCGCAGCGACACACCGGGCGCACCGTCATCACCGCGGGCATCGATGACCTGTCGTTCGATCGATCGATCCTGGTGGGGCAAGTGGTCCGGTTGCGCGCCCAGGTCACGGCCACATTCCGTACGTCCCTCGAGATTCTCGTGACGGTACATGGTGAGGATGCGACGCGGGGGGACGTGTGGCCGACGGTGACCGCTTTCGTGACCTTCGTGGCGGTCGACGCATCCATGCGTCCTGCGCAGGTGCCACCGTTGCTCGTCGAGAGTCCCGAGGAGCGAGCGCTGGCCGAGGCAGCGGCGGAGCGCAGGCAGCGCCGTCTGGCTCGACGCGGGCGGCCGGAGCGCTCGGCGTGACGCTGGGCAGGCCAAAGAGAGGCGGGCGCGATGTGTGTCACGTTTGCGCTGGAGCGAGCGCGTGAGCGCTCTCGTCGACGAGGTCGTCACCGAACTCCTGGCCCGCAATCGCGACGGGCGCCGTGTGGAGCTCGAGGACATCGATGAGATTGTCGGTGATCGTGCCGTCAGTTACGACGAGATCGAGGAGATCATCGCACGGCTCGAAGGCCACGGGCTACGGGTAGGTGAGCCGCTCGACGAGGAAGACATCGCGGCCCTTCAAGAAGTCTTCGCGGTGGCTCGGCGCTTGCGTTCAGAGCTCGGTCGTCGCCCCAGCCTGGACGAGATTGCCCGGGCAAGTGGCCGCTCGCCCCACGCCGTCCGGCGTGCGCTCGAGCATGGGCAACGAGCGGGCCAACCTCCAGCGCTGCCCAGGCCGCGAACTCCGGAATAGGGCTTCACGGAGACCGGTTGCTTCCATGCACCTCGACTCATCCGCGCAGCGCTGCCGTCCGAGGTGACGGCGCGCCGCGTTGCGTCGTGAGCGACTCCTGGCAAGCGCAGAATGAACGGTAGGAGCAACTGACATGGAGACTCACGCGCGAGGAGAGGTGTACGATGGCCGCTGGGACCTGCGAGTGCGGGTGCCCATGCCGTACCAAAGAATGGAGGCTCGATACCGATGAACATCGCGATCACGTTCCGGCACATGGCAGGTAGCGACGCTGTCAGGACGTATGCGGAAGAAAAGGTAGCGAAGCTGCAGAAGTTCCTGCGTCAGGCCATGTCGGCCCATGTGACCATCGCGGTTGAAGGGTTGGAGCACATTGCGGACGTGCGAATCTCGGCTGGGGGCGTGTCTCACCAGGCAAACGAGCGGAGCGCAGACATGTATGCGTCCATCGATGCCGTGATCGATAAGCTCGAGCGCCAGATTCGTGATGGTAAGGGACACAATCTCGCCCGGAAGCGGGGCGGAACGAGCGCCGGAGAGTACGCAGCGGATGTGATGAGGATGGCTGGGGACCCTGCCACCCCAGTGCGTACCCGCTCCTAGCGTACGCCTCTCCCACGCGCAGGCGGCCAGAATCGGATAGACTGGCCGCCCCCGAGCGCTTCGCCCGTGCTCGGGGCTTCCCCAGCCCTGGAGAGCCCCGATTCGAATGCAATTCTGTGAAATCCTGACCGCGCACCAGGTATCCGTCGCTGGCGAGCAGGAGGGGGTCGTTGGCACGAAGGCGGATGCGTTGCTCCGCTTGGCGACGCTGCTTGCCGCTGGGGTCGGCGCGTCGCGAGGAAGTCATGACCTCGCTGGTGAGATCGAGCGGGTCCTCGTGGAACGGGAGCGCTTGCAGTCGACGGGGGTCGGGGGGGGCGTGGCGATTCCCCACGGTGTCCTCGAGGCGGCCGAGCGTCAGGTCGGAGCGGTGTTGTTGTGTCCTCGCTCCATCGAGTTCGATGCCATCGATGGTGAGCCAGTATCCATTCTGTGCGCGGTCATCGGGCCCACGCGCGCGACCGGGGAGCATCTGAAGATGCTGGCGCGGATTTCGAGGCTTCTTCGTGACCCTGGCTTTCGTCGCCGTCTCCTCTCGTCACCCAGTGGCAGGCTGGCCTTCGACATGATCGTGGCCGAAGAGGGGCGAGGGCAGCTGTGAGCCGCAATGGGGGAGGGAGAGGCGCTGCTGCGTCGCGCACCGCCATCCAGGTGAGAGAGCTGATTCATGACCAGGGGCTGGGTCTCCGGCTGACACTGGTTGGAGGGGCCGCGGGGCTGAATCGCGGGATCGATCACACCCGGATCCAGAAATCTGGGCTGGCATTGGCTGGGCATTTTCACGGCATCGTGCCCACGCGCGTGCAGATCCTCGGGCAGACCGAGCAGTCCTATCTCGCTCGCCTCGGGCACGAGGAGCGCGTGCGAGCGCTCCATGGGTTCTTCGGGCTCGACCTGTCGTGCGTGATCATCACCGGAGGAGAAGCCGGCGGGTCAGCCTTCGCCATGGGCGAGATGCCCGAGCTCGCGGCATGTGCAGAGGAGACGGGGACGCCCTTGCTATCGTCTCCTGTGCGGTCGAGCGCCACGATCGCGGCCCTGCACACGTTGCTCGACGACAGGCTTGCTCCTCGGGTGCGGTTGCACGGCGTGCTGGTCGATGTGTTCGGCGTTGGCCTGCTTCTGGTGGGGCCGAGCGGTATCGGCAAGAGTGAGTGCGCACTGGATCTGGTGATGCGTGGACACCGGCTCGTCGCGGATGATGCGGTGGAATGTGATTTCCGGCCTCCGCGAATGGTCTTCGGCGCTCCTGCCGAACTCCTCCGTCATCATCTGGAGGTGCGTGGGCTTGGCGTCTTGAATGTGAAGGATCTCTTCGGGGTGACTTCCATCCGGGAGCGGAAGCGGATCGACGTGGTGGTCAAGCTGGTGGCGTGGTCCGAGAACACGGAGTACGACCGGCTCGGGCTCGATGAGCGGTCGCACGTCATCCTCGGTGTGTCCATTCGTGAGCTGTGCATTCCAGTGCAGCCAGGGCGCGACATGGCGTCCATTCTCGAGGTCGCCGCACGTAACGAGCTGCTGAAGCACGCTGGGCACCACGCCGCTCGAGAGTTCTTCAACAGGCTGGAGGGCTCGCTGCTGAGCGAGCGCAGCTCGGATGAATCGGTGGTCCCGCCCTCGGTGCGTGGCGAGGCGTCGTCGGAGAGGTGGGGCGAATGAGCGAGGGGCGTAGTTCGGATGAGCCGGGCCGGGTAGCGGTCGTCACGGGGCTGAGCGGAGCGGGCAAATCCACCGCAATCCGAGCCCTGGAGGACCTGGGTTTTTTCTGCGTCGACAACATGCCGCCCCCCCTCGTGGAGCGCGCAGTGGAGGTCTGCGAGGCAGGTGGGGTCAACCGGATCGGTCTGGGCATCGACGTCCGCGTCGGTGCCTTCATCGATGGGGCGAGCGCTGCTCTGAAGGCGCTGCGAGCGCGGCGCGACGTCTTCGTGCTGTTCCTCGATGCGAGCGACGACGTCCTCATCCGACGCTTCAGCGAGACCCGACGCCCTCACCCATTGATTGCACGTGGGCACGGGGAGATGGCGATGCTGGACGGGCTCGTCCTGGAGCGAGAGCGTCTCGCATCACTCCGCGCTCAAGCCACCATCGAGCTCGATACCTCACGGCTGTCGGTACACGAACTGCGCCGCCTGGTCATCGAGCGCGTCGGATCCGTGAAACAGGCCGATACGCAGATGGCCACGCGCGTCGTATCGTTCGGTTACAAGTACGGCGTCCCGCTCGACGCCGATCTGCTCTTCGACGTTCGATTCCTCGACAACCCCTATTTCGTGCCGGAGCTGCGGCCATTGACGGGGAATGACGCTGCCGTTCGGGACTACATCCTGCAGAACCCGGATGCGCTCGCCTATGTCGAGCGCGTGGAGCAGCTGCTTCTGTTTTCCGTGCCTCGCTATGCTCGTGAAGGGAAGAGTTACCTCACCATCGGCATCGGCTGCACGGGGGGACGCCATCGCTCGGTGGCTCTCGCGGTGCTGCTGGGAGAGCGCCTCCGCGGGAAGACGGGCCTCCCTGTCGCCGTGATCCATCGGGACCTGTCCCGTGGGGTGACGGCGGCCGCGCCGAGCTCGGGCAGCGTGCCGTCGGACCTCGAGCCCAGCGCAGGGCTCGACGGAGCGCACGTCGCTCGGGGGCCATCTCGGAGCATCGTGGCAGCTGGCGACCAGGTACTCTCACACAAGGATGCGGCGGGGAGAGACTCGTGATGCCACATGAGGTGACGCGGCAGTTCACAATCATCAATGCGCGAGGCCTGCATGCCCGTGCGGCGACGAAGCTTGTCCAGCTTGCTGGCAAGTTCGACTGCAGCATTCTTCTGACGGGGCCAGACGGCCAGAGCGCAAACGCCAAGAGCGTGATGGGCGTGCTCCTGCTTTGCGGGTGCGTGGGCACTGTCCTCGAGGCACGTGCGACGGGGCCCCAGGCGGAGGCCGCCATCGAGGCCATCGGTCAGCTCATCACGAGCCGCTTCGGGGAGCCGGAGTGAACGGGAAGCGGTCCACCGATGCGCCTCCTGCCTCGCAGCAGGTCCCTGTCGCACGCGCGAATGCCCTCGTAGGTATCGCCGGCGCTCCCGGAGTCGCGATCGGGACCGCGATCGTGCTCGGCACCGAGAAGCTCGCTTATCCTCGACGCCACATCGAGCAAGAAGAAGTCGGTGCAGAGATCGCTCGCTTCGAGGACGCCG
Organism: Chondromyces crocatus; assembly: GCF_001189295.1. NCBI lineage: Bacteria > Pseudomonadati > Myxococcota > Polyangiales > Polyangiaceae > Chondromyces > Chondromyces crocatus. Next base: position 4,362,446 of record NZ_CP012159.1, read on the forward strand.
TCGCGCGTGCTCAGCGCGAACTTTGTGATGTGGCGAAGCAGGTCGAGGGGCGCAGGGTGGAGGCCTCGATCCTCGAGGCGTACCTGCTCATGTTCGGCGACGAGGCGCTCGCCGAGGCGGTCAAGGTCCAGATCACCGAGGACCGCCGATCCGCGGAGTGGGCCGTTGCCGCGGTCTGCGAGACCTTCGCAGCGCGGCTCGCGTCGGTGAACGACCCGTATCTCCGCGAGCGGAGCCACGACATCGAGTTCGTCGGCGAGCGGCTGCTTCGGGCTTTCGACAGCGTGCCCTCGCCACGAACGATCCCGCGCATCAACGGGCCATCCATTCTCATCGCGCACGATCTCTCTCCTGCAGACACCGCGTCGCTGGTCGACCAGCCCGTGATCGGCTTCATCACGGAGGTCGGTACCCGCACGAGTCACACATCGATCATGGCGCGCGCGCTGGAGATCCCGGCGGTCGTCGGGGTGAGCGACGCCACGCAGCGAATCGCCACGGGCGACGTCGTGGTCGTCGACGGCTTGCGGGGTATGGTGCTGATCCACCCCGATACCGAGGAGCTGAAGGCGTCACACGCGCGAGCCGACCGACACCTCGCACACGCACGCGGACTCTCGGAAGCTCGTGATCGCGCAGCCGTGACGACCGATGGTCTGCAGGTGCAACTCTGGGCCAATGTGGAGCTACCCGCAGAGGCGCTCCTGGCCAGGGACCAAGGCGCTGACGGGATCGGCCTCTATCGCACCGAGTTTCTTTACATCGATCGAGCATCCCCTCCGACCGAGGAGCAGCAGTTCGAGATCTTCCGGACCGTGGTGAAGGCCATGGCTCCGAAACCCGTGACCCTGCGGACGTTCGACATCGGCGGTGACAAGTTCGTTTCCACCTTTCAGCTCCCGCCGGAGATGAACCCCATGCTCGGCCTGCGTGCCGTTCGCCTCGCGCTGTCGCGTCCGGAGGTTTTTCTCGAGCACCTCAGGGCGATGGTGCGAGCTTCCGCCTATGGCGATGTCCGGATCATGATCCCCATGGTGGCGGGCTTGAACGAGCTGCGTCAGGTGAAGACGTTGCTGCAGAGGGCACACGAGGAAGTGCGTGCCCGTGGGCTGCCGTGCGCCGACGAGATCCCCCTCGGCGTCATGATCGAGGTCCCCGCTGCGGCGGTGCTGGTGGATCACTTCGCGCGGGAAGCTGCATTTCTCAGCCTGGGGACGAATGATCTCATCCAGTATGCGCTCGCCGTGGACAGGAGCAGTCGCTCGCTGGCCTACCTGGCTTCACCGTTCGATCCTTCGATTCTGCGCTTGATCGTCAACGTGATCCGCGCAGGGCAGGAGTTCCGCCGACCCGTATGTATCTGCGGCGCGATGGCGAGTGATCCGCTGGCTGCCGTCTTGCTCTGTGGCCTGGGGATGCGTGACTTCTCGATGGAAGCCGCAGCGATCCCGGAGATCAAAGAGGCCATCCGCCGCATCTCGCTGGCAGAGGCAGAGCAGGTCGCTGCGGAAGCGCTCGCCTGTGCGACCGCAGAGGAAGTGGAGGCATGTGTGGCTGGTGCCTTTGCTCCCCTACTATGCGATCTCCTAGCTGGCGAGCCCTGACACGCTCCCGTCACGCGTTGCGTAATGCAAGGTCCGGGTTCCCGACATCACGCCGCGATGGAGCATTTTCCCCTTGAGCCGGTCGACATGGCTCTCTAGCGTGGCGCCCGCCACGGATGCAGAAGCAACAAACCGCCCCGCTGCGCCGCGCCACTGCGCTCATCCCCTTCGCAGCGTCGGTGATCGCCGGCGCCGTCGCCCTCGGTACCAGCCCTGGGTGTGTGACCAAGCAGGCACCACCGCGGCTTGATGGTCAGGTTCATCTGACGCTGCTTCACACGTCGGATATCCACTCGCGACTGCTCCCTTACAACCTGCAGCTCGGTCAAGTCGACGCTGGGCTCGGTCTTGGACAGGTCCAGAGCATCGTCAACGTGGGTGGAGCCGCACGCATCTCGCACATCGTCGGGCGCGAGCGTGCTCGCTCATCCCGCGTGCTCCACCTCGACGGTGGTGACTGCTTCCAGGGAGCGCCCATCTTCAACTTCTACTCGGGAGAGGCGGAGATCAAGACGCTCGCCGCCATGGGCGTCGACGCGATGATCGTCGCCAACCACGAGTTCGATAAAGGCGCGCTGAACCTCGGCATTCAGCTCCAGCAGAACTCGAACTTCCCCATCCTGGCCGCCAACTACATTCTGGAAGACCCCGCGCAGCCAGGTGCCTCGCCGCTCGGGAGCATCATCCAGCCCTACACGGTGTTCAATCTGGATGGGCTGCGGGTGGGCATCATCGGGATGGGCAACCTTTCCAGCATGACGTCCATCTTCGACGCGCCGAACCGCCTCGGGATCACCCCGTTGAACACCACCGAGGTGGCGCAGTTCTACGTCGACCTCCTCCGCCCCTCGGTCGATCTCGTCGTGTTCGTCACCCACCTCGGCCTCGACGTCGACGAGCGGATGATCCAGACCACGACCGGCATCGATGTGGTGCTGGGCGGGCACAACCACATCGTCCTCCAGCCGCCGAAGCGGGTGCAGGACTGCTCGCGGTACTACGACGAGGAGAAGCAGAGTTACTACATCCTCCTGAACGACGAGCAGAACCCGGAAGCGGGAGAGAAGTCGCGACGCTATTGCAAGCCAAGGGACGTCGTGCTCGCTCACTCCGGAGCGTTCGCCAAGTATGTCGGTCGGCTCGACCTCGTGGTGTCCAACCTGCCCGAGGATCTCGGCCCCGACTACGATCCGAACGACGGCTTCGAGGTATTGAGCAGCGTCTACGACCTGTTCCCCGTGAACGCTCAGGTCCCCGACGATCCGATCGTCGCCGCCGTGCTCGAGCCCTACGAACAAGGGCTCGATGCGCTGGCAGACCTCGATCTTTTCGTCGGCTACGCGCGGGATGGATCGCGTCGCTTCTCCACCAGTGGTGGGGACTCGCCGCTCGGCAACATGGTGGCCGCGGCGATGTGGCTGCGGCTCGGCGTGCAGACCGACTTCTCGCTGACCAACTCCACCGGGATCCGGGCCGATCTCGTACCCGGGCCGGTGACGATCGAGCAGCTCTACAACATCTTCCCGTTCGACAACGCCATCACGAAGATGCAGCTCTCGGGCGTCGAGGTGCAGGACCTCTTCGACTTCGTGGCGCGTCGTTCGACGGGGCGTGGCTGCGTGTCACAGGTGCAGATCGCGGGAGCCCGCGTCGTCATCAACTGCAGCGCCCAGCAGACACCCGGTGGGCCTCCGGGGCTCGCGACCAACATCTACATCGGTACCTACGAGCCCCCCATCACCTGCCCCAATGGTGACGCCGATTGCCCGGGCCAAGCGTTCGGGAGCTGTGATCCGGAGGCGAACCGCTGCTGGAGGCCGCTCGATGGGTTCTCCATGTACGAGCTGGCCACGTCGGACTACCTGGGGGCCGGTGGAAGCGGCTTCCGCGTGCTCCAGCGCAACACCACCCAGTTCAACACGCAAATCCAGCAGCGCGACGCGCTGGGCGACTACATCCGCGCGGGTAAGCCCTGCGGCGCAGGCCAGGACGGACGACCCGTCTCGTGCAGCACCGATGCGGACTGTGAGTCCACGGTGGGCGAGGACTTCGTGTGCGCTTGCCCAGGGCAGGTGGAAGAGGGGCTCCAGTGCCAGACGAAGGAAGGGGGGTCCTGCAACAACGCGGGCGCATGCGTCTTGAGGCAGTGTCGTATCGACCTCGCCACGCATCGCCGTGAGACGTGCAACGCGGCTTCGGAGGATTACTTGCGAGAGCAGTGCCTGCGTACGCTGTCTCCCTGCGCAACGGGAGGTGAAACCTGCAAGTACCTCGCGTGCGTCGACCGGCGGATCGGGAATTATTCGGATGGTCGACTCCGGATGGTGGGGCAGTGATGCGCACCATGTTCACGCGCTCCGCCCTGCTCCTCTCGGCCCTTCCCTGTCTGTCGAGCTGCGTGACTGAGGGCTTCTCGCTGGACGGCGCCTCCACATTCAGGGTGGAGGTGGTGCGTGTGAACGGCGAGGACCCTCCCTCTCCGGACGCGCGTCTGCCGGCGAACCTGGGCAATGTCGACGAGACGTGGGAAATCGTCATCGAGGCGCGTGATGGCCGCGGCCAACCCACGGCATTCGAGGGGGTCGTTCGACTCCGTGCCGAGCCGGGAGCGGTGCAGGCCGTGGAAGGTGAAGGCGGGATGGGCCGCAACCTCCGCGTCCGTGGGGGGCGCGCCACGGCGACGGTGCGCGTCACAGGTGTGTTCGGCGATTCGCGGATCTGGGCAGAAGACCTCGGGTATCTGCCCGCCGAGGATCCCACCAAAGCGGCCTGCTCGAACGGCATCAACGACGATCCGCACGAAGACATGCTGATCGATTTCCCTGCGGATCCAGGGTGTGCCTACGCGGACGACGACACGGAGGAAGGCGGGACCTTCGCCGCTGGTGTCTCCCCGCCCGTGGCCTATGCCCTCCCACGGATCTCCGACATCCAGGGGCGAGGCTCGGAGACGCCTTACAAGTTCGAATCGATGGAGGTGAATTCAGCGCCTCCTCAGCGAATCGTGGTGACGCGCATCTCGAGCGATGGCTTCTACGTCACCGACCTGGCCGAGCAGGATCTTGGTTACAACCACCTGTACGCCTTCAACTTCTCGACGCCGCCAGGCATGCGGGTCTGCGATCGGATCGAGTACCTCGCCGGCACCGTGAACGAGTTCTTCGGTGGGACGCAGATTGCTTTCCCGTCCTACCGTGTGCGACCGCCCGCCCGCGGAGAGGATTGCGAGGTCCCCGAGCCCGCGATCATCGAGCCATTCATGGTCGGCAATCCCGTGGCCATGGAGAAGCTCGAGTCGGGCCTGGTGCGCATCGAGGGCTTCCACATCACGGCCAACTTCGGGAAGAACCGCGCCACGGTGAGCAAGCAGTTCCCTGGCATCTACGAGTTCAAGGCCGATCAGTCGAACTGCGACCTCAACGAGGATGGGCAGGTCGACTTCACGAGCCCCACGGAGGGGCGTTGCTCCGAGCAGTGTACGAGCAGCACCGAGTGCAGCGAATGGACCAGCTATTCGGCTCGGGGTAACTACAAAGTGTCGAACGGCGCGGTGATGATCCAGGTCAACACCAGCACCGTCGGGGGGTTCGATCCGACGTCGCACCGTGGGGAGGTGCTCGATGTCGTGACCGGGACGCTGCGCAATTTCTCGGGCGGCTCCCTCAACTGGACGGTGGAAACCCGCTGCTCCGACGACCTTGCTTGCCAGGCGACCGGCTGCGTACCCGCGCCGAAGTCCTCAAAAGAAGCGTGCGTGCGCCTGCGCACCGAGACCGAAAACGAAGCGACGAATTAGGGACGTCGGAGACCAACTTCGACTCTCCTCGCCCGGCGACCACCGGGCGGCCGCCCCAGGAGACTGAACGCCCGCCATGCATCGAAGCGCGCCCCTCGCCACCGCTGCCGCAGCCTTGCTTGCCACGTTTGCCTCGTCGGCATGGGCTCAACCTCAGCCTCCTCCGCCCGACGCGGAGCGCCCGGCTGCACCGACCCCGGATGCTCCTGCCGTCGACACGCCGGAGCAGATCCGAGAGAAAGCCCGCACCGCGCTCGCAAGCAACGATGTCGGCGGCGCGTGTTTGCTCTTCGAGCAGGCCTATGAGGGCGCCGTCAGAGCCTCTCGAGCAGGTAACCCCGGACCCGCGCCGAATGATGTCCTGTTCGAGCTCGCGGCATGTCACGAGCGACAGGGGCGACCCAACGTCGCCGTCGCGGAGTACGCGCAGGTCGCGTCCGCCGGAGGTCCCAACGCCGAGGCAGCGCGCCTTCGTGTGGAGGCACTGCAACCTCCGCCTCAACCCCCGGCCTCGATGGGCCCCCCCTCTGTTCCTGCCGTGACGCCCGCGCCAGCCTCGCCGCCCGTGCCGTCGATTGCTCCGGTCGTCGACGGACCGAAAGAAGAGCCTGGGGTTCTGTTCGGCGACTTCATGGATACGCGCCTCACCTGGACCTTCGGTGACGACGACATCCTCCACGAGACGGGCCAGGCCCTGCCGATCTCACCGAACGCCAGCGTCGGAGATCGCCGTCAGTATCGCCTCTTCTTCGACAACCTGAACTCTCGCTTCGCCGGTCGCGAGAACCTGACGCACCTCGTCCTCTACAAGAAGATGCCGGGGTTCATCCGCAACCTCGACACCGAAGCCTCCGTCGTCTTGCGCTTCGACATGGCCTCGCTCTCGAGGAACGCCAACAACGTCAACCAGGCGCTCTACGATTCCGGCTCGTTCCTGCGCATTTTCTATCACACCGACGGCAAGGCCGACGGAAAGCAGGGCATCGGGCTGACCTTCTTCCCCCTCGACACCGACCGTATGCGGCTCGGCTACCTGTACGACATCTCCTGGGGTGGTACGGCGGGTTCGATCAACCAGTCCATCTTCCCCCGCATCGTCGGCAGCTCTCCTGGTGCGAAGATCCAGTTCGATCACGAGCGCTTCAGCGTGTACGCCGGCTTCAAGACGGCGAACATCATCGAGGTCACCGAGGTCCTCACCCCGGGAACGAGCGAGGTCGAGGAACTCCGTGTCGGCGAGACGAACTACGGCGTCCTCGGCGGCGTGGGGGTCGACATCAACGACTACATGCACGTCGACGCGGGCGGCGGTTACTTCCAGCAAGGCAAGTTCGACCTCCCCGATGTCCGGGGAGAGCCCGTCTACACCGCGGGTCTGTCTGCGCGTGCCGTGGTGCATCACCCGGACATGCCGACGCCCCAGTCGATCGACTTCCAGCTCTACCGGAACGACCCGAACAAGCCGCAGGTCTTCTTCCGGCCGGAGACGTACACCGAAGGCAAGACCACCTGGGCGGTGAGCCTCGAGTACACGAACCTGTTCCAGCACCTCAGCGACTTCGAGGTCGCTGGCGCCACGAACATCCAGCAGGCACGTGCCGCGGCGCTCCAGGCCAACCTGAAGACCGGCTACCTTCGCGCGAGCTTCACGGGCATCTACCGCGATCTCCCGTACGTGCTGCGCAACCAGCCCAGCCTCATCCCCTTCCAGACCATCCCCAGCAGCGAGTCCGTCAAGACGAGCGACGAACTCTTCTTCTCGGTCGCCGCGGACTACTACATCCCTTCGGCACGCTTGACCCCCGGCATCGGTGCCGGTCTCCAGCTCCCGGCGACGTTTGAGTCCAACACCGTGGACAGGGCCAGCTCGCCCATCAGCCGCACCATCGTGGTCCGGGAGCAGGGCAACATCTCCATCCTCCCGGTCAACACGGGCGCTGTGCCCATCATCCAGGCCCGCGCCAGCTTGAAGTGGGACCTGAGCCGCATCATGTCGGCGGTGATCTGGGCTCAGTACGTGCGTGACAACAACGCCACGTTCGTCGAGCGCGATCCCAACGAGGGGACCACCTCCCTCCGCACGTTCATCAGCCCCGACTTCCTCGGCTTCGGCGCCATGGTGCAGGCGCGCTTCTGATCAGGCCTCTCGGCGAGGGCGCGCTCCTTGGAGAGCGCGCCCCCCACCCGCCTCAGTACCCCTTCGTCACCTGCAGCTGATCCGCGAACACCGCTGGATCGGTGGTCGGCGCTTCACAGCGACCACGCTCGCATACGAAGACCGTGGGCGCTCCTCCCAGTGCCCGCTTGCCCTCCACCAAGGGCACCTGCGCGGTGAGCTCACCGAGCGCTCGCTCCGTGCCCCCCACCACGATGCGATTGGGAAGAAACGTCTTGCGGAGTACGTCGACGAGCGCCTTCGGCGTCTCATCGCCATCCGGCCAGACCAGCACGATCTCCCGAGGCGCATCCGTCCAGAAGTCCAGCGCCAGCAGCATGTCGCTGAGCGCCAGCGGTCGCTCCGTGAGCTGAGGAGCGAACGCTTTGAACGCTCGCTCTCCGAGCGTCCGGAACCTGTCCTCGGACGTCAGTTCTCCCAGACGCAACACATTGAGGAGGTGCACCGAGTTCCCGGAAGGCTCGGCTCCATCGTAGGCCGGCTTCTCGCGCGCAAGGAGCTGCTCATGATCATCGCTGGTCATGAACCAGCCTCCCGTCTGCGGGTCGGCATGATGCGTCTCGACCACCTCTGCGAGGGCCAGCGCCTCCCGAAGCCAGCGCCCCTCGAAGGTCACCTCGTACAGATCGAGGAGCCCCTGGATCAGGAACGCATAGTCATCGAGGTAAGCGTTGAACTGAGACTTGCCGTTCAGGAAGCTCCGGCGCAGCCTCCCTGACTCGCGCAGGTGCGTCAGCAGGAAGTCGGCGGCCCGGCTGCCGGCCTGTGCATACCGCGCGTCTCCGAGGGCGAGCGCGCCCGCTGCGAACCCGGAGATCATCAGCCCGTTCCAGGACGTCAGGATCTTGTCGTCGCGGAGTGGTGCGATGCGCTGTTCACGGAGCGCGTACAGCTTGCTCCGGGCAGCGGCGAGCGCAGCGTGTTCTGCCTCGTCCGGCTCACGGACATGCAGGATGTTGCGACCCTCGAAATTGCCGCTCTCCGTCACGCCGTAGTAGCGCATGAACCGCTCCGCTTCGGAGCCGAGCGCCTCCTTCAGTTCGGCGGGCGTCCAGACGAAGAAGCGCCCCTCTTCTCCTTCCGAGTCCGCATCGGTGGCCGAGTAGAACCCACCCTCGGGCGCCGTCATCTCCCGCAGTACGTAATCGAGCACCTCGCGGGTGACGCGTGCAAAATCCGGACGACCCGTTGCCTGATGCGCCTCGGCGTAGGCCACCGCCAGCAGCGCGTTGTCATAGAGCATCTTCTCGAAATGAGGGACCAGCCACTCCGGGTCGGTCGAGTAACGGTGGAACCCACCCCCGACCTGGTCGTACATCCCACCCGAGGCCATCTTCTCGAGCGTGAGCGTCGCCATCTGGAGCACATCCGCGTCTCCCGTCCGCCTGCTCACGCGCAGCAGCAGCCGGAGTGGGAGCTGCGAAGGGAACTTCGGTGCCCGCGCGAGCCCGCCATGGGTCCCATCGAAGCTCCGCTTGTAAGCGCTCATGGCCGCGGCGATGGGCGAGGCGTCCGGCGCGTCGACGTCGGCGGGCACCGCCTGCGCTGACAGCAGGTCGCGGACGATCCCCGACAGATCCGACGCAGCACGTTCGATCCGCTCGCGATCCTGGTGATACACGGTGAGCAGCTCGGCGAGGATGGAGAGGAACCCCTTCCGCATCCCCCGCGCCCCGTCCCGCGGCGGGAAGTAGGTTCCGCCGAAGAACGGCGCCCTGCCCGGCGTGAGGAACACGTTCAGCGGCCAGCCACCGGAGCCGGTGAGCGCCTGGACTGCGCTCATGTAGATCGCGTCGACGTCCGGGCGCTCCTCGCGATCCACCTTGATGCACACGTAGTTCTCGTTGAGGAACTGCGCGATCTGCACGTCCTCGAACGACTCCCCTTCCATGACGTGACACCAGTGGCAGGTGGAGTAGCCGATCGAGATCAGCACCGGCCGATCGAGCCTCCGCGCGTCCTCGAACGCCTCGTCGCCCCACGGATACCAGTTCACGGGGTTGTGCGCGTGCTGGAGCAGGTACGGGCTGCCTTCCAGCAGGAGCCGGTTGGTGTACTCGGGCCGCCCCTCCTTCAGGTGGTGGGTGCGTGGCACGTACCCGGGCCCCTTCGCGGTGAGTGCCTCCGCGAGGCGTCTGGTCAGGTCTGCGGGCAGCTCAGCGGCGCCCGGCAATGCACTCACAAGGGTGGCGTTCTGCACCTCGGACACGTACCACGGGCCAGGACCACTGTCGCGGAACGGCCAGCCTGGACCTACTTGGGCCGGAAATGCCGGAATGCCTCGCGCGCACGCGCCGACACGCTGACCGTCTCGAGGATCCGGAAGCCTCCACGCAGGTAGAACCCCTCGAAGTGGAGCACGCTCTCTCCCTCTGCAGGCTCGATCTCCCAGAACCGTGCGCGCTCTTTCGACGTGCCGAGCACACCGATCCGGTGCCACCCGCCCGGGATCGTTCCGACCCATTCGGCGCCGTGCTTCTCCTCGACCTCGAACTCCTCGCGCGTGTGCTTCACGCGGAAGCTCGCGTCTGGCGCAGAGCCGATCCGGGCCTCCAGGATGCCGCCGGGGAAGCTCCTCCCGCCGGCGTCCCGCCGCCGTGGACCGCGTCGGCTCACGCGGTAGCTGCCGACCGAGATCGGGTCCAGGTAGTAGGTCCCGCCCTCCTTGTGCGCGCGAAGTCGCCCCGAGTAGATCGCCTGCCGCACCGCGCTCTCGGAGATCCCGAGCTGCGTCGCCGTCTCGGGCACCGTCAGCGTGAACCGTGCGCGTGCCGTGGCGACGCTCGTTCCTGGCGGCATCCGCTTCCTGGCGATGCAGTCGAGCATCACGTGGAACATCGGGTCGCGGTACGTCTCGCTCGTCGCGACCACCTTCCCAGGGACGACGGTCGCGTCGAGCAGCGGGTTCTCGGGCCCGTGAACCAGCTCGGTGAGCTCGGCGTCGGTCACCGCGGGGTCTTTCGTCGCTGCGATGACGCGCCGCATGAAGGCGCCCAGCTCGCCAGCGGGCGCGATGAACTCGACGGTCTCCCCGGAAAGCAGCGTGTATTGCGTCTTCATGCTCGACTCTTCACCGCTCGTGGCGCGAAACCCGCCGCACCTTCGGCCCTGAAGCGACCTTCACCGCACCGCTGGATCCGAGAACGAGCGCTCCCCTCGCGGGACGCACGACTCCCCAGGCCCCACCTGGGGGCTCGAAGGCATGCCTCGCGTTGAAGCGCGACCCGACGTGGCGACACCCCGGCCTAACGCCCGGGCCGCCAGGCCGTCGTCCCTGAATCCGTGACGTTCAGCGTCGCGTAGGAGTAATACTGTACGCGCGAGCAGTTGGGGGCGTCCAGCAGCTTCCGCGACAGATCGGACAGACTGCGTCTCAGCAACCTGCGCGGCCCTCCGGACGCGCGCTGCTGGGACGCAACAAGCGCCACGAGGCTAGCTTCTGTGCAGGCGTTGCGGGGGGACTTGGAAGGGATCTGACGCCGCCGGGCGTCGCATGAGGCCGTACTAGCTCGTGACGCCTGCGAGCAACTCGGCGAACTCGCGCGATTCGTCGCGGATCTGGTCCACACCGTGCGCGGCGAAGCGCAGCGCTGCGGCCGTGGGACGGGCGTCGCTCGCGTGCTCCTGCGCCCAGGCCGCGTGGTGCACCAGCAGCGCCAGCTCGAGGGAGCGGCCCAGCGTCAGCGCGAAGCGGCGCGCGCCAGCCTCGATGCCCAGCGGATCCTCGCTCGACAGGCGCCCGACCCAGGCCACCGCGTGCTGGAACCCTTGCTCGGCCGCGGCGGCTGCAGGAGCGAGCCTCCCTCCAGCGGCACCCCCACAGAGGCGCGCGATCTCCGCTCCGAGCACCTCCAGCGAACGATCCTTCGCGATCGCGCGCAGGGCGTCGAGGGAGAGCACGTTGGTCGTCCCCTCCCAGATCGGGAGCACCTGGGCGTCCCGCAGGATGCGCGGCAGACCCGTGTCTTCGACGTACCCGGCCCCTCCGAAACACTCCAGGGCTTCGCTCGTCACGGCCACCACCTGCTTCGCCGTGGTGAGCTTCATCAACGGCGTGAGCAGCCGGAGCAGCCGCGCCTCGTCGGCCGTGATCTCACCGGCCTCTTCGCGCCCGAGCAGCTCGACCACCCGGAACGTCAAGTGGAGCGCGCCCTCGAACTCGGCCTGCATTCCGGCCAGCGTGTCCACGTGGAGGGGCTTGCGGTTCAGGGGCGCGCCGAACTGCACCCGCCGGTTTGCGTAGTCCATCGCCAGCGCGATCCCGCGACGCATGCCCGCCAGCGCCCCCACCGCGTTCCACGTGCGGGTGATGTTCAGCATGGGGGCGATGTTGCGGATCCCGTCGCCGAGCCCCGCGACCGGCAGGGCGAGCGCACCGTCGAGCGTCAGCTCGGCGGTCGGGACCTTGCGCGTCCCCAGCTTGTCCTTCAGCCGGTTCACCAGGATCCCCTCGCGCCGACCCTTCTCGTCGAACACCTCGACATAGAACAGCGCGAGACCTCGCCCTCCTGGCGGGTTGCCCTCGGGCCTCGCCAGCGTCAGCGCCATCTGCGAGGTCGTCGCCGAGGTGAACCACTTCGTGCCATGCAACCGAAACGCGCCGTCGGGACCGGGTGTGGCGATCGTCTCGCTGAGCCCGACGTCGGATCCTCCGGTGCGCTCGGTCATCCATTGCCCACTCGTCCACGCTTGCGCCGGATCGCGGCTGGTGAGACGCGCGACCGCGCGCTCGTTGATCTTTTGGTTGCCATGCACCACGAGCGTCTTGGCTGCCCCGTCCGTCATCGCGAGCGGGCAGGTGTAGACGTCGGTCGAGGCATCGAAGAGGAAAGCGAGGGCGAACTGATGCACCCGGGAGAACCGGCCGTGTGCGCGCTCGTACGCCGTCGCCACGACGCCGTGTTCGGCCGCGATGCGCGCGGCCTCTTTCCAGAGGGGCGTCACCTCGATGTGATCCACCCGCCTCCCCCAGGCATCCCACTGCGTGAGCACGGGCTCGTTCAAACGGTCGGCGAGCTGCAGGCGGTACAGGCTGCCACCGGCCAGCTCACCCATCTCCCTCAGCGAAGGGATGACCGCACCGTGGACGTCGGACGGCAGCGCGCGAGAGAGGTACGAGCGCAGGGCGCGGTCCTCGTCGAACTGATTGCCCAGAGCAGGGGGATCCTGAAAAAATGCCATCCCCACCGACTTAGCGCGGCGTGCGTCGGGCGCCTAGGAGCCACGGCATCCAGCGCTTATCCTCGCCGGGATGAGACACCTACAGCTTGCAGGGTGGGCCTTCGCTTCGACGCTCTCGTTCCTCGCCGTCGCCGCGTGTGGTGGCGATGACGATGGCTCGGGGGCGAGTGGGACGACCACCTCTTCCACCGGGGGTTCGGGCGGCTCAGGGGGGCAGGGCGGGGCGGACGGGCGTCCTCCCGCCGGCCAGGACTGGACCCGCGACATCCTCACCACCGACCTGCAGATCAACCTCGACGGGCTGTCTGGCCGCGCCACGATCACCCTCGCACCTTCGGACAGTCAGGCGGCCTCGTTCGAGATCGGTGATCTCGAGATCGTCTCGGTTCACGACGCGGAAGGGGACCTCAACCACGCCGTCGACGCGGACGCGGGCAGGCTCGACGTGGGCGTCCCTGCCGGTGGCGAGGTGACGCTCGTCGTCGAGTATGGCTTCCAGCCTCACGAGGACTTCGACGGGTGGACACCCGACACCGGCGTGTCGTTTCTCTGGCCCTACTTCTGCGGGAACCTCTTCCCGTGCAAATCGGATCCCTCCGACGGCGTGCGTTTCACGATGAACGTGACCGGCATCCCCGATGGCGCCACGGCCGTCTACCCGGCCACCATCCCGGCGGACGCACCGTCGTACATGCCAGCGATTGCCGTGGCGAGCTTCACCAAGATCGACCTGGGAACCACCACCGCAGGGACCGACGTCCATGCCTGGCACCTGCCAGGGGAGGAGACGCAGACCCTCGAAGGGGTCGCCCACCTCGTGGACGTCGTCGAGTTCTTCGAGGAAACCTACGGACCCTACACGTTCGGCAGCAGCGTCGGCAGCGTGTCCGCGAACTGGGGCGGCGGTGACTTCGGCGGCATGGAGCATCATCCGTTCTGGCATGTCTCCAGCGGCTCGATGTACAGCGAAGAGGTCCACGCCCACGAGGCCGCGCACGGCTGGTTCGGCAACGGCGTCCGCATCTCCTGCTGGGAGGACTTCGTCCTCTCCGAAGGGACCGTCACCTACATGGCGGCGCATGCCCTCGATCAGGTCGGCGTCGACGTCTGGGCGGACTACGAGTGCGAGCTCCAGTACTACTGCGACCCGGCCAACGACGAGAACACCATCGCCCTGCCGGACAGCTCCTGCAACGAGATCGATCTCCTGTCGCATCCCCTCTGGTCGGGCGTCCCTTACTACAAGGGCGCGTTCTTCTTCCGCGAGGTGGCCCAGGCCATCGGCGTCAACGTGCTCGATCAGGCGCTCGGCTCGTTCTACCTCGCCCAGGTCGGTCAAGACGCGCGCATGGTCGCCTTGCTCGACCACATCAAGAGCATGACGGACGCCGCTGGCGCCACGGCCGTCGACCAGCTCGTCGAGACGTGGCTCCGCTCCGAAGTCTGCCCGATCGACATCACCACCCTCTGCGCCCAGTGATGGCGACACCGGGGCGGCCGTCCTGCCGCGCCGGCACGTAAATCCTGACCCGGGCGCTCCTCGGCGCCCGCCGGCCGCTGGATCTCCAGGAAAGTGCTGGATAAACCAGTTCTTGACTCCTCCGATGTGCCAATGCACATCTGCTCCTGTGAAGCTCTCGAACAAGGGCCGCTATGGCGTGCGCGCGCTGTTCGACATCGCCTACCACAACGATGGCGGACCCACGCAGATCCGCGAGATCGCCGAGCGCGAGCTCATTCCCGCGCGCTTCCTCGAGCAGATCTTCCAGGACCTCAAGAAGGCAGGGATCCTCGGCGCGAAGCGTGGCCCACGCGGCGGCTACCACCTCACGCGCCCCGCGTCCGAGATCAGCATCGGGGACGTCATCCGGGCCCTCGAAGGCACCTCCCTGGTCTTCACCGACGATGGCGGCGAGGCGGCTGAAGACGCCACCGCCTCCATCTTCTGCGACCTCGCCACCTCCATCGAGCGCTGCTTCGACGCCGTGACCATCGCCGACGTCTGCGAGCGAGGTCGCGCCCTCGGTGTCGAGAGCAAGGGGCGCCTGGACCGTGTGAACTACGCCATCTAGGAGCTCTTCATGTCGCTCGAACACCCCACCTTGCCACCTCTCCCGTCCCACCCGCGTGTCGTCGAGAGCGTGCTCGATCTCGTAGGTGACACGCCGCTCTACGAGATCCGCAGGCTGGAGACCGCCACGCCGCGCGGGCGCGTTTTCGGCAAGGGAGAGCACCAGAACCCTGGCGGTTCGGTGAAGGATCGCATCGCCCTCGCGATGATCGAGGGGGCCGAAGCCAAGGGCGCGCTCGGCCCCGGTGGGGTCGTCATCGAGCCCACGTCGGGGAACACCGGCATCGGCCTCGCCCTCGTGTGCGCAGCCAGAGGTTACCGCTGCATCCTCACCATGCCTGCCAGCATGAGCCTCGAACGGCGACAGCTCCTCGAAGCGTATGGCGCCGAGGTGGTGCTCACCGAGCCCGAACTCCAGATGGACGGCGCCATCCAGCGTGCGCGCACCCTCGCCGCCGAGATCCCGGGCGCGCTCCTCCTCGGCCAGTTCGACAACCCGGACAACCCTCGCAGCCACGCGGAGACCACCGCCCAGGAGATCCTCCACGCGATGGCCAACCTGCGCATCGACGCCTTCGTCGCCGGTGTGGGCACGGGCGGCAGCATCACCGGCGTCGGGCGCGTTCTCCGACGGCAGCATCCACGACCGCGCATCATCGCGGTCGAGCCCGAGGCCTGCGCCACGCTCTCGCGCGGGGAGCGCGGCCCCACCAAGATCCAGGGGCTCGCGGCGGGCTTCGTCCCGGAGAACTACGACCCCGGTGTGGTCACCGAGGTCCGCACGGTGAGCGACCGCGCTGCCTGGGAGACCAAGCAAGCGCTGTCCCGAGAAGAAGGCCTCCTCGTGGGCATCAGCGCTGGCGCTGCCGTGCGCGTCGCCCTCGATGTGGCGCGCGAGCTGGGCCCGGACGCGAACGTGGTCACCATCCTGTGTGACACGGGAGAGCGCTACTTCAGCCTCGGCGAGTACTTCCCGTGAGCCACGCCCGTCGCGCTGTGGCGCCCCAGCTCCCTGCCGATCACGGCCCCCTGCTCCTCATCGGCGCAGGTGGGATCGGCGCCCCTGCGGTGCTCGCGCTGGCCGCCGCTGGCCTGCGCCGCCTCCGCGTCGTCGATGACGACGAGGTCGACCTCACCAACCTCCACCGCCAGATCCTCTTCGCCGACACCGACGTCGGCCGCCCCAAGCTCGACGCCTTCGTCGACGCCCTCGCCCTCCGCGCTCCCGACCTCACCGTCGACCCGCGCCCCGGTCGCTTCACGCCCGACACCGTCGACGACCTCCTGCAAGGGATCGGCGTCGTCCTCGATGCCACCGACAACTTCGCCTCGCGCTTCCTGATCGCGGACGCCTGCTACCTCGCCGGCGTCCCCGTGGTCCACGCCGCGGCCATCCGGTGGCGCGCGACCGTCCTCGCCACGGCCGCGCGCGGCGCCCCTTGCTACCGCTGCCTCTTCGAGGACCTCCCCGAGGGACCAGC
Source organism: Chondromyces crocatus (assembly GCF_001189295.1). Classification (NCBI taxonomy): domain Bacteria; kingdom Pseudomonadati; phylum Myxococcota; order Polyangiales; family Polyangiaceae; genus Chondromyces; species Chondromyces crocatus. The sequence goes on from NZ_CP012159.1 coordinate 4,378,755, forward strand.
CCCGGACTGCGCCACCGCCGGCGTCATGGGCCCCGTGTGCGGCGTGTCCGGCGCCATCGCGGCGGACCGCGCGCTCGCCCTCCTCCGGGGCGACCCGACCGCCGCTGGCCACGTGACCACCTACGACGGCCTGACGGACCGCCTCCGCCGCGTCCCCATCGCTGCCCGCGCGACCTGCGCCCTCTGCGGACCCGACCGCACCATCCGTTCCATCGACCTCTCACGCTACATCGCGGACGAATGTGCCGCCCAGATTGGAGACCACCATGGCTGAGACCGAGGCGACCATCCGCATTCCCACCCAGCTCCGCACCCTCACCGGAGGCCAGGAAGAGGTGAAGGCCCAGGGCGCGACCGTCGCCGAGATCATCGAGAACCTCGAGCGCGCCCACCCCGGCCTGCGCGACCGCCTCCTCGATGCCAAGGGAGTGCGCCGCTTCGTGAACATCTTCGTCGGTGACGAAGACATCCGCTTCCTTGAAGGCCTGAACACCCAGCTCAAGGGCGGCGAGCAGATCTCGATCATCCCCGCGATCGCTGGCGGCCGGAGCTGACCTCGTGATCGATCCGCGCTACCTGCGCCAGGCGCTCCTGCCCGAGGTCGGCTCCGAAGGCCAGGCCCTCCTCGCCAGCGCCACGGCTGCCATCCTCGAACCTGGTGCCGGCAGCGCGGAGGATCGCCTGACCCACGAGGTCGCCGAGCGTTACGCGCGTGGGGCCGGCTTCGGCGCGCTCACCCCTGGCGCCATCGATCGCGACGCCCTCGCTCCCCCCGAACTCGTCACCTCACCCGAGGCCGCCGCCGTCCTCGCTGGCGCCCGCGCGGCGCTTGCAGCCGTCCGCGCCGCCCTCTTCGCCAGCGCGCGCGTCGCAGACCACAGCCACCCAGCTCCCGAGGAGGGCGCGTGAGGACGACGCTCCTCCGATCGGTCCGCGCCACCGTGCTCGACACCGTCGGCAACACGCCCCTGGTGCGGCTCTCGCGCGTCACCCGCAGCGCTCCCTCCGTGGAGGTCTACGTCAAGCTCGAGTTCTGCAACCCGGGCGGCTCCGTCAAGGATCGCGCCGCCCTGCGCATGATGACCCGTGCCGCTGCCGATGGCCGGCTCACCTCGGACAAGACGCTCATCGACTCGACCAGCGGCAACACGGGCGTCGCGTACGCCATGTTCGGCGCCGCCATGGGCTTCCGGGTCGCCCTGGTCATGCCCTCCAACGTTTCCCGCCCTCGCAAGGAGATCGCCCGCGCCTACGGCACCGAGATCATCTTCAGCGATCCGCTGGAAGGCTCCGACGGCGCCATCCGCCTGGCGCGTGAACTCGTCACCCGCGACCCCGACCGCTACTTCTACCCGGACCAGTACTCCAACCCCGACAACCCGCTCGCCCACTACCACGGCACGGGCGCGGAGATCCTCGACGCCGTCGGCGATCGCATCACGCACTTCATTGCAGGCCTCGGCACCAGCGGCACCATCATGGGTACCAGCCGACGCCTCAAAGAGCACACCCGCCCCATCCGTTGCATCGCCATCGAGCCCGACGACGCCATGCATGGCCTCGAAGGCCTCAAGCACCTCCCCAGCTCCCTCGTGCCCGGCATCCACGACGCCAGCGCCTACGACGAGACCGTGCGCGTCGGCACCGAGGACGGCTGGGACATGGCCGACCGCCTCGCCCACGAAGAAGGGCTGCACGTCGGCCACTCCTCCGGCGCCGCCGTCTTCGCTGCCGTGAGCCTGGCCGAGCGCCTCCACCGGGAGCAAGGCGGCGGCTGCATCGTCACCATCCTCTGCGATCGCGGCGATCGCTACTTCGCGCCGGCTGCCTGGGAGAAGCGCTACACATGGTGACCCTCTCTCCTCCCTGGACCCGAGGTGGCCTCGCGATCTCCCGCGCGGCCCTGCAGGCCGTCGAGGCCGACGCCATTGCCGCCTACCTCCGCGACGAAGAGGCCTGCGGCTACCTCGTCGGCCCGTCCACCGAGCCGCTCCTCGTCGACGAGCACGTCCGCATGGACAACCTGGCGAACAAGCTGCACGCCCTCGATCCCGAGCAGTACTTCCGCACCGCCCGCTCCTTCTTCGCCTTCAACGAGAAGCGCTTCGACGACGCCGTCCGGCGCGGCGAGGCCGCTGGCCGCCCCGTGAAGATCCTCTATCACTCGCACCTCGACGCCGGCGCGTACTTCAGCCCCACGGACATCGCCGTCATGAGCGGCGGCGAACCTCCCGCCCACGAAGGTGGCTCGATCACCGTCGGCCCTGGCCCCGCGTGGCCGCTGGCGTTCCTCGTCACCAGTGTCCGGAAGGGGGAGGGCGGTGCCTCCGACGCTCCCCACGTCGACGAGCACCGCCTCTTCTTCTGGGACGGCGCGACCTTCGCCCCGAGCCCCTTCTCCATCGTGGAGTGAACCCACCACCACCTTCTCGCCAGGCGCCCTTCGCGCTGGCCTTGGGGGAGCGCCGAGCATGTCAGGATTCGTCGTCTGGTTCACCGGCCTGAGCGGCGCAGGCAAGAGCACCCTGGCCGCCATGCTCTCGGCCGAGCTGCGCGCCCGCGGCGTCCACGTCGAGGTCCTCGATGGCGACGAGGTGCGGACCCATCTCTCGAAGGGCCTCGGCTTCTCCCGCGAAGACCGCGACACCAACGTCCGGCGCATCGGTTTCGTCGCCAAGCTCCTCGCGCGCGCCGGCGCCTGCGCCATCACCGCCGCCATCAGCCCGTACCGCGCCACCCGAGACGAGCTGCGCGCCCAGATCCCGGGCTTCGTCGAGATCCACTGCGCGTGCGCGATCCCGGCACTCGCCGAGCGCGACCCCAAGGGCCTGTACAAGAAGGCGCTCGCCGGCGAGATCAAGCATTTCACCGGCATCGACGACCCCTACGAGCCACCGGAGCATCCCGAGGTCGTGGTCCACACCGACCGCGAGTCCAAGGAAGCGAGCCTCGCCCACATCCTGAGCGCGCTCGAAGACCTCGGCCACATCCCGCGCCTCGGCCACATCCCGCGCCTCGACCTCCAGCCGACCGGCTCGGGCGAGGCGTCCTCGGCGCCCCTGTCCATCTCGGCGCCGTCGCTGCCACGCGCGCTGGAGCCCTCGGCGCTGCCGCTGCCGCACGGCGGCGAGCTGATCTCACGGCAGGTCACCCCGGCGCGACACGACAGCCTTTCGGAGCGTGCCCGCGCCCTCGTCGCCATCGACCTCGACGCGCGCACGGAGAGCTTCGTCACGCTGATCGGCTCGGGCGCCTACTCACCGCTCGGCGGCTTCATGACCTCGCGCGACTACCTCCGCGTGCTCGGCGACCTGCGTCTGGAGCGCGGCCTTCCCTGGCCGCTCCCCGTCACCCTCGCCGTCCCCGAGCACATCGCGGCCAGGTTGCGCATCGGCACCGAGGCAGCGCTCCGTGCGCGGGACGGCCGCCTCGTCGCGATCATCGAGGTGAGCGAGCTGTGGCGCCCCGACCGGGAGCGGGAGGCCCTCGCCATCCACGGCACCACCGACCCATCCCACCCGGGCGTGGCCGCCCTCCTCGACGCAGGCCCCGTGTACGTGGGTGGTGAACTCCTCGGCCTCGAACGCCCAGCCCCGCCGTTCTCTCCCGCGTACGACCACACGCCCTCCGCGCTGCGCGCCGTCTTCACGGCCCGGGGCTTCCGTCGCGTGGTCGGCTTCCAGACGGTGGATCTCCTCCACCGCGGCCACGAGCACATCACCCGCGCTGCGCTCGAGATCTGCGATGGCCTCCTGGTTCATGCTCTCGCCGGGGGCGACCCCACGGAGGACCTGCCCCTCGACGTGCGGCTGCGCGCCTGCGAGGCCGTGCTCGCCCACTATTACCCCCTCGATCGTGCCGTGCTGTCCGTCTACCCGGCCGTGACGCATCACGCGGGACCTCGCGAGGCGCTCCTGCACGCGCTCACCCACAAGAACTACGGCTGCTCGCACGTCATCGTGGAGCACGACCACGCCGTGGGGAGCGTCCTCCAGGCCCCCTCCCATGAAACCCGCGCCCTCTTCGACCGCTTCGCCCCCGCGGAACTCGGCGTGGTGCCGCTTTTCTTCGAGGAAGCTTTCTACTCGACCGCGATCGCCGCCACGGCGACACGCAAGACGGCGCCTGGCGATGCCTCCACGCGCATCCCTTGCTCGGGCAAGGAGGTGCGGCGGATGCTCGCCCGTGGCGAACTCCCGCCCTCCGAGATGCTCCGCCCCGAGGTCGCGCGCCTTCTCGCCGGTTCGCTGCGGCGCTCCTGACCTTCCCCGGAGCGTTCCCGATCCCGGGGACGGGCGCTGCGACCCCGTCGGAGGAGCGACCCGCGGACGCGCCGGGGGTGCTCGACCTCGGACGCAGGGACGTCGATCTGGGCCAGCGGCCTGGACGCCTCGCCTCACCGGGCTGTGGTAGCTTCGCGGAGGGCCCTCATCGGGAGCGTGAAGGCGATGCGATGCGCCAAGTGCGACGGGACTTTGCAGCGGGTGCTCGTCGAGGACGTGGAACTGGATCAGTGCAACCGCTGCTCGGGGATCTGGTTCGACGCGGGAGAGCTACGGCGGATCCAGGACAAGCGGAGCATCGACAAGCTGCGTAGCCTCGCAGGCGCCCAGTCGGCCGACGACGAGCGAAGGGGGACGTGCCCTCGCTGCAAAGGCGTGGGGTGGCTGGTGCGGGTGGCGAGCTGGGACGCCGACATCCACATCGATACGTGTGCCGTGTGCGGAGGGCAGTGGCTCGACGCGGGCGAGCTGGAGCTGCTCCGGGGAGAGGGGGGCTTCATCGGGGGGCTCGTCGCGAGAGTCCGGCGGCTGGTCGGCTGACCGGAGGCGCCGCCGTCCGGGTGAGCCATGGCGAGGGCGGCCACGGTGGCCACCGTGCTTCGCCTCCGGGGGCCGCGAGCGGCTGGTGCTGGTCCGGTGTAGGATCGGAGGATGGGATCCTTGCCGTTCGAAGGGGGCCGGAAGGCAGCGTGCATCCGTCAGCAGGGGAGGCGGTCGGCGCTCCAGACGGTGTTCGCGCTCTCGCTGGGCGCATTGTTCTCCTGTGACGGGCTCGACAACATCGACGTCGAGGTCTCGGGAAAGGCCGTCGTACGGGCGGGAACGCTGCTGGAGGAGCTGCTCGACGCCCTGAACATCCCGGCGTTCGACAGCATCGACCTGACGCAGGAGCTCGAGAACCAGGGCGTCACCAAGGACGACGTCGACTCGGTGATCATGACCCAGTTCGTGCTCACCATCGAAGGGCCGCCAGAGGCGACGTTCGAGTTCCTCGACTCCGTGCGGTTTTACGCCGAGACGTCAGGGCAACCGAAGGTCCTGATCGGGAAGATCGACGAGATCCCGGCCGGTGCGCGGCAGGTCGCACTCGAGCTCGTGGAGGGAGTGGAGCTCAAGCCCTACGTGGTCGCGCCCCGGATGAAGATCACGGGGGAGATCTCGGGCCGGCGCCCCAAGCAAGACACGACCGTCGTCGCCGATGTCGTTCTGGATGTCGACATCACCATCCCAGGCTGCTAGCGCGCCGAGTCTTCGACGACGGGCCGCGCGACCTGGGGCGTGTGGCGCTCACCGCGGCCTCTTCACCCCTTCGTAGGTCTCCAGGGCGAATGGCAGCGTCAGCGCTCCGAAGTCCGGAATGCTGCCTGTGAGGGCGGCCTCGCCCTCGCCAGCCGGCGCGTCGAGTCTGCTGTTCTGCTCCAGCGCGATGTCCTGGTTGCGTGTCACATAGGCGCGCAGGGTGGCCTCGTACGAGGCGATGCCACCGACGAGGTCGTCCTTGTGCGCGGCGAGTTCACCCGCCAGGACGTAAGCGCCGACCATCGCGACCGAGGTCGCCTGACCTGTGCCCAGCGAGACGGCGTAGCCCGCATCGCCGACCAGCACGACCCGCCCGCACGACCAGCGATCCATGCGGACCTGGCTCAGCGAGTAGAAGTGGAAGTCGGTCGCGCGCAGCATGTGCTCCACGATCTCCGGGATCACCCACCCGGCGCCAGCGCACCGGTCGGCGAGCAGCCGCTTCTGCGCGTCGATGTCGCGGGAGCCCTGGTCGATCCCCTCCGGCGCGTTGAAGCCGAGGTACGTCCTCGCGTCGACGTCCTTCCGCAGGCCCATGACGAGCGCGCCCACGGTGTCGGGCTGCTGGTGCATGACCTGCCAGCGCTCGAGACCGAGGAAGTTCGGCATGCCGAACGTCGCGACGTACAGGTCGCCGAAGGGGCGTACGAACTGCTCGTCGGGGCCGAAGGCGATCCGCCGCACTGCCGAGCCCAGCCCATCCGCGCCGATCACGAGGTCGAAGCGTCGAGGCGTGGCGGTGACGAACGTGACGTCGACGCCCGACGCGTCCTGGATCAGCGACGCGATGGAGTCACCGAAGAGGTACTCGACCCGGGGGCCCACGGCGCCGTGGAGCACGTCACAGAGGTCGTCCCGCAGGATCTCCACATCGGGACTGTCGAGCCGGCCGCCGGTCAAGGTGCTTTCCGTGCTCCGGAAGATCTCCTGACCGGCTGCGTCGACCACCGAGATGCCCGTGAGCTTCGTGCTGCGATCGCGGAGCGTCGTCAGGACGCCCATCCGCGCCGCGACCTCCAGGGCCGGACCACGCACGTCGAGCGCATGACCGCCTGGCCGCAGATGGGGAGCGCGCTCGACCACCGTGACCTCGAAGCCATGGCGGGTGAGCCAGCAGGCAGTGGTGAGACCGGAGATGCTGGCGCCGGAGACCAGCGCTCGGCGCGGCGCGAGGGGCGTTGCGTTCATGAGCGTTCACGTACGCTGCGCGCATCGAGCCATCCAGGACGTTGATCGGCTGCGTATGATGCCTCTTTGGCAACGGTAGGACACCATGGAACTCCGACACCTGCGCTACTTCGTGACGATCGCCGAGGAGCAGAGCTTCCGACGTGCTGCCGAGAGGCTCCACGTCTCGCAGTCACCGCTGAGCCGGCAGATGAAGGATCTCGAGGAGGAGATGGGCGTCGCGCTCTTCGAGCCCGAGGGACGTGGCATCAAGCTCACTGCCGCCGGGAAAGCCTTCGCCGAGAGAGCCCGGGGCATCCTGGCGAGCGTCGACGCGGCCGTCGACGAGGCCAAGGGGGTCGCCGAAGGGAGGCTCGGCACGGTGGTCATCGGCTTCGAGACGGGGACGACCTTCATGGGGGCGCTGCTGTCCCTCGTCGCGGCGTTCCGGAAGCGCGCGCCCCGCGTCGGCTTGCAGCTCGTCCCCATGAGCAGCGTCGAGCAGTGGACGGCGCTACGACAGGGGACGATCGCCTTCGGTTATGGCGCCTACGCGCCCAGCGATGACACGCTCGTCCACCTGGAGATGAGCCGCGACCGGCTCGGGCTGCTGCTCTCCACGGACCATCGTCTCGCACGGCGGAAGAAGATCCGGCTGCGGGACCTCGACAGCGAGCGGGTGCTCCTCCAGCCGCGTCAGCTCTATCCACGGCTGCACGCAGACCTCATCACGGCGGCGCGTGCACAGGGGGTGACGCTGCACGTGACGGCAGAGGTGCTGGACCTGGAGGCGCTTCTGGCGCTGGTGGTGATCGGTGACGCGGTCACGTTCCTCACCGAGAAGTTCTGGGAGCCGGTCTTGCACACATCGCTCTCGTGGCGACCCGTCGAAGACCTTCACATCCACCTGAGCGAGGTCGTCACCTGGCGCGCGGAGGATGCCAGCGTGCCCGTGGTGCGTGCGCTGATCGAGAGCGCACGCGAGGTGAGCCCGATCGCGCAGAGCGCGACGAAGCGAGCGTCATCCTCCTCGACGGACGAGCGAAAGCGTCGTGACCAGCGCCGAACGTCCTGATGGGCGGCAGGAACGACCCGTGGCCCTTGTGTGCTGGGGTGGCGGCTTTGCTCCTGCAACGGCTGACGTATGTCCACGCGAAATTTTCCGTGTTCGAGAGCTCCTCCCGAGCGCCCCTTCGAGGGGAACCAGACCCTCCAGCAGAAGCTGGCTGACGCTCCTCGTCGTGGTTCCTGAAGCACGAGCAGGAGGTAGCGGACCCCCCTCATCGTGGTTCCTGAAGCACGAGCAGGAGGTAGCGGAAGCTCCTCATCGTGGTTCCCGGAGCACGAGCAGGAGGTAGCGGAAGCTCCTCATCGTGGTTCCTGAAGCACGAGCAGGAGGTAGCCGAAGCTCCTCGTCGTGGTTCCCGGAGCACGAGCAGGAGGTAGCGGAAGCTCCTCATCGTGGTTCCCGGAGCACGAGCAGGAGGTAGCGGAAGCTCCTCATCGTGGTTCCCGGAGCACGAGCAGGAGGTAGCGGGAGCTCCTCATCGTGGTTCCCGGAGCACGAGCAGGAGGTAGCGGAAGCTCCTCATCGTGGTTCCTGAAGCACGAGCAGGAGGTAGCGGAAGCTCCTCATCGTGGTTCCCGGAGCACGAGCAGGAGGTAGCGGAAGCTCCTCATCGTGGTTCCCGGAGCACGAGCAGGAGGTAGCGGAAGCTCCTCATCGTGGTTCCTGAAGCACGAGCAGGAGGTAGCGGAAGCTCCTCATCGTGGTTCCCGGAGCACGAGCAGGAGGTAGCGGCCCCTCTCCTCAGCCGATCTCTCCACCTTGCACAAGCCGTCCAGGGGGTCTGGCGTGGTGATGTCGATGTGGTGTGGAACACGTCCTCTCGCGTTTGCGGCAGGCGGATTCGCCCTCATGCAGGCGGCACGCCGTCTCGAACGGTCCACATCGCCGCGCTAGGCCCCTGGTGCCGTCCCGCGTACCTTCCACCCCGATGGCCCTGCGCTGGCGCCTCGTCCCGCTCCTCGCGTTTTCACTGGGCTGCCTCGTGGCCACCACGGCCACCTCCGCGGCGGACGCTCCAGCCGTCCCCAGCTCGGCCGAGCCAGGGCGACCCGACCTCATCGACGACGCCAACCGGCTCACGCGCCTCTGGTCCACGCCCACCGACGCGGATCTCGCTGCGGGGACGCGCCCCCTCGTACGCCGTCTCCCACCGGTGTTCGTCGAGCATGGCCGCATGACCCTGGTCCGACTGCAGGAGCCCACCGCGGTCGCGCCAGCGGGCAGCGGAGCGCCTGGCGCGCGACCCGGCGGCGCCTGGCCCGAAGGGTGCTTGTCCGTCGTCTTTCTGGGCCCTCGCACGGCCGACTTCGTCGTCGACACCGAGATCGTCCCCGAGGAGCAGGCTTCGCTCGAGGAGCTTCTGCGTCAGGTGCATCGGGGGGGAGCCACGCGCCGCTTCCGCAGTGTCGCCGGGGCAGCACGCATCGATCGCTGCGGTCCGGAGCGCGACAGCCTCCGCCTCGCGGTCCTCCAGATCGAGGGGCCCCGTGCCGCCATCGAGGTCATCGTGTCCGACTCGACGACGCTGCAGGAGCCGCTCGAAGCCGTGTTTCCGGAGCGCGTGTTCGGCCCCCTGGCGCCGCGAGGCGATCTCGGCCCCGCCCTGGAGCCCGGCCCGCTCGCCGAGCGCGTCGCACGGGCGGAGCGTCGCGCGCGTGCCGACGGGGCGACGCGCTTCGTCAAGACGGAGACCCGCTCGTCCGTGGAGGGGACGGGCGAGCTTGCGCTGAGGTTGCCCGAAGGGTGCCACCGCGTGGAGGTCATGGCCGATGTCCCGTCGACGCTTCCGAGAGCAGCCACGGACGTGGACGCAGCGATCCGAGAAGAAGGCGCGGGGCGCTTGCTCGACCGCGATCGCGGCGAGGCTGCCGACGCGCGCCTCTTCGCCTGCGTGGGTGAGCCGACCCTGGTCGAGATCCCCTTCGTGGGCACGGCGGGCGCGGTCCGGGTGATCGTTTCCGACGCGACCTGGCCCATCCCCTCCGCGGTCCCGGCGCACCATGGCGCGCGTGCGCGTGGGGGCTTTGCTGCTGCACTCCGGCGCCGCAATGCTCCAGCGCCCGTCGCGGCGCCGCTCCACGAGGTGGTGGGCATCGCGGGTGACACGCTCGTTCCTCTGTCGGTGGAGCCGGGCCGCTGCTACTTCGCGGCCGTCGCCGTGGCGCGAGGCGAGGCGCGTGCGCTCCGGCTCGGGGTGGAGATCGGGGAGCGCGCCTTGCGGGACGACGCGCCTCGCGCGGACAGCGCTGGCGCCGCCTTCTGTGCGGAGGCCGAAGACCGCGTGGTGGTGCGGGTGTTCTCGCGCGGTCAGTCGGCGTGGTGGGCGCTTGCCGTGTGGCCGATGAGCTGACGTCCTCCGTGCAACCAGCGCCTGGATTTCGTGCTCGATGCACTCAGCCGTGCAGGCCGCAAGGCTGGCATCGTGTGAGCGCTGGAGGTCCGCCGGAGCACGTGAGGGGGTGGGTCTCGGGTTCCCGGGTCGACCTCGCTCCCTTGACCAGGGTCCTCGCGTGGGTGATAGTGGGACCTCCATGGACGACGGGCCCCGCGTTGTCGGCGCTCCTTTACTGAAGCGTTATCAGCTTCAGACGCGCCTCGCGCGCGGCGGTACCGGAGAGGTTTTCCGGGCCCTCTGCACGGATCCAGACGCCGAAGAGGAAGACCGATCCAGCGAGCCGGTCGTCGTGCGTCGCATCATGCCGCTGCACGTCGGCAGCCAGGGGCTCACCGAGCAGTTCCTCGCGGAGGCCCGGGTCATGCAACGGCTCGACCACCCGAACCTCGTGCGCGTGCTCGACTACGGGGTAGGGGACGACGGCAATTTTCTGCTGGTCCAGGAGCTGGTTCACGGTCTCGACTTCGCCCGTTTCTGCCGCTGGCTCTGGGCGCGCGAGGAGCAGCTCCCCGTGCCGCTCGCCCTGTACGTCGTGGCGCAGGCCCTTCGTGGGCTCGCCCATGCGCACACCCACGAGGTGGCGGAGGGCGAGCCGCTCGTCCACCGCGACGTGAGCCCGGGCAACATCCTGCTCTCCACGACCGGGCAGGTGAAGCTCGCCGACTTCGGCGTCGCCCTGGCGGAGCGCGAGCCGAGCCCGCCCGACTCCACGCGCGAGGTCACGCCGAGCGGTCGCCACCTGCTCACGGGCAAACCCGACTACATGGCGCCAGAGCAGTTCGACGGGGCTCCCGTCGATGCCCGTGCCGATCTGTTCTCGGTCGGTGTCGTGCTCTACGAGGCCCTCACGGGCTCCCGGCCTTTCTCGGGGGCCTCGGTCAGCGAGCGCATGGAAGCCGTCCATGCCGGCCGCGCGCAGTCCGTTCGCGATCTGCGACCCGACGTCGGTCCAGAGCTGGAAGCCCTGCTGGCGCGCGCGCTCGCGCCTCACCCCGAGGATCGCTTCCCCGACGCCTCGACCATGGCCCACGCGCTCGACGTTCTCCGGTCGACGGTGGCGAGCCTTCCCGAAGAGCGTCGGTCCGCGGTGACCCGCGCTTCGTCCGCGGCGACGGCGCTGGAAGACCTGACCGTGCCCGAAGAGGCGAGTTCCTCCCCCGAGGACGAGGGCACCAGCGATGGCCTGCAAGGCGACGCCAACCAGTGCAGAGGCAGGTCGGCGAGACCCTCGGCATCGGATGACCTGAGCCAGCCGGATGCTCTCGACGCTGCCCTCCTGGCCGAGCTGCTCGCGGGGGCCATCCGTGACGTGCCACCGCCTCAGCCATCGCTTCGCCCTCCAGCGGATGCACCCGATGCGGACGAGGACCTCACCGGGCGTGAGCTCCTCCGCTCCCTGGAAGACGACCGCTTCACCCTCGCCCCCCTGCCCGAGCCGGTGTCGTTCGACAGTGACCCCGCGCTCGACCTCTTCGTCTCGAAATCCCTCCTCCGGGCCAGTGTCTCGGAGGTGCCGGGCCACGGCGCCCTCGCCACGCCCATCCCTCTGCTGTCCCATGCCGCCCTGGAGCGGAGCGCCGCGACCTCGCGTCCGCCGCCGACCCGGGCCCGCAGGAGCTGGATGCTCGTCGGTGCGGCCGTGGCGATCGCCGCCCTCACCGCGATCGCGCTCCGGCCACAACAACAGGGTGCGTCGAGCCGCGCCCGGCCAGCATCGCACCTGCTGCGCGCCGCGGTTGCCACGGCAGCACCCGCCGTGTCCAGCGTGGCCATGCCTTCCCTCGCCCCGACGCCTCCGCCGGCCACGGCCCAACCTCCTGCGGGGGCATCTCCTGCGTCGCTGTCCAGCCCGGCCGCGGTCCGATGACGCCCAGCGCTGCCCGCTGAGCGCCGCAGCGCGCCAGGATGCGCCCACGTCCCCGTGATGGATCGCCAGGTCGAGTGCGAGTCCTGACGGCGGCAGCGCGACGTGGGGGATCCGCATGCTCGGGACGCGGCGTGACCGCGGGTGTACTAGTACTCGTCGTGCGTTCCCCCCTCAGTCAGGGGACGCAGCACGAGCCTTCCACCCCCGACCTTGCGCACCTTCAAGAGTTCCTCTCCATCGCGTCTCCGCTTGTGGCTCCGGTCGTCCTCGTGGCCTTCCCTGGGCGCGCTGTCGCTGCTCGCCAGCGTCGGTTGCGGGGCCTCGGGTGCCACAGCCTCCACGGGGAGCGCCGGGGATCGTGAGCCCGTCGCGTTGCAGGTGCTCCCTGATCGCGTCGAAGGCCGCGCGCTGCTCACGAACGACGGGGCCCTGGCCGAGCAGGCGGGGGCTTCCGGCTTGGAGGTGGCGGCGGCGGACATTTTGGCCGAGGGGGAGCGCCTGGGTCGCTTTCTGGAGATCCCTGCGGGGGAGTGCGCGCTGGTGCTCGCGCGTGCCTCGCCGACCGTGGGCAGCGTGCACCTGTTCGCCTACGACGACGAAGGGAGCACGTTCGCCGCAGACGAGTCGACGGACGCGAAGGCGACCTTGCTCGCGTGTCCGCCGCATCCGCGGCGGCTCTACGTGGTCACGCGGGTGATGTCCGGGGCCGGGCTGGTCGCCATCGGGGTGCAGCGGGTCACCGTGGAGGTCGCGGACGCGGTGGCCCTGGCGGTGGGGGCGCGCGGTCGCCCGGGAGAAGGGAGCGAGCGGCTGGAGTCGTGGCCTGGGCTGGAGGCGAAGGTCCGCGCCCACCGGGCAGCCATCGGGGGTCGTTGGTCGGACGTGCGGCGCTCCCCGGTGCCGGTGGGGCCGCGGAGCCCGACGCGGGTGAGCTTCGTCATCGAGCCGGGCCGATGCCTGGATGTGTTCGTCGCACCGAGCGACGAGATCCCCTCGCTCGAGATGGTCGCCGAGGACGCCGGGGGGCGCATCGTGGCGCGCGCGCGGGAGACGGGCTCGGATCGCGCGCTCGTCCTGTGCTCCGCGACGCTCACCGAGGTCTCGCTCGCGCTGCGGTCGCGGGGGGCGCAGGGCGTGTGTGCGCTGGTCGCGGGGCGCTCCGGGGTGGGGGCCGAGGAGGAGATCGCGGCGTCGTCCGTGGCGGTGCAGGTGATCGAGACGCGCCCTCTTTCGGCGGTGCGCGAGGGGCACGAGCGCGCCTTGAAGGGGCATGGCTTCGGGCCCGCGCGGGCTTCGACGGGGACGGCGAAGGTGGGGAGTCGCAGCTCCGTCGCCCTCGATCTGCCGGCGGGCTGTGCGCGCATCGACGTGCTGGCGGGGAAGCCTCTGGGGGAGTTCGTCGCCGAGCTGTGGAGCGAGCACCACGAGCTGCTCGCGTCACGACGAGGCGGCGCGGCCACCACGCTCTACGCTTGTGGTGCGGGAGGCGCCGGGCGGGTGGATGTGGAGTCCCTTGCGAGGACCGGGCCGTTCGCCGTCACGGTGCGGAAGGATCCGGTGGCTCCCGCGGCGCTCGTGGCGCATCCGCTGGCAGCTTCGCGGCTGCTGTCGCGGCTCCTCGCCGGGGCCACGGGCGAGGGGGAGGGAGTGAGCGTCCTGGGGGCGGGGACCGCGGCGGGGGCCGAGGTGGTGGCGCTCGACGATGCGCGCTTGAAGCGGGTGCCGCTCTCGATCCCGGCGGACGGTTGTGTGGAGGTGATCGCTGCGCTCGACCGGGAAGGGGCGGGGCTCGATCTGCGCCTGGTCGATGCGGGGACGGGGGAGGGGCAGGTGGCGCGAGGTCGGTATGTGATCTCGGATCGCCGCTGTGCCGGGAGCGTTGCCTCGACGGGCGTGGCGGAGCTGCGCCTCGCTGCGGGCAAGGGGGACGCGCTGGTGCTGGTGCGCGCCGTCCCGGGGCCCTGAGCTGCGCGGTCCGGGAGGGAAGGGGAGGAGCCGAGAGGGGAGCGGGAGGAGGCGCGTCCCGCGCGCCGAGGGGCTGCGCGGGACGTCGATCGGGGTGGGGTCAGGTCACGCCGTGGGTCAGCCGTTTGAGTGGCTTGACCAGCAGGCACAGCAAGACGGCCCCGACGAGGGAGGTGTAGACGAAGATCATGAAGTACGACGTCGGCGTCACCAGGCCCCAGCTCTCGCCCAGGCTGCCGCCCACGTACTGCGCGACGGAGTTGGAGAGCATCCAGACGCCCATGAACAGCGAGCCGTAGCGCGCGGGGGACAGCTTGGTGACCATGGAGAGGCCGACCGGCGACAGGCACAGCTCGCCGAGCGTGGCGAGGAGGTAGCTCAGGACCAGCCAGAGGCCCGTGACGCGCGCGGCGTTGGCGCGCTCGGCGAGGTTCTGGAGTGCCTCCTGGTAATCCGTCGGGGCACCGGCGCGGAGGAGCTGGATCTTCGCGTCGACGTCGATCGAGTTCTTGACGGTGAGCGTGCTCGTCGCCGGATCCCAGGCCTCCACGATGCGTTCCCGCTGCTTGTCCGAGAACAGGAGCTGGAACCCTTCGGGCAAGGGGCTCAGCTTCACCGGGATGGCGTGCTTCGGCGAGGCGTTCTTGCTCTCCTTCTCCAGCGCGTTCAGGGATTCGAGGTAGGCCGGGTCGACGGCGTACTCGAGGGCCTCCTTGATGGCGTAGGAGGGGAATGCGCCGCGGGTCGACAGCTCCCCCTTCGCGGCGTCGAAGCTGACGCGACCGGCGTTGATCGACTCCAGCTGCACCCGCTCGGGCAGCGCCTTCAGCGGCACGCTCGACGTGGTCCCGTTCTCGCTCACCGCGGCGCCGACCATCGCCATGAAGGAGAGGGTCATCAGCGTCATCGCGACGGCCATCTTGCCCGGGATGGACAGGTTCATGTTCCGGCGCGCCAGCCACACCCAGAGGCCGGCGAACACGGGGCCGAGCGTGACGATGAAGAAGGGGTTCACCGACTGGTACCACTCGGCGGGGAACTGGAAGAACACCAGGGTGCGCGTCGTCTGGAACTCGGCCCAGAGGTTGAGCGCGTTGCCGGCCTGCTCGAAGGCCATCCAGAAGAGGACGGCGAAGAAGAAGACGGCGAAGATGACCGTGCTCTTGTCGCGGGTCGCGCCCTTCAAGGTCCGGAGGGTAATTCCCATCCAGCCAGCGATCGCGCCGAAGGCGACGGGCATGATCAGGTCGCTCCAGTGCGCGGCGCCCCGGAGCACGTCGACCGTGTACTTGGCCGGGAGGAGCACGGCGATGACGAGCATCAGGATCGGCAGGCCGTTCGAGATCATCCCGGCGAAGCCATCGGCGCCGGGCTCGTGGGCGTCGTGCGCGTCGCGGGTCACCGGATCGTCGATCTCGCCCGCGTGGGCAGGATCGCGCTTGGCCTTCTCCGCGTCGTCACGCTCGATCTGCCGGGCCGTGCGGAAGTCGTTGCCCGCCGCCTTCACGGCGTCGGCGATCTTGCCCTGGCCCGCGAGGAAGATGATGAGCCCGAGGACCATGCCCACGCCGGCCGCACCGAAGCCGTAGTGGAACCCGAACTTGTCGCGGAGCCAGCCGCAGACCAGGGGCGACAGGAAGGCGCCGGTGTTGACGCCCATGTAGAAGATGGTGAACGCGCCGTCGCGCCGCGAGTCGCCAGGGCCGTACATGCGGCCGACCAGGGTGGAGATGTTCGGTTTGAAGAAGCCGTTGCCCACCACGAGGAACACCAGGGCGGAGAACAGGAGGGGCAGCGGCTCGAAGGCCATCAAGAAGTGGCCGATCGCCATCAGCACGCCGCCGGTGATGATCGCGGCGCGCAGCCCCAGGTAGCGGTCCGCGAGCCAGCCGCCGATGAGCGGCGTCAGGTAGACCAGGCTGGTGTACCACTTGTACACCTGCGAGGAGTTGCTCGGGTTCCACCCCAGGTAGCTGACGAAGTACAGGACGAGCAGGGCGCGCATGCCGTAGTAGCTGAAGCGCTCCCACATCTCGGTCGCGAACAGCACATACAGGCCGGTGGGGTGTCCCTTCGGCGTCGTGCCGTCCGCGGTGTGGGCCCCCTCTGCTCCGGGGGCAGCAGTCGAACTCATGGCGCGGAGCACACCCGGCAGGAAGAGCCTTGTCAAGGCGTGCGGGGGCCCGGCACCCTCGGAAATGCACGGCGAGCCGCCCTGTGTCGAACGACGCAAGGCGGCGTGGCGCGTGCGGGCCGGCGGTCAGCGGCGGCTGATGGCCGTCATCTGCGTGGCGCGATACCCCCCCATGTCGAAGCGGCCTTGCATGCCAGCGTAGACGAAGGTGCTGAGGGAGCGATCCTCGAGCAGCCGGTCGCCGCGTGGGCCCTCGGGGTTCTCCCACATGAACATGGTGAGATCGGCGCCGATCATCGGGCCGATCGCGACGCTGTCGCTCAGCCGCATGTCGAGGCCGAGGTTCACCCTGGCGATCTGGAAACCATGGGTGAGCGTGTTGTCGTTCAGCCCGCCCTCCGGGATCCGCCAGAGCATGCGGTAGCCCGCGCCGACCGTGAGGTGCGGATCGATGCGCTGGTACGGGAGGAGGTGGAACGTCGCCTGCGCGCCGGCGGTCATGCCGTGCACCTCGGTGCGGGTGCGCGCCGACGGCGTGTCGAAGGTGAAGTTCTGGTACTGCGAGTACAGCCCGAAGCCGAAGCTGGGCACGGCGCGGTAGCCGATGCCGAGGCCGACCCCGAGACCTGCGCCCGCGGTGTCGCTCACCGGGCTCCCCGAGGCGATGTCACCGAAGCCTTGCGTGTAGCCCACGTCGATGCCGAGCTCGGCGGCGTTGACGGGAGCGCGCACGGGTGAGCGCAGATAGGTCGGTCGAAGCTCCTCGTTCACGGGCTGGGCGAGGGCCGTGCCGGCCGCGGCCACGGTGAGCGCGGCGCTCGCGAAAGCGATCCCAAACGTTGCATTCATCGCTGCTTTCCCCTTGATCGGAGGCGCTGAACTGGGAGCGCCGTGTCGCCCGGGGAGAGCATCGCGTATGCCAGGGGCGCGCGAGCAGGAGGTTCGCGCTACGGCCTGGGCGGGCACGCACGATCGACCTCGCGCGCCCTCGCGATCGAGGGTGGGCGGAGAAGTGCGCACGGCGAGCGCAGGGTGGGCGCGACCCGCGCGGGACGTGGACGCTGGGCGGAAAGCCGAGGTGAAACCTGGGGTTCGCATCCGTCCCGCCCCTTCGCAGCGCCATGTCGATTCCGTTCCTGGGAGAGGAGTGCTTTGCAACCGCGGGCACCTGGGCGAGCATCCCCGCGACCATGAAGCCCCTCATTCATCTCGAAGGAAAAGTCGCGCTGGTGACCGGCGGAAGCCGTGGGATCGGTGAAGCCATCGCGCGCGCCTACGGTCTCGCTGGCGCCGAGGTCGCCATCGCCTCGCGCAAGAAGCAGGGCGTCGACGAAGCCGCCGAGCGCCTCCGCAAGGAGGGCATCACCGTCGAGCCGTACGCCTGCCACGCGGGCAAACCGGCCGAGCTGGATGCCCTCGTAGAAAGCGTCATCAAGCGCTTCGGCCGGATCGACGTGCTCGTGAACAACGCTGCGACGAACCCGCACTTCGGCCCGATGATGACGGCGGACGAGCCCGCCTTCGACAAGACGTTCGAGGTCAACGTGAAGGGGTATCTCCACCTGGCGCGCCGCGTGGCAGGCCACCTCGTCGATCGCGGTGCCCCGGGATCGCTCGTGTTCGTCTCCAGCGTGGTGGGGCTCGCGGCGGCGCCGCTCCAGGGCATCTACGGCATGACCAAGGCCGCCGTCATCTCGATGACCCGCACCCTGGCGCTCGAACTCGGCCCCAGCCGGATCCGGGTGAACGCCATCGCGCCGGGGCTGATCGAGACGAAATTCTCGCAAGCGCTCGTGAACAACGAGGACATCTCGCGGCGCATCCTCGATCGCACGCCCCTCGGTCGCGTGGGGCAGCCCGACGAGATCGCCAGCGCGGCGCTCTACCTGGCGTCCGACGCGGCTTCGTTCGTCACCGGGCACACCCTGGTCGTCGACGGCGGTATGACGATCGCTTGAACCGCGGACCGGCGACGCTCCGTTCGGCGGCTCAGCGGCAGAACGGGGCGAGGTCTCGGGAGCCCACGTCGCAGGCAGGACGGGCCACCTCGGTCGCCTCCGCTGCGCGCCCCTGGTTCGTGAGCATGACGGCGAGCATGCGCCGCATCTCCACATCGAGCTTCCGATCCGGGTAGTGCAGCCGCAGCGCCCCTTGCTTGGAGAGGCCCTGCCGCAGGTAGGCCTCTCGCTCCTTGGTGCCACCGTCGTCCTGGGGCTGCAGGGCGGCGAGGTAATACACGTACGGATCCTCGGGGAACCGGCTGATCAACTCGCTCACGGGCTGGGACGCGAACTTCTTGTCGAAGTCGTCCTTGGTGAGGAACTCTCCCTGGAACGCGCCTTCGTAGGTCGGGCGCAGGAGCGCCGCCTGCCAGATGGCGAAGGCGTAGAGCATCACGCCCACGCCGGTGAGGGTGAGCGCCGCGCGACCGAAGCGTGGCGTCGGCCTGTCGCGCGGCCAGAGGCGGAGGAGGATGGCTCCCGCGACGGCGCCCGCCAGGGCACCACCGAGGTGCGCTGCGAAGTCGACCTTGCCGGACGAGCGGTGCGTCGCGAGCGGGATCAGCGACGGCACGAGCATCTGCATCAGGGGCATCGTCAGGGGAGCGCGGTCGCGCGCTGGCAGGCGATACGTCAGCACCAGCGCTCCTGCCAGGAGCCCCATGATCGCGCCGGACGCCCCCACGCCGACGGCCGCCTCGCTGTTCCACATCAAGCTGGCCAGCGACCCGCCGAGCGCCCCGGCGAGGAAGAGGGGGACGAGCCACGCCCGACCGACGAACGACTCGAGCAGCGCAGCGCCCAGGAACAGCGCGACGCCGTTGAGCGCGAGGTGGAAGAGATCGCCGTGGAGGAGCGTGGCGGTGAGCACGCGATGCCACTCGCCGGCCCCGACGGTGAGTTCGCCGCGGAGACCGCCCAGGGTGATCAGCGTCGGCACGGACGAGCCGAGCAACCCCTTCGCCTCCGCGAGCACCGAGAGGCTCCCCGGCTGTCCGGGCCCGACGGCGTAGAGGTGCTGCGCCGCGAAGGCGAGCGCCAGGACGGCCAGCATCGCGCAGGTGACCACCGGCCGCCCACCCGCTCCGGTGGCGGCGACGGGCCCAGGCTCGTCACCAGGCTCCACGCGCGGCTCCGTCATCAGCTTGCGCATCTCGCGCTGCCGGAGGAAGCCCAGCGGCGCGCTCGACCACGCCTCGCCCGTCGCGGGGACCAGGATCATCGCCGTCACCCCCACCTTGGCGAGCCCCGGGACGCGCTGCAGTGCCTTCAGGCGCGCTCGATCCTCTTCGGTGATCGACGAACGCACCTCGATGATCTGGATCCCGACGGGCAGCTTGGTCCCGTTCATGCGGCCGGTGAACTCGAGGCACCCCTTGCCGATCTCGACGAGGCGCTCGACCTCGATCGGCCATCGCTTCGACGCGTCCTCCTCGGCGTCGACGATGCAGAGCATCGAGAAGGCGTAGCCGTCGCCGTAAGTCAGCGCGAGATCGGCATGCTCCGAGAGCGGCGCCGCGATGTCCGGCAGACCGACGACGAAACCTTTGTCGGTGACGTGGCGGCGCGCGAGGTACGACGCGAAGGGCTCCACGGCGGGGAGGCTACCAGCCGTGGTCGGGACCGCCTACCAGCGGTGGTACGCCGGGTGCCCCTCTTTCACCGCGACGAACGTCCCCTTGCACGTCGCGGTGATCTTGCCCCCCGCCTCCAGGGTCGCCTCCACGATCACGCGGTCGCCCTCGGTCTCGACCACCCGCGCGCGCAGGCGCATCGGGCCGAGGGGCGTCGGTCGCTTCAGCTTCACGTGGAAATCGGCGGTCACGGTGCAAGGAGGTGCCTCTTCTCCCCGCACCTGCATCAGGTGATGGGCCGCCGCCCAGTTGGAGTGGCAGTCGAGGAGCGCCCCGGTGATGCCGCCGTTGAGCATCCCCGCGAACGCCTGGTGGTGCTCCTCGGGGACGAAGTCGGCCACCAGCTCGTCGCCCTCGACGCGGCTCTTGAGACGGAGCCCCTTCTCGTTGGCCGGACCGCAGCCGAAGCACATGTTGTTCGGTGCGTACCGATCCTGGAGGCTCTCGGGCGTGTTCGCGGTGGCGCTCATGCTCAGCTCCCGAAGGCCTCGTCGACGAGCATCTTCTGCTCGATCAGGTGGGCGGCCTTCGAGCCCGTCGCCGGGCTCGCGCTCGGCGCGCGGCCCGCGCAGCTCAGAGGGAAACGGTCCCCGAGGATCTGCGGCAGCACGGCGTTGATGTAGTACCAGCCGCCGTAGTTGAGCGGCTCCTCTTGCACCCAGACGAGCTTCGTCCCGTCCTTGTACGACGCGAGGGCCTGCACCAGCTCGTCGTTGATCGGGTAGAGCTGCTCCAGCCGCAGGATCGCCACGTCGTTCGCCTTGCGCTCGTCGCGTGCGATGGCGAGGTCGTAGTAGACCTTGCCCGAGCAGAGCAGGATCTTGCGGATCTCCGTCGGATCCACGCCGCCCGTGTCGGGCAGCACGCGGTGGAAGCGCCCTTCCGAGAGATCCTTCAGCGTCGACACCGGGCGGTGCGGCCCCTTCGAACTCGCTGCCACGCGGAGCAGGCTCTTCGGCGTGAAGATCACGAGCGGCTTCCTCCAGGGCCGGTGCACCTGGCGTCGCAGCGCGTGGAAGAGCTGCGCGGGCGTGGTCAGGTTGCAGACCTGGACGTTGTCCTCGGCGCTGTTCTGGAGGAAGCGCTCCATGCGGGCGCTGGAGTGCTCGGGCCCCTGACCTTCGTAGCCGTGCGGCAGGTAGAGCACGAGGCCCGACAGCCGGTGCCACTTGTCCTCGCTCGACGTGAGGAACTGATCGATGATCACCTGCGCCCCGTTCAGGAAGTCGCCGAACTGCGCCTCCCAGATCACGAGCCCGTCGGGATGATCGAGGCTGTACCCGAGGTCGAAGCCCAGCACGCCGGCCTCGCTCAGCGGGCTGTTGAACACCTCGAACCGAGCGGGCCACTCGGCCACCTGGCCCAGCGGCGCGAAGCGGTCCCCGGTCTCCACGTCGGACAGCACCGCGTGGCGGTGGCTGAACGTACCGCGCTGGGCGTCCTGACCCGAGATGCGCACCGACGCCTTCTCGGAGAGCAGCGAGGCGTAGGCGAGCATCTCGCCCGTACCCCAGTCGAAGCTCTCTCCAGCGATGAGTCGCTCGTGTCGCGCGTTGAGCAGCGGCAGCACCTTCGGATGCGCCTTGAAGCCGGCCGGCAGCACCAGCGTCTGCTCGGAGAGCGCGATCAGCTTCTCGGCGGGGACGGCCGTGTCCACCTCCGGCGTCGCCGCATCCGGCCCGCCACGGTAGCTCGTCCACACGCCTGCCATCGAGTAGGTGACCGGCGCGAAGCCCTTCTGCTTCACCTCGTCGAGCGCCGTCGTCAGCACCTCGCGGCGCTTCTTCACGAGCTCCTCGGCCGCGGCCTCCGTCACCTGACCCATCTCGACCAGGCGCTGCACGTAGGCCTGGCGCACCGTCGGCTTCTTGTCGATCGCCTGGTACATCTTCGGCTGCGTGAAACGCGGCTCGTCGCCCTCGTTATGGCCGTACTTGCGGTAGCAGTACATGTCGATGACCACGTCCTTGCCGAAGCGCTGACGCCAGTCGATCGCAAGCTGCGCCACGTGGGTCACCGCCTCCGGGTCCTCACCGTTCACGTGGAACACGGGCACCTTGAGCATGCGCACGATGTCCGACGCGTAGCGCGTCGAGCGCGACTCGTGCGGCATCGTGGTGAAGCCGACCTGGTTGTTCACGATCACGTGGACCGTGCCGCCCGTCGCGTAGCCGTCGAGGCTCATCATGTTGAGCGTCTCGGCCACGACGCCCTGCCCGATGAAGGCCGCGTCGCCGTGGATCAGGAGCGGCATCACCTGGCGGCGCGTCTCCTCCGCGTTCCCTTCCTGCGTGAGCAGCCGGTCTTGCTTGGCGCGCGTGCGCCCCTCGACGACCGGGTTCACGAACTCCAGGTGGCTCGGGTTGAACGTCATCGTCAGGTGGACGTTGCGCCCGTTCTCGAGCTTGCGATCCGTCGAGTACCCGAGGTGGTACTTCACGTCGCCCGACCCGAGGTTCCGCTCGCCGTCCTTGTCCTCGAACGCCGCGAAGATCTCCCGGATGCTCTTGTCCATGATGTTGACGAGCACGTTGAGCCGGCCGCGGTGCGCCATGCCCATCACGATCTCGCGCACGTCGTGATCGCCGCTGTGCTCGATGAGCAGGTCGAGCAGCGGGATCAGGCTCTCGGCGCCCTCCAGCGAGAAGCGCTTCGTCCCGGCGCCGTACGACACGTGGATGAACTGCTCGAAGATCTCCGCGTCGCTGAGCTTCGTCAGGATGCGGAGCTGCTTCTCCCGGTCGATCTGCAGCCGGTTGCGCGTCGACTCCATCTGCTGCTGGAGCCAGTTCCGCTCCTCGGGCACCTCGATGAAGTTGAACTCCACGCCGATGGTGCGGCAGTACGTCTCGGAGAGGTGCTGGATGATCTCCCGCAGCGTGAGCACCGGCGGGACGCCGGCGATGTCGCCGGTGGGGAAGGGCTTGTCGAGATCTTCGATGCTGAGCCCGAAGTTCGTGAGATCGAGCTCGGGCGGCGCGCCCGGCGGCCGGTTCAGCGGATCGAGGTGGGCGAACAGGTGACCGCGCACGCGGTAAGCGTTCATCAGCGCGTAGGCACGCGCTTGCAGCGCACCCTGGGCGAGCACCTGCAGATCGCGCGTCGTGTCCGCGGCGGGGTACTGGCTGAGCGTCTTCGCGAAGGCCGTCTCCAGCTCGCGCGCCTGAGCGTCGTTCGAGGTTTTCTGCGGCTCCTCCCGGCCGGCGGCGGCGGCAGCGGGCGCCGTGGCGCGCCGCTGCGCCACGGAGAGTGTCGGACCGGCTCCGTTGCCATGGCCATTGCCATGACCGTTCGCGCCGTTCGCCTCGAAGAAGGCGCGCCAGCTGGGGTCGACCGACGCCGGGTTCTCCACGAACTGTGCGTAGAGTTCCTCGACGAAACCTGCATTGACTCCGAAATCAAGCTGCATTGGGACGCCTTGCAAATAACGCGAGACGGACTCGCGTGCCAGACCGGAAGTTGACTCGAATGCCGGTCTGGCGCCGAGGCACGGGTTGTCAAGGTCTCGGCCGACGTTTTCCGGGCCTGTACCGACCGGTCGGGGTACAACGGGCCCATGGCCCTGGACCGTTTCGACCGCTTCCGCGACCTCTTGATTCACGCGCCAGCCCTGGGTTTCTGGCTCGATGTCAGCCGGATTCGTTTCGACGAGGGGTTCTTCGAGCGAATGGCGCCGCGCATCCAGGATGCTCTGCGCCGCATGGCCGATCTCGAGGCGGGCGCCGTCGCCAACCCGGACGAGCAGCGCCGCGTCGGCCATTACTGGCTGCGCGCTCCTGCGCTCGCGCCCACCCCCGAGATCCGCGGCGACATCGAGCGCACCCTGGCCCGCGTCCTCGCGTTCGCCTCCGACATCCACGCCGCTCACCTCCGGCCCGAGCGCGCGGCCCGCTTCCGCCGCCTCCTCGTGGTCGGCATCGGCGGCTCGGCGCTCGGTCCTCAGCTCGCGGCGGCAGCCCTCGGCTCACCGGCAGACCGGATGGTCCCTCACTTCTTCGACAACACCGATCCGGATGGCTTCGATCGTGTCCTCGACGCCATCGGCGACGACCTCGGCGCCACGCTCGCCGTCATCATTTCCAAGTCGGGCGGCACCAAGGAGACCCGCAACGGCATGCTCGCCCTCGAGGCTGCGTACCGGCGTCTCGGCCTGACCCTCGGCGCCCACGCCGTCGCCGTCACCGGGGAGGACAGCGCGCTCGATCGCTACGCGACCGAGAACGGCTTTCTCGCGCGCTTCCCCATGTGGGACTGGGTTGGCGGACGCACCAGCGAGCTCAGCGCCGTTGGTCTCCTCCCCGCCGCGCTCCAGGGCCTCGACATCCAGGCGTTGCTCGCCGGTGCCGCCGACATGGATGACCTCACCCGCACCGCGGAGCCCCTCGAGAACCCTGCCGCCCTGCTCGCCCTTGCCTGGTACAGCGCCACGGGCGGCGCTGGCCGCAAGGACATGGTCATCCTGCCCTACAAGGACCGGCTGGAGCTGTTCTCCCGCTACCTGCAGCAGCTCGTCATGGAGTCGCTCGGCAAGCAGCATGATCTCGACGGCCGCGAGGTCTGGCAGGGCATCGCCGTCTACGGCAACAAGGGCTCGACCGACCAGCACGCTTACGTGCAGCAGCTCCGTGACGGTGTCGACAACTTCTTCGCCACCTTCATCGAGGTCCTCCGCGATCACGCGCCCGGGCGTCGTCACGACGAGGTCGAGCCTGGCGTCACCGCGGGCGACTACCTCTCGGGCTTCCTCCAGGGCACCCGGAGCGCTCTCACCGATCGCGGCCGCGAGTCGATCACCGTCACCATCGAGGCGATGGGCCCCCGCGCGCTGGGCATGCTCATCGCCCTCTACGAGCGCGCCGTCGGCCTCTACGCCTGGCTCGTCAACATCAACGCCTACCACCAGCCCGGCGTCGAGGCCGGCAAGAAGGCGGCGCAGGAGGTGATCAGCTTGCAAGGGCAGGTGCTCGCGGCGCTCTCCAGGCACCCTGGCCGCGCGATGACCGTGCAAGAAGTCGCTGCCGCTGCTGGCGCCGACGATCCCGAGCCGGTCTTCTGGATCCTCCGCCGCCTCGCCGCGAACCCGGAGCGTGGTGTCGTCCGCGAGGTGCCCCCGGGAGGATCGATCTTCGACGCGACCTACCGCATCACCGGCTAGCGCCCTGGCGCCGCCTGGAGCCGGCCCGAGGCGCGACGCCTCATTCACACGGCAGGGGCACGCGCCCCCGCCGCCCCGCCGAGCCAAGCTCGTCGGGGCCACACCACCCCGCGATCCACGCGGGAAATCAGGCATGTCTCGCCGCTTCGGGCCTGACGTCGTTGCATCGAGAAGCGGACGAAGTTTCCGGTCGTGTGCATCAGAACCGCACGCGCACGCCACCGCCCTGCGGACCCATCGTGAATTCCGGCAGCGTCACCCGGGGCGTCACCTGGGCCTTCTGCGGGATGTCGTCGCGCACCCAGACCGGTTTGTTCGACAGCAAGCCTGCGACGAGCAGCACCGCACCCGTCACCTGGGCGACTCCATCGAAGAGCAGCAACATGCCGAGCGGCCCGTCATGTCGTCCCCCGATTCCCGCGTCGGGGGCGGTGGCCATCGTGATGAAGGGGCCTGCGAGCGGAACGAACAGCGGGAGGTGATCGCTGGCCCCGCGCTCTCCCATGGTGACGATGGTCCCCCCCGTCAGCGCGGCGACGAGGTATGCGGTGCCCAGCAGCGCGCCTCCGCTGATCACGAGCGGCCTGCTGACCGTCGTCTCCAGGCGGTACCCAGGCGGCGGAGGCACCCTCTCCCGGTAGGGCAGCGTGCGCGGGAACGCCGCGGGTTCCATGTAGACGGGCGGGTACGGGTAGGGGAAGGGGGCGCCATGGCCGCCGCCGGGAGGCACGGGAGGGCCGTAGTCGCCTGACGGTGGCGCAGCAGCAGGTGGCCCCTCCTGCAGCGCTGTCTCTGAACGCGGATCACCCGGCACCGGCGCGTGAGGCCCTGGTCCCCCGGGTTGCGCTTGCGGTGGCTGTGCTTGCGGTGGCTGTGCTTGCGGTGGCTGTGCTTGCGGCGGCTGCGCTTGCGGCGGCTGCGCTTGCGGCGGCTGCGCTTGCGGCGGCTGCGCCTGAGGCACCTGCGCCTGAGGCACCTGCGCAGCGGCCGATGCTGGCAACCAGGGCACGCCGGCGAGCGCGGCGAGGGACACGAGCCTGCGGAGCATCTTCACGGGACCTCTCATCCTCACTCGGAACTGCCAGCGCACCGCGCTCAGAACTGCCAGCGCACCGAACCTCCGCCGAACCCGAGCTGAACTTCCGGGCGGAGCGCGACGTCGAGCGCTGTCTCTCGTGACGCATGCCCCTGGCGCTTCAGGTAAACGTCTTCATGCGCGAACGCTGCGGCCAGGAGGAGAACCCCCAGCGTCTGCATCACCCCGTCGGCGGCGAGCCAGAACGCCCCGGCGCGCTCGGCGCCGAGTGTCTCGATCGCGATGAACGGCCCCGCCACCGGGATCAGCAGCGGGGCGGTTCGGCCGTCTTGTTCTCCCGAGAGCAGCGTGATCGTCGCGACGGTGAGCGAAAACAGGTAGGGCGTCCCCAGCGTGAGCAGCCCCGCCAGCCCCAAGGCACGACTCGGGCGCGTCGCCAGGGCGTACCCCTGAGGGATCGGATCTCCCGGCTCGTAGTCCATCGTGGGGGGGTTGAGCCACGTGGGCAGCCCTCGCCGCGCATCCGGCGCATACCAGATGGGCGGTGGCGGGGCGGGCCATCTCCCCTGTGCCTGAGCGGCCGGCGTCCCTGTCCCGGGTGGTACGGCAGGCCAACCTCCCTGCGAGGGCGCGGATGACCACCCTGGCGGAGGCTGTGCCCCGGGCCACCCTGGCGGAGGCTGTGCCCCGGGCCACCCTGGCGGAGGCTGTGCCCCGGGCCACCCTGGCGGAGGCTGCGGCGCCGGCCAACCTCCCGCTGGTGGCGGCGGGGTCGCGCCGGGAGCAGCGGGGGGTGGAGCGGTCGGCGCCTGGGCCGGGCTCGACTGTGCCCTCGCGTGGGACGACGCGAGCACGATCGCGCAGCTCACGGCCATCGACCAGGTCAGGCCGAGCAAGGGAGCGCGCATCTACATCTTCCCTATGACTCCGAGGCCCATGCCGCCGATGCCCATCGGCATGGGCGTCACGTCGACGAACGGGCGCGCCACGTCGTTGCGGACGAGTACCTTCTTCGGGGCGACCAGGCCGCCGATCAGCATCGCCGCGCCACCCACCTGCGCCAGTCCGTTCACCACCATCAGGAACGTCACGCCGCTGAGGTCCGAGTTGCGTGAGCGGCTGTGGAGCATCCCGAGCGAGATGAAAGGCCCGGCGAGCGGCGCATACAGCGGTACCAGCTCGTCGGCGTTGGCCATGTCGGCGATCGCCGCGGTCATCGCCGAGATCAAGTACATCGTGCCGAAGGTGACGGCGCCGCCGATGACCAGCCCTCGACGCGCACGCTCCTCGAGCGTGTACCCCGGCGGGATGTCCATCCCCTCTCGGTAGTCGATGATCCTGGGCGCCTCTCGTCGCGCTTCGCCCGGCGGGGGGTAATACCCCGGCGGCGGATAGTATCCCGGGGGCGCCCCCTCGTACCCGGGCGGAGGCGCACCGTATCCAGGCGGAGGCGCGCCGTACCCAGGCGGAGGCGCGCCGTATCCAGGCGGAGGCGCGGCCTGCCCTGCTCGACCCGCAGCGCCTGCTGACGGATCGGCGTCGACCTGCTGCGCGGTCGCGCCCGCCGCGGACTGCGCCAGCGCGGGCGTCGGCGCGAGCAGCGCGACACCGAGCAGCGCCAGGGCGCCAGCGACATGTGAATTGCGAGATGAGGAACGAGATCTCGTCAGCGTCGTCCGCATGAAGCCTCCTCACCGCTCTCGCGGCGACGGCAGAATGAAGCAACCCAGAAAAGGAAGAGCGAGGGAGCAGCATACGTGGCTCGACCTCGGGATCAACGGCGCCCACCGCGTGCACGCCCCGTCGCACCGCGCAGTCGCTTGCGCAGGGCCCACCGCGTCACCGATCACATCGACCCCATGACGCCGAGCCCCAGGCCCCCGACGCCCATCGGCATCGGCGTGACCTCGACATGGGACAGGCCCACATCCTTGCGGACCAGCTCCTTCTTCTTGAAGCGCAGGCCCGCCATCAGCAGCACCAGACCCCCCGACTGCACGAGCGCGTCGAGCATCAGCACGCCCACCGCCGTGCCTCCGTCGTCGCGTGACTCGGCGAGGTAGTACGTGGGGATGGTGATCATCGGCCCGACCACCGGCACGAGGAGCGGGATCAGCTCCGTCGAGCCCTGCGCGGTACCCACCACCGCGGTCGCCACCGAGGCCGCGTAGGCCGTGCCGAACGTCACGGCCCCCGCGATGACCAGCCCGAGCCGCGTGCGTGTCTTCAGCGTGTACCCCGGCGGGATGGCCGTCCCCTTCTTGTAAGGGAGCCGCTCCGGCCAGCTGCCGGCCTCTCCGCCCTGCATCCGCATCAGCGCAGGATCCTGGGAAGCTGGCGGCGCCCCGTACGGCGGTGGGTAGGCTGCCGGTGGCGGGGGGTCCGCTGCACCGCTCGTCGGCGCTTCGCCTCCCGGTACCGCTGGCTCCCCCGACATCGGCGGCTCACCTGGAGGAGCAGCCGTCCCGCTGCCCGTCGGTGGCGTTTGTGCCCTCGCGGGGGCACCCCCCATCAGGACCAGCAAAGCACCCAGCCCGGCGGCGCGGGCGAGTGCGTTGCGTCGTTGCGACCAGGAACAGCCACCCCTCCGTCTCGATACCACGACGCTCGTCCCTCCCTCGGTTGCGCCGACGGACGCGCGAGCGCATCACCGTCGACGACGGCCCAGCATACGCAGCTTCAACGCCACCTCAAAGGCCGACGCCGTCTGCTCGTGGGCTCCAGCACCGTGTCGACGCCTGACGCGACGTGCCAACGCGCGTCGCGTCGCGTCGCACGCGTTGCGCCTGGCCACTCACCCCGCGTTCGGTGGCGTCGTGTCCTGCGGGCTCGCGGCGTGATCGCGCCTCCCACCCGATCGCCCGGCGCCCGTGCCTCGACGCGCCCGCCACCACCGCGCCTCGGCGTCTCCCCGCGCAGCGGGCTCCCTGCGCTGCGCCAGCGCGGCCGCCTCGCTCACCGGATCGTCGCCCTCGATCCACACGTCGGGCAGGAACCCACGCATCTCCTCGAAGTCACCCAGCGCGTCCTTGAACGCGCGCGTCCCGAGCGACACCTGGATCCCGGAGCGCGGGAGCTGGAACAGCGCCACCTCGCCCACGGCCATCCCACCGCGTGTCGGCTGGCCTGCGATGATCACCGACGGGAGCTGCCGCGCCATGGACACCAGCATCTCGCACGCAGAAGCGCACCCGTCGTCGACCAGGAGCACCGCCCGCGCGCGCAGCGGTCCAGCCGCGTGACCGCGCACCAGCGCCCCTTCCGTCACCACGTCTTCTCGCGGAGCGCCGCGCACCCGCAGCTCCTCGGCCTGCGCCTCCAGCTTGGCGATGTGCGCCATGAACCGCGCCTCTGCCTCGGCCGGCACATCCCCTCGGCCCAGCCGCCGCCGCGCGCTGTTCGCTCGACCCTCCGCTGCGGCCGCCGAGCGCACCTCCCGCTCCGACAGCCGCTGCATCGGCTCGTCGGTGAGCGCGAGCAGGAACGCCTCCGCGTAGCGGTAATTCCCTCCGCCGTTGCCCCGCAGATCGAGCACGAAGCCGGGAGTCGTCCGCAGCGCCGCCGCCATCGCCGGCAGCGTGTCCAGCTCCAGCGCGGCGCCGTTGTCGAACGTCCGGATCGACAGCACCGGCACCTCACCCTGCCGCGTGAACGTCACCGCGCCCGTCGCGCGCGGCGCCACCTCGGCGTCCGTCGTGTGCAGGGCGAGCTGCGCCGGCGCGCCCTCTGCGCTGAAGCACGGCACCTCCGCGGTCTCCGGCCCGACCGCGAACACCCCCAGCACGAACCGCCCTTCGGGCGTCGGCAGCACCTCCACCCCTCTCGCGCCCAGCGTGCACCCCGCGAAGCGCTCCTCGCCCAGCCACAGCCCACCGTCCGCGTCCACCCGCTCGATCGGCGCCGTCACGTAGGGCCTTCGCCGAGGCCCTGCCATCAACCGCAGCGGCGCTTGCCCCCCGTACCCGAACGAGAGGTGACCATCCGGCCTCTGAAAGACATCCCGCAACAGCCGCGTGAGTTCCTCGGGCTCCCACCGCGGCTTCGCCTGGACCCGCGCGTGCGCCCTCGTCAGCGCGTGCGCGGAGGGTGACCGCTGCCCGCCGTCCACCCCCGCGTAGGCCTCGTCGAACACCCGCGTCACGTGGCGGAGTTCCTCCACCGCCTCGGCCGCGCTCACCGCCTGCGGATCGCGATCGAACGCGGTGTCCGCGATGCGCCAGGACGGGGCCGACGCCCGACCGATCGCCGCCATGCAGCCGAGCTGCGAGAGGGCGAGCGCTCCTGTGAGCGCGAGCGCGGAGAAGCCGGAAGAAGCGATCTCCCGAGCCGGCACCCGCAGGTCGGGCGAGCCCTCGGAGCTCGAACGGTGGAAAGCGTGTCGAGGGTCAGGCACGGCCCGACGATGGTGAGCGAAATGCCGACCCTCGTGCAACCGCGCCGAGCCCGCGCGTGTGCGACTTGTCTCCCTGTTTCCAGGTTGTCCTGCAATCCCCCGTCGCGTTCGCCCGACACGGTCGGAGGCCCTGCGCATCCGGGCCAAATGCGAAGGACGCCTCGTGAAGCGCCCTGGTCGAGCACCTCAGGAGGCGTCCTTGCGTCGAAGGACCTCTCGCGGAGGGTTACTCCTGCGAAGCGCCCTCGGCCTGAGCCGCGCCCTGCTCGGTGAGCGGAGCGTACTGGGCGACCCAGCGGGACCACGCCTTGGTGCGCTTGCCGGTCTTGCGGTTGCTTTGCTTCGCGAGGGACTCCTTGCGCGCAATCTTCTGAAGCAGGTGCTGATGCTGACGCGACGGACGATGCATGGCGGCGGATGCTGCTCCAGCCGGCCTCGACGCGCAAGCCCCAGATGGGCCGCCGAGGCCTTCATCGCCTCTCCCCGGGGCCTCGTGACCTGGCGCTCCCTCCCATCGGCCCACGAGCTTCGCGCCGGGGCCCCTGTACCCCGCGCGCTCTCACCCAGCTCGTCGACGCTTCTTCCTGCCTTCGCGTGCGCGTTCCCCCTCGCGGTTGCCAGCGCTTGGGCCTTCATCAGCAGTTGCGCTCTCGTCAGCGCCCTCGCCAGCCCCAGCGCCTGCGCTCTCGTCAGGGCCCGTGCGGTGTGCAGCGCTTGCGCCCTCGCCAGCCCCAGCGACCGCGCTCCTGCCAGCGCCCTCGCGGTCGCCAGCCCCAGCGCCCTTCCGCGCTTCCGTGCTGCCGCCGTCTTCTCCCTCCGGCCCCAGCCGCCCGAACGTGTGAACCCCGTAAATCGTCGCCAGCAGCCCCACCACCGCGAGCACCCGCCCGACCTCGGACGGCCCGATCCCCACGAACCCCAGCCCTGCCAGCAGCAGCAGCCCCCCACCCACCAGCGCCACGCGCGCCCGCCGCTCCGTGCCCGTGCCCCAGGGCCCGTCGGGCGGCGCTTCGCCTTCCGCGACCATCATCGGAACTTCCGCGTCCTCGCGTGCGTGATGAAGTCCTGCACGTCACGCGTGAGCTGCCGCTCCGCCGTGATCGTGGTCTGCTCGTGCGACTCGCCCACCAGATCGTCGTAGCGGTAGTTCGTCTGATACAGCAGCACCAGCCGCACCTCACCATCCTCACCGGCGCGCACCAGCCGCAGCTTCTCGTCTTGCCGGTTCGCGGGCGGGATCGCTGGACCCAGCTTCGCCGCGTCTTCCTCCGTCACGTAGACGACGCCGTAGTCGCGCCCTCGCACCCCGACGTCGATGTGGATCGTCGCGCCCGTGCTCAGCAGCGTCACGTCACGACCTGGCGCGGGCTGCGCCCCCTCCTGGGTGATCGCGCGCTGGATCACCTCGAGCGCGCGTCGCTCGTCCAGCGTCCGCATCGCGTTCGGCTGCCGGATCGGCGGCGGTCCGCAGCCGAGCGCGCCCAGCAAAAGCGCGCCCATGGCGCCCCACCCCAGCGCGACGAGGCCCGCGCGGCGCCCCACCCGCGCCAGAGGTCGCTGCGCTGCGACCGACGATTCTCGACAGGCCGACGGCACCCCCACCACGTCGTTTTCCGAGGTCCCGGGCACCTGCTCCGCCTCCTGAGTCTGCATGGCCGTCCCTCAGAGTAGCCAACGCGCGTCGGCTTCGCTACTTCTCCCGGCATGGCGCGGCTCGCGGCGATCGACATCGGATCCAATGCCATCCGCCTCCGGATCGTCGACGTCGAGCCTCCGACGTCGAGCCCACAAGGGCCGATGCTCTCGCCGTTCCGCGACGTGGCCGTCGATCGCGCCCCGGTCCGGCTCGGCCATGACGTATTCACGAAGGGTCACCTCGAGCCCGGCATCATCGGCGCGGCCTGTGATGCTCTGCGTCGGTTCCGGGCCACCATGGATGCCGTCAAGGTGGATCGATACCGCGCCGTTGCGACCAGCGCCGCGCGCGAAGCCTCGAACGGCGATCTCTTCGTCGAGCGCGTCGCCCGCGAGGCCGGCGTCCACGTCGAGGTCATCGAAGGCTTCGAGGAGGCCCGCCTCGTCCAGCTCGCCGTCAGGGAGCGCATCCGCCTCGGCGATCGCGCCGCCCTCCTCATCGACATCGGCGGCGGCTCCACCGAGCTCACCCTCCTCCAGGGCCGAGAGCGCGTCTTCTCTCGCTCCTTCCCCGTCGGCACCGTGCGCCTCATCGAGGCCTTCCTCGACGAGCGCCGCCCCCTCGACGCCACGCGTCGCCACCTCATGGAGGAGTACATCGGCCGCATCCTCGCCGACGCCCTCCGCGAGGTCCGTGAGCTGACCGGCGGACGCCCCGACATGCTCATCGGCACCGGCGGCAACATCGAGACCCTCGCCGACCTCTGCCCCGTGCAGAGCGCCTTCCCCGAGGGCCGCGCCATCGAGGTCTCCTCCATGGATCGCCTCCTCGCCGAGCTGAGCATCCGCTCCCCGGACGAGCGCATCCAGCTCTACAACCTCCGCCCCGACCGCGCCGACACCATCGTCCCGGCCGCCACCATCCTCAGCCGCGTCGCCGGAGATTTCGGACATCGATCCATCTCGGCCCCTGGCGTCGGCCTCAAGGAAGGCGTCCTCGTCGACCTCGCGCACGTCCACTTCATCGGCCACGACTTCCCCGCCGAGATGGCCGCGGTCCACGACGCCTGCCTCCGCCTCGGCCGCCGCTACCACTTCGACGAGGCCCACGGCACCCTCGTCGCCCGCCTCGCGGGCCGCCTCTTCGACGACCTCGCCCCGCGTCACCGCATGGGCCCTCGCGATCGCATCCTCCTGCACGCCGCGGCCCTCCTCCACGACGTCGGCGACTTCGTCCGCTACGAAGGCCACCACAAGCACAGCTACTACATCATCATCCACAGCGACCTCATGGGCCTCACCCCCGACGAGCGCGCCATCGTCGCCAACGTCGCCCGCTACCACCGCAAGACCCCGCCCAGCCCCGAGCACGAGAACTTCCGCGCCCTCTCCCGCGAAGGCCGCTCCCAGGTCAAAGCCCTCTCGTCCATCCTCCGCGTCGCCGACGCCCTCGACCGCGAGCACCGCGCCAAGGTCACCGGCGTTTCCGCGCGCATCGAGGGCGACACCCTGCTCCTCGACCTCCAGGGCACGGGCGAGCGCGCCCTCGAAGAGTGGACCGTCCACGCCAAGGCCGGCATGCTCCGTGACGCCTTCGGCCTCGACATCCGCATCCTCGGCGGCCAGCTCGGCACCTCCAGCGCCGCCAAGCGCATCAGCTCGAACCCCCCTTCGGTCGCTGGCCCCACGAGCGGCCAGCGCTGACGTCCTGGTCCCTCACCCCAAGAGCGGCCAGCGCTGACGCCGACGCGCGGCGGTCAGCGCAGCAGCGCCACCGCCGTCACACCCGGTGGCCCCAGCGCGCGCAGAGCCGAGCGTGTCGGTGCGTGAACAGCCGCCGCACGAACCAGGACGACGCTGGCACCGGGAAACGTGGCTCGAACGCCAGCCGATCCACCACCGTGCACCCGTCCCCCGCCGGTGTCACCGACCGCTCATGCTCCCACAGCTTCATGGCGAGCATCGGCGACCGCTCCACGAACCGCCGCTCCCCCAGCTCCACCAGCGTCACATCACTCCGGTCCACGGGCAGCACCCCGCCGAGCAGCAACCAGCTCCGCCCGATTCGCTCCCCGAGCACCACCCGCGAGAGGTCGAGTGCCGGGACATCCTCGGGCCACGTCATTCGCATCAGTGGCCCGAGCTCGTGGTTGATCCCCTCGGCCGTCGTCGCCCACCGCCAGACGTCATCAGGCGCGGCGCGGAGCGCGCTCTCGATGCGGAAGTGATGGACCGTCACAGGACGCGCGATTCGAACATCCCGCGGCGTGGATGTCGACGAAACTCCGAAGCCCCGATGGAGGGTACATGAAGCGCACCAGGCGCACGTGGACGATGAACACGGCAGATCCTGCTGGAGAGCGACTGCTTCGTCAGGCGCTGGTCGAGCCGCGCCGCTTCCATGAGCGCGGAGCGCCCTACGGCCTGCTTCAGTTCTACTTCGAGGGGCGGCTCTCGCTCGAAACGCTCCGCCCTCTCCTGAAAAGCGACGACGTCTTCGTTCAGGCGACGGCTTCATTCATCGCGTCCGAGCTCGGTCATGTTGCCCAGCCGCTGATCGACGACATCATTCCGTTGCTCGGTGCACCGATGGCGCGTGTCGTCTGGGATGCCATGGACAGCCTCACCGTATGCGCTACGGGGGAGCACCTCGCGACGTTCGCGCACGTCGTCGGCATGCTGGCGAGCCGCGACGACACCCTGAGGAAGCACGCCATGTCCCTGGTCTCCAGGGCCGAGCTGCCGCAGATCGAGGCAGCGCTGTGCACCTTCGAAGCGCGGATGCCGCGTGATGACCACCATGAACGTGGCCTCGCCGTGCTGATGGACGCACGGCAAGTCGATGCAGAGAAGATCATCACCCTGATGCGTGACCCCAGCCCGCTGCTCCGACGTTACGGCGCCATTGCTGCAAAGCGGCTCCTACGACAGCTCCCGGAGCTGATCGAACTGGCGGGCACCAGCGACGATCCCGACCTGCGCGATTTCCATGACGCCTCCCGACGAGAACTCGACGCTACTCGAGAGCAGCCAGGGGACTGACCCCCCGACTGCACGCGTCCGGTGGGTCCAGGTCACCGGCTGCACGCGTCCGGTGGGTCCGGGTCACCGGCTGCACGCGTCTGGTGGGTCCAGGTCACCGGCTGCACGCGTCTGGTGGGTCCGGGTCACCGGCTGCACGCGTCTGGTGGGTCCAGGTCACCGGCTGCACGCGTCTGGTGGGTCCAGGTCACCGGCTGCACGCGTCTGGTGGGTCCAGGTCACCGGCTGCACGCGTCTGGTGGGTCCAGGTCACCGGCTGCACGCGTCTGGTGGGTCCAGGTCACCGGCTGCATACGTCCGAAAAGGGGTCGGTTCAGGGATGCGTGTCCAAGGCGGTGGCAGCCTGGTTCAATGGGTGGAATGAGGCCTACCGAGCGGTGAATGGGGCGGACTCAGCGGAAGCGTCGAACGAGGAAAACGTGAAACAACCCACGGATCTTGTTCCGGAAAATGTGAGTACGCTTTCCTGTCTGTTCAAGTTCTGCCGTGGGCATGTAACCTGGCTGTCGTGATGGACCCAGATCGTAGCCGACGTACTCATCTACGGTTAGTGAGCGCCGGTACACGATGTAGCTCAGCAGGGAGATCGGAACGATGAGCCAGCAAACGCAGGATGACGTTCTCCGGATCATGGCCAAGGTGACCGCGCAGGCGCAGGCCGACGCGGAGTTCAAGGCGGAGTACCTCGCGAACCCCACCGAGGTGTTGCGACGTTCGGGGCTCATCATTCCCGACAACGTCACCTTCAAGGTGCAGCCGGCGAACTCCGTGAGCCCGGAGTACCAGGTGGCCTCCGGCGATGTGGTGTACCTCGTCCTTCCGGAGGTGGAGGAGCTGGTGCAGGACGAGTCGATGGCGACCGCCGCTGCCGCGAGCTGCGAGACGACGGCGAGCACCGCTGGCACCGTGTCGACGTGTGCGAGCAGCGCATCGACGGCGTCGTCGAACTCCTGCTCCTGATCGCACCTCGAGGCATGTTGCCCGGCGACCGTGTCGCCACGAGGCCATGTCTCGTTGCTGGACTCCGCGCGCCGTGAGTCTGGTGTCGTGTCCTCACGTCGACGTTCGTCCTCCTGTCCGCCGCGCGTCGAGCGCGTCGAGCGCGTCGAGCGCCTCGTTTTCAGGCGGGCGGAAGCGTTTGAAATGAGCCAGGAGGCAGTTTATTCATCGAACGGATGCTGAAGCGTCGGTATCGCTCGGTCACGAGCGGGACGCTTCCAGGCGCAAGGATCGGTCGAGGACTCCATGCTCAAGACACCGAGACTCAAGCCGCACCTCAACGTCGAAGTCCTCCCTCCCGACAAGGTCTTCTTATTGGCGGAGTCGGGCTACCAGCTCCTGAGCGCACAGTCGTGTGCTGCGGTGGTCCGATGCATCGACGGTGTGCGCACCTCGGACGAGATCGTCGAGGCCGTGGCGAAGGACGTCACGATGGCGCAGGCCTATTACATCCTCGCGCTGCTGGAGAAGAAGAAGTACATCGAGGAGGCGACGGACGCGCTCTCGCCGAGCGCCGCGGCCTTCTGGACCGCGATGGACGTGGACAGCGTGGTGGCCGCGGAGGCCCTTTCGACGAAGTCCGTGTCGGTCCACTCCTTCGGCGACGTGCCCGTCTCCGGCCTCCTGCGCACGATGGCGTCGATCGGGATCCGGGTCACCGACGAGG
The DNA here is from genome assembly GCF_001189295.1 of Chondromyces crocatus. Taxonomy (NCBI): domain Bacteria; kingdom Pseudomonadati; phylum Myxococcota; order Polyangiales; family Polyangiaceae; genus Chondromyces; species Chondromyces crocatus. The sequence goes on from NZ_CP012159.1 coordinate 4,415,495, forward strand.
AGCACGCGGCGCTGCGTGTCGCACTCGTGGACGACTACCTCCAGGAAGGGCTGGAGGCGGTGAACGAGAAGGCGCTCGGGGAAGGGAAGCCCTGGATGATCGCCAAGGCGAACGGCGCTTACTCGTGGCTCGGGCCCGTCTTCACGCCCGGTCGTACGGGGTGCTGGAGGTGCTTGAGTCAGCGCCTGCGCGCGAACCGTGACGTCGACACGTTCCTCCAGGACGTGCTGGAGAGTCGCAAGCCGTTCGTGGTGCGGCCCGCGTTGCCGACGGTCGTCGAGGCCGCGCTGAACATGATCGCCACCGAGGTGGCGAAGTGGATCGTGCTCGGTGGCAACGAGACCCTCGATGGCAAGATGGTCTCCTTCAACACGGCGAAGCTGGACACGCAGGTCCACACGCTGGTGAAGCGACCTCAGTGTCCCGCGTGCGGCGATCCTCGGGTGCAGGCCCGGGTGTCGGGGCCGATCGAGATCCAGAGCCGGAAGAAGGTCCACGTCGTCGACGGGGGCTTCCGGAACACGACGCCCGACGAGACGGTGCGCCGGCTGGAGCACCACGTCAGTCCGATCACGGGCGTGGTGAACAAGCTCGTGCGCATCACCGACGACGCGGATCGGCTCCAGCACGTCTACGTGTCCGGCGCCAACATCGCCGTACGAACGCACACGTACGACATCCTGCGGTCGAACCTGCGGAGCCGGACGGCGGGCAAGGGGCTGAGCGATGCGCAGGCGAAGGCGAGCGCCATCGGGGAGGCCATCGAGCGCTACTCGGGGACGTTCCGGGGCGACGAGGCGAAGGTGACCGCGAGCTTCCGTGCGCTGGAGGGGCGCGGGATCAACCCGAACGCCTGCATGATGTTCAGCGAGGCGCAGTACCGCCAGCGTCAGTCGTGGATCGATCGGAACAACCCCTTCATGCGGGTGCCGTTGCCCTTCGACGAGGACGCGGTGATCGACTGGGCGCCGGTCTACTCGCTCACCCACGAGCAGACCCGGTACTTGCCGATGGAGTATTGCTACTACTCCGTCCCGATCCGGCCCGAGCACCACTTCGCGCTGCCGGACTCGAACGGGTGCGCTGCTGGAAACAGCCGAGAAGAGGCGATGCTCCAGGGGTTCCTCGAACTCATCGAGCGCGATGCCGTCTGCTTCTGGTGGTACAACCGCCTGCGGCGCCCGGCGCTGGATCTCGACAGCTTCGACGATCCGTACATGCGCGAGCTCACCGCGTTCCACCGCGCCGCGAACCGGGATCTGTGGGTGCTCGACATGACGGCGGATCTCGGGGTCCCGGTGTTCGTCGCCATCACCCGGCGGAACGACAAGCCGATGGAGGACATCGTCTTCGCGCCCGCCTGCCACCTGGATCCGCTCATCGCGGCCCAGCGTGCGCTGACGGAGATGACCCAGATCGTCTCGGCGGTCCTCGATGTGACCGAGGGCGGGGTGTACACGTTCGACGACCCGACGTCGGTGAACTGGTGGAAGACGGCGACGCTCGCCAACCAGCCCCACTTCGTGCCGAGCGACTCCTTGCCAAGGACGCGGCGGTCGGACTTCGAGGTCCGGCGCTCGGACGACATCGCCGAGGATCTCCGGTTCTGTCAGTCGCTCGTGGAGAAGCAGGGGATGGAGGTGCTCGTCCTCGATCAGTCGCGTCCCGACATCGAGATGTCGGTGATGAAGATGATCGTCCCCGGGCTCCGTCACTTCTGGGCGCGCTTCGGGCCAGGCCGGCTCTACGACGTGCCGGTGCGGATGGGCTGGCTGGACAGGCCTCTGGCCGAGTCGGAGCTGAACCCGATCCCGGTCTTCATCTGAGGTGCCTCCACCCGGGCCGCGTGGCGAGCGGCCCGGGGTCGGCGCACCGAGAGGATCGCTGGCGTCCGGGCTTTGCGCGGAGGGGGAGCTCCGGTCGAGAGGAGTGGTGGAGATGAGCAGCTACGAGCAACTACAGTCCTACGTCGCATCGCTGGCACCCGGGATTGCGCTGGTCGAGGCGCCAGAGGGCGGCGCGGTGCTGACGTCCCCGTTCGGAAGGTTCCCGCTCGGGCCGCTCTCCGGAGGCATGCAGGACGCTCTTCAGGCGCTCGCGGCGGGGAGCCGGACGGTGAAGGCGCTCGCCGGGATGGTGCTGGAGCGTGACGGGCTCGGTGGTCTGACGCGATGGACCCATGTCTTCGAGCAGTGGGCCGCGCGGGGTCTGGTGCAGCTCGATGCCGTGGTGGACGGGGTGCGGTTCGCGCGCTTCGCGTTCACCGTTCCCGTGCGCCGGTTCGTGCTGCCGGAGATCGCGACGGGGCTCCAGTACGTGATGTCACGGTTCGCCGTGTGTCATCGCGGTCCGGCCGAGCTGTGGGTGGAGTCGCCACTCCAGAGCGGGAAGGTGACGCTCGTCGATGCGCGCGCGGCCGCCCTGCTCTCGGTGTTCGCCCAGCCGAGGACGGTGGACGAGGCGATGGCAGCGTTCCCCGGGGTGTCGCGGGAGGCGCTGATCGCGGTGCTCCGGCTCCTCGTCGGCGCCGGCGTGTTCTGCGTCCGTGCGGACGGGGTGGGGACCAAGGAGGACGCGGATCCTGCGCTCCGACAGTGGGAGATCCACGATCTGTTCTTCCACGCGCGGAGCCGCATGGGCCGCCACAACAACCCCACGGGGGCGACGTTCGGCTACGTGGGCAAGGTCCCGCCTCCGCCGCTGGTCAAGCCGGTCGAGGGGCAAGTGATCCCGCTGTTCCGCCCCAGCTCCGACGTGCTCGACAGCCGCATGACGCTCGGGGAGGCCATCGAGTGGCGACGGTCGATCCGGTCGTACGGCAAGGTCCCCGTTCATCTGAACCAGCTCGCAGCGTTCCTCTTTCACGTCGCGCGCATCCGGTCGACGTTCGATTTCGAGGTCAGGAACGCGGAGGGAGCGCTGCTGGAGACGTTGCAGCTCGGCAACCGCCCCTGTCCTGCGGGGGGCGCGATTCACGAGCTGGAGATCTACGTCACCGTCAATCAGTGCGTCGATCTGGAGGCCGGTCTCTACCTCTACCGCCCCATGGAGCATCAGCTGATCCGGATCTCCGGACGCAGCGCGAGCGTGGAGGGCATCCTCACCATGGCGAGCCGGTCCGCGGCGATCACGCACGCGCCTCAGGTGGTGCTGACGCTTGCCGCGCGGTTCGAGCGGATGACGTGGAAGTACAGCTCCATCGCCTACGCCGCGACGCTCAAGAACGTGGGGGTGCTGTACCAGACGATGTACCTGGTGGCGACGGCCATGGGGCTCGCACCGTGCGCGCTCGGCAACGGAAACTCGGACGCCTTCGCCGAGGCCATCGGGACGAACTACTACGCCGAGACCTCGGTGGGAGAGTTCATGCTGGGGAGCCTTCCCGATGGGGAGGAGGCGCCAGCGTGGTCGAAGTTCGTCGGGCATGCACCGAACGCGGCCCTCGCGCCCGCTGCGGCGGCGCAGGCCGAAGAGGCGGTGTCACCAGGGGGGGCGGTGTCACCAGGAGGAGGGGCGTCGCCTGATGGCTCCGCGTCTGCTGGGAACGCGGCGCCGCCAGGGAGAGCGTCGACCGGGGAGGTCGGCGATGCGCTGGATCGCGAGCTGGTGCGCCTCGTCGCCCGGGCCGCGCCGCCTGCCGATCGCACCGAAACACAGTGGTTCCAGCCGTCGCCGGAGGCACGCCCGGAGGAGGTCGCGCGCCGTGTCGGGCGGTGGGTACACGCCGTCGCGCAGGGCGATCGAGCGCGCTTCGATGCGCTGCTCGCGGCGCGCGGGATCTCTCAGGAGCGGTTTCTTCGCGGCGTCTCCGAGGTCGTGGCCGAGGATCCCGAGCGCCTGCCGAGGTGGGGGCGGGTGTTCGTGGCGCTGATGCGGAAGGTGGTTTCCGGTGCTGCTCCGACGCTCTCCGAGGGGGAGCTTGCGCGGTTCGGTGGGCTCAATCCGTTCAACGATCTCCTGCACCCGTTCCTCGGGATCGCGCTCGGGGAGCTGCGGGAGCGGGTGGCCGCAGCCGGGGTGGCGGTCACGGCGCAGGCGGAGATGCACCTCGTCGGGCTGCTCGGGGGGCGGCTCGCCTCCGCCGTCCTCCACGTCGTGGATGGTGAGCTGCAGACGCAGCTCGCGGCAGCGCGCCTCTCGGGCAAGCCTCTGGAGGGGGCCACGCCACGGCTCGACGGGTCGGGCGCGGGCTGGATGGAGCGGCTCCGCAGGTATCCAGCGCTCTCGCTCCTGCTGGGGACCATCCACGCCAATTGGAGCGGCTTCACCGAGGAACTGCTGCGGCGGCTCGCGGCCGATCGCGCGCTCCTCGAAGCGGAACTGTTCTCCGGTCGCGCGCTCGGGGCGCTGGACGTGGTCCGCGGCGACGCAGGCGATCGGCACGACCACGGCCGCGCGGTCGCCCTGTTGACGTTCGATTCGGGACATCGGGTCGTCTACAAGCCGAAGGATCTGCGGGTCTCCGCGGCGTTCCAGGATCTCTGCGCCGCGCTCCAGCCGTCGCTGTCCATGCCGCTCCACGTGCGCCGGATCCTGTGCCGCGAGGGGTATGCGTGGGAGGCCTGGGTCGAGCATGCGCCGTGCGCGTCGCCCGAGGAGGTTGCGCGGTTCTACCGGCGCATGGGCATGACGAGCCGGTTGCTCCAGCTCCTCGGGGCGCGGGACTTCTGGCTCGACAACCTGGTGGCATGCGGTGAGCACCCGGTGTTCATCGATCTGGAGATGGTGCTGCAGCCGCCCATGCGGCCCCCGTCACGGCTGTCGTCTGCCGAGCAGCGCGCCTTCGCCAGGGTGCAGGAGACGGTGGTGCCTTCGGGCACGGTCGCGCACTCCACGCCCATCGGGCGCGGGATCAAGGCAGAGGACCTGGGGGCGCTGACGCCGCAGCGGGTGCTCAGCTCTCCGTTCAAGATGGCCTACTCCGCGCCGATGAAGGCGCTCCTCGCGCCGACCACCGGCCGGCACGAGCGCACGGCGTGGTCCAAGGCGGGCTATGCGCCGGTCTTCGAGGGAAAGCCGGCGGTCGCTGCCGATCACCTCGGCGAGGTGCTGGAGGGCTACCGGGAGATGCACCGCTGTCTGTGCGCGAACGAGGCGATGCTGCGCGCCGAGGACGGGCCGCTCCTGCGGATGGCGGGGTTCCCGATCCGGCACATCCACCGCGATACGTGGTCCTGTCTGCAGATCGCCAGCGACAGCGTGCGCACGCCGCTGCTCGTCGACGGGGTGACGCGGGAGATCTTCCTGGAAGGGCTCATGCGGAGTGCGGTGGAAGGGTCTCTGCCCGACACCCAGGCTGCGCAGATGGTCGAGAGCGAGATCGCGTCGTTTCGCGAGCTGGACGTCCCGTTGTTCCAGGCGCGGACGTCGGAGACGAGCGTGCGTCCCAGCACGGGGGGCGTGATCGAGGCGTATTTCAGCCGCTCGGCGCTGTCGGCGGCGCTCGAACGGGTGGCAGGGCTCCAGACGTTTCCTCTCGAAGAGGAGGTCGACTTCTTCCGGAGCTCGTTTTCCACGGGCGCCCACGAGCCGCCTCCCTTTCAGCCGCTGGCGGCAGGCGAAGGTGCGGTCGACGGGAACGATGCCTGGCTGGACCAGGCGGTGGCGATCGGAGACCAGGTGCTGGCGCTGGCCGTCGAGGGAGCGGATGGCGACTGGGCGTGGCCCGGGATCATCCATCACCCCGACATGGATCTGCGGGTCGTGGACGTGCTGCGCCCCGATCTCCTCACGGGAACCTGCGGCCTGGGCGTGATGCTGGCCGAGCTGTATGCCGCGACGGGTCTATCGCGTTTCCGCGAGGGCGCGCGGCGGGCGCTGCACTCCACGGAGCGCGCGGCACAGAGCGCACATCCACTGTTCAAAGTGCTGGAGCGGGGGGCGGTGCAGGACAAGGGACAGGTGGCATGCGGCGGATTTCACGGGATCGGTGCCCAGATCTACGCGCTGCGGCGAGGGGCTGCGCTCCTGGGGGAGCCGGCGCTCGCGAAGGCCGCTGCGGCCTACGTGGATGCCCTGCCGGTGGAGAAGCTGATGCAGGTGGCGCCGGTCGACGTGATCTCGGGCGCCTCGGGGCTGCTGCTCGCGTTGCTGCCGTCCTCGGATGGCGCGGCCCTTCCTGGCGCTCTGGTGGCCGCGGGAGCGATCGCCGCGCGACTGCTGGAGGGAGTGCAAGGGGGCGCGAGCCTCCCGGCGGCGCCATGGCCAGCCGAGTTCGATCTCCCCGACAGCCTGGCGGACGTGCCGCGCGGTCTCTCGCTGGCGTTCGCGAGGTTCGCGCATGCGGTGAAGGACCATCCGCTCGTCGAGCGCGGGGAGGCGCTCGCGCGTGCGCACGAGGCGTTCTGGATGGCGCCGGGGCGGCCAGGGTCAGAGGGCGCGTCGTTGCTCGTCGCCCTGGCCGTGGACGAACTCGGCGTGCGCTCTCTGCCGGAGCTGTTCGCGCGCGTCGATGCCTACCTGGATGTGGATCCTGGTTCGCTCGGATCGCGCCGGCTCCTCGGCGCGCTGGAGCTTGCGCTCGTGGCGTACCGGCGCACGGGGGAGGCGCGGTACCATCGCGTCGCAAGCACCGCAGCGCGTGCGCTGGTGCAGCGGAAGCGGGCGCGGGGTGGCTGGTTTCCGGATGGCTTCGCGGCCGATCGGCACAACCTCTCGGTGGTGACGGGGATCGGGGCCCTCGCGCACCTCTTCATGCGGGTCCACGACCCGAAGTGCGGGCGTTCCCTTCGCCTGCTGGAGTGAGCCATGAACGTCCTCGTCGACATCGGTAAGCAGCGGTATGGGCTGACGCGAGACCCTTGCTGGGCGAAGTACCACCAGTGGACGTGGGATCGGTTTCCACTGCGGTTGCCCGCGTGCGAGATCCACTGCACCCAGCGGGACATCGAGACTCCGGACTGGGGGGTCATCACCTGGGACATGGAGGATGGCATCCCGATGGTGTGCCGGCTGGACGGGCCGGAAGGGGACGTCCTGGTGGAGCTGCTTCCTCGCCGGAACATCGGGACGGAGGAGGCTCGGTCTCGGTCGATCCGGAGCGAGCGGTTGCCGCGCGCCCGGCTCGCGTCTGCCGCCGGGTTCGGGTTCGAGTGGGTCTTCGAGATCCCTGTGAAGCCGGTGGGGGACTATCAGCCAGCCAAGGCGCTCGGGATCATCCGGGTGGACGGGGAGCGGTTGCTCGGCAAGGAGACGACGCTCACCATCATCGCGCGCCTCAAGCTGGCGTGAGCTGGGGCGATGGCGCGTCTGATCGTCGTGCCTGATCGGGCGTGGCTGGAGGCGGGAGCCGAGCGCGCGGGGGTCGGTCGTGCAGGCCACGGCGTGCGGAGGGCGCGGCTGTACGCGCTGGCGGCGAGCGCCTTGCCGCCGGGTGAGGCGCGGCGTCGGGCCGAGCGGCGCGCGGGGGGCATCGACGTGGGCGAGGGCGAGGGGTACGCGGTGCTCGAAGGGCTCGGTGTGCTGCTCGTCGACGAGGCGGTCCTCGATCGGGAGACGCTGCGGCGTCGCACGGGGGCGCTCGTGGTGCCGAATGTGACGATCGCTCGCGTGGCGTCGGTGGAAGTGGGGAGGGAGGCCTCGGGGCAGGGGCAGGCGCATCCCTTCTGGCACCTGGAGACGATCGGTGTGGCCTCGCTGTGGGATCAGGGGATGAAGGGCGCCGGGGTCACGGTCGGCGTGCTCGACAGCGGGATCCAGGCTTCTCACCCCGAGTTCGAGGGCAAGACGGTGCACTTCGGCGCGTTCGACGAGGAGGGGAACCTGACGAGCGTGGTGCCGAAGGACTTCGGTCAGCACGGGACGCACGTCGCCGGGGTCATCGGAGGCCGGCGAGCCGGGGTCGCCCCCGAGGCCACGCTCGCGGTGGCCGCGGTGCTCACGGCGCGGGGCAAGGGACACCTCGCGCAGGTGCTCGGTGGCCTGAACTGGCTCCTGACCACGGCGTTTGGCGGGGAGGAGGACGAGGTGGGCTGCGATGTCCTCAACGCCGCCCTGGAGATTCCAGGGTATGCGGCCGTCTTCTATGCGCCGCTCGCGGCCGCCGTGCGCTGCCCGGGCATGCTGACCGTGGCGGCGGTCGGGAACTTCGGCACGCGCAGCGCTGGGCGCCTGGCGAGCCCGGGCAACTACGACGTGGTGGTGGGCGTGGGCGCGACCGATCGAGCGGATCGGGTCGCCGCGTTCAGCCAGCACGGGACGGTCGAACAGCACGGCGGCAGGGCCAAGCCGGACCTGTGCGCGCCCGGGGTCGAGATCTGGTCGAGCGTGCCATACGGGCAGTACACGCCGCAAAGTGGGACGTCGATGGCGAGTCCGCTGGTGGCGGGGACCGCGGCGTTGCTGGTGCAGCAGGAGCCGGCGCTGAGGAGGAACGTGCCCGCCTTGACGGAGGCGCTGCTCGCGAACGTCGTGCCGCTCCCCGAGCAAGGGCCCAGGGCGGGGTACGGGAGGCTCTGTCTGCGTGAGGGCGCGAGGCGGGTGAGGTCGCGCGAGGCGGGTGAGGCCGAGCGAGGTCGGTGAGGCCGAGCTGCGTTTCTGGACCGAGCGGGATCAGGCCTGCGCCAGGGTGTCCAGATAGGTGGCCATCTGCTTCAGAAGCTCGACGGCGTCTTCGCGCTTGGCGTCGGGCTGCGCGGACTGGAGGAAGCCGAGGAGTGCGGTGCGCTCGGTGTCAGGGATCTCGGAGGCGAGCATGCCGAGCACGCGCTTGTAGGACCGATCCGGGTAGTACAGCTTCTTGGCCTGATCGATGATGCGACGCCCGAGCGGCTCGGAGATGACGCCGGCGTCGACGGCCGACGCGATGGCCAGGCGGATGTTGACCATCGGATCGGACAGAGGCCGCTGCGTGGCGCTGTCGTAGACCATGGCGACCTCGTCGTCGGCGTCGATCGCGCCGGAAGCGAAGAGGTCGTAGATGCGGCCGACGCCGATCATGCCGTAAGGGGAAAGCTCGGTGGCGCGGAGGGCGCCCATGCTCGACGCTCCGTAGACGCGGACGCCAGCGTCGATGGCCCTCAGCACCTCCTTGGGGGAGATGGAGAAGCTCTGGAAGAACTGGCCGTCGACGATGCCGATGGCGTCCGGACGGCCTTCCTTGAGGAGCGCGTGGATGTCCCCTCGGCGGATCGGGGGGAGGAAGCGCGTGTCGAGGATGCGGCGGGCTTCTTCGACGTCGAGGCTAGGACCGAGGTAGACGACCGAACAAGGCATCGAGGACCCTCTGGCTGTTGATCTTGGCGGCGGCTTCCACGCGTTTGGCTTCGACGCGCTGGCGCATCTGCTTGTCGGCGCGCGGGCCGATCCTGCCCTTCAGGGCCGCCCACGTCTCCATGCCGGGCACGAGGACGCGGGCCACGCTCGCGGCGAGGTCCGGAGACGAGAAGTCGACGACGATGGCCTTGGTCATGCCGCAGGCCTTCAGGCGGTCGAGCATGAGGTCGATGTCTGCGACCACCTCGTCGGTGGGGTGGCTGGGGACGTCCGTGAAGCGGATGGGGTGCTTCGAGTCCGAGTGGTAGAAGTTGGGCCCCTCGAACTTGCCGACGCGCTTCGCGTGACGGCGCGCCTCGTCGGTCTGCTCGTCGGCCATGGAGATGTCTTCGCGCAGCGCTTGCATGTCGACGGCGCGGCACTGGGCTGCCTCGGTCATTGCGCGCGTGAGCGCCACCGTCGCATCGGGGTGGGTCCCGATGCCGGCGTGGGCCGGGGAGACCTGGTCGTGCAGGTCGTCGCAGACGGTGCAGAGGATGGTGGCGATGCCGGTGTCGGAGGTGATGTTGCGGATGACGGGCCGGAGCCCCGCCGCGTCATAGAGGCCGAGGAGGTCGCGCGGGACGCCGCCGAGGGTGGCGAGGTCGACGCTCGGGTAGCTCTCGAGGTCGTCCTCGGTGCCGAAGCTCAGCCCGGGGGACGAGGTGGCGAGATACCTGGGCATGCTGCGGCTCAGGAGTTCGGCGAGCGTCCAGGCGTCGCGCTCGATGATCTCGCAGAGGGCGTGGCAGATCGCCTCCTCCAGCGTATTGCCGGACGCGAGGCCGTTGGTGGAGGTGACCGTGTAACAGAGGTGCCTGCCATCGGCAGGGGTCTCGAAGTAAGCGGCCGCGTAGAACGGGACCCAGATCGGCTCCTGCGCGAAGAGGTCGAAGCCTTCGAGCCAGGCGATCTCGGTCGAGTCCGTGTAGTCGTCCTCGATGGTGGCGATGATGGAGCGCGGGTCGAGGACGTTCCGGTGCGTGCGCAGGGACGCATAGCTGCCGATGACGTCAGGGGTGCGTGCGCTCCAGGCGGCGTAGCGCTCGATGGCCTCCATGATCGCGCCGACCTTCGCGTCGATCGGCCGCGCGCCCTTGCCGTTGTACACGGACACGGAGTCGTTCGAGCGCGGCATGATCGCGCTGTAGACGGGGATGCCGATCCGATCGAGGCCCGTGATGTCCGCGAGCCGGGTGATCCCGATCCGGTCGCCCACGGGTTTGACCCGCGCGAACGTCGCCTCTGCGGTGGCGACACGATGGACACCCTCGCCGAAGATCTTCGGTGAACGCTTCAGTTGCATGGCTCAGCCGTTCTGCAGTTGCCAGAGGTAAGCGTAGAGGCCGGCGTGCGCGACCAGCTCGTCGTGGCGTCCTCGCTCCCGGATGCGCCCCTCGTCGAGGACGACGATCTGGTCGGCGTGCCGGACCGTCGCGAGCCGATGGGCGACCACGATCATGCTGACACCGGCCGTGGTGTCCCTGAAGGCACGCTGGACGGCGGCCTCCGTCTCGTAGTCGAGGTGCGAGGTCGCCTCGTCCAGGGCCAGGATCGGCGCCCTCTTCAAGAGCGCCCGCGCGATGGCGACACGCTGTCGCTGGCCCCCGGAAAGCCGACGTCCGCGCTCGCCCACGTCGGCGTCGAGGCCATCGGGGAGGGCCTCCACGAACTCGAGCGCTTCGGCTTTGCGCAAAGCATCGCGCACCTCCTCCTGGGAGGCGCCAGGCCGCCCGAGGAGGACGTTCTCCCGCACCGTGCCGCGGAACAGATACGGCTCTTGCCCCACGATGGCGATCGCCGCGCGGGTATCCGAGAGCACGAGGTCGCGGAGATCGTGGCCGTCGAGGAGGATGCGCCCGGCGTCGACGTCGTAGAGGCGGAGCAAGAGCCGGAGCAGCGTGCTCTTGCCCGAGCCGGTCGGCCCCACGATCCCGAGCGTCTGCCCCGGCTTCAGGTGGAACGACACGTCGTCCAGGATCTTGCGGGAGGGCTCGTAGCCGAAAGAGATCCCCTCGACCACGATCTCGCCGCGGATGCTGTCCATCGGCAGCCGGGTGGGGCCGCTCCGGATGGTGGGCCGATCGTCGAGGAGTTCGAGCAGTCGCCGGGCGGATGCGACGGCGTTCTGGTAGAGCGCGATGACCTCCTGCACGCCGGTCATGGTGCTGACGAGCTGGGGGAACGAGTACAGCGCCTTCGTGTAAGCCTCCTCCGAGGCCTTTCCCCGGGCCACCCGTGCCCCACCGAAGGCTGCGGCGAGCGCGAAGCTGGCGGAGAAGAAGCCCTCGAAGACGACCTGCTGGAGCGAGATGGCGCGGGCCGAGACCGTGGAGGCATCGGCCAGATCATGGGCACGCCCGGCCACGCGGCGCGACGTCGCCGTCTCGGCGTTGTGGCTCTTGATGTCGCTGATGCCCGCGAGGCTGTTCTCGAGGAGATCGTGGAACTCGTCGGAGCTCGCGCTCCTCCTGCTCCGGGCCTCGCTCGCGCGGCGCTCCAGGTGCCGCGAGGGCAACGCGACGAGGAGCAGAGGAGCCGCCGCCGTGACGACCAGATGAGGCGACCCCAGGAGAGATTTCGCCGCGACGAGGATGGCCAGGGTGTTGGACACGACCGTGTCCCCACCGCGCTCGATGAACGCCCCGATCCGCGCTACGTCCTCGGTCACGACGCCGATGAGACGACCCGTACCCTGCTTGTCGCGGGTGGCCATGTCCTGCGCGACGATGGCTTCGAACACCTGCGCCCGGAGGGAGCTCTCCGCCGAGCGCGCGATCTGCCGCCAGGACTGGGTCCGGTGATGGCGTAGAAACAGCTCTGCCGCGCTGAGCGCGAGCGTCACCATCCCCATCCGGACGGGGTTCGATTCGGCCCTGGCGTCCTCGACACCGTCCCGAGGTGGCGAACCCGGACCGCGGGCGGCGGTCACGGTGGAGAGCAAGCTGAACCCTTGCGCGATGCGGGCGGCGTGGCCGACCGCGGAGAACAGGGTCAGCGGGAGGAGTTGCTCCGGTTTCTCGATGCACTTGCCGAGCACGCGGAGCAGGGCGCCGACATCGTCGTCGACGGCGATCTCGGGACCTCCCCGAGACAAGATCTCGCTCAGGCTCTCGCGGAGAAGCTCCTCGACTGGGGCCTCGATCGATTGCGACGTGAATTCGACGACGACGCGCCCGGTCCACGCATTGACGCTGGCGCGACGCACACCGGTGCGCGCTTCGAGCGCCCTCTTCAGCGCCGGAGCGAGGGCCCACCGCCCCTGGATGGCGTTCGAGCGCCAGCTCTCTCGCCCCGCCTTCGACGAGAGGAGGTGCAGGCGGAGTTCGTGTGCGCTGCGAGGATCGATCATGGGTTACTCCCTCGACGATACCGATGCGGGGAGACGCTCCCGCTGACAGAACGCGAGCCGATGGTATGGCCATCCCATGGATCGCCGCAACCCCTCCGCGGATTCGATGCCCGGCGCGTCACGCCTGCCACGTGGGTGAGATCTGCGTGATGTTGAACGCGCTGTGATAGCAGTGCAGCCAGTACACCTCGACGTAATCGGAGGGGGCATACTCGAACTGATTCTGCCGGTGATCGATGCGGATCGGGTTCGATTGAAAGGTGGCCTTCGCGCCGAGGAAGGAACGGGACGATGCCAGGTGGGTCTCCGGGATCTCGACGACGTACCCACCTGGCTCCACGGCCTGGATCGTGACGTGCTGGAGGGAGAGGCGCGTGTCGGGGGCCTCGGGACGATAGAGATTCGGCCTGTTCAGGAGATCGATCTCGAAATACACCTGCGCGCCCTCGTCGCTCCACCAGGGCTGTGTCGAGACGAACGCGGACAGGAGCGCGTCGAACTCGTCTCTCGCGCTGTGCATGTAGTAGGCGATCCGGCCCAGGGTATTGGGGTCGACGCTCTTCTCCTCGATGACCTCCTCGAGGAGCTTCGCGAGCGGCGCCGAGGGGTTCTCCTGGAGGAATCGGCTGAACTTCATGTAGAGCGCGCTGTGGCTCTCCAGGCCCTTCGTGCTCAGGTACTTGGACAGGCAGTAGAGCGCGCGCAGGTTGAAGAGGATCATCGTGGCGTACACGAACCGCCAGCCCACCATGTAGTCGTCGCGTGGCACTTCGCGGGTCTCCACGACGATCTCGGCCTCGCTCCCGGGCTCACGCGAAGGCTCCGTGACGAGCCCGTAAGGGCCTCGCATGCTGTTCAGCGCAATGTTGTTGATGAGATAGAGCGGGTGGCAAAAGAAGAGGTCGGCGCCCCCTGCGCAGAGGCGATCGACCCCCTCCACGAAGGACGTCAGGGTCTCCCCGGGAAGGGGCCAGATCAGCTCGACGTGGGAGCTGATGCCGTTGTCGTTGAGGTATCTCTGCATCGCGAGATACGCCTTCGTCTTGATGTTCTGCCGGCCAACGAGCTTGAGGCTCTTTTCCTGCATCGTCTGCAGCGAGATCGTGTGGCTCAGGAGCAGCCCGGCGTCGTGGAAGATCTTGGTGATCTCCGAGACGCGCTCGGGTGTGTTCTTCGACGCGGAGAAGCCGACCAGCCGCGGGGATCCATGCTGTTCTTTGCATCGGGCCAGGTGGTGGGAGAGCTCCACGTCCCGCGGCAGGATCCCCCAGTTCGCATCCACGATCGCCAGGCTGTAGACCCCGCTTCGCGCGATCCACTCGAACTCGGCCTCGATGCGCGCCTGCGAGAACCTGTTCACCTTGGCGCCGATCGCGCCGCCCCAGTAGCAGTAGGTGCACGTGAAGGGGCAGCCCCGGTTCGTCTCGATGACGGCGTTCTTGTAGAGAGCGGGATCGAAGAGGCCCCCGAGGAACGGCGAAGGAATCTCGTCGAGATCGCGGATCCTCTCCTCGGACTCCGTCGTGACCAGTTCCCCCCAGCGATAGAAGCTGAGCCCTTTCACGGACGCGAGGTCGGGCTCGTCTTTGCAGAGCTGCTTGAGAAAGCTCCGGAAGGTCTTCTCGCCTTCGCCATTGCATAACACGAGGCGCTCGTGCTCCGGGCTGAGGTACTTCTGCGCGCAGTTCATCACCTGCGGGCCGCCGAGGATGATGTGAACTCCCTCCTTGGCCTGGAGAAGCTCCTGGACCGTCGCCTTGAAGAGGCCCGTATTCCAGGCATAGCAACTGAATGCGTAGACGTCGGCGTCCGATTTCAAGAGGCGCGCCGTCAGGTCACGGCTCGTCATCGTTCCGCGCGTGCCCGCATGCTGTTCGAAGTGCCAGGTGGACTCGATCTCGGGGTCGAGGCAGGCATACGCCTGGAGGTAGCCGCCAGCCAGCGGGACCATCTGCGGCATGATGTCTAAGGTGACGAATGTGACCTTCTTCCGGCTCATCTGCGTCTCCTTGTCACGAGGACTCAGCGCATCGCAGACCGAGGACGCTGTCAAGCTCCGCAAGGCAGGTCCGGGTCGGGGAGCGCCCTCTCTGCGCATCGGAGCAGTCGCTGATCCTCGCACGATCTGCGCTAGGCTGTTTGCCCACCCATGTTCTCCCTCCCGGTCTTCCGCGGCCTCTCGGCGGCGCTTGCGCGGTTGCCCTTGCGAGCGGTCCTCGTCGTCCCGTTCGTTCTCCAGGTCGTCGTCGCGGTCGGGCTCACCGGGTACCTGGCACTCCGGAATGGTGAGCACGCGGTCGCCGATCTCGCCGGGCAGCTCCGGTCCGAGATCAGCGCGCGCATCCACGAGCGCATGGCCGCCCATGTCGCCGTCCCGCCGCTCGTCAACCAGCTCAATGCGGACGCCATTGCGCGAGGGCACCTCGATCTCTCGGATCGGCAGGGGCGCGAGATGCACTTCTATCACCTGCTCCGCGCCTTCGAACCGATCAGCCTCACCTTCTTCGGGACCGCGGAGGGCGACTTCTATGGCGCGCGCCGGAGGCCGGACGGCAGCATCCAGGTGGTGCTGGAGGACGCCTCGACCGGACGCGCCTCTCGCTATTACGAGGTCGATGCGCAGGGACGTCGCACCCGCGAAGCAGACGTCTTTCCCGATTTCGATCCGCGCAAGCGCCCCTGGTACGCCGCCGCGATCCAGGCGAATGGGCCCACGTGGAGCGGCGCCTACCGTCATTTCATCAGCAAGGGGATGGCCGTCACGGCCGTGCAGCCGGTCCGCAACGAGCAGGGCGAGCTGCTCGGCGTGCTCGGATCGGACTTCCTGTTCCTCCAGGTCAACGAGTTCCTCCGCAGCCTGTCCATCGGGCGCTCCGGGCAGACCTTCATCATGGAGCGCTCCGGTGAGCTGCTCGCCACGTCGACGAACGATCCCATCTTCGTCATCGAAGGAGAGCGCACGGAGCGCATCGCCGCGCCAGAGAGCGAGCAGCCCCTCGTGCGACTCACCAGCCGCCACCTGATCGAGCGCTTCGGCGATCTCTCGCGAATCGATGGAATCCAGCAGCTCGACTTCGAGATCGAGGGGGCGCGGCAGTTCGTGCAGGTGGAGCGCCTCCAGGACGGGCTGGGGATCGACTGGCTCATCGTGGTGGTCGTGCCCGAGGCCGACTTCATGGATCGGATCCACGCGAGCACCCGCAACACCGTGGCGCTGTGCGTGCTGGCACTCCTGTTCGCCATCGCGCTCGGGCTCATCACCACGCGCCGGATCGCGGCGCCGATCCTGCGCATCGGCGCGGCCGCCGGCGCCATCGAGCGGGGCAACCTGGCGCAGGAGGTGCCGCCCGCGACCATCCGCGAGCTGTCCGCGCTGGGGAGCGCGTTCAACGCCATGACCCGTCGGCTGCGGGCGTCCTTCGAGGCGCTGCAGTCGAGCCGTGTGCTGCTGGAGGACGCGAACGAGGCGCTGGCCGCGTCGAACCTGAAGCTCGAGACCACGAACCTGGAGCTGGAGCACCGGGTCGAGGAGCGCACGGTGGAACTCCTGCGGGCGAAGGAGGCCGCCGACGCCGCGAGTGCAGCCAAGAGCGAATTCCTGGCGAGCATGAGCCACGAACTCCGCACGCCGCTGAACGGCATCCTGGGCTACGCCCAGATCTTGCATCGGATGGCGCCAGAGGGATCGGTGGAGCGGGAGCGGGCACAGATCATCCAGCGCTCGGGAGAGCACCTGCTGCGGCTGATCAACGATGTGCTCGACCTGGCGAAGATCGAGGCGCGGAAGCTTTCGCTGTCCCCGCGCGACATGCACCTGCCGACGCTGCTGGAGAGCGTGACCGAGGTCTGCCGGGCGCGGGCCGAAGACAAGGGGCTCGTGTTCCAGGTCGAGCTGTCGGGGCCGCAGGGGATCGGGGTGCGCGTGGACGACAAGCGGCTGACGCAGGTGCTCTGGAACCTGCTGGGGAACGCGATCAAGTTCACGGAGCGGGGGCGCGTCACGCTGCGGGTGACGACGTCGGAAGGCGAGGCAGGCAGCGCGGTGCGCCCGGGGCCGCAAGGCGAGGTGGAGGCGGGCGAGGCGGCTCCGGGCATGCGGCGGATCGTGTTCCGGGTGGAGGACACCGGTCCGGGGATCCTGGCGGAGGATCTCGAACGGATCTTCCAGCCCTTCGAGCAGGCGGGGAGCGGACGCCGGCGCGCCGAGGGGACGGGTCTGGGGCTCTCGATCTGCAAGCAGATCGTCGAGCTGATGGGGGGCACCGTGCGGGTGGAGAGCACGCCCGGAGAGGGGAGCGTCTTCGAGGTGGCGCTCTCGCTGCCCGAGGTGACGATCGCGGCGGCCGAGGTGAGCTACCCCTGGGAAAGCATCATCGGTTACCGCGGCGCGCGGCGGCGGGTGCTGGTGATCGACGACATGCCCGACAACCGCGCGGTCATCGCCGACATGCTCGCCCCGCTCGGGTTCGACGTGGCGACCGCGGAGGGAGGCGCCGAGGGGCTGATGATGGCCGAGCAGCATGCGCCGGACGTCATCGTCGTCGACCTGGCGATGCCGGAGCTGGACGGCTACGAGGTGACGCGGCGTCTACGGCGCCTGCCGTCGCTCGCCGGCGTGCCCATCCTCGCCTCCTCCGCGAGCCTGTCGTCGGACATCGAGGAGAAAACGCGGGAGGCCGGGGCCGATGACTTCCTGCCGAAGCCCGTCCGCGCGGCGGAGCTGATCGGGGCCCTGGAGCGGCGCCTGGGGCTCGTGTGGGTCTTCCGGGACGGCTCCCCGCTGAGCCGGAGACCTCCTCCGCCAGGAGACGAGGTGGATGGGGCCGTGTCCGTGCGCGTCGCGCCATCCGCAGAGGACCTGGCGAGGTTGCTCGACCTGGCCAACCGCGGACGGATGCGAAAGCTGCTCGACGAGGCGGCGCGCTTCGAGCAACAGGACCCGGCCTACCGCCCGTTCGCCGCCCGCCTGCGCGAGCTGGTGCAGGGCTACCGGTTCAAGGAGATCGCCGCGCTCATCCAGCATCACGCCGGGCGGAGCGGCCCCGGTTCGTCGCGTTGAACGACGCGACCTGACGCGTGGCCATGGCGTGTGCGATGCCGTGCTGGAGGGTGCCGAAGGTGGCGACGCGGGTCATGTCGACGTCGAGTTCCACGAGCGCCTTGGCCACCTCGGGGCGGATGCCCGTGAGCAGGGCGCGGGCCCCGATGAGGCGAAGCGCATGGGCGCCGCGGAGGAGCTTGGCGGCGATGGCCCCGTCGACCCAGGGGACGCCGGTGATGTCGAGGATCACCGTCTCGGCGCCACGCGCCGTCACGCCGGCGAGCGTGTTCTCCAGGGCCTGATCGGCGCGTGCATCGTCGATCTCGCCGATGAGAGGCACGACCATGAGCCAGTCGGTGATGGGGATGAGCGGCGCGGCGAGATCGCGGAGCCGCTTGGTCTGGAGGGCAATGATCTGGTCGGTCAGCTCCGCGCGGGCCAGCTCGGCCTCTTCCCGATCGGCGAGCTGTCGTTCGAGCTGCTCCTTCGCCTCCCGCAGCGCCTCGGCGCTCTGCTCGAGCGAGAGCGTGAGCGTCATGCGTGTCGCCTCGGCGCGGGCCCGCTCCTCCATCTGGCGCGTCAGCTCGGCATTCTTCTCCCGGAGGGCGCGCGTGGCGTGGAGGAGGGCGAGATGATTCTGGACGCGGAGGGTCACCTCCTCTTCCTCGAAGGGCTTGACGAGATAATCGGCAGCGCCGAGCCGGAGCGCGCGGATCTTCTGTTCGCTGGAGGCGATGGCCGTCAGGAAGATGATCGGGATCTCGCGCGTGGCCTCGTTCTCCTTCAACCGGCGGCACGTCTCGAACCCGTCCACGCCCGGCATCAGGGCGTCGAGGAGGATGAGATCAGGGGGCTCGTAGCTGACCCGCTCCAGGGCCATGGCGCCGTCGCTGGCCGACGCGACCTCGTACCCCTGGAGCTCGAGGAGGTCGGAGAGCACCTCGAGGTTCACCGGATTGTCGTCGACGATGAGGATGAGCGAAGCGTTGCGGTCTGGAAGCATGAGCCTCGGCGTGGGCTTGCGGGACCCAGGAGAGCGCGCCCTCCAGAGGTCGTGTACGGGCCGCTACGATTGGACACTTCCAGACGGATGCGACCCAGTCAAGCTCCGTCGGCGACTTCCCCCGAGCGCTCACGTTCACGGTGCATGCGGTAGAGCAGGCGAGGCGAAGAACACGCAGGTTGCAGCGAGCGGGAGCGTCGTGTCGTCGTGAGCCGTGGCGGGAGATGGCGCGAGTGAACGCGAACGGCAGGGTCCAGTGAGGGCGCCTGGGCGAGCGCGTCGATCCTGCGTTGCCTCGACCGTCGAAGGACCGCTCGTGACGGCGAGGCCGTCCGCCCTGTGAGCCCGACGGCGTGCAGGCGAGCTTGATGGAGAGGAAGCGCTGGGCAGGCAAGAAACGAGGACGCGCTGTGCTGCTGCGCGCCCTCCTGGCGATCAGAGCGGCGCGCTCTGGGACAGCGGCGCCTTGGTCGACACGGGCGCCCGGCTCGACACCGGCCCGCTCACCCGATCAGCCGAGCCCTCCTCGGGGCCCCGTGCGGCCTCGGCGCTTTCGGTCGGGCCTTCGAGCGCGACCTGCCCGGCCGACATCGTTTGCGCGGCCTTTTCTCGCAGCGTCGCCCGGGCCCGCGCCTCGGTGCGCAGCTTCTTCAGCGGGACCGTCAGCGGCGACAGCAACATCTCCCCCTCGGCGACGCGCGCCTTGTCACGGCTCGACGCGCGGCTCTGCACGTAGCGCCGCAGCCGTCGCGCCACCTCGACGAACTCGCCCTGCGCATCCAGCGCGTGGTTCACGTGCTGCGACCGCGCCAGACGCGCCTTCGAGGCCGCGGCGAACGCCGCTTCGCTTTCCTCGATGGCGGCGGCCCATTGCGTGAGCCAGTCCGAAGGGAGCCTGATGGCCAGCACCGTCGGCGCGTGCTCTGCGCTGCCGAGCACCGACAGCGCCGTACGGCAGTAGCGGTTCTCGTCGGGCACATAGGCCCGGATGGGCTCCAGCCCATCGGGGAACGCTTGTGCCTGGAGTGCCTTCACGGCCCCCTGGAGATCGCCGGTTCGACGCAGCGCCTCCACTTCCAGGTAACTCTCGACGTGACGGAGCCAGGTGTCCACGTCGTCGTCGGCCTCGTCGAGCTGCACGAGCTGCGTGCGCCGCGCTGCATCCGCGACCTCACCCCCATCGACATGCCCATTCAATCTGGCGCTCACCGCAGTGAGCAGCGGAATGAATTCATCGAGCGCAGCTTCCGGCGGACCAGCCGCCGCGCGGTCCTGCAGCGCTCGAATGAGCTGCTGCGCAATGTCCCGCATCTCGGCACGATTTAATCTCGATAGCCCACTCATACGTTTGCTCCTCCCGAATCGGTTGGGTTGGTTCTCTGTCCCCGTCAGTGGGGTTCTTTCGGGAACGTGAACCCACGCTCTGGCTGAAACCAGGGAAATCTACATTCCTTGGAGTATTTTGGTGTGATGGGAACCTACGGTGCTGGCTGAGGTGGGTAATGGTGAGGGGTTCGTGTGGTGACGGTGGATTCAGAGGTCCTGGCGGGAGGGCGAGGCGCGGTCCAAGCGGATGGAGGGGACCTGTGCGCAGGGCGAGGCGCGGTCCAAGCGGATGGAGGGGACTTGTGCGCAGGGCGAGGCGCGGTCCAAGCGGATGGAGGGGACTTGTGCGCAGGGCGAGGCGCGGTCCAAGCGGATGGAGGGGACCTGTGCGCAGGGCGAGGCGCGGTCCAAGCGGATGGAGGGGACTTGTGCGCAGGGCGAGGCGCGGTCCAAGCGGATGGAGGGGATCTGTGCGCGGGGCGAGGCGCGGTCCAAGCGGATGGAGGGGATCTGTGCGCAGGGCGAGGCGCGGTCCAAGCGGATGGAGGGGACCTGTGCGCGGGGCGAGGCGCGGTTTAAGCGGATGGAGGGAACTTGTGCGCGGGGCGAGGCGCGCTCCACGCGGATTCCACCGCCGAGCATCTCGGCATCGCGTCCGGGTTCTTGGAAAGACCGACGACCACAGAGCGTAGGGACTTGGTTCGAGGGCTTCCGAGACAGGAACGATCCCGTGTGGGTCAACCAGGTCCCGGTTCGTGAGGAAGGTCGTGGTTCCCATGCCTTGGTCCTCTTCGCTCAACCAGCTCCGGTCCTGTGTGAGTCGACCAGCCGGGGGCGTGGATCATGGCCGTCCCAGGGATGCCTGTTTCTCTGGATCCTCGTCGATCCAGAGGTCCGCAGATGTTCGTGGTAATGACCCCAGGCTGAAGGGAATTCACAAGCTCCTCGTGACTGGTCAGTTCGGGCGTGAGGCACGGTACGTGCTGCCGGACTGGTGACGCCGCGTACTACCAGGCGTCGGCCAGGAGGGGTTTCCTTCGATGCGATCGAGGTCGTGTTGCCGCCCCTTGGGGACGGCGCTGGCGCTGCTTTGCGCCTGCAATCTGTCGAATCCTCTCCAGGATGCCCCTCAGGGAGCGGGAGGGCATGGCGCACATGTAGAAACGGGTGGTGTCCCTGCGACGAGCAGCACGGCTGGGGCGTCTTCCGGTGGTGGTGATGGTGGTCGTGGCCATGAGCAGGCCGGGCCCGGCGGTGATGGTGGCGGCGCCCAGGGGGGCGGGCCCGGTGGCCATGGCAGCGGTGGACTCGGTGGGCATGGTAGCGGCGGGCCCGGTGGTCAGGGCGGCGTAGGAGGTCAAGGCGGTGCATCCGTGGTCACCGTCTGCCTTCCTCAGGGCGCCAACGGTCCTCCCGCCCCCTCAGGGACGCCCTGCATCGACGCGGATCCTTGCAATGGTGACGAGGTGTGTGACGGGGCTGGCCATTGCGTTGCCAGCGCACCTCCCGCGATTGACGATGGGAATCCCTGTACGTTCGACGCTTGCGATTTCATGAATGGCGTCACGCACACGGCTTGCACACCCCTGGATCGCACCGTCGCCACCTTACCCGCGGACGGGCTGGCGTTTCTCCTCGAAGGCGCTGAGCCCATCCAGGCTGGCGCGGACCCGGGGATCCTTTCTCCGCGACGCGCTGCTGGGCTTCGTGGGACGGTGCACACCGTCGACGGCGACCCGCTGCCTGACGTCACCATTGCGCTCCTCGATCACCCCGAGCACGGGACGACGCGCACGTTCGCGGATGGTGGGTTCACGATGGTGGCTCGAGGGGGCGGCTCACTCGTGGTCACCTATGAGGCCGACGGGTTCTTACCAGCAGCGCGTCGGATCGATGTTCCGTGGCAAGGCTACGCTCAGGCCCCGGACGTCGTGCTCGTCCCGCTCGATCCGCAGGTCACGCCGATCGACCTCGATACCGCCCCTCCGTACGTCGAAGCCCGCGGTAGCGTCGTCACCGATGCAGACGGATCGCGCCAGGCGACGGTGCTCTTTCCGCCGGGTACGACAGCCAATCTCTTGTTCCCGGATGGCACGCTCCAGCCGATCAGCACGCTGAGCTTGCGCGCCACGGAGTACACGGTCGGCGCTCGGGGCCCAGCGGCGATGCCCGGTGAGCTGCCGCCGACGAGCGGCTACACGTACGCCGTCGAGCTGAGCGCGGACGAGGCGCTCGCAGCCGGTGCGGTGAGCATCGAGTTCAACCAACCGATCCCGTTCTACGTCGACAATTTCCTCGGGTTTCCTGCCGGCACGGTGGTGCCCATGGGCTACTACGACCGCGCCCGGGCGGCGTGGATCCCGTCGGAGAATGGGCGTGTCGTCGAGATCGTCGAGGTCTCGGGCAGTCTCGCCGTGCTCGACACGAACGGCGATGGCGAGCCGGACGACAGCGCGACGCTCGATGCGCTGGGGATCACGCCAGAGGAGCAAGCGAAGCTCGCGCAGCTCTATGCGTCCGGCCATTCGCTCTGGCGGGTGCCGATCCAGCATTTCACGCCGTGGGATGCGAACTGGCCCTATGGGTTTCCGGCCGATGCGTGCGTGCCGTTGAGCCTGACCTGCTCGATGGAGGGGGGCGAGGGCGACGGCGGAGAGGATGAGAGCCGTGATCCCGACCGGAGTGAGCCCGAGCCGGGCGCTTGCGAGGAGCAAGGGTCGATCATCGACTGCGAGAACCAGGTGCTCGGGGAGGCGCTGCCCATCGCAGGGACCCCGTTCTCGTTGCACTACCGGAGTGATCGCGCTGCGGGTCACGGTGCGCGGAGTACGCTGACGATTCCTCTCGCGCGGGGAGGTGTTCCGGCTTCGGTGAAGCGTATCGAGCTGCACATCGAGATCGCGGGGCGGCACATGGAGCAGTCATTCGCTTGCCCTTGCGCGCCGAGCAGCGAGACGACCTTTTCATGGGACGGCAAGGATGCTTTCGGGCGGGAGACGCAGGGTGAGCAGCCGATCACGGTGCGGATCGGATACGTCTACGAGGGCGTGTACCAGGCGCCGCGGGATTCAGCGCCAGCCTTCGGGGCGTTCGCGAGCGAGGACATCGCCTACAGCCGCACGCGCAGCGATGTCACCGCGTGGAAGCGGTGGCGAGGTCGACTCGGGGGGCTCACGGCGTCGGCGCTGGGGCTCGGGGGATGGACGGTGGATGTGCACCACGTCTACAGCCCGAGCGCGGAGGTGCTCTACCTGGGGGATGGGCGGCGTCGCACGGGGGCCGCGCTGGGGACCGAGCTGCGGACGGTGGCGGGCAAGGGGGGAACCACGGGGGCGCTCGGGGATGGAGGGCTCGCCATCCAGGCGCCGCTGGACACGGTCTCCGGGGTGGCGGTGGGGCCGGATGGGAGCGTGTACCTGAGCTCCACGGGGCAGGCGCGCGTCCGACGGGTGGATCCGGAGGGGTTGATCTGGCCGGTCGCGGGCACGGGGGTGAGCGGCGGTGGGGGAGACGGGGGGCCGGCCTTGCTGGCGCAGGTCCAGGCGCCGAGAGGGATCGCGCTGGGCGCGGACGGGAGCCTCTGCATCGCGGAGCAAGGTGGCCATCGGGTGCGCAAGATCGCGGTGGATGGGACCATCACCACGGTCGCTGGAAACGGGACGGCGGGCTTCTCGGGGGATGGGGGGCCGGCGACGCAAGCGCAGCTCCGGAATCCGTTCAGCGTTGCGGTGACCGAGGACGGGACGCTGTTCATCGCCGACACGCAGAACCACCGGATCCGACGGGTGGGGCTGGATGGGACGATCACGACGGTCGCGGGGAGCGGCACGGCGGGGTTTTCGGGCGATGGAGGGCTGGCGACGGAGGCACGCCTCGGGAGCCCGCGCGGGGTCGTTGTCGCGCGCGATGGGGGGTTGTTCGTGGTCGACCATGACAACCACCGGATCCGGCAGGTCGACAGGCGGGGGAGGATCTCGACGTTTGCGGGGACAGGCGTCGCGGGCAACACGGGGGATGGAGGGCCAGCGCGTGCGGCTCGGTTGCGGCATCCGACGGCTCTGGTGCTGGACGGGGAAGGGACGCTCTATGTGGCGGATAGCACGGGCTACCTGATCCGGAGGATCACGCCGGATGGGGTGATCCATGCGGTCGCGGGGACGGGGAACTGCTGTGATGTACCGCTGCCTGAAGGGGAGCGCGCCCTGAACGCGCGCGTCGGGACCATCGCTCAGCTCGCGCTGGGGCCCGATGGGGGTCTGTACACGGCCGAGATGGTGCTGAACCGGGTGCGGCGCATCGCGCGGTCGCCATTGCCCGGGGTGGGGCTCAGCGAGATGGCGATCCCGACGGAGGATGCGCGGAAGGCGTACGTGTTCAGCGGGACGGGGCGGCACCTGCGCACGATCGATGTGCGGACGGGGGCGACGCTGCTGGGGTTTCATTACGATCAGGCCGGGCTGCTCACGGGGATCCAGGATGGGGATGGGGCGCTGCTGACAATCTCGCGGGGGGTTGGCGGGATGGCCACGGCACTCACGGGAGCATTCGGGCAGACGACGACGTTGAGTGTCGATGGGGCGGGGTTGCTGGCCGCGGTGAGTAACCCGGTCGGGGAGAGCACTGGCCTGAACTACGATGGCCGCGGGCTGCTCACGCGAAGGACTGATGCGCTCGGACGAGAGCACAGCTTCGCGTACGATGGGCTCGGGCGGCTCACCCAGGACAGCGATCCTGCCGGCGGGAGCAAGACGCTGACGCGCAGTGGGATCGGGGGCGGGCGAGCCGTGAGCGTGACGACGGCGATGGGTCGGAGCACGACGTATGCGGTCCAGCGTCCAGGGGCGGCGGACGTGCAGCGCAGCGTCACCAGCAGCGCCGGGCTGACGGGGACGAGTGGTCCTGGTGCTGCTGGTCAGACGACGATGGAGCTGCCGGATGGGCGGATGATGCGCTGGTCACTGGCGGCGGATCCGGTGTTCGGGATGCTCGCGCCTTACAGGAAACAAGAGAGCGTCACCACGCCGGGGGGGAGGACGCTGACGGTGACGCGCTCGCGCAGTGCCGTGCTGTCGAACCCTGCCGATCCGTCGAGTTTCGTCTCGCTCCAGGACATCACGAACATCAACGGAAAGTCATTCGTCGACGTAACTACGCGAGGCACACGTACGACGACACGCACGACACCGGCAGGCCGGAGCTTCGTCACGACGACGGATCTGCAAGGCCGAATCGAGCAGATCGTGGTAGCAGGAATGCATCCCGTGCAGCTCACCTATGGGCCCCACGGGCGCCTCGACGCCATGACGCAGGGGATGCGCACGATCTCGCATGCCTACGGTCCGCACGGGTTCCGGGTCAGCACGACCGATCCGCTCGGGCAGGTGGAGGGGTTCGTCGTCGATCCGGTGGGGCGGGTGCAGGAGGCACTGCGGCCGGATGGGGAGGTGGTGGTCTACGATCATGATCTCGTCGGGAATCGGGTGTCGGTGACGCCGCCGGGCCGACCTGCGCACAGCTTCGGGTACACGGCGGTCGATCTGCGGGCGTCGTACACCCCGCCGCCGCCGGCCGCTGGGCCGACGACTCCGACGCAATGGGGCTACAACCTCGACGGTCAGCTCGCCACGACGGTGCTGCCGGGCGGCGCGACGCTGACCCAGGCGCGGGATGCGGCGGGGCGCCTTGCGGAGCTGGCGTTTACCGGGGGGACCGTGGCGCGTACGTACCACCCGACCACAGGCAAGCTCGCGACGATCACGGGTCCCGCTGGCGTTGATGTGAGCTTCACCCACGACGGGGAGCTGCTCACCGATGTCACGTGGACCGGGGAGATCAGTGGCACCGTTCATCGGGTCTACGACAACGATCTCCAGCTTGCGCAGGAGCTGGTGAACGGTGGGCACGCGGTGGTGTTGGGGCGGGATCCCGATGGGCTGCTCACCAGCGCCGGACCGCTCACCCTCAAGCGTGATCCCCAGAATGGTTTGCTCACCGGCATCACCGTCGGGCACGTGGTCGAGACGCTGAGCCATGATGCTTACGGGGAGATCATCGAGCGGAACGTGATGGTCGATGGCGCTACCCTGATGACGGTCGGTTACACCCGCGACCTGCTTGGCCGCATCGTCGAGAAGACCGAGACGCTGAGCGGTATCACCCACGTCACCGGCTACGACTATGACCCTGCAGGTCGTCTGCGCGACGTCTACCTCGACAGCAGCCTCGCGCTTCACATCGACCACGACGAGAACGGGAATCACCTCGCTCGTGTCGCACCCGATGCCGTGGTCGAGGGGCACTTCGATGCGCAGGATCGTTTGCTCTCTCAGGGGGACCTGGCCTTCACCTACGACGACGCGGGAAAGCTGCAGAGCCGAACCGACACCGCGACCGGCGATACCACGAGCTACAGCTACGACGAGCGTGGCAACCTGCGCCAGGTGATGCTGCCGAGCGGCACGGTGATCGACTACGTGGTGGATGGCCTCGGACGCCGCGTCGGGAAGAAGGTCGACGGTGCATTGGTCAAGGGATGGCTCCACCGCGACCAGCTTCAACCCGTCGCCGAACTCGGTCCGAGCGGCGCGGTCATCGCTCGCTTCCTCTACGGCGACAGGATCAACGTCCCGGAAGTGATGCTCAAGGAAGGTGCTGTCTATCGACTCGTTACCGATCATGTCGGCAGCGTGCTCCTCGTGGTCGACGTCGCGACGGGCGCCATTGCACAGCGCATCGATTACGACGCCTTCGGCCGCGTGCTGCTCGACACCAGTCCAGGATTTCAGCCCTTCGGCTTCGCGGGCGGAATGTACGATCCCGACACGAACCTCGTTCGGTTCGGTGCGCGCGACTACGACCCAGAGAGGGGCCGGTGGACGGCAAAGGATCCGCTCCTCTTCGAGGGCGGCGATTCCAATCTCTATGCCTACGCGCTGGGGGATCCGGTGAACCGTGTCGATCCTCATGGTCTTCGAACACTCTCGGACTATTTCTGCGTTGCAGGGGGGATTCTGCTCAGTGGAGGGATCTTTGGCGAGCCGCTCCAGGACATCCTGTCGTTGTGCATGCCGGGTCCCGCTGATGAGGAGGTGGATGGAGGGCTCTGCGAAGAGACTGCCGTATCCGATTCGTCATGCGACGAGCGCTATCAAGCATGCATAGGCAATGCTCCACGGAGCTGTATGCAGTACGAA
This sequence comes from Chondromyces crocatus, assembly GCF_001189295.1. Lineage (NCBI taxonomy): Bacteria > Pseudomonadati > Myxococcota > Polyangiales > Polyangiaceae > Chondromyces > Chondromyces crocatus. The sequence continues at coordinate 4,442,662 of NZ_CP012159.1, forward strand.
GCTGGCAAGACGAAATGTCAGCGCTGCTGGGAACGTTGCAATGCAGGAGATTCACCCTCCCGCTCCTGCAAGAAGTGCCTCTTCTAGAGAACGAGCATGTCACTTCATATCGCCACCAGCGACCTGTCCCGACAACTGAGTCGGCTCATCGGTCAAACCGATCGTGTTCTCTCATTCAGCGACAATCTCCTGATAGGGCCGTGCCCTCGAAGCCTGGAGGATTTTGTACGCGCTCGTGTCGATTATTGGCGGGGTGTTCCGGCATCCGGAAGGACTTGGCGTGCCAGGTACATGCGGCTGCTTGATGCTGTGCAATCCCACTCGGAGATCATCATCTGGTCGACCGGCTCACTTCATCATGAGGTGCTTTGCTGGATGATCTGCTCACTGGCGAATGATCTGGACGACAAATGCGTACGCCTGATGGTGTGTGTGAGAGATGGGGGTGCCACGGAAGATGTGTTCCAGTGCGGGGAATGTCCGCTCGGACCAGGCAAAGTCCGAGCAATGCTCGCCGATGGTGGACAGCTTCTCAGCAGGACACAGCGGCGTGTCGCTGCACGAAACTGGCGCCGGTTCACGGCTCCCGATCCAGCAAGATTCAACAGAGCGTGTCGAAGCAGTGGGCCCAGGCTACAGCGAATCGGACAATACCATGTGCAATTTTTCCCCAGGAAGGTCAATGAGCGCCTACGGCTATCCTGCTTCGATGAGAGTCTATTTGCTGCCATTGGTAGCGAATGGAAACGGCCTGCAGAAATTGTCATGGCGGCTTCGAATGAAGGTCGCGTGTTGCGGCGTTTTCTCTATTGCACCGGTGACGCATTCATCGCTCGACGTATGTACGAATGGCACAATCACACAAGTCACAAGCCAGCGATCGAGATTCAGATCGACTCACCGCAAGACCTCTTTCACGGTGTACGCTACCGAATGAGCCGCTATGGTCGCAGTCTCCTGAAACAGGGGCTTCACGAGGTCTCTCGTGGCCCCGTATGCTTCATAGGGGGTGGTGCGGCGTACGATTCCAAGCGAGGCAGCGTAGCCGTCATGGAGGACGGGGCGTGGAGGCTCGTCGACCTGTGAGAGCAAACCCGGCTCAGGGCTTGGTCGGAGCCTGCACACGACCATCACCACGGTCGCGGGGAGCGGGACAGCGGGTTTCTCGGGAGACGGGGGAGGGGTTCGTCGTCGAGCCGGTGCGGCGCGTGCAGGCGGCACGGCGGCCGGATGGGCAGGCGGTGGTCTACGACCGCGAGCTCGTCGGGAGCCTGGTCTCGGTGGCGCCGCCGGGCCGACCTGCGCACAGCTTCGGGTACACGGCGCTCGATCTGCGAGCGTCGTACACCCCACCGCCTGCGGTCGCTGGGCCGACGTCACCAACGCAATGGAGCTACGACCTCGACGGTCAGCTCGCCACGACGACGCGGCCTGGTGGCGCGACGCTGACCCATGGGCGTGATGCGGCGGGGCGTCTGTCCGAACTGGCGTTTGCCGGGGGGACCGTGGCGCGTACGTACCACCCGACGACGGGCAAGCTCACGTCCATCGCAGGGCCTGCTGGCGTTGATGTGAGCTTCAGCCATGACGGCGAGCTGCTCACCGACGTCACGTGGACAGGCGTCATCAGCGGCACCATCCATCGGGTTTACGACAACGATCTAAAGCTTGCGCAGGAACAGGTGAACGGTGGGCACACCGTGGTGTTTGGGCGGGATCCCGACGGGCTGCTCACGAGTGCCGGGACCGCTCACCCTCACGCGTGATCCCCAGAACGGTTGGCTCACTGGCATCAGCGTCGGGCACGTGGTCGAGACGCTGATCCATGATGCTTATGGGGAGGTCATCGAGCGGAACGTCGTTGTCGATGGCTCTGCCTTGATGACGGTCGCCTACAGCCGCGATCTGCTCGGGCGTATCGTCGAGAAGACCGAGACCCTCAACGGTATCACCCATGTCACCGGCTACGATTACGATCTCGCGGGGCATCTGCGCGACGTTTACCTCGACAGCGACCTGGCGCTTCACATCGACCACGATGAAAACGGCAATCCGCTCGCCCGCGTCACGCCCGACAGCGTGGTCGAAGGACACTTCGATGCGCAGGATCGTCTGCTCTTTCAGGAGGATCTCGCTTTCGCCTATGACGATGCGGGCACCCTTCAGAGTCGAACCGACACCGCGACCGGCGACACCACGAACTACGGCTACGATGACCTCGGCAACCTGCGCCAGGTAACGCTGCCTGGCGGAACGGTGATCGACTACGTGGTCGATGGTCTCGGACGGCGTGTCGGGAAGAAGGTCGACGGCGCGCTGGTGAAGGGCTGGCTCTATCGCGACAGACTTCAGCCGGCTGCCGAACTCGGTGCGACTGGCGCGATCGTCGCACGTTTTATCTATGGGGACAAGATCAATGTCCCGGAAATCATGCTCAGGGAAGGTGTGGCATATCGGCTTGTTAGCGATCACGTCGGCAGTGTGCGCCTTGTCGTCAATGCTGCCACGGGAGCGATTGCCCAGCGTATTGATTACGATGCGTTCGGCCGCGTTCTGCTCGACACGAATCCAGGGTTTCAGCCGTTCGGGTTTGCCGGTGGCTTGTACGATCCGGATGCTCAGCTCGTACGGTTTGGTGCACGAGATTATGACGCCGAGGCGGCTCGGTGGACATCCAAGGATCCGCTGCTGTTCGACGGAGGCGACATGAACCTGTATTCATACAGCGCTGGGGATCCAGTGAATCGTGTGGATCCCATGGGAAAAGCCGTCGTAATACTCCCATTGTTCCCGTTGATTTCTGGGGAGATGGTTGTGGCCGCTACCGCTGCCACGGTTGGCGTGTGGGCTATATGGGAGGGCATATGTGCGATGATGAAGCCCACGGTGGCCATCGACGAGGCAAACCCGGATTCTGACGATTATCAGGAAGCCTGTCTTGGGAAACTATGGTTGTGTCAGGGGCAGGCAGACCAGCCGGTGTGGAATCAGGCTGACTTCGGAAAAAAGAAAGACTGCGCCGCTTGCTACCGCCACTGCATGAACGAGAAGGGTATCTGGCCTTATGACAAATGTCCTGAATGAACCTTGAATCCCAAGGGTAGGTGTCATGAGCCGTCGGTCCTGCGGTAGCTGTGGTCGCCACATTGAAGCGTCGTCGTCTGACGACGCTACACCTCAGGGGTTCTGTTCAAAGAGGTGCTTCGATCTGGCGCAGGTTCGAGAGGCGTTCGACAGCAAGCTCATCGAGATCGTGATGTTGAGCCGACCAGGCGGCGATGGTGAGCGCGCACTCGAGATACTGGATGGGTTGCGCAATGCATGGCTTGATAGCGATCACGATGGATGGCTCGATAGAACTATCCGATCTCATCGTGCCATCGTCTATCAGAATGCTGGTAGGCACCAAGATGCGCTAGACGAGTTGCGTATTGTCGAATCGAGTTTGCCCCCCTTGTCGGATGAACTTGTTTTGACCAAGGCATCCATCGTGAGGGGGCTGGAGGGCGCTGGTCGATACGATGAGGCGCTGGAGGAGTTGACGTCTCTCATCGCGGCTTGGGAGCAGCTACCTATTTTGCGCATTATGGGCATCTTGGGTATGTATGTGGATATCACTGCTGCCGCGGGGAAGGTCGTGGACGTGATCTGTTCTGAGGTACTTTTGCAATGGTCTGCGCGAACTGGTATCCACCTGTCGTCGGAGTTGGTCGAAACGGATCTTCCCGCTGCCATCCGCGATGCTACCGATCGACAGCAGAAAGGTGAAAAGCGATTTTCGCAACTTTGTCGGTTCCTGGAGAGTCAGACGGAAGAAGAACGAACCGACACGATACGTCAGTACATTGCCTCGGAGCCGATAATTTATTTGCAACAGCGCGCGAGCCGTTTGCTTGCCTTGGACGATGAAGAGTGATGCGAGGTTAATCATTCAGAACCAGGCCGGAATGGGGCTCTGCTTACATGTTGTCGCAATACTGTCGGCGCAGCACCACCGCAAATGTTGGTTCTTTCGGGCAGACGACCACGCTGAGTGGCGATGCTGCGGGGTTGCTGGCCGCGGTGCGTAACCCGGCCAGCGAGAGCACCACCCTCGGCTACGACGCCCGCGGGCTGCTGACACGACGCACCGATGCGCTCGGTCGTGAGCACTCCTTCGCATACGACAACCTGGGGCGGCTCACCCAGGACAGTGATCCTGCCGGCGGGAGCAAGTCGCTGACGCGCAGTGGGGTCGGGGGCGGGCGGGCCGTCAGCGTGACGACAGCGATGGGTCGGAGCACCACGTATGCGGTCCAGCGCCCGGGGGCGGCTGATGTGCAACGCAGCGTGACCAACAGCGCCGGGCTGATGGGGACGAATGGTCCTGGTGCCGCAGGACAGACGGCGATGCAGCTTCCGGATGGGCGCACGGTGCGCTGGTCGCTGGCGCCGGATCCGGTGTTCGGGATGCTCGCGCCTTACCGGAAGCAAGAGAGCGTCACCACGCCAGGGGGCCGGACGCTCACGGTGACGCGCTCGCGTAGTGCCACGCTGTCGAACCCTGCCGATCCGTCGAGCTTCGTCTCGCTTCAAGACATCACGAACATCAATGGAAAGTCATTCGTCGACGTATATGCGCGAGGCACACGGACGACGACACGCACGACACCGGCAGGCCGGAGCTTCGTCACGACGACGGATCTGCAAGGCCGAGTCGAGCAGGTCGTGGTAGCAGGAATGCATCCCGTGCAGCTCACCTATGGGCTCCACGGACGCCTCGACGCCATGACGCAGGGGATGCGCACGATCTCGCATGCCTACGGTCCGCACGGGTTCCGGGTCAGCACGACCGATCCACTCGGGCAGGTGGAGGGGTTCGTCGTCGATCCGGTGGGGCGCGTGCAGGAGGCACAGCGGCCGGATGGTGACGTGGTGCTCTACGAGCATGACCTCGTCGGGAACCTGGTCTCGGTCACGCCGCCGGGCCGACCTGCGCACAGATGATCTCCTACGGTGCAGTGAGACCGTCGGTCGTAGATCCTCGGAAGAGGTCGACCAGGCCCGCTCGCATGGATGAGCAAGACGGGGTCGTCCCTCGTCGGGGTGCGTAAAATCCCTGCGATGGTCAGGGATCTCGGCGTTTCGGGTCGATGCGTCGTGCTGGCCGATCGGCAGGTCACACGCTAGCGTACGCGGCGGACACGCAGAGAAGGTCGCATGCTCGCCGGACAGCAGATTACGCCTACGTTAAAGCTGGTGCGCCCGCTGGCCGAAGGGGCGATGGGCAGCGTGTGGATCGCCGAGCATCTGACGCTCGGCGTGCAGGTGGCGGTGAAGTTCATGTCCCCCACGCTGGCCGCCGATACCGAGCTGGTGGCGCGATTTCAGCAAGAGGCGCGGGCTGCGGCGACCATCCGGAGCCCGCACGTCGCGCAGGTGTTCGATCACGGCGTGACCGACGAGGGCTCGCTGTGCATCGTGATGGAGCTGCTGGAGGGCGAGACGCTCGGGCGGCGGGTCACGCGGCTGAGAAGACTGCCCGTGGACGAGGTGGTGCACATCGTGTCGCAAGCGGCGCGCGGGCTCGGCAAGGCGCACCGCATGGGCATCGTTCACCGCGACGTGAAGCCGGACAACCTGTTCCTGACCGACCTGGAGGGCGAGCTGTTCGTGAAGGTCCTCGACTTCGGGGTGGCGAAGCGCCACGCGGGGGAAGGGAACCCGGAGATCACCGCCACCGGGATCATGCTGGGGACGCCGCTGTACATGAGCCCGGAGCAGTTCGTGAGCGCGAAGCGGGCGACCGCGCAGTCCGATCTGTGGGGGCTCGCGGCCGTGACGTACTACGCGCTGACGGGAAAGACGCCATTTGCTGGCAAATCCCTGGGTGCGCTGGCCGTGGCGGTGAACGAGGGGGTGTTCTTGCCGCCGCGCCAGCTCCGGCCAGAGCTGCCCGTCGGCATCGACGAGTGGATGGCGAAGGCCTTGAAGGTCAAGCCAGCAGAGCGGTTCGGCTCGGCGGCGGAGATGGTGGATGCCCTCGTGGTTGCCGTGCAGGGGACCCGAGGGGCGCGCGCGTCGATGGACTCGGACGCGAACCCGACCACGGGTCTCCACGTCCCTGGACCGATGGTGAGCGGGGCGCTGCTCCCTGCACCCCTCGCGACGACGCCGCTCGCAGCAGCGCCGGTTGCGACAGCTCCGCCAACCATGACGCCGCTCGCAGCAGCGCCGGTGGCGACAGCCCAGCCGGTAACGACGCCATTCGCGGGAGGGCAGGGGGCGCCTCCGGCGATGAGGGCACCGTCGACGATGTCGCCCATGGCGGCGCGAGGGGCGCCGCTGACCGGGAGGTCGTCGCTCCCTGCGGGAGGGAACCTGGGGGCGTCGGACGGGACGGGTGGGGGGCCTGGTCTTGGTGGCGCTGGACTTGGTGGAACCATCGGGCTCGACGAGGGGCTCCCTCGAGGGACACTGGAGGGCGTCGGCTCGTCTGCGGTCGAGGTGGGGACGCTCCGGGGGCCACTGATGGCGGCCGCCGTCACCATCGGCGCGGCGCTCGCCGTGGGGGGAACGGTGGTCGCGGTGTCGGGGCTGGTCGCGGACGGTGCTTCCCCAGCGACCTCGGCGACTGGTGGGGCTCCCACGGCGCAGCAAGGCGAGGTCGACGCCATGAACGAGGAGACCACGGAGGGCGCGTCCGGGGCCATGGGAGCGGCTGGCGATGGCGGTGAGGCTGCAGCGCGGGGACTCCCTGCAGCAGGCGAGACAGCGGGCGAGGGGGCTGCGGGAGGGTCGGGGAACGGTGTGGCCAGCGAGGGCGAGGCGGGCGTCGTGACGCCAGGGGCGCAGGGGCTCGTGCCTTCGGCAGGTGGCCGCGCGGTGCGACCGCCTCCGGTGCCCCGGAGCAGCGCTTCCGTGGCGCCGGCCAGACCGCCGGCGAGCGCGAAGCCGCCAAACCGCTCCCCGCGTACGAAGACACGGAGGGACGATATTGGCTTCTGAAGGAAGATCGCCGTCGCGAGCTTGGCTGCGGGGTCCCGCTGCGGTCGCGTTCGCGGTGGTGTTCGCGAGCTCCGTGGGTGCGCAGGCGGCCGAGCCGACGGCCAGCGACAAGGAGCGGGCGCGTTCGCTGCTGCTGGATGGGCGGGCGAAGCTCGAGGCGGGGGATGCTCAGGCCGCGGTGAAGGCGTTCGAGGCGGCGCACGCGATCATGGGGGTGCCGACGACGGGGCTGGATCTGGCGCGAGGGCTCGCGGCGTTGGGGAGGCTGATCGAGGCGCGCGCGGTGGCGCTGGAGGTGACCAAGAAGCCTCCGGTCGCGAAGGAGCCCGCGGCGTTCACGCACGCGCGCGGGGAGGCGGCGAGCTTCGCGGAGGCGCTGGCGGGGCGCATTCCTTCGCTGGTGATCGAGGTGAGCGGGCCGCGCACCGGGGACGTGTCGGTGACGGTGGATGGGGGCGCGGTGCCGGCGCAGGCGCTGGGGCTTTCGTGGAAGGTGGATCCGGGCGAGCACACGGTGGAAGCGAAGGCCGCGGGCTTCGAGCGTGCGTCGCGGTCGGTGGCCGTGAAGGAGGGGGAGACGCTCGTGGTGGCGCTGTCGCTGCCCGCTGACCAGGGGGCGGAGGGGAGCGGGGGCGTCCCGGTGTGGGCCTGGATATCGGGGGGCGTGGGGCTGGCAGCGCTGGGGGCAGGGGTGGGGTTCACCATCGACTACGCGAACGTGCGGTCGCAGGTGGATCGAGACTGTCCAGGCGGGGTGTGTCCGGCGGCGCGGTACGACGTGGCGTCGGTGGAGGCGCTGACGGCGCGCTGGGACCGGGATCTGGGGTTCATGGTGGGGCTCGGCGCGGTGGCGGCGCTGGGGATCGGGGCGGCCATTTACGAGGTGGCGTCTGCGGGAGGCGCGGCGCCTGCCGACGTGGCGGTGGTGCCGTGGGTGGGGCCCGGTGTCGCGGGGATGTCGGTGGGGAGGGCTTTCTGATGGGGCGGCGTCGATGCGCGTGGGGGGCTGTCGGCGCGTGGGCCGGGGGATGGAGCGTGCTCGGTGGGTTGCTGCTGTTCGGTGCAGCGTGCGCGCCCGATCTGACGCTGGGGCCAGGGGCGGCGGAGGACTGCGACGACGGGCTGTCGGCGTGCGGCGAGGGCTGTGTCGATACGGCGATCGACGTGGGTCATTGCGGGGCGTGTGGTCACGACTGTCAGGGAGGCGCGTGCGTCGAGGGAATGTGCCAGCCCGTGCGGCTCGGCCAGGGGCCGACGCTGGCGTTCGACGTGGCCGTCGACGCACACAGCGTCTACTGGACGGCGCAAGGGCCGGGAGGCGCGGGCGAGGGGGCGGTGAGCAAGGTGGCGCGCGATGGGAGCGGCGAGGTGACGACGATCGCGGGCCGGCAGCTGGCGCCGCGCGGGTTGGCGCTGGATGAGGAGGACGTCTACTGGGTGAACCAGGACGGCGGCGCGGTCCTCTCCGCACCCAAGGCGGGAGGCTCGGTCAGGACGATCGCCAGCGGGTATACCGTCCGCGATGTGGCGCTCCACGCAGGGGTCGTCTTCTGGACGAGCCAGACGGGCGCCATCTTGCGCGCCGGGCCTGGCGCCGTCGGTGTGGTGACCTTGTTCGAGGGGGACGTCGGGCCTGATGGCATCGCGCTCGATGATCAGTTCGTCTACTGGGCGAACCGGGATACGGGCGATCTTCTGCGGGTGGCGCAGAGCGGAGGGGTGATGGACGCGGATCGTCTCCACAGCGGGCCGGACGGGCCGACGGACATCGCGCTGGACGCCACGCACCTGTACTGGTCGAACCACAAGACGGGGGAGATCATGAAGGTGCCTCTGAATGGCGCGGAGGACGCCGTGGTCCTGAGCGTGGAACAGGACAGCCAGCCATTCGGGATCGCAGTGGACACAGCGTATGTGTACTGGGCGAGCAATGGCTTCGGTCAGGTCAATCGGGCGCCCATCGGCGGTGGCCCCAGGACGGTGCTCGCGTCGAATCAGGACGGGCCGCGGCGTGTTCTGGTCGAGGGAGGCGTCCTTTACTGGACGAACCACACCTCCGGTGAGCTGATGAAGCTCGTGCCACCCCCCTGACGTCCACCGTCGGCGGAGCGCCTCCGCAGTCGGCGGAGCGCCTCCGTGCGTGTTCCGCCTGACGAATTCGTCTGTGCATTCCGGGGGCAGCGTCGAATGCGATTCACCGACCCGGACGCCTGGATCGCATGGCTCCACCACGGGGTGAAGCTATCGAAATGGGTGCGCAATGCACACGTGGACGCCGCACCGTAACCCGCCCGCACATCCGCCCGGTCAACAACCGTGCGCCTTCCAGGCGGACGCGATTTCTATTCTCTGGGGCCATGTTCTGCCCGTCATGCCAGGCCATGGATCATTCCTCGACACAATCGCCGCACGAATCCGTCGCTTCATTGAATCGGCACGCCCTTCGCAAAACGACAATGCAGCCGCCGACGAATCGGAGAGCGACGGCGCAGTGGCCATCAGGGGCTTCCGTGGTCGTGTCGAACCCCGTACCCGATGGCAGCGCGGTCGCGTGCGTCTCGATGGACGAGGCGTTTCTTCGAGCATTCGGTGGTGACCCGGCGCCTTGCGGGGGGCATCGAGGGGTAGGCGCGCATGCCTGACGTGCGCGCGATCGTGCGGGCTTTCGGGTCGATTGCGAGTGCGCGTAACGAGCGCGAGGGGGCGGATCATGAAGAGCATCGTCAAGCAGGGGTCGATTGCGGTGGGCGTGGTCTCGATGGTATTCGCAGCGACGACGGCGCACGCGGGCGGGCTCCCGCTCGTGTCGACGCCGGCGCCTGTTCCCACGACACCCAGTGCGCCGCCGGTGTCTCCGCCGAGCGCGCCGGTTGGTGCGCCCGACTGGACGGCGCCATTCTCGTGCGGATCGGGCAGCGCGGGAGGGTTGCTCGGATCGATTACCAACATCGTCGCCAATACGCTGCAGATTCAGGCGCTGAATCAGGTGAACGTGGAGAACATCTGCGTCGTCGACGTGGATGATGTGCTCAATGGCAACATCCTCAACCTTCTCACCTACAGTACGCTGATCGTGCAGAATCTCTTGAACGTCAGCCTGCTGCAGGTGGTGCTCAACGACGTGGATGTGATCGACAACGATGGCGCCATGCTCAACTTCCAGGACTTCATCAGCATCGGCGACATCAACATCGGCGATGTGGTGGGCAGCGAGCTGCGCAAGGACGGTACGCTGTTCATCTTCCACGAGTGAGCGTCGGCCTCGCGTCGGCGCCGGCCACGAGCAGGCGCCGGCCACGCGTCGGCGCCGGCCTCGAGCAGGCGCCGGCCTCGAGCAGGCGCCTACCTCCTGGGGGAGTGGCGCGCTCCTGGGCGTGGAGGGGTCCTCCGCAGGCTTCCCTGCCGCGCCTTCCAGGTGCAGGCGGGGGACCTGACATCCACGGGCAGATCCTGGCTCCGACGAGCACGGGCGGAGATGGGCTCCCACGAGCATGGGGAACCTGGCGCCGACGAGAAGGATCGGGCTTCCACGAGCGGGCCGAGAGGGGTGGATGGTCGGGCGCCGGCGAGCGCCCGGTGCCTTCCGTGTGCGGCTGCCCCGCGTGTCCACGAGCGGAGCGAGCGCTGGAGGCGCCGCGGCCCTCGCTCACCCCTCGCCGATGGACTACCCTCCGCGCCGTGTCGCGCCTGGTCTCGCTCACCCTGGTCCTCGGCCTCTCGGCTGCCGCTTGCGGTGCGCCCGCGCTTCCGGACCCACGGGAAGCGATGGAGGCGTATGCGGCGGCTGCAGCCAAGGGCGACGCGGACGCGATCTACGCGATGCTCAGCGAGAAAGGGCAGCGGTCCCTGTCGCGTGAAGAGGTGCGGCGCCTGGTCCAGGAGGAGCGGGCCGAGCTGGGGGACCAGGCGCGCAGCCTGGGGGCACCCGCGGTGGTGGTGAAGACGAAGGCGCAGGTGCGCTACCCGGACGGCGAGATCGCCACGCTCGACTACGATCCGGCGACGCGGGCCTTCCAGATCTCGGGGGCGGACGCGTTGCCTGCCGGCGCGCGAACGCCGGCGCAGGCGCTGGAGCAGCTCCGCCGCGTCCTCGCTAGGCGGAGCTACGCGGGGCTCCTGCGCGTGCTCACGCCGGCGACGCGAAGCGCGATCGAGAGCGATCTGCGGTCCCTCGTGGAGGGGCTGACCCAGCCGGAGGGGCTGGTGGTCGATGTGGCGGGGGACTCTGCGACCGTGCAGGTGCCAGGGGGGCACGGTGTGAAGCTGCGGCGAGAAGGCGGCGTATGGCTGGTGGAGGACTTCGATTGACCTGGAGCCGGCGACAGGTGCTGGGCGCTTCGCTCGCCGTTCTGGGAGCGGGGCTCCTGGAGACGAAGGAGGCGAGCGCGTTCGGGGAGGAGGGGGCGTTCAACCCGAGGCCGCTGCTCACCGGGAACGCTCGCTGGGAAGGCGTGCGGACGACGGCGCCGGGGCAGTGGGCGATGGAGCTGGAGCGGCGGACCAGCGCGCCATCCCGCAGGAGCCCGAAGCCGGTGCGCGCGGACGAGCCGGTGCTCCTCGCCGAGCCCTTCGTGTTGTGGGGTGGTGACGCGGACATCCCACCCCTGACGGCGCGCGAGGTGAGCGGTCTGTGGCGCTTCATCGCGCTCGGCGGGATCTTGCTGGTCGACGACTTCGCGCCAGAGACGGGGGCGTTCACCCGCGCCGTGAAGCGGGAGCTGGGACGGGTGATCCCGGAGGGGGCGGCGATCCCGATCGGGCCAGAGAACGTGGTGTTTCGCTCGTTCTATCTGATGCAGCGCGCGGTGGGGCGCGTGGAGGGGACGCGAGAGCTCCAGGCCATCGTGCGGGGTGGGTTGCCGCAGGTGATCTTCTCTGCCCACGATCTGTGCGGCGCGCTGGCGCAAGGGGAGGGGGGGCCGAGCGTGGCGATCACCCCTGGCAGTGATCGGCAGCGCGAGCTGGCCATCCGGCTGTGTGTGAACATCGCGATGTACGTGCTGTGCTCGAACTACAAGGATGATCAGGTCCACGCACCGTTCCTGATGCGGCGGCGCGCGTCGGGCGATGACGGTGCACCTGGCGGCGCCAGGTCCCCGGGGAGGCCGTGAGCGAGCGGTTCTCTCTGACCGGGGATCTCTCCCCGGCGGTGGTGATCGTCACCTGCGCGCTGGCTGCGTTGAGCCTGGTGCTGCTGGGGGTCGAGCTCTTCCGGCGTCGCCAGGCGGGCCGCGGCGTGGGGGTGATCGTGGGCTCCGGCGTGGTGGCCGTGCTGGCGCTGCTCCTCTCGGTGCTGCGTCCGGTGGTGGTGTCGTCGCGCAGCCACACGATGGGGCCCCGGGTGGTGGTGCTGACGGACCTGTCTCGCTCCATGGATCTGCCTGGCGTGGGCGGGACGCGGCGCGAGGTGGCGAAGGAGGCGCTCGAGGCACTGGGGCGGCGCGAGGGGGTGCGGCTCAGCGTGTTCGGCTTCGGAGAAGGGGCGCCGGTGCCCCTGTCGCGCACCGGGGGCAGGGAAGGGGGGGCGCCGACCCCTCCGTCGGACGTGGCGCCCAGCGGCAGTGCGTCCGCGGGGGCGGTGGCCTCGGCGTCGCCGATCGCGCCTGCTCCCACGGCGGTGCGGCCGGCGCTGCGCTCGGACCTGGGGGCCGCGCTGGAGGCGATCGCGCGTGCGCCGGACGAGCGCCCGGCGGCGATCGTGGTGATCTCGGATGGGCGTCTGGATCGGCCTGCTGCGGAGGGCGCAGGGGAGGCCGTCCGAGGGGCGCTGGAGCCGCTTTCGGGAGGCGTGTCGGGGACCGGAGGGGGCGTGGCGCTGCCGCCCGTGCACACGGTCGAGGTGGCGAGCGCGTCGCCCGCGGATGCGAGCGTGCGCGCGGTGCGTACGGCAGGCGCGGCGGTCGCGCATCAGCCGGTGGCGCTGCGGGTGGAGATCGGCTGCGCCGGAGGGCTCGATTGCGAGGGCTCCATCCCGGTGGCGGCGCGCGAGCTGCGGGAGGAAGGTGAGCCCATCCCCCTGGCGCGGGGCGAGGCGCGGATCGAAGGCGGCGCCGGGGTCGTGGAGCTGCCCATCACGCTCGATCGCGCGGGCACGCGGATCCTGGAGGTGAAGATCCAGGCGCCTCCGGGGGACACGCTGCCCGAGAACGACACGCGCTACGTGGCGGTGGACGTGGCCCGCGACCGGATCCGGGTGCTCCACGTGGCGGGGCGGCCGACGTACGACGTGCGCGCGCTGCGGATGTGGCTGAAGAGCGACGCGTCGGTCGACGTGGTGGCGTTCTTCATCCTGCGTACGCCGACCGACAAGGTGAAGGCGCTCGCGGACGAGCTGGCGCTGATCCCGTTCCCCGTCGATGAGCTGTTCAGCATCCACCTGCCGAGCTTCGACGCGGTGGTGCTGCAGGATTTCGATGCGGAGCCCTACGGGCTGACGAAGCACCTGCCGGCGCTGGGGCGGTACGTCGATCGGGGCGGTGGGCTGATCATGGTGGGAGGGCCCAACGCCTTCGTCGCAGGGAACTATGCGCGGAGCGCGGTGGCGCGGGTGCTGCCGGTGAGTCTCGACATCGGGCAGACGCAGGACATCGACGCGGCCTCGTTCACACCGCGGTTGACGCCGGCCGGGCAGGTGGCGCCGGTGCTGAAGCCGCTGCTGGGGTTGATCGGGGCCGAGCTCCCGGAGATGCCGGGGACGAGCGTGGTGGGCGACGCGATGCCCGGCGCGAGCGTGTTGCTCACGCACCCGGCGCGGAAGACGGCGCGAGGGGCGCCGATGCCGGTGCTGGCGCTCGGTGAGCACGGGAGCGGGCGGACCATCGCGCTGACGGTGGATGGGTCACATCGGCTGCTGTTCAGCGCCTTCGCGCAGAACTCGGCGGGGCGCGCGCACGGCGCCTTCTGGGACGCGCTGCTGGGCTGGTTGATGCGGGATCCCCGCTTCGAGCCAGCGACGATCGCCCCGAAGGGGGGCTGCATCGCCGGCGAACCGACGACGCTGCTCTTGCGGACGCTGGGGCTGGGGCTCGGGTCTGGCTCCGGGGAGGCGGGTGCCGCGCCAGCAGAGGCCGTGGTGACGATCAAGCGGCTGGGCTCGGGGGAGGAAGTGCGGACGCTGCGGGCGAAGATCCGGGCCGAAGGGGAGGGGATCGAGCTGGATGCCGGGGTGCTCGAGCCAGGAGGGTATGCGGCGACCGTGGAGGTGGTGCAGTCCGGCGGGGCGACGGGGGCCGAGCCCGAGGGGGCGACGCCGACGCTGAGCAAGGGGCCCGCGACGCGGCGGGACTTCGCCTGCGAGCGTGGAGGCGAGGAGTGGGCGGACCCGCGGCCCGATCGAGAGCGTCTGCAAGCGATCGCGGAGGCGACCGGGGGCAAGGCGGTGATGGCGGCGGATGCCGGCGCGCTGCCGCTGCCCGAGGGGACGCAGGTGCTGGCCGAGCGTCAGGTGCGGGCCCTCTTGCCCCCCTGGGTGTGGACGCTCGTCGCGGCTGCGGCGCTGGGGGCGCACTGGATCACGCGCCGGCGCGCAGGGCTTTCGTAATCCAGGGCGGGTCCGGTGCCTCCCGTCTCGGGAGAGGCTCCGTGGATCACCGGTCCTGTGGTGGTTCACGGGTCCTTCTTGGTACGGTGAGCGTGTGATGGGACCCATGCGTTGGCTGGTCGGTGTCGCGTTGTGTGTCGGTCTCTCGGGGGCAGCGGGGTGCTCGTCGTCCGACGAGGGGCTGTTCGGAGCGGGGGGCTCCGGCGGCGACGCTGGGAGCTCCGGCGAGGGCGCTGGCAGCTCTGGCGGGGCGTGTTCGTCGCCTGCGGACTGTCCGATTCCGCTCAGCCAGTGCGACGCCGCGCGCTGCACAGGGGGGGTCTGCAGCGTGGAGCAGGTGCCCGCGGGGACGCCGACGCGGGATCAGATCCCCGGTGACTGTCGCGTGGTCGTGTGCGACGCGAGCGGCGGGCTCGTGGTGCAGAACGACGACACGGACGTGGTCGATGATGGGCGCGTCTGCACGATCGAGAGCTGCGTGGGTGGGGAGCTGGTGCTCACGGCGGCGCCGCTGGGGACGCTGTGCAGCGAGGGGGGAGGCGTGTCCTGTAATGAGGACGGCGAGTGCGGTGGCGGCGTTTGCGGGGACGGGCTTCTCGGCGTAGGCGAGGAATGCGACGACGGCAACACCGACAACGCCGACGGGTGCCTGGCGACGTGCCGTGTGGCGCGGTGCGGGGATGGGTTTTTGCGCGCCGGCGTGGAGCAGTGCGACGACGGCAATGCGAACGAGGGGGACTGCTGCTCGTCGGCTTGTGTCCCCACCGGGCTCTGCCCCGCGGAGCAGGAGCCCAACGACACGTGCCCTCCTCCCGGGGCGCCGCTCTCGGTGACGACGGAGGTGACGGTGCTCGGGGCGATTCAGCCGGCGGGAGACCAGGACCTCATCGCCTTCACGCTGCCGCTCACCTCCGACGTCCGGATCGCCACCTTCCGGGGCAGCACGCCCGGCGCCTGCGACAACGCGACGGACACGGTGATCACACTCCTCGGCGCCGACTGCTCGACGGTGATCGCCACGGACGACGACGGTGGACCGGCGTACTGCTCGCTGCTCGAGCCAAGCACCACGCCAGCCATGGTGGGTCTACCGCCGGGCACCTATTACCTGCGCGTGACCGCCGTGAACAATGGGGTCATCCCCGCCTACAGCGCGGTGATCTCGGTGGCCTCGGCCTGCGGGAACGGTGTGCGTGAGGGGCTGGAGCACTGCGACGACGGCAACACAGCGTCCGGCGACGGTTGCTCGGCGCAGTGTCGGGCCGAGGAAGGCTTCTTCTGTTCCAGCGCCCAGTCTCCCGGCGTGTGCGCCCCGGTGGAATTCCGGTGCAACGATGGCGCTGACGATGACGGGGATCTGTCGGTGGATCTGGCCGACCTGGACTGTGCGCTGGGGGCGGCGATGGGAGGCTGCGCACCAGGGGAGTCGCTCTACGTGTACCGCTCGAGTGACGTGCCCGAGGCCATCCGGGACCAGAGCACCTCGACCAGCGAGATCCTGGTCGGCCAGCCGGGCGCCGTGCGGAGGGCGGTCGTGCAGCTCTGGATCACGCATACCTACGTGTCCGATCTCGACATCTACCTGGATGCGCCTTCCGGGCAGACGATCGAGCTGTCGACGGACAATGGTGGCGGTGGTGACAACTACACGGGGACGCGCTTCGACAGCACCTGCGCGACGCCAGTGACGTCAGGCTCGGCGCCTTTTGCGGGGTGCTTCCGGCCCGAGCAGTCACTCACCCTGCTCGACGGACAGAGCGCGTCCGGACCGTGGACGCTGAGAGTCCACGACGACGCGGGTGGGGACACGGGGACACTCACTGGCTGGTCGCTCGGACTGTGCGTCGCTCCGTGAGTCGGGTCGTCACGAGCGTGGCGAGGACGCATGGCGGGACGCATTCACGATGGGCCTGAGGTGAGCTGGGCCTCCAAATGAGTCGTCGAGCCACCGCTCGGCGCGTCCGAGCAGGGCGTCGAGGCGTCGACCGTCCCAGCGCCCCGGGAGCGGCAGCTCGCGTCGGTCAGCGCTCGAGCGCTCCCGGTGACCCGACGCGAACATCGCCAGACCCAGCGCTGCACGAAAAGGATCGGCCCCTCCATTCAGCATGAGGTGCGCCTCGGCGACGCGGGCCAGGCTCTGGACCTCGGCGGCGTCCCAGACCACGCCGTGATCGAGGCAGTCCAGGGCTTGCTCCGCGTTTCCCTCCGCGAGGGCCACATCCGCGGCGATCACGCGGGTGGCGAGCTCGCGCACCGCGCTCTGCTGAGGGGACCAGCCACCTTCGGGGGCATCACATCCTTCGCCGCTGACCGGCGTCGCGAGCGCCAAAAGCCAGCCGAGGTCGCAGCGCCCTTGAATGTACTCCGCACCGCGCAGAATGACCGAGAGCGCTTCCTTCTGCCGCCCGAGGTGCAGGAGCGCCATCCCCAGAAGGTGACAGCGGTGCTGGGCCGTCCCGTCGTCCACGCCGGTCATGTCGAGATCGCTCAGCGTGGCGACCACCTCACTCCAGCGGCGCAGGCTCGACACGGCGCGCGCGTGCCCGACGCGGAGTCCGGCGTGCCGCGGGTGAGATTCCATCGCCATCCGATCGAGCTGTCCGCCCTCTTCGGCGCGACCGAGGAGCTGGAGAGCTTGGCTCAGCTCGGAGAGGCGGTCCGGATCGTTGTCGCGCCTCGCCGCTGCGATCCGACGCGCCACGCTGTCTGGTGCTTCGCCCGCGATCGTGCGCGCCAACGCCCGCGTGGCGTCGGCCTGGGCGCCGGTCGGGCGGTGACACGTCGCGGAGACGAGCGACGTCCCCAGGCCGCGCAGGACACCGAGAGGATCCTCCGTGTCGACCGACGGGGGCTCCGGCCCCAGCGTGATCATCTCGAGGCCTTCCGTACGTCCCACCATCATCGCGAGGCCCCCCGAAGCGCACCGCAGGAGCGCGGAGCGCCTGGGAACGGGGCTTCGATAGCGTAGCTCGAGCCCTTCTTCGCGGGCCTCGAACGCCACGAGCTCGCGCTTCGTTCGTGCGTCGTCGATCAGAAAAAACGAGAGCCCCGTCAGTGGATCGCCCGCCCCTGCCACGGCGAACGCGCTCGTGCCGAGCCCTGAGAGGGCCTGAAATGGGCCAGCTTTCCCGTCGACGATCTCCATCCATCCCAGGGCAGGTTCCGCCATGCCGCTCGGAGGGGTGGCGGCGTCTTCTGCTTCCGGGGTGACGGGTCGAGGCGCGCGCACGAGTGCGACGAGCCTGCTGCCCGTCCGATCGAGCTTCCCGGACACCATCGCCGCTGCCGCCACGCCGAGGCGCAGGACTGGTGCATCGACGGTGCCCCCATCGAGCGCCGAGCCATCTTCCGCGTGCAAAGTGACGCCCGACGGCGTGGAGATGGCCACCAGTGGGGGCGTGAGTTCCGAGAGCAGGATCATGCCCGCTTGCGGATGCACCCCCCTCACCTCGCGTGCGCGCTGCTTTCCATCGCGATCGATCACGTGAATCGTGGTCGACATGCGGCGCATCCCGCTCCGGTGGGTGTGCATCATCAGCCATACCCAGCGCGCAGACCCATCCTGTGTCCCCGCAGAGGTCAGGAGGACCTGCTCCACCACCACCTCGGGGACCAGCAGCGAGGACATCTCGCTCCGCGGGACCTGGCGGCTTCTGGCTGTGAACTCGGCGGGGCGGAGGGCCTCGTAGCTCACCACGTCCCAGCCGTCATCGACGCGGAGTTCGAGCACCTCCCCGTGACCACCGAGCACCACGATGCGATCCCCGCTCACCTCGTAACCGAGGAGCCGAAGCGGCGATGGAGTGCGAAGTACCGCGCGGCTCGAGACCTCACCCGTCTTCACGTCGACCAGCCGCACGAAGACCCAGCAGCCCTCGACATCCATGAACACCGTCTTCCGCTCGTCCGTCGCGAGCGACCCGTGTGCGCCACCGATCAGGCGTAGATCCAGATCTCGCGTGGAGACTCTACGCGATCCCGGGCCGAGCGATCGCAAGCGCAGTGCCGAGCGGATGTCCTGGCCGAGTTCTTCGCGGGCCTTCGTGAGCCGCTCCCTCTCCTCCGCATTCGACGCGTCCTCGAGCAGCGACGCGATCGCTTCTCGGGCTTCGAGCAGCGCGCCGCTCGAACGGAGCCACAGGGCCCGTTCACCGAGCACGCGCCGCGCACGGGCCGTGGCCCCTCGTGTGCGCAACGACGCCGCCTCTACCCGGTCTGCTTCGCAGAGCGAGGCGAGGACGTCTTCGGAGAGGAGCTGCAGCGATGCCTCTCGATCGCCGGCGCAGAAGGCCTGCCGCGCGGCATCCAGTCGCCGTTCAGCGGCCTCCTGCGCCATGGCGGCTTGCTTCGCGGCCTCGAGCGACTTCCGCCTGGCGACCGTTCGATCGGCCTGCGCGACGATCCTCTGCGCCTCGTCGAGGACCGAGAGCGCTGGATGTGCCCGGATCCGGGCGAGGGCCTCCTCGGGGGCATCGGCCACGATCTCGGCCGCGTGCTCCAGCTCCATCACGGCGGTCACCGCGGAGCGGGCGCGGGGACCCGCCCCCTCCACGCCCATCGCGTCGAGCCGCGCCAGCGCCACGAGACTCGCCTTCATCCGCACCCGCCGGCGTGTGCTCGCGTCGAGCGCGAGATAGGCCATGAGCCCACTTGTGCGATCCTCTCGAAGACGCGCCAGCACGGACTCTGCCTGCTGGTGGGAGCGAAGCAGCCGGGCCGTGGCGGAGAGCAGCGAAATGCGCTTCTGGACCGCCTCCCTCGCCTCCCTTCCCATGCCGGGCAGCGTCCGTCTCAGCGTCTCCAGAGCGAGATCGACGTCACCCCGACGCTCCGCCGCCTCGGCTTCGACCAGGAGCCTCGCCAGCGTCTTCGCCTCGATCCGGGCATCCACCTCGCGCTGGAGCCGCCGCGCGCCCTCGCTACCGGGCCAGCGCGCCAGCACCTCCGCCGCTTTGAGACGGGCTTCGGCCAGCGCACCCCGCTCCAGCAGCGCCCAGCCTTCCTCCTCCACGGGTCGTGTCTCCTCGGCGCGCGCCTGCGCGAGGTCTTCGACGAGCAGCGTCAGGGCTGGATGAGACGGGGCGCTCTCGCGCAACTGCTCGATGTCTCTGATCGCCGTCTCCAGATCACCTCCAGAGAGCGCCACACGCGCCAGTGTTGCGAGCACCTCGCCCAGCTGGGCCCCCCGGGTGGTTCCCAACCACGCGAGCGCCCGTTCTCGCTCTCCGAGCCGCGCAGCAGCCTGCGCCACCAGGAGTCGGACCGGCTCACTGTCCTTCGCGCCTTTCCCGAGCGTCTCGCCGAGCACCAGCGCCTCGGAATCGGCTCCCAGATGATCCACGAGCAGCTCCAGCAGTGCCTCCGCAGCCTCCGTTTCTGCGCTCACGTCGCCGCGACCCTCTCTCAGAGCCGCCTCGAAAAGCTCCTGGGCATGCGTGTAGTCGTACGCTGCGAGCGCCTCCCAACCAGCGCGCAGATTCCCTGTACGGCTCGATTCGACGGCGCGATCATCCTCAGGAGCATCCTTGGGGAGGCCACCGCTCGGTAGGTTCGTGGCCTTCGGCTGGAGCTTCGATTCCGTGGAGGGAGGACCCACGGCGTTCAGGAGCCCTTCCTGGAAGTCGAGGGCTTGCTGGACGAAGGAGCGCGCATCCTCGTCCAGATCCGCGACCACGGCGTGGCAAGCATCGCTGCCGGAGAGCTCGAGCTGCAGGCTCACCACACCCGCGTGGGCCGAGTAAGGAGAGATGCGGAGTTCGTCTCCGAATCGTCGCACCAGGAGGCTCTGCAGCCGTCGCTTCAGCGTGTATCGACGCGTCGTCTCGGCAGGGGCCAGCTTCAACCCTGTTGGATTCACCGCCCGGATCAGCGACGCGAGTTCGTTCGAGGTCACCCGGACGCGTCCAGAGAGCACGTCCTCCGGATCGAGCGGCGTACCTCGGCCACGGTTCCTCCTCGTCATGATACCCGTCCTTGGTGGCGCAGCCTACCTCAACTCCGGAAGACAGGTGCCGCACGCGGCGTCATCAGCTCGTCTGGTGGTCCGACGTCAGCGAGCGGATCGTCACGCACGCGCTGCACATGCGTAGTCGCATGCGCAACACATGCGTGATGCGATGTCGCACGCTGTCGTCAACGCGCACCAGGCATGCGGATCCTGTCTTCCCCCACCCGAACGCCCCCGCGCTCGGGTCTCCTACGGCTCGATCATAACGCGGACCGCGCAGTGGGGTGCATCGTTCGCAGCGCCTTTTCGACGTCCGCCGTCTCCGCCGTTCGAGGTGCTCGCGCGCATGCTTTCTCCCTGGATTTCACCCTGGATGCCGCCCGGGACTTTCGTCGTTTTTGCATGCGTCGCGTCGTGTTCCGTAGGTGATGCTGTGTGTCGGCGCACTCGCCACCCGCGTGGTGCCGTCGCGTCAGGTGGTCGCCACGAGGAGGGCGTCGAGATCGGGTGCTTTGTCCAGCACGCCGATCTCGACGAGCTGGTTGCCGAGCGTCTCCCAGCGGGCGCGCGTCATCACACCGAGCCCCTTCTCCTTGGCCTCGCTCGTCTCCACGAGCGATCGCTGGGCGTCGGCAGCCGCAGCGAAGGTCTCGGCGTCCATCGAGGTGTTCAGCTTCCCCATCGCCGCGTTGGCGGGCTTCGGGTCGTCGAGGTAGGCGCGCCATCCGGCCTGCGCGGCGCGACGCAGAGCCCGCACCAGGTCCGGCTTCTCTTTCCAGAGCGCGGCGCGCGTGATGACCACCGCGGCATACGGGTTGAACCCCTCGTCGGCCACCAGGAACACGTGCGGCTCCACGCCCTTGCGCCGTGCGGCGAGTGGCTCGGAGAAGACGAAGCACTGCTGCGCGAACTCCTTGCTGGCGACGAACTGTGCGACGCCGCCGTCGTAGGGGACGACCTTGACCTTGTCGAAGCCGAACTTCTTCTTCAGCCAGCCGGCGTACGGCACCCCGGGCTCGATGGCGATCGTCCCGCCCGCGAAGACCTCGGCGAGCGATTTCACGGGGCGCTCCGGGTGGGTCATGATGCACTGGGGGAAGGTCTGGAACGTGGCGAAGACGGGCAGCACGTCGGCGCCTCGGGCCCGCGCCATCAGGATCTCGTCGGCGCCGGCGACGCCGAACTCGGCCTGACCCGTGGCGACCATCTGCACGACCGGCGAGCCCGGCCCGCCCCCGAGAAGCTCCACCTCGAGCCCCTCGCGCGCGAATGCGCCCGACTCGCGCGCGGCATAGAACCCACCGAACTCGGGCTCAGGGACCCAGTTGAGGGCGAACTTGACCTGCGTCTTGCCTCCGGGCGCGGGCGCGCCGCTGCCGCGGGAACACGCAGTGTGCGTGAGGAGCAGAGGCGCGGAGAGGCCGGCGAAGAGAAAGGCGCGGCGGCTGAATGACATGGCCCCGAATCTTGCCGAGGGGCCGCAGTTCCGCAAGCTTCCGCCAGAAAAACAGCGCTCAGGGGCGGGCCGAAGGGTGCCAGCGGCGGAGCAATCTGCCACCCGTGAAGCTCACGACGCCGAAGAGCGCGAGCCCCAGGGCCGCGGCGCAGAGCACGGCGGCGAAGAGCAGATCGGTGCGGAGCTGGCGGTAGGCAGAGAGCACCAGGATCCCGAGACCGGCGCCCCCCTCGGAGAAGCCCGCCACGAACTCGCCCACGATGGCGCCGATGACGGCGAGCCCGGCGGCCACACGCAGGCCCGTGACGATGCTGGGCAGCGCGGCGGGCAGCTCCAGCTTCGTCAGGGTGGCGAGCCTGCCCGCTCCATAGAGGCGGAAGAGATCCCGGAGCGCCGGCTCGACCGAGCGGATGCCGGTGAGCGTGTTGGCGATGACGGGGAACACCGAGACGATGAAGGCGGAGACGCTGACGGCGCGGTCACCAGGGCCGAACCACAGCACGAGGAGTGGTGCGATGGCGACGATCGGCACCGTCTGGAGGAAGACGGTATAGGGATAGAGCGCTCGCTCCAGCAGCCGCGATGAAGACAGGACCACCGCGGCGAGGACGCCGAAGCAGGCGCTGAGCAGGAAGCCCGTCAGCGCAGCGCGGGTGGTGGTCGCCGTGGCGAGGGCAAGGGTCGAGGCGTCTGCCACGGCCACCCTGGCGATGGCGGACGGGGGGGGAAGAAGGAAGGCAGGCACGGCCAGGACCGCGGTCCCGAGCTCCCAGGCGGCGACGAAGACCCCGAGGGCGATCAGCGGCGGCAGGGTGATGCGGAGCAGCGGGTGCTGCGAACGGTGGGGGGGCGACACGCGCGCCGGAGGCTACCACAGCGATCGGCGAGCCCAGGCCTCACCGGAACGCGCCGATGCGGATCGAGCGGCAAGGCGCGCCGTTCGTCTCGCTGAACGCCACGAACTGCTTCTCCGGCGGGTGAACGTACCCGAACAGGATGCACATCTCGTTGTCGCCGAGACCGAACCTCAGGTCGTGATCGGTCGTGTTGCGGAAGGTGCACTCGAACCGCATCTGATCGCCGTCGACGAGCGGGATGGCATCGTCGTACACGGTGATGTCGCTTTCCAGGTCGAAGCCGTTCTCCTCGTAGAGGCGCTCTGTCCGTCCGTCGGCACGCACGAGGTCGGTGACGAACCGTGCAGCGTACTTGTGGGTGTGCGGCATGAGCGAGACCAGCTCGCCGCCGAACACGTGGCACGTTGTGCCGACCACGTCGGTGGCGAAGGGCGGGATCGAGAAGTCCGCGACGCTCATCGCGAACGGAGAGACCTGACGAACGAGCTTCTCGGCGGGCATGGTGAAGTAGTCGTAGACGACCTCGATCGTCGCGGGCTCGCTCGCGGTGTTGAGGTAGTGAATGCTGGTCGAGACCTCCCTCGTGGTGTCGACCACGAAGCCCGTCCCCGGTGGGAACACGAGGGTCTCTCCCTCTTCCACCTGCGTCGAGTTGGCGAACAGCACGTCCGGGATCACCGCCGGGAGAGCGCCGAACGGGTCGTCCGCGCCAGGATGACAGCGGGGGTAGGGGTTCGGTCCGTGCTCGGGCACCACCGGCTTGGCGATCATGTTGCTGTGGTGCAGGCCGGGCGTCGTGTACAGCCGTGCGGCGTAGACCACGTTGTGGTTCAGCGTGGGGTACGGCCAGGAGACGCAGGTGCTGATCTCCTGGCCGGGCTGCACGACGATGGGGGGGGCGATCAGCCGGAAGCCGCTCTTCGGGGGCGGAGGCAGGGAAAGCCGGGTGAGCGGCTCCCCGTAGGCGACGACGTTGTCTCGATCGAGCGGCTGGGCGGGCTCGTAGCGCGTGATGGGGTCGACGCAGCGCCCTTCGAACGCCTCCTCTCCTTCAGCGCAGGCGAGGAGTTCGGCCGGCTCGGTCGAGGCGCATCCGATGACGCAGGAGACGAGGAGTAACCGCGAGGAGCATGCGAGCGAGATCGCAGGGTGGCGCAGCATGCTCTGATTGTGCCCTGCCTGAGGCCCCGCAGACAGCTCGCCTCATGCGCCCCCGCGCTCCAGCGCCTCTTGCAGGATCCGCACCTCGTGAGCGAACGAGGCCTCCAGCCGGAGTGACGCATCGCGCCTGGACGGCAAGGCGAGCGTCCTATCCAGGACGATCTGCGCTGGTCGGGGCGTGAGCACCACCGCCCGCTCGGCGAGATATGCTGCTTCGAGGATGGAGTGCGTGACGAAGATCACGGTCATCCCCAGCTCGGACCAGAGCGCCCGGAGCTGATCGTCGAGCCGCGCCCGCGTCAGCTCGTCGAGCGCGGCGAACGGCTCGTCGAGCAGGAGCAAGCGCGGCCGCGTGACCAGGGCGCGAGCCAGCGACACCCGCATCCGCATCCCGCCGGACAGCTCTGCCGGCGTGCGCCCTTCGGCGTCGGCGAGCCCCACCCGTGAGAGCTCACGCCGGGCCGCCTCCCTCCGTTCTGTGAGACCCACTCCGGTCAGCTCCAGCGGCAACGCCGTGTTGTCGAGGACCGTACGCCACGGGAGCAGGTGAGCGTCCTGGAAGACGAAGGCGATGGGCGCCTGGGACGCTGGCTCGCCTCGTGTCACCGACACGCTCCCTCCATCGGGCCGATCGAGCGCCGCGACGAGGCGCAGCAGGGTCGACTTCCCGCACCCGGAAGGACCGAGCAGGGCGACGAAGCTGCCACTGTCGATGTCCAGGTCGACACCCGTGAGCACCTCGACCTCACCCGCCTCTCCGACGAACGTTCGCCGGACACCCGAGAGCTGCACCCGGACGCCACGTTCCCGGGAAGGCGAAGGCTGATCCATGGCCGCCCTCACCGCCCCGAGGCCGAGCGCGCGCACCGGAACCCGCCGTCGGCGAAGCGGTAGCGCGCGTCGAAGCTCTGGCGCGTGTAGACCCGGAGCGACTGCGCTCCGTACATCCATGAGCCGCCCCGCATCACGAGACGCGCATTCCGCGCCGGGATGCGGCTGTTGCGTGGATTGCGCGGCGGTCCATCCGCGTAGAAGTCGGGATCGTCATAGTCGTCGCACCACTCCCAGACGTTCCCGGCCATGTCCAGCGCGCCGTATGGCGACGTCCCCTCGGGGTAAGCTCCCACCGGGCTCGTCCCGTTCTCGCGGCTGCGGTTGTCGAAGTTCGCGTACCGCGCGGTGGGCTCGGCGCGTCCCCACGGATAGCGCCGCCCGTCGGTCCCTCGCGCCGCCTTCTCCCACTCCGCCTCGCTCGGGAGCCGCTTGCCGGCCCAGGCCGCGTAGGCGCGCGCGTCTTCCCATGAAACATAGGTCACCGGGTGCTCCTCCATCCCCTTCGGGAGCTCCCCGCGGCGCATCTGGAACAGGAAGCGGTTCGCGTTCTGGTCCTCGGGCTGGTAGCCGGTCACCTCGATGAACCGCTTGAACTGCCGGTTCGTGACTGGCGTGCGATCGATGTAATACGCATCGAGGTGCACCTTGCGCCGCTGCTGGCCCATCAAGAACAGGCCCGCGGGCACGAGGACCATCTCCTCCCCGTTGCTCCCGCGCAGGATGGGCGGGGACTCGCGCCCCTCGGCCACCTCGTCCGGCCGGTGCTCGACGAGCGCCTCGTCGAGTCGTTGCCGGAAGAGTGCGCAGCTCGCGGGACGCTCTCCCGGCGCCTTGGCCAGCGCATCGAGGATGAGCGCTTCGAGGGCGTTGGGGAGGTCCGGCCGATGCGCGGAGGGGGGCGTCGGCGCATCGGTGACGTGGGCCATCATCACCGAGAAGTGGTTCGGACTCTCGAACGGCACCCGGCCGGTGACGAGCTGGTACAGCGTGATCCCCAGCGAGTAGATGTCCGAGCGCGCATCGGCCGACTGGGGCTGCTTCACCTGCTCGGGGGCCATGTAGCTGCACGTCCCGAGGAACGCCCCACTCAGCGTGTACGTCGTCCCCTCGAGGATCTTGGCGATGCCGAAGTCCACGATCTTCGGGCGCAGGCCGATCTCGTCGGCGACCACCAGGATGTTGTCGGGCTTCAGATCGCGGTGGATGATCCCGCGCCGGTGCCCCTCCTCCATCGCGTCGAGCACGCCGCCGAAGATCGAGCGCACCTCCCGGTACGGCACCCGACCCCGCCAGCGCGCCACGTGCTGCACCATCGTCAGGCCGTCGATGTGCTCCATCACGATCCCGAGGATGTGCTCCAGCTCCACGAAATCGTAGACGCCCACCACGTGCTCATGGGTCCACGAGCGCAGCACCCGCGCCTCGCGCGAGAAGCGCCGCCGGATCTCCGGGTTCCCTGCCAGGTTCGTGTGGAGGCACTTGATCGCCACCGTCCGCTCCCGCGCGCGATCGTGCGCCCGGTACACGACACCCATCCCCCCCTCCCCGATGACGCTCTCGACCTGGTACACACCCAACTCCGTCCCCGGGAGGAGGTGCACCGGCGGCAGCGGCAGCGCGTTCGCGCCTCCCTGGACGGGTGAGGGCTCGGTCGCGTGGAACGGCAACGAGTCGGGGAGAGATCCCTCAGCCTGAGCGGGAGGTGGCGCCACGCCACCGAACGGCTGCAGGGTAGGGGGGCGCTGCGCGCGGCCGCAGTTGGAGCAGAACCGCGCGCCGTCCGCGAGGGGAGAACTGCATCCAGCGCACCGATCTCGCGGCATGACGGACTCCGAGCATCGCACAACTCTGCGCGGAGGTGGGCTCCGAGCGGACGACCAAAGCGGCCGCGGCCTGGCTGGTCTTCTCGGTCGACCTCAGCGAGAGAACCCCGTCCCACTCCAGGCATAGCGGACGGGCTTCACGCCACCCCAGGGCAGCAGCAGCGGCTCCAATCCACCCACGGGTCCGCTGTCCTGGTTGAACGGGTAGCTCTGCTCCGTCCACCCAACGGCCTGCCCGGGGCCGAGCTGGATGGCCGTGCCGCGCCCGGCGCTCACGAACTTCACGTCCCCGCTCACCTTCTTGGCGCCCATCGCCCGCCCGATCTCCGCGGCGAACACGCGCCGGATCGCGTCACCTTGCACCTGGAACACGAAGAGCACCTCGCGGTCCACCGTCCCCCCGCCCGCCTCGCGCGGCGCGTTCGCATGGAACACGC
Source organism: Chondromyces crocatus (assembly GCF_001189295.1). Taxonomy (NCBI): domain Bacteria; kingdom Pseudomonadati; phylum Myxococcota; order Polyangiales; family Polyangiaceae; genus Chondromyces; species Chondromyces crocatus. Next base: position 4,469,704 of record NZ_CP012159.1, read on the forward strand.
CCTTCACCAGGATCTCGGCCTTTCCGTCGCCGGTCAGATCCCGTGTCGTCACCTCGCTGATGTCGGCGCCCGACGCGAACTGCGACAAGGTCAGGTACGAGTACCCGGTCCCGTTCTTGAAGCCCTTGCCGAACACCACCAGATCGCGATCGTGCAACAGCACCCGCTCGACCTCCGCGCTGCCTGCCACGTCGGCGGTGGCGTCCCAGCGCGCGCGTCCCTGAGCACCCCGATCCTTCTTGTAGAGCGCGTACACCTGATCGAGGAGCTGCGCTGCGTTCGGCCCTGGCGCAGGCGCTGGCTTCTGGGCAGTCGCCTTGGGGGGGGGCTCGGGCGCAGCGGGTGGCGGCGTCGCGGGCTGCGTCTCTTCGCGTGCCTTCTGGAAGATGTTGCCTGCGTACTTGTAGAGCTGGGACTTCACCGTCGACCACGGCAACAGCGCCGCATCGAACGACGTCTCCGTCGGCTCGGCGTAGTTGCCGGCGTGGTAGTTCTTGGCCTCTCCGGGGCGGATCTGGATCGCCACCTTCCCCCCATCGGGCACGAACGTCACCTCGTTGACGACCGCACCTTGCTCCGTCACCACGGCCACCTCGTGCTGGAAGATGGGTGTCGGCGTCTCACCGCGCCCGAACTGCAACACCTCCAGCCGCTCCCGGTACTTCGTCGGCGTCCCGTAGCGTTTGCGCACCAGGATCTCGTCCTGGCCGTCCCCGGTGAGATCCCGCGTCTCGAACGACGGCATCATCCCCGCCTTCGCGTCCGCATCCAGATCGGCGTAGTAGTACTGCATCCCCTTGCGGAAGCCGGGCCCCAGCACGACCAGGTAGCGCTCGTAGACCATGAGCCGCTCCTTGAGCGCGTCGCCTGCCACGTCGGCGATGAGATTGTACGAAGGAGCGCCCTTGAGCCCCTTGCTCTTCATCAGACCATCGGCGAGCGCCTGCTCCGGCTCCGTCGCCAGGGAGGGCAGACTCCCGTACGCCGACCCGTTTGCCGTGCCCACCACCGACTCCACCGTCGACGAAGCGTCGGCATCGTGTGCGAACAGCGCGGCGCGGAGCCCCACCCGGAGCGTCGCCGCCTGCGGGAACGTCGACCACGGGATGCGCGCCTCCAGCGTGTAGCCTCCCGTTTTCGGCGCCTCGATGATGCGCGCGCCCTGCACTGGTCGGCCAGCGAGCGTCACCTTGCCAGCGCTCTTGCCCGGCTCGCCGGGATAGAAGGCCACGTTGTGCACCGTGCCTCCCGGGAACCCCATCGCCAGCTCCACATGATCGGCGCCGGCTCGGAGCGTGTCGTCGGTGACGTCGGCGGCCACGTAGACGTACGTCTCGTCGTACGCGACGAGGCCATGGGCATCCAGGTCGGCGCGGCTGGTCTGTCCCTTCAAGGGCTGGGTGAAGCGCACCAGGCTCCCTGGCCACTCCTTCGGTACGCCATCCAGCTTGATGGACTTCGCGTCGACCAGGTTGGCGCGTAGCCCTGCCGCCTCCGCAGTGGGCGATGCCGCCGAGACGGCGAGGGCGAGGGAAGCAGCCAGGGGAACCGCGAGCACAGGTCCCCGGCCGGAACCGGGATGGGTGGGGCGACGCATGGTGGGCGTTGGACGCCGTGAGGCGTCGGAATGTTCTTACACCGAAGCCGATGTTGCCGAAATCCGCCAGGGACCGGCGAGCACGGTCCCTCCCGGCGTGGCTTCCCTGAAATCAGGGGCCTGTCGGAGCCGACGCGCCCGCTGGTCGCCCCCCTGCTTCCTTCGCAGAGGGACGAACGTGGGGAACTTTGATGTGGAGGTGGTCTCAGGCCCGGGGCGCCTTTGCGGCGCTCCCGGCGGGCAGCGAGGGAGGGCCGCTCAGCTCCGTGGGCGCTGCTGGATAGAGCCGCCTGTACACGAACTTTGCGATCTCCACGGCAGGGATGATCAGCACCGCCAGGCCCAGCAGAATCATCCACTCGTCGGGGGACAGCTCGTAGGTGCGGAACACGGGCCGGAGCGCCGGCACCAGCAGCGCCACCAGGTGGATCGCTGCGCTCGCCAGCACCGAGAGGAGCAGCGGCAGGCTGATCAGCGGTCGTGACGAGAAGAGCGACAGCCGCGGACTGCGGCAGCTCCAGGCATGGAACAGGGGCGAGAGCGCGAGGAGCGAGAACGCCAGCGCCCGTGCCCCGAGCAGCGACTGCTCGTCTTGCGGTGACATCCCGTAGAGCAGGATCGCGCAGAGTCCCATCACACCGCCGACGTAGGCGATCCCCAGGTAGTCACGCGCCTGGAGCAGCCCCTCGTCCGGGGATCGCGGCCCCTCGCGCATCAGGTGCGGATCCGGAGGATCGATCCCGAGCGCCAGGGCGGGCAGCCCGTTCGTCACCAGGTTGATCCAGAGGATCATCAGCGGCGTGAGCGGCGGCCACTTCCCGAAGAACGACACGAAGAACACGGCCACGAGCAGGCCCATGTTCGACGACAGCAAGAAGAAGATGAACTTCTGGATGTTGCGGTAGATCGTGCGTCCCTCGCGCACCGCATCGACGATGGTCGCGAAGTTGTCGTCGGCCAGCACGAGATCCGCAGCTTGCCGGGCGACGTCCGTCCCGCCGCGCCCCATCGCCACCCCGATGTGCGCCTCGCGCAGGGCGGGCGCGTCGTTCACCCCGTCGCCCGTCATCGCCACCACGTGGCCCCGCGCCTTGAAGGCCCGCACGATGCGCAGCTTCTGCTCCGCGGTCGTCCTGGCGAACACGCGCAGGCTCATGATCCGCTTGGCCAGCTCCGCATCGTCCATCGCCGCCAGTTCCGCGCCGCTGATCGTCTCGTCGCCCTCCTCCCAGAGCCCGATCTCCTGCGCGATCGCCGTCGCCGTGAGCCGATGATCCCCGGTGATCATCACCGCGCGAACCCCCGCTTTCTTGCAGGTCGCGACGGCCTCCGTCACACCGGCGCGGGGCGGATCCATCATCGCCACCAGCCCGAGGAACGTCAGCTCTCGCTCGACGTCCGCCTCGTCCTTGCTCACCTGCACCCGCCGGCACACCGCCAGCACCCGGAGCGCCTTCGCGCTCAGCGCGTTGGCCTCCTCGGTGATCGCCACCCGGTCGGCCTCCTCCAGCGCGCGCACCCCGGTGTCCGTCGAGTACTTCACGCAGCGCGGGAGCAGCGTGTCGATGCTCCCCTTCACGTGAGCGATCTCGCGCCCCCGATCGTCGCGCGTGATGACCGTCATCCGCTTGCGGTCGCTGTCGAACGGCAGCTCGTGCACGAAGCTGTGCGAGGGCGCGACCGACTCCCGGGGCAGGTGCCCCTTGGCGGAGAGGGTGAGCAGCGCCCCCTCGGTCGGATCCCCCACCACCACCCAGCGCTTCTCCTCCGACTGCTCGAGGTGCGCGTTGTTGCAGAGCGCCACCGTGGCCATCAGGTAGCTGAGGGGCGCCGGCAGGGTGTCGGCGACGTCCTTCCCCTGATCGTCCTGGATCTCGCCCGAGGGATCATAGCCCTCACCCGTGACGATGTAGCGCCGCCCACCGGCGAACACCTTGCGCACCGTCATCTCGTTCTGCGTCAGCGTGCCGGTCTTGTCCGACGCGATGATGGTCGCGGCCCCGAGCGTCTCGACGGCGGGGAGCTTCCGGACGATCGCACCCCGTCGCGCCATGCGCTGCATCCCCAGCGCGAGCGTGATGGTGGTGATCGCGGGCAGCCCCTCCGGGATCGCGGCCACCGCCAGGCTCACCGCTTCCAGCAGCAGCTCGTGCAGCGGCCGCCCACCCCGGAGCAACCCCCAGCCGAGCAGCACCACCGACAGCGCCAGGCAGACCTTCAGGATGATGGACCCGAACTTGTCGAGCCGTTCCTCCAGCGGCGTCTTCTGCTCCTCGACGGAGCGGATCATCTCGCCGATCTTCCCGAGTTCCGTCTTCGGCCCGGTCGACGTCACCACCGCGCGCGCCTTGCCGCGGACCACGGACGTCCCGGTGAACACCATGGTGAGACGATCCCCGAGCGGTGCGTCGGCCGTCACCACCGCGAGCGCGTCCTTTCCGGCCGCCGCGCTCTCTCCCGTCAGCGCCGCCTCCTCGGTCGCGAGATCGATCGTCTGCACCAGGCGCGCGTCTGCCGCGACGGCATCGCCCGCCTCCAGCTCCAGGATGTCTCCCGGGACGACCGTCTCGGCGGCGATGATGACCGAGCGCCCTTCGCGGCGCACCCTGGCGTTCGGCGCGCTCAGCTTCTGCAGCGCCTCCAGCGCGGCCTCGGCCCGCTGCTCCTGGTAGTAGCCCAGGAAGGCGTTGAGGATGACGATCAGCAGGATGGCGATCGCATCGCCGAACCGGCTGAGGAAGCTCTCTTCGTGCCCCGCGGTGATCCCCACGACGACCGCGATCACCGCGGCCGCGAGCAGCGTGAGCACGAGCGGGTTGGCGAACTGCTGGATCAGCTTGAGGAGCGCGCTCTTCTTCGGAGGATCGGGCAGCCGATTCGGCCCGTGCTCGGCCAGGCGCCGTCGTGCCTCCTCCTCCGACATCCCGTCGGTGGAGCTGACGGCGAGCCGCTCCAGGAAGACGCCGACGTCCTCGGCGTGGACCGGAAGCGCTCCGCTCGTCAGCGCTCCTCTGGCGCTCCCGGTCGTGTTGACGGATGGATCGGTGGCGACGTCGCGCGCGGTTCCCACCTTCCGCGCGCCCAAGGACTCATTTTCGCTCATGGAAGGTTCTCAGCGCTTCAGTCGAGCCTGCTCGCGCTGCTCTTCCGCTTCGAGCTCGGCGATCGCGGCGGCCAGCTCATCCTGCTCGTGTTGCGGGATGGCGGTGGGGGCCGACGTCCCGGCCACGCGCATCTGCACGGGCTGCGTCGGTTGGGGCGCCACCTCGGCGGGCGGAGCCATCCCCATCTTGCGCTTCAGCTCCAGCAGCGCGTCGTCCGCGCCAGCGGTCGCCTCGAGCTGTCCGAACCGGTGGGCGAGCGTGTCCCCCGAGTACTCCTCGGCCAGCTCGGTGGTCGCCTCGGCCTCGGCCTCGATCTGATCGATCTTCGCGGACATCCGCTCGAACGTCTCGAAGGCCGAGGCGTTCTGGAGCCCGCTCATGGTCTCCTGGATCGCCTTCTGCGCCTCCGCCCGCTTCTTCCGGGCGATGAGCACGTTCTTCTTCCGCTTGGCCTCCTCGATCTTGTTGTTCAGGAGGCGCAGCGCCGTCTTCAGCTGATCGACGGCCTGCTTCTGCTTCTGCCACTGATCCTTGTAGGAGGTGGCGAGCTGATCGTGCTCCTTCTTGCGATTGAGCGCTTCCTTCGCGAGGTTGTCGTCGCCGGCCTTGATGGCGAGCATCGCGCGGCGCTCCCATTCGGCGGCGTTCGCGGCTTCCTGCTCGGCCTGCTTCGCCAGGCGCTTCTCGTCGGCGATGGCGACGGCGACCTGTTTTTTCGCCTCGATGAGCTGGTTGGCCATGTCGATGACGACCTGGTTCAGCATCTTCTCGGGGTCCTCCGAGCGGCTGATCAGGTCATTCAGGTTCGACTTGATGAGGGTCGCGAGTCGGGCAAAAATTCCCATGAGAGCAGCTCCAGATCCGTGTGGCCAGGCTCGTAGACGCTACCTGTTCAGTGCAGCGCCATGTCGTGCAGGGTAGGGACGTGGCGAGCGAGCGCCAGGTCGATGTCGGCGAGGGTCGCCTCCAGCTCGTTCGCGTCCAGGTTGTCGAGGACGAGCCCCGCCGAGAGCACGATCGTGCGGTCTTCGATCCCGTAAGACGCGTGCAGCAGATCGGTCGCGTTGTACTCCAGCAGCCGACGGAGCACCCGGAGCTGGTGCGCTTCGTCCGATGGCACGGGCCCGATGGCGACGCGCACGGCGACGACGGGAGGATCGACGCGGAGCGCAATCGGGGGGGTCCCCTCGCGCCCCGTCAGGAGGAAGGTGCCGCCGTCGTTCTCGAACGTCCGGTCGAGCTGCGCGAGGTATCTCTCTACATCTTCCACGGTGCGGGACATGGCGGACGGGAGCCTACACACGGAAGCGCCTCGGTGCTAGGGGCCGACGCGCGGCGTCGACTGCCCGTGAGCTTCGACGCGTACCGCGAGCGCGTCGAGGACGTCGAAAGCGGGGCACGAGCACGCGGTGACGGCGCCAGGCGGGGACAATTGCCCCACTGGAGCGTCGCACGAGCGCGGACGCACAGCGCGGAGATGGGGCGCGGAGATGGGGCGCGGACGCACAGCGCGGAGATGAGGCGCGGCGATGGCGTTCCGCCCTGAGGTCTCGCGCGCAGGAGCGTCGTGATGGGACGCCCTGCCGAGCTTCTGCAGCGAAGCGTGGTTCGATGAGCGCGCGCAGGCGCACCGGGATCACGCGTCCGGCAGAGGCTTCGCGCCCGAGCGCCGACGCGCCTGAGCGGAGCGTCCTGCTGGAGAACGATCTCTGGAGCTTGCGTTGGTGCGCTCATCCCGGAGCGCCTGCGCCTGCGTCGATTCGATCACCGGGTGCCGGGTGCCGGACCGCCAGCCTCCGAGCGCGGAGCCGTCACGCCAGCGCCCGACACGTCGGTCCCCGAGCACCGACTTCCGTGATGACCCTGAGGGGAGGGCCGCGTGCTCATCGATATGTCGATTTTCGCGACGATCCTGGGCTTCGCGTGACCACGCCCCACGGCGTGTGCTGACGGACGCACCGACCTTGGATGTCGAACGGCCACACCGACCCAGAGCGCCTCCCCTGGCGTTCGTGCGCTCCTGCGACGCCCCGAGCGCTGCAGTGTGTTGCATCTTGCGGCAAAGAGCGCGCGTTCGAGGCCCCGCAGACCCATCGTGCGATGCTTTTTTCTCCTTCTAATTTGCGTTCCAGCGGTGGTACCGTCCCGATCCAGGCTACGTGGCGATCCACCCCGGGGACGTACTTGCTGGCTACCGCGTTACCCGCCTGCTCGGACGAGGCGGCATGGGCGAGGTGTGGGCAGCGCAAAACGATGACGGCCAGCAGGTCGCCATCAAGGTCTTGCTCGCGCGCGCCGCGATGAAGCCGGAGCTGGTCAAGCGCTTCGAGCGCGAAGCGCGCATCGCATCCGCGATCAAGAGCCCTTACGTGTGCCAGCTCCTCGACGTGGGGACGACGCCGGACGGCGCGCACCTCCTCGTGTTCGAGTACCTCGAAGGCGAGACGCTCGCCGATCGCCTCAAGCGGGAGCAGTACCTCCCCTTGAGCGAGGTCGGCCCCATCATCGACGACGTCTTGCAAGGGCTCGTCGCGGCGCACGCTGCCGGCGTGATCCACCGCGATCTGAAGCCTGGCAACATCTACGTCGAGCGCACCGGGGCGGCCGACCCGGCCGAGCGCGCCAAGATCCTCGACTTCGGCATCTCCAAGCTCACCCGCCGCGAGAAGGAAGAGCCCACGCTCACCGCCTTCGACGCCACCCTCGGCTCCTTCGCGTACATGGCTCCCGAGCAGGTGCGAGGCGCCGCCCGTGCCGACGAACGCGCCGACATCTATGCCGTCGGCGCCGTCGCCTTTCGCGCCCTCTCGGGCCGGCTCCCTTTCGAGAGCGCGACCGCTGCGGCCCTCGTCGCCATGAAGCTCGACCGCGACGCCCCCTCGCTCGCGGCGGTCACCGGCGAGAAGTGGCCCACCGGCATCGAGCGCTTCGTGGAGCGCGCCCTCGACCGTCGCCGTGAGCGCCGCTTCGCCACGGCCGCCGAGGCGCTCACGAGCTGGAGAGCCATCCAGCCAGAAAACATCACCCGATCCCGGCGCACCTCGAAGGCTGCGAAGCCCCAGCACGTCGACATTTCTCTCCCCATCGACGACGAAGCGACGATCGTCGACGGCCCCCCGACCATGACCATCGACGGGTCCTTCGTGGGCAACGCGTTCGAGGACGAGACGCCGCCTGAAGTGTCCGAGAAGCAACTGAAGACGGAGAGGCGCTGAAGGTGCTCGAGGTCACGGTAGGAACCAAGAACCGGGTCGAGGTCCGCGGGGGCCGCATCCGCGTGCTCAAGGCCAACGCCCGCAACCCCAACTGGGTGGACATCGGCCCGGAGCCGATCATCGTCGGCCGGAACGCCGCCTGTCAGCTCGTCCTCGAAGACGGCAAGGTCAGCGCCGTGCATGCCGAGTTCGTCGCCACCGAGCAAGGCGTCCGCCTCCGCGACCTCGGCAGCCGCAACGGCACCTTCATCGCAGGCGTGCGCGTCGCCGACGTCTTCCTCATGAGCAACACGAAGATGCGGCTCGGAGAGACCGAGATGCAGTTCGAGCCCGTGCGGCCCGAGCGCATCACCGTCTCGGCCCTCCCCGCCTTCGGCCCCATGGTCGCGCAGAGCCCCAGCATGCGCACCATCTTCGAGAAGCTCTCCAAGGTTGCGCCAACCGACCTCACCGTCCTCATCACCGGCGAGACCGGCACCGGCAAGGAGCTGGTCGCCCAGGCCGTCCACCTGGCGAGTCCTCGCGCCAAGAAGCCCTTCGTCATCGTCGACTGCGGCTCCATCCCGCCCACCCTCGCCGAGGCCACCCTCTTCGGCCACGAGCGGGGCGCCTTCACCGGCGCCGTCGACAAGCGCCTCTCCCCCTTCCTCGAAGCCGACGGCGGCACCATCTTCCTCGACGAGCTGGGCGAGCTGCCCATCGACGTCCAGCCCAAGCTCCTGCGCGCCCTCGCCGAGCGCCGCATCAAGAGCGTTGGCGGCTCCAGCTACCGCGAGGTCGACGTCCGCGTCCTCGCCGCCACCCGCCGCGACCTCGTCCGCGCCGTGAACACCGGCGCTTTCCGGAGCGATCTCTACTTCCGCGTCGCTCAGGTCAAGGTCGAGCTGCCCGCCTTGCGCCAGCGCATCGAGGACATCCCCGTCCTCGTCCGCAAGATGCTCCGCGACCTCGGCGACGAGAGCGCCTACGACCGCGTCACCAACGAGACCCTCGAACGCCTCATGCGGCACGACTGGCCGGGCAACGTCCGCGAGCTCAAGAACGCCGTGCAGGTCGCCTCGGCCCTCCACGTCGAAGGCGAAGAGGTCGACATCGCCTCGCACCTCGGCTCCCTCGCCGAGACCCCGCAAGCGAGCCCCACCCTCGGCGCGAGCAGCAGCAGCGTCTCGAGCGGCGGCAGCATCCCAGCCGCCACCTTCAAAGGCCGCCCGTTCCAGGAGGCCAAGCGCGACGTCCTCGCCCGCTTCGAGCGTGACTACTTCGCCGCCCTCGCCGAAGAGGCCAAGGGCAACGTCAGCGAGATGGCCCGCCGTGCCGGCATGGAACGCGCTCACGTCCGCGCCTACCTCCGCCGCCACGAGATCCTCTCCAAGGGCGAGCCCTCCGAGCAGGAGTGACGCCCCTCAGCGCGCGCGCACCCGGTCGTCCCCCACGCGACGGGTGATCCCCTCGCGATCGAACAGCTCGAGCAGCATGATCGTCTGCCTCCGGCCCAGCCCCGACAGGGCCTTGAAGTCGGCGACGCTCATCTTCGCGTGCTCCTCGAAGAACGCGACCACCCGCGCCCGGAGCCCGTCGACGGCTCCCCGCGAGAACCACAGCTCCCCCGCGTGGATGGCCTCACCGTCCCGCACGAGCCGCGCGAGGAGCGCCTTCACCTCGCGCGGCGGCGCCCCGGAAACCTCTCCCGCCTGAAACTCGGTCAACCCCTTGAGCGCCGCCGCGACCAGCGCTTGCTGCACGATCCCCAGCCCGCCCGTCGCTGCCGTCGCCCCGGTGAAGCTCGGCGAGCGGACCACGTCCCCCTCGACCACGAGCGGCTCCCCTTGCAGCGCCGAGTGCTTCGACGCCGCGAGCCGGATCGCCTCCTCGGCCGCCTCCGGGCTCGACGACGAACGCAGCCGCTGGCGCAACGTCTCCAGCGGCAACCCTCGATCGAGCGGTGCCCCGTGGTGGTGCGCTGCGACGTGGGCACGCGCCGCGCGCGCCAGATCGAGGAGTGCCGGTCGAGCGATCCATCCCGTGGACTTGAGACGAGCAACCTCTCCACGCTCCACCAGCTTGTCGAGCGCCCGCACGAGATCCTCCAAAGGGAGCGAGAAGCGGGCGGCGAGCGCAGCGCGGGCGAGAGGCCTCGGCGCCGCTTCCTGGATGAGCTGGAGCACGGTCGTGCTCGCAGAACCTTCCGACAGCGCCTGGAGCACGGCCCGACGGCGCGCGCGCGGCCGCACACGCGGCGGGTGCGCATCGAGCACCGTACCTCCCCCCAGCACCGCGCCCGACGGCGCATCGACCTCGGAGCCCCGGAGAACGAACCTGTCCCCACCGAACACCACCAGAGGCCGTGCGAGGCGAAGGCGAGCCAGACGCGGCCGGGCCTCCTCGCGGGCCACGTTCTCCTCCTCGCGGCTCTCCTCCTCGCGGCTCTCCTCGGCGCTCCGATCGAGGCGCGCAACGCGCACGCTGCTCCGGGCCGTCCCCACGTAGAGCTGTGCGGCCATCCCGTGCCGCAGCTCCCCCCCGGGGCGGAGCAGGACATCGACGAGCCGCGTCGGCGCCGCGTGGGCCTCCCCCGTGATCACATCCCCCCGATGCAGCTCATCGAGACCGACTCCCGCCAGGTTGATCGCGAGCCGCGTCGGCGCCACTGCAGCACTCACCGCCTGATCGTGAACATGCAGCCCCCGCGCCCCCGTCGCTCGCGCCCCTTGCTCCCCCACCAGGTACAGCGCCTGCCCCACCGTCACTTCCCCCTCCACCAGCGTGCCCGTCACCACCGTCCCGGCCCCCCGCACCGAGAACGCCCGGTCCACGCTCAGCCGCGGCGACCCCGACCGCGGCGGCGCCGGGAGCCCCAGCAGCGCACGCCGCACCCCCTCCCGCACCGCCTCGAGCCCTTCCCCCGTGCGCGCCGAGCAGAGCACCACCTCCGCCTCGAACCGCGCCCCCAGCAGCTCTCGCGCCTCCTCCCCGGCGAGCTGTGCCAGCTCGACCTCCACCCGATCGCACTTCGTCACCGCCACCAGCACGCGCCGGATCCCCAGCAGCTCGCACGCCGCAACATGCTCGCGCGTCTGCGGCATCACCCCCTCGTCCGCGGCCACCACGAGCAGCACCACCTGCATCCCGATCGCCCCCGCGATCATCGTGTGCACCAGCCGCCGGTGCCCTGGCACATCGATGACGCTCACCTCGACGTCATCCCCCAGCCGCCACGGCGCGAACCCCAGCTCGATCGTGATCCCTCGCCGCTTCTCCTCGGGCAGCCGGTCCGTATCGACCCCCGTCAACGCGCGGACCAGCGTGGTCTTCCCGTGGTCCACGTGACCGGCCGTGCCCAGAACGAAGCGCCGCACGCCGCGACCGTAGCGGATTTCACCCGCGGCGACCGCGTGGCGGGGTAGAACGCCCCTGGAAGCGCGTGGTCGGCTGGTGCCACCCCCGGTCTTCAAAATCGGTGCGGGGCAGCTCTGCTGTCTCGGGCAGGTTCGATTCCTGTGCGTTTCCGTGGCTTCTACGCCAGCCTTCGCGAGCGGCGCGTGGGGCCCCCCCCGCGCTCGCTAATCCTGCGACATCAGGCTCGGCGAACCCGTCGGCTTCGCGCCGGCCTTCGGCGCATCGCCCGTCCCGGCAGGGGCAGCCGCCGCGCCCTTCCCGTCCGACAGCCGCGCCGTCTTGATGTAGTCCAGCTCCGGGAACTTCTCGCGCAGGAACTTGTTCCCCTGCATCTGGATCGTCCCCTGCGCACCGCTCGGACGCTCCCCGTAGCCCGAGTAGATCTTCTCGACCACATCCATCCCGGGCTCCACCACCTTGCAGACCGGCGCGAAGCCCATCTTGTCCAGGTTGCTGTTGTCCGCGAAGTTGATGTAGAGCTGCGTCGACCGCGTATCCGGGCTGCCCGCCATCGCGAACGTCACCATCCCGCGCGTGTTCGAACCCTTCACCTCGTCGGGCGGCAGGTTCGCCGAGCGCCAGTGCTTGCTCACCTCCGGGTTCCCGTGGATGCCGAACTGCACCATGAAGGGCCGCGGCGTCTTCACCGCCCGGAAGAACGCCACATCGTCGAAGTACCCGATCTTCACCAGGTTGTAGAACCGGTCCACCCCGTTCGGCGCCCAGTCGCGCGTACACTCGATCTCGAAGTCGCCGGCCGTCGTCTCGAACTTCGCCTTGAACTTCGCCGGTGCCTTCTCGCTGGCCTTCTTCGGCTCCTGCATCGCCGGGTTCGTCGACTCCGGGAACGGCCCCTTCGCCTGAGGCGCTGCCGTGGGCGCGGCGGGCGTCGGCGCTGCGGCCGCCGTGGTCGCCGCCGCTGCCGTCGTCGCCGGCTTCGGCGTCGCTTCGGGCTTGGGCTCGGGGGTGGGAGACTCACAACCGGCGAGCGCGCCGGCGACGAGGACCAGGGAAAGGGCGAGGCACTTCATCGGGCGCCTTATCGCATGGCGTTCCAGCCGGCAGCAAGCGACCACAGGGCGCCCCGCCCGCGCTCCGGGACGGGCGGAACAACCCCGTCATGGATGGAACCCGGGGTGCTCCGGAAACTCCGTACGGCCCCTGGTCGCCCTCTGCCCTGCCTCGGCGCCACGCTCTCGGCGCGTGCTGCGCCTCCAGCGTCTCCAGCGTCTCCTCAGCCTCGCGTCACCTTCCCGCTCGCGTCCAGCTTGAGCTGCGCCTCCAGCCCCCCTCGGCTCCGCGCCACCCGCAGCGCCTCCTCCATCGTCACGTGCCCTGCCTGCACCAGATCCGCCAGCGAACGCTCGAACGTCTGCATCCCATCCCGCCGCGACGTCTCCAGCGTGTGCAAGAGCTGATGCACCTTCCCCTCCCGGATCTGCGTCCGCACCGCCTGCGTCGCCACCATCACCTCGAACGCCGGCACCCGCCCCTCGCCCATCGCCTTCGGCAGCAGCCGCTGCGCCACCACCGCCAGAAGCTCCGCCGAGAGCTGCACCCGCACCTGCGGCTGCTGGTGCGGAGGAAACACATCGATGATCCGGTCCACCGTCTGCGGCGCATCGTTCGAGTGCAGCGTCGCGAACACCAGATGCCCCGTCTCCGCCGCCGTCAGCGCCGCCGCGATCGTCTCCGGATCCCTGAGCTCCCCCACCAGGATCACATCCGGATCCTGCCGCAGGATGTTCTTCAGCGCCGCCGCGAACCCCTTCGTATCGGCCCCGATCTCCCGCTGCTCGATCGTCGCCATCTTGTTCTCGTGAACGAACTCGATCGGATCCTCCAGCGTCACCACGTGGCATGCCCGCGTCCGGTTGATCTCGTCCAGCAGCGCCGCCAGCGTCGTCGACTTCCCCGCGCCCGTCGGCCCCGTCACCAGCACCAGCCCTTGCTCTCGACCGGCCAGCTCCCGCACCGCCCGCGGCAGCCCCAGCCGATCGATCTCCGGCACCACCCCCGGGATCAACCGGATCGCCGCTGCCACCGTCCCTCGCTGGTAGTGCGCGTTCACCCGGAACCGGCTCCCACCCGTCACCGTCAGCGCGAAATCGATCTCCCGCTCCAGATCGAACCGCTCCCGCTGCGCGTGGCTCAGCAAGCTCAGCACCAGCCGCCGCGCCGTCGCAGGCGACAAGGGCTCCGCCCCCAGCAGCGGCCGCAGCGCCCCCGACACCCGCAACAGCGGCGGCCTCCCCGCGATCAAGTGCAGATCGCTCGCCCCGCCCCGCATCGCCGCCGCCAGCAGCCCCTGCATGTCCACCGGCGCCCGATCGCTCCCCAGCTCGCCCCCCAGCTCGTGCTCCAGGGTCAGCGTCGCCCCCCGCTCCATCCCTTGCGCGTTCATCCGGAACTCGTCCGCATTCTGCGCGTACGCCGCCCCCGTCTCGAAGCTGATCACCCCCTCCTGGTACAGCTTCACCAGCGCCCGGTTGAACGTCTCCATCCCCTCCGTGCCGCCCTGCATCAGATCCGCCACCTCATCGATCCGCTGCTCCCGGATCAACCGCCGCAGCGCTGGCGTCGCCGTCAGCACCTCCACCGCCGCCACCCGCCCTTCACCATCGGCCCGCGGGAGCAACCGCTGCGCCACGATCCCCACCAGACAGATGGACAGATCCATGCACACCTGCTCCCGCTGATGCTCCGGGAACCCGCTCAGCACCCGCTGCAGCGTCTGCGTCGCATCGATCGTGTGCACGCTCGACAGCACCAGGTGCCCCGTCAGCGCCGCCGACAGCGCCACCGCCATCGTCTCCGGATCCCGCATCTCCCCCACCACGATCACGTCCGGACTCTCCCGCACCACGTGCCGCAGCCCCACCGTGAAGTCCCGCGTATCGCTCCCCACCTCCCGCTGCGTCACCAGCGACAGCAGATCCTCGTGAACGAACTCGATCGGATCCTCCAGCGTCACGATGTGCTTCGAGTGCTGGCTGTTGATGTGATGCACCATCGCCGCCAGCGTCGTCGACTTCCCCGACCCCGTACCCCCCGTCACCAGCACCAGCCCTCGCGGCGCATCGGCGAACGACTGCACCACCGCCGGCAACCGCAGCCGCTCGAACGACAGCTGCCCGCTCGGCACGGCCCGCACCACCACCCCGATCGCCCCTCGCTGCATGTGGAAGTGCAACCGGAACCGCCCCAGCTCCGGGATCGACCGCCCCACATCCAGATCCCCCGTCCGCTCGAACAGTTCTCGCTGCGCTGGCCGCAGCACCGTCCCCAGGAACCGCTCCAGATCCTCCGCCGTCGTCGGCGGGTGCAGCGTCACCGTCACCTGCCCATCCACCCGCCACGCCGGCGGCCGCCCCTCGGCCAGAAACAGATCCGAAGCCCCCGCCTCCACCATCTCGGCGAGCAGCGTATCCAGCGGACTGTGTTGATAGGCGGCCGCGCTCTGCGGACCGAAGCTCCTGCTTTCGGACGTCACCCCGCCATGGTCGGGGCAGGGAAGGCCCTTCGGCAAGCCCTGGCGCAGCGAGCCCTGGCGCGGTGAGCCCTCACGCCGTGCGGCCTCAGGCTACCCGCCCTCGCAGCGCCGCATCGTGATCGTCCCTTCGAGCGCTTCGGCGCCCCGCCGAACGCCTCAGCGCCCCTTCAAACCTCTCAGCGCCCCTTCGACGCTCTCAGCGCCCCTTCGACGCTCTCAGCGCCCCCCGCCGAGCCCCACCAGCATCAACCCCAGCGCGGCCGACAGATCCGCATCCCGCCACCGCAAGAGTTCTGCGGGCAACCTCACCTGCGCTGGCATCGCCGCCGCCCCACACGACGCCATCCCCTCGTACTCGTGCCCCATCCGCGCCGTCCGCGTCAGCACGAACCCGCACGACCCCACCTGCACATCCATCCGATCCTCATCGAGCCGCAGATCCGTCATCTGCCCGGCCACCAGCCCCTCCGCGCGCAGCGCCCCGGCCTCGCGTGACACCCGCAGACGCAGCGGCGACGACCCCACCAGCCCGCTCACCTCGCGCTCCTTCGCCGTCAGGTTCACCGCACCGCTGCCCATCCAGCCCCGCAGCGCCTCGTCCCCTGGCTTCCCGCTCCGGTCCACGTTGATCTGCGGCGACAGCAGGTTCCCGGGCGACACCCGCACCACCAGGAACTGCCTCCCCGCGCGCAGGAACGCATCCTCGTTCGTCGCTGAGGCGGCCGCCTTCTCGTGGGGCTCCATCGGCTTCGCCTCTTGCGCGGGCGACGCTGCGGGCGCCGCCGGCTCGGACGCACACCCACCGAACACCAGCCCAGCGCCCAGCACGACCAACCCCATCCATCGCATCACCCACCTCCCTCTGCACCTTCTGACCACCGAAACCTGGGCGATCTCACCGCCTGCCGGTAGCTCTCGCGCGCCCTCCACCTCCTCCTGCGCGTCCCAACTCACGCCCCATTCCAGGCATCGACACCTCTCGGGCATATCTCCGCCATGCCGCGTGCTACACCTGAGGACATCCCCACGATGTGACCCCCCTGCCGATGCTGCCGAGGTTGGAGAAGCGCATGACAGCACACCGCCTGCTCCTCCCCATCGCCGTGCTTGCCACGGCCACGCTCCCCGCCCTCGCATCGGCCCAGCCGGCGGCTCGCCCCACCGACCCAGCGGCGACCACGCAGCCCAGGCTCACCCCGTCCCCGCGCCTCGCTCCGCCCCTGGTCGCTCCGTCGCCCGCTCGTCTGCCCTCGCCCTCGCCGCCCCCTCCCGCCGCGGCGCAGCGGAGCACGGCAGCTCCAGGCCCCAAGGCCGCCCCGCGCCTCCCTTCGACGCCAGCGCGTAGCGCCGCGTCACCAGTTCAGGCTGCACCGGAGCGCCTCCCTTCGACACCAGCGCGTAGCGCCGCGTCACCAGTTCAGGCCGCGCCGGAGCGCCTCCCCTCGACGCCAGCGCGCCTCCCCTCGATCCCGGAGCGCCTCCCCTCGATCGCAGAGCGCAACGCCGCGCCCTCGCCCCAGGCGGGCCCGCAGCGCCTCCCACCGCTCGCCGAGCTGCTCCCGCCGCAGCCCGTCGCTGCCGACACCACCGATCTCCCGGCCCACCCCGAGAAGCTCGACGTCGACCCCACCCTCACGCTCCCCGCGCGCGCTCGCCCCGCGACCTCAGCGCTCGCCACCTACCTCCCCTGGCGCGCCCTCGTCCTCGGCGGCGGCCCGCGCGCGACCATGAACCAGGTCGCCATCGAGGGTCACGTCCGGTACTTCCACGCCCTTCTCCCCACCTCCGTCGAGCGCCGCATCCTCTTCGCCGACGGCAACCGCTTCACCCCCACAGTCCAGTACCTCGACGGCTACCGCCTCCTGTACCGCACCCCGCGCCTCCCGCGTGTCGACGGCCCCACCACCCTCCAGGGCTTCGACCGCCTCTGGCGCGGCTTCGTCACCGACCGCGCCGACGACCCGCTCCTGCTCTACTTCGCTGGCCACGGCAGCCCCAGCCCCCAGCGCGACCTCGACAACAACGTCTTCGACCTCTGGGGCGGCGGCATCCTCTCCGTGCGCGACCTCGCCGCCCGCATCGAGCAGCTCCCCCCCAAGGCCCCCGTCGTCGTCGTCATGGCCCAGTGCTTCTCCGGCGCCTTCGCCAACCTCCTCTTCGAGGGCGGCGATCCCGACGCCGACGTCGTCGACCGCGACCTCGTCGGCTTCTTCGCCGCCACCCGCGACCGCCCCGCCTCGGGCTGCACCCCCGAGATCAACGAGGCCGACTACACCGACTTCAGCAGCTACTTCTTCTCGGCCCTCGCTGGCGTCGACCGCCTCGGCCGCCTCGTCGACGACGCCGACTACGACGGCGACCAGCAGGTCGGCATGCACGAAGCCTTCGCCTACGCCCTGATCCACCAGGCCACGAGCGACGTCCCCGTGGCCACCTCCGACGTCTTCCTCCGCCGCTTCGTCCCCCAGCACGACCGCGAGACCATGGCCACCCCGTACAGCAAGGTCCTCGCCTGGGCCCGCCCCTCCGAGCGCGCCGCCCTCAAGGCCCTCTCCGACGCCCTCCAGCTCCAGGGCGAAGACCGCCTCCGCACCGCCTACGTCACCCAGTTCGGCCCTGGCAGCGGCCGCATCAACTGGGACGACATCGAGGGCGCGCACCGCCTCCGCTTCATCCGCCTCGCCAAGACCGTCGTCCTCGCCCACACCCTGCGCGAGAACGGCGACCCCGCGATCCTCGAACGCTTCGACCGCCTCCGCGCCGCCGAGTCCCGGAACCCGCTCCTCGAAGTGAAGCCCAACCCATGAACGCGACGACGGCTTGCCAGCGATGACGGCTTGCTGACCCGCATGACGCTGGCTGCCTCGACGTCGCTTCGGGTGACGTCGTGGTACTCGCCGCCGTCCTCAGCGTCGAATCGAACGAGAGAAGGGGCGAACCTTTCAGCCCGTGAATCGTTCTCCCATTCTGCTTCTGCGAGGGATCAGCAATAGCGTTTGCGAGGGCGTGGCAAAAGCCAGACGGGTGCCGCACCCGTGGATTCACTTTCTTCGTTCATGACCCGCCTCGAATGGCGGCGATGTCCGACCCGGGCTTCGTTCGTGCGCTCGTTCGACGAGATGGGGTCTCCGTCCGCCTCGTGCCAGTGCTGGATCGCTCCAGGCTCGTCCTCGTGCTGACGCTGGCCCGTCGCGCTTGCGGATTGGCCACCTCGGTGCGTTGCGTCGGCGGATTGGCCACCTCGGTGCGTCTCGAATTGGCCACCTCGGTGCGTCTCGAATTGGTCACCTCGGTGCGTCTCGAATTGGCCACCTCGGTGCGTCTCGAATTGGTCACCTCGGTGCATCTCGATGGCGGCGTGGCGCTCACCCGCGCGCGCTCGTCGATCGCATTCAGCTCATCGGCGTGCTGACGCCCCCACGTGCAGAGCGCGCTCACGATCGGCCGCAAGCTCAGCCCGAGCTTCGTCGCCGTGTACACCACCCGCGGCGGCACCTCGGCGAAGATCTCGCGGTCGACGATGCCGTGCTCCTCCATCTCGCGGAGCGCCTGCACCAGCACCTTCTGGCTCACGTCGGGGATCAGCCGCCGCAGCTCCGAGAGCCGCTTCGGCCCCTCGAACAGGAAGTACAGGACGAACACCTTCCAGCGCCCCCCGATCACCTTCAGCGCACGCTCTGCGGGGACGAGAGGAAGCTCTTTCATGATCGGCATGGTTACCTTCTGGTGCCTAGCGTACCCAGACGTTCGTAGAGGGGGAAAGGGTCTCTAGTCACGCCTCGGAGCGTACGGCATCACTCCGGAAGCGCAGCCCAATCCCGCGCTGAAAGGACCGTCATGTCGAACGCCGAGCGTCAGACCCCTTCGCCCGTCGCCCTCATCACCGGCGCCAGCCGCGGCATCGGCAAGAGCACCGCCCTCGCGCTCGCCGACCGCGGCATCGACGTCATCCTGACCTACGTCTCCGCCGAGCAAGAAGCGAACGACGTCGTGCGCGCCCTCCGTGACAAGGGCCGCAAAGCCGTCGCCTTGCGCCTCGACGTCGCCAAGGTCGACACCTTCGACGCCTTCGTCGGCGAGGTCCGCCGCCACCTCACGCAGACCTTCGCCCGCGACACCTTCGATTTCCTCGTGAACAACGCCGGCTTCGGCGGCCACGCCCCCTTCGCGGACACCTCCGAAGAGACCTTCGACGCCCTCCTCGCCGTGCACTTCAAGGGCCCCTTCTTCCTCACCCAGAAGCTCCTTCCCCTGCTCGCCGATGGCGGCCGCATCGTCAACCTCTCGACTGGCCTCACGCGCTACGTGTTCCCCGGGCTCTCGGTCTACGCCGCCGCCAAGGGCGCCCTCGAGGTGCTCACCCGCGCCCTCGCCGTCGAGCTGGGCCCCCGCCGCATCGCCGTGAACACCGTCGCCCCTGGCGGCATCACCACCGACTTCGGCGGCGGCGTCATGCGCGACCCGGAGCTCCAGAAGGTCGTCACCGCCGAGACCCCGCTGGGCCGCATCGGCGAGCCCGAGGACGTCGCCGGGGTGGTCGCCTCCTTGCTGGCGCCCGAGACGCGCTGGATCACGGGGCAAAGGATCGAGGTCACCGGCGGCTACCGGCTCGGATAGGAGTGGGCAAGGAGCATTCTTCAGGGGTCAGCTCATGAGCCGTGAATTCAGGGTGACCATTGCAAGCCCGCCCGATCGCGAAAAACTGGTGGCCGAGATCTTCTTCGGAGACGAACAGGTCGCAGAGATTCATCAGGAATCGGACGAGCTGCAGATCGAGATCTACATGCATTCATCCGGTAAGCCATGGATGCTGCCCTATGTTGATTTCATGAAAGCGATGAGCAAAGCGAGGCAAAGGCTCGTGGGAGGTGACTTGTGATCGAGCGCTTCGAGCCGTGGAGACCGGCGTTCGGGTTCGTGGAGAAGTTCGCCCATCGGGCATGAGCCAGCAGGACCGGGGCGCGCGATCGAGGACGGCTTCACATTCCACGCGGGCGGGGGGTCGGGGGGGGCGCGTGCGTCGGCCGACCGAGCTTCAGGGGCAACATCCGCTTCCGGCCTGAGCGCCGGCCGTCGCGTGGGGGCGGGCGTTCCAGGGAGGACTTCAGCCCCACGCGGGCGCCAGAAGAAACGGGCGCCCGACCACGCACCCGGGTGAACCACGCCCCTCGTGTCCGGCGCTCCCGGTCCGGCGCAGCAAAAACGCTTCCAGAAACGTCGGGACGTGCATCGCACCCGTGCAACACGCCCGCCAATATTTCGGCGCATGCGTTGCACTCGTGCATTTCGCCTCCTCGAAGCATCCTGGCGCGAATTGCACTCGTGCAAAGCGTCCGCCGAAACGTCGGCGCGTGCGTCGCACTCGTGCAAAGCATCCGCCGAAATGTCGGCACGTGCGTTACACGAGTGCAAAACATCCGCCGAAATGTCGGCGCATGCGTTGCATGAGTGCAACGCTCTCCCCCGCCTCGAAGCGTGGGTTTCGTGTCAGGGGACCTGAAAAAGGAAAAGGCCGGCCGCAGTGCAGCCGGCCCAGGGGGGGCGGGATTCGCGCGCGCGGGTCAGCGCGGCGCGGACACGGAGGGCGGGCACTCCAGCTCGTCGTCGTCCTCGTCGAGCGGGTCGTCGTCGGAGTCGGCGGCCTGCGTGACCGAGCGGCGCCTCACCTCGTCGAAGAAGAGGTCCTGCATCTCCCGGTCGCCCGGGAATTGCGCCTGCACCGTTCTCGCGACCTCCTCGTAGACTTTGAGGAAGCGCGCCTTCTCGGCGTCGCGGAGGGCGCGCTGGGCGCGGGCGGTCTGACGGGCGCTGGTCCGGTCGCTGAGTGCGCCCTGGTAGTCCTCGCGGTGCTGGACGACCTCCGTCAGGAGCGTGGGGGCCTCGGACCAGCCCGGCACGGCTGCGGTGACGTCGGCCTCGAGGTCGATCATCGCCTTCACCTGGGACTCCCCGCGCAGGCGGGTGATCACGGCGGAGCCCTTGGGCATGATCATGGCGGCCGTCGGTCCGCCGCGTTTGCCGTCGCGGTGCTCGGCCTTCTTCTGGAGGCGTCGGACACAGCGATCGGCGGCGATGTCGGCGTACTTCACGTCGACGCGGGTGGGGAGGGCCGTACGCACGGCGGTCTGGTAGGCGGCCTGGATGGCGACGAGCGCGGTCCTCGCGTCGTCGAGGCGGGTGGCGAGCTGGGTGAGCACCGGGTTCGAGGGGAACTTGCTCATCATCCGGGTGGAGTAAGCAGCAAGCTCGTCGCACCTGGAGACCGGCGTCTTCATCTTCGGTAACTGCATGGTCATCTCCTGGTTGGGTTGGGATTTCCGCCGCCGCCGGACCCGGCTGGGTCCGCACGTCGGCGTGGAAAGTTGAAGCACTGACTGACGGAAAATCCAGGAAAGATCCTGTGCAGAACGAAAATAGGGAGGAGATGGTGCGATAACAGCGCCGTCGGTGGAGGAGGGGCCGAGGAGCGCCATCGGCCAAGGAGCGACATCGGCCAAGGAGCGACATCGGCCAAGGAGCGACATCGGCCAAGGAGCGACATCGATGGAGGAGGGGGCGGAGGACGGGAAACGCGTGATGGCGCGAAGCTGACGGGCGAGGGGCCGCGCGCGAGGAGCCACGAGCGCGGGCGCCATGTCGACGGAGGCGCTCCGGGCTGCTCTTCGAGATGCCCTCGAGATGCGTGGACGCCCGGTGAGTGTTCGTTCTTCGGTGGCGTCAGGGAGCGGGTGATCGCGGGCTCAGAGCACGTCCCAGAGGTGAACGATGCCTGGCGTCCCGTAGGGGGCGGTGGCGACGACGCGGCCGTCGGGCGAGACGGCAACGGTGCTGGATTCGCTGGCGAGGTGGAGGCGCGGGCTGCCGTCGAGGGCCGAGTGCACCGTCAGCCGGTCGGTGACGATCACGTCGCCCTTCGGTGACCAGAGCAGGCGGGTCACGGCGGCGGGCTGCGTCTTTGCTGTCCAGAGGGGCGCGCCCTGCGCGTCGCAGGCGATGAGCTTCGTCTGGGTGTTCGCGGCGACGACCTGGTTCTCCGGGCCGAGGGCGACGGCGCTGTCCACGCCGCGCATCGGGGCCGACCAGCGCTCACGGAGATCCGGGAGGTCGAGCTGTCGGAGGGTGCCTCCGCCAGCGAACAGCAGGACATCGGCGTTCATGGCCATGCCGTTCAGGGGGGCGAGGGGGGCGCGGGTCTCGGCCACGAGGCGCTCCCACATGGACTCGACGGAAGGCCCAGCGAACGCGGGGAAGCGGGCGTGCTTGGTGACGTCACGCCGGCAGCGCCACACGTAGCCGCGCTGGGGCCCGTACTTGACCCGGCCGGCGACGGCGAGGTGCTGGCCGTCCGGCGCGACGTCGATGCGAAACACGGTGCCGGGGAAGTCGTCGGAGCCGATCTCCTGGACGGTGCCGAGCAGCGACCAGGTCGCGACGCTGTCGAAGTCGCCAGAGACCTTGGAGCCGCCTCGTTTGCGGGTGACCACGGCGTCGAGGGTGGGGAAGAGGGTCGCTGTCCCCTCGCTCAGCGGGATCTCGTGGGTGGCGATCGGGAGGCCTCCGTCGCGCGACCAGATGCAGACGCGGCTGAAGCTCGCGGCGGCCACGCGGTCCGCGGTCACCACCAGGCTGGTGAAGGCGGGGCCGGGGGCGGGATCGGTGAGGGTGAGCGTGGGGGTGGAGAGGGTCGGGAGCGGCGGCATGGGTCTCCGTGGGGGGGAGCGGGACCGATCGCGCAGCAGGTCCCGGGCGCACTGTAACCAGCGCGGCCGCGGAGGACGAGACTTCGAGGGCGCGGGGGCGCGGGGGCGCGGCGCCGTCGCTCAGTTGAACACGCGGGCGATGACGCCTTTGAAGGGGTAGCCCTCGGAACGGCCGGCGACGAGCAGCTTGCCGTCGGTGGTCACGGCCATCGACTGGAGGACGTCGTCGACGCCGAGGTCGAGGTGCTGCACCGCGTTCGTGCCGAAGGTGGGGTCGAGGAGACCGTTGGGTTGCAGGCGGACCAGCAGGGGATCGGTGGCGTTGCCGGCGAGGACGAAGCGGCCGTCGGAGAGGCGCACCAGGGCTACGGGGTCGTCGTCGCCGCCGGTCAGGTCGAGGAGGAGGCCGCCGTCGTCGCCGGCGCTGCCATCGCCGAAGGTGGGATCGGGGGTGCCGTTCGCGTTCCGCCGCAGGACGAGGAAGTCGGCGCTGCCTGCCTCGTCGGTGCGGGCGAGGAGGACGATGTGGCCGCTGGGCTGGAGGAGCACGCCGACGGGTTGCTGCTGGCCCGTGCGGGCGATGGTCACGCGGCCGGCGTTGCCGAAGAAGGGATCGATCTGGCCGCTCGGGAGGAGCCGGACGAGGAGGATGTCGCGATCGCCGTTCGCTTCGGTCCAGCCAGCGACGATGACGCGGCTCGAGCCGTCGATGACCAGCGCCTCGCCCCCGGCGGTGCCGCCCGTGTGGTCGACGAAGGTGCGGCCGTTCGTGCCGAAGGCGTTGTCGAGCTTGTGCGCCATGGGGCGGATGGCCGTGACGAAGAGGCGTTCGTTGCTGGCGCCGGTGACGAGGAGGTGCTCGTCGGCGCTGAGGGCGACGGCGCGTACGGTCTCGTCGCCGCCGAGATCGAACAGCGCCTTGCCTTCGTCGTTGCCGACGGTGTGCGGGGTGCCGTCGTTCTTGAAGGCCATGAGGCCGACGTCGGAGGTGGTGCCAGGGCCTGCGCTCCCGCTGCCCGTGAGGACCAGGGTGCCGTCGAAGAGCTGGATCATGCTGCGCGCCTCGTGGGGTCGCGTGCAGCTACAGAAGCGGCCTCCGACACGGCCCGTGGTCGCGAAGGTGGTGTCGAGGCCGCCGTCGGGCAGGAGGCGGGCGCCCTCGAAGCGGGTGCCGCCGAGGCCGTCAGCGCTGAAGCCGGCGGTGAGGATCTTTCCCTGTCTGGCTTCGCGCAGGTCATAGAGGGCGGCGGCGTCGGTGCCGAGCGTCCAGGAGAAGATGCCGCCGTGGAAGCTGGGATCGAGCGAGCCGGCCTTGGAGGTGACCACGGCAGGGACGCTGCCCGTGTGGGTGAGGTCGCCGGCCTTCGCGGTCAGGGTGAGGGTGAAGGTGGTGCCGATGGAGAGCGTGCCGGAGGCGCCGAGCGAGAGCTTGCCCGTGGTGTCGTCGGGCTCGAGGGTCGCCCTCGTGACGACGAGGCCGGTGGGCGCGTCGAGGACGTCCACCTCGACGGGCGCATCGAACCCGTCGAGGCGCTCGATGGTGACCTCGACGTCGCCCAGGTCGTCGTAAGGGACATCGACGCGGACGGGGACGATGGTGAACGAGAAGTCGCCCTCGACGACGATGCCTTGGCCATGACTGCCCGCGCCGCCCTCACCATCACGGCCCGTTCCGCCCTGTCCGTCGGTGCCTGTGAAGGGCGAGCCGTCGGGGTCCCGAGGTGCGGGGGGGCCTAAGCGATCCGGGTCAGCGTCGGCCGTCGCCTTGCAGCTCGTGATGCCGGGGACGAAGAGGAGCGCGCCGCAAAAGAGCGTTGCGGACAGTGCCAAAAGACGTTGTTTCACGCGGCGAAAGCTACGGCAGCGAGAGGGGTGGGTCGAGCGAGCGAGGCCGTTTCTTCGAGTGAAGAAGGGACGCAGTGGCGAGGAATCAGTTGGTGATGAAAGTGAAGTTGGCCCCGGAGCAGACGGTGAGCTTCAAGCCGATGCAGCGGTGAGCGTGCGAGGTGAAGGCTCGTGGTGACGGCTCGTGGTGACGGCAGCGAAGTGACGGCAGCGAAGTGACGGCAGCGAAGTGAGGGCCTTGCGCGAGCTCGCTCCATCCGACGCCCTGTCGTGCTTGCAGGAGGAAGGTGGTGATGGTGGGATCGTCGCATCACCAGCTGGTGCGCGGCATGCTCGCCAGGGGACGGTCTGCGGGAGGCACGAATGGCTGGCTGGCCGGGCGCGGTGCTGGGATGGGTGAGCAGGTGGGTCGGGAGCGACAGCAAGCAGCCCCCTGAAGGGGATGTCGACGTGCCGCGCGTGCACGTCACGGAGAAGGAGGAAGCGCGGCCGGTGGCTGAGAAGGAGGAAGTGCGGCCGGCGGCTGGAAAGAAGAAGGCGCGCTCGGGGGCAGGCAAGAAGAAGGCACGGCCAGCGGTTGGCACGCAGGAGGACGCTCCGTCGTCGAGGCCCGCTCTGCATCCGGCGTGGCGAGAGGGGCAGTACGTGACCTACGTGCTCACGCGTGACGACGGGAGCTGGGCCGCGCTGGCGATGTCCCTCGTCAGCTGGAGCGAAGAGCGCAGGCTGTTGCTGGTCGACGTCAAAGACGAGACGGGCGATGGGACCGTGTTCATTCGCCCGGATCCGTACGGCGCGCCGGATCCGGAGGACATCTCCGCGGAGCTGCGTCGCGAGGCGGCGGGAGGCAAGGAGGTGGACTTCCACGTCGCCGACAATCCAGGGTTCCTGGCGCCGCTGGCGTTGAACCTGCTGCTCGTGAGGGATCTCCCGTACCTCTCGGAGGTGTTGCAGCGACCGCCGCGGAAGGTGGGTCATCCTTGCGGACTGGAGACATGTCACCGGGTGATCTCGGAGGGGACCGGCTACGAGAAGCACCACGACATGAACCCGGCGGTGCCGCTGACGGGGGTGGCTTGTCTGTCCGTCGACGGGAAGCGGAATCCGTTGACGGTCACCTCCTTCGGCGTGCGTGACGGGTCGACCTGGGAGCCTGGATCGGCGGATGATTTCGTCGATCTGAGCCACCCGAAGCCCACCGAACATCGGGGGTTCACGATGACGTACCCGGCGACGTGGTTCTTGCGCTCGGAGGGCGAGGAGGCCGAGGAGACGGAGCTGGCCGACGCCGCACTGGAGGAGGGGGAACGCGCGTACCGGGTCCAGCTCGGCGGGCCTTCCTGTGCGCTCGCCCTCTCGCTGTCGGTTTTCAAGGGGGCGCCGGAGGAGGTCGCCGCGATGCGGGCCTCGGAGAGCACATCGGTGGAGGTGGTGGAGGGGTGGGCACGACATGAAGAGGCGCCGCTCGCGCTGGAAGAGCGGGGGGTGGGCGCGATGTTCACGCGGGTCGACGGGGCGAACACATGCCGGGCGGTGCGGGCGGTGCTCTGGAACGAGGCCGGGGACGTGCTCACGACGTTCACTGCGAGCGGCGCCGTCGTCAGCGCCCGTGCGGACTGTGAGGAGGTGCTCTCTGCCATGGAGCGGGTGCTCGGCGAGGCCGTCGAGAGCTTCCGGTTCACGTGATGTCGGCGCCAGCCGGCTTGACGCATCGTCGCGTCCGTCTGTAAGGCACAGAGGTGCTCGGTCTGGCGGGTCGGCAGGTCGTCGGCGCAGGGGGTCGAGCCTGAGCGCCTCGTCATGGATGCGGCGTGGGCGCGTGAAGCGTGAGGAGAAGGGTCGTCATGGTCAGGGGCGTCTTGGTTCGGGGCTGCGTGGCGGTGGTCGGGCTCGTGGTGGCGGGATGTGGTGCATTCCCGGGCGATGCGGCCCACGCCGACGCTGCGCTGCACGGCGTCAGGGACCGCGTCGGGTTCGACATGGACTGCAAGGACGCGCAGCTGATGAGGCTGGGTGACGTGTCGCGCCTCGGGCAGCAGATGACGTCGATGACCATCGGCGCGGTCGGCTGCGGGAAGAAGGCGACCTACTACGTCGAGTGCGTCAGCAACTGGGGCAACATCACGTGTACGGCGAAGATGAACACGGCCCAGGATGTTCCCAGGCAACAGCCGGGAGGCGTGAAGCCCGAGCCTGGGGGCGCTGGCTCGCAGCAGGTCGCCGAGTAGGCCAGCGGTTCCGTTGGGGGGCTTGCGTGCTGCTCTGAAGAGGAGCCGCAGAGGTGTTGCGATCGGCGCTGTGACCTCTCACGTTGTGGGTGGCCATGGATGAACAGCGGACCGCGTTCGACTTCGACTACATCGTCGTCGGCTCAGGCTTCGGGGGGAGCGTCGCGGCGCACCGGCTGACCGAGAAGGGCTATCGGGTCGCGGTGCTCGAGATGGGTCTGCGGTGGACGCCGGAGACCATGCCGAAGACGAGCTGGTCCGTGTTCCGCTGGGTGTGGCGGCCCGAGCTGGCGATGCGGGGGTTCTTCAACCTGCACCTGTTCCGGCACGTGATGATCCTGCACGGCTGCGCGGTGGGCGGCGGGTCGATCACCTACGCGAACACCCTGCTGCTGCCGCCGGCGAAGGTGTGGAGCATGGGCTCCTGGGCGGGGCTCTCCGACTGGGCCGGGGAGATGCCCGCCCACTACGAGGAGGCCAGCCGCATGCTCGGGGTGATCGAGAACCGGATCCTCGGGCCCGCGGACCTTCTGCTGAAGCGAGCCGCCGACGCAGCGGGGGTGGGCGAGACGTTCTACCGGACGCGGGTGGCGGTGTTCCAGGCGCCCGAGGGGGAGGTGGGCGGCAAGACGGTGCCCGACCCGTTTTTCGGTGGAGAAGGCCCGCCGCGCACGACGTGCATCGCCTGCGGGGGATGCATGATGGGGTGTCGGTTCGGAGCGAAGAACACGCTCGATCAGAACTACCTCTACCTGGCCGAGCGGCATGGGGCGGAGGTGAGGCCAGAGACGAAGGTGGTGGACATCCGGCCGCTCGGGGGCGCGGAGGATGGGCGCCTCGGGTACGAGGTGCACACGGTGAAGTCGACGGCCTGGCTGCGGAAGCAGCCCGCGCGGCTGACGTGTCGGGGGGTGGTGGTGGCAGCCTCGTCGCTCGGAACGATGGAGCTGTTCTTCCGGCTGAAGGACCAGGGATCGCTGCCGCGCTTGAGCGATCACCTGGGAGACCAGGTGCGGACGAACTCGGAGTCCCTGATCGGGGTGCGCATTCCCGACAGCGACGAGGATCTCTCGGCTGGGATCGCCATCGGTTCGGGGATCTACATCGACGAGAACACGCACATCGAAGCGACGCGGTACCCGGAAGGGTCGGACGCGATGGCGCTGATGGGCACGCTGCTCACGCGCG
This sequence comes from Chondromyces crocatus, assembly GCF_001189295.1. Taxonomy (NCBI): domain Bacteria; kingdom Pseudomonadati; phylum Myxococcota; order Polyangiales; family Polyangiaceae; genus Chondromyces; species Chondromyces crocatus. The sequence continues at coordinate 4,497,470 of NZ_CP012159.1, forward strand.
GCCGTCCAGGAATCGCGCGGGTGGGGGCGTGGATCGTGACGCTCGTGCTGGCGCTGCTCCGGCACCCGCTGAAGACGCTGCGGCTCCTGTGGCCCGGGAAGTGGGCGCGCGAGTCCGTGATCCTGCTCTGCATGCAGGCGCTGGACGGGCACATCGACATGCGCTGGCGGCGACGGTGGTTCTGGCCCTTCCGGAAGGTGCTGGTCAGCGAGGGGGAGAAGATCCCGACGAACATCCCCGCAGCGAACGACTTCGCCGAGAAGATGGCGCAGGTGTCGGGTGGCACGGCGATGAGCACGGTGTCGGAGGTGCTGTTCGACATCCCGAGCACGGCGCACTGCCTGGGGGGATGCATCATCGGGGACTCGCCGCAGAACGGGGTGGTCGATCATCGGCACCGGGTGTTCGGGTACAGAAATCTGTACGTGTGCGATGGATCGGTGATCGGGTCGAACCTGGGGGTGAACCCGAGCTTGACGATCACGGCGCTGTCGGAGCGGGCGATGAGCTACATCCCGGCGAAGGCGGCGCAGCGCTGGGACGATGAGGCGGTGGTGCGCCCGCTGCCGTCACAGGTCGGTGTGCAGGTGCCCGTGGACCTCATCGAACAGCCCAAAGCGCCGGTGACGAAGGAGGCTGAAGAGGCGGGGTGAGGGGAGGGGCTGCGGCTCCTGGGGTAGGTCGTGGCGGAGGTTGCAGCGCAGCACGCGCCGGGCCTCGACGAAGATGCATCCGTGGGCGAGCGTCGACGCCCCCTGGAAGGGCCGTTCTCGCGGGCGTCGTGGCGCTCAGGGGGTGGCGGGCGCCAGGTTCTCCGCCAGGTTCGTCAGGCGGGCGGTGAGGAAATCGCCGGGGATCTCGCAGGGGGCGGCCTGGCACGGGAATCGCGAAGAGGCTCGGCATGCAAGCCGCTGCGCTCACGTTCTGTCTGGTCGGGCTGGATGCCTTCCCGATCCGGGTCGAGGTCGACTCGGGTCGTGGTCCGGCGTGCTTCCAGATGGTGGGGCTGCCCGAGGCGAGCGTGCGGGAAAGCCGGGTGCGCGTGCGGGCGGCACTCCAGCAGGTGAACGTCGAGCTGAACGAGTACGTGATCACCGTCAACCTCGCGCCTGCCGACGTCCGCAAGAGCGGTGGTGCCTACGATCTGGCCATCGCCGCTGCCACGCTGGCGGCGTTGCGGCGGATCCCGGCCGAGGCGCTCTCGCAGGTGGGGTTTCTGGGGGAGCTGAGCTTGTCGGGTGCGGTGCAGCCGGTGCGTGGTGTCCTGGCCGCGCTGCGGGGTGCGGCGGCGCGCGGGGTGCGTCGGGTCATCGTGCCCCGCGGCAATGCGCGGGAGGCGGCGAGCGTGCGCGGGATCGAGGTGGGGGTGGTGAGCCACCTGAAGGAGCTGCTGCCTCATCTCGGGGCGGGCAAGCCGCTCGATGGACCGGGAGAGGCGCCTTCCCTGACCTGCGATCCGTTCGATGCGGCGGTGGATCTCGCCGACGTACGGGGGCAGCACGCGGCCCGGCGCGCGCTGGAGGTGGCGGCTGCCGGGGGGCACAACCTGCTCCTGGTCGGTCCGCCCGGCTCGGGGAAGACGCTGCTCTCGCGGAGGCTTCCGACCGTGCTGCCGCCGCTGACCTTCGAGGAGGCGCTGGAGGTGACGGCGATCCACTCGGTCGCGGGGCTCTTGCCCGCGGACAAGGGATTCATTGCCTCGAGGCCATTCCGCGCGCCGCACCACACGGTGAGCGTGGCCGGGCTGGTGGGTGGGGGGGACCCGGTGAGGCCCGGCGAGGTGTCGCTGGCCCACCATGGCTGTCTGTTCCTGGACGAGCTGCTGGAGTTCCGCCGGGGAGCGACAGAGGCGTTGCGGCAGCCGCTCGAAGAGGGAGAGGTGACGTTGTGCCGGGCGCGGGCGCGGGTGACATTTCCGGCGCGTCCGCTGCTTCTGGCGGCGACGAATCCATGTCCTTGCGGGTTCGCTGGAGACCGGCTCCGGCGCTGTTCGTGCAGCGTGGAGCGGGTGCGCGCCTACCGGGCGAAGCTGAGCGGGCCGCTGCTCGATCGCATGGACCTGCACGTGGCCATGCCTCCCGTGGAGGTGAGCCAGATCTGCGCCGATACGCGCGGTGAGTCGTCGGCGGTGGTGCGAGCACGGGTCATGGCGGCGCGGGCGGTGCAGCGGGCGAGGTTCGAGGGGGGAGAGGCGTCCGCTTTGGTGAACACCGCGCTGGGGCCGCGGGATCTGGCGCGGGTGGCGGCTCCTGACGCGGAAGGCGAGCGTTTGTTGAGGGTGGCCGTGGAGCGGCTGGGGCTTTCGGCGCGGGCCTACGGGAAGGTGCTGCGGGTGGCGCGAACCCTGGCGGACCTGGCGGGGAGCGATGCGGTTCGTTCCGCTCAGGTGGCCGAGGCGATCGGCATGCGCCTGCTCGACCGAGAGGCGAGCGTCGCCACGGCGGTGGGCGCGGAAGCCTGAGGCCAGGCGAGGGGCAAGGGGGGCGTGCGTGCGGAGACGTTCAGGTGGGAGCGGGCGCTCCCGCCTGGAGAGCGGTGAACACAGACCGGAATCACAGAGGAATGAGCATGAACACAGCGACCGTGGAGAAACTTCGGACCGTGAAGACCATCGTGGGCTCGATCGAGAAGCAGTTTGGAAAGGGGGCGATCATGTCGCTCGAAGGGGAGGACGGTGTGCACGAGATCAACGTGATCCCGAGCGGTTCGATGGCGCTCGATGCGGCGCTCGGGATCGGCGGCTACCCGCGCGGGCGGGTGGTCGAGATCTATGGCCCGGAGTCGTCGGGGAAGACCACCCTGACGCTGCACGCGATCCGTGAGGCGCAGCGTGGCGGCGGGGTGGCGGCGTTCATCGACGCGGAGCACGCGTTCGACGTGACCTATGCGCGGGCCATCGGCGTCGATACGGAGCGGTTGCTCGTATCGCAGCCGGACAGCGGGGAGCAGGCGCTGGAGATCGTGGAGATGCTCACGCGCTCCGGGGCCGTGGACATGGTGGTGATCGACTCGGTGGCGGCGCTGACGCCAAAGGCCGAGATCGAGGGAGACATGGGGGATCCTCACATGGGGCTCCAGGCGCGGTTGATGAGCCAGGCGCTGCGGAAGCTCACGGGGATCGCCCACAGGACGGACACGGCGCTGCTGTTCATCAACCAGCTCCGGCAGAAGATCGGCGTGACGTTCGGCAACCCGGAGACGACCACGGGGGGGAACGCGCTGAAGTTCTATGCGAGCGTCAGGATCGACGTGCGGCGAATCGGGCCGGTGAAGGTGGGGGACGAGGCGGTCGGTTCGCGGACCCGGACGAAGGTGGTGAAGAACAAGCTGGCGCCGCCATTTCGGGAGGCCGAGTTCGACATCCGCTGGGGCGTGGGGGTCGATGCCGCGGCGGATTTGCTCGATCACGCCTGTCAGCTCGGGGTGGTCGAAAAGAGCGGGGCGCACCTGTCGTTCAGCGGCGAGCACCTGGGGCAAGGGAGAGAGCGGGCGCGGGAGGCGCTGCTGGCGAAGCCGACCTTGATGGCGGGCATCCGTGCGGGCGTGGCGGCGATGACGCCTGCGCGTTCCAGGGCGGGTGAGCGGGTGGGGGCGGAGGCGTGAGGCGCGGGGGGACCGACGGCCACGGGAGCGACGACATCGGTGATGGTAGCGAGATCGGAAGGCAGGGACGAAGCATGAGCGACGGCATGAACAAGGTGATGCTCCTCGGTAACCTCGGTGCGGATCCGGAGCTGCGCTACACCGCGAGCGGTGTGCCGCTCCTGAGCCTCCGGCTGGCCACGAACGAGACGTTCCTGGATCGTCAGCGGGAGATGCAGGAGCGCACCGAGTGGCACAACGTGGTGATGTGGGGGTCGCGGGCGGAGCCGCTGAGCCGCCTGCTGTCGAAGGGGGACTGCGTGCTCATCGAGGGGTCGCTCCGGACGACGTCCTTCGACAAGGACGGGTTGAAGCGGTGGAGGACGGAGGTCGTCGCGCGCGAGCTTCGCTTCACGGGGCGGAGACAACCTCCAGCGCTTCCGGATGATGGGCTGCTCCCGGACATGCCGATGCACGACGCGCCCCTGCAGGCGGGGTCGATGCAGCCCGCGTCGATGCAGGACGATGCCTTGCGACCTCCGGCGACGGCACGAGGGGGTCGGAAAGCGAAGGAGTCACGTCCGGGTCCCGTCGTGGACGCGATGCCCTACTGAGCCTCGAGGCCTCGGGAGAGCGGGCGGCGGTGGGCCGCCCAGGAGGCTTCGCCTTCGAGGCGGTCCCATGGCGTTCCCCGGGGCCAGAAGAGGGCCTACGATGAAGGGGTGATCGTCTCCAGCGCCCGGTGGGCCCCCCTCCTCGCACTCCTGGTCTCGGCTTGTGGCTCGGCAGCCGCGCCGCCTTCTGCTTCCCCGTCAGACACCACGACACCTGGCGCGGCTCCCGGCGCGGAGGCGGGAGGCGCGTCCGCGGGCGTCGATCCCGGCGCCGCGAGCAAGGCGGCGAGTGCGGCGCTCACCTCGCTGGAGCGGCGAAACTTCGACACCGAGGGCTGCGTCGCGTCGAAGGCGCGGGTGGTACCCGAGGCCGAGGCGCGGGCGGGGATGCCGAAGGGGGAGCGGTGCGGGATGCTGGTGGCACGCAAGAGCGACGAAACGTGGCTGGTCGTGGTGCGCTCGGCGCTGTCGTCGAAGTCGTACGGGGCGCAAGCCCTGGTGACCGTGGCGTCGGAGGGGCAGGGAGTCCGAGGGATCGAGTACACCAAGTGAGCGAGGGCGCGGGGTGGGCGATGACGGGCTGAGACCTGTCTCGCCCCCGCGGGTGAGCAGGGGGTTCAGTCCGCGGTGGCTTTCCCTCGGGCGGCGAGCAGGGCCTCCCGCTCCGACGGGGGAAGGTGCTTCACGGCCTCCCGGACGGTGAGGCCGGCGGCCCTCCGCACGCGGGGCGTCAGCCAGGCGATGACCCGCTCGGGCTGCTTCTTGCTGGCGTCGCGGAGGACCCTGCCGATGGCCTTGCGGATGAAGAACTCGCGCTCCTCCAGCATGGCGTCGGCGTAGCGCCCGAAGCGCTCGAAGTCGCCGCCGCCGGTGCGCAAAGGTACGAGCAGGGCGAGCAGGGCCGCGCGTCGGATCCAGAAGTCGGGGTCTCGTGCCCATCGATCCAGCGTCGCCCCGAACGCCGGGTGACGGGTGACCAGGGTGCCGACGGCCTGGGGGGCGAGGGCGTCGACGAGGGCCCAGGTCCTGGACTCGCGCAGGAAGCGCTCCAGGAGAGGGACGTCTTCGGGGCCCAGGCGATCGACGTGGAGGTTGAGCAGCTCGATCGCAGCGAGGCGGCGCTCGTGGACGGGCTCGTCCCAGAGGGCTTCGACGAGGGCCACGAGGTCATCGTGGGTCAGGTCCGGATGCTCTCGCCGGACGCGCTTGGCGATGGCGCGGACCGACGGCACCGGCACGCCGACGTGTTCGAGCGCGCTCTTGAGGTAGCGCTTCTCCTGGACGGCGCGCTCGGGGGTACCTTCGGCGCGCAGGGCGCGGTCGATCTCTGCGGCGAGCGCCCGGAGGCTGTCCTTCGGCCGGGGGCTCACGGGGTGACCACCGGGGTGCCGTGCCTCGATGCGAGGTCGGCGACGATCTTCCAGAGCAGCGAGGGCTCGACCGGCTTGACCAGGTGGTGGTCGAAGCCGGCTTCCTTCGAGCGCCGGCGGTCCTCGTCCTGGCCCCAGCCCGTCATCGCGACCAGCAGCACGCCCTCCAGGGCGGGCATCTGACGGAGCTTCTGGGCCACCTCGTACCCGGTCATTCCAGGCATGCCGATGTCGAGCAGGATGAGATCGGGCCGGTGCTGCAGGGCCATCTCCAGGGCGGAGAGACCGTCGTGCGCCATCTTCACGTCGTTCCCGGTGAGCTCCAGCAGCATCGACAGGCTCTCGGCCGAGTCCTCGTTGTCGTCGACCACGAGCACGCGGAGGGCGCTCTTCGGGAGCTGGGTGGTGCTCCTGACGGGCTCGTCGAGGGGGGCCTCGATGTCCGCAGGCAGCGGCAGGCGGACCGTGATCTCGCTGCCCTTTCCCTGGCCGGCGCTCGTGGCCTGGATCGTCCCGCCGTGCATCTCCACCAGGCGCTTGGCGATGGTCAGCCCGATGCCCAGGCCCCCCTGGGCGCGCTCCAGCGACGTGTCGGCCTGCGCGAACATCTCGAAGATCCGCTCCTGCATGCCCCGGGGGATGCCGATCCCGTCGTCGGTGACCCGGACCGCCACGTCATCGCCTTCCACCCGCGCCACGAGTTGCAAGTGGCCACCTTCCGGCGTGTACTTCGCGGCGTTGTGGAGCAGGTTGGCGAAGACCTGCGCGAGGCGTGTCGCGTCGGCGTCGAGGTGGACGGGCGCCTGAGGGAGGCTGACCGCGAGCTCGTGGCGTGACGCCTCGACGATGGGTCGACTGGTCTCCATGGCGCGCTCGATGATCGCCGACAAGGAGATCACCTCGCGACGCAGCTCGATGGCGCCGCGGGTGATGCGTGAGACGTCGAGGAGATCGTCCACGAGCCGCGTGAGGTGCTCGACTTGCCGATCGATGATGCTCCTCGCGAGGTGCAGCTCGGAAGCCGAAGGCTCCTTGGCGCGCAGGATCTGGACCATGTTCCGGATGGGGGCGAGGGGGTTGCGCAGCTCGTGCGCGAGGGTCGCCAGGAACTCGTCCTTGCGCCGGTCCTCCGCCTTCAGGGCCGCCTGGGTGTGCACCAGCTCCTCGATGTCGGAGCAGGCGCCGAACCACTTGATGATCTGCCCGTCGTGGTCGTGGATGGGGCGTGCCCGCGCCTGGAACCACCGGTAGGTGCCCTCCGCGGCCCGCAGGCGGTACTTCATCTCGAAGGGCTGCCCCGTCCGGACGGCCTCTCGCCAGAGTTCGGCGCGGGTCTCTCGATCGTCGGGGTGCACCGAGTCGGCCCATGCTGCGCCGACCGCGGTCCCCGCGGGGAGCCCGGTGTACTCGTAGAAGCGCGGGTTCGCGTAGTCCGTCCACCCATCCGGGCGGTTGGTGAAGAGGATGTCGGGCACCGTCTCGGCCATCGCGCGGAAGCGCTCCTCGCTGTCGCGCAGCGCTTGCTCTGCCCGCTTCCGCTCGGTGACGTCGGTGAAGGTGACGACGATCCCCTCCTCGCGCCCCTCCGACGTGCGGTACGGCAGGACCCTGCGGAGATACCAGGTCCCCTCGAGGGTCTCGACCTCGTCGACGAGAGGCCGCTCCGCCTCGCGCACCGCGCTTGGGCTCGGGAGCGGAGGCATGTGCCGCGCTCGATGGGTGAAGTGACCGAGCGGCCGTCCCACATCGCTGGGAAGCACGTTGTAGATGGCGGCGATCGCCTGCGTCCCGCGGCGGACATTGCCCGCCTCGTCGAGGAACAGCGTCGCGATCTGCGTGCTCGTCAGCAGGTTTTCGAGATCACTGTTCGCGCGCGCGAGGGCCTCGTTGGCTTGCTGCACCTCCTCCTTGGAGGTCTCCAGCTCCTCGTTCGCCGACTGCAGCTCCTCGTTCATGGAGAGCAGTTCTTCATTGGAGGACTTCAGGTCCTCGTTGGCTGCCTCCAGCTCCTGGACGGTCTTCTCGAGGTTCCCGCGGGTCGTCTCCAGCTCGCGTTCGAGCTGCTCGATGAGCGCCGACCCGTCCGTGTCGGCCGTCGAGCGGGGCACCTCGTCACGCGGCAACGGCGGGCCGACGTCCTGGAACACGACGAGGCACAAGCCGCTCTCCTCGCCGACCTGGGGCATCGGTTGCACGGTGAGCAGGATCTGCTGCACGCCAGCCTCGGTGCGCACCGAGAGCCCCTCCCGGACCACCCGTCGACACGAGCTCGTCGCCTCTGCCAGCGCCGTCCGCAAGCCGACACGCAGCCCTTCACGGGCCAGGCGGACCACGTTGTTGTGGAACACGCCAGCCGCGACCGTCAGGTACTTCTCCAGGCTGCCCGACGCGCAGATGATCTGCCCCTCTTCCGTGACGACCACCGACTTCGGCGCGAACTCGTCGAGGACGATGCGCTGCATGATCAGGTAGGTGTCCGCCTCGGTGGGTGTGGGGACGTTGGGAGGACGCGCCGAGGTCGGCGCCGTGTCCCGCTCGACGATGAGGCCGGGCGCGTTGATCGCCGTCGGGAGCCGCTGCGAGATGCGGTGCCGCGCGTCGACCGGTCGGAACAGCTCGCGGTGCGTGTTGATGCCCTCCGAGGGGCCCAGGAAGAGAAACCCTCCTGGCCGCAGCGCGTAATGGAAAAGCGGGATCAGCTTCCGCTGGAGGTGCTCACCCAGGTAGATGAGCAGATTGCGGCACGAGATGAGATCGAGCTTCGAGAAGGGCGGATCATTGATCAGGTTGTGTGCGGAGAAGAGGCAGAGATCTCGGATCTCCTTCGCGATGTGATAGTGCTGCCCTTTCTTCACGAAGAACCGGCGCAGCCGCTCAGGCGACAGCTCGTCGGCGATCCCCAGCGGATAGATGCCCTGACGCGCGGTCGAGATCGCATGCTCATCGATGTCCGTGGCGAAGATCTGGATCTCGGACGGCGGCGCCACCCGATCCAGGTGCTCGCAGATGAGCATGGCCATCGTGTAGGCCTCTTCTCCTGTGGCGCAGCCCGGCACCCAGATCCTCACCGGGGTGTCCGGCGGGCGCTCCTCGAAGATGCGCGGGAGCACACTGCGCGCGAGGACGTCGAACGCCTCAGGGTCTCGGAAGAATGCGGTGACGCCGATGAGCATGTCCTTGAAGAGCTGCTGGATCTCGTGGGGATCGGCGCGAAGGCGCTCCAGGTACTCACGCGCTGAATTGAGCCGCAGGACCTGGACACGCCGGAGCGTGCGACGGATCAGCGTGCTGTTCTTGTAGTGCCGGAAATTGTGGCCGGTAGCCTGGAACAGGATCTCACAGACAGTGGGGAGCGCGGCTTCCACCTGGTCCCGGAGCTGCTCGTCGCTGTGGCCCTCGCAGGCCTCGCGCAGGTGACGCGCGTAAGCAACCAGCTCGGCGGCCAGCTCGGCGGGAGGGAGCACGCGATCGACGGCGCCCGTGGCCAGAGCGCTCTGCGGCATCCCATCATGCCGAGCGGTGGCGGGATCTTGCACGAGCGTCATCCCGCCTGCCTCGCTCACCGCCTTGAGCCCGAGGGCGCCGTCGCTGCCCGATCCCGAAAGGATCACCGCCACCGCGCGCTCGCGCTGATCGCGCGCCAGGGAGTAGAAGAACTGGTCGATCGCTGCCCGCTGCGCGTCGGGTCGGTCCGTGGGCGCGAGCCGCAGCACGCCGTCCTCGAGCGCCACGCTGGTGTGCTCCGGGACCGAGTAGATGCAGTCCGCCTCGACGAGCGTCCCATCGGCCGCCTCCACCACCGGGACGCGTATGGCCTCGGAGAGGTCGTGCAGCAGGTTCGGTGCCGCGTGATCGACGTCCGTTTGCGGGTCGGGATGGACCAGGAGGATGACGGCTGTCCCGCTACCAGCAGGCACACCACCGAGGAAGGCGTGCAGGTCCTGCCTCTCGTTCGCAGAAGTACCGAGTCCCACCACGAGCGGACGATCCGCTCTCCGGCGTGCAGGCGAGCTGCACTCGGCCTTCCTCGTCAGGTCCGACATCCGGTCTCTGTACAACAGATCGGGGCGGGCGGAGCCTCAGGGGGGGCCTGGATTCCTATGAGCCGCCAGGATGTTCGCGGGCTGGGTGCTCTCGGGAGGTTCCCGAGTGTCTCCATTCGACGGATCAGGACGCAGAGCTGCGAGAGGGACCCCCGCGGGAGGATGACAATCCAGGCGCTCCACCCACGAGCGCCGTCGCCACGCGCGCGACCTCACGCACCGGGCAGCCGATCCATCGCGCGAGGGACGCTGGTGTCGGGCTGTCGGCTCCCGCCGTGAGCGCCTGGTAGATGCGCTCGGCGACGTCGGCGCGAAGGGCGCGCGAGCCGAACAGGGGATACCCCAGGGCCATGAACGCCTGAGCGTCGGCGCCGGGTGGCGTGGGCAGGGAGACCGTGCCCGGATGGGGGCAGGGAGGGCGAGCGCGACCTTCGAACCAGGCTCCGCACAGCGCGGCCCGTCGTTCCACGGCCCACGGCCGTAGCAGCGCAGGAGCATACAGGAGCTGCTCCCCCAGCATCACCCCGAGCTTCCCCAAAATCTCGCGATCACGCTCGGTGAGATCCGTGAGTTGCTCCGTGGCGTGCGTGACCAGCGCCGTGCCCAGCCCTTGCTCGAGCTGGTAGAGGATCCCGCGACCCGCCGCCTCCAGCTCGCGTGCCGCGGGAGCGCGCAGCGGCGCGAGCAGCTCCTCCACCAGATCGCGCGCACACGCCAGCAGGCGTCGCAGCAGCCGTGCCCGCATTCCGGGTCCGAGCTCGTCGAGACCGGTCAGCCGCACCTCCGGCAGGAGCAGCCCCGTCCCGCGCACGAGCTGTCCGAGCGGTCGCGCCGTCGCGCCTTCGGGAGCGCTGGCCCGGGCTCCCAGCTCCACGGCGATCCTGCCTCGTGCGTCGAGCTTGAAGTGCTCGGGCGGCGCCGCGATCACCGCCTCGAGCCAGCCCTCCAGCGAGCTGTCCGGCGGCGGCTCCGCCTGCGGGGAGAGCGCCACCCGCATCGCGGCGAGCCTCGCGAAGGGGTGGGACGAGGCCACGAGACCAGGCTCTGCCTCCCGCTCACCCCGTGACGCCGACGTCGCCCGCCCTCCTCCTGGGCTGGAGCGCGTCCCTGGCCTGCGGTTCCCTCGCTCCACGAAGCGCTGCACCAGGCGCTCGTGCAGCGCATCGCTCAGCTGATCTTCGATCTCCCGCGTTCGCGCTTGCCACCCCGCGGCGTCCTCCACCCAGCCTCCCTGATGCGCGATGTACGTGAAGGTCCTGATCGAGGCGATGCGCGTGAGCAGCGTGTCGATGTCCCCCGCGCCCACGTCGAGCTCGCTGATGCGGGCGTTCATCCAGTCGGGATCGAGGCGCCCGCGCGGCCCTGTGAGCTGCTGATACAGCTCCCGGAGCAGCGCGATGTGCGACTCGAAGAGCAGCTTGCGGAAGTCCGGAACACGGCACACCTCCCACAAGAGCCCCACGGCCTCGCTCCCCCGAGCCCGCCCCCTGATCTCCGGATCCTCGACCATCTTCCGCAGCGCGGCCGCGTCCTCCGCGTCTCCTGCCAGCTCGAGCCACCGCGACCGTGGCCGGTCCGTGAGTGACGCCAGCAGCGCCTCGATCGAGCCGAGTTCCAGGTCTGCGTTGCGCCAGCGCAGGCGCCTCAGCGGTGGAAAGCGGTGCGTCTCGATCGCCGCCATGACCTGGGGGCCCATGTCCACGGGGGCCACGGCCCCGAAGGTTCCATCGGTGTGGTAGCGGCCTGCACGCCCTGCGATCTGCGCCATCTCTGCCAGCTCCAGGGGTCGCACCTCGCGTCCGTCGAACTTGCGGAGCGAGGTGAACGCGACGTGATGCACGTCCAGGTTCAGCCCCATCCCGATCGCATCGGTTGCCACCAGGTAATCCACTTCCCCTGCCTGAAAGAGCGCGACCTGTGCATTGCGGGTACGCGGCGAGAGCGCACCCAGCACCACCGCCGCCCCACCGCGCAGCGCGCGCAGGCGTTCCGCCGTCTCGTAGACCTCTTGCATGGAGAAGGCCACCACCGCGCTGCGCGGCGGCAAGCGCGAGAGCTTCGTGGTCCCCGTCCCCGTGAGCCGCGAGAGCCGCGGATGCTCCTGGATCTTCGCCGCTGGCAAGAGCTCCGTCATGGCGGCGCGCATCGTGTCCGCCCCCATGAACCAGGTCTCCCGCAGCCCTCGGGCGTGCAGAAGCCGCTCGGTGAAGACGTGCCCTCGCTGATCGTGCGACGCGAGCTGGATCTCGTCGACCGCCAGGAAGTCGACCTCCAGGTCGGTGGGCATGGCCTCGACGGTGCAGACCCAGTAGCTCGGGTTGCGCGGGACGCGCTTCTCCTCGCCCGTCACGAGCGCGACCCGGGACTCGCCGAGCCGGGCTGTGATCTTGTCGTACACCTCGCGCGCGAGCAGCCTGAGGGGCAGGCCGATCATGCCCGTGTCGTAGCCGAGCATGCGCTCGATCGCGCGGTGGGTCTTGCCGGTGTTGGTCGGCCCCAGCAAGGCAGTGACGGGAGAGGCGTCAGGCATGGTGGGGCTGCGACAAGGTAGTCCATGGGGATCGTGGGGGCGAGGGAGAGTGAGGCAGGGCCGCGCAGCGAGCGGCTGCGCGACGAGGAGGCAAGGCGGACGGCGAAGAGGCGCGCGGGGGTCGAGCGGCGGGAGGATCTCTGCCGCGTGCCTCGCAGGAGGGCGACGGTCGAGGCGGAGGATCTCTGCCGCCCACGTCAGGCAGCCCGTCGGGGAGAGAGAGGTCTGGGGGGCGGTGTGGCCGGGCGTTCTGCGCTGTGGCGTGCCTGCCCGCTGTCCCGCCCCAGTTCACCGCAGCCCCTCCACCCCCCGCGCCTGCCTCTCACTCGTGACGGAGGGCCTCGATGGGGTTGAGCTGGGCGGCTTTTCGCGCGGGCAGGTACCCGAAGGCGATCCCGATGGCTGCCGAGAAGCTCACGGCGAGCACCACGATCCCCGGGGACACCACGAAGGGCAAGCTCAGCGCCCGCGTCGCCGCGAACGACCCCCCGAGCCCCAGCGCCACGCCGATCGAGCCACCCAGCAGCGACAGCACCACCGCCTCGACGAGGAACTGCAACAGCACCTCGTTCGCCCTCGCCCCGATGGCCAGCCGGATCCCGATCTCGCGCGTCCGCTCGGTCACGGACACCAGCATGATGTTCATGATCCCGATCCCGCCCACCAGCAGGCTCACGCCGGCGATGGCGCCGAGCAGCGCCGTCAAGGTGCCCGTCACGCTCGTCAGCGCCTGGCTCAGCTCCTTCATGTCCATCACCGAGAAGTCGGCGTCCTTCCCGGGCGCGACGCGGCGGCGCTCGCGCATCAGCCCCTCGATCTGCGTCTTCGCGCGCGTGGTGGAGCGATCGTTCTTCGCGCTCACCACGATCGAACTCACGTCGTTGTTGCCCGCGATGCGCCGCTGGTACGCGGTCAAGGGCATCACGATCAGATCGTCCTGATCTTGCCCGAAGGTCGACTGACCCTTGGATGCGATCGTCCCGACCACCGTGCACGAGAGCTGGCCCAGCCGGATCGACGTCCCGAGCGCGTCGTGGCTCCCGAACAGCTCCTTCCGCACCGTCTCGCCGAGCACGCACGTGGGCGCCGCGCCTTGCAGCTCCGCGCCCGTGAAGGCGCGGCCGGTCGCGATGTTCAGGCCACGGATCTCGAAGAAGGCCTCGGTCGAGCCGTAGACGGTGGTGTTGTAGTTCTTGTTGCCGTAGACGGCGAGCGTCATCCCGGCGGCGGTCGGAGCCACCGCCTTCACCGCGTTCGCCTCGCGGCTGATGGCGTCGGCGTCGCTGCGCTGGAAGGGTTTGGCAGCGCTGCTCGCGGGGCCGCGGCGCATGGCGCCGGGCATCACCGTGAGCATGTTGTTGCCCATCTTCGACACGTCGCTCGTCACCTGCGCCGTCGCACCGGAGCCAACGGTCACCATCATGATGACCGCGCCCACGCCGATGACGACGCCCAGCCCGGTGAGGATGGACCGCATCTTGTGACGGCGGATCTCCCGCAGCGCCATGATGATCGTCGCCCACCACATCAGCGGTACACCTCCGCGCGCGCGCCGGGTTCGTCCCGCTCCACGAGCCCGTCGCGGAAGGACACGATCCTCGAAGCGTACGCCGCCATGTCGGGCTCGTGGGTCACCATCACCACGGTGATCCCGCGGGACTGGTTCAGCTCGATGAGCAGCCGCATGATCTCCTCCTTCCGCGCCGTGTCCAGGTTGCCGGTGGGCTCGTCCGCGAGCAGCATCGCGGGGTTGGTCACGATCGCCCGCGCGATGGCCACGCGCTGCTGCTGCCCTCCGGACAGCTCCGCCGGCGTGTGCCCCTCGCGCCCCGTGAGCCCCACGTCGGCCAGCGCCTTCAGCGCCTTCGCCCGCCGCTCGCCCGCGGGGACCCGCCGGTACACCAGCGGCAGCTCCACGTTCTCCGCCGCGGTCGTGCGCGACAGCAGGTTGAAGCCCTGGAACACGAACCCCAGGTAGTGCCGCCGCAGCAGCGCGAGCTGATCGAGCGACAGCGTGCTCACCTCCACCCCCCGGAACCGGTGCGAGCCCGACGTCGGCCGATCCAGGCAGCCCAGGATGTTCATGCAGGTCGACTTGCCCGACCCGCTCGGCCCCATCACGGCCACGAACTCCCCCTCCTGGATCTTCAGGCTCACCCCGGCGAGCGCGCGCACCTCGGCGTCACCGCGCCCGTAGATGCGCTTCACGTCGGTCAGCTCGATCAGCGGGTTCATGGCGCCGAGGTCTCCGCGAGATCGGTCAGCACCCGCGTCCCGGGCTGCACCGCGGCGCTGGTGATCTCCGTGCGCTGCCCGTCCGTCGAGCCCACCGTGACCGGCTTCGGCGTCGGCTGATCGTTCTCCAGCACCCACACCCGCGGACCCTCGATCGTCGGCCCCGCGAGCTTCATTCCTCCTCCAGGAGGCCCACCAGGACCCCCGGGCCCTCCCGGCGTCGGCGGCGCGAAGCGCAGCGCCGCGTTCGGCACCAGCATCACATCCTTGCGGGCCTCGGTCGTCACCGTCGCCGTCGCCGTCATCCCGGGCCGCAACAGCAGCGCCGTGTTGTCGACGGCCAGCACCGCCTCGTACGACACCACGCCCGCGTCCGACTTCGGCTCGTTGCGCAGCGAGAGCACCTTCGAGGCGAACGTCTTCCCGGGGTACGCGTCGACCGTGAACGTCGCCTCTTGCCCCTCGCGCACCTGCCCCACGTCGGCCTCGTCCACGTACACGTGCAGCCGCATCCGCGTCAGATCCTCGGCCAGCTTGAACAGCACCGGCGTCTGGAACCCCGCCGTCACCGTCTGCCCGACCTCGATCTGCCGCGACAGCACGACCCCCTTGAACGGCGACAGGATCTTCGCCCGATCGAGCTTCGTCCGCGCATTCTTCATCTGCGCCCGCGCCAGGGTCGCGTCGGCGTTCGCGCCAGCGAGCGCGGCCTCGGCCCGCGCCGCCGTCGCCCGCAGCGTGATCAGGTCCTGCTTCGAGATCAGCCCCTCCGCAGCCTGCGCCTCCCCCTGCGCCAGCTTCGCCCGCGCCTCCTCCAGCGTGGCCTTCACCTGGAGCAGGTTCGCCCCGGCCGACGCCACCCGCGCCGACGACTCGTCGACCGTCGCCTGGAACGGCTCCGGATCGATCTCCGCGAGGAGCTGCCCGGGCTCCACCTGATCGTTGAAGTCCACGAGCACCTTGAGCACCCGCCCCGACACCTCGGCGCCCACGTCGACGGTGTTCAGCCCCTCCAGCGTCCCCGTCGCGGTCACCGTCACCGCGAGATCGCCCCGCACCACCTCCGCGTCCTCGTAGCGAGGTTGCGCCGCGTCCAGACGCCGCTGCTTGAGCCACCGACCGATCCCGACGATCGCCAGCACCACCACCGCGAGGACGATGACCCGCTTGACCCACCGCCGCCGCGGCCGCTCCGGCAACCCCAGGGTCTTCAGGACCTCCGGATCTCCCTGCGGCGGCTCCGTGTGCTGCTTCGTCGAGGGCCTCTCCGGTTGCGCCGTGGCTCGTGTCATCGCTGCGGAAGATAAGGCGTTCCGCAGCGCCTGGGCTTGAAAGGCATGTTTATGATTGTTGCGTAGTGTTAAGCCGCACGGCCGGAAGCGGGGGACGGCCCCTCAGCCGAGGGCCTTCAGCCCGTAGACATCCACATCCACCCCCGGGCTGTAGAGCGCGTGCGGGGTCCCTTCCGGCGCAGGGAGCCCCGTCGCCAGCACCATCGTCTCCCGCAGCTCGTGCACCTCGGCGCGGTGGAGCGGGTAGGGGTGGTGGTGCACCTGCCCGGTGTACAGCTTGCCGTCGCCCCCGTCGGCGTAGAGCAGGTACCGCTCGGCCAGGAAGTGCTCGAAGCTCCCTGGCACCGAGGCGCCGAGCGGCTCGCCGATGGTGTAGCGCGCCTCGAACTCGGCCGGGCGTTCGGTGGGCCACCGACGGCGGCTCTTGTAGTAGACCCGACGATCCGCCGTCCGCAGCTCCATGTCCGCGTAGAAGTAGGGCAGGTGCCAGCCACTGCGCGCGATGAGCACCGCGAGAAGCTTCGCGGCGTCGAGGCTGAAGAACCAGACCCCTGGATCGCGGCCCTCGTGGTGAACGTACGTCCGCACGTTCAGCTCGTGGAAATGAGAGATCCCTGGCACCGCGGGGGACCACCAGGGGCTGACGTTGCGCATGGTAAAAGGGACGACGCCCACGTAAGCGCGTCCCTCGTACGTGTCGATCGAGAGCGCGGGAGGCAGCAGCGGCCGCAGCGCCTCCATGGACACCTGCCAGTGCAGGAAGAGCAGGCTGCGCCATGCCTGAAATCCCGCGGGTCGACCCGCGGGCCGTAGCGCCTGGGAAATCCGATCCATGGCGCAGGATACACCGCACGCTCCGCCACGGCGCACGACCACCTGGGCACCCGGGCCGCTGCGCACCTCGCGCGGGCCTTGACGCGCTGTGCGGATCGCTCGATGCCCCAGGCGTGACTCCCGATCAAGCGCTCAAGGAAGTGAGCCAGGGCTCGCTACGCCCGGTCTACCTCGTGATGGGCGACGAGCGCTGGTACGTCGATCGCGTGGTCAGCGCGATCCGCGAAGCGGTGGCGAAGGGAGGCATCGCCGGCTTCAACGAGGACAAGTTCATGGCCGGCGAGGCCACGGTCGAAGCGGTCCTCGGCGCGGCGAAGATGCTGCCGATGATGGCCCCTCGCCGCTTCGTGCTCGCGCGCGGCCTGGAGCGCTGGGAGAAGAAGAGCGACGACGGCGATGAAGCTGCCGCCCCGGCGAAGAAGGGCGTCTCGAAGCAGCTCCCCCCGCTCGACGCCCTCGCGGAGTACGCCAAGACGCCCGCATCGACCGCCGTGCTGGTCCTCGTGGCGAGCAAGCTGCATGCGCAGCGGAAGCTGGTCACGCTGGCGAAGAAGTCGGACTTCCTTGTCGCGTGCGAGCAGCTCCCCAGGCGATCGCTGCCCGGGTTCATCAAGACGGTGGCGAAGGAGAAAGGCAACGCCATCTCAGGCGACGTCGCCGAGCACCTCGCCGAGATCGCGGGGCCAGAGCTGGGGTACGTCGTCGACGCGCTGGAGCGGCTCTCCCTCTTCGTGGGGGAGAAGCAGCCGATCACCGAGGAGGCCGTGGCCGAGATCGTGATCCGCGTCCGGCAGAGCACGACCTGGGAGCTTCTGGACGCCATCGGCCAGCGCCACCTCGACAAGGCGCTCGCGACCCTGGCCGACGTCTACGACCCGAGCGACCGAGGGCTGAAGCTCCTCGGCCTCGTGGCCTGGTCGGTGCGCGGGCTGGTGAAGTTCGACGCGGCGCTGGCCCTGGGTGTGTCGCCGCAAGAGGCGGCGCAGCGCGCGGGCGTCCCGCCCTTCAAGGCGGGCGAGATGGCGCAGACGGTGCGGCGGTTGCCGCCTGGGACGCTGCCCCGCTGGCTGCGCCTCCTGGCGGAGACCGACCTGGCGCTGAAGGGATCGAAGCGGCCTCCGCAGGCAATCCTGGAGACGATGCTGCTCGACATGTGCGCGAACTGAAGGCGGCCTCGCGCGAGCTGAAGGCGGCCTCGTGCGAGCTGAAGTCCGCTGTGTGCTCCGTCAGCCGAGGAGCGCGCCGAGCGCCTTGTCGGCGGTGAGATCCTGGAAGGCCTGTGTGGGGTTGCACGCGACGAGCGCGTCGAGCCCGTACTGCCCGGTCGCCACGGCGATGCAGTCGGCGCCGATGGCCTGCGCTGCGGCGACGTCCTTGGGCGTGTCGCCGATGACGACCACCCGGCAAGCGTCGACCGGCGCGCCGAGCGCCGCCGCCCCCCGCGACGCACCGATCCGCAGCAGCTCGTGGCGAACCTCGTGATCGCAGCCGTAGCCCCCGAACGAGAAGCGGTGGAACAGCCCGACCCGACCGAGCTTCAGCCGTGCCCCCGGGAGCACGTTGCCCGTCCCCAGCCCGATGGCGACGCCCGGGCGATTCGCGGTGGCCTCGAGGGCTTCGGCGATGCCCGGGTGGACACGGCAGTCGGAGTAGGGAAGCTCCTCCGCCAGGAGGGTGATGTACGTGCTGACGAGCCGATCGATCACCTCGTCGCTCGGCTCGTGCCCTGCGTTGAGGAGGGCCGTCCGGGCGATGGCCCGGTCGGTCATGCCAGCGAACGAGAAGTCACACACATCGCGTCGGTCGATGACCCGGAAGACGGCCTGCTCGAACGAGCGGCGCCCCGCGCCACCGGAGGAGATCAGGGTGCCGTCGATGTCGAAGAGGAGAACCGTGGGCTGCACGCGACCAGGGTACGTCGGGATGGCGCACGGCGCACCTCAGGCTTCTCCTGGCCTCTGCACCCGTCGACCCTGGCGGACGACGCCCTCATCCACGCGGCATTTCGCCTCATCCACGCAGCATTTCGCCTCATCCACACAGCGCCCTCAACGGAGGCCCAGCAGTGCGAGCCCCACGCAGAGCACCAGCGTGGTCGTCTCGATCCGTCGCGACCGCGTGGCGTTCAGGTGCTTGCGTGCGCGCTCACCGAGCAAGTTGCCTCCGAGCAGCGAGGCCGCGAGCATCGCCGAGGCCGCGAGCGTGGTTGCCGTCACCAGGCCACTCGCCCCGTACGCGAAGATGCGCCCCGCGTGCATCGCCGTGGTGGCCGCGGCGCCCGTCGCGACATACGCCGTCCCGGAGAGCCCCGTCGCCATCAGCACCGGCGCGAGCAGCAGACCGGCGCCACCCGACGTGGCCGACGCGGCGCCGATGCCGAAGCCCGCCGGCGTGAGCAGCGCAGGCGGCGGCTGGAAGTGCAAGAGATCCAGCGCGCGCGCCACCGCGAGCGCCGTGCTGCCTGCGAGGAGCCAGGCGAGCACCGTGGAAGGAATCGACGACACCAGGACACCGCCGATGAGGCTCCCCGGGACCGCGCCGAGCGCGAACGCCTTGGCCGTGCGCCGATCCACGTCACTCCAGTAGCGGTACGCGCGGTGGAAGTTGCCGATGAACAAGGCCGGCGCCGTGATCGCCAGCGCCTCGGCCGGACTCATGACGAGCGACAGCACCAGCAGGAGCAGCATGCCACCGCCCACCCCCGCGACGGTGGTCAGCGCCCCGGCCAGCACCCCGGAAGGAAGAAGAAGCGTCCAGAGCAGCACGTCGGCACCTCCTGTTCCCTCAAGAACTAGGAGCCGCGCCGTCATCCGGCCAATCGATTGTTTGGAACGCTGCTATCAACATCGCTGATGCTGGACGAGCTGAAGCACTTCCTCCTCATCGTCGACCACGGCACGTTCACCGAGGCCGCGAGGCGGGCTCACCTGTCCCAGCCGGCCTTGACCGCCTCCGTGCACCGCCTCGAAGGCTGGTTCGGCGCGCGCCTTCTCTCGCGGGGACCCGGCGGAGCGGCCCCGACGGCGGCCGGCGCGGCGCTCGTGCCCCGGGCCAGGGCTGCCCTCGCTGCGGTGGAGGACGGTCGCCGCGCCGTCGCCGAGATCGAAGGATTGCACGCTGGCGAAGTGCGCCTCGGCGCGGGCGCGACGGCTTGCACGTACTTCCTGCCGCCCGTCCTCGCGAAGTTCAGGGCCAAGCACCCCGCCGTCCGCTTCCTGCTCCGCGAAGCGACCGCCGACGAGGTGCTCTCCGCCTTGCACGAAGGCACCCTCGACCTCGGCCTCGTGGTCTCGGACGAGGGCGAACTCTGGCGCGAAGACGAGCTGATCCTCGTCGCCTCCCCCGCGCTCGCCTCCCCCGAACGAGCGCCCTTCGTCACGTTCGGCCGCGGCTCGTCGACGCGGACCCTCCTGGAGCAGCACTTCCCGGGCGCGCAGGTGGTGATGGAACTCGGCAGCATCGCGTCCGTGAAGGGCAACGTGCGTGCGGGCATCGGGATCGCCCTCGTCAGCCGCCAGGCCGTGGAGCACGACCTCTCCGTCGGCCGGCTCGTGGAGGTCCCTCACCCCGCGACCCCCATCGTGCGACCGCTACGGATCGTGCACCGCGGCCTCGACCGCCTCCCCCCCGCGGCGGCCAGACTGCGCGCGATGTTGCTCGCGCGGCGGCAGCCTTCCGGATAGCGTCGAGAGCACCGTGAGAATCGCTCATCGAACCCGGTTTGCCATGCTGATCGCGCCGGCGATCGTGGGGTGTGGGCTGGAGAGCCTGGGCCCCGAGCCGCTGCAACTCGAGCCGGGCTGCAACCCGCTCACCACCAGCGAAGAGTGCCTCTACCCTTACCCCAGCGCGTTCGTGCAGCGCGACGACGCGTCGAGCCCCACGGGCGTGCGGATGAACTTCGACGCCCAGAAGCTCCCCCTCCGCGGCGGCGTGACCCCGCTGGACGTCACCCCCTACAACGCGGCGGACGGCGTCTCCCCCGTCTCCTCGATCCTCCTCCACTTCGGCCGCGAGATCGACACCGAGCCCCTCCCGAACCAGCACGAGCTCGACCAGTCCATCCGCGACGACTGCCCCATCGCGCTCATCGACCAGCAGACCGGCGCGCGCGTCCCCTTCTTCGCCGAGATGGACCGCAACGCCAAGGACGACCAGATCGACCGCTCCGCGCTCATCCTGCGCCCCGTCGCCCCGATGGAGATGGGCCACCGGCACGTCGTGCTCGTGCGCCGCGGCCTCAAGGACACCGCGGGCAAGGAGATCGAGCCCACCGCCGCCTTCAAGGCCCTGGTGAGCGGCGAGAGCACGAGCAGCAAGGACCTGGAGGCCCTGCGCCCCCGCTACGAAAGCATCTTCACCCTCGCGGAGAGCTCGGGCTTCACCTCGGGCGAGCTGCTCACCGCCTTCGACTTCATGGTCGCCAGCCGCGACTTCGTGCTCGGCCCCATCCTCAGCATGCGCGAGCGCGCCCTGGAGATGGTGGGCACCACCGGGCTCCCCTACAAGATCACCGAGATCCAGGAGGACCCCAACGAGCACATGGCGAAGATCGTCTTCGGCGAGTTCGAGGTCCCCACCTTCCTGCGCGACGACGACAGCATCGAGCACGACGCCGACCACGTCCCCGTGCTCCAGACCCCGAACAAATCCTACCCCTTCACCCTGCTCGTCCCGAAGAAGGCCGCCGACGGCCCGCTCCCGCTCGTCGTGCTCGGCCACGGCATCTTCGGCTCGGGCCGCTCCTTCCTGACCAGCGGTGGCGACGGCGCCGCCATCCAGCAGATCGCCAACGATCAGGGCGCCGTGGTGATCGCCACCGACTGGATCGGCCTCTCCGAGAACGACCTCGAGCGCCTCATCCAGATCGCCGACAGCCTCGACAAGATCCACCTCGTCACCGACCGCCTCCAGCAGGGCATCATCAACGCCCTCGCGCTCACCCGCCTGGCGCGCGGCGCCCTCAAGGACGACGCGCAGGTGAAGCCGACGGACGGCCCCCTGCTCGACCTCGACCAGACCTACTACTGGGGCGCGAGCCTCGGCGGCATCCAGGGCTCGTCCTTCATCTCGCTCTCCCCCGACATCGCGCGCGCGGCCTTCGGCGTCCCCGGATCGGCGTGGAGCACCATGATCTCCCGGTCGAGCGTCTTCCCGCCCATCAAGGTCTTCCTCCAGCCGCACTACCCCGACCCGCTCGACTTCCTCTTCGGCGTCACCCTCATCCAGGCGCGCTTCGACCACAGCGACCCGGTCAACGTCTCGCGCCTCATGTTCCGCGAGCCGCTCCCCGACGCCCCGCCCGGCCGGCTCGTCGTCTTGCAAGAAGCCATCGGCGACTCCCAGGTGCCGAACCTCACCACCGAGATCCTCGCCCGCGCCATGGGCGTGAAGCAGCTCTCGCCCCCCGTGTACGACGTCTTCGGCCTGGAGCAGGTCACCTCACCGACGACCTCCTCCGCCCTCGCCCAGTACCGCATGGCGAACTACGACAAGCCTGCGCCCCCCGAGGAAAACCTCCCGCCTTCGGAAGACAACGGGGTGCACCATGACATGAACTTCCTGCCCAACGTGCACCAGCAGATCTTCCAGCTCTGGCTCGGAGGAGAAATCCGTCAGTTCTGTGACGGCCCCTGTGATCCCGACTGACGCCCTTCCACCGATCCGGGGTATGCTCTGGGCCTCCTACACCTACGGAGTTCCACCCCATGCGCATCTCCCCTTCAGGGCGTTTCGCCCTCACTTCTCTTCTGATCTCTGCTGGCTGCGCAGCGTTCGTCGCTTGCAGCGCCGTGGGCGGTGACAACGGCTTCGGCCCGAGCGGTGGCAACCCCTCGGGGGCCGGCGGGGGCGGCACGGGCGGCGACGACATCAACCTCACCAGCGGCGCGGGCGGCAGCGCGGGCGGCCCGCTGACCAGCGAGCCCTCCTGCGTGGGCGTCGACCCGAACATCGACAACGACGGCGACGGCTGGACCGGCGCGGCGGGCGACTGCAACGACTGCACCGCGCAGATGAACCCCGGCGCCATGGACTACCCGGGCAACAACATCGACGAGGACTGCAACGGCTTCGTCGACGACAACCCGACCTCCTGCGACACGGGCCTGCCGCTCACCGGCGACGCGCGTACCGGCGCCAGGGCGATGGGCTTCTGCAAAGAAGCCGTCGGCCAGTCCTGGGGCCTCCTCGACGCGCAGTGGGTGACCTCGGACGGGCAGCCCCGCAACTCCACCTCGTTCAACCTCGGCTACGGCATCCTCTCCGGCTTCGGTCCCACCGTGCAGCCCCAGGAAGGCCAGCGGCTCCTCGCGCTGTCGTCCGGCACCGCGCGTCAGCCCTCCGACAACGGCTACCGCTCCCCCATGGGCTACGACAAGGGCTACAGCACGCCCGCCCCTCCCGGTTACCCGAAGGAGTCGCCCGCGTGCCCGGGCGTCGTGACCGGCACGCCTTACGACTCTGCGGCCCTCCGCGTCGTCGTCCGCACCCCGACCAACTCCAAGTCCCTGCGCTTCAAGCTCAACTTCTACACGTACGAGTTCCCCGAGTACGTGTGCGACGAGTACAACGACTTCTTCGTGGCGATGCTCACCCCGCAGCTCGCCAACACGCCGGACGCGAACATCTCCTTCGACGGCCAGGGCAACACCATCAGCGTCAACGCCGGCTTCCTCCAGGTCTGCCACCCGCAGTTCGCTGGCGGCCGCAACTTCCCGTGCCCCCTCGGTCCTGGGCAGCTCGCCGGCACCGGCTTCGACTTCGTGAACAACAGCGCCGCCACCGGCTGGCTCCAGACCACGGCGCCCATCGAGAACCCCGGCCAGGAGATCACCCTGCTCTTCACCATCTGGGACTCGGGTGACGGCGTGCTCGACTCGACCGTCCTCCTCGACGACTTCGCCTTCGAAGCCGTCCCGGCCGACACCGAGACCCAGCCCGTCCCGCCGCCCCAGTAGCCCCTCGCCCTCACACCCGCCGTCGCCTCAGCCGACGCCGCGCGAGCCGCTCCTTCCCCACCCCAGCTCCCCCCGTGATGCCGTCCTCCCTCGCAGGAGGCGGCATCCCCTCGTGCGACGCGCTCGATTCGTGGGACGCGCTCGTGCTCGTCTGCGGCGCCTTCGCCAGCGCCTCGTGGGACGCGCTCGTGCTCGTCTGCGGCGCCTTCGCCAGCGCCTCGTGGGACGCGCTCGTGCTCGTCTGCGGCGCCTTCGCCAGCTCGTCTCGTTTGTCGGCGGGCAACTTCCAGCGCGAGATGGTGCCGGGCATGGCCCCGCTGGAGACGCGGCATCGGGGACACCAGCGCACGTGGTCCCAGGAGATGTCCTCCAGGCCCAGCTCTCGCAGCCGTCGCCGCTCCCAGGCGCGCGCCTCCGAGGAGAGCCCAGCGCAGGTGTGACCCCGCCGATCGCGACCCACCATCGATCCTCCTGTCCAAAACCGCAACACGCGGCCCTATCAGGATCTATTACGGCGAGCGCTCCTCGGTTACCGCCGGACCGAGATCATTTTGCCGGTGCGATGGCATTGCATCTGACGGGACAGATTTCTCGCTTCTCCTCACACCCCACATCATTCGCCCCCAACGTGCCTTCGTGGAGCGTCGTCATCGCTGCATGACGCGCGTCACCGCCCACGGCGCGTCACCGCCCACGGCGCGTCACCGCCTGCGGCGCGTCACCGCCTACGGCGCGTCACCACGCACGGTGCGTCACTTCCCACAGCGCGCGTCACCACGCACGGTGCATCACCACCTCCGGCGCATCAGCCTCGCGGCGCGCATCATCGCTGCACAGCGCGCCTTTCGCTCCCCGGCTCCGTCATCCCTCGACGGAAGACGCGCACGTCCCCCCATCGCAAGCCTTCGCGCAGAGCCATCGCCTCGGCCCGCTCCCCTCCTTGGCGAGCACGTCGTACGGGTTGGCGAGCCGGCAGTGATCCAGGGACAGACAGCCGCATCCGATGCACTCGGTCAGCTCGTCGCGTAGCCGCTGGAGGGTGACGATGCGCTCGTCGAGTTCTGCGCGCCACGCCTTCGACAGCCGCTCCCAGTCCTCGGTCGTCGGCGTCCGGCGATCCGGCAGCTTCGCGAGCGCGTCCCGGATGACGCTCAGCGGGATGCCCACGCGCTGTGACACCCGGATGAACGCGACCCGCCGCAACGTCTCGCGCGCATAGCGCCGCTGGTTGCCCGAGGTGCGCCGGCTGTGGATGAGCCCTTCGGCCTCGTAGAACCGGAGCGCCGAGACGGCCACGCCGCTCCGCTCCGCGAGCTGTCCCACCGTGAGTTCCATGCCTGCCTGCATGACGTTTTTCCCGCACCACCCGCCACCCGGCGGCCCTTGACCTCAAGTTTACTTGAGGTCCTACGGTGAGCCCATGCCTCCCTGAAAACGAGCCACCGGCTCGGAGGGGACGCTCGTGCCATCGAAAGGAGTTTCCCCCATGAACGACGACACCTCGCTCACCATCGGCGTCATCCTGGCGAGCCTGCGCGAGGGCAGGATGGGCGCGGTCTTCGCCGACTGGATCGCCGATGTACTCGCCCGCCGCGAGGGCATCACGCCCGAGATCCTCGACCTGCGTGACTGGGCCTTCGCTCCCTTCGGACAGGACACCGTGGCGGGAGCGCGTGACGCTCCCCTGCCTGGCCCTTCGCTCGAAGAGCGCTGGCGGGCGACGATCGCGCGCCTGGACGCCTTCATCATCGTCACGCCGGAGTTCAACCACGGCTACCCGGGCAACCTGAAGAACGCGCTCGACGTGGTGGGCACCCCCTGGAGCCACAAGCCCGTCAGCTTCGTGGGCTACGGCTACTCGGCGGCCGGCGCGAGGGCGGTGGAGCAGCTCCGCCTCGTGGCCATCGAGCTGCGGATGGTGCCCATCCGTGACGAGCTCGACATGCGCCTCGGCGGGTACGCTGCCGACGCGCGCGGCGTGCCCGTGGAGCCAGGCATCCTGCGGCAAGCCGAGAAGCTCACCGACGAGCTGTCGTGGTTCGGGCGGCTGCTGCGCGAAGGTCGGCAGCGCCGAGGCGCCGAGGCGACGGCGCGCTGACGCGAGGGGGCGACGGAGGGACGTGGGGATGAGGCGACCCCCCGGGAGATCAGGGGGCACGCCGGGGCGAGGACGTCAGGCCAGGAAGGCGACGCCACGCAGGGTCGGGCCACCCGGGTCGAGGGTGAGCAACGTCACCGGGTGGCCCTGGAGGAGGCCACGCCTCCGGCGAATCTCGCCCGTCAGCGCGTCGGGGCGAGCGTTGCACTGGAGCAAATCGCTCGCCGAAGTTTCGGGACGAGCGTTGCACTGGAGCAAACAGCTTGCCGAAGTTTCGGGGCGAGCGTTGCACCTGAGCAAACAGCTCGCCGAAGTTTCGGGGCGAGCGTTGCACTGGAGCAAACAGCTTGCCGAAGTTTCGGGACGTGCGTTGCACTGGAGCAAACCGCTCGCCGAAACGTCGGGACGCGCGTTGCGTCAGTGCAACGGTCTCCCCGACAGCGCGCCGGTCAGGTTTCCTGCAAATCCGGCCTCGTCGACGGAAGACGGGACCCCCATGCCGCCCTATCCACCCGGGCTGCCCGAGCGCGTGGGGTCCGTGGGTCCGCTGGCGTCCGTCCGTGGCAGCAGGCGGCGACCTTCCGAGCAAGGTGGGCGACGGAGGTGTCCACCGGCGGAGGTTCGCTCTCGTGGGCTGGACGCCAGACGCCCTGCTCCGCGTCGGCACCCTGGCCGTCGATGGAGACGGGACGTACGCTGTGAGGCCCGAAGACGCGAGCGTTCGGCGTGTCGCACCCCGGCACCTGGAGGACACCGCGCTGCCCGAAGGCGTGGTCCCCACGCTCGCTCCCTGGTGGAATCAGCGTACCGTGGACGGAGAAGGAGCCGAGGGGTCCGTGAGCACGATGTGGCTGTACGACCGGCTGGCCATCTGGCAAAATTCTGAGAACCGGAGGGGGTTTTGAGCAGGTTTGAGGTTCTCAGAAAAACGGCGCCCGCGACCCAGCACCGACTGACGTGATTTCAAGCACTTAGCGGAGCGCCCGCAGTCCGCTCCCCGCTGATGAGGGGATTGAAACACGTGGGCCGCGCGAGCTGGAGACCCGCTCGAGGACCCGCAGTCCGCTCCCCGCTGATGAGGGGATTGAAACTTGTTGAGGCACGCGCCCGGGATCCGCAGTCGCGAGCCCGCAGTCCGCTCCCCGCTGATGAGGGGATTGAAACAGCGGGATTGGCACACCAGGCGGGAAATCGACGATCGAGCCCGCAGTCCGCTCCCCGCTGATGAGGGGATTGAAACTGGTGACGCAGTGAGCGCGCTCGACCTCTTCGATCGGACCCGCAGTCCGCTCCCCGCTGATGAGGGGATTGAAACGAATAGTAGGTGATGGTTCGTCGCTCATCCCGTTCCCCCGCAGTCCGCTCCCCGCTGATGAGGGGATTGAAACCGTGTCATGCGGTCCACGTCTTCGGCAGCCCCGAAGGCCCCGCAGTCCGCTCCCCGCTGATGAGGGGATTGAAACGAATGCCAACGAAACCCTGGCACAACCCCTAGATTAACCCGCAGTCCGCTCCCCGCTGATGAGGGGATTGAAACTCAGAGCTTCCGAGCTGAGCACGAAGTACTCGTTTGCCCGCAGTCCGCTCCCCGCTGATGAGGGGATTGAAACAAAAGAGCACTATCGAATCTGACAACTGAGTGGTGTCAGCCCCGCAGTCCGCTCCCCGCTGATGAGGGGATTGAAACGAGGGCGTCGAGCACGATCAGGCTGACGATGTAGCCGCCCGCAGTCCGCTCCCCGCTGATGAGGGGATTGAAACAGGGAGACGGTAGGGAGACAGCCCACGGCCCCCGGACCCCGCAGTCCGCTCCCCGCTGATGAGGGGATTGGAACGAGCGCAGGCGATTGCCAGACGTTGCGTCGAATCGCTCTGCGGTGCGGGATGGCAGAAGAGGTAATTCCCTCTCGCTGGATGTAAGCGCGAGCGTCGCCTGGCTCGCACCCTTCTGCACGTACAGAGGGGATAGCCGAGGGCGCGTAGCGTGGTAGAGCGGCCGTACACGAGCTGCCTGCGGTGCATCCCGGATCATGAGCGTGATCACGATGGCAGGGGCGTGGTGTGTCATTGCCGCGCTGCGGCGCCGAGCGGAGCAATCAGGAGCCTGTGACAGCCATGTTGCCGCCATTTGCTGCCGAGAAGCGCGGTCGGTTTCGCCGCCTCTGGGATCGACTGCGCTCGCTGGAGGGGGCGCTGTTGCCGCCGTTTCTCCTGGTGGCGGCGTTGATGGCCTGCAAGACAGGGCGCATCGACATCTACACGTGTCCCGATCCTTGCGAGGAGTGCGAGGAGCCTTGTGCGTGTGCGGAGGGGACGTGTGTGCCCGTGCCTCCGCTCGGCTGGGAGGGGCCGGTGCTGCTGTGGCATGGGCCGCCCGAGGGGGAGCCAGCATGTCCGGCGCGTGCGCCTGCGCCCGTGTACGAGGGGCATCGTGGGCTGAAGACGATCCCGGAGTGCGCGCAGTGCGCGTGCTCGCCGCCGACGTGTCAGCTGCCCGAGCGTGTGAGCGCGAGCGCGACGAGTGATGTGTGTTTGGCAGGGCTGGAGACGCGGATGTTGCCCGAGGGCTGGGATGGGGCGTGCGTCGAGATCGAGCCGCTGGTCGCGCCGGAGTCGTTGCGCGTCGGGGCGACGAGCGTGGGGGCGTGCGAGCCGGTGACGATCACGCTCCAGAAGGCTTCGTTCGGGTGGGAGACGAAGGCCAAGGGGTGTGTGGCGGCGGGGGCCGCCGAGGCCTGCGCGCGCAATCACGAGGTGTGTGCGCCGCTCGTGGAGACGGAGCGCGATGGGTTCGAGCTGTGCATCTACCAGCGTGGTGACGGGAGGACGGAGAGCGCACAGCCGGGCTGGGGGACGTCGTGTCCCGTGGGGTTCCCGCAGGTGCGGGTGTTCTATGGCGGGGTGGCGGATGATTCGACGTGTATGCCGTGCTCGTGTGGCGAGCCGGAGGGGAGCGCGTGCGATGGGCGAATGATGCTGCACGAAGGGTCAGGCTGCCAGGGAGGCCGGCAAGAGATGCTCATCGGGCTCGATGGCGGCTCCTGCACGGCTCCCTCGAACCCCATTCCGGAGATATGGAGTGTGGAAGCCGCGCTGGTGCTGGATGAGCCAGGGAGTTGCAAGCCAGCAGGTGGTCAACTGGTCAATGGAGGAGTTCTCCTTGAACCAGCCACATTCTGCTGCCGGTAGGATCCTCTCGTCGTCTCTCGTGATGCATGGTGTTTGCAGTGCGAACGACCCAACGGATACGCCTGTTCTTCGTCCGGCTGGCGCTGGCCGGACTGGTCTGCTGCGGTGTGGATTCGAGTGTCCGGCAATTCGTGGGTACAATGACTCCGCATTGCAAGCAGGATGAATGCGATGACCCAACATCCCTCGGATGGGAAGGCCCGGTATGGCTGTGGTCTGGTGAGGAGGAGGTGGCTCCTCCCTGTCCAGATGCGGCTCCCATGCTGGTGTATGAAGGTCACGCGGGGCTTCAGACCCAGGGAGCGTGCGGTACGTGTTCCTGCAGCGGGCTGGAGTGCTTGCTGCCTGCAGGGATAACCATCTCCATGGGGGACTGCGGAGGACCGGGAATCGATGTCCTCGCTCCTCCTGGCTGGGACGGCTCGTGCTGGCCATTCCCGGCCATCAAGGAACCCAAGGGCGCCATCTTCTGGGGGTCGTCGCGCACCGAGTGCCAGCCGGTCGTTCCGCAGGTGGAGAAGCAAGCGTCGTTCAGCTGGGAAACATTGGCCAGGGCCTGCGCGACCTCCAGCGAAGAGCGAGCATGCCTGGATCGTGCAGAAGACTGCTCGCCGTCCATGCCGGCGGGGTTCGCGCGCTGTGTCTTCAGCGCCTCGACGGCGACGGTCTGCCCACAGGACTATCCAGAGAGACGTGTCTTCCACAGGAATGCAGAGGATGGTTCATCCTGCAGTCCATGCAATTGCTTGCCGCCCGAGACCAGCGCCTGTGACATCTTCATCGGTCTGAGCGCGGACAGTGAATGCGTCGTTCGGATGATGGGGGCGACGGTCGGTTATCAGTTGGATGACTGCATGTTGAGTTCAATCCCACCTCAGTTCGCAAGCGTGAGGGCGGAGATCCGGCTGCTCGATCCGGGGACCTGCATGCCTCAGGGCGGGGAGTTCGTGGGTGGGTTCGAGCCGTCGGAGGCCACCACGTTCTGCTGCGCGCAGGAGCGGTGAGGGGCGAGCGCTCCTGGGCGTGACGTCAGGCGACGTGAGTGGTGCTGGAAGGGCGGACAGTCCGATGGATCTGGTCGAGTCGCTCGAAGCGTCGCTCTCGCGATCGAGCAACTCGAAGCGTCACCTTTCAGGTGAACGTTGGGCGAGGTGTACGGGAGGGGTGGTCGCCGAGGGCGACGGGCGGTTCAGGGAGCCGCGGAGAGCTGCTGGCGGGTGCCGGTCTGGGCGGCGCGCTCGATGGCGTCGAGCATCTCGTGGCGGGTGACGGCGGCGTCGAAGTTCGGAGCGTGGTGTGTGCCCTTCAGGATGTCCTCGGCGAGGAGGGCGTAGAGCTGGGCGACGTTGAAGGGGGAGCCCGAGGGGACCTGGGCGGTGGTCGCGTGGTGTTCCTGGGGGATGGGGAGGTCGACGAGGGGGGCGTCCTTGCCGCGGGCGATCTGGAGGCGGAGGTCGACCATCTGGACGTGGCCGGAGGGGCCGGTGATGACGAGGTCGCCTTCGGTGCCGTTGATCTCCCAGAGCAGGTTGGTGCCTCGGCTCAGGCCGCCGCGGAGGTGCAGGGAGGCCACGGTGCCGCTCTGGAGGACGCCGCTCAGGGCGATCTGGTCGGGGGTGTCGAAGGGGACGGTGCCGCTCGTGTCGGTGAGGATGGCTTCGGTCCTGCGGGTGGCGATCGTGGCGGAGAGCTCGCGGAACTCGCCGAGGCAGTGGCAGAGGGCGTCGAGGAAGTGGCCGCCGGGGATGGAGAGCAAGGTCGCGCCGTTGCGATGATCGAGGAGGTAGGCGCCGGCGGTGTCGATGTCGCCGCCCCAGCGGCGGCCCGAGGCGACGGCGCTCGTGGAGAGGATCTGGCCGAGGTCGCCGCGGGCGATGAGATCGCGGATCTGGCGGATGACGGGGGCCGCGCGTGCCTGAAGGCCGACGGCGTGGTGGACGCCCTTCTCGTGGGCGAGGGCGCGCAGGGCGTCGGCTTCGGCGAGGCCGTTGCCGAGGGGCCACTCGCAGTAGACGTGCTTGCCCGCGTTCAGGGCGGTGGTGACGAGTTCGTGGTGGCGGGGGACCTTGACGGAGACCACCACGAGGTCGACGTCGGGGTGCTCGACCAGGGCGTGGTGGTCGGCGAACGCATGCGGGATGCCGAACCGTCTGGCGGTGGCGTCGGCCGTCGCTCGTCGCGTGGTGCTGACGGCGCGGACCTCGTAGGCGGGCAGCGCCTTCAGTGCAGGGATGTGCGCCGTGACGGCCCAGCCGCGGTCCGGGTTTGCGCCGATGATGCCCACGCCGATTCTGTTCGTCATCGTGACTCCTTGCCCGGGCGTGCCGTCCGAGGTCACGCGGCTCCGCGTCGGGCTCGTGTGATCTCGTGGTCGTGCGTGGCCTTGCGGTGTAGCGCTGCCGTCCCGGGCCTCGACCGTGGTGCATGCTTTGAAAGCGGCAGGTCGGACCGTCAAGGCCGAAGGCGCGATGCGTCGCGTGGTGGGAAGACGGCGCGGGCGACGTGCACGCTCGACGGAGCACTTCGTCGCCGTCATCCCCGCTCGCGGAGGTCGTGCGGACTTCGGTGTCGAGGGAGGCGCTTCCTCCCTGCAGGTCTGGTAACCTGCCGGCCGTGTCTGCGGCCGCTCCGATCTCCGTGCTTGGCCGGTACGCGATCTACGAACCGATCGCGGCGGGGGGGATGGCGCGGGTGTACCTCGGGCGGCAGCTCGGCGCGGCTGGGTTCGCTCGGACCGTGGCGATCAAGCGGATGCTCCCGCACCTGGTCGAAGAGCAGCGGCTCGTGACCATGTTCATCGACGAGGCGCGGCTCGCGGCGCGCATCCGGCACCCGAACGTGGTGTCGATCCTCGACGTGGTCTCCAACGGGACGGAGCTGTTCCTGGTGATGGAGTACGTGGTGGGCGACGCGCTGTTCGCCATCCAGCGGACGCTGCAGAAGAGCGGCGCGCGGGTGCCGCCGGAGATCGCGTCGAGCATCGTCTCGAGCGTGCTGTACGGGCTGCACGCGGCGCACGAGGCGGTGACGGAGGAGGGGACGCCGCTCGGCCTGGTACACCGCGATGTGTCGCCGCAGAACATCCTGGTGGGCGTCGACGGGATCACGCGGGTGCTGGACTTCGGCGTGGCCAAGGCTGCCGGGAGGCTGCAGCAGACGACGCAGCGAGGGCAGCTCAAAGGCAAGCTCGGGTACGTGGCGCCAGAGCAGCTCCAGACCACGATGGAGGTGACGCGTCACGCGGACGTGTACGCGACCGGCGTGGTGCTGTGGGAGCTTCTGGCGGGCCAGCGGTTGTTCCAGGGGGACAACCAGGGCGCGGTGATGCTGAGCATCCTGGAGGGGCGCATCCCGTCACTCGCGGAGGTGGCGCCGTGGGTCGATGCGGGGCTCGTCCGGGTGGTGGAGCGGGCCGTCGCGCGCGCTGCCGAGGAGCGCTTCGCTTCGGCGCTGGAGATGGCGAACGCGCTGGAGCGTGCGCTCTCGCCTGCGTCGCCCGGGCGGGTGGCGGCGTGGGTGCAAGAGGTGGCGCGTGAGGTGCTCGCCGCGCGTGCCGCGGTGGTCACCCGGGTGGAACGGGCGCCGTTGCCACTGGAGGTGGAGGACGCGCCGTTCTCTCAGCGTGGCAGCGCGCCGGAACTCCCCCCACCGAGTTCGGTCTCTCCCTGGTCGGACCGGCTGGGTCCGGGCCCGCTGCTGACGCCGAACCCTCCCTCGACGCTGGCGCCAGGTGCTCCCTCGACGCTGGCGCCGGCCGCGAGCCCGGGGGTGCGCGCGCGTCCCTCGCGCCGTCGGTGGATGGCGCTGGCCTTCGGCTGCGCGTTCGCCGCGCTGCTCGTGGCGTTCGCGGTGCGGCTCGGCGCGAGCAGCGCGGGCGTGTGGGGAGGGCAGGGGGAGCCTTCGGTCGGGAGCGATGGCCGTGAGGGCGTCGCGCAGCACGCCCAGGCGGCCGTCCCGGGGAGCGCGCCGCCGGTGCCCGTGACGGAGGTCGCCTCGCCGGATACGGCTCCCGACGTGTCCGCGGGTCCGGGAGATCAGGAACTGCGCGCCGGAGGGCCCACAGAGCAGCCCGACGGAGGTACGCTCGACGCAGGGGCGGCGGCTGTCTCCACGACCGTCGCGCGTCCCAAGAACCCATGCGATCCTCCCTACTACGTCGACAAAGAGGGAATTCAGCGCGTGAAGCGCTCCTGTTTTCCTCGCTGATCCGGAAGCTCTCGGTGGCCCTGGGCGTGGCGCTCGCGCTCTCGTCGGTGCAGGTCGCTGCCGCGGCCGAGAGCGATGAGAGCGATGCTTGCGTGAGCTCGTACGAGAACTCGCAGCAGCTCCGCCGCAACCAGGATCTGGTGCACGCGAAGGCGGAGCTGCGGCTCTGCCTCGGGACGTGTCCCCGGTTGCTGGCGCGGGACTGCGAGCGGTGGCTGAAAGAGGTGGAGCCGCAGATCGGGCGGGTGACGCCGTCGATCGTGGACGACGAGGGCCACGCGGTCGAAGGCGCGACGCTGCTGATCGATGGGGAGCCAGTCCGCATCGATCGGCAAGGCGCGGTCGAGGTGAACCCGGGGCGCCACACGATCCGCGCGGAGTCTCCTGGGCTCCAGGCGTCCGAGCAGGAGGTCGAGGTGAAGGCGGGGGAGCGGGCGCCCCTCACGTTGACGCTCACTCGGCCTCCGCGCCCGCAGGTGCCCCCGCCGGTGGCACCTCCGCCGGTCGTCGTGTCGTCGACGCCGGTGCTCGGGTTGACGCTGGGGGGCGCAGGGTTGCTGGGGCTGGGGGTCGGTGGAGCGCTCGCGGTGTTCGGTCACCTGGAGCGCTCGTCCCTCCTCGACGAGTGCGCGCCCTTCTGCAAGCAAGCCGAGGCCGATGCGGTGCGGCGGCTGTGGATCGCAGGTGGCGTGAGCGCCGGGGTGGGCGCGGTGCTTCTCGGGGTGGGCATGGGACTCATCCTCGCGAAACCTTCGGAGGAGGCGCGGGTGATCCAGCCGGTGGCGCACATCCTTCCCGGGTCTGCCAGTCTGGGTGTCCTGGGCCGCTTCTGAGCCACACGGCAGGGGCACGTGCACCCGGAGTTCCGCCGAGCCAGTGCGTCGGGACTCATCACGCCGTGATCCACTCTGGAAATCGGGCATGGCTAGCCGCTCCTGGCCTGGCGCTCGTCGCATCGGGGTACGGGTGAAGCGTCGGTCGTGTGGATGAGGGGGTCTGCACGGGCGCCGTGCGGGTAGACTGGGGGTCTCATGAACCGGTGGATCCCCCTTCTCGGCCTGGCTTGCGGACTCGGCGCTTGTACTCTCGTCGAGCTGACGAACGGTCAGCGTCCTCCCGCCGGCGAGGGCGGTGGGGGAGAGATGGGGGGAGCGGGCCCTGGAGGTTCGGGACCGGGGCCCGGCGGGAGCGGGGGCGGGGGCGAGGCCGGTGCTGGGGGGGCGGGCGGCGAGGGCGGTGGCCCGTGGGCCAACGGCCTGTGTTCGAGTGGTCCGCCAGGTTCGCAGGTCGACTGGGTCTGTCACTTCGGCAACGACGAGGATCAGGACTGGAGCCAGTCGCGCGTGCGCCTCGCGTCCCATCCGGAGGGCGTCGTCCTCGTCGCGAGCACGGCCGAGCCCATCGCTTTCGGTGACGAGCCGCGCGGTGACGTGGGTCGCCAGAACGTCTTCGTCGTGTCGTTCGATCGCGATGGGCATCCGAGGTGGAGCCAGGCGCTGACCGGGACCGCGACGAACAAGTCGGTCGCCGATGTGGCGGTGTCGCCCGTCGATGGGAGCATCGCGGTCGCCGGCTGGTACGAGAACGGGAACCTCGAACTCGATGGCGTCGCGATCGCGGCGCGTGGCATCGACGGTTACCTCTTCGTGTTCGAAGCGGATGGCACGCCGAGGGACGCACGGCTCTTCCGGGAGGTGGCCGGTGAGGCGAGCATCAACACGCAGCGGGCGTTCTCGGTGGCGTTCGACGACGCGGGGGCGCTGTACGTCGGAGGGGAGTACCGGGGTCAGCTCGCGGTCCGATCGATGGATGGGACGACCGATGCGAACGCCGGCTGCGCGCTGTCGAGCACGGCGGCGATGAACATGGAGGGCTACGTGCTGAAGCTGGAGCCCGGCGTGAACGGCGGGTTCGAGTGCGCGTGGGCGCGGAAGATCGGGGGAGCGCTCAACGAGAGGACGACGACGGTCGCGGCGTTGCCGAACGGCGGCGTGGCCGCCGGGGGGTACTTCCGCAACGTGGTCACGGTCGATACGACCCCGCCGTTCTCGTACGACAGCCCGGACGACGACTCGGATGACGGCTTCGTGCTGGTGCTCGGGGACGACGGCAGCATGCAGGCGGGGGGGTTCGTGCGCATCGGTGGGCTGAACACGGATCAGGTGACCCAGGTGAGGGCAGACGGCGACAGCCTCCACGTCGTGGGCCACCTCAGCTCCGGCTCGACGACGATGCCGGGGTGCGACGCCATCCAGGTCAGGGGGGGCGACAGGGACGCGTTCGTTGCTCAGATCCTCCTCGACGGCGCGATGTGCACGCATGCGACGAAGATCGCGAGCGAGTCGAGTGATGACGATGGGCTCGGGGTGGCGACCTCGGCCGGGTGGGTCGGCGTGGTGGGAATTGCGGGGCGAGACCTGACGGCTGGCAACGTCACCATGCCTTACCAGGGAGCCCGAGATGGCTTTCTGATGATGCTGGACGTGGAGACGGGGACGCCAATGCACGCGTTGCCGGTGGGCTCGCTCGGCGACGACGCTGCGCGCGCCATCGCGCCCGTGATGGGGTCGCCAGCGTTCTACGTGGCCGGGATGTACGGTGGTCCCATCGATGAGCTCGGGCTCCCGCGGCCGACCGCTCCGGAGGATTACTTCCTCGCCCGGGTGCGCGTTCCCTGAGCTATACAAAGGCCGGTTCCGAACACGCATCGGTCCCAAGGAGCGCGATGTTCATCTCCGAAGCGTTGCCCCGACCTCAGCTCGTGATCTGCGCCCAGGCGCCCGTGCCCACCCGGGTCGGGTTGTTCGACATGCTCGTGTTCCGGTACGGCGACGCAGCGCACGCGGAGACGGGGCTCTCTCCGGATCACGTCGCGCTGGTGATGGGCGACGTGCGTGGAAAGCGTGGCGTGACCGTGCGGGTCCACTCGGAGTGCTTGACCAGCGAGGTGTTCGGCTCGCTGAAGTGCGACTGCCGTGAGCAGCTCGAGGCCGCACAGGAAGAGGTGGCGCGGCGGGGGCTGGGGGTGGTGATCTACCTGCGCCAGGAAGGGCGGGGCATCGGTCTGAGCAGCAAGATCCGCGCGTACGAGCTGCAGTCCCGTGGGCATGACACGGTGGACGCGAACCGCTTGCTGGGGCTCCCGGATGATGCGCGGGACTATCAGCCGGCGGCGGCCATCCTGGAGCACCTGGGGGTCTCGTCGATCAAGCTGATGACGAACAACCCGGAGAAGGTGGACGCGCTGAGCAAGCTCGGTGTGGAGATCACGGCGCGTCTCCCCGCGATCATTCGACCGAACCCTTTCTCGGCGTCGTACCTGGATGCGAAGCGGCGCAGGATGGGCCACGCGCTGCCTCCCACGCATTTCGAGGAGGGGTCGTCCCTCGGCGAGAGCGTGGCCGACGCCGAGTGACGCGAGCTTGCGACGAGTGACGCGAGCGCGCTACGAGGGGCTTCGGGCCCCTCGGTTCCAGCGGATTGCTATCCGCGCATCGGCCTGAACACCCCTGCCACGAGGGTCATTTCCCGATCTTGAGACGGCCCTTGAGGCGGGAAGCGTAGCCTTCCTTGTTCTCCTGGCGTGCACGGCCGATGGCGAGCGCGTCGTCGGGTACGTCACGGGTCACGGTGGTCCCGGTGCCGACGTAGGCTCCTGCGCCGATGCGGATGGGCGCGACGAGCTGCGAGTCGCTGCCGATGAAGGCGCCAGGGCCGATCTCGGTCTTGTGCTTCCGGAAGCCGTCGTAGTTGCAGAAGATGGTACCCGCTCCGACGTTGGCGCCTTCGCCGATGTCGCCATCACCCAGGTAGGCGAGGTGGTTCGCCTTGGCGCCGCGGCGGACCACCGTTTTCTTCGTCTCGACGAAGTTGCCGATGTGGGCCTCGTCGTGGATCTCGCTGTCCGGTCGGAGGTGGGAGAAGGGACCGATCTGCGCTTTCTCGCCGATGCTCGAGCGCTGCGCCACGGTGTAGGGCTTGAGCACGGCGCCGGCGGCGACGACGACGTCGGTGAGTACGGAGCCGACGTCGATGTGGGCGCCGGCGCCGATGCGCGTCGCGCCGCGCAGGACGACGCCGTGCTCGATGATGGCGTCGGGGTCGAGGGCGACGCTGGCGTCGATCCGTGCGCTGGTGCGGATGGTGGCGCCCTTTCGCCGCCAGGCGTCGGCGATGCGGTGGTGGAGGACGTCCTCTGCGGCAGCGAGCTGGGCCCGGTCGTTGATGCCCGCGAGGGAGCCGGGATCGCGGGTGGAGAGGGCGCTGGTACCACCTGCGGTGGCGGCCTGGGCGACGATGTCGGTCAGGTAGAGTTCTCCCTGTGCGTTGTCGGTGGTGAGGCGGGTGAGCGCTTCGCGCAAGAAGGCCGTGCGCGCCACGTAGACGCCAGGGTTGACCTCGGTGATCGCGCGCTCTTCGGGGCTCGCGTCCTTGTGCTCGCGGATGCCGAGTACCTGTCCGTCGGCGCCTCGCAGGATGCGTCCGTAGCCCGTGGGATCGGGCAGCGTCATCGTGAGCATCGCGAGCGGGCCGCTCGACGCGCTCAGGGCATTCCAGAGGGCCTTCAGCTCTTCGGCTTCGAGCAGGGGGGTGTCACCGCAGAGCAGCAGCACGGCGTCGGCTTCGGGACGGAGCTGAGGGAGCGCGCAACGCACCGCGTCGCCAGTGCCGCGCTGCGTCTCCTGCACCGCCGTGCGGACGCGGTCTCCGAACGCGGATGCGAGCTGGGCGGAGACCTCGTCGCGTCCATGGCCGACCACGACGACGACATCGGCGGCGCCTGCTTGAAACGCTGCGTCGACGACGTAGTGGAGCATCGGGCGGCCGCAGAGCGGGTGGAGCACCTTGGGCAGGGGGCTCTTCATGCGGGTGCCCTGGCCGGCAGCGAGGATGACGGCAGTGAGCGGGGCAGCTTGGTCGGCAGTCATGACGCACGAGGCTAGCACCGGGGTGCGTCGGGCGGCTACGAAGCGCGGGCGCGTTGGGATTACGAAGCGCGGGCGCGTTGGGATATCGTGGTGTCGTTCGAGCGCAGGCGAGGGGGTCGCCCCGCAGCGCTGCATCGCATGGGAGGCGGGTCATGCGCCGACGTTCGTTTCGGTCTGCTTCGGGGTGGTGGAAGCGCGGGTGCGGCCTGCTCGGGGTGACGCTGCTCGTGGGCGCCGCCGCTTCGTGTCACGAGGCGTTCGACACGACGCGACGTGCGCTGCCCAGGGCGACGCTGGGCGACGATCTGTACGGGGTGCTCTGTGATCGGGTGGGGGCGTCGGCCCTCGCGGAGGATCTGACCGGGGCTTCGTACCAGGGGGTCTGTCACCTCGACGCGGACGGGGTGTATGCCGATGAGATCGACGTCGCGAAGCTGCCGACGCCGACGACCGGCGAGGCCGAGCAGGCGCGTCGCCGCGCGATCGCGCGGGTGGACGCGCTGGTGCGGCGCCGGTCGGCGCTGATCCACGCCGTCAACACGGCGTTTCCCGACGTGGAGATCGAGAACGTGGCGACCGAGGCGGGCGGTGACCGGATCCGCCTGCACGACGCGCTGCTCTCGTACTCGCAAGAGATCGCGGCGCTCTACGAGACGAACCCCTACGTGCCCGGTGGAAAGGCGCTCCTTCCGGAGTCGACCCGAGCGCTCGGGCGCCTGTTCGCCGCTTTTTCGGAGAGCGAGGCGGCGCGGGGAGCCTTTGCGCAGATGTGGGGGCGACAGGGGTATCGCCCGAGCCAGGTGATCCTGGGCGCCATCCGAGCGACGCTGGCGTACCCGAGCATGCGTGCCTTGAGCCGCACCAGCACGGAGGTGCTCGGGCCAGGGGGGGAGGGGGCGCCGGCGTTCGAGCAGCTGCTGACGGTGGTGGAGCAAGAGCTCGCCACCGCGAGGAGCAATGTGGCTGCGCTGCCACCGCTCACCCTGGACCCCAGCACGGCGCAGCCGAACCGGCCGCGCAGCAACGTGGAGATCTTGCGCACGCTGCTGGTGCGGGAGAGCCCCGCGTTCGCGACGTCCAGCGGAACAGGGCCGGCGTACATCGTGGCCCGGGATCGGCGTGGGATTGCGCTGCCGCTCGCGGGGGGCCCGTTCGTCGATGCGGATGGTGATGGACTGGCCGACATCGATGGGTCGGGACGTTTTCTGTCGGCGGGAGCGCCGCTCTCCGTGGATCCGCCGTTCGTCGTGCCGGGGTCGACCCCGCGGGAGGCGCTGGACTCGTTCGGGCGTCCAGAGCCTGCGCTGTACGCTTACATCGACACGTCGCGGACCGCCGGTGCGGCCCTGTCGCGGACCCTCCTGCCGCTCACGGATCCGCTGCTGAACGCCACGCCAGGCGATCCGGAAGCGTGGAAGCGTGAGAACGAGGCGTTGATGTACGCCCTTGCTGGCGCGTTCACCCTCTACGGGGATCGGGAGGCGGCGGCGTACGATCACCAGGCGGAGAAGATCCTGCCCGCCGGGCAGACGTGCGCCCACTGCACGCAGTACTCGCGGTTCCGGGGGGAGGACTCGCCGCTCGCCGACGTCTCGCATGCGATGGGGCAGTTTCTCGCCGATCCCGACTCGGATGCGCTGCTGCTCGGCGTGAAGGATCTGCTGGAGAACCACGAGGCCGTCGTCGCGCGGGTGATCGGGGCCGCGCTCCGGGCGCGGGAGTTTGCGGCGGCGCACGACGAGAAGGCGCTCCGTGGGGAGGAGCCGCGCGCGGAGATCCCCTACGAGACGCCGATCTGGGACGAGATGGGGGAGCTGCTCGGGCGCATGTCCGATCGACCCGGGCTGGTGAAGCGGCTGCTCTCGGCGTTCGCGGCGCGGGATGCGGCGGGCACGCCGCTGCTGGTGAAGCCGACGCCGAGCAGCTGGGGGCCCGGGGTGGCGCACTTCGGAGAGGCCATGGGGCAGTTCTTCCGGAACCGGGATCAGCTCAGCTACGACCCGGGGACGAGCGGTACGTCACGCCTCAATGGGCCGCCGGTGAACCTCACGGTGACTGCGGGGTCCGGCTCGCTGTCCTACGTCGACCCGTCGACCCCCGTGGACTGGAACGCTCCCCGGGTAGGGGCGAACCGCTCGATCCTTCAGCGCTCTCTCCAGCTCATCCACGACGCGCACGGATCTACGGCGTGCAACAAGCAAGGGGCTCAGGTCCGAGTGTTCGGGTTCCCGTTCGGCAACTACGACCAGTGTTCGCTGTTCCAGTTCGACAACGTGGCGACGTTCTACCTCGACTCGGCGCTGCCGGCGGGGCACCCCAAGAAGTCGAAGATCGAGATCAAGAATGGGTTCCTGGGTGCGATGCTCGACATCGCCGACTTCTTCAACATCAGCGTGGACTCGGTGTTCGAGGACGGGAGCGGGATCGACGGGCTGACGCTGACGCCCACGAGCAAGGCACTGAACCGGCTGGTGTTCTTCGGCGCCGACTCGACGCGGTATCCGAACCTGCCGGATCTCGACCCGCACCGCACCACGTCGAACAAGGACACGAATGCCTTCGTGTCGGGGCTCATCGAGCCAGCGTCCAGCTCGGTCTGCGTGAAGAACGCGGCCGGTGCGAGCCAGTGTGCGGCGTCGGTCGATCTGATGCGGCTGCGGGATGGCGGGGTGATCTTCACGTGGGAGCGGCTGGGGTTCCTCGACTACCTGCGCCCGATGATCCTGGCGTTTGCGAACGAGCCTTGCAGCGCGAGCGAGGGGCGCGATTGCGGTGAGGTGATGTTCGCTGACTTCATCCGGATCCTGAACCGTCACTGGAGCGGTCCGGAGCACGGGCCCGAGTGCCTGAAGTCGGGGACTTCGGCGAGCAACCCGAAGTACTGCTCCGAGGCCGGGGTGGCGACGTACGAGCCGCTGCTCGCCGATGTCGTGGAGGGGGACCTCGTGCCGGCGGTGGTCGCGTTCGCGGAGGCGGTGAACGAGCTGTCGGCGATCACGGTGCAGCGCGGGCCGAAGGCGGGGGAGGTGTGGACGGGCGCCGAAGTGCTGGAGCGGGTGACGCGGATCCTGTTCAGCAAGCAGTACGCCGGGAGCGTGGGGATGGTGGATCGGAAGGGGAGCGCGTCCACGACCTGGGTGGATGGCACGCCGCAGGCGCAGGTGACGCTCTTCTCGCTGTTCGCCGACGCACTGCACGGGT
The DNA here is from genome assembly GCF_001189295.1 of Chondromyces crocatus. NCBI lineage: Bacteria > Pseudomonadati > Myxococcota > Polyangiales > Polyangiaceae > Chondromyces > Chondromyces crocatus. The sequence goes on from NZ_CP012159.1 coordinate 4,538,551, forward strand.
TCGATCAGCGCTTCGCGCAGAGCGGGGCGGCGGACGCCCAGGCCCGGAAGGGGCAGTGGAGGCGGGCCCGATCGCAGATCGTGGACGCGCTGTTCGCGGTGCAAGGGGAGGGGGAGGAGGCACGGTTCAAGAACCGGGCGACGCCGGCGCTCCTCGTGACGACCGTGGACCTGCTGCGCGAGCAGCTCAACGCGCACTGCCCTGCACGGGAAGGCGGGGAGCCCTGTGCCTGGGCGAAGGTGGGGCTCGGGCAGAAGCTGGCCGAGACGCTGAGCGGCCCGCTGTTCGCGGCGATCACCGACGTGAACGAAGCCCTGCGCGCGAACGAGCCAGCGCGTCGTGAGCTGGGGCGGCTGCTGCAGCATCTCCTCGGTGGCAAGTCCGATGCCGAGGCGCTCTCGGCGACGCTGGCGTCGCTCACGGATCTCTGTCAGGTGCTGGCGAGCGACGACGTGCTGGCGCCCGTTCTCCGGGCAGCGGCGGTCGTGGCGAACCCGGGGGCCGAGGCCGAGGAGACGGGGGCTGCTGCCACGCTGATTCCTTTGATGAAGGCGCTGGCCGACGATCGCTTCGATCGGTACCACGTGCTGGATCATGTGTTGCCAGCCATGGTGACGCCGATGGAAGGGGAAGGGGTCGCGCCGATCGAGGTGATGCTCGACGTGATCGCCGAGGTGAACCGGCTGGACGCGGACGTGGAGGCGCCGCTCTCGCAGCAGGACTATGCGGAGGTGTTCGGGGCCGTGAGCGAGTTCCTGACGGACGAGACGCGGGGCATGGAGCAGCTCTACGCGATCGTGAGCCGGCGAGAGCGCCGGTGATCGGAACTCGAGCCGGCAAATTCGCAGGGGGAGCTGCGGCGCTCGCCTTCGTGATCGTCGCGCTGTCGAAGGCGGCCCATGCGGGGGGGCTCTACGTGGCGGATCGGGGGGTGCGCCCGCTCGCCAGGGCCGGCGCGTTCGTGGCCGGTGCGGATGATCCCGGCGCGATGGCCTACAATCCGGCCGGGCTCTTCGACTCGGGCACGCAGTTTCTCGTCGATGGGAGCTGGGTGAACTGGTCGAGCGACTACACGCGGCGCTCGCTGGCCCAGCAGCTCGATCCGAGCACGGGCGAGCCGGTGGCGACGTACCTGCAGACGTTCGACGAGGTGAGCGGCTCTTCTCCGTTCTTGCCGATCCCGACGCTGGCCGGCTCGCTCCGGCTTTCGCGCGCCTGGGCGCTCGGGGTCGGGGTGTGGGCTCCGTATGCGGCGCTCGCGAGCTATCCGGAGGCGGTGGGCGGGGCGCCCGCGCCTCAGCGGTACGCGCTGTACAACCTCCGGGGGTCGCTGCTGGCGTTCGTGGGGGCGGGCATCGCGTACGCGCCGACGCCGGAGCTGCGCCTGGGGGCGGTGGTGTCGATGCTGACGGGCTCGTTCCGGAGTGAGATGGCCTTCTCGGGGTGCTTGCCCGAGCGCTTCCTGTGCGCGCCGGAGGATCCAGACTGGGATGGGGCTGCGGCGCTGAACGCGGGGCCGATCTTCGCGCCGACGGGGCAACTCGGTGTGCAGTGGGCTCCGGTGCCCGCGTGGCACTTCGGCCTGAGCTTCCACCTGCCGGTGTGGGTCCGGACGGGAGGAACGGTCCAGACACGGCTTCCAGCGTCGCCCGTCTTCGAGCGGGCGCGCGTCGAGGGAGACTCGGTGGATGTGGCGTTCGACCTGCCGTGGACGCTGCGGTTCGGGGTGGAGGCGCGGGTGGTGAAGGATCTCCGGGTGGAGGTCGGGGTGGCCTGGGAGCACTGGAGCATGCACGACGCCATCCAGGTCACCCCGGACGTGGCCCTCCGGGGGCTGCCAGGGTTCCCCGAGCCGTTCCACGTGCCGCCGATCGCGCTCCAGCGTCAGTTCCAGGACGCGGTCTCGCTGCGCGTCGGGGGGGAGTACGGCTTCGGCTGGCTCGACAAGCGCTGGGAGGCGCGCGGAGGGCTGAGCTTCGAGACGAGCGCGGTCCCGGCGGAGTACCTGACCGTGCTGACGATGGACGCGCCGAAGGTGACGGCGGCCCTGGGGCTGGGGGTACACCTGGGTCGCTTCCGGTTCGACGCGACGTTTGCGCGCGTGTTCGCGTTCGACGTGGATGTGGCGCCCGAGGAGGCGCGCGTGACGCAGGTGATGCCGCTCCGCGCCAACCCGCCGCGGGTTCCGGACACCATCAATGGGGGGGTCTACAGCGCATCGACCAACGTCGTCGGTCTGGGCGTGGCCTACAAGCTCGACGCGCTGTGATGCTCATGGCAGGGGCAAGCACCCCTGCCGTCTCGTCGAGCGCCGAAATGCTGGTGGGGCTTCGGTCGCAGGTTCAGCGGAACCGATCTGTCGCTTCGATCAGCTCGTGCACGGTGCCTGGCTCGAGGGCGGAGTGGCCTGCGTCCGCCACGATCCGGAGATCGGCTTCGGGGAAGGCGCGGTGCAGCGCCCAGGCGCTCTCCATGGGGCAGACCACGTCGTAGCGGCCTTGCACGATCACGGTGGGGATGTGGCGGATGCGATCGACGTCGTCGAGGAGCTGCGTCTCCCGCTCCATGAAGCCGCCGTTCGCGAAGTAGTGGCACTCGATCCTGGCGAAGGCGAGCGAGAACACCTCCCCCTGGGTGCGGGCGATCAGCTCCGGGTTCTGCCGCAGGCAGCTCGTCGTCCCCTCCCACACGCTCCAGGCGCGGGCTGCGGTGCGCTGCACGGTGAGATCGGTGCTGAGCAAGCGGCGGTGGTAGGCCATGAGCAGGTTCGAGCGCTCGGCCTCCGGGATGGGGGCGAGGTACTCCTCCCAGGCGTCGGGGAACATCGCGCTGGCGCCGCGCTGGTAGAACCACTCGATCTCCTGCCGGCGGAGCAGAAAGATGCCGCGGAGGACCAGCTCGGTGACGCGCTCGGGGTGCTTCTGCGCGTAAGCCAGGCCGAGCGTGCTGCCCCAGGAGCCCCCGAAGACCTGCCAGCGCTCGATGCCGAGGTGCTCGCGCAGGGTCTCCATGTCGGCGACGAGGTGCCAGGTGGTGTTCTCTTCGAGGCAAGCGTGAGGCGTGCTCCGGCCGCAGCCGCGCTGATCGAAGAGGATGATGCGGTACGCCTGAGGGTCGAAGAAGCGCCGCTGCTTGGGTTCGGTGCCTCCGCCAGGCCCGCCATGGACGAAGACCACCGGCTTGCCGCGCGGGTTGCCGGACTCTTCGTAGTAGATCTCGTGGAGATCGGAGACACGAAGCCGTCCAGCTCGGTAAGGCTCGAGCTCGGGATAGAGGGTGCGCTTCGGGGGGAGGGGACCGGGGGAAGGTTGGGCGCCGGATACCATGGGCGCGCCGAGCGTACGCGAGACGGGGCTCGGTGGGGAGCCCCCGGCAGGATCAGGCGGCGGCGTCCGAGGTGGAGCCGGACTTGTTCTTGGTCTCGTAGAGGCTCTCGATCTGCTTCTGGTAGCGCTGCCAGGCCACGCGCCGCTTCAGCTTGAGCGAGGGGGTGAGCATGCCGTTGTCCGTCGTGAAGTCCTCCTCCGCGAGGGTGATGCGCTTCACGCGCTCGAAGCCCTTCCACTCGGTGGAGTACTTGTCGACCTCGCTCTGGATCATGGCGATCACGCGCGCGTTGGTGAGGAGATCGGCCGCCGCCTGGTAACTCACACCTTCGGTCTTGGCCCACTCCTTCACCGCATCCAGATCGGGCACGACGAGCGCCACGTTGTGGAGGCGGTTGTCGCCGTAGACCATGGTGTTGAGGATGAAGGGGGAGAGCTTGAGCTGCTCCTCCAGGGGCGCAGGCGCGACGTACTTGCCGTTCTCCAGCTTGTACTGCTCCTTGATGCGGCCGGTGATGTAGAGGAAGCCCTCTTCGTCGATGTAGCCGAGGTCGCCGGTGCGGAAGCACTTGTCGGTGGTGAAAACCGCCTGATTTTCTTCAGGGCGGTTGTGGTAGCCCTTCATCACATTCGGGCCCGTGACCACGATCTCGCCGTGCTTGGGGTCACCCGACTCGGTCTTGTCGATGATGACCTTCACCCCGTCGATCAGCTTGCCGACGCTGCCGATGCGGTGCGCATCCGGGCGGTTGGCGGAGATGATGGGTGAGGTCTCGGTGAGGCCGTAGCCCTCGAACACCTTGATCCCCAGCCCGTCGATGAACTCTGCGACCTCGCGGGAGAGGGCGGCGCCACCGCTCACGGCGTACTTGAGCCGGCCGCCGAACTTCTGGCGGATCTTGGAGAACACGATCTTGTTGGCGAGGGCGAAGTTGAGCTTGTCGCCCAGCGAGAGAGCCTCTCCGTTTCGCTTCTTGGTCGCGATGCGGATCCCGGCGTGGAAGAGGTTGCGCACCACGGCGGGCTTCGCCGCCATCTGCTTGTTCACGCCGTCGTAGATGCGGTTGAAGATGCGGGGCACGCTGACCAGCACCGTCGGCTTCACCTCGGCGAGGTTGGGGACGATCTTGTCGACGGCCTCGGCGAGGGCCATGGAGGCGCCGAGGGACAGGAAGGCGTGCAGCTCGCAGGTGTGCCCGAAGGAGTGGGCCCACGGGAGGAACGAGAGGCTCCGATCTTCTGCGTTCAGCGGGAAGCAGGCGTGGACGGCGTTGATGTTGGAGCAGATGTTCCCGTGCGTGAGGATCACGCCCTTGGGGTTGCCCGTGGTGCCCGAGGTGTAGATGAGACACGCCGTGTCTTCCGGCGTGGGCTTGATCGCCGGGACCGGCTTCTGGGCGCCGGCTTCGAGGAGCGCGTCGTAGGAAAGCGGGTCACTCTTCGGCAGCGCGAGGCCGATGATGTGCTTGAGGGTGGGCGCGGTCTCCGGGATCTCTCGGCACTTCTCGTGGATCTGGGAGGTCGCTGCGATGACGGCCACGGCCTCGCAGTCGTTGATGATGAAGGCCCACTCCTTGGCGAGCTGCGCTTCGTACATGGGCACGAGGGCGGCGCCGAGGCCGTAGCAGGCGTAGGCGGCGACCGCCCACTCGACACGGTTGTTCGAGATGATCGCGACCCGATCCCCTCGCTGGATGCCGAGCGACGCGAGGCCACCGCGGAAGTTGTCGACCAGTCGGCCAATTTCCCCGTAGGACAGCCAGTTCCACTGGTCATCCTTCTTGGTGCCGAAAAGGTCTCGAGATCCGTACAGCTTGATCGAACGCTCGAAGAGCTCGACCAGGTTTTCGAAGTTCGCCATCGCCCTCTCCTGTCCAGCGCAGTGTCCAGCCTCGCCTGCCGTTCGTAGCCAGGCCGAATCGCGGCCTTTGGTGTACCATGCCCGCCGGATGCCTCGCTACGCCATCACAACCTTTGGCTGCCAAATGAATGTGCACGACTCGGAGCGCATGCGCGAGGTGCTCCGGAGCGCCGGTTACGCGGAGGCCGAGGGGCCCGCGGACGCGGATGTGCTGGTGCTCAATACGTGCAGTGTCCGGGAGAAAGCCGAACAAAAGTTGCGCAGTGAGGTGGGCCGCCTCGCCCGGTGGAAGCAGGAGCAACCCGAGCGGGTCCTCATCGTGGCCGGCTGCGTCGCCCAGCAAGAGGGGGAGCAGCTCCTCCGGCGCATGCCCACGGTCGACGTGGTGATCGGGCCGGACAACATCGTCGAGCTGCCGCGTCTCCTGGGGGATCTTTCGACAGGCGGGCTTCCGGTGGTGCGTACAACCTTCGACCTTGACGCACCGCGTTTTTTGCCGCCTCCGACCGGCGGTAGCGGGGTCACGGCGTTCGTGACGGTGATGAAGGGGTGCAACGAGCGCTGCTCGTTCTGCATCGTCCCGTACACGCGAGGCCCCGAGCGCTACCGCTCGAGTGACGAGATCGTCGCCGAGATCGCGTCGCTCTGCGCTTCGGGGACGCGCGAGGTGACCCTGCTGGGGCAGACGGTGAACAGCTACCGGGATCCGGCAACCCGTCTCCCCCGAGCGGAAGGCGCAGATCCCTCGGATCCGGACGAGAGCGAGTTCGCGGCGCTGCTCTGGCGCATCGCGGCAGAGGTGCCCTCACTCAAGCGTCTCCGCTACACGAGCCCGCATCCGCGTCACCTCACGCCGTCCCTGATCCGGGCTCACGCGGAGCTGCCGATCCTGCCGCGGCACGTCCACATGCCAGTGCAGTCGGGCTCGAACCGCATGCTCAAGCGCATGATCCGGCGCTACACCCGCGAGGAGTACATCGCCCGGACCCGCGCGCTCTGCGAAGCGGCGCCTGGACTGACGCTGTCGACGGACATCATCGTCGGCTTTCCCGGCGAGACGGAGGAGGACTTCGAGGCGACGCTCTCCCTCGTGGAGACGGTGGGCTTCCGGGGGCTGTTCGGGTTCAAGTACTCACGCCGTCCCTACACCCCGGCGCTCAAGCTTCAGGACGACGTGTCCGAGCAGATCAAAGGGGAGCGCCTCGCCCGGCTGTTCGCGCTCAGCGAGGCGCTGCTCGGCGGGCACCTCGGAGGGCTCACGGGGTCGGTCCAGGAGGTACTGGTCGAGGGGCCAGCGAAGGCGGGCGATCTCTGGTCGGGCCGGACCAGCCGCAACGAGATCGTGCACATCGAAGGGGTGTCCGAGCTGGACCTCGTGGGCGAGGTGGTGACCGTTCAGATCATCCGGGCGAACAAGCACTCCCTTCATGGCGAGCTCACTGAAGCGGCTCGGGCGGCGGCGCGGAGGGCGCGGCCTCGTCCTGCCGGGCGGCGCGTCTTGCCGGTCGTCGGTGAAGGCCCGCGCGCCGAGAGCTGAGGGAACGCTGTCGGCATGGCCTTGATCCTTCCTTACGGAGACACCTTTCCGCGCCTTGGGCGCGGCGTGTTCGTGGCTCCCAACGCGACCTTGGTGGGGGACGTCGAGCTGGGCGACGACGCCAGCGTGTGGTTCGGCGCGGTCCTGCGCGGGGACGTCGGCAAGATCCGCATCGGCGCCCGCACCAACCTGCAAGACCTGGTCTGCGTCCACGTCACCGACAACCTTTCGTGGACCCATGTCGGCGCCGACGTCACCGTGGGACACGGTGCCATCCTGCACGGCTGCATCGTGGGCGATGGCTGCCTCATCGGGATGGGGAGCATCCTCCTCGACAATGTGGAGGTCGGCGCTGGTTCGGTCATCGCGGCCGGCGCGCTGGTGCCACCGCGGATGGTGATCCCGCCTCGTTCCATGGTGAAGGGCAACCCAGCGAAGGTGGTGGGCGAGGTCAACCTGGATCAGGCGGATCTCGGTCGCTTCGGCGCGGCGCACTACGTGGAGAATGCGCGACGCTTCCGGGCCATCGTCGAAGCGGCGGGCTCGAGTGATCCCCGTGTTCCGCGCGCTGCGCCCCTGGACGGGGACGGGCACGGCCAGGTAAAGCGGGAGGCCCAGGAGGACAGATGAACGTCACGGTCAACGGGGAGCCGCGCGAAGTGCCGGCGGCGACGACGGTGCGGGCGCTCGTGGAGCTGCTCGGCCTGGGCGAGGGCCCGGTGGCGGTCGAGCAGAACGGCGACGTGATCCCGCGCGCAGAGCACGGCTCCACCGCCCTTCGTGAAGGCGATGTGCTGGAGATTGTTCACTTCGTGGGCGGAGGCTGACTTCGAGGGCGCCGCCTGACTCCAGGGGCGACGCCTGACGCGCGACACCATGACGATCGAGGTGCCCTCGTCGGAGGCCCGCGCGGCGGCGTTCATCGTTCGGCAGACCGAGATCGTCGCGCCTCCCCTCGTCCCCGAGCTGCGCCTTCATCTCGCCACCGAGGTCACCCCGCTCTGGTACGCCACGGAGCGCGAGCTCCAGCAGCTCGGGCTCGGCATGCTCTCCTCGGGGACCGAAGGTGAACCCCTCTCCTCCGGCACCATCCCGCCTCCCTACTGGGCTTTTGCGTGGGCTGGTGGTCAGGCCCTCGCCCGTCACGTCCTCGACCACCCCCAGCTGGTCGCTGGAAGGCGCGTGCTCGATTTCGCTGCCGGCAGCGGTCTGGTGGCGCTCGCCGCGGCCAAAGCGGGGGCCGCTTTCGTGACGGCCGCTGACATCGATCCCTTCGCGGGCGTGGCCATTGCGATGAATGCAGCACTCAACGGCGAGACCATCGCCACCCAGCTGGACGATCTCACGACCTCCGAGGCCGACGTGGGGTGGGAGGTCATCCTCGCCGGCGACGTCTGCTACGACCGCGAGATGGCGGCCCGGGTGATCCCCTGGCTTCGCGCCTGCGCGCGGCGTGGCGTGACGGTCCTGTTCGGCGATCCCGGGCGTTCCTATTGCCCGGATGCTGGCGTGGTGGAGCTGGGGCGCCACGCCGTGCCGACCAGCCTCGATCTGGAAGGGCGCGAGGCGCTGGAGACGAGGATCCTCCAGCTGCGGTAGCCACCCGTCATCGCACCATCTCCTGCTCGGCACACCGCGTCATGGTGAGCGTCGACGCATTCGACGCAGCGAATGCCTCGCTCGGACACGGTCTGGTCCAAATTTGCTGTCGATGGCGAATACCACGACGGGATGTCGTTGCTGTTCCCATCACTCGTATTCCGTACACAACGGTGTCAGCCCCACTGTTCTCGCGGTGAGAGGGTGTGGTAGCGTGCCGCTTTCAACCCTCATTGTCCCAGGAGGACCTATGAGCTTCGACATCGCCCAGGCAGCAGCCAATTTCGAGACCAACCTTGGCCGCGAGGTCCTCTACAGCGAGATGGTTTGCAACCAGTTCGTGGTGGCTGTGCTTCGCCAGACGGTGGACGCCTCATTCCCCATGATCCGCGCGGACGATTTCCCGCATTCGCCCAAGTTCATGAAGGTCGACCTGCCGCAGCCTGGGGATCTCGTTCATTGGCCCGGGCATATCGGTATCGTCCTCGACCCCGACAAGGGCACCTTCATCGGCTCCCAGACGAGCACGGGCGTCGCGGTGGCCAACTACAAGAGCGGCTACTGGAATGGCTCGTACGGTGGCAAGCGCCCGGACGCGTTCCTGCGCTTCATCCACTGATCCTCCCCCCTCCGTCTCCGCTCCAGACTCCACGTCAGAGCCATCGACCGAAGAGAGGCATGCCCGAGGCAGCCTCTCCTCGGCGAGTCGTCACCCCTGAAGCGCCTTGATGTCCGTCAGCAAGACCTGCTCGTGACCCTGCGGGGTCACCTTCTCGTAGATCTTGCGCAGCACACCGGACGGGTCGATCACGAACGTGGTCCGGTCCCAGTACAGGGTGCCCTTCCATTCACTCTGCCCGACCTGAGCCGCTCGGAGCAGCTCGTGCTTCGTGTCGGCGAGCAGATCGATGGTGAAGTTGAATTTGTTGCAGAAATTGCGGTGCGAGGCGACGTCGTCTTCACTGATGCCGACGACGGTAATGTTCGCGGCGTCGAAATCCTGGCGCGTCGCCGTGAACGATTGACCCTGGATGGTGCAGCCCGGGGTGTCGTCCTTGGGATAGACATAAAGGACGAGCCATTTGCCGGCGAAATCGCCGAGCGATAGGGTCTTCCCGTCCTGATTCGGCAGAGAAAAGCTCGGGAAAGGCTGTCCGACCTCGAGGGCCATGGATGGTGTCTCCTTGCAGGGTTCTCGTTGCAGTGCGCTCTTGCCGGATGGGTTCGAGCGGGTTGGATCTTTTTAGGGGGATGGCTGGAGCCGACGCAATTCTTTTCTGGTGCCAGGCTCAGGGGTGTGGCGTCGCTTTGGCGCGCGCGGCGAGCGCAGCAGCGTCGTCGAGTGGGGCCTGGGGAGCCCGCTGGGCGAGCTTCATCCGTGATTGCGATGCTGGTTCCCCCTGAACACAGCGTCCGCGTGTATAGGCGCCGAGCCAGTCCAGCATGGGGAGATTGCGGCAGGCACCGAAGGAGCGCTTGATGAGGGCGTGGCCCGACCGGAAGCACTTCTCGCGGTCTTCGACCAGATCCTCGTGCGTCCACCCCTCGGCGGTCTTCCCCTTGCCGACCCGGATCTGGAGCAAGCACGAGTCCGTCCCCGAACCGCGCGACAAGGGTCCCTTGCCGAGATCGACGTCGCGGCGAAATCCGCTCTCGTGCTTGGCGATTGAAAGCAGAAGCGCCATCGTCGTGGCCCGGCCTCGCGGCCCTCGGAATACGGGGTCGAGTTCGGGATCGTACGCGACGCGGGCAGCCGCTTCGGCAATCGCCTCATAGCGAGCACGGCCTTCTTCGGGCGTCTCGACCGCGTCTCGGATGTGACTCCTCCCGGGGGGAGCCCAGGACACCATGATGGACACGGCCCAGGCGGTGATTGCGTCCATGCTCATTTCTCCTCCGTGACGGTGATACCGCCGGGTTGTGACGCTGGTATGGACAGCGACGCTGGTATGGATAGCAAGACAGAAGGGGGCGTCGGCGTCAATGTGGACATTTCGCTTTGCATATGCATTGCACGCGCGCGGACCCTGGCGTAACAGGCGCCATGTCGAATGATCCGTTGTCGGTCGATGTGACGTACGACGATATCGCCAGTGCGGCCCGGCTGCTCGATGGGATCGCCCACCGCACGCCCGTTGCCACCTCGAGAACGCTGAATGCCCTGCTCGGGGCGACGTGCTTTCTGAAGTGCGAGAATCTCCAGCGCATGGGGGCATTCAAATTTCGTGGTGCGTACAACGCCGTGAGCAGGCTGGGCGAAGCGGAGCGGCGGAGGGGCGTGATTGCCTATTCATCTGGAAATCACGCACAAGCGGTGGCGCTGGCGGGGCGGCTTCTGGGCGTGCCGGCCACGATCGTGATGCCCGAGGACGCGCCTGCCGTGAAGCGGCGGGCCACCGAGGGGTACGGCGCGCGGGTGGTGATCTATGATCCCCGCAAGGAGCGCCGTGAAGACGTGGCGCAACGCATTGCTGGAGAGGGAGGGGCGATACTCATTCCGCCGTTCGATCACCCGCACGTCATCGCGGGCCAGGGGACGGCTGCGAAGGAGCTGTTCGAGGAGGTCGGCCCGCTCGAGCTGCTGCTCGTGCCTTGTGGTGGTGGGGGGCTCCTCTCCGGTTCTGCGCTGGCGGCCCGGGCGCTGAGCCCAGGGTGCCAGGTGGTGGGAGTGGAGCCCGAGGCGGGGGACGACGCCACGCGCTCGTTCAAGAGCGGGGTGCTCTGCTCCGTTCACAACCCCGACACGCTGGCCGATGGGGCGCGCACGCCGTCCCTGGGCAAGCTCACGTTCCCTCTGGTACGCCAGTTCGTGGACGACATGGTGACGGTCCCGGACGAGGCGCTGCTGGGAGCGCTGCGCTTCGTCTGGGAGCGCCTGAAGCTGGTGGTCGAACCGACCGCGGTGCTCGGCCTGGCGGCCGCCCTTCAGGGGAGGGTCGACGTGGCGGGCCGCCGGGTGGGCGTGATCTTGAGCGGCGGCAACGTGGATGTGCTCGCCGTGGCGGAGCGGCTTCGAGGGATTCCCGTCACTGGTTGACGAGCTTCATCCCGACCTCGGTGTAGCGCTCCCCTGCCGCTGCGCCTCGCGGCGCCGCAGCGTCGATGCGGGCGATGTCGGTGGGCGTCAGCGTGATCGCGGCTGCCGCGGCGTTCTCTTCGAGGTAGCGGCGGCGCTTCGTTCCGGGGATGGTCACCACGTCCTCCCCCTGCGCGAGGACCCACGCGAGGGCGAGCTGGCTCGCCGAGCACCCCTTTTCCTGGGCGATCTCCTCGACCCGAGCGAGAAGCTCCAGGTTCTTCTGGAAGTTGTCGCCCATGAACCTGGGTGACGTGCGCCGGTAGTCGTCGGGGGCGAGATCCTCGAAGCGCTTGATCTGTCCGGTGAGAAAGCCACGTCCCAGCGGGCTGTAGGCGACGAAGCCGATCCCCAGCGTCCTGCACAGGGCCAGCAGCTCGTCCTCCGGATCGCGGCTCCAGAGCGAGTACTCGGTCTGAAGCGCGCTGATGGGATGAACTGCTGCGGCCCGGCGCAGTGTCTCTGCGCTCGCCTCCGATAGGCCCAGGTAGCGAACCTTGCCTGCTTGCACCAGGCCGGCCATCGCCCCCACGGTGTCCTCGATCGGCACACTCGGGTCCACCCGGTGCTGATAGTACAGATCTATCGCTTCCACCCCGAGCCTTCGCAGCGAGGCGTCGCATGCCTCGCGGACATACTCCGGCTTTCCGCTCACCCCGCGAGCTGCCGGATCTGCCGAGCGCCGGATGCCGAACTTCGTCGCGAGCGTCACCCGATCCCTGCGATGCCGGATCGCTCGGCCCACCAGCTCCTCGTTGGTGAATGGCCCGTACATGTCGGCCGTGTCGAGGAACGTGACGCCGAGCTCCAGGGCGCGGTGGATCGTCGCGATGGACTCCTGCTCGTCCCGCTGCCCTTCGCTGCCGTAAAAGTCGGACATCCCCATGCAGCCGAGGCCGATGGAGGAAACCTGGAGGCCATGCCGGCCGAGGGCACGGACAGGGATCGTCTGGGTCATGGGTATCTCCTGATCACGAGGTGCGGGGAGCTTACGGCGTCGGCCTGCTCCCGCCACCCCGGAACGCCCCCGCGCGTCGCCTCCGGGCATGGCGATCCGGGGGGGCGCCATTCATGGGCATGGCCTTTCTTCGTCCCGAGGATGGTGTCACCATGGCGCCATGAATCCTCGCTTTCTTGGTCTCTCGCTGCCTCTCCTCGTCCTGGCCTGCGGAGGTTCCGTCGAGCAGGCGCCTGGTGGTGGCGGTTCGTCCTCTTCCACCTCGTCCACGACCAGCACCTCGAGCAGCGGAGGTGGCGGAGGTGGCGGAGGTGGCGCGTCGACGCGTTGCGGTGGGCTGGCCCAGGTCGAGTGTGCCCCCGAAGAAGTCTGTGTCTGGCAGGATGGATCCTGCGGGGGCGACGATGGCATGGGCCTCTGCGAGCCACGCCCGAAGGGCTGTGACGACGACTGCCCTGGCGTCTGTGGATGCGACGGGAAGTTCTACTGCAACAGCTGCTATGCACAGTCAGCCGGGATGGATGTGTCGCCTGGTACCACGTGCGCAGCGCCAGACGATTTCGCAGCCGGCTTCTATTTCGGCGGCCTCGATCGCTTGATCCTTCGGAAGGTGGATCTCGCTCGGGACCTGTGCATCCGCATCGTCTTCGTCACACCGCCTTCACAGGGAGGCGTGTTCAATATCAGCCTGCCGGAGGACTGGGGGGTGTCCGATGCCTGGATCACCAACAGCGCGGCCGACTGCGAGGCTTCACCCGAGACGCCGCCGGGTGAGAGCGCGCAGGCCACGGGCGGCAGCGGGATGGTGTCGTGGACGACCGGATCGAGCATGTACGTGCCTTGTCGGGTCGGCATCGACGCGACGCTGATCTTCTCCGGCGCGCCCTCCTGGGCACCTGCTTCCGTTCCGCTCAGCGCGGCGGGGATCGTCGTCGAAGGTGGCTGTCAGTGAGCGCTCGCTCGGCGCGGCGTCACCTCGTGGTGCAGCGATCCGCGCCGGTTCACTTCGACGGTGATGACGCCGCGTGGGAGCGCCGCTTCAGATAGAAAAAGTCGCGCTCCGCCGGTGTCGTCACGTAACCGCGCTTGATGTGCTTCGTGTCCTGGATCAGAGTCGACACCACTTGGAGAGGATCGCTCGGCGTCGGGCGACCGTAGAAGAGGAACTTCGTGTACGAGTAGTTGATGTCGAGCTGCGCGGCGTCGACGGCGCCCGCGGCCTTCATCGCCACGGCGACGTCCTTCGCCGTCACCCACTCCCCGCTCCCGTAGAACAGCACCCTTCCGGTCGCGTCGACACCGAGCGCCGAGCGTCGGATCTCGACTTCGCCGTTCTCGGCCGCGCTCCATTTTCGAGGGCGCACGGCGTCCTCGATGGCCGGGTGCAGCTCCCTGGCCGTGACGAGGCATGGCGGCGTTTGCCGGAGCCCCACCATCTTCGGTGCGTCGGCCTCGATCTGGCTCCACTCGGCGATACGGACGGCACCATCCTGGTAAAGCGCCACGGTGCATGCGTCGGGGCGTGGAGGCAGGAACTCGTCTCCTTCCACCCGCATGCCGTACTTGCCGTGGCGCGCCATGAACCCACCGTTGAACACCGCGATCAGATCCTGCTGATCCGCAGCGGGGACGAGCCCGGGTCGCCGCTCTGCCGGGATGTCCTTGGACTGGGGCTCCAGTGTTCCGGCCACGAGGTGCAGCGCGACCTTGCGCAGGTCGATGGCCACCACGTGCACGTAGACGTGAGGCTTGATCTTGTGAGGGTGGACGGTGGCCTGTGCGAGCACGGGCGTCCCTCCTGCTGCGCCTTCGGCGAGCGGCCTCCAGGTGCCGTCCTCGGGCTTGGCGGTGCGTGCGTGCGGCGGCTCGAAGGAGGTGGGAGGGAAGGGGACGGCGACCTCCCGGGCGCCTGATGCTGCAGCCGGATGAGGGCCCGAGGGAGAGGCGCCTCCCTGCGGAGAGGGGCTCGTGGCTTCGGTGTTCACAGCCCCCGTCGATCCCGGGATGGGCGCATCGGGGAGAGCTGCCGTGGGTCCTGTTGACGCCGGCTTCTCGGCTCCACCCGCCGAGGAGGGGATCTGGGGAGAGGAGAGCGATGCCGAAGGTGTTGGCGTCGTTGCCGTCGCAGCCGGTTCGGTGCCCCCGCATCCTGTGCTGAGCCACCCAGCGAACGCAGCGCCGAGTCCGTAGAGCCTCATCCTTGTCGTCGTCATGGTCACCCGCGATCCCTCACTCCTGTCATCGTCACGACCATCGCGCGGCAGGAGTGTACGGCGGAGCGATGACGGTGCCGGTCAAAACTTCCGGTCTGGAGCGGAGCCGGCTACGATTCCAGTTCTCGTGAGAATTCGGTCTGTCGTCCTCGTCGTAGGCTTCGGGTCGCTGGCTGGCCTCGGGTTGGGGGCAGGCCTGCACCACGTGCTCCCACGTGCGCCCGTCGTGCGGGGGCTCTCCATCGGCGAGCGCATCCTTCCGGAAGGCGCTTCTCCGACGGCGTGGCTCGTGTCCCGTCGAGAGCAGCTCCACGGTCGCAAGATCTGGCTGCACCGCGAGGGGCACTGGTTCAGCACCACCCTCGGCGCGCTCGGTGTCTCCGTCGACGTGGCGGCCACGCTGGAGCGGGCGCAGCAGATCGGGCACGAAGGATCGCTGATGCGCCGGCTCAAGCAGACGGCACGCGCGCGGCGGGGTGAGCTCGACGTCCCCCTCGTGTGGACCGTGGACGAGCACAAGGCGCGCACCTTCCTCCGGACGGAGGTTGCGCCCGTCGTCTTCCGGGAGCCCACGGATGCACGCCTGGATCTCGCGCAGCGGCTGAAGGTGCCCGATCAGCCGGGCATGAGCCTGGACATCGAGCGCACGATCGCCGCCCTCCACGCCATCTCGCACGAAGAAGAGGAGACCATGGAGCTCGCCATGAGCTACGTCTCGGCCAAGGTGACCCTGGTGGATCTCACCCGGGTCGACGTGAGCCAGGTCGTCTCGGTCTTCGAGACGTCGTTCTCCACGTGGGGGAGCGGAGCGGGACGGGCGAAGAACATCGCCAACGCTGCTGCGCGTCTCGATGGCGCCGTGCTCGCGCCCGGCGAGGCGATCTCGTTCAACGAGCGGGTGGGCCCGCGGACCCCTGAGAACGGCTTCACCGTCGCTCCGGAGATCCTCGCCGACGAGACGGTCACCGGCTACGGCGGCGGTACCTGCCAGCTCGCCAGCACCCTGCACGCCGCGGCCCTGTTCGGTGCGTTCGACATCCTCGATCGCCAGAGCCACTCGCGGCCGAGCGCGTACACCAAGCTGGGCCTCGATGCGACGGTCGTCTATCCCACCGTGGACCTCAAGATCCGCAACAACCACCCGTTCCCGGTGATGATCCACGCCTTCCTTCCGAAGCCGACGGTCATTCGCGTCGAGCTGCTCGGCGGCCAGTCGTCGGCCACGGTCGAGTACCGGTACGGTGTCGCGAACGTCGAGGACTTCACCCGTCGTATCTACGTCAAGGGGCACTTCCCGCCCGGCAAGCGCATCCGTCACCAGAAGGGCTCGCGTGGGTACGACGTGACGTCGTTCGTGCGCATCTCCCACAAGGATGGTCGCGTCGACGAGCGCCACTACTTCAGCGGCTACCGACCTGCCCCCGAGGTGTACTGGGTGGCGCCCGGGTACGATCTCGCCGAGCTTCCTCCGCTGCCGGAGCATGCCAAGGGCATCGAAGACATGTCGGCCACGAGGACGGCTGGCGACGGCAGCATGGCCATGTGAAGACGGCGCTCGCGCAGGCCCGCCAGGTCAGCCCGGGTCACGACAGCAGCGGAAGCCCACCTCGTAGAAGCGGAACAGCGGCCCGTGGGACTCGTTGGTCCCTCGGCATCCTGCCCAGGGCTTGGACCAGTAGCCCCCTTTGAGGGAGGAGCGGTAGGGCCACTCGGCGCGTGAGGTGCTGACCCACTCCTCGACGTTGCCGACCAGATCGTACGCACCGAAGGCGCTCACGCAGGCCGGGAAGGTGCCTGTGGGCTCACCCTGCCAGACGCGTGCGGTCTCCGCCGCGCGTACCGCGGCGTCGTTGCTCGCGAGCTTGCGTTCGCTCACGGCCTTCCACGGCTTCGAGACGTTGCACGCCCTGGGATCCTGCGCGTGGCCGTAAGGGAAGGGGAGCGAGGCCGGCCCTTCGCAGCCGAGTTCCCACTCGAACTCGGTGCAGAGCCGCTTGCCCACGCCAGCGCAGAGCGCTTCCGCCTCGATGAAGCGCGCCATCACGACAGGCAGTTCACCCTGACGGTTCGGCCACTCGTACCGGTCCATGCACGCGCGGATCGGCGTGGCGCGCATCTCCAGGGCCACTGCCCCCGGGAAGAACGCCCAGCAATGATCCTGTTTGAAGGACGTGCAAAGGCGCTGCACCTGCTCGTGGTGGGTTCCCTCGACCAGCACCATGTCAGGAGGGCAAACGGCATTTCCTGTGACGGGCGCGGCGGTGGATGCCGCGAGGGGAGCGAGGAGCTGAGCCAGCAGGTCGAGACGCATCGAGGAGGGCGGGATATCGCATGCCCTGCGCAAGACCTCCACGGCTTGCAGGGCACTCGGGTATCCTCGTGGGATGCGTAGTGCCTTTCGTGGCGTCGTGCTCGTCGCCGCGCTGAGCTGGGCGGCGTGTGGCGGAAACGTGGTGGTGGATCCCGAGCAGGAGACGGGAGGGCCCGGCGCTGGCCCGGGGAGCGGGCCTGGCGGGGGCGATGACCCAGCCTCGAACTGTGCCCAGTTCTGCTCGGTTCAGCAGCAATACGACTGTTCCGGGCCCACCTGCGAGAGCGAGTGCCTCGAGTCCTACGCCGTCTTCCCGGATGCGTGTTACCCTCTTCTGACCCCGTATCTGCAGTGCATGGTGCAGCAGGTCGGTCCTCAGTGCGACCTGCCCGTCGCGTGCCTTGCCCTCCTCCTCGAAGTGATCGACTGCCTGGAGCTCTGAGCCCTGGGCATGGGCCTGCGCGTGGAGCCCCAGTCCTCGTCCGGCCGAGCCCTGGCACATCGCGTCGTGCCGCGTCGAGACGTAGCTTGGGCAGAGGGCCCCGCGACCCGCCGCTCGACGGATCGCGTTGGCGCGCACGTGCCCCACCGCACCAGAGGGGAGCGGTCACCCGGATGCTCCTCCGCTCGCGATGTGACGAACTCGAGGGCCTGGCCAGTTTCCGCGGGCCCCTGATCCGGACCTGGTCACGCGCCCCCTGAGCCGTGTACGCTGAAGGGCTACGGCGTCCTCGATCCTCCGGAATGGCAGCTCCCCCGTCGCCCTCGAGAACTGCCCTGCCTGCGCCGGATCTGGCGCGGGTGGGCGTGCTATCTGGCGGGATTGAATCCCGAACGCAGCGGCTCGCCCTGCGACCGGATGCAGGCCACGAGACGTCGGCGAGCGCTCCCACCGCCCTGAATCGTGCACCGGAGCCGTCGCTGCTCGACATCGACATCGACGTCGACGTGCCGGAAGAGCCGATCGACGTCGACGCGCTGTTCGATCTCGACGAGCTGCCTCAGGCGAAAGCCCCCTTCGCACCAGCTCCGGTTCCGCCGCCTGTCGTGGCCTCGACCCCTTCCACACCGCCACGGGCTGCCGTGCGTGTCGAGCGGCCGTCGAGCCCCGCTGCGGCCTCGGCGAGCCCGGTGGAGCGGCCATCGAACCCAGCGGCGCCGCTCGTGAACGCACTCCTGCCGGTGAGCGCGGCGGAACCGCCGCCGAAGCCCACGGCACCGCTCGGCGAGCACGCGCTCCCTGCGCTCAACCAGGCCGAAGCCCACCCCGTCGAAAGCGTCTCTCAGCCTCCCCTGTTCTCGCAGCAGGCCGCCGAGACGCTCACGGTGCGGCTCTCTCCGGCACCCGTCTCTGCCGACGAACCAGGTCCAGGGAGCCTCATCTCCGGCCGCTATCGCCTGGAGCAGATCATCGGACGCGGCGGCATGGGCGCCGTCTGGCTCGCCCGCGACACGACCCTGGACATCGACGTCGCCCTCAAGCTCATCCGACGCGACCGCGCTGCCCCCGAAGCGCGCGTACGGTTGCTCCAGGAGGCGCGTGCCGCGGCACGCATCGGCCACCCGTCGATCGTGCGCATCTTCGACTTCGGCGAGACCCCGAGCGGTGATCCCTTCATCGTGATGGAGCTGCTCCGTGGCGAACCGCTGAGCAGCATCCTCGCGCGACGTCAGCGCCTCGCTCCGGCGCTGGCGGTGTCCACCTTGCTCCCGCTGGCCAGCGCGCTCGTCGCGGCGCATGGCAAGGGCATCGTCCACCGCGATCTCAAGCCCGACAACATCCTCCTCGTGACCAACGAGGCCGGCGCGCTGGTGCCCAAGCTCCTCGATTTCGGGATCGCGCGGCTCCTCACGGGGGACTCGGAGCGGCGCTTCACCCTCGCCGGTGAAGTCCTCGGCAGCCCCGACTACATGTCGCCCGAGCAGGCCAAGGGCGAGGAAGACGTCGGCGCGGCGACGGACGTCTGGGCATTCACGGTCGTCCTCTACGAGGCGATCACGGGACGGCGACCGTTCCAGGGGGCGAACTACAACGCCTTGATCCTGGCCATCATCACCCAGGAGCCGACACCGATCACGTCGCTCGCAGCCGGCGACGAAGCGCTGTGGACCATCGTGCGCCGCGGACTCTCGAAGCGCGCCGCGGACCGCTGGCAGACGATGCGCGACCTGGGCGCTGCCCTGGCGACCTGGGCCATCGAGCGCAGCGTGCAAGAGGACGTGTCCGGCACCTCCATCGCCAGCCACTGGCTGACGGGGAGCCGGCAGCGCAAGCTCTCCGTGTACCCCATGGGGCCTCCGCCCAGCCTGAGTGCTGCGCCAGTCGATCCTGCCGTGGCGAACGGCGCCTTCCAGCTTCCGCCGCTCCGCATTCCCGTGGCATCGATGGAAACGGTGACCCGACCTCCCTTCGTCCCCACGCAGCGTCGGTGGGGGATGATGGCAGCGTTCCTCGCCCTCGGGCTGATCGGGACCGTCGCCTTCCTCGCCGTGGGCGCTGGCGCTGGCCGCGTCGCTGAGGAGAGCGCAGGGGAGGCGGCTGCATCGCCGCCGAGCGAACCGAGCGTCGAACTCCTGACACAGGAAGCCCCCCCGGCGGCGACCGCCGACATTTCACCGGCCGAACCGACGGCGACGGCGCTGCCCGTGACGGCTTCCGCCAGCGTCCCCGCCGCCCTGCCCACGGCGACCCCACGCAGCGTGGTGCAACCCATCAAGAAGAAGCCGAAGCGGACGGCGCCGCCCGCACCCAAGGACATCAGGTTCTGACGCTGCCTCCGTGCGCGTCACCTCGGGTTTCTTGCCCCCGGGTGGCCGCATTCACGATCCTTCCGGCATGCGTTGCGCCCGACTCCTTCTCCTTGCCGCCCCTCTGACCCTCGGCTGTGCCGGGCAACCGTGGGCGTCGGGTGGAGGCCTCGCGTACGCGCAGTCCCCCCCGCAGCGCGCGGCGGTCGCGTCGACCACCCCCGCCGAGGCCCCCGGTGTGTCCTCCTCCTCGCGCACCCCCGCGAACCGCGCCGATCCTGCTGCGACAGCCCTCGCCTTCGCTCGATCCAAGCTGGGGACACCTTACTGTCGCGGTGGCACCGGCCCGGGTTGCTACGACTGCTCGGGCTTCACGAAGGCTGCCTGGAGCGCCGCGGGACGGAACATCCCTCGCACCTCGGGACAGCAAGCGACCTCCTTGCCCACGGTGCCCATGGACCGCCTTCAGCCTGGCGACATCGTCTGGAAACCTGGGCACGTCGCCCTCTATCTCGGCGACGGCAAGGTCATCAACGCGACGAAGCCGGGTGACGTCGTGAAGATTCAGCCTCTCAAGGGCTATTCCAAGGCCGTGCGACCCTACTGAGCGGCGCCCGTCTCGACGCTCCGCGTTCCCTCACGACGCGGAGCGTGCCGGCCCCAGATCGAAGGGCAGCGTCTGCTGCCCGGGGCGCAGAAAGGTCGTCGCCCCTTCCTCGGCGACGCGCACACCGTCGAGACCGAGCTTCCTGCAGTGGATCGAGAAGAGCTGCTCGATCGCCTCCCACCGCCTGCCTTCACCCTTCATCCGCGCACCGAAGGCCGAATCGTTCATCTTGCCACCGCGGATCTCGCGGATCGCGCGCCGCACCTTCTCCGCATGCCCGGGGAGCGCAGCCTGGAGTCGCTCGTCGAACACCGGCAGCACCTCGCGTGGCAACCGCAGCGCTTGCATGAACGCCGAGCGTGCGCCCGCATCGCGCGCCCGCTCCAGCAGTTCGGGGATGTCGGTGTCGTTCAGTCCCGGGATCACCGGGGAGATGGAGATCCCCGTGGGGACACCCGCGTCGGAGAGCGCCCTCATCGCCTCGAAGCGGAGCGAAGGCCGGCTCGCGTACGGCTCGATCTTCCGAGCCATCGCATCGTCGGCAAACGTCACGCTGAGGACGACCTTGGCGCGCGCCTTCCGCGAGAGCTCCCCGAGCAGATCGACGTCGCGCCGCACCAGCGCTCCCTTGGTGATCACGACCACCGGATTCTGGTGCGTGAGGCACACCTCCAGCAGGCGACGGGTGATCTGGTAGCTCGCCTCCAGGGGCTGGTAACAGTCCACGCTCCCCGACAAAACGAGCGTGTCTCCTTGCCAGGAAGCCCTGCCGAACTCCCGCCGCAGGATCTCGGCAGCGTTCATCTTCACCACGATCTTCCGATCGAAATCCGTTCCAGCGCCCCAGCCGAGGTACTGATGCCCCGGTCGCGCATAGCAGTAGGCGCAGGCATGAAGGCAGCCGCGGTACGGGTTCGCGCTGAACCGGAAGGGGAGGTCTGGGCTGTCGTTCTGGGTGATCAGCGAACGCGCCTGCTCCTCGAACACCTGGAGGGTCGCCGCGGGCGCCTCTTCCAGGTACGTCACATGGGTCGAGGACCAGGGATTGGGCGGATTCGACACCGGGCGGGGCACGAGACGAGCTTACCCGGGGGGCGCAAGATTGCACGCTTGTTCAGGTGTCGGCCCGGCGTCGAGGTCTCGCGAGCTTCTCGCCCTGGTGCCTCAGTCCTTCAGCGGCAGCTCGATCTCGCGGCCGTCTTCGGCCACCTCGCACGCCTTGAGTTCTTCGCGCGCTTGCTGGAGCAGCACATGGGGCTCGTGATCGTAGCGGGCCGACAGGTGCGTGAGCACCAGCCGTTCCACCCCCGCCTCCCCGGCGAGACGAGCCGCCTCACGCGCCGTCGTGTGCTTCGTGAACTCCGCTCGTTCCTGCTCCGCGTCCCCGAACGTGGCCTCGTGGACCAGCAGATCGGCCCCACGCGACGCCCGCACCATCGCCTCGCATGGCCGCGTATCGCCCGAGATCACCACCCGCCGTCCGGGTCGCGAAGGACCGACCACCTCCTCAGGTTTCACGACGCGCCCGTTGGGCAGGGTGATCGCCTCACCGCGCTGGAGCTTGCCGAAGAGCGGACCCGACGGGACTTGCCGAGCGCGCGCTGCCTCCACGTCGAAGCGCCCTGGCCGGTCGTCCTCCACCAGCGCGAAGCCGATCGACCGCACCCGATGATCGGTGGGGAACGCCTCGACCCGGTAGCCGTCCCCCACCATCGCCGTCCCCTCGGCGATCTCCACGATCTCGACGGGAAGCGCCAGCTCGTCCACGCCGAGCTTGATCACCTGAGGAAGGAACGACGCTGCGGGCGGCGGTCCGTAGAGCCGGAGTGGCTCGGTGCGCCCCATCATCGAGAGCGTCCGCAGAAAGCCGATGATCCCCAGGTAGTGGTCGGCATGAAAGTGCGTGAAGAACACCGCCTGGAGCGAGAACCCCGTCCCGTAGCGGATCATCTGTCGCTGCGTCCCCTCACCGCAGTCGAAGAGCAGCGCGTCGCTCTCCCGCTTCACGAAGAGGCCGGACAGGTTCCGGCGCGCGGTGGGGGCGGCAGCCGAGGTGCCGAGGAAAGTCAGCCGCAAGCTCATGGCGCAGTGCTGTCGTCAGGAGGAGGCGGCGGAGGGGGCGGGGGCATGGGGACTGCCTTGGGAGGCACCACGTGGAACGGTTCTGGCGCGCTCAGCAGCCGGACCCGAGTCGGGTTCTTCGCCGTCACATCGGCCGTGTAAGCGTCGACCTCCGCGCGGCCTCCGGTCTCGTTGGCGTGCAGCACCGCGGTCACTCGGTACAGCCCCTGGCGCCGGAACGTCGTGTTCGGGCAGACCTCTCCGACCAGCACCCGGAAGCTGGTCGACGCACCCGGCTTGAGGGTCCTGAACAGATCCCGAGGCACACCACCGGTCGCTGGCGACGCCGGGCAGATCGTCGTCCCATCCGGCCCTTCGACGCGGAACTCGAGCATGCGCGGCAGCAGCGCCACCGTCATCGGACGCTTGCCTGCGTTCTTCGCGTTCACGGTGAGCGCCACCTTCTGCGGGGTGCTCGCTTCCGACCAGGGATCGGCCGTCACCTCGAGCCAGGGTGCGTTGGCGTCCACGATGGGTGGCGTCACCTCGACCGGCGGGCCTCCCTTGGGTGTCGCCTCCGGGTCGGACGTCGCGCCCGGAGCGCTCGCGGCCTTGTCCGAAGAAGCGGCTTCCTTCGTCTCCGCCGCTGCCGCAGGCACCTTCGCCGTGGGAGCGCCGGCCTTGTCTGGTGTCCCCGCGGGCTTGCTGGAAGCTGCCGCTGCCTTGTCGGCGCTCGCCGCTGCCTTGTCTCCCGCGCCCGCCGCCTTCTCCGCTTCCTCCTCTTCCTCGAGCGTCTTCGCTGCGCCGTAGCTCAGCATCATGGTCGGCGCCTGCAAGCCGCGCGCTGGCGCAAAAGCCACCGGATCGTCGGTCGACTCCGCCATGAAAGGCGCTTCCGGCTTCGCTCGCGACCACGCCTTCGGCGGACTCCAGCCGAGCCAGGCGCGCACCACCGCACCTCCCGTCAACGCCGCCGCGTCCTTGCCGAAACACAGCAAGTGCGGATCCAGCCGCTCGACGTAGGACTGCCCTGGCGCCAGGAGCAGCGCCCTCCGCTCGGGGAACGCGGTCGGCCGCAGCGGCGTGGGCACCGTACAGCGCACCTTCTTCTTCGTCACACGCCCTCGGGCGTCGACATCGGTCAGCTCGATCTCCAGCTCCAGCAGCCGCTCGTCGGCTGCGATGCGCATCGGTCGCTCTCCCGTGTTGTCGAGCCGCATCGTCCACGTGCCGCTCGCCGTCGGCGCCGTGAGCCACAACCGCGCAGGCGCGGGCGGCGGCTCGGGGGCCTTCTCTTTCGTCCCCGCACCGCCGCTCGCCGTCTGGGCGGACGCGGGATGCGAGACGAGGCCCAACCCGACCACGCCGATCAACCACGGAAGGAAGCGCATGTGCATGGATACCTTGCTCTTTGTCCGACGCTTCCGCTTTCTTTCCGGAGGCGTCAACCGTAGCTTTGCGCCTTGACATCGGCCGGGGCGGTCGGCCCCGAGGATCTTCCCTGCCGCACCCCCGTCATCGGTCATGCTTCGATCGGACCGTCACCGACCCCTGCTCTGCACCATGCGAGGACTCTACGCCATCATCGACACCGACGCCCTCGCGCGTCGTGGCATCGACCCCATCCCCTATGCCGAGGCCGTGCTCGCGGCGAAACCGGGCGCCATCCAGCTCCGGGACAAGCGCGGCAGTGCCCGACGCATGCTGGAACTCCTGCGTGCCCTCGTCCCGCGCGCCGCGGCGGCCGGTGTTCCCCTGTTCGCCAACGACCGCCCTGATCTCGCCTTGCTCGCCGGCTGCGAGGGCATCCACGTCGGCCAGGACGATCTGCCGGTGACCGAGGTCCGTGCCCTCGCAGAGCGTGCAAGGGTTCGTGTCCGCATCGGCCTCTCGACCCACGACCTCGACCAGCTCGAGCCCGCCCTCCGCGAGCCCATCGACTACGTCGCCATCGGCCCCATCTTCCCGACCGCCAACAAGGAGCAGGCGGATCCTGCCATCGGCCTCCCGGCCCTCACCGCGCTGGTCGCTCGCGTCGCCGAGGTGCGCCCGGGCCTCCCCGTCGTGGCCATCGGCGGCATCACCCTGGAAACGGCGCCCCAGATCGGCGTCCTGGGTGCGTGCGCTGCCGTGATCGGCGCGCTCCTCCCGTCCGAGCCCGAGGACGGCACCCCCTTCGACCTCACGAGCCCGGAAGCCCTCGCCGCGGTCACCGCGCGGGCCACCACCTTGCATCGGGCCTTGCTCGGTGCAGCGACCCCGGCATGAGCCTGCTCCTGATCGGTGCCGCCACGGTGGTGATGGCGGCCGCGGCAGGCTACGTCGCCGCACGCCGTCACCAGTCCGAGCTACCGCCTCCGAACGCCGTCGCGCGCCGTCGCGACCCATCGGACCCGGACCCAGACGAAGACGACACGCCCGCGAGCGACCCCTTCGAAGCGCTCCCCTTGCGCCTCGGGGACGTCGTGCAGGTCGACCGGGAAGAGCGCTGGCTCGCCGGCGCCGTGCTGGCGCGCGACCGGCGTGAGGTCGTGGCTGCCATCTTCCTCGCCCCCGAGGGGGCCGAGCAGCACGCGGTCGCCGCTTTCGCACCTCCACGGCGTGACATCTACTGGCTGCGCCCCGCCCAGGCCGACGCGCCCGCCGAGCCCCCCGCCACCCTTGAGATCGGTGGGACCGCCATGCAGCGCCGCAGCCGCAGACCCGTCGCCTTGCAGCGCCTGGGGAAGGGGACACCGGAGGTGGGTGACGAAGGCGTGCTGGCGCTCTACGACGCCGGTCCCGGCCGTGTCGCCGTGGTGCTCGGGACTGCGGGGCGCACCTTCGCCTGGGCGGGCAAGCCGGTGGACCCAGGCCGGTACGACCGACTCGGTCACGGCGGCGATTGCCCCTAGCTCCCCGGGTGGCCTTTCACTCGGGAGCGACCTCCCTGCTTGCGAGGTGGAAGCGACCTCTCTCTGCTTGCGAGCGACACCTCGGCGCAGCACGTCGGTGCCGACGCCTCGTCCCCAGGCGCTCCCTGCACGACCCGTGAGTTCAGGGCTGCGGTTTTGCCCCCTCGCGTCCCCATGCCTCCAGCGTGACGCCTCGGCTCACGGCTCCGGCGCAGGCACCTCGCCACCGTGCCCCGCGGCAGGTGGCACCTCCTGCATCTCGACCGCCCTGGCCCACGCCGCTGCCGCATCGATTCCGTGCTCCCCGAAGCGGGGCACGTAGTCCCGGGTGATCGCGCGCTCCAGGATCTCCCCGTAGCGCGCCCCTGCCATCAACCCCCAGGCCCGATCCTCCTCCGAGATCGTCACTCTCCCCCGCGCACCGGGGGGCATGTAGCTCCGCCGCACGCGGCCCAGCATCTGCGGAAGCTCCTGCACCACCAGCTGCTTCACCGCCGGCGCGCACGGCAGGGCGAGCAGGTACCGCAGCAGCGCCCACCCGAAATCCCGGTGACGCACCTCGTCGCGGAGCACCCGATCCAGCGCCCTGCGCGCCACCGGCACCGTACAGCCCTCGCGCAGCACCTTGAACAACGGCACCGCCACCGTCTCTCCCAGACAGAAGACCTCCACCCCCGCCCGCGCCACAGCGAGCTCCAGCAGCTCGCGGCCAGGCCCCCGCAGCCCCAGCGTCTCCCGCGCGAGCGCCGGCATCGCCTCTCCCCCCGCAGCCACGAACGTGCGGTGGCTCAGGTCCGCGTGGACCAGCTCGTCCTTCACGATCCGCAGCCCATCGTCGATCAGATCGGGCGACGCCCCCATCTGGATCAACCACAGAGTCAGATGCTGCGTGATCGCTGCCGACCGGTACTCCGCCTCCACCCGCCGCCCCCACTCCAGCCGCACCGCATCGCTCGCCGCGACCCGTCGCGTGCGCGCCGCAGGCCGCTCGGGGGACGAGGTTCGCGCACGCGCGCGCCGGGCAGGGGAAGGCGTGACCGCAGCCATCTGCTCACGCTAAGCGGCGCTGCGCGGCGCGACAAGCCGCCCGTCCTCGACGCCGACCTTCCCCTCGTCCCGCTCATCCCCTCGCCCCCTTTTCCCGGACGAACCCGTGTATCGTCGGGTCGGCGCCTCTGACGATCGCGGCGCGCGGAGACGCCATGCGGATCCTGTTCACGGCCACCATCGCCCTGAGCGCGGCCTTGCTCTTCAGCGTCCAGCCGATGCTGGGCAAGGCCTTGCTTCCGCGCCTCGGAGGCGCCCCGCAGGTGTGGGTCACCTGCATGCTCTTCTTCCAGGTGGCGCTTCTCGCCGGCCACGCCTACGCCCACCTCGCCGCGACCCGCCTCGACGCCCGCCGCCACACCTTAGGGCACCTCGCGCTCGCCTTCCTCCCCCTCGTCCTCGTCGCTCCCGGCTCGCGTCTCGGCGTCCCCTTCTCCCTCCCTCTCGCTCCAGCGGCGACTTTCCCCCTCGCCGCCATCCTGGACCGCGCGCCCACCCTTGCCGTCCTGCTTCCCCTTGCCACGACCGTCGGCCTCCCGTTCTTCATCCTCGGCGCCACCAGCCCCCTCCTCCAGCGCTGGTTTTCCCGCACCGACGACCCCGACGCACTCGACCCTTACTTCCTCTACGCCGCCAGCAACCTCGGCAGCCTCGCCGCCTTGCTTGCCTACCCCTTCGTCCTGGAGCCCTGGCTCGGCCTCACCGCGCAGGCGCGCGCGTGGGCCTGGGGCTACGGCCTCTTCGTCTTCCTGCTCGCCGCTTGCGCACACCGCGTGATCCGCCGCCACCCCGGCGCCCCGAACGCCAGCGCGACCGCCGAAACCGACGCGCCCGACGCGCCCGACGAGACCGCCTCCGAGCGCGAAATTCCCCCTCGCCCTCTCCTCTGGCTCGCCCTCGCCTTCGTCCCCTCCAGCCACCTCCTCGGCGTCACCGCCTACGTCACCACCGACATCGCGCCCATCCCCTTGCTCTGGGCCGTCCCCCTCGCGCTCTACCTCACCTCCTTCATCCTCGTCTTCGCCCGCCGCCCCACCATCCCGCACGCCTGGATGGTCCGCCTCCTCCCCCTTGGCGCAGCGGCCTCGATCCTCACCCTCATCGCCGAGACCTCCGACCCTCCGGCCCTTCTCCTCCCGCTGCACCTCCTCACCTTCTTCGCCGGCGCCATGGTCTGCCACGGCGAGCTGGCCCGCAGCCGACCTGGCCGTCGCCACCTCACCGCCTTCTACCTGTGCCTCGGCGCAGGCGGCGCCCTCGGCGGCCTCCTCAACGCCGTCCTTGCCCC
Source organism: Chondromyces crocatus (assembly GCF_001189295.1). NCBI lineage: Bacteria > Pseudomonadati > Myxococcota > Polyangiales > Polyangiaceae > Chondromyces > Chondromyces crocatus. The sequence continues at coordinate 4,566,077 of NZ_CP012159.1, forward strand.
GCTCCTGTTCAACAGCCTCGTCGAGTACCCACTCGCCATCCTCCTCGCCTGCCTCTGCCGCCCCGCGCCAGCCAGCGACCCCACGGCCTCCCCCTCCTTCGAGCCCGACCACGAACACGCAACCAGCATCCCCCCGGAGCCCGAACGCGAAGCCACCACCAGCGCACCCTCCGCGTCCGAACACGACATCGCGCGCTGCGTCCCCTCCGCGCCTCGTCTCGACACCTCCGAAGAAACCCCCGCGCTCACGGCCGCATGGCAAGGACCCTGGCGCCCCGACCTCCTCTTCGCCGCGCGCGCCGGCTTACTCACCGTCGCCCTCATCCTCGGTGCCCGCTTCCTCGACCGCCCTCACGACCGCCTCACCATCGGCGTCGTCTTCTGCATCCCCCTCCTCTTCGTCTACCGCACCCTCTACACCCCCCGCCGCTTCGCCCTCTCCCTCGGCGCCATCGCCCTCGCCAGCGCCCTCCACCCCGGCGGACACGGCGCCGACCTCCACCGCGAACGCACCTTCTTCGGCGTCGTCCGCGTCACCCAGGACAGCCGCGGCTTCCACCGCCTCGTCCATGGCCGCACCATGCACGGCGTCCAGAGCTTCGTCCCCTCACGCCGCCGCGAACCGCTCGCCTACTACACCCTCGACAGCCCCATCGGCCGCACCTTCACCCGCCTCGATCGCGCCGCCGCCTCCAGTGCCACCATCGGCGTCGTCGGCCTCGGCGCCGGGGCCCTTGCCGTCTACGCCCGCCCAGGCCAGCGCTGGACCTTCTACGAGATCGACCCCGCCGTCGCCCGCATCGCCCGCGACCCCCGCTACTTCACCTTCCTCCACGACGCCTTCCCCGAGGACCGAGGCCTCCACCTCGTGATCGGCGACGCCCGTCTCGGCCTCACCGCCGCACCGGACGCCCACTTCGATCTGCTGATCCTCGACGCCTTCAGCTCCGACGCCATCCCCGTCCACCTGCTCACGCGCGAGGCCCTCGCCCTCTACGAGCGCAAGCTCGCGCCGGGCGGCGTCATCGCCTTCCACCTCTCCAACCGCTTCCTCGACCTCTTCCCCGCCCTCGGCAACCTCGTCACCGACGCTGGCCTCATTGCCTACGGCTTCCAGGACGCGCCCACCCGCAGCCAGGAACAAGCCGGCAAATCCCCCTCGCGGTGGGCCCTGGTCGCGCGCCACATCGACGACCTCCAGAGCCTCCCGCACCTCCCCGACGCCTGGAAGCTCCGTCCCCGCCCCGACGTCGCGTCATGGACCGACGACGTCTCCGATCTCCTCGCGTTGCTCCGACGCTGACCCGCCGCCCTACTTCGAGCCCTTCTTGATCGGCAGCGACACCCGCCGCAGCTCCTCGCCACCGACCTCGCTCACGATCACCGTCAGCTCCCCCGCGTCCACGCTCCGCAGCGTGTTGTAGCCCCACGTTCGCCACTGCCACGACGCCCCCACGTCGAGCGTCAGCTCGGTCCTCGCCACCCCGTTCACCTGGAACTCCACGCGCACCTCGCGTGGCCCCCCCGTCCGGTTTCGCAACGACAGGTGCGCATAGACCCGCTCGCCAGCCCTGGCCGTGCTGAGCCGATCCGCCGGCTCCTTGTCCTTCACGGCCGACGTCAGCGTCATCTTCAGCAGCTCCAGCCCCTTCACCTCCGGCGCCTCGTCGCCGCCCGCAGCGCCTGGCGCGCCCGTCGACACCGCGCCGCTCGACCCCGCCGCCGCGTCGCTCGCCCCCGCGTCCACTCCGGCGCTCCCGCTGCCGCTCGACCCCGACTCGCACCCGCTCAGCGCCGCCACGACGAGGGCGTACACGAGCGCCCAGCGCACCCTCAGCATGCGCATCAGCCCCCCGCCTCGCGCATGTCGGCCACCAGCGACACCATCGCCAGCTGCGGCGAAGCGTTTCGCTCCAGCCGCACCACCGCCCGCGACACCACCTCGTAGCGCCGCGCCAGCACCTCCGCCGCCTCGGGAGCCGTCTCCACCTCGCTCCGCGCCTTCCGCGCCAGCGACGCCCCCAGCGCACGCAGCTCCGCCTTGAGCAACCCCTTGTCCTTCTCCAGCGACTCCGCCAGCGTCACCGCCGCGCCCAGATCGGGCGCCCCCACTGCGTCGAACACCCGCTGCAAGAACGCCTCCCGCCCGGCCGTCGCCTCCTCGTCGCACAGCTCCAGCGCCGCCGACACGCTCCCTCCTGCGAGCTCCAGCGCCAGCTCGTGCCGATCCTCCGGGATCTCCGCCGCCCGCAGCGCCTCTCTCACCACCGCCTCCGGCAGCGGCCCGAAGCGCACCGGCATCGTCCGCGACCGGATCGTGTTCAGCATCGCGTCCGGGCGCGACGTCGTCAGCACGAAGTACGTCCCTTGCCGAGGCTCCTCCAGCGTCTTCAGCAGCGCGTTCGCCGCGCTCGTCCCCAGCTCGTCCGCGTCCCGCACGATGAACACCCGTGCCCGCCCCTCGTGCGGCGGATAGCTCGCATGCTGCAGCACGATGGTCCGCACCTGATCGACCGAGATCTCCGTCACCTCGTCGCTCTTCCGCCCGATGGTCGACGCCGGGTAGAAGTTCTTCGCGATGATCGCCACATCCGGGTGCAGCGGCGACGCCGGCCGCCCTGGCGATCGCGCCCCGGCCCGCTTGCAAGCGCTGCACGCCCCGCACCCGAGCGGATCATCCCCCACGCACACCAGCGCCTGCGCGAGCGCCGTGGCCGTCATCTCCTTGCCCACCCCGGGAGGTCCCTCGAACCGGTAGGCGTGATGCACCCGCCCCGACATCAGCGCCCGCGAGATCGTCGAGACCGCCGTCTCCTGACCGAGGATATGCGTGAACGGCACGGCCGGGTCCTACCACGCTCCAGCGTGCCCGAGAACCCGTCCACCCCAACGTCCAGGCGCCCTGAGCGATGTTGAGTCGCGCTGGACGACCATGCGAGCCTTGCGTGCATGGATCCAGCTCATGCCACTCGTCACACGCTTTTTTTTACCATGCTCGCCGCCGCCCTCGCCGCATGCGGTAACGACTCCCGATCCGCTGACCTGGGGGGAGCGCGTGACGACACCAGGTCTGCCGCCACGGCGAACCCCTCCTCGACGGTGACTGCGGCGACGATTGGCGCGACGCCCACCGGGACGACGCAGACGCCGACCCTTCCCGCGAGCGCGACGCCCGCCACCGCCGACGCCGCTGGCCCCAAGGGCCGCTCCCCCGTGCCCAAGCCGGAAGAGTTCGCCACCGTCCCCGAGGTCACCGTCATCGGCTCCAGCGCGCTCAACTGCGAGACCAAGATGGTCCGTGAGTGGCTCCGGATCTCGTGCCGGGGCCAGACCAAGGCCGGCAGCAAACCCGTGGACGTCATCCGAAGCCGGAGCGGAAAGGATGTCCACCTGTTCGTCGACACGGACCTCCTGAGCCTCGTCTTCCCCTTCGAACCGGGAACGGACGTCGCCGCCACCTTCATGTGGTCCGGCGAGAGCCACCTCTTCACCTCCGAGTGGCCGCGTGGCGCCCCCAAACCAACGCGCATGGGCATCTTCGAACGCGTCGGCGCTCCCAAACCCTGATCCCGCCCGTCCCCCTGGGGTGACCCTTCCTCGGCCCGTCCCCCTGCATCGCCCGTCCCCGACCGTACCCCCCGCATCGCCCGTCCCCGACCCGTGTCCCGCCGTCCCCGACCCGTGCCCCCCGTACCGGACCGCGACGCCGCGCGCTAAGTTCGCCCCATGCGCGTCCTCGTCCTCGGTGGGACCCGGTTCATCGGCTACTTCCTCGTCCAGCGCCTCCTCGCCGCCGGCCACGACGTCACCCTCTTCAACCGCGGCCTCACGCCCGACCCCTTCGGCGCGCGCGTCACCCGCCTCCACGGCGACCGCCACCGCGAAGGCCTCGCCGCCCGCCTCGGCGGCCGTGATTTCGACGCCGTCGTCGACTTCCTCGCCTTCGACGAGCCCGACGCCCGCGGCGCCATCCAGGCCCTCCGCGACCACGTCGGCCACTACATCATGGTCAGCACCGGCCAGGTCTACCTCGTCCGCGAAGCCTGCCCCTTGCCCGCCACCGAGGCCGACTACGAAGGCCCCCTCCGCCCTCCGCCCACCGACGACGACGACAAGCTCAGTTACGACTACGGCATCCACAAGCGCGCTTGCGAAGACACCTTCGCCGCCGCCTGGACCGCCGAGCGCTTCCCCGTCACCCGCCTGCGCATCCCCATGGTCGAAGGCCCTCGCGACCCCCAGCGCCGCGTCGACCAGTACCTCGCCCGCCTCCTCGACGGCGGCCCCTTGCTCCTCCCCACCACCGACATCGCCTCGAACGCCGTGCGCCACGTCTACGTCATCGACGTCGTCGACGCCCTCCTCGCCCTCCTCGAACGCCCCGAGACCACCCGCGGCGAGGCGTACAACGTCTGCCAGCAAGAAGCGCTCACCCTCCCCGAGTACCTCACCCTCCTCGCCCAGGCCGCTGGCGCTCCACCCCCGCGCCTCGTCCCCGTCCCTCGCCGCACCCTCACCGGCGCCGGCCTCGACCCCCAGCAGCTCTCCCCCTTCAGCAGCAGCTGGATGTCCATCATCGACCCCACCCGCGCCATCACCACCCTCGGCTTCCGCCCGCGCCCCCTCGAACGCACCCTCGAGATCCTCGCCACCACCTACCTCGCCAACCAACCCGCTGAACCCTTGCCCGGCCTCGACCGCCGCGCCGACGAGCTCGCCCTCGCCACACACCACGCCGGAGCTGCCTCGTGAACAAAGCCCAGCGCCAGCGCACCCTCGCCGCCTTCAACCACTTCTTCGCGACCCCCCTCGACGAAGCCCTCGCCCGACACCGCGACGTCGACCCCGCCGCCCTCGCCCTCGCCCTCTTCCAGGAAGTCGCCGCCTCGGTCCCTGCCTACGGCCGCTTCCTCACCGAGCGCGGCCTCCAGGCCACCACCGTGCAGACCCCCGACGCCTTCCGCGTCCTCCCCGTGCTCACCAAGCAGAGCTACATCCTGCAGAACCCCCTCGACGACCTCTGCCGCGGTGGCCGCCTCGAAGACTGCGACATGGTCGCCGTCTCCTCCGGCTCCACCGGCCGCCCCACCTTCTGGCCCCGCTTCGTCACCGACGAACTCTCCGTCGCCCGCCGCTTCGAGCAAGTCTTCCACGACGCCTTCGAAGCCGACCGCCGCCGCACCCTCGCCGTCATCTGCTTCGCCCTCGGCACCTGGGTCGGCGGCATGTACACCACCGCCGCCTGCCGCCACCTCGCTGCCAAGGGCTACCCCATCACCGTCATCACCCCTGGCAACAACAAGGAAGAAATCTTCCGCGCCGTCCTCGAGCTCGGCCCCGCCTTCGACCAGGTGGTCCTCCTCGGCTACCCCCCCTTCCTCAAGGACATCATCGACACCGGCCGCGTCCGCGGCGTCGACTGGACCCCCTTCCACCTCAAGCTCGTCTTCGCCGGCGAAGTCTTCAGCGAAGAGTGGCGCACCCTCGTCCTCGAACGCGCCGGCGCCACCGACCCCTGCCGCGACTCCGCCTCCCTCTACGGCACCGCCGACGCTGGCGTCCTCGGCAACGAGACCCCACTCAGCATCACCATCCGCCGCTACCTCGCCCGCCACCCCGACGCCGCCCGCGAACTCTTCGGCCAGGACCGCCTCCCCACCCTCGTCCAGTACGACCCATGCGCCCGCTACTTCGAGGCCATCGACGGCGCCCTCGTCTTCACCGGCGACAGCGGCGTCCCCCTCGTCCGCTACGCCATCCTCGACCAGGGCGGCGTCATCCCCCACGACACCATGCTCTCCTTCCTCGCCCGCCGCAGCTTCCACCCCCTGGTCAGCCTCGGCGACGCCCGCGGCCTGCGCGATCTCCCCTTCGCCTACGTATTCGGCCGCGCCGACTTCACCGTCTCCCACTTCGGCGCCAACGTGTACCCCGAGAACATCGCCGTCGGCCTCGAACAGCCCGCAGTCGCCGAGCACGTCACCGGCAAGTTCGTCATGGAAGTCCACGAAGCCGAGGACCACGACACCGTCCTCACGATCCGCGTCGAGCTGGCTCCAGGTGAAGAAGCCAGCGACCCCCTCGCCACCTCGATCACCACCGCCATCCAGACCGAGCTTCTCCGCCTCAACAGCGAGTACCGCAACTACGTCCCCCCCGACCGCCAGACCCCGCGCATCCTCCTGCTCCCCGCCGGCGACCCGAGCTACTTCCCCGTCGGCGTGAAGCACCGCTACACCCGCAAGCCCACCCCACCGGCCTGAGCGAAGCAGCGCGCGAACTGCGCTGCCGCCCTCCTGCTCCGCTCTCCCGCTCCGCGCTCATGACCCGTCACACGCAGCCCTTCATCCCCGACTGGCTCGCGCTGTGCTGCACGCCGCCTCCGCCAGCTCCTCCAGCGTCACGCCCAGCGCAGCCACCACGGCCGCCTCCACATGCGCCTGCGTGATCTGCGACGGCACGAACGCATCGCTCGGCACATGGAGAAATCCCGCCCGCTCCACCGACGGAACCTCCCCCGCCGCGCACGCCGAGAGCAGCGCAAAGAACACCTGGTTGCAGAGAAACCCGCCCGCATCCTCGCTCGGCTCCACCGGCACCCCCAGCGCGTTCAGCGCCTGCTCGATGCGCTCCACTGGCAACCGCGACGCCAGCCGCACCGAAGCCTGCTCCCGCACCTGCGCCGGCCGTTTCCCCGCATTGTCCAGCCGATCGCGGCACACATCATCCGCGAACCGCTCCACCCGGAACGTCCCTTGCGCCATCCCGAGACACAGCACGATCGCGGGCCCCACCTCCCGCACCGCTTCGAGCAACGCGCTCCCAGCGACCTCCCAGACCACCGGCAACACCCGGCTCGTGATCTGCGCGCTCCACCCAGCCTCCCCATCTTCCCTGCGCAGCTCCCGCCCCTCCAGTGCCCGCGCCGCATCCCCACTCGGATTGCGCAGCGCGCCGTCGAACGGCTCGAACCCCGTGACCAGGATGCGCGTGATCATCGCTAACCCCATGCAATCACACGGCCCCCCTGTAGAACACGCTCCCGCGTTGGCGGCAGCGCCACGCGACAGCGCTGGCGGAGGGATCCACACGTGCTGTTCCGTCACCCAGCCCGAGGCGTGCGGTTCCCGAGAATGCGGGGGTGCGATACTATTTCCTGCGAGATGAGCCGCCCGCCCGTAATTACGCTTCTCGCTGGTCTGTCGATCGTCTCTCTCTCTGCCCTTGGCATGGGAGCGTGTTCGGCGGCGTCCGACAACCCTGACAACCCGAACAACCCGACCGGCGCCGGCGCCGGCAACCCGACCAGCTCCAGCACCGAGAGCGGCGTGATCGACAACCCGGGCAGCTCCACCTTCGGTGGCGAGAGCTGCGGCTCGTCGACCTTCGGCAACCTGGTGCCCGCGAGCATCCTGGTGCTGCTCGACAAGTCGGGGAGCATGTCCGGCGGCGACGGGAAGCCCAACATGTGGAACCCCACCCGTCAGGCCCTCAACGCGATGATGAACGCGGCTGACCCGGACCTGAACATGGGCCTGCTGCCGTTTCCCGCGGGAAACTACAATGATACCAATGCGGCCTTGTGCGTTATCAACCAGAATGCACCCGGCTGTGCGGAGCTGCTCGCCGACGGCGGCTGCAAGGATGTCGCCATGAATCCAGCAGTGCATGTAGCGCCGCTCAGTATCAGCAAGCCACAGATCTCGTCCTGGCTTGCTGCCAACTCCCCCAGAGGCAACACCCCTACATTCGAAGCACTTCAGCGTGCCTATCAGATGATGCGCAATGTCAATGCGTTCGGTGAACGGTACGTGCTTTTGATGACGGATGGTAAGCCGACCATTTATGAGCCACTCTTCCCTCAGTTCAATCTCGAATGTAGAACGCAAGCTGATATCGCGGCAGAAGCGCTGGCAGGCGCCAGTGGCTCACCCCCGGTGAAGACCTTCGTGATCGGTGCGCCGGGCAGTGAAGATGCTGGCGGTCTCCTCTCTCAGCTGGCCATCAATGGCCAGACGCAGCGCTCGCCAACGTGCAGCGTCGGTGCCAAGGATTGTCATTATCAGATCGGGAGCGCGAACTTTCAGTCTGAACTCGAAGCTGTCCTCAATGAGATCTCCGGGAAAATATCAGACTGTGTCTTCGCCATCCCACAAGGAACGGACGAGGTCGATCCGACGCTGGTCAACGTTGTCGTAGAGACGTCGGCTGGCACCGATGAGACGTACCGAGACACCACGCATCAGGACGGCTGGGATTACACGGACGCCAGCGAGACCAAGATCAGACTCTACGGTCCTGCTTGTGAGGCCTACCAGGCTGAGGAGGGCGCCCGCGTGAACATCATCCTCGGGTGCAAAACGGTCATCAGGTAGCCTCGCCGTCTATGCCTGTTCGCTGGCTTGCGCGTCGCATCGCGACACCGTTCGCCCTGATGCTCCTGGTCGGTGGGTGTGGCTTGCTCCTCAGTCTCGACGACTTTTCGGATGCACCAGCGGGCAGTGCGGGGGCGGGGCAGGGCAACTGCCAGGACGAGACACTGAACGGCGACGAGACGGACGTCGACTGCGGAGGCAGTTGCCCTGCTGGTTGCGCCGCAGGGCAGGCCTGTCGCATCTCCGACGACTGTCGGGGCGGGGATTGTGTAGAGAGCCGATGTCAGCCAACCTGCTCTGACGGCGAGCGGAATGGTGACGAGACCGATGTCGACTGTGGTGGTGGAGTCTGCCCAGCGTGCGCCACAGGCCTGCACTGCACGTCGGACCGCGACTGCGTATCCGGCCTCTGCGATGGCGTGATCTGTTCCGAGAGCATCGTCTGGGCTCGAACCCTCGGCACCCCGGTCGCGGCGCTTCGAGCCATCGCGAGCAACGACGTGGGCTCCGTCCTGTTGCACGGGAGCTTCGGCGGAACGGTGGATTTCGGCGGGCAGTCGATGAATTCGGCGGGCTACGTCGATCTATTTGTGGCCAAGCTCAATCCACTAGGAGAGCACCTCTGGAGTAAACGCTTCGGTGATGACGGAATAGATTTTGCGACATCAATACGCATAGCAGCAGACGATTCCATCGTGTGTGCCGGGTACTCTAATGGGAGCATCAATTTCGGTGGCGGCGCGTTGCCCAGCGGTGATGGCTTCGATATCTATCTGGCCAAGCTCGCTTTCAGTGGAGGTCATCTGTGGAGCAAACGCTTCGGTGCATCGTCCCTGACCCGCCAAGAGTTTCCTACCGATCTCCAGGTCGACTCCCAGGGAAATGTCTACCTGAGCGGCGCGTATCAAGAGCCGTTCAGCTTTGGTGGGGCCAACCTACCCGGTGGTAGCAGTTCTTCTTCTGGCGTCTTCCTCGTCAAGCTGGACGCTTCCGGTGGGCACATGTGGAGCCGCGGCTTTCTGGACACTGGTGTGATGGATTGGTCTTTCATCGATATCGATGTCTCCGGAAATGTGATCATGGCCGGTGGGTTCCAGAGTTCCATCAACTTCGGGGGTGGTGTGCTCACGAGCGCAGGCGAAAGTGACGTCTTCCTCGTGAAGCTCAATGCCTCTGGGAGCCATGTCTGGAGCCATCGTTTTGGCGATGCTGCAATGCAATCCGTCACGGCGATTGCCGTCGATGCTCAGGGGGATGTGGTTCTCGTCGGCAGATTCAAGGGGACCATCGACTTCGGGGGAGGACCGCTGAGCGCCAGCGGGAACAGCGACATCTTCGTCGCCAAGCTCGATCGCCACGGCGAGCATGTCTGGAGTAAGCGATTCGATGATGACAATACTACCGCGACGGGGGTCCGAGTGGCCGTGTCCCCCGCTGGCCATGTTTTCGTCGCCGGCTCGTTCTCGGGCCTGACCGACCTCGGTGGCGGGGTCATCAGCAGCGCTGGGGGAACGGATGTCTTCGTGCTCGAACTGACCGCGGATGGTGGGTACCGTAGGAGTCACCACTTCGGTGGATCGGGAGATCAAAATCTCACGGCCCTCGCTCTCTCCGGGGGGCATCTGGTCCTTGGCGGGAGCTTCAAGGAGAGCATCGACTTTGGCTCAGGTCCGATCGCGGCTGCGGGCGAGTACGACGTCTTCTTGGCGAAGCTGCGCGCGCCCTGAGTCCAGCGCCGCTCTCGTCTGCATCCGTCTCGATCGGCGGCCGACGTGACCCCCGTCGTCTGGAGACGGGAGGTAGGGGCAGGACGACACGATTCGCGAGACCATGCAGCGCGGCCATCTCGCCACGTCGGAGCGCGCGAAAGCAAGCTCAGGCTTCGAGCTCAAGCCCGCGATACATCCCAGGTGGATGCGTCTTCAAAAGCTCATCCTCCTCGGGTGCAAGACCGTCCTCGGATGGCCTCGCACGACATGGCCGTTCGCTGGTTTGCACGTCGCATCGCGCCTCCCTTTGCTCTGACGCTGCTGGTCGGCGGGTGTGGCTTGCTCCTCGGTCTGGATGATTTTTCGGACGCACCAGCGGGCGGTGAGGGGGCAGGAACCGGGCAGGGGAGCTGCGAGGACGAGGAGCTGAACGGCGACGAGACGGACGTCGACTGCGGCGGCAGTTGCCCTGCTGGATGCGCCGCAGGGCAGGCCTGTCGCATCGCCGACGACTGTCGGGGTGGGACCTGTGGGGAGGCGCGCTGCCAGCCGACTTGCTCGGATGACGAGCGCAATGGCGGCGAAACGGACATCGACTGTGGCGGTGAGACCTGTCCTGCGTGTGCCACGAACCTGCATTGCGCTACGGATGGCGATTGCGTGTCCGGTCTCTGTGATGGCGTGACCTGTCTGGAGAGCGTCGTCTGGGCCAGAAACCTCGGTAGTACCGATCGCATCGGCGTTCGAGGGATTGCGCTCAACGAGGTGGGCTCCGTCCTGCTGCACGGGATGTTCGGTGGGACCGTGAGTTTCGGAGGGCAGCCTCTGAATTCGGGAGACTACATCGACCTGTTCGTGGCCAAGCTCAATCCTGCAGGCGAGCATCTCTGGAGCAAGGGCTTCGGTGATGACGACATTGAATTTGCGTCGGCAATACGAGTGTCGACGGACGACTCCGTCGTGCTCACGGGCTACTTTGATGGAAGCGTCGACTTCGGTGGCGGAGCGCTCCCCAGTGGCGATGGTGTTGATATCTATCTGGCCAAGCTCTCTCCCAGCGGAACGCATCTGTGGAGCAAGCGCTTTGGTGCGTCATCCTCGACCCGCCAGGAAATACCCAGCGACCTTCGGGTCGACGCCCAGGGGAACGTTTACGTGAGCGGTGGGTATCAGGAGCCGTTCAATTTTGGCGGGGCGACCCTGCCAGGGGGCGGCAGCACCTCTTCGGGCGTCTTCATCGCCAAGCTGGATGCCGCTGGTGTGCATGTGTGGAGCCGCGGCTATCTCGACACTGGCGTGATGGATTTTCCCCTCATCGACATCGATGGCACCGGGAATGTGTTCATGGCCGGTGTGCTCCAGAGTTCCATCAACTTCGGGGGCGGCGCTCTCATGAGCGCAGGCGGAAACGACGTCTACCTCGTGAAGCTCAATGCTTCTGGTAGTCACGTCTGGAGTCACCGTGTTGGTGATGCTGCAATGCAAACCGTCACCGGGGTGGCCGCCGATGCTCAGGGTGATGTGGTTCTCGTCGGGCGATTCAAGGGGACCATCGATTTCGGTGGTGGAACGCTCAGCGCCAGCGGGAACAGCGATATCTTCGTCGCCAAGCTCGATCGCCATGGCGATCACGTCTGGAGCAAGCGATTCGATGATGACAACACCACCGCGACGGGGGTCCGGGTGGCCGTGTCCCCCATTGGCCATGTCTTCGTCGCCAGCTCCTTCTCGGGTCTGACCGACCTCGGTGGGGGCGTCATGAGCAGCGCCGGGGGAACGGACGTCTTCGTGCTCGAACTGACCGCGGCGGGGGAGTACCACCGCAGCCGCCGCTTCGGTGGGCCTGGGGATCAGGACCTCATGGCGATCGCCCTCTCGGGAGGGCATCTGGTCCTCGGAGGCCAGTTCAAGGAGAGCGTCGACTTCGGGGCGGGCCCGATCGCGGCCTCGGGCGAGCAAGACGTCTTCCTGGCGAAGCTGCGCGCGCCCTGAGCCGACCTCGGCACGCCAGCTCTCCCACCCGGAGTCCACCTTCTCACCCCCTTTGAGCCCATCCGCGAGGCGCTCGGCGAGCGACACGCCACGTGAAGAGAACCTGACTGGAGCGGCCACCACGGCCGCCGCCTCCTCGTGGCGGCTCACGGCCCAGCAGCCACCGGGGTCGACCCGACAGATGGGCGAATCGTGTCGCAGCGCGGCGTGGAACGGGAAGGGATCGAGGGCGACTTCAGGGGAGAGGAGATGGAGGTGAACGTCGCTCCTCTTCACGAGGCCACGCGCCGGTGGGCCACCGAGCGACTTCCTGACGACCCGCCGTGTTGGCGATGGGCTTCACCGCCTGATCGGGAGAGGCGCCGTCGAAGGCTCTGGGCTGGTCGCCCTGGCGGGGTTTCCGGCAAGCGCATGGCGTTTTCGATCCATCGCCATCCACCTGGGGTTGCGTGGAAGGGGGAGGCTGGCACGTGAATTGGAAGGGGCGAGCGTCGAACGGGAACCGACGAGCGTCGAATGACGATCGACGATCGTTGAACGGGGATCGACGAGCGTCGAACCAGGACCGACGATCGTTGAATGGGGGAAGGACAATCCGTGAATGGCAAAGGGTGATACGCGAGCGGAAGCGAGAGCGGAGATGGCTGAACGACCGGCACGTGAACGGCGGAGGACGATCGTCGAACGGCGAAGGCTGGCACGTGAACAGAGATCGACGAGCGTCGAACGGGGACCGACGAACGGTGATTGGGGAAGGACGAGCGTCGAACGGGGATCGACGAACGGTGATTGGGGAAGGACGAGCGTCGAACGGGGATCGACGAACGGTGATGGGAGAAGGGTGACACGTTGACGGACCAACGAACGGTGGTTGGCGAATGACTGTCACGTGAACGGGGACCGACGAACGGTGATTGGGGAAGGACGATCGTCGAACGGGGACCGACGAACGGTGATTGGGGAAGGACGAGCGTCGAACGGGGATCGACGTTCGTCGAATGGGGATCGACGATCAGGGATCGCCGACCGCTGGTACGAGATCGGCGAAGAACGATTTGTGAGCAGCCAAGACGCCCGAAGGGTGGGCATGGCCCGGTGCGGTGAGCGCGATGGCTTCTGATGGAACTCAGCGCGCGCTCACGCGACGTCTCGCTGGTGTGGAGACGTGCCCTACGTCGACTGAGACGATCACGATCTCGAACAGTTCCACGTGGCGAGGGAAGGAGATGGCCGCAGGACCGTCCACCATGCCCTGGCCAAGCTCAGGTCACGCCCGGGTCACGCGAGAGGTGCATGTTGCAGCAACTCTGCAATCCGTCGTTGCCCAGGTGGGAAACTGCTTACAGAGGACGAAATCTCATCTCCAGAACTCTCCCATCTCGCGGGAGGCTGCCCGATCTCACCTCGGCTCGCGTCCTCACTCGCGGGGAGCAGCCTGATCTCGCGCAGGGAGCAGCCTGATCTCGCCTTGGCTTCTCGTTCCTCACGCCCCTGGCCGCCCGAACCACGCCAGCAGCGGCTCCCGGTAGTGGTACGCCGCCGCCACCAGCGCGGCGAGCAGCGTGAGGCCCAGGATCATCAGCAGCCGGTACGTCTTCCCGTGCTGATCGGCCACCCGGTCCGGCAGGAACCCCGGGCGCCGCACGCTGCCGGCGGGCAGGGGAGGCACGCGGGTGAAGCGGTGGCTCAGCTTCCGGCGCAGGTAGATCCGGTCGTTGAAGGCCCAGCCGGAGGCTTCGAGGAGGGTCGCGACGTCACGGCGGCGGAGCTTCAGCCAGCCGATCATCGCGGACAGGGACATGATGCCGAGCACGACGCTCGCCAGCGTGAAGAGGACGTTGCGGGCGCCGGTGTTGGACAGCGACTGCAGCACGAACGCTGCCGAGGAGCCGATCGCGGCGAACGCAACGCCGCCGCCCACGAGCATCGCGGGGAGGCCGCCGCCCAGGCCGGGTGCCCCGGGGGCGGCAGGGGCTGCGGTGGGCGCTGCTGCTGGCGGTGGCGGTGGCGCCGGAGGTGGGGCAGCGCCGCCCGGGAGGGGCGCGGCGCCGGCGGCGTTCGTGACCTGGGCGCCGGCCTTCTCGGTGGTCTCTTTTTCGAGGGCTTCGAGGCGGCTGCCGAGCAGCTTCTCGACGCGCTCGGTGACGAACGTGCGCAGCCGGACGAAGGGCGCGATGGCGGCCTCCCAGACGGAGATCGGCTCGGAGATGAGGTCGAGCACGCGCGCGTCCCACTCCTTCGCGTCGCGGTCGTAGAACACGCCGCGCTTGTGGACGTCGATGCCGCGGCGGGTCCCGGAGGTGATGCCGGCGGCGATGACCTGCTGCTTGAGGTTGCCGTCGTCCTTGCGGTCCAGCTCCACGTAGACGACGAAGATGTGGCTCTTGTCGGCGAGCTTCTTGTGCGCGGCGCGGTCGGGGACGCGCACGCAGAGGTTGATCTCGCGGCCATCGAGGACGAGGGTGCCCGCCTCGAAGAGGGCGCGTTCGCCGGTCCGGAAGAGCGAGGGGAAGCTGACCATGTTGTTGGCCAGCTCCAGGATCCAGCGCTGGAGCAAGGCGAGCTTCTCCAGGTCGGAGAGGGCGAGCAGCTCGACGGAGGCCTTGCGATCTTCGAGGATGTGCTCGCGGAGGTTGCCAGGGGCCGCGCCGTCGAGGAGGGTGCGGAGGGCGGCGAGGTCGGGGACGCCAGGCAGGTCTTCGGGCTTGCGGGCGCGCCAGGCGCGGTACGGTTCGAGCTGGGCGCGGACGCGTTCCCATTCGGCGCGGTCGAGGCGATGTGCCGGGTCGGCGAGGCCGAGGGCGCGGGGGAGGACCTCGGTGGCGAGGCGGCGCGCGAGGTCGGCGAACATGGGGTTGATCGTGGCGTCGAGGTCGAGCACGCCTTCGCGGTTGGGCTGGGCGAGGGCGGCGCCGGACAGCCAGGTGCGGATGGCCGCGGGATCGCGGGCGTCGACGGAGGCGAGCGCCCTGCGGGTCACGGCGAGGTGGTGCTCGGCAGCGCTGCCCTGGGTGAGCAGGTCGCACTGCGCGAAGAACTGATCGAGCTTGGTGGCGAGGGCGTCGACGATCTCGAAGAGGCGCGGTGTGTCGTCGCCGAACGGCATGATCGCGGTCGAGGTGCTGGCAGGATCGACGCGCGCTTCGTCGGCCCAGTCGAGGAGCGCGCGGGCGCGCTGGAGGAAGGTGTCGAGGGTGGCCTCGTCGGCGCCCGCCTCGCCGCACGAGTCGGGGACGCCGCCGGTGGCCTTCACGATCAGGGTGGCCAGCTCGGCGAGCTCGGGATCGTCGAGCTGGGAGGGGGCGACGGAGCCGTCGCCGTTGGGGAACTTCTTCTTGTAGCTCTCGCGGAAGGCGCGGATCTCGGCGAGGGTGATGGTCTGGCCTGGGCGCGCGTCGTCGTCGGTGGTTGCGTCGTCGTCTTCGTCTTCGGAGGTGCTCGCGTCGTCGTCGCCGTTCTTGATGTAGCGGCGCACGAGCTGGAGCATGTGCTCCGCGTCCGCGTCGGAGGGGTCGAGATCGTCGAGGTGGACGGTATCGGTGCGCTCGCTGATGCGGTCCTGGTGCTTCAAGCGGGCGCGCAGCCAGTCGTGCGCGTCGAGCAGGTCCTGGACGCGGATGCGGCCGTCTTGATCGCGATCGAGGTAGGTCAGCAGCGCGGGATCGCAGAAGAGCTGATCCACGGGGACGCTGGTGGCGGCCCAGCGTGCCGGAGGGAGATCATGGATGCGGTCGAGATCCTCAGGCGTGGCGATGCGGAGCTGAACGACGCCACGGTAATCGAAGAAAACGAGGGGTTTCGTGCTCACGACGGGCTTGCGTTTCCCATGACGAGCGGCGGCGCGCAACGGTGACGCTGTAGCGTGCAGGGTGATCGGTCGCATTCGCTCGGGGCGATGGCGGTCGCGTTGCCGTGCGGGGCGGTAGGTGATACTTTCCCCACATCATGGGTCGAATCGGGCCGACGGAGATCCTCATCATTGTCGCCATCGCGCTGCTGCTCTTCGGTGGCCGGCGGATCGCCGACATCGGCAAGGGTCTGGGCGAGGGCATCAAGAACTTCAAGAAGGGCATCAGCGATCCCGAGAAGGGAGCGTCCGAGCTGCCTCCTGGAGGCGACGAGACGAAGACGAGTTCGACCTCCACGGCGAACACGACGAACGAGTCGGCGACGACCAGCAAGCCGAGCTGACCGGCCATCCCCTCAGGGCCCCAGCGACCGCTGGAGGCACCTGCCGATGAGGGCGTGGGGCTCGGGAGCCCTCTGCGGGAGGCCACCTCGGAAGAGGCGGCCTCCCGTCGTCGTTCAGGCGGCGTGGGCCGCGGTGGAGCGGGGCGCGCGGCGCTTGAGTACGACGCTGCAGCCGTCCGAGGGGGTGAGGGTGATGTTCCGGCGCACGGCGCGAATGGCGCGGTCGTGGGCGGGGCGCAGGATCGTGCGTGCGAGGACGGTGGCGAGCACCATCTTCATCTCGTGGAGCGCGAACGCCATGCCGATGCAGCGGCGGATGCCTCCACCGAAGGGGAAGAACTCGTAGGGCGAGAACTTCGTGCCGAGGAAGCGGTCGGGGTTGAAGCGATCCGGCTCGGTGTAGACCTCGGGGCGCTTGTGCGCGAGGTAGATGGAGCAGACGGCGCCGACGCCCGCCGGAAGATCCCAGCCGCCCACGCGCACGGGCTTGTCGAGGATGCGGCCGACGAAGGGAAGGACGGGCTGGAGGCGCAGCGTCTCGCGGACGACGGCGTCGAGCAGCTCCAGGCGGGCGATGCGCTCGGGGGTGAAGTGGCCGTCGGCGAGCTCGCGCCGGAGGCGGGCTTCGATGCCAGGGGTGGTGAGGATCCAGTGGAGGGCCCAGGCGAGGCCGGTGGCGGTGGTCTCGTGGCCCGCGACGAGGAGGGTCATGAGTTCGTCGCGGAGCTCTTCGTCGGTGAGGGGCTGGCCCTCTTCGTCGCGCGCTTGCAGCAGCAGGGTGAGGACGTCGTCGCCCTCCAGGCCTTCGGGGCGGGTGGCCTGCTCGGCGCGTCGTCTGCGGATCTGGTCGAGGAGCATGCCGTGGGTCTGGCGCTTGTAGTGAAGGAAGCGTCCCCAGGGGCTCCAGGGGCCGAGGTCACGCTGCATGGCGGGGAGGAGGAGCGGAGGCCACACGGCGATCTCGAGGAGGTTGGTCACGGCCTCGGCGAGGGCGTCGAGGCGGGGGCCTTCTTCGAGGCCGAAGACGGCGCGGAGGATGACGTGCAGGGTGATCTCCTGCATGTAGCCGTGCACGGCGAAGGGGGAGCGGAAGGGGAAGCGATCGATGGCGTCGTGCGCGGCGTCGATCATGATCCGGCCGTACGCGGTCATGCGCTCGCCGTGGAAGGGCGGCAGGAGGAGGCGGCGCTGGCGGAGGTGCTCGCGGCCGTCGAGCATGAGCACGGAGTGGTCGCCGAGGAAGGCGCGCAAGGAGAGGTTGAAGCGGCCAGCGAGCATGGTGTCGCTGTCGCCGGTGAAGATGTCCTTCACGTCGTCGGGGTTGGCGAAGATGGCGACCGGCGGGAGGTTCGGCAGGCGGATGGTGAAGGCCGGGCCGAAGGTGTCGCGGCACTCGGTGAGGAACGGCTGGGGGCGGCGTATCCAGTGGTAGGTGGTGACGAGGGCAGGGGTGCGCGGGCCGGGCGGGAGTGCCATGGCGGCACCTTACCGCACCAGGAAGTACGCGAGGATCGCGAGGCCGACGGTGAGCGATGCCGAGAGGACGCCGAGCAGGAGGAGGAACGAGAGGCTCGGGTGAGGGCCAGAGGTCGGTGGGGCGACCTCTCCCGTCTGGAGGTAGTCGGAGGGGAAGGAGACGGGGGCGCTCGGGTGGATCTTGTTCACGCCCCCTGCGCCGCCGAAGGCGGGGGGGGACCACGAGGCGGGTGAGGGGCCGAGATGCGGTGGGCCCGGGACGGGAGGCGCGTCGAGGCGAGGGCGGGCGGTGGGCAGGGGGAGCATCAGCTCGGTGCCGCCAGGACCCGCAGGGAGGCTCTCGCTGGCAGGGTGACTGGCGCTGCCCGGGGGGAAGCCGCGGGGGGCGCCCTCCGGGGCCTGCGCCTGGGGGCGCGCAGAGGGTCTGGCCATGCGGATGGTGCCGCCCAGGCCTTCGGGGAAGTGATGCGCTGGGGGCGCCGAGGGGCGGCGCTGGATCTGGATGGTGGCCGCTTCGTGGAGGAGGTCGTCGGAGGTGGTGACGTCGTCCTCCTCCAGCGCGTCGTGAAGGGTCTCCGGCTCGATCGAGTCGTCGTCCTGAGGCGCTTGCGAGGGCGCAGGCCAGGCCATGGGCGAGGCTGGCGGCGCGGCGCTCCTGGGGGCGGTGGGCCAGGGGGGCTGACCCGAGATGGCTGCGGGCGAGGCCGGCGGCGCGGCGTTCCTGGGGGCGGTGGGCCAGGGGGGCTGACCCGAGATGGCTGCGGGGGAGGCTGGCTGCGCGAGTGGCTCGAGGAGGGCTGCGAGCTCGGTGGCGGAGCTGATGCGCGCGTCGCGCTGTCGCTGGAGGCAGCGGTCGATGACGGCATGGAACTCGGGACCGACGTTGGGTGCGACCTCGGCGGCAGGGGGGATCCTGCCGTTCACGAGCTGGAGGACGAGCTGAGGGGCGGTGCCGCGGATGGGGCGCTCGCCGGTGAGCATCTCGACGAGGAGGATGCCGACGGACCAGAGATCGCTGCGCGGGTCGAGGTCGGAGGCGGCACGCGCTTGCTCGGGGCTCATGTAGGCCAGGGAGCCGATGGCGGCGCCGGCGACGGTGTGGAGGCCGTCCGAGACCGCGAGGTTCTTGCTGACGCCGAAGTCGAGGATCTTCAGGTGGACGTCGGTCTCGCCGCGCTGGAGGAAGATGTTGGCGGGCTTGAGGTCGCGGTGGATGATCTGCTTCGCGTGCGCGGCGGCGAGGCCGCGGGCGATGTCGCGGGCGAAGCGGGCGGCGAGCGGGGGATCGATGCAGCGCTTTCCCTTCAAGCGCTGGGCGAGGGTCTGGCCCTCGAGCAGCTCCATGACCAGGAAGGGGTCGCCGGCATCGGTGCTCTCGACGTCGAAGAGCTCGACGATGTTCGGGTGATGGAGCTGGCCGCAGGCTCTGGCCTCGCGGAGGAGCCGCTTCTGGAGGTGCTCCTCGGTGTTGCTGAGGAGCTTGAGCGCGACCTGGCGGCCCGTGCTGCCGTTCTCCGCCGCCCACACGGTGCCCATTGCGCCGCTGCCGAGGGGTTTGATCAGTCGGTACTTGCTGCCGATGATCATGTCGGGCGCGAGCGGGGTGGACATGCCTTCGTGAGGGATTATGCGCCGTGTTGCGCGCGGGCCGAAGAAAAGTCATCATGGCGGGTTTTCCAGAGGGCACGCGCTCTCTATGTTGAGGAGGGGGCGTCCGTGATCCTGGAGGGGCCCGTTTCCTCATGCGCCATGTCTCCGCTCCGCTGGTGGTCTTTGGTTGTGGCTTCACGGGCACGGCTGCCGCGGCGATGCGCAGGGCCGAGGGAGGGCGGGTGATCGCGACGACGCGGGACGAAGCGCGGGCCGCCGCGCTGGCGCGGGCGGGGATCGAGGCGCACGTGATTCCGGCGCTGGGCGTGGAGGCGGCGGCGAAGCTCGTGCCCGAAGGCGCCGAGGTGCTGGTGGCCTTTCCTCCGGATCCTGCCGCCGATGCGGCCGTCGCTGCGGCGCTCGAAGGGGCGCGTGCGGTGGTGTACGTGTCATCGACCGCGGTGTACGGGGGGGCGACCGGCAAGGTGGACGAGCTGGTGCCGGTGGATCGTGGGGATGCGCGTGCGGCGGCTCGGCTCGACGCAGAGGCGCACTACCAGCGACGTGGGGCGGTGATCCTGCGGGCCGCCGGCATCTACGGGCCCGGTCGGGGATTGCACCGGCGGCTGATGCGGGGAGAGCACCGGCTGGTGGAGGGAGGGCACAAGGTGGTGTCGCGGATCCACGTGGAGGATCTGGCGAGGTTGGCGCTGGCGTCGCTGGAGCAGGGGCTGCGCGGTGACGTGTTCGTGGTCGGCGACGACGCGCCAGTGCCTCAGGTGGACGTGGTGCGGTGGCTGTGCCAGCGGCTGGGGTTGCCGCTCCCCGTGGAGGTGGAGGCGGGGGCCGTCCACGAGACGCTGCGCCACGATCGGGCGGTGCAGAACGCCCGGATCAAGTCGGCGCTGGGGTTGTCGCTGCAGTATCCGAGCTACCGGGAGGGTTTCGAGGCTTGCTTGGCCCTGGAGGCTGCGCGCGGCACGTATTGAGTCGTCTAGCGCTTCGTGGCCTTGGTTGTGGAGCGCGAGCTGGCCTTGGCAGCCGGTCGCTTCGTGGCCTTGGCAGCCGGTCGCTTCGTGGCCTTGGTCGTGGAGCGCGAGCTGGTCTTGGCAGCCGGTCGCTTCGTGGCCTTGGTCGTGGAGCGCGAGCTGGTCTTGGCAGCCGGTCGCTTCGTGGCCTTGGCCGTCGAGCGAGAGGCCGTCTTGGTCGTGGCCTTGGCTGCGGAGCGCGAAGCGGTCTTGGAGGCAGCCTTGGTCGCCGGCCGCGCCTTGGTCGCCGGCCGCGCCTTGGTCGCCGGCCGCGCCTTGGTCTTGGCAGCCGGTCGCTTCGCGGTCTTGGTCGTCGAGCGTGATGCCGAGGCTTTTGCCGGGGTCGAGGCCGCCTTGGCCTTCGCACGCGGAGGGGCCGCGGTCGATGAGGCCGCTCTGGCAGCAGGCGATGCCACCTCGGTCGCGGAGGCGCCCCCTTCGTCCGAGGACGCGAGCGACGGTTCGGGCTGCGCTCGGGGGACCGCCCGGGGGCTCTTGGCGTTGAGCTTGGCCAGCTCGGCGACCAGCTCCGGGATGCCTTCGTGGGTCGCGGCGCTGACGAGGCGAAGCTTGACGCCTGCTTTGGCGAAGCGGCGCTCGAGGGCAGGGTACGCTTCCCTCACGTCCGGGAGGTCCGCCTTGGAGAGGGCGACGATCTCGGGGCGCTCTGCGAGCTCGGGGCTGAAGCGTTTCAGCTCTTTGCGGAGCGCGCGGTAGTCGGCGAAGGGTTCTCGGTCCTCGCCAGGGTCGAGGGTGATGAGGTGGAGAAGGGCCCTGGAGCGCTCGACGTGCTTGAGAAACTGGATGCCGAGGCCGACGCCCTCGCTCGCGCCAGGGATGAGCCCGGGGATGTCGGCGATGACGAAGTTGGTGCCCCCGGCGCGAGGGCCGCCGCCGACCTCCACCATGCCGAGGATGGGGTTCAACGTGGTGAAGGGGTAGTCGGCGATCTTGGGGCGCGCAGCGGAGACCGAGGAGACGAACGTGCTCTTGCCAACGTTCGGGAAGCCGAGCAGGCCGATGTCCGCAAGGATCTTCAGCTCGAGCTGGAGCTCACGCTTTTCACCCGGTTCGCCTTTTTCCGCGCGGCGTGGTGCCCGGTCGAAGGACGTGGCGAAGTGGATGTTACCCCGGCCACCTCTGCCTCCGTGCGCGACGATCAGTTCTTGCCCGTGCTTGGTGATGTCGGCGATGAGTTCACTCGTCTCGGCGTCGCGTATCTGGGTGCCGAGCGGGATGCGAACGGTGCGATCGGCCCCGGCTCTGCCGTAGCAGTCGCTGCCCTGGCCGTGCTCGCCGCGCTTCGCTTCGATCGTGCGCATGTACGTGAAATCGAGCAGGGTGGACAGTCCCTCGTCCCCGACGAAGATCACGTTCCCGCCGCGTCCGCCGTCTCCGCCCGAGGGGCCTCCGAAGGGGACGAACTTCTCTCGGCGGAACGCGGCCGCGCCGTTCCCGCCGTCTCCGGCAACGACTTTGAGCCGGCACTGGTCGACAAACCGCATCGGCGCGCTCTTATCATGAAAGCTGTCCCGGCGTCTGGAGGAGTGGTGCCTGCCCGCATTCTGATCATCGACGACAACACGACCCTGGCGGCGAATCTGCGCGACATCCTGGAAGGGGCTCCCGAGCTCGATGTGGAGGTGGTGCTCGCGTGCAACGGGAAAAAAGGGCTCGCGTTGGCCCGGCGCGAGGGGTTCGAGGTCGCGGTGGTGGACATCAAGCTGCCCGACGGCAACGGCGTCGAGCTCATCCGGCCGCTGCTGGAGGCATCTCCTCAGGGTGAGGTGGTGCTGGTGACGGGGTTCGCGACGGTGGACATGGCGATCGGGGCGCTCCGTGAGGGGGCCTTCGCCTTCGTGCTGAAGTCGTTTCGCCCGGAGGAGCTGATCTCGACGCTCGCTCAGGCGATCGCGAAGGTGACGCTGAAGCGGGAGCGCGAGGCGCTGGAGCGTCGCTACCGGGCGCTGATCGAGGCCGCAGGGGTGCTGATCCTGGGGCTGAACGCAGAGGGGCGGATCACGCTGATGAACCCGAGCCTCTCCGCACTGGCCGGGCCATCGGCGATGCTGGTGCTCGGCGCGGTGTTCACGGAGTCACTGAGCGAGGAGTCGGATCGGCGGCGGTTCGGGCATGCTTTCCAGAAGGCGCTGGAGAACGCAGTGGCCCCCGAGGTGGAGGTGGGGTTGCGCGACGCCGCGGGGGCCATCCGGCGGGTGCGGTGGCATCTGTCAGGGGTGCGGGGGGCACCCGGAAAGAAGGCGGAGCTGATCTACGGGATCGGTCTGGATGTGACGGAGCGGCGCGCGCAGGAGCGGCGCGCGGCGGACATGGAAGCGCTGAACGCCATGGCACCCCTGGCGCTGGGGCTCGCCCACGAGATCAGGAATCCGCTGAACGCGGCGGTGCTGGAGCTGCACCTGCTGTCCCGTTCCATCGATCGGATGGCCGACGAGGGGGCGCGCGGGCCCATGAAGCGACGGGTCGAGATCGTGGAGTCGGAGATCGCACGGCTGGGGCGTCTGCTGAGCGAATTCCTGGAGCTCGCGCGGCCGAGGGCGCCGCTGCGTGAGCCCGTGGATCTGTCGCGGGTGGTGGCCGAGGTGATGGAGCTGGAAGCCGAGGCGTTCGCGCGGGTGGGGGTGGAGGTGACGCGGGCGCTCGATGGGGACTGCTGGTCGCTGGGCGACGTGGAGAAGCTGAAGCAGGTGGTCCTGAACCTGGTGATGAACGCGCTGGACGCGATGCCCGAAGGCGGCGGGATCCGGGCCGCGACGGGCGGAGATGCCCAGGATGTATGGTTGTCGATCGGCGATACGGGGACGGGGATCGCGGCAGGGGTGCTGCCCGAGATCTTCGATCCGTTCTTCACGACGAAGCCCGGGGGGACCGGCCTGGGGCTGGCCATCGTGCAGAAGATCGTGGACCAGCACGGTGGACGTGTGTCCGTCGAAGCCTCCCCGACCGGGACCTGCGTTCGCGTGCTGTTCCCCCGCTACGTGAGCACTCCCTTGCCTCGCCCCAGCCCCTCCCGCCCCCCGCGCACCCACGGCGACGGAATTTGAAGCAGGGGCCGCAGGCCCCCACGCTCCCGATGGTCGCTACCCTGCGGTAGAAGCGGCCTCAGCAGGGGATGAGCTGATCAGTGGGAGGACGGCCCTCCTCGGCCGGGAGGCCGAGGGGATCACGAGAGCTGGGCAGAAGGAGTCGAGGAGGTGAGACGTCAGCCGACGACGCGCATCGGCGGCTTGAGGGGGAGGGGCGGCCGGGAGCCAGGCGCCGAGGGGGCTGGCTGCGGGACGACATCGCCCTCCAGGGCCGTCAGGGCGACGAGCACCTTGTCCATGCCGAAATCGAGCGCCGCTTCGCGCTGGAAGATCTGCACGACCTTGATCAGCATGAGCGAGTTCTGCTTGCCCAGGTCGATCTCCCGCTCGAGGAACGCCTCGAAGGAGCCGTACCCCTTCGCCTGGAAGAGGTCCTGCTGCTGGATGTCCAGCAGGACGAGGCCGATGTCGAAGAAGCCCTTGTCCAGCTTCTTCCGCAGGGTGCGGATTTTCTGGAGCTGGTTGTGCAGCTCGGCGACCTTGGCCTTGATCTCCTCGGCGCCGGCCGGCACGCGAATGGTCGCCCGCGCGCTGCCTGGGGGAGCCGGCTCAGCCGCACGAGCCCGCGCCTCGGCCGCATGCTTGGCCGCGTGACGCGCTGCCCACGGTGCAGCCCCCCGCAGCCCCAGCTTGCGCTTCGACGAGCCCTTGCTGTCGTCCTTGGCGGCCCCATCGGCGTTCTTGCCCTGGGATTCCGCACTCCCCTTGCCCGCCTTTTTCGCGGTCCCCTTCTCGGAGCTGCTCTTCGTCGTTTTCGCCATGTGCTGCGTCCCCGTAGCCCCCGGGCCCGCACCCTAGCGCGAGCCCGAAAGCGCAAGCTCAAGCTGTGTCCAGCGAGTGAATCCCCGCGCGGCTGTCAAGCCCCGAAAAATCGTGCCCGGCGCTGGCCTTACCAAAATCTCGTCACGTCCGTCCACTCCATTGAGAACTCCGTGACCATTTTCTCACGCCAAGCATGACCCGAAGTGGCTTCGAAATCCAAACGCACGGCCTCGCCCTCGGCGCAAGATTTCTGCTTCGCAGGCAGGGGGCCTGCGCCGTGCGATACGCATACGACGCGCTTTGGCCATGGCGGGTCCGTGGTCCGTGGGGTCCGTGATAGATGTGCCCGATGCACCGAGATCCCGCGGTATCCGAGCCTCAGGAGCCGATTGCCTCCGAGGCGCCGAATGGTGATGCGTCGCGTCAGGTGGCGGCGTCGGCTGCGCCGGCGTCGGTCGGGCCGAGCTCGGCTTCTTCAGGGCGTGCGGGGGCTTCCGGGCTGTCCGTGGGCACGACGCGCGACCGGATCGCCGTGGTGGTGAACGGCAATGCGAAGAGCGTGACCGACGAGGTCATCGAGACGCTCGATCAGATCCTCGATAGCGGCGATCTGTTCGTGTCCAGGCGGGTGGAGGACAGCGAGCGCATTGCCCGGACCCTGGTGGACCGGGGCTACGGCACGATCCTGACGGGGGGCGGTGACGGGACGTTCACGGTGGTGGTCACCTCGGTGGTGAACGAGGCGCGGCGTCGTGGTGCGCCGCTGCCACGGTTCGGTCTGCTGAGGCTGGGGACGGGGAACTCGCTGGCCTGGGTGCTCGGGGCGTCGAACGCGCCTGCGGGGCGAGGGCTCGCGGTCGATCTGCAGCGTCTGCGTGCGGAGGCGGGGAGCCGTGATCTGCGGCTCGTGGAGGCCGAAGGGGTGCTGTCGCCGTTCTGTGGCTTCGGTATCGATGCGGTGATGCTGCGCGATTACAACGAGGTGAAGGCGTCGCTCGCGCGCGGTCCGCTGCGTCGCTGGGCGCCCGGCCCGATCGCCTATACCGTCGCCGCGGTCACGCGCACCATTCCAGCATTCATCGTGCGCCGGACGCCTCACTGCCGGGTGATCAACGAAGGGAGCGACGCCTATCGCGTCGGGGAGAAGGGGTCGATCCTGGGCACGCCCATCCCGCGCGGGGGGGTGATCTACGAGGGGCCGGCGCGGATCGTCGCGCTATCGACGATTCCTTATTATGGCTTCGGCTTCCGGATGTTCCCCTATGCCGAGGACCGACCGGACCGGATGCAGCTCCGCATCTCGACCGTTCACCCCTTCACGTTCGTCCGGCACTTCTCGGGGATCTGGCGCGGCGAGTACGACGATCCCGAGATCATTTTCGATTACTTCGTCGACGACGTGACCATCGAGATGGATCCGCCCACGAGCTTTCAGATCGGCGGGGACGTGCGCGGGGAGCGGCGGCAGGTGCGGATGAAGCTCACCGATCCGATCCGGATCGTGGACTTCTACGCGCCGCCTCGGGGCTGAGCGCGCCGCGCGGATCGACGGGATCCGCCCGGCGCGTCGTGCTGTGCGGCGCAGCGGGCAGCGTGATCAGTCGTAGTACTCGTTGCCCAGGTGGGTGATGAGGTCTTCGCCCATCATCCAGCGCATGGTGTTCTTGAGCTTCATCGACTGGATGAACAGATCGTGCTCCGGGTACAGGTCGGGCGCGGTCATCGGGCTCTTCCAGTAGAAGCTCAGCCACTCCTGGGTGCCGCTGAAGCCGGCGCGCTGGGCGAGATCCATGAGCAGCGCGAGATCGAGCACGATCGGGGCGGCGAGGATGGAGTCGCGGCAGAGGAAGTTGATCTTGATCTGCATCGGATAGCCGAGCCAGCCGACGAGATCGATGTTGTCCCAGCCCTCCTTGGCGTCGCCGCGCGGCGGGTAGTACTCGATGCGCACCTTGTGGAACAGCTTGCCGTACAGCTCCTTGTAGACGTGCGGCTGGAGGATGTACTCGAGCACGCCCAGCTTGGAGACCTCCTTGGACTTGAACGAGTCGGGGTCGTCGAGCACCTCGCCGTCCCGGTTGCCGAGGATGTTGGTGGAGAACCAGCCGGCGATGCCGAGCATGCGGGCCTTGAGCCCGGGGGCGATGACGGTCTTCATCAGCGTCTGGCCCGTCTTGAAGTCCTTGCCTGCCAGAGGGACGCCGTGTTCGCGGGCGAGATCCCAGGCGGCCGGGAAGTCGACGGTGAGGTTGGGCGCGCCGTTGGCGAAGGGGACGCCCTCCTTGATGCACGCCCAGGCGTAGATCTGGGAGTTGGAGATGGCAGGGTCGCTCTTCGCGAGGCCCTCCTCGAACGCGGCCACCGACTGGTGCACGGTGGTGGGCTCGATGTAGACCTCGGTCGAGCCGCACCAGACCGCGACGGCGCGGTCGCAGCCGTTCTCCTTGATGAAGTTGCGGATGTCTTCGCGCACCTGCTCGACCATGTCGGCCTTGGTGGCGCCGGTCTTCACGTGGGTGCCGTTGAGACGCTTCACGTACTCGGGATAGAAGACGCCGCGCATGGGGCGGATGGCCGAGAGTTCGTCACGGACCGCATCGATGTGGCGGAGCTCGAGCACCTCGGCGTGCTTCGCGGACTCGTAGGCGTCGTCCGGGAAGATGTCCCAGCCGCCGAAGGCGACCTGGTCGAGGGAGGCGAGGGGCAGGAAGTCCTTGATCTTGGGGGCCTTGTTGTCGGTGCGCTTTCCGAGTCGGATCGTGCCCATCTGGGTGAGTGATCCGATCGGTTCGGCGAGCCCCTTCCGAGCGAGCAAAGCACCGGCGATCGTGGTGGTCGCGACGGCTCCGAGCCCGGGCAGGAGGATGCCCAGCTTCCCTTCAGCTTTCTTGATCTGCTTCGGCTGCTTCACGTGTGTTCCTTCGCGCTCGAGTTCTCCGGCCGGGGGACCGGCGACGCACGGAATCTCTCGCGCATTGCGACCACGTGCTCAGCATGGAATCACAGCGCGCGCCAGCGATTTTCATGCGCGGAGGACTGCTGTGGACATGCGTCCGCTCGCGCTGCGCACGCTGGAGGTCGCGCGTCTGGCGCGCTCCTGCGGTCATCATCCACCGCCCACCACGACATGTGGTGACTTCACCACAGTCGTGACATGTGGCGACTTCACCACACTGGGTAGCGTGGGTGGCAGCTGCGACGGAGCACGTTGCCAGCCGACGGAAAGGATTTGTTGCGCCGTCGAAGCGCGTGATAGTCCGCAGTGAGGCCTTCGTAGAGAGCCGTCAGGGACACGCGCTTATGTTGAATCGCTACTCGCTCGAGCGGGCCATCGTGCTCGCGGCTGGCACTGGATCGCGTCTCGTCAGCGGAGAGGTGTTGCCGAAGCCCCTCAAGTCAGTAGCTGGCGTGCCGCTGCTGGTTCGAATCCTGCGCACGCTGCAGGACGAGGGGATCCGGGAGGCGGTCATCGTCGTGGGGCACCAGGGCGAGCTGATCAAGCGCGCGCTGCTGGAAGAGCCATCGCTGCGGCTCGCGTTCACCTTCGTGCAGAACGATCGCTTCCTGCTCCGGAACGGCGTCTCCCTGCTCGCGGCGAGCGCGCATGTGGTCGAGGGGACGCTGCTGACGATGGCCGATCATCTCTACTCCCCGGAGATCGTGCGCTGCCTGCGCTCGATGGATCTGCCGCTGGGCGCCTCGGCGCTGGGCGTCGATCACGACATCGAGCGCTGCTTCGATCTCGACGATGCGACCAAGGTGCAGGTCGAGGCCGGGCAGATCGGTGACATCGGGAAAGAGCTGCCGAGCTACAACGCGATCGACACGGGCGTCTTCCGCATCGGGCCGGAGCTGTGCGCGGAGCTCGAGCGGATCTACGCCATGAACGGCGACTGCTCGCTGTCGGAGGGCGTCCGGGCGCTGTCGGCCCGCGGTCTGTTCCACGCCTGCGACGTCGGCGACGCGCAGTGGATCGACGTGGACACGCCGGCCGCATTGCAGCGCGCCGAGGCGATGCTCCAGGTCTTCGGCGACGCCCTCGGGGCCGAGCCGTCGTCGCAGCCGGGCGCCGAGCGGGACTCGCTCGTGGTCCCGGCTCCTGCATGGGCCCGCGCGAAGCAGCCCTACCAGGAAGACGGGTTCCAGAGCGCTCAGGACCTGTCGGCACCTTGATTCACACGGCAGGGGCACGCGACCCAGCCGCCCCGCCGAGCAAAGCTCGTCGGGGCCCCTTCACCCCGCGATCCACTCGGAAAATCGGGCATGTCTCGCCGCTTCGGGCCTGACGTCGTTGCGTCGAGAAGCGGGCGAAGTCCCGGCCGTGTGCATGAGCGTGTGAGGGCGGTACAAGCGGGCTGTCCTCCCGTGTGACGGCGCTCCAGAGAGGCTGTCCCCACGCGTGGGCAAGCTCTTCGGTACCTCGGGTCTTCAGCGCGAAGCCTGGGCAGAGGGAGTGAGCTGCGCCTGCACGAAACGCGTGCCGTCGTAGACCAGGAAGCGGTAGCGAGGGGAGGTGAGGGGCTCCGGGAAAGTGAACCGGACCCGGTGCACGTGGTTGTCCTCGTCGACCTCCAGGACGGTCGCCTTGAAGCGCCCCGTATCGAAGGTCTGGCCGACCTCGAACGGGTCACCGGTCGTGTAGAGCTGCTCGAAGAGCGTCGGGAAGAAGTGCCCTTCCCTGGGCTGGAGCTCGATCTCTCGGTCGCTCACCACGGTCGCGTCCACGTCGCCGTGAACGAACGACAGGGAGTAGTAGTGGATGCGCTCGGCGCCGAGGCCCTGGTACAGGGTCTCGACGTAGGAGAGCTGGTCGTTCTCGGTCCAGCGGGTGTAGTCGTCCACGCCCGTGGGCAGCTCCCGGCGGAGGTACAGGCCGTAGACGGCGGTCATCTCCCGCTGGTGCCAGTTGAGGAAGAACACCTCGAGACCGCTCTCCGGCAGGCGCGTGTAGTCGACCTCCGCCTGAAGAGACTCCTTCAAGGTCCGGTAGCGCCCCTCGAAGCTGTTCACGATGAAGACGCAGGCCTGGCAGAGCACGGGCGCGAGCACGAGGTGCAAGCCCGCCATGATCGCGAGCGACCAGCGCGCTCCCCGGGCCTCGCGCGTGGAGACGGGGATCGCGCCGTGGATTCGACGGAGGGCCTCCTCCATCACGCGTGCGGCCATGTAGGCGAAGCCGATCGAGGGGAGGAACAGGTTGCGAGGATCCGGGAAGCTCGTGGTCACGATGGCTTGCCCCGCGATCATCGTGATCAGGAAGAAGCGCAGCGGCTGGTCGTTCCGGAGCCACCGGAAGGCGAGCAGCCAGAAGGCGAGCGTCACCGCACCGAGCGCCGCTGCGGCCAGCGGGTAGTCGTGGACCGGCGTGCTGGAGAGCACGTGCAAGGGCACGCCGGTCGCGAGGATCACCGCGTGGTAGAACCCGGAGCGGAAGAACTGCGTGGCCCACAGGCCCGGGTTGTGGAGCGGGTTGATGTAATAGACGGAGTTCGCGCCGTGCCCGAAGCCGAAGTAGAGCGCGAGGAAGGCGAGGGTCACCGCCGCGAGCGTCGCGAAGGGCCACAGGTGAGGGCGCAGGCGGTTCCACAGCGGCTGGCCCTCGCGCTCCGGGAACACCACGGCCTGGGCCACCACGAAGACCGGGAGGATCAGGGCCGACTCCTTGGAGAGCAGCGCGCCCACGTATGACAGGACGACGAGCGGCAGGTGGTGGCGGCCCCGCCCCTCGCGGTAGCGCAGCCACGACAGGAGCGAGAGGAGCACCAGCGAGCCGCCGATGGTCTCGTTGCGGTTGGCGATCCAGGCGATGTTCAGCGCGTGGGCGTCGTCGAGCGCGAAGATGAGGACGGCGAGGACGTGGACCGCTGAGCCCGGCTTCAGGAAGCGCGCGAGGACACGGGAGACCAGGTAAACGGAGAAGGCGTACCACCCGATCCCGACGAGGTGCGCGATCGCCGCGTTGCCTCCGAAGATCTGGTGCTCGGCCCAGTACAGGATCGAGGGGATGGGGCGGAAGAAGGCGATCCGCATCTCCTCGCTCGTCCACCACGGCATCAGGCCGAAATGCTTGAAGGCAACGACCTGGTCGGCACTGTTCACGAGCGTGAACAGGTTGAACCGATCGGTGAAGATCTCCTTGAGCTGATCGAGCGCGACGAGGTGGAACCAGTCGTCCGCCATGAAGCCGCCACGCAGCGACGGCAGGTACAGCAGCGTGGTGAGGAGCAGGACGCCGAGCACCCCGAAGCGGGTGAGCGCGCGGGTCCACCCCGAGACGCGGCCACCTCCCGGCCCGGACCCCGACGCGGGCTCGGAGGTGTCGTCCGCACCGATCGGGAGCCCCACGGAGCCGGCGATCATGGCCCGCGCGTTCTTCTCGTGCCGGTGCCGGTGCTCGTGGTGGCGACGCCAGGGGATCACGCCGGGGCTCCTTCCGGGTCGACGTCGCTGCGGGTGACCCGCCGCTCCCAGAGCGCGGCGCCCACGCCCAGCGCGGTGAAGAGCACGATCCGCAGCACAAAGTAGATTTCGAAGCGGCCCAGCGCAGTGGCCAGGGCCATGAGGTCCATGTGGGGCGCGTTGCCGAGGAGGGCCCAGAGGCGCATGGGAGCGCGGTGGGCGGCGACGTAGGCATCGGCGACCGGGCCCGTGACGGGAATCTCGGCGAGGCGCGCGGCGCGCGGGTTCACGCGCCGGATCAGCGTCTCACGGTTCCCGAGCTGCCAGACGAAGACCGTCATCACCGCCCGCTGGAAGAGCGGAGCTCGGCGCTCCCGCAAGCGCGCCAGGGTCTCGGCGGCGCGAGCGCGGTCTCCACCGCTGTGTCGCCCACCCGTGAGAAAGCGCAGGTACATCGCGCAATGAAAGTCGTAGAGCATGAGGTGGTGCGCCCACGCGACGTGCGCGAGCAGCCCGAGCGCTGCCGCCATCGCGAGCGGCATCCTGTGCTCGGCCAGGTAGTAGACCGCGGCGAGGGTCGTGGCGACGTTCACCGCGTAATCCGAGGCGCCGTCGATGGCGTGGCCTGCCTCGGAGGACGTCTTCTTCAGGCGCGCGATCATGCCGTCGACGCCATCGAGGATGGCCGACGAGAACAGGAGGAGCGCGCCACAGAGCAGCGACACGGGTGTGCCGATCACGATGCACGCCGCGGAGCCGAGGCCCGCGAGCAGCGAGAGCAGCGTGACCTGATTCGGCGTGATCGGCGTGCGCACCAGTGGCCTCGCCAGGAGGAGCTGGAGCGGGCGATGAACGTGGAGGTTCACGGGATCCTCCACGTCCGGAGACTTGATGACGTCGCGCAGCTGGATGGACATCGAGGGCGCCGTTACGCCTCCTATGTGACACGGAGACCGCGTGGAGGGAATGGCGCTGGCGCGACCTCGCGCGGTGTGAATTGACGGCACAGGCAGCAGACGAGGCCGCGAAAACGCGGTGGCGCCTCCCTCGTGCTGCTTTGCCCTCGCGGGTTGCGACCTCTCGTCGCTGCGAACTAAGCTCGTGCTCCGATCGCGCCTGGCTTGCTGGAGCCCTGGTTTCCACGGGGAACCAGGGCACCTCGCCACACCTCTCCGGCTCCGCCCGCGCGCCTGTGTCTCCATGGAAGAGAAAAAGTCTCCTCGCATCCTGCAAAGGCTGGGCGCCGCGCAGGCGAGCCGCCCCTGGCTGTTCCTGCTGATTGCCGTGCTGTCGATGCTGCCGACCGGCCTCCTCGCGACGCAGCTGGGCTTCAAGCCGGATTTCTCGGAGCTGCTCCCGGACAACAAGGACAGCGTGATCGAGATGCGCCGCGTCTCGCAGCGGCTCCCGGGCATCACCACGCTGGCGATCACGGCAGAGATCGCTGACGGCAAGAACCGCGCGGCCCTCGAAAAGTTCGTCGACACCCTCACCCCACGCCTCGAAGCGTTCGGACGGGACGAGGTGGCGCTCGTCGATCGTGGCGTCCACGAGAGCCGGAAATTCTTCGACGAGAACAAGCTGCTCTACGCCGAGGTGAAGGATCTCCAGTCGGCTCGGGACGAACTGACGGAGCGCTACGAGTACGAGGTCCAGAAGCAGCTCGGTACCCTCCTCGACGACTCGGACCCTCCTCCTCCGATCACCGCCGCGTCCATCCGGGAGCGTCTCCAGCAGAAGACGGCCGAGGCGAACAAGAGCACGCCGGCCACCGCGACGGCGACCGCCAGCAAGCCCGGCGAGCCGGCCAGCGATCCGTACCCCGGTGGCTACTACATGAGCCCGGACGGGACGTTCATCACCGTCATCGTCCGGACCTCGGTGCAAGGGCGCGCCGCGCGGCAGGCGCTCCTCGGGAAGGTGGAGGCCGCCGTCGCCGAGGTGAACCCCACCCAGCTCGATCCGACCATGAAGGTCGGCTACACCGGCGATCTCGTCATCAGCGCCGAGGAGTACGAGGCCATCGTCAGCGACCTGTCCGAGGTGGGCATCGGCGGCGTCCTCGGCGTGCTCGCCAGCGTGCTCATCTTCTTCCGCAAGATCCGCACGGTGCTGGTGATGGGCGGGAGCATCGCCGTCGGCCTGGTCTGGACCTTCGGGATCACCTACTTCGCCATCGGCTACCTGAACAGCTCCACCGGCTTCCTGGTCAGCATCATCGCCGGCAACGGCATCAACTACGGCATCATGTACATGGCGCGCTACCTCGAAGCGCGCCGCGACGGCTCTCCCGTCACCGAGTCGATCCACATCGCCCACCGCGACACCTGGCTGCCCACGCTCGCCTCGTCCGGCACCGGCATGCTCGCGTACGGGTCGCTCGTGGTCACCGACTTCCGCGGCTTCAAGCACTTCGGGATCATCGGCGGCTACGCGATGATCGTCTGCTGGGCCGCGACCTACCTCTTCACGCCCGCCTTCCTCGCCGCGACCGAGCGCATCCTCCCGTCCTTCAAGCCCCTCGCCCCTGGCGAGACGCGCGCTGGATCTCGCGGCTACTACGGCATCGTCTTCTCCTGGCTCGCCCACGCCGCGCCGAAGACCGTCGTCGCCATCGCCGTGCTCATCGGCATCGGCTCCACCTGGCTCTCGTACCGCTACCTCGCGGGCGATCCGATGGAGTACGACATGAAGAACATCCGCAGCGAGTCCGGCTCGACGCCTGCGGTTGCGCTCTCGGGCCGGGTCGGCAAGGTCGCCGGGCGCCTCTCGCAGGACGGCATGGCGATCATGACCGATCGCCTCGACCAGGTGCCGATGCTCGAAGCCAAGCTGCAGGAGCGGTACGACGCCGCGCCCGCCGATCTGAAGCCCTTCGAGCGGGTGGTGACGATCTACTCGCTCCTCCCCACGCAGCAGGTCGAGAAGATTCCGCTCATCGAGGAGATGGAAAGGCTCGTCCGCAGGGCGCGCAACCGAGGCTTCATCGCCGACAAGGACTGGGCCGACATCGAGCCCGTCTTGCCGAAGGGAAAGCTCGAGCCCATCGGCATCGACGATCTCCCCGAGCAGGTCGCGCGCAGCTTCACCGAGCGTGACGGCACCCGCGGCCGCATCGTCTACATCGTCCCCAAGAGCGGCTTCAGCGTGTGGGACGCGAAGTACCTCATCCGCTGGGCCGACAGCTTCCGCTACACCGAGCTGCCCACCGGCGAGGTGATCAAGGGCTCCGGCCGCGCCGTCATCTACGCCGACATGATCCAGGCCATCATCGACGACGTCCCCAAGGCCACCGCCGTGGCCGCCGCCGGCGCCATCCTCATCATCCTCATCGCCTTCCGCGGCCACTACCGACAGGCCCTCGGCGTCTTCTTGCCCTGGTATCTCGGCGTGAGCCTCCTGTTCGCTTTCCTTTACCTCCGCGGCATCAAGCTCAACTTCCTGAACTTCATGGCCGTACCCATCACCATCGGCATCGGCGCCGAGTACGCGCACAACATGATGCAGCGCTACCGCTCGGAGGACGGCCAGCGCATCGACCGGGTGATCGTCGAGACCGGCGGCGCCATCGTCGCCTGCGCCCTCACCACCTGCATCGGCTACATCGTCCTCATGTGGTCCATCAACCGCGGCATCAAGAGCTTCGGCCTCGCTGCGGCCACGGGCGAAGCGGTTTGCCTCTTCGCCGCCCTCCTGGCGCTTCCCTCGTCCCTCGTCCTGGTCCAGCGCTGGAAGGCGCGCCAGCAGCAGAGCGCGCTCTCCGGCCCGCTCCCGCAGCCGTCACCGCAGGACTAGCCCGCGTGCGCGTCCTCTACCTCGCCCCGAACATCCCCGTCCCTGGCACCCACGGCGGCTCGACCCACGTCACCCAGGTCCACCGCGCCCTCCAGCGACGGGGCCACGAGGTCCTCCTCCTTGCGCGCACCGGCTCCACCGAGCCGGGCGTGCTCCCCCTCGGGACCGACCTCTTCCCCGTCTACAAGCACCTCGTCCCCGCCTACTACTTCGCACGCGCCCTCGCAGCCGTCCGCCGCTTCGCACCTGACGTCGTCTACGAGCGCTACTCCGCCTTCGGCCTCGGCATCGCCTTCGGCCGCGCCCTCGGCATCCCCAGCGTTCTGATGACCCTCGATCGCGACGCGAGCCCCCTCTCGTTCCACTTCGCCGAGCGCATCGTCGCCACCTCCGACGAGTTCATCCCCGCCCGCTACCGCCCGAAGGTCCGCCTCGTCCACTGGGGCGTCGACGTCGCTGGCCTCTCCCCCGAAGGCGCCGCCGCCGTCCGCCAGCGCCTCGCCCCTGCCGGCGAACGGATCGCCCTCTACACCGGCAGCTTCCACCGCTGGCATGGCGTCGACGCCCTCGTCGAGGTCGCGCGGCACTGGGACGGCCCGCCCCTCGTCATCGCCCTCGTCGGTGACGGCCCCGACCGCGCCCGCATCGAGCGCCTCGCCCGCAGCGCCACCCGCGCCCGCGTCGTCTCGACCGGCCGCGTCCCTCACGCCGACATCGGCGCCTACCTCGCTGCGGCCGACGTGTGTGTGGCCCCCTATGCCCCCGCCCGCCACCCCTTGTTTCGCGTCCACGGGATGAACCGCGATCCCATCAAGGTCCTCGAGTACATGGCCCTGGGGCGCCCGACCGTCACCATCGACATCCCCCGACTTCGCGCCCTGTTCCAGCCCGAAGAGCACGTCCTGCTCTACCCGGCGGAAGACGCCCGCGCCCTGAGCGCCCAGCTCCGGAGGCTGCTCGACGATCCCGCGCTCGCGAAGAAGGTCGGCGACGGAGGCGCTGCGCTCGTGCGCGAGCGCTACTCCTGGGACCACCACGCCGAGGAGCTGGAGCGCATCTTCCTCGAAGCCATGCGCCGTGAGCCCGTCACGCCCCCGTGATACGACCTACCCCATGATCATCGGGAAGCGGTGGGGCCTCGTCGTGCTCGCGGGAATCATGGCGGCGGCGCCGAGCGCCTGTTCGAGCGACCCGGACCCTGGACCCAGCACGGGGGGCGAGGGAGGAAGCGGCAACGCGGGTCAAGGCGCAGCGGCTCCGACCGGAGGCGGTGAAGGCGGCGCCGGTGCCTCCGGCGGGGCAGGGGAGGG
Organism: Chondromyces crocatus; assembly: GCF_001189295.1. Classification (NCBI taxonomy): domain Bacteria; kingdom Pseudomonadati; phylum Myxococcota; order Polyangiales; family Polyangiaceae; genus Chondromyces; species Chondromyces crocatus. The sequence continues at coordinate 4,601,811 of NZ_CP012159.1, forward strand.
CGGCTCCAGCGCCCCGGACTGCAGCGTCATCCCTGCGTGCTCCATCTGCGCCCAGTGCGCTGGCGACGGCCCGTGTGCCGCCGAGAGCGACGCTTGCCAGGACAGCTCCGCCTGCCGCGCGTACATCGTCTGTTACAACGACTGCCTCGCCTCCGATCCGGACTGCAAAGACATCTGCGATCAGATCTATGCCGAGGACGCTCCGGAGTTCGCCCCCTACCACGCCTGCTACACCAGCGTCTGCGGCAGCTCCTGCGGAAGCTGACCCCTCACGCGGCCGTGCTTGCCGCCGCCGCGGAGTCACACTTCCCTGACCCGCATGCGCTTCGCCCGTCTCGCCCCACCCGATCAGGATCGACCGCCCTTCTACGCCCGCCTCGAAGGCGCCGCCGCGCTCGTCCTCGATCGCGCCCCCTGGCTCGGCGGGACCACGACCGGCGAGTCCGTCGCCTGGGTGGACCTCGACCTCGCCTGCCCCGTCGAGCCCACCAAGATCCTCTGCGTCGGCCGCAACTACGCCGCCCACGCCCGCGAGCTGGGCAACGACATCCCCAAGGAGCCGTTGCTCTTCCTCAAGCCGCCCTCCTCCCTCCTCGGTCCCCTCCAGACCATCGTCCTGCCTCCTGACAGCCAGCGCGTCGAACACGAGGCCGAGCTGGGCGTCGTCATCGGCCGGCGTTGCCGCAACGTCTCCCCCGAGGACGCCCTCGCCCACGTCTTCGGCTACACCTGCCTCGGCGACATCACCGCCCGCGACCTCCAGCGCAAGGACGTCCAGTTCACCCGCGGCAAGGGCTTCGACACCTTCTGCCCCGTCGGTCCCTGGATCGAGACGGCGCTCGACCCGGCGCAGCTCCGCATCCGCGCCACGGTCAACGGCAAGCTCCGCCAGGACGGCCCCACCTCCCAGATGATCTGGGGCGTCCCCGCCCTCATCGCCGCCATGAGCCGCGTCATGACCCTCGAACCTGGCGACATCCTCGCCACCGGGACGCCCGAAGGCGTCGGCCCCCTCGTCGATGGCGACGAGCTCGTGATCGAGATCATGGGCGAGGGCGACCGGGCGCCAGGAATCGGCGCCCTCCGGGTCTCCGTGGCGACTGCAGACGCGTCCGACGGTGGCGCTTCGACCCTGCCCGACGCCTGAGCCCAGCGGCTCACCCCGGCGCGCGCACCACCAGCCGACCCTTCGCGATCGCCTTCACCACATCCATCGGTGTGATGATGCCCGCGAGCTGACCCTGGCCATCCAGGACCATCAGCCGGTGTACCCCGTTCGCTGCCAGCGATGCGATCGCCACCTCCAGGCTCTCGTCGACCCCGACCGAGATCACCTTGGCCGTCATCAGGTGCCGCACCAGCGACCCCTCGGGCGCGGGCCCATCCAGCTTCACGACATCGCTCTGCGAGAACACCCCCACGACGCGCTCCGCATCGTCACACACCGGCGCCCCGCTCACCCCGATGGTGGACAGCGTGTTCGCCGCCTCCGCCAGCGTCATCTCTGGCGAGAGGGTCACCACGCTGTTCGTCATCACGTCGCTCACCCGCAGCATCGATCCACCTCGCGCGGCAGCGAACCATGGGGCGCCGCAGGGATCAACGCCGCTAGGGCGCTCCCTCGGTGACCACCTCCCAGAAGCTGCGGGGCGGCTTTTTCTCCTGCCGCGCCGTGAAATCGGCGAACCGCTGCGAGACCGTCGCCGTCCTGTGCCCCTGCATCTGTCGCGGGTGCCGCCGCCCCTGGTCCAGGTACGCCCGCACCAGCACCCCGTCCTCGCGGACCGGCAGCGCGGCCACGTTCCGCAGCCACCGAGACCACACCTTCGGCTCCAGCAGGTACTGCTCCACGTTGGACACGTAGAACACCGACACCTCCATCCCCTTCTCCCGCAGGAGCGTCGCGATGGCCGGCATGGCCCGGTCTCCTGCGAAATCGCCCACCACCGGCACGATCCGGTGCTCTCGCTGCATCTGCTGCACGAAGCGGAACGACGCCTCGTTTGCCAGGAAGCTGCGCCGCACACCGCCTGGATCCTGCTGCACCAGAAGCTCGCGGAGCGACGGGTAGCGACGCCCCGAGGACTCGTGCAGCTCGAACCGCAAGCCGAGCTGACGCTCCTGGAACCGGCGCGCCATCAGCTCCATCGACTTCCGATCCGCCGCGTTCAGCGCCACCCCCCACGCCTGCTCCACCCGGCGCTGCGCGCGCTCCAGCGTGGCGGTCACCGTCGCCTCGTCCGACGCCCTCCGCTCCGCGTGCCGGATCACCGCCTCGATGTCCCCCTCGGAGCCCGGGTCTCCGTCGGCCTCCCAGGGCCGACCCAGCAGCAAGGCCAGGAAGTGCGCCCGGCTCTCCGCTTCGACGAAGAGCGCTTTGTAATAAAGGTGGTGGACCAGGTTGTCCCGCCGGATGTCGACCAGGAACGCCGCACTCGGTCGCGAAAGCGCGATGTACGTGAAGTTCTGCTCGGGCCCCACCCCCAGGTAGACCCCACCCGCAGGCCGGGCCGCGAGCGCGCTGGCGATCTGCAGGTACGACGTCTCGTTCGAGATCAGGTTGTCGGAGAAGAACTCCCCGTTCGGCTCCGACAGCGTGCTCACCAGCTCGGAGAACCCTCCCAGCCCGCCCGCCTTCGCCGCCGCGGCATCTCCCGTGCTTGCATCCTCCGCGCCTGCGTCGCCCGGACCTGCCGGGAGCCCTCCTGCTCCGGCGCCCTCGGGCGGGCGCGCGCTCACGCTGCCGGCGACCAGCTCCCCCGCGTGCGCTTCCCCCGACGCTGCCGGGCCGACCGCCGTCCCAGCGGAGCCGGCGGGACGGGCCGCTGGAGGCGCCTCGGCGTCACTGCACCCGTTCAACGAAAGCAGGACCACCAGCGAGAGTGGCGCGAGCTGATGGCACATCGAGGCGAAGACGCGGAAGCTCAGCATGGTTCCGACAGGGAACGCCGGCCGAGGTGGCAAACATTCCGTGGACTGACACCTTCGACGGGTGCATGCCTGTGGGAGCAGGACAACGCCGGAAACGATGGTTATATCCCGCGACGACGCTCCTGCTCGCCGTTGACTCCATGCACATGCTCGACCGAACCCGCGCGCTGCGCCCGCGCAGCCCGCAGTTACCCTCAGGGAACCTTCCATGACCATGACCCCCCGATCCACCGAATCGACCTTGCTCGAGTGGTACACCCGCGCAGCCCGCCCCTTCCTGGAGCACCATGCTCCTGGACATCTCGCCTCCCTCGACCAGCAGAGCAAGCGCCTCGCCCAGCTCACCCATGCTTCCCGTGAAGAGGTCGCCGCGTGCTTCCTCGGCGCAGCCGGCGTCGGCAAGAGCACCCTCCTCAACGCCCTCGTCTCCGAGCGCTACAACCTCCTCCCGCACGGCGGCGTCGGCCCCCTGACCGCGCAGGCCACCGTCGTCCGCTACGCCGACGCGCCGTACTTCCGCGCCACGTACCTCCCTGCCAGCGCGCTCAACCGCATCCTCTTCGCCATCGAACGCGCCCACGAGATCGCCACCCGACGCGCCCTCGATCCCGCCGCCACCGAGGCCGTCGCCGCCGCCCTCGACGAGGAAGAGCGACGCGAAGCCGAAGCTGCCGTCCCCGTCTCTTCCCCGGACGACCCCACCGAAGGCGCCCGTGACAAGATCGACGCCTACGAACGCCAGGTCCGCCTCCTCATCCAGGGCGAACAGCAAGGCGAGATCGACGCGCCCTTCCTCCTCGACGCGCTCCGCACCGTCCTCGGCCTCCCGCTCCGCTGGAACGGCCGCCCCCTCACCCCCGAGGAGCGCGGCCGCATCGAGTGGCTCCGCGAGTGCATCAAGCTGCCGCTGCGGAACGGTGCCCACCGTGAGCAACGCGCCGACGGCGACCTCGAGACCTTCCTGCGTGACCTCCGCGAGCACGCCTCCGGCTTCCTCGCCCCCTTGATCAAAAGGCTCGAAGTCGGCTGGACCGCCGACGCCCTCCGCGAAGGCCTGACCTTCGTCGATCTCCCTGGCGTCGGCGTCGCCAACGACGAGTACCGCAACGTCACCGCCGAGTGGATCCGCGACCGCGCGCGCGCCATCGTCCTCGTCGTCGATCGCGCGGGCGTCACCGAAGCGAGCGCCGACCTCCTCCGCTCCACCGGCTTTCTCAACCGCCTCCTTCACGACAGCGACGACGCCGAGGCCGAGCCCGTGTCCCTCGCCGTCGTCATGGTCAAGGTCGACCAGTCCGCCGACGCCGCCTGGCAAGACGAGAAGCTCCTCAAGCCCGGCAGCGCGCGCAAGTGGGGCGAACACTGGCGCGACGTCCACGCCCGCGCCGTCGACGTCGCCCGCGCCCAGCTCCGCCAGGAGCTGGAGAAGCTTTCCTCCGAGGGCCCCGACGCCACCCGTGACGAGCGCCAGGCCGCCCTCGCGCGCGTCCTCGACACCGTCCAGATCCACGCCGTCTCCGCCCCCCAGTACCGCCTGTGGCACCTCCAGGACGACGAAGAGCGCCCCCGCATCAAGAGCGCCGAGGAGTCCCGCGTCCCCGAGCTGCTCTTCGCCCTCCGCACCTTCGCCACCGACCACCGCGCCCGCCGTGATGCCCAGCTCGCTGCCGCCCGAGCCGACTTCCAGCGCCGCGTCCGCGCCTCCCTCGACCTCGTGCGCGCCGAGTGGGAACTGGACGCCCGCGCTGAGCGGGAGGCTCAGCAGCTCCGCGAGGAGCTGGAGACCTTTCTCGCCCCCAAGCAACGCGAACTCGACGCCCGTCAGGGCGCCTTTCGCGAGTTCCTCCGCGAGAGCCTCCCTGCCCAGATCGACGCCCAGGTGAACGCCGCCAGCCTCCAGGCCAAGGAGGACATCGCCCGTTACCTCGGCCGCCTCAAGAAGCTCCACTGGGCCACCCTCCGCGCCACCGTCCGCCGCGGCGGCGCCCACCTCAACAACAAGGGCGTCCACCTCGACCTCCCCAATGCCCTCGCCCTGCGCTTCGAGGAGCCCATCGCCATCGTCTGGTCCAAGCACGTCCTCACGGCCCTTCGCCGCAGGACCGCCGAGCTGGGGCAGGACTACGTCGCCCTCGTCGGTGAGGTCGTCACCTGGGCCAGAAGCCAGGACGCCCGCGTCCAGGGCCGCTTCGTCGAGGCCCTCCACGAGAGCCTCGTCGCCCAGACCCAGGACCTCGCCTCCATCGGCAAGGACGCCGTCGACGAACTCAAGAAGAACGTCCGCGCCCAGCTCTACGCCCAGCTCGTCACCCGCGTCCGCCAGCGCTGCCAGGTCTTCGTCGACCAGAAGAGCGACGTCGGCCCCGGGGTCAAGCAGCGCATCCTCGAACTCTTCGGCGAAGAGCTGGCCGCTGGCGTCGTGGAGATCGCCCGCCCCGCCGCCGCGAAGGTACTCCGCGACAACTACAACGCCATCCAGGCCGAGATCACCGAGCGCTTCGCCGCCTACCAGAACCCCCTCGACAGCGCCCGCGACGCCATCGTCGGCTCCCACCAGGACAGCATCCGCCGCAGCGATGCCGAGCGCCGCCAGGGCGTCCTCGATCAGATCGACACCATCGCTCGCGCTGCCCCCGAGACCACCGTCGCCCCCAGCGCCACCGACTGATCCGCTGCTTCTCTCTCTCCGCGAGGGCGTCACCCGGGCTTCCACGTGAACCTCCCGGGCCGCCCTCGCGTGCCGCTCCTCGCCTGGACGACCCCCCATGACCAGCCCTCCCCGCGACTCCCTCCGCGCTTCCGCTGCTCCCTCGATCCAGGACCGCACCGTCCTGCGCCGAGCGGGAGATCCCACCCCCTGGACCCTCCTCCGCGCGCACCGCAGCTTCGGCTTCGACGAACTCGACCTCCTCCGCCCACCAGCCCGCTTCTGGTCCGACGGAGCCGCTGCGCCTCCGCCCGCCGCACTCCACGTCGACGCCCGCCGCGCCGAGCCCTTGCCCACCCCTGCCGAGCTTCTCCAGCGCGGTCCTGATCTCCAGCGCGTTCCTGACCTCCAGCGCCCCGACCCGCCCACCACCCCCTGGCCCGCGCTCTCCCAGCGCAGCCTCGACCGACTCCTCGCCTGGTTCCTCGTCCTCGAAGACCCCCAGCGCCGCCTCGACGCCCAGCCCGTCGTCACCCTCGCGCACCAGGCCAGCGTCGTGCAGCACATCCTCCAGCACCCCCACCTCCGCCGCGTCCTCCTCGCCGACGAAGTCGGCCTCGGCAAGACCATCGAAGCCGGCCTCCTCGTCCGCGAGATCCTCGCCCGCGACCCTGCCGCGCGCGTCCTCTACCTCGCCCCCGCCCGCCTCACCCGCAACGTCCGCCGCGAGCTGGACCGCCTCGGCCTCGCCTTCCGCTCCTGGGTCGCCACCACCGATCGCGACGCCTCCCTCACCGACCCTTGCGTCCTCGCCAGCATCCACCGCGCTGCTCTCGACACCCGCCTCCCCGAGTTCCTCGCCGCCCCGCCCTGGGACCTGATCATCGTCGACGAGTGCCACCACCTCTCCGACGCCGCCCCCCTCGGAGGCCGCCCTGGCGCCCAGTACCGCCTCGTCGCCCAGCTCGCCGAGCGCCTCGGCGATCGCGGCCGCCTCCTGCTCATGAGCGGCACCCCGCACCAGGGCCAACCCGATCGCTTCCGCAACCTCCTCCGCCTCCTCCTCGCCCCTGGTGAAGACGAAACCGCCCTCGCCGGCCGCGTCATCTACCGGACCAAGGAAGACGTCCACGACTGGCACGGCCGCCCCCTCTTCCCGGGCCGCCGCATCAACCCCCCCCTCGTCGTCGACCTGCCCCCCGAGCACCGCGCCTGGGTCGAAGCCATCCACCACTACTTCGACCCCGACCGCGCTCCGGCCACCGCCGCCGCTGCTACGACCGCCGCTCCCCTCGGCAACGAGAAGGCCGCCGCCATCGACAGCACGAGCCGCTCCGCAGGCCCCGCGACCTCCACCTGCGCCGCCGCCTCCACCCTCTCCCTGCCTGCCCGACGCGCCTCGGGCTGGCGCGCCGCCCAGGCCCTCCAGTGGGCCACCTCCAGCGTCCACGCTGGCCTCGGCTACCTCGTCCGCCATGCCATCCGCGCTGGCTTCACCTCGGCCGACCTCCCGGCCCTCCGCCCCGCCCTCGAAGCCCTTCGCCCCTACCGTCTCGGCGCACCCGACGAACCCATCGGCGCCCTCCACGCGCGCCTCGCTCGCGAGATCGCCCGCCAGCGCCGCGCTGCCGACACCACCCGCGACGACACCACGAACGACGACGCCACCGACGCCACCGACGCCACCAGCGCCGCCGACGACCTCGACGACCTCGAAGACGTCATCGAAGACCCTGGCTTCCAACCGGATCCCGAGCTTCTCGCCACCCTCCTCCTCGACGCCGTGCAGCTCCTCCGCACCGACGACGCCCGCTGGGACCTCCTCTACGCCCGCCTCCTCGAACCCTGCGCCCCCGAGAAGGTCGTCCTCTTCGCCCAGCCCATCGAGACCGTCACCGCCGTCGCCGCCTACCTCACGCGACGCACCGGAGAACGCCCCGCCCTCCTCCTCGGCGGCCAGACAGACGCCCAGCGCGCCCGCGAAGTCACCACCTTCTGCGACCCGCACGGCCCCCGCTTTCTGATCTCTTCACCTGCCGGCAACGAAGGCTTGAACCTCCAGATCGCGCGCCGCCTCGTCCACCTCGACGTCCCCTGGAACCCCATGGACCTCGAGCAGCGCATCGGCCGCGTGCATCGCTTCCTCTCCCTCCGCACCATCCTCGTCGACACCCTCGTCACCCAGCACAGCCGCGAGGTCGACACCTACGCCGCCGCCCGCGACAAGCTCCGCACCATCGCCAGCGCCCTCGTTCCTGCCGAGCGCTTCGACGGCCTCTTCACCCGCGTCATGTCCCTCATCCCCCCCGAGGAACTCCAGGACCTCCTCGGCCGCGCCCCCCTCGGCCCCCTCACCGACGCCGACCACACCCGCCTCTCCGAACTCGTCCATCGCGGCTTCGAGCAATGGCGTGCCTTCCACGACCGCTACGCTGGCGCCCAGCACGCCCCGCACGACCTCGACCCTGGCGTCGCGACCTGGAGCGACCTCGCCCTCTTCGCCCGCCGCGCCCTCTCCGCCACCGACGCCGAGGGCTTCACCACCCTCCAGTTCTCCGCGCACGGCGACGAGATCCACGGCGCCTTCGAGCCCGCCCCCGTCCTTGCGATCGACGACCGCCCCTACGCCTGCACCGACCCGACCGGCGTCCCCGTGATCCGCGACGATGGCACCCTCGCCACCCCGCTCGGCCTCAACGTCCCTTGCATCGCTCGCGCGCTTCGCGAGCGCATCGCTTCGAGCACCCCGCTCGGCGCCGCGCACCTCACGTGGCCATCCGACCTCGCCCCTCGTCCGCACCCCACACCCTTCGGTCTCCTCGTCGCCGTCCGACAGTGCGTTCTCCTCGACCAGGGCGCCGTCACCGAGCGCTCCACCACCCTGCACGGCGCGCTCGTCTTTCCCGACGGCACCCACCGTGCTCTTCACTTCGGCCCAGACGCTTCCTTGCACCAACCCGGTTCTGACGCGCGCTCACGTCAGGCACCGTCCCTCCCTGGCGCCCCTCTGCTGCGCGTCCTCCTCCGCGCCCCTGTGTCCGCTCACCCCGAGAGCGACCCTGTCCTCCTCCACGCCGTGCGGTACGCCGAAGCCGCGCTTCTCGATGGCCTTCGCCAGCGCACCGAGATCGAACACACAGCGGACGCGACCCTCGCCGTCTCCCCCCTCCTTGCTGCCATCCTCCACTGACCTCGCCACGCAGCGATCCTTCCCGGACCTCGCACCCTCCTCGTCCGAGCGCGCCTCCATCCTCGTCTCAGCGCATGACCCGCGTCTCAGCGCATGACGCCGAGGAGCGTTCCCCCCTACACCTTCATGAACCCGAGGTTGTGACGACGGTCCTCACGCACTAGACCCTCCCCGATGCGCCCCTCCCTTCGTGCTCTTCCGCTCCTCGGCCTCCTCGCGTGCGCACCCACCGCCCCGCCGGCGCCTCCTGCGGAAGCCCCGCCCGCGCAGCCCACCTCGGCCCCTCCAGCGCTCTCCGCCGCCGAGGCGCCCGCGCTGCCTCCCGTTGCCGACGAAGAGGTCGACCTCTCTCGCTTCTTGGCCCCCCTCGAGCTGCGCGGCACCTTCGTCGTCCGCCACCTCCGCACGGGCCGCACCCTCCGCCACAACCCCGAGCGCGCGCGCACCCGCTTCACCCCGGCGTCCACCTTCAAGATCCCGAACTCCCTCATCGCGCTCGAGACCGGCGTCGTCACCGGCGAAGACTTCGCCCTCCCCTGGAAGCGCGAAAGCGACCCGCCGCGCGACTGGTGGCCCAAGGCCTTTTACAAGGACCAGCAGACCCTGCGCTCCGCCTTCCGCCACTCCATCGTCTGGTACTACCGCGAGCTCGCGCGCCGCATCGGCCCCGAGCGGATGAAGCAGCACCTCGCCACCTTCGCGTACGGCAACCAGGACATGTCCAGCGGCGTCGACGACTTCTGGCTCACCGGCGCCCTGACCATCTCCGCCGAAGAGCAGATCCAGTTCCTGCAGCGCCTCTACGAAGGGAAGCTCGGCGTCTCCGCGCACGCCACCGACACCTTGAAGCGCATCATGCTCCTCGAAGAGACCTCGTCGTACCGCCTCAGTGGCAAGTCGGGCACCGACACCAGCGTCCCTGGCAACGATCTCGGCTGGTTCGTCGGCTTCCTGGAACGCGGCGACGACGCGTACGTCTACGCCTTCAACGCGAGTGGTGCGAGGATCTGGAAAGAGTTCCCGCCTCCGAAGCGCGCCGTCCTCGTGCGCGACATGCTGAAGTCGCTCTCCTTGATTCCGGCCGACGCGCCCGTCCTGCCCGACCCGACCCCGTGAGCGTTCAGCTCGAGGCAGCCGATCGTGCGGCAGGTCGTTCTGCACGCCAGCGACGACCGGACGCGCAGGGAACGTCCCACCCGACCGCTGCCTTCAGGACGTGATGCGGTCTCCGGTCGATTCCCGGTGACCCGAACTCGAGAGCTGACCGGGAAAGGCGGAAGATGAGCCAGAGCATCCGCGCCGGATGCTCCGGTGGCAGCGTGTCCTCTGGAATCTCGAAACGGATGACGCCTTGGGCGCGTTGAGGCTCACGGGGTGGAGCTTGGCCCGAGCGAAGCCTTCACGGCGCGGCTCCAGCCCCGACTGCGCGGTATGCCTGCTGCGCACCCGGGCTCAACCCCTGCGCATTCTCGGCCGGGAGCCCCCACCTTTCTTCAGAAAGTCGATCAGCACCTCGAGCTTGGGGGCGAGGTTCAGCCGGCTCGGGTAGTAGAGAAAATAGCCCGGGATGCGCGGGCAATACCCGTCGAGCACCCGCACGAGTCGCTTCTCGGACACGAGCCCGCTCACCATGTCTTCGAAGACGTACGCGAGGCCGACGCCCTCGACGGCGGCGTCTACCAGGACCGATCCATCGTTGGTCACGACGCGGCCGTCGACGGCCAGTTCCAGCTCCTTGTCGCGTTCGACGAACTTCCACCGGGCGACTGCGCCCGTCGACATGCGCAGACCAATGCACTCGTGCTCGTGGAGCTCGCGCGGATGCGTGGGCTTTCCTCGGCGCGCGAAGTAGTCCCGTGAGCCGACGACCACGAGGCGCTGGTCCGGGCTGACGCGAACAGCGATCATCTCGCGATCGAGGCTGTGGCCGAGGCGTATCCCCGCGTCGAAGCCTTCGGCGACGATGTTCGACAGCGCCTCCTGGAGACAGATGTCGATCCGGATGTCGGGGTACGCGGCGAGAAAGGCCGCGAGCTTCGGCTTGACGACCTCGTCGTAGCCGGTTCGGAGCATCGTCAGGCGCAACAGACCCGACGGGCGGCCGTTCATGGCCATGAGCGACTCGAACGCGACGTCGATGCCGTCGAATGCAGGCCTGAGCTGCGCGATGAAATGCTCACCTGCCTCGGTCAAGCCGACGTTGCGCGTGGTTCGTTGAAGCAGACGCACACCGACGCGCTCTTCGAGGGCGCGAACGATCTGACTCACGGCAGATGGCGTTACCCCCAGCTCGGCGGCCGCCGCCCGGAAGCTGCGCTTTTCGGCCACGCAGAGGAGGGCCCGAAGCCCGGATAGGTCGTCACGCATTGTTAAGCCTGGCTACCTATAGCATGCACGATTCAGCGCATTCTCTTTATGTTTGGCGAGACTAATCTCTCCGAAGCGAACCAATGCAGAGGAGAACACTCATGGCATCCGCACTCCCCAAACCCATAGCCGCCTACGTCGAGGCCAACGCACAACTCGATGTGGACGGCATGCTGAAGCCTTTTGCCGCCGATGCGGTCCTCTCGGACAACGGAAAACGTCACGAGGGCCACGCCGAGCTGCGAACCTTGTTCGAAGACGAGGTGATCGCCGTCAAGGCGATCTTCACGCCGGATGCCGTTCGCCACGAGGACGGTCAGGTCGTGGTCGAAGGCCCTGCCCATGGCGACTTCAAGGGCAGCCCGATCCGCTTCACCTATCGCTTCACGCTCGAAAACGACGCCATCAAAGCACTGGAGATCACGCTGTGAACCTCAGAGCTGATCCCGCGGAATTTGCTGGGAAGCGTGTGCTCGTCAGCGGCGGCAGCAAGGGTCTGGGCCGCGCCACCGTCGACCGCTTCCTGGCCGGGGGCGCCCGGGTGATCACCGCAGCCCGCGGAACCCTGGAGCCCATCGACGGCGTCGAGTTCGTCCGGGCGGATCTGACGACGGCCGAAGGTGGGGAGACCCTGGCCAAGGCGGCGCTCGAGCGGATGGGCGGCGTCGACATCCTCGCCCACGTGATCGGCGGCTCGGCCTCGCCGGGCGGCGGGTTTCTCGCCCTGACGGACGAACACTGGCTTGCCGAACTGAATCTGAACCTTCTGGCCACGGTCCGCCTCGATCGCCTCCTGGTCCCGCAGATGATGGAACGGGGGGCCGGCGTGATCGTGCATGTCACGTCGATCCAATCGATCCTGCCGCTTCCCGAATCGACCACTGGCTACGCCGCCGCAAAGGCCGCGCTCAGGACGTACAGCAAGTCGATCTCCAAGGAGCTGGGGCCGAAGGGCGTGCGGGTCAACGCCGTCTCCCCCGGCTGGATCATGACCGAGTCGTCCGTCGACCTGCTGAAGCGTCTGCAGGCCGCCAGTGGCGGCACGGTCGATGAGGCGCGGCAAGTTGTTCTCGATGCTCTGGGCGGGATCCCGATCGGGCGTGCGGCCGAGCCTGACGAGGTTGCCGATCTCATTGCCTACCTGGCCTCCGATCGCGCCGCCGCGATCCACGGCGCCGAGTTCATCATCGACGGCGGCACCGTCCGGACCGTCTGAGGTCATCGCCCCGACGTGTGCACCGCGTGGCAGACGTCGGGAAGCGAGGCTTGCTCGGCGGCTCGTGCGTGAGGGGTGGCTGCGCGAGGTGACCCACGGCCTCTGAGTCAGTTCCCGGTGCTCTCCGGTCAATTCCCGGTGACCCGGAGTCAGTTCCCGGTGACCCGAAGTCAGTTCCCGGTGACCCGAAGTCAGTTCCCGGTGACCCGGAGTCAGTTCCCGGTGACCCGAAGTCAATTCCCGGTGACCCGGAGTCAATTCCCGGTGACCCGAAGTCAGTTCCCGGTGCTCTCCGGTCAATTCCCGGTGACCCGGAGTCAGTTTCCGGTGGTCTGAATTGCATGAGTCACCGTGTGTGACGCTCCTCCGTGTCCACGACGGAACAGCTTCCTTCCTGGTCGGCGGCGTCCGTCGAAATCGTGCCTTTCCATGTTCCTTTCTTTCCCATTCCTTGCCGGTCGATCTGCCGCTGCTACATCCCTGCACATGACGACGCCGGAATTGTCCGGCACGGGAGGAAACCATGGATCTCACGAACATCGCGCCTGGACGGCGCACGGAACTCATCTCGCAGGGACGCCGCTTTGGCTCCGAGCTGGTGTTAGCGCAGGCCCGCAAGACGCTCGCCGCCCTCCAGACCCACGGCAGCAAGCTCGTGGACTTCGGGTTCGGCAGCGCCGACACGACCGAACTCGCCGCGGCTTACGAAGAACTCGTCACGTCGGGCGGCGTCCGCGAAGGGCGACGCACCACCAAGAAACAGAACTCCCTCGGCTACCATCGCGCCTTCCGCGACGCGCTGGACATCCGGCTCCGGGCGCGCGCCGTGCTCACCAGCGGGCGTCGTGCGCTGGCACGCACGGAGGGGGCCGACGTGGAGCAGGCCATACGCCTCATCGACAGTGTCCTCGCGCGCGGCTCGGTCGCGCCGCAGGATGCAGGGCCGCTCGCCAACCAGCTCGACGAGCTGCGGCTCGCGCTGGGGGATGCGACCATCGCACCCATCGTCGCCTCGCGCGGTGGACCGAGCGCCGTCACCGAGCTGGCGGAGCACGCCACCCTGGTGCGCGCCGCGGACAAGGCCATCGCCGGACCTCGCGGCACGCCGGAGCACACCGAGCGGCTCGATCTCGTGGACGGCGTCGTCCTCGAACTCGTGCGCAGCGCGCGCGAGGCGGCCGAGGTGGCGAGCAAGGCGCTCGGCGAGCCGGCGCTGGTCACCGTCTTCTCGCTCTCCGAGCTGTACCCCGCGACGCCCGCCACGAACACGAACAAGCCGAGCGGTCCAGGCGTGACGCCGCCGAGGAACGATCCGCCCCACGGGGGCACGCCGACGCCGACGCCGCCCGCTTCCTCCTGCTGATTCCCGCCGCTGATTCCCGCCGCTGATTCCCGCCAATCCAGCCTGCCGAGCCTCGCGCCTGGGATCTTCGCGCGTGGGGCTCGGCGTCTCCTTCATCGGCTCGTCGCATGCTCTCGCCTCGTTGCACACGTTCGGCGCGTCGCACGCTCAGCGGCTCACTGCGTGAATGCCGTGGATCACAGCATCTCGTGGCCATCACGGGATGGCTGCGCGCAATCCATTTCGCGCATCCGGCTCGCTTCGGAAGTGCGGATCGCACCGCGCGGATCCCGGAATTTTCCTGCATGCGCCTCCACGCTTGACGTGAGCGCTGGCACCCGGAAGATCTCGAACATCATGCAGTATCCCCCTCGACTTGGCTTTGCGCTCCTCGTGGCCCTCACCGGGGCTTTCGGGGCTGGCCTCTCTGGCAGCGTGGGCTGCTCCAGCGATGCATCCTCGTCCACGTCGACACCGACCGGAGGCAACACCGGCGGCAGTGGCGGGACGGGTGGCAGCGGCGGCGATGGTGGCTCGACGGCCTCCGTCTTCCCCTCCACCTTCAACGACTTCCCGAGCGATCCGCAGATCGACGACGGCATCACGCCCGAGATCGTCGGCATCTTCAAGGACAACCCCGGGTCGGACACGGGCGGCCCCTGCGTCGCCGAGCCTTCGCCCGAAGCCCTGGTGCCCACCAACTGGACGCCGCTCCGCTTCGAGTGGGCGCTGCCGCCCGAGCACAACGTCGTCGAGCTGCGCCTGTCGGTGTCGAACCAGAACAACGATCTGGTCGTGTACACCTCGCAGTCCAGCTACACGATCTCGCGTGAGGTGTGGCAAGGGCTCACCAGGAACAGCGCGGGCCTCGACATCCGCGTCCAGGTGCGCAGCGTGCGCATCGACGACGGCGGGACCCTGGGCGACGGGCCCTTCCTCGGGCTCGACAGCGTGGTGCACATCGCGCCCGTCGCGGCGCCCGGGAGCATCGTCTACTGGACCAGCTCGGGTGGCACGGCGCTCAAGGGCTTCACGGTCGGCGACGAGGAGGTGACGACCGTCATCACCCCGCCTGCGGTGAGCGACGATACGGGCTGCGTGAGCTGCCACTCGTCGTCACCCGATGGCAAGCTGGTGTTCTTCACCCGCGATCTCATGGACGGCGCGCGCGCGAACACCGCGCGGCTCGCCGACGGCACCGCTGCCGTTCCCCCGCCTCAGATGGTGACGGACGTCGCCCTCGGGCTGCTCGCGCGCGTCACCCAGGGCGCCCCCGTGCTCTCGGCGGGCCACTACAGCCCGACCGACGCCGTGGCGCTCTCCGTGCTCTACAGCCCCGAGACGGGCAACCGCGGCGAGCTGGCCTGGACCGATCTGCGCGCCACCGACCCGGCGACGGGCTGGGGACTCCTCGCGCGGAACGGCGATCCGCGCCCGGTCACCTCGCCGACGTGGTGGCACGACGGCAGCACCATCGCGTACACCTCGTCGATCGGCTCGGGCAGCGGCGTCGTCGCGAGCAGCAACGCCAACGACCCGACGATGGACATCTACACGGTGCCCTACAACAACCGGCAAGGCGGCGACGCCACCCCGCTGCCGGGCGCGAGCGAGCCGGACTACCAGGAGTTCTACCCGGTCATCTCGCCCGAAGACAAACTGCTCGCGTTCAACCGCATCCCGACGGCGCTCGGCAACAGCTCGTACAACCAGCCGCTCGCCGAGGTGCTCATCGTGCCCGCGGGCGGTGGGACGGCGGTGCGCATCGAGGGTAACGACGCGCCGGCCTGCACGAACCGGCCGAGCCCCGGGATCACCAACTCGTGGCCGCGCTGGGCGCCGAGCGTGGAGACGGCGAACGGCAAGCGCTACTACTGGCTGACGTTCTCGTCGACGCGGCGGGACGCGAACAACCCGCAGCTCTACGTGAGCGGCGTGGTGACCTCGGTGGTGAACGGCGTGGAGACCATCGAGCGGGCCTACCCTGCGGTCTACGTGACCACGCAGCCGCCCGGGGAGAACAACCACACCCCTGCCTGGGACGTCTTCCAGATCGCCCCGCCCCAGTAGTCTCCCTCGACGACGCCACCACGGCCGCAACCACGGCCGCATCCGGCCGTGGTTCAGGCTATCCTCCCCCCCATGCCCCGCGCCCTCTCGGTGGAGCCCCGTCGTCGCCTGCGCGTCGCGCTCGCGGCCGCCCTCTCCCTGGCTCCCCTCGTCGCAGCGCCCGACGCCAGCGCTTTCCTCTGGCCCAACGTCTCCGACCAGATCGCGCGCGCGCTCACGTCCGGCGACGTGGTCGAGCGCCGCCTCGCCGCCCAGCGCCTCGGTGAGCTGCCGCTCGAGACGGCGCAGAAGCTCGTCCAGCGCGCCATGGCCGATCCCGACGTCGAGGTGCGGCTGCGCGTCGCCCAGGCGGCGATCGGGTTTCGCCTCCCGCGCGCCGGCGACCTGGTGATCGACTGGCTCGGCGAGGGCGACGCGCGGCTCCGCCTCGCGGCCTGTGACGTGATCCGCGCCGCGCCGACCGACCGCTCCGTCACGGCGCTCGGCCGCGTGCTCGGCGATCCCGATCCCAACGTGCGGATCGCCGCGGCGGCCGCGATGGGAAGCTCGGGCCTCACCGAGGCGGTGTCGGCGCTGCTCGGTCACCTCGACGACACCGCGCCCGAGGTCCGGGCGGAGGTGGGGCGCGCCCTCGGGCGCATCGGGGACGCGCGCGCCGTGGTCCCCCTGATCGGCAAGGTGCAGGACGCCATCCCCGAGGTGCGCCGCGCCGTCGCGCGCTCCCTCGGCGAGCTGGGCGACACGCGCGCCGTCAGCGCCCTCATGCTCGCCCTCCAGGACACGGCGCAGGAGGTCCGCATCGAGGCGGTGAACGCCCTCGGCAAGCTGCGCTCCGACGAGGCGACCCTCGCGATCGCCCCCCTCGCGAGCCAGGACGACACGGACGCCGGGACCCTCGGCTCGCCGTTCGGTTTCCCGCGCATGCCCGGCCGTCCCCAGGACGATCGCGGCGGTCGTGGCGAGGTCCGCGAGGCCGCCCTCCGGGCCCTCGGTCGCATCGGCTCCGAGGCTGCGGTGAAGCTGCTCGTCGCCGCGCTCGCGAAGGACGACGCCGGCGCACCCCGGTCCCCCGTGCGTGACGCCCTCGTCGCTTCGGGCAAGACCGCAGCGCCGGCCCTCGTTGCCGCGCTCTCCGGCTCTCCGCTCGGCAACACGGGCGCTGGCGCCGCCCTCGTCCTCGGCCGCCTCGGTGCGGCGTCCGCGCGGGAAGCGCGCGCCGGGCGCGACGGGCGTGACGCGGCGGCCGGGACCCCGGCGAGCACCGCAGAGGCAGGGGCGCGTGCGGACACCACGGCGGGCACCGCGCCCCGCGAGGCCCGCGAGGCCATCGTGCGGGGCATGCAGCGCGGCGTCGTCCCGCTCCGCTTCGGCCTGCGGGCCCTCGCGGATCTCGGTGATCCCGCAGCACTCCCCACGGTGCTCGAGCTGCTCGGTGACGAGGACCCTTCGGTGCGTCGCGAGGCCATCCTGACCTCGATGGCCCTCCTCGATCCTGCGCGTGCCGACGGCCGCGCCGTGGATCCAGCCCGCGCGCTGCTCCAGGACGTCGCGACGCCCCTCGACGAGCGCATCGAGCTGGCCCGTCTCCTCGGGCGCACCGGCTCCCCGAGGGCCCAGGAGGCGTTGCTCCCCCTGGTGAAGGCAAAGTCCACGGCGCTGCGCCTCGCGGCCCTGGAGGCGCTCGGCTCCCTGCGCATCTCTGCGGGCGCCGCGGACAAGGTCCTGCTCGGCGCGCTCGACGACGAGTCCGCCGACGTGCGCCTCCGCGCCGCGGTCGCCCTCTCCCGGGTCGCCGGGAAAGGCGCGGCCGGCGTCCTCCTCGAACGCCTCACCGTCGCTGCCGAGCAAGATCGCGGTGCGCTCGGCATCGCGATCGCGGGCGCCCTCGCCAGGACGGCGGATCCCGCGCTCGTGCGCAAGGTCGAGGCCGCCGTCGCCAGCGCCCCCGAGGCTGCACGTGACGCGCTGATCGAGGGGCTCGGTCGCACCCGCGACAAGGCCGCCGGGGAGGCGCTCGCGCGGCTCGCCCGGGGAGGCATCGACGATCGCCGCAAGGTCGCCGAGGCGCTCGCGGGTCACCCCGAGCAGGTGCAGACCCTCCGTCGTCTCGTGACCGACGCCGATCCCGGCGTGCGCGCCGGCGCGGTGTGGTCGCTGGGACTCGTGGGGGGCCGCGACACGCTCGGCGCGCTCGGCGCTGCGCTCAAGGATCCGGACGTGACGGTCGCCGGCAACGCCGCCGCCACCATCGGGCGCGTCGCCGCGCGCACGAACCAGCCGGCCGCCGCGCCGCCCTTGCTCTGCCCCGCCCTCACCGACAGCAGGCCTTACGTGCGCGCCAACGCGCTCTCCGGGCTCACCGTCGCCGGAGCGCGCTGCGACCGGACCCTCGCGCGGGATCTGCTCGCCCGCGATCCTGCCGAGGCGGTGCGGCTCGCGGCCGCCGAGCACCTCACCCGCAGCGCCAGGGAGCCTGGCAAGGAAGGCCTTGCCGACGCCCGCGCCCTCGCGCGGTGCGAGAGCGACGATCGCAACGCCATGGTGGCGCTCCGCTGCGCGCGTGCGCCCCAGCCCGTGTCGGCTCGCCCCGACTCCACGGTGCGGGATGGCGTGGCGGTCTTCGTGGTCCCCGAAGGGCGGCGTTCGCCGCTGGAGCGCGCACCCTTCGCACTGGTGCGCCCCGACGGGTTGATGCGCCTCGGGCTCGCGGATCGTCGGGGTGCGCTGTTCGAGGCGAGCGCCCCGAGCGGGACGCTTCGTCTCGCGGTGCCCGCGCCCCTGGTCCGCTGATCGCGGTGCCAGCGCCCCTGGTCGGCTGAGGCGCGACCCCTCTCGGCATCCTTCGTGCTTCAACGTCGCTCCGAGCCTCTGGCGTGCCTCGAGCTTGAGCCAGACTGTGCCTGGGGAGACACCGCGATCATGCAAAAGAAGAAGCCGCGCCGCGCACCCCGCGCCCCGTTCATCGTCACCGTGGCCGTGGCCTCCGCGGCCGTCATTGCCGGTCTCCCCGGCTGTGGAGCGAGCGTCGCCGACGAGCGGGAGCCGGAGGCCGATGGCTGCCCCGAGCAACCCCCTTCGGTCGGCACCTCGTGCAACGAGATCGGCAAGCGCTGCGACTACCCCGCCGCCCACTCGTGTGCCGAGCATGTCGAGGCGATCTGCGGCGCCGGCGGCACGTGGGGCCAGACCGTCGAGTTCGGCCCGTGCAACCCCCCTCCGGTGGCGTGTCCGGCGAGCGTCCCCCAGCAGGGCAGCGCGTGTGAGCTCGCCCCGAACGAGGGCTGCTCCTACCCCGGCGAGAGCGAGTGCGGATGGCTGGAGACCTACGCGAGCTGCGAAAGCGGTAGCTGGATGGTCACGCATCCCTCCTGCAACCCGCCTCCGCCCGACCTCTGCTACGGCATGTCCGCGTCCGAGTGCGAGGTGGCTTCCCCCCTCTGCCGCTGGTTGCAGCCTGGATGCGATTGGGACCCCGACGTGACGGCACCTCTCCTCGGGGAGGCCGGGTGCTTTCCGCTCCAGGGCTGTGACGATGAGGCCTGGTGCCCGGGTGGGATGACCTGCGTCGAGCGCTCCATCGATCCGTGTCATGGCGACGTGTGCGACGCGTGCGCCCTCTCGGAGATGCTCTGCGTCGCGCTTTGAAGGGCCGCAAAGAACCGTGAGTCGATCGCGAGCGCGATGGAGCCGTGCGTCGACCGGGATGCGCCCGGGCGCTCGATGCTCCACCGTTCGGCCGGCCATGCACGAGCGCGCGCAGGCGGCATCCTGCTGCAGAGCCCGGGGGGGAAACGAGATGGCGCCCCGGGGCGTCGAAGACATGACGAGGGACCATGAGACAGCCGAAGAAGCGACGCGCACCGCGGGCGCCGTTCATCCTGACCGTGACCGTGGCAGCGACCTCTGCGCTGACCCTGCCCTTGCTCGCCGGGTGTACCTCGGGTGACAGCGGATTGTGCATCGAAGGCGCGACCTGCAACCCCCCGTTCCCGCCCGATGAGCCGGACGTGGGCTGCCCCGAGCAAGTCCCTGTCGAGGGCGGGCAATGCGCGGACGTGGGCGTGAGCTGCAGCTACCCACCGGACACCTCGTGTCCGGACTTCGTGGCCACCTGCGACGACCAGGGGACCTGGGACGTGAACGACCTGACCGTGGTCAGCTGCAACCCCCCACCTCTGCCCCCGTGCGACGTGCACACCACGGAGGCCGACTGCGGGAACTCGGAGCGCTCGTGCCGGTGGCTCGTTCCGGGTTGCGCCGAGCCCGATGATCCCGTGCCGGCGCTGGCCGAGGCTGGGTGCTTCGAGGCGGTTCCCTGCGTGGACGATGACTTCTGCTCCCCGGGGCTGGTGTGCGCCGAGCGGGTCTTCGACCCATGTCATGGCATGGAGTGCGATGCATGCGGCCAGACCGAGATGCTCTGCGTCGCGCCGTGAGCCATCGAGCGTACCCGCCCCTTCGAGGAGATCTCGGGGTTCGAACAATCTCGGCTCGGGCTGCTGGTTCGGGTCTTCGAGAGCGACCGACTTGCGGCATCATGTACGGGAACCGGGGGGAACAATGGCGTGGCGCGTCGAAGCGTCCAAAGGGTGACGAGGGATCATGAAGCAACCGAAGAAGCGTCGCGCTCCGCGAGCGCCATTCATCGTGACCGTGGCGGCGACCTCTGCACTGTCCCTACCCTTGCTCGCCGGGTGCAGCTCGAGCGACGTAGACCGCTCGGGACTGGTGGGCAACCCGCCGGAGGTCGAGGTCTGTCCCGAGGAAGTGCCGGACGACGGCGCGCCGTGCTCGGACGTGGGCGTGGGCTGCGACTACCCGGCGGGCATCTCGTGTCCGACCTTCGTGGCCACCTGCACCGACGAGCAAACCTGGAACGTGGAAGACCGAACCGGGGTCACCTGCAACCCCCCTGAAGTCGATGTGTGCCCCGAAGCTGTGCCGGAGGCGGGCGCGCCGTGCTCGGGGCAAACCCTGAGCTGCAACTACCCACCGGACATCTCGTGCCCGGACTTCGTGGCCACCTGCAACGACGACGGGACCTGGGATGTGGACGACCGCAGCGTGGTCACCTGCAACCCTCCACCTCTGCCCCCGTGCGACCTGCTCACCACGGAGGCCGAGTGCGGGAGTTCGGAGCGCTCGTGCCGGTGGCTCGTTCCCGGTTGCGCCGAGCCGAATGATCCCGTGCCGGCGCTGGCCGAGGCAGGGTGCTTCGAAGCGGTTCCCTGCGTGGACAATGACTTCTGCTCCCCGGGGCTGGTGTGCGCCGCGCGGGTCTTCGACCCATGTCATGGCCAGGCGTGCCAGGCTTGCGGCCAGACCGAGATGCTCTGCGTCGCGCCGTGAGCCGTCGAGCGAACCCGCAGCTTCGGGGAGATCGTGGTCGTGGTGCATGACGAGGGTCCGCCCTGAGCTGGATCATGGGCTCAGCGCATTTTTCGTGTGTCGCCCTCTCGGGGCGAGACCTCTTGCATCCCGATCTCTCGGGTATCGAAATGATCTCGGTTCGGCCTGCTGGTTCGTGTCCTCGAGAGTGATCCACTTGCGGCATCATGCACGGGAGCCGGGGGGGGGCGATGGCGTGGCGCGTCGAAGCGTCCAGGTGGTGACGAGGGATCATGAAGCAACCGAAGAAGCGTCGCGCTCCGCGAGCGCCGTTCATCGTGACCGTGGCGGCGACCTCTGCGCTGGCCCTGCCCTTGCTCGCTGGGTGCAGTTCGAGCGTCAAAAGCGATGAGTGCCCTCCGGGCGCGGAGTGCAACCCCCCGGAGGTCGAGGTCTGTCCCGAGGAAGTGCCGAACGACGGCGCGCCGTGCTCGTACGAGGCCCTGCACTGTGAGTACCCACCGGGCGACTGGTGTCCAACTGCCGTGGCCACCTGCACCGACGAGGGAACCTGGGACGTTGAAGACCGAGGCAGGGTCGTCTGCAACCCACCTGAAATCCGCCTGTGCCCCGACGAGCTGCCGGTGGAGGGCGCGCCGTGCTCGCACGTGGCCCTGCACTGCGACTACCCGCCGCACCTCTCGTGTCCCGATCAGGTGGCTGCCTGCACCGAGGGGGGAACCTGGGAGGTGAACGACATGACGGACGTCACCTGCAACCCCCCGCCTGTGCCTCCGTGCGACCTGCTCACCACGGCGGCCGAGTGCAAGAGTTCGGAGCGCTCGTGCCGGTGGCTCGTTCCCGGTTGCGCCGAGCCGAATGATCCCGTGCCGGCGCTGGCCGAGGCAGGGTGCTTCGAAGCGGTTCCCTGCGTGGACAATGACTTCTGCTCCCCGGGGCTGGTGTGCGCCGAGCGGGTCTTCGACCCATGTCATGGCCAGGCGTGCCAGGCTTGCGGCCAGACCGAGATGCTCTGCGTCGCGCCGTGATCTGAAAGCGAGCGAGAGGCGTGCTTCGAGGGCTTCTGGCAAGGGTGAGGAGACGGTGAACGAGCATGAAAGGAAGCATCGTATGCGGCACGCGCCCTGGCTGATCGCCGGGCTCGCCCTGCACCTGTTCACAGGGTGCGGGGACGTGGTGGTGGAGCAGCCTCCGCAAGGAGGGGGCGACTCGCCAGAGACGCCAGCGCAAGGCTGTCCCGAGCAGGCCCCTGGCGAGGGGACGCCCTGCGCCGGCACGGGGCTGCGCTGCGCCTACCCCGACGACACCTGGTGTCCGTCTTTCCTCGCCGTCTGCAGCGGCGACGGGACCTGGGAGGTGGAGGTGCCGCCGGACGACGTTTGCAGCACACCGACCTTGTACCCGTGCCATTCGTTTCTCACCGAGCGCGAGTGTGTAGCGCAGGTCGGCCACTGCCGATGGCGGGTGCCGGGGTGTGCCGACAGCTCTCCCTTCGAGGCGTTGCCCCAGGCCGGGTGCTTCGCGCAGCTGCCCTGCTACGGTCCCCAGTACTGCTACCCGGACCAGACGTGCGTCACGCGGATCGTCGCCCCGTGCGTCGGAGCCGAGTGCAGCGCCTGCGGGGCGTCGGCGAGCGTCTGCCTCGCGCTGTGAGCGTCGGGCGCTCGTCGCACATCGCGGCGTGCGCTTCCTTGCTCCGCGCCTCTTCTCGCCTGTCGTGGGTTTCCATGGCCCCGGGTGCGCCCGGGCCGGATGCTCACCCTGCGTCGGGGGCCCGCCGAAATTCGATCCTTCTGCTCCGGCGACCGGGCTAGAGTGCCCCGCATGCTCGACAAGCTCTCGCGGGAGGAACGCCTCCAGCTCATGCGCTTCGTGTGCTCGTTTGCCTGGGCTGACCTGGAAATCCAGCCCAAGGAGCGAAAGTTCATCGGCAGCTTGATCACCAAGCTCCACCTGAACGCGGACGAGAAGGCCCAGGTGAAGGCCTGGCTCGAGGTGCCGCCGGAGGCGGAGATGCTCGATCCTCAGCTCATCCCGCGCGCCCACCGTGAGCTGTTCCTCGAGACGGCGCGGAAGATGATCGCGGCCGACGGCAACGTCGATCCCGAAGAAGAAGAGTCGCTGCGCCTGCTCGAGCAGCTCACCGCCTGAGTGTCACCATGAGCGATGCTCCCTCCGAGGTGTCGCCGACGTCCGGCGAGGCGCCGTGGGTCGGCGTGATCATGGGCGGCAAGAGCGACTGGGAGCACCTCGCGCCGGCGAGCGAGTTCCTGACACAGCTCGGCATCCCCCACGAAGCGCGTGTCGTCTCCGCCCACCGCACGCCGGACCGGATGTTCGACTACGCGCAGACGGCCGCTGGGCGAGGGATCCAGGTGATCATCGCTGCGGCGGGCGGTGCGGCGCATCTCCCGGGCATGGTGGCCGCGAAGACGACCTTGCCGGTCATCGGTGTGCCCATCCCCGCCACGGCCTTGAACGGCGTCGACGCGCTGCTCTCCATCGTCCAGATGCCGAAGGGCGTCCCGGTGGCGACCATGGCCATCGGCAAGCCAGGTGCGGCGAACGCTGCGTTGCTCGCCGCCTCGATCCTCGCGCTCTCGCGCCCCGTGCTGCGTGAGCGTCTCGCCTCCTTCCGGGCGGCCCAGGAGGCCGCCGTCCTCCGCGACGCCGTGATCCTGTGAACCGACCCATCCTTCCCGGAACGACCCTCGGCATCCTCGGCGGTGGCCAGCTCGGCCGCATGACGGCGCTGGCTGCGCGCACCCTGGGCTATCAGGTCCACGCCCTGGATCCGGATCCCGACTGCGCGGCGCGCCCGGTGCTCGATCGGCTGGTCTCTGCCTCGTTCCAGGACGTGGATGCCGCGGTGGAGCTGGCGTCCCGCTGCGACGTGGTGACGCTGGAGATCGAGACCATCGCGGTGAACGCGCTGGAGGCTGCGGCCAAGGTGGCGCCGGTCAGGCCCTCCGCCCAGGTGATGGGGATGGTGCAGGACCGCGGGATCCAGAAGGCCTGGCTCTCGAAGAACGGGTTTCCCGTCGGCCCGTTCCGGGAGGTGGCGAGTGCCGTGGAGCTGGGCGCTGCGGTGGCCCAGATGGGGGCCTCGTGCTTCATCAAGGCCTGCCGCGGCGGGTACGACGGCCGGGGTCAGGCCGAGCTTCTGGATCTGGCCGAGGCCGAGCAGCTCTGGTCCCAGATCGGCGGCGGTCGCGCCGTCGTGGAGCAAGCGCTGGATCTCCAGGCCGAGCTGAGCGTGCTCGTGGCGCGCAGCCCGAGCGGCAAGCTCGCCGTGTATCCCCCCGCGCTGAACCACCACCGGAACCGGATCCTCGAGTGGTCCCTGCTGCCCGGGCCCATCTCGGCGAGCGTCACCGGGCAGGCGGTGCAGATCGCGCTCGATCTCGCGGTGGGGCTGCGCCTCGAGGGCATCCTCGTGGTGGAGCTGTTCCTGCTGCGTGATGGCCGCTTGCTGGTGAACGAGCTCGCACCGCGCCCCCACAACAGCTACCACGCCTCGGAGGTCGCCTGCGCCACCAGCCAGTTCGAACAGGCGGTGCGCGCCGTGTGTGATCTCCCGCTCGGCTCGGTGGAGATCGTGCGCCCCGCAGCCATCGTCAACCTGCTCGGGGATCTCTGGTTGCGCGATGCGCCACCACCCTTCGAGGCGGCGCTGGAGGTGCCGGGGGTGCGGCTTCACCTGTACGGCAAGCGTGTGGCGCGGCCAGGTCGCAAGATGGGGCACCTCTCCGCGACGGGCCGCACGCCCGAGGAGGCGCTCGCCGCGGCGAAGCTGGCGATGGCGCGCCTCGGGGGTCAGCCCTCGCTGCCGCTGCCAGGCTGAGACGACCTCCGCGCGCGCCGGGGGGCCTGTCGCATGCTGGCGCTCCAGCGCGCGAGGGGTGAACGCGGCGCGTCGAAGGCGGTGCGTCGAAGGCGCGTCAAAGGCGACGCGTCGAAAGGGTCCCTGTCGTCGGGTCGAAAGGGTCCCTGTCGTCGGGGCGAAGGGGTCCCCGTCGTCGGGTGGACGTGACCATCGTCCCGTCGAGGTGCCCGGAGCCCGCTTGACGCCCCCGACGGTCGGCCCGATTGTCCTCCCGCGAACCGTTTGCGGCGTGCAACGGTGTCCAGGAAGGGGAGCCCGCTATGTACATCGCTCGATGGCATTTCACCGCCCGTGAAGGACAGACGAACGCGTGCATCACCCACCTCCGCAAGTGGGCGATCGACGTGGGAGACCGCATCGGTTGGAAGCCCAGCGCGATCCGCTTCATTCAGGGTGCGATCGGTGAGGGCGAGGGGCGGATCGAGCTCGAGGTTCAGCTCGACTCGCTGTCCGATCTCGAAGGCGCGTGGAGCGACATGAAGGGCGTGCCTTACCACGCGCAGCACCAGCGCGAGCTGGAGGGGCTGCTCGTGCCGGGCAGCGTGCACTGGACGGTGCACCGCATCGTCGACTTCTCGGTCGAGGAGTGAGGGCGACCCGTCCCTGATGCGCGCACCTTCCAGGAAGCACGCCGCCGAAGCGACCGCGGTGCTGGTCATCGACGTGGTGAACGATCTGGAGTTTCCGGGGGGCGAGAAGGTGCTGCCGTGGGCCCGCAAGATGGCCGACCAGCTCGTGCCGTTCCTCGACGAAGCCCGCGCCGCGGGGTTCCCCGTCATCTACGTCAACGACAACTTCGGTCACTGGCGCAGCGATCTCGGCGACATCTACCGCCACTGCAGCCGACAGGGGGCGCGCGGGCGCCCCGTCGTCCGCAAGCTGAAGCCGCGCAAGGACGACTACTTCATCGTCAAGCCCAAGCACTCCGGCTTCTTCTCCACGGCCCTGCAGCCGCTCTTGCACCACCTCGGGGCACGCAGGCTGATCCTCACGGGCATGGCGACCAACCTCTGCGTCTTCTTCACGGCGCATGACGCGCACATGCACGAGTACACCATCTCGGTGCTCTCCGACTGCTGCGCCGCCGAGAGCGACCTCGACCACGACACCGCGCTCGACCAGCTCGTGCGTTTCTGTCGGGTCCAGGTGTGCCGCAGCGACGAGATCGCGCTGAAGAAGCTCACCCCGGCCGCCGCGAAGGACGAGCCTGCGCGGCCCCGCAAGCGTCGCGAGCGCAGCACGGCCCGGACGTCGGGGCGAGAGGCTCGTCCGAAGCGGTCTCCTGCGAAGAAGTCTCCTGCGAAGCGGTCTCCTGCGAAGCGATCTCCCACGAAGCGGTCTCCTGCGAAGCGGTCTCGTCCGAAGGCGAGCTGAAGCGCTGACCAGCGCGAGGCCGCGAGCGCCTTGCGATCCGCCCGCGACCGATGTCGCGCCGCGCGAACACAGCGGCGACCGGCCGGCATCCAATCCGGACATGGCACGAGCTGTTTCCACCCGACGAGCACGTCCCTCGGCCTGCGCGGCTGCTGGCGTGCCTCCCTCAGGGTCCTGGGCGCGCGGCTCCCGCGCGATCCGGCTCGCCTCGTTTCTGCTTCTCTGCGCGATCCCGGCCTGTACGTCGAGCTGTGGGGGGCCTCCTCCGACCGACGATGGCGCGGCGGCGTCGGCGCGGATCCGCGCCTGGGTTCGCGCCGAGGCCGAAGCGCGCGCGCAACGCGCCCAGATGGAAGCCGCGGCGCGGGACAGCGCGCCCACGGACCCCGCGCGGCGACCCACCCGTCATCAAGGAATCCTTCCCGTTCTGCTCAGCGCCAGTGGTGGACAGAGCCCTAAAGCCGGCACCCCCGGAGCGCCTGGGGTCACCGAGGCGCCTGCCACGGCAGGGGCCGGGCAAGAGGAGCCCGTCGTCTCCCTCGGCGTTCCGTTCCCGCCTGGCGCCATCCAGGATCCATCGAAGATCGCGCTCCGTCACGGCCGCGGGAAGCCGGTGCCCGTCCATGTCCAGGTGCTCGCCACGTGGCCTCGCGACGGTTCCATCCGCAGCGCCCTGGTCGCGTTCCGGGCCAAGGTGGGGGCGAAGGAGCAGGACCTCTACCAGATCATCTGGGGGCCGGAAGCGGAGGCCAACCGGCGCCCGTCGCCGCCCCTCGCCCCGAATCCGGACGGGCCGATCACGGCGACGTTGCCCGCGTCCTGGTACGGCCAGAGCCTGGTGAGCGGGCCGCAGGTGCCGGCGCTCGACGACCAGCGCTTCCCGAAGTTCGAGCAGCGCATCGAGCAGGGGCTGTCGACGATGTCGCCCGCCTTCGACACGCTGAAGGTGGCGTGCTCCGGGCAGCACCGCACCTACTACGACAGCCCGCACGCGCTCTATCAGCGCTTCCTCCGTTACGGCGATGCGGCGCGGTTCCAGCGGGCGCGCGCGGAGGCGCTCTGGTTCCGCGGCAACGAGATCCGGTTCAGCCCCGACAGGCAGTGGGCGGTCCACGTCTGTCAGCCGGAGGGGTGGACGCCCGAGAAGCCCATCGGGTGGGGCGCGCTGCGGCGCATGGTCTCGCAAGGGTTGCTCGACGACTACCTGCTCACGGGCGATCCCGCCTCGAAGGAGGCGATCGTCGCCATGGGCGAGGCGCTGCGGCTGAGCATCCCGGCCTTCAAGACGAAGAAGGAGGACCAGCTCCTCGCGACGGAGCGGAACATGGCGTTCACCATGATGATCCTGGCCAGCTACTACGCGCTGGAGCCGCGGCCCGACGTGAAGGCCTCCCTCGACGAGCTCGTGGACCGCACGGTGGCCTGGCAGGCGCGCAGCAGCAGCGGCGCCTTCGAGCACGACGTGACACGCGCGGACCCGAGCGAGTGTGAGCGGGGGCCGAAGGGGGCGTCGCCGTTCATGACCGCGCTGCTCGTCGACGCCTTGATGGACGTGCACGCGCTCACGGGCGACCGGCGCATCGTCGGTGTGGTGGAGCGGTCTGCGAAGTGGCTGGAAGAGCAGGCGCTCACCTCCGACCGGCGCGCCTTCCGCTACCTGTGGCGCTGCGAAACCGATGCCTACGACGACAGCGGGACGGCGGATCTGAACCTGCTCGTCGTCCCGGTGTTCGGCGCCGCGTACGCGCTCACGGGCGACAAGCGCTGGCTGCGCACGGGCGACCAGCTCGCCGACATCGGGGTGGACGCGATGAGGCCGAGGAGCCCGAAGCACTGGAGCCAGTCCATGCGCAGCTTCGGCCGCTACCTGGGCTACCGTGCGGCGGGATCGACGGTGGGGGAGGCCGCCGCTGCGCTC
Source organism: Chondromyces crocatus (assembly GCF_001189295.1). NCBI lineage: Bacteria > Pseudomonadati > Myxococcota > Polyangiales > Polyangiaceae > Chondromyces > Chondromyces crocatus. Next base: position 4,630,101 of record NZ_CP012159.1, read on the forward strand.
GGCACCGACGAGGAGGCGCCCGCGGCGGCACCTCAGGGCCAGGGAGGAAAGACCATTGCTCCCAGCAAGGCACCCGCAGCCGGGCAGACCCCTGCACGCGAGGGGGCCTCGGGCGCGCCGACGCCGACCGCGCCGGCTGCACCGACCGCACCGACCGCACCTCCGCGACCTTGAAGCGCCACGCGTGGCACCTTCGCTCTGCCGTGCAGGACAGGGAGCTGTTCCGTGAGCCGCGGCCTCGCGTAGCATCCCGCGCGTGACGTCCGAGGAAGCGTTCCCGATCGGCCTGTCGCTGCGGGTCGCGGCGATCGCGCTGGGCCTCGCGGGGCCTCTCGGCATCGGCATCGCGTGGGTGCAGGCGCGCCATCGCTACCCGCTCCGCTGGCTGGTGGAGGCGCTCGTCCTCTTGCCGCTGATCCTGCCTCCTTCCGTGATCGGCTACTTCCTCATCGTGGTCTTCGGGCGGCGTGGCCTGGTGGGGCCGCTGCTGGAGGGGACCTTCGGTGTGCGCCTCGTGTTCTCGCCCGCTGGCGCCGTGCTCGCCTCGACGGTGGTCGCGCTGCCCCTCGTGGTGAAGACCGCGCAGCCCGCGATCGAGGCCGTGCCCCCCGAGCTGGAGCAGGTGGCGAAGACCCTCGGCCTGGGGCCACTGTCGCTGCTGTTCCGGGTCACGCTGCCGGTTGCCTACCGCGGTGTGCTCGCGGCGCTGGTCCTCGGCTACGCCCGCGCGCTCGGCGAGTTCGGGGCGACGCTCATGTTCGCCGGCAACATCCCCGGCCTGACGAACACCATGCCGCTGGAGCTGTTCGCTGCCTACCAGGGGGGAGACGACGCGCGCGCGGGCCTGTACGTGATCGTGCTGACGGGGATGTCGCTGGTCGTGGCCTTCGTAGCAGCGCGGCTCTCTCCGCGGGAGATCACGGGGTGAGCGCGCCTGCGCTGGAGGCCTCGCTCACGGTGACGGTGGGCGATGATGAAGACCGCTTCTCGGTCACGGCCGAGCTGTCGCTGGATCGCGGCGTGCTCGTCCTGTTCGGTCCCTCCGGCGCGGGCAAGTCGCTGACGCTGCGCGCGCTCGGGGGGCTGCTCCGCCCCGTCGCTGGATACGTGCGGGCGACGGGGGAGGTGCTCTACGACGGCGAGCGGCGGATCTTCGTGCGGCCCGAGCGGCGTCGGATGGGCTACGTGCCGCAGCTCCCTTCGCTGTTCCCGCACCTCTCGGTGGCGCGGAACGTCGCCTTCGGTCTGCCCTTCCGCGAGCGGAGGCGGCGTGGCCCGCGGGTGACGGCGCTGATGGAGGAGGTGGGGATCGCCCACCTCGCGGGCGCACGGCCTTCGTCGCTCTCGGGGGGCGAGCGGCAGCGGGTGGCGCTGGCCAGGGCGCTCCTCGTGGAGCCGCGGCTGCTCTTGCTCGACGAGCCGTTCGCCTCGATCGATCAGGCGGGGCGAGCCGAGCTGCGGCAGGTCCTCCGCGAGACGCTCGCGCGGCACGGCACGCCGGCGGTCCTGGTGACGCACGATCCAGAGGAAGCGCTCGCGCTGGGCGACACGATGGTGCGGTTCGAGCGAGGCCGGACGGTGGCGCAAGGGTCTCCCGCAGCGCTGCTGCGCGAGGACGGGGTGGTGCTGCTGACGGGCGTGACGACGGGAACCACAACGGAAGCGGGGGAGGGGAGGGTCGCGCTCGCGCTCCGGGAAGCGCGCCTGGAAGGCCCGGCCGAGGTGCTCTCCGGGGTGAAGGAGTCGCTCCGCCTCACGCTGCGCACGCCGCGCACCTGAGCCCTGTCCGCAGCGCTCGGCTCTCTCGTGCGACGCCCTTGCGCCGCCACGAGCGTGCGGGGAAGATGCTCGGGTGAGCGAGCCTTCCCAGAAAAAGCCAGTCATTCTGTCGGGTATGCAGCCGAGTGGTCTCATGACCATCGGCAACTACGTGGGCGCTCTGAGGAACTGGGTCGAGCTCCAGCACCAGTACGACTGCGTGTTCATGATCGTGGATCTGCACGCCTTGACGGTGAAGCAGGTCCCCGCCGAGCTGCGCAACCAGTGTCTCTCGTTCGCCGCCCAGTACATCGCCAGCGGCATCGACCCGGAGGAATCCGTCATCTTCCTCCAGTCCCACGTCTCCCAGCATGCCGAGCTCGCGTGGGTGCTGAACACGATCGCGTACATGGGCGAGCTGAGCCGCATGACGCAGTTCAAGGACAAGTCCCATCGGCACGAGGAGAACGTCAACGCGGGCCTGCTCACCTACCCGGTGCTCATGGCGGCGGACGTCCTGCTCTACCAGGCGAACCTCGTCCCCGTGGGGGCCGACCAGAAGCAGCACCTCGAGCTGACCCGGGATCTCGCCCAGCGCTTCAACCAGCGCTACTCGGACACCTTCGTCATCCCCGAGCCCTTCATCCCCAAGGTGGGGGCGCGGATCATGAGCCTCCAGGACCCGACGAAGAAGATGTCGAAGAGCGACGAGAACCCCGACGCTTACATCGGGCTGATGGATCCGCCGGAGGTGATCCGCCGCAAGATCAAGCGCGCCGTCACCGACTCGGGCACGGAGATCCGGGTCGACGAGTCGCGGCCTGGCGTGAGCAACCTGCTCACCATCCACACGGCGCTGAGCGGCAAGACGTTCGCCGAGCTGGAAGAGCACTTCCAGGGCAAGGGGTACGGGCACCTGAAGGAGGAGCTGGCCGAGGTGGTCGTCTCGGCGCTCGCTCCCATCCAGGCGCGCTACAAGGAGCTGATGGGCGACAAGTCCACCCTGGAGAAGATCCTCGGGGAAGGCGCCGAGCGTGCCCGCTTCCGCGCGCGCAAGACGCTCTCCAAGGTCCACCGGAAGATCGGCCTCGTTCCGGTGCAAGCGCCGCTCGCCCCGAAAAGCTCCATCCCCTAGGCTTCCGCGCATGAAGCGCTGGCTCCCCATCGGCCTCGTCGTCCTCGGCGTGGCCTTCATCGCGTACGCACTCTTCGGGGCCTCCGACAAGGACCGCGTCCTCGCCCTCCTGCACCGGGCGGCGGACGCCGTGCGCGTCGAGGAAGGGGACACGAACCCGGTGGTGCGACTCGGCCGGGTCCGCTCCGACTTCAGCGAGATCTTCTCGAAGGACGCCTCTGCCAGCGTGCCCGAGATCAACCAGCGCCTCCAGGGACGTGACGCGCTGGTGGACGCGACGGTCAAGCTCGGGGCGGTCTACGGCTCCGCGCACGTCACCCTCGACGACATCGACCTCCAGATGGATCCTGGAGGGCTCACTGCCGAGGCCAAGGCGACCGCCACGGTCACCGGCGCGCAGCACGGGCAGTCGGTGCGCCGGGACGAGCGCAAGGTGATGTTTCGCGCGGAGAAGATCGATGGAGACTGGCGGCTCGTCTCGGTGGTCGCGGGCTCGCGGCTGGGCACCGACGACGACGAGCCGTAGTCAGGTCGCCTCGGGGCTCGCTGGTGAGGCGCCTCGCGCGGGTCGCGATCCTCGTTGCACCACTTCCCACCAGCTTCCCACCAGCGCGCGCGCCTCGTCATCCAGCGACAGGGCGTCGGACACGAGCCCATCGATCGCTTCCTGCTCGGCGGCCGTGATTCCCTCGTTGCGATCTCCGAGCCGTCGTCCCAGCGCCGAGAGGGCGTGCACGGCAGGGTGGTCCGCAGGCGGTGCGGGCAGCGCGCGGAGGTGGGAGATCTTCACCTGAGGCATGCCCTGCCGCGCATCCCGCTGGCGATGGTAGTGAACCCAGCGCACGGGCGTGGAGTTCAGGTACAGCAGCAGGAAGTGCGCGCCGTACTGCTCGTCCGCGAAGCCTGCCAGGATGGAGTTCCGGAAGGCCTGCCCATCCGAGAGTGCCGCCAGGGGGAAGCGCGCCGTTTGCCGGATGAGCAGGTCCACGGTGCGCCACTCCTGGGCTGGGCGGAAGCGGGTGTCGAAGGCGTCCGGATCGCAGTAGAAGCGAGGGGGCTTGAGCAAGCAGGGGGCGACGTCGCTGCCGGCCCGCAAGCCCACCGTGTGCGTCGCGTCGGGCTGGAGCACGAGCTTTCGCGTGTCGGCGGCGCTCGTCTGGAAGCCGCGCTCGCCGAAGAGCCGCGGGGACAGCCGGGGCAGCGTGTCGAGCCGTGCGAGCAGCTCGGCCGTCCTCGCGTCGAGATCGGAGCTGGCCAGGTGCCATCGCGACGATGGGGGGCGAGGGGCGGACGGTGATGCGTGACGGCGCGTGGAGAGCAAGCCCATGCTCGGCTGGAACACGCCTTCGAAGGCGCGCTCCCCGAAATCGGGGAGGGCTTCATCGGCCCTGCACAGCGCGTCGTGTGCGCGGCGGGTCGGCTCGTAGCCTGCGAGATCGGACATCGAGGTGGGCAGCACCAGCCCGAGCCGGCCTCCGGGCCTCAGCAGCGTCGCCATGCGGTGGACGAAGAGCCCCTGGAGCGTGCGGTAGCCCGAGAAGGCGGTGCTGAGTTCGGCATGGAGATCACGCAGGGGGTTGGCGATCGGCTGGGCTGCCCTGCCGGCGTAGGCCACCCAGGGGGGGTTGCCCACGAAGGCGTCGAAGCCTCCGCGCTCGGCGAAGACATCGGCGAACTCCAGCTCCCAGTGCAGGGGGCCGTGGCGCTCGCGCAGCTTGTCGAGCCGGTGGGTGAGTTCGGGGTCGAGGTCGCCTTCCAGCAGCCGCGGGACGAGGGGAGGGAGCTTTGCCAGCACCCGTGGCCTCGCGCGCCGTTCTGCCCAGAGGAACGTCGCGAGGATGGTGTCGGCGAGGTGGCGGGTGGGGATGAGCGCCTGGTCGGCGCACGCGAGGGCGTGCTCCCGGGTCAGGGTGCCTTCACGAAGGGCACGCCGGCTGGCCGCGGCGCTCGCCGTTGCGCGCTCCAGGGCTTCGATGGCCACGGGGTCCTCCCGAGCATGACGTCGTCGCGGCGTCAGGGCGGCGATCTGGGCGCGATCGAGGCCCAGGATCGCGTCCCCCCGCTGGAGGGCGTGTGCGAGGAACGGAGGGCGCCCGTCCGGTCCCAGTGCGAAGAGGCCCAGGGAGATCCGGGCGATGTCCACGGCGAGCGGATCCTTGTCCACGCCATGGAGGGCGTGCTGCGCGACGAGGTAGTGCGCTTGGGCACGCCGCGCCTCCGCCGTTTCGAGCCCGTGCGTGACGCCTGCGTCTTCCCACGCCGTCAGCAGCGCCTCCGCCAGCTCGCGGCAGGTCTCGAGCAGGAACGCGCCTGCTCCCATGGCGGGATCACAGATCCGCAGGGCGAGGATGGCCGCCGGGGTGCGCGCCTCGGCGAGGAGAGGCGCGAGCGCTCGCGAGACGATCGCGCGTGCCATCGTGCGCGAGGTGTAGTGCGCGCCAGCGCGCCGGCGGGCATCCCCGGCGGTGATGGAGAACCCTCCAGCGCCGTCCAGCTTCAGCTCGACCCCGAGCAGCCCCTCGTGCAGCGCCCCGAGCCGATCGACTCCGAGCGACGGATCTTCCGGGTGGACTTCGGGCGCGGCGAGGTGGGACAGCACCCGCCGCAGCACCGCATCCGGGACGGTGGGCAGCGTGGGCGCCTCGGGAAGCTCATCCTTGCTGCCGGCAGGCCGCCCTTCGAGGAACGGATGAAGGTGGGGATCGAACAGGCATCCGCCATGCGGGAGAGGCAGCGCTGCGCCCGTCGGCGTGTGGGCTCCTCCGTGAACCGCGCGTGTCAGCGCGAGCAGCGCGGACCATGCGCGCTCCGGCGTGCTGAACAGCGTCGACAGGACCAGGCGCTCCGGGGCGACACGCTCGACGACGAGCAAGACGAGCAGCCGGAGGAGGACCGTGGTGAGGCCTCGCGTGAGGAGCGCTTCCTGTCCCGCGAGGAGCCGACCGCCAGCGTTCACATCCGCCTGCAAGAAGGCTTCGCCCAGCTCGCGGAGCGCCAGCAGGGCGTGATCGCGGAACCGCCGGGCCGGGCGAGCCTGGGACGGCCCGACCGAGGGGCTGGCCTTGATCCTCGCGACGGGCCGGGAATCGCCTCGATCCAGCTTCCCGTCGGACTGGCAGTCTTCTCCCCCCGTCACGGGGAGTGTTGGCAACACGCGCGGTAGCATCGCCGGATGCAGGCGCGTGGCGCAAGCGGGTCGCCGTGGATGGGGCCTCGCGGAAGGCCTCGCCGAGGTGGCAAGCGTGCTGGGCCGGGCGGTGTGCTCCAGCATGAACGCCGGTGTTTCGCGCTTTTCCGTGGGTGAAGCTGGGTCAGGCTCGTCGGGTCGCGGGGCTCGGTCAGATCCCGGCGCGCCCGGCGATACGGGCGCACCGTCGTGTGGCGCAGGGCGCGCTCACGGCTTGGGGTGCGAGAGCAGGAAGTCGAACACCCCGGTGCCGAAGGCGGACGTGAACGAGGGGAGATGGCTGCCGCCCTGGATGCTCCACAGTGCAGCGTTCACCCCGGAGGCACAGCCGCCGAAGGTCTGCGTGGTCGTCTCGGCACCGCCGATGTCTGCCTCCAGATCCAGCGGCTCTCCCGACGTCGGTGATGCGTCGCAGCCCCCCAGCTCGGCCCAGTGCTCCACCGAGGCGAGCGCGCTCGGGTACGCGATCCCCGCGAAGGTGTCCCCCTCGTACTTGACGGTATCGTCGTCCGTTCCGTGGATCTGCAGCACCGAGACGGGCTCGGTGGCCGCGCACTGCGACGGCATGGACACCATCGCCCCGGCGAGGCTGACGACGGCGGCGACGAGATCGGCGTGGTCGCACGCCATGCGGTAGGACATGAAGCCGCCGTTGGAGTGGCCGACGAAGTAGATCCGCTTCGGATCCACCGCGTAGTGCGCCTGGATCTCCTCGACGAGCTCCCGGAGGTACGCGGAGTCGTCGACGGTGCTGCCGTGGAAGTTGCAGCAGGCGTCCGTCGCGTTCCAGAAGCGGCTGCCGTCTGGATCGGTCGTCCCGTCGGGGTGCGCGTACAGGAACCCGTGCGCCTCGGCGAGTGGCCGAAACTGGAAGTACAGCTCCTGGAGCCCTCCCGATGCCGTGAACCCGTGCAGGAGGATCACGAGGGGCGCGGGCGTGTCCTCCTGGTATCCCGAGGGCACGAAGACATCGACGGGCCGGTCACCGCCGAACACGTGCGACGTCCCGCCAGCGCCGCCAGCGCCGCCCGCGCCACCCCCTCCCGCACCACCTTCCCCTGCGGGGCCACCCCCTGCCGAGCTGGTGGCATCGTCGTCGGAGGAGCATCCCGAGCTGAGAGCCGCCGCACCCGTGAGTGCGACCGCGAGCAACGTGGCGGGGAACATGCGCATGGCCTGGCCATACCTGCGCACCCGGGGTCCGGCAAGCCGCCCGTGAGCCGACCGGAGTGAGCCTCTTTCGCGCGATGTCTCAGCCCCGCGGTGGGCGCATGCGGTTCCGGAACCACGAGCGGTAACGTTGCATCTTGACCCGCTGAGACCACGGCGCGCGGCGCACGCAGGGGCCCGCCTCGTCGCTGCCCTCGGGAGCCCCCCAGCGCACCTCGACGCAGTCGTTGGGGTTGTAGGCCATCTCCAGCGCCTCGGCGCGTGCCACCACGTCACCGAGGGTCAGCGCGTACTCGGTGCCGTTGCTCCGGGTATAGGTGACGGTGCGCGCCCCGAGTTCCTCCGAGAGGACCCGCTCCAGCTCGGTGCGCACCTCGGCCGGGGTCCGGCCCGCGGGCATCGCGTACCGAGCAGGGAGCCGCTCCACGCGCGCCGGCAGGCCACGCACCACGTCGATGGCGATCAAGAGGCGGAGATCCCGCGACGGCGTCGAGAAGTCCTCCCACGGGCCCATCGTCTCGAAGATCTCCGCGCCCTTGGGCATGTCCACCGAGGGGTTGCCCTGCGCCACGTAGTCCTGCCCGTTCTTCACGGACAGCACGCGGCCGCGGACCTGCTCGTCCAGGGCCTGGATCGTCTCCATCAGGGCGCGGCGTGGGTCCAGCGGCGCCGGGGAGAGCACCGCGTCGACCTTGTCGTAAAAGCCCTCCACCCCGCGGAGATGCTGGTCACGCGAGTAGTCGCCGTAGACCTCGTGGCGCGCGATCTCTTCGTTCGTGAGGGGTCGGAGCCGGCCTCGCTCCCGCATCAAGGGGCGAAACCGCTTGAAGCCGGCGCCTCCGAGCGAGGGCTCGACCGCGAAGAGGAAGTTCCCGCGCCAGAAGCGCCGCCGCGCGACCGTGCCGTCGGGCTGGCCGTCGACCGCCAGCAGGACGCCGCCCGCGTCGTCGGTCTGCGGCACGCGCTTCGTCACCATCAGCACGTGCCCGTAGGGATCGGCGTACACCGTCCCGGGCCGCAAGCTCTGGGCGGTGAGTGCGACCGAGTAGTAGTCGCCTTCCTCGGACTCCGAGGGCACACGGCTGCTCCCCGAGTGCACAGTGTCTGCCACGGTGACGCGGAGGAAGTGGTTGAACGCCTGGACCAGGCTCCGGGCCTTTCCGGAGAAGCGCTCGTCGCTGGAGCGGAACCGCCTGCAGCTCGGCGGTGCGCCGTACCCGCCGCGGGTGCACGCCGAGAAGCCGAAGGCCAGGCCACGCTTGAAGGCGAAGTACGCCCGCAGGAAGTAGGGCAGATCGGCGCAGTCCGGCTTGAGGGAGAGGCCGCGCGGAGGCGGGTCGTCCTCGCCCTGGCCGAGATGGTTGTGGAGGAGGTTGCGCCTGTCGTCCCGCAGCACCTCCTGGAGCGCACGCCAGGAAGGTTGCTCGGTGAGGGGGGCGTCGAAGAGCCGCTCGATCCAGGCGGAGTAGAGGTCCTCGTCGGCGCTCGTCCAGGCCCGCGCGCTTTGCCACGTGGTCCCGCCGGCGGCGCCGTCGGTCGTGCGAAACGCGGCGGGACCGACGGCCGAGGCGACGCGGATGTCCTGACACGCCAGGATCTCGCGCCCGCGGCCGAGCACGACCCGGTAGGTGCCCGCTCTGGCCGCGGCGATGTCGGCAGAACGCCACCAGGGCGGGCCGCCCCCTTGGGCGACCTCGAACGGGGCCGTGGCGCTCTCGGGCGACCGGATGTCCAGCGCACCCGCCGCCTCGGGGATCGGCTGCGACGAGACCACCACGATCCGGAGCGGTTCCCCCTCGCGTGGCGCAGCGGGAGAGACGAACAGCGTGACGTCGGCGCTCGTCTCGCAAGCGGCTCCCGTCGGAACGTCGGGTCTCGCGAGCGCGGTGGTCGCCGCAGCCGTCGCCCCGGCCCGCGCCGCGGTCGCGACGGCCGCCATGACCCGAGCCGGCGGCCCTGGTGGGTTCCGGCCCCACGCGCCCGCGAGGAGCGCATCGACCGACGGACCCACGTCGGAGCAGCCCGAGAGGAGCAGGGCGAGCAGCGCCCATCGCGACATGCGGACCCTTCTAACGCGCCCCGTCCTCCAAGCAAACTCCCGGGATGAGGCCTGGGCGCGAGGTGCGCTCGCCCCCATCCACTCGCGCCCCACCAGGGAGGCGGGCTTGACGCCCCAGGCTGCCATCGGGAAGACTCCCGTCATGCGCCCGCTCCTCCCCTCTGCTGCAGGCTTCCCGCTGCTTCTTGCGATCGTCGGTTGCAACCAGCCCTCCGCCGCAGACAACGCGGCTCCAGCGGACAAAGCTTCCACGGCCGCGCCCGAGGCCGCGAAGCCGGCGGCGGACGGAGCCATCCCGGCGGATGCCAAGCGCATCGAGATCGCGGTCGTGGACGAAGGGTTCTCGCCGTCGACCCTGGACCTGAAGAAGGGGGAGACCGTGGTGCTGCGCTTCAACCGGACCACGAAGAGCGGGTGCCTGAACGCGATCGAGATCCCCGACCTCGGCGTGAAGAAGGAGCTGCCCTTGAACACGCCGGTCGAGGTGGCGATCACCCCTCAGAAAGAGGGCAAGATGACGCTCCAGTGCTGGATGGCCATGGTGAAGGCCACGATCAACGTCACCTGACCCCTCGCTGACGGACGCTTGTGACGCGAGGCGAGTGGACCTCGGTCCCCTCGCTGGACGCTCAGCTCACTCGGCTCAGAGGACGACCCAGAGATCGGCAGGCTGGCGCAGCTCGGCCGCGATGCGTGACGACTCGTGCTCGTGCGTCGGCGAGGCCTCCGTCACGTGCGCAGGATCCGCGCTCGCCGCCGCACACCGATCCACCGTGACGCGGAGCACCTCGCGGACGTCCGCAGGGGTGAGCGGTCGCTCGGCGTGCCGGTACCCGAACGAGAGCGCGCGCTCGACACAGGCCACACAAGGCGTCGTCGCCGCGCGGAGCCGGAACAGCAGCGTCCCGTCCGGCCAGCCCAGCGTCCGCGCCTCCACCGTGATCACCACGCTCTCCCCATCGCGCAGCACCACGGTCCCCGTGGGCTCCTCCTGGCCACAGCGCCGCCGCACCAGGAACCAGTACCGATCCACCAGTCGCTCCGCTTGCGTCGGAATTTCACGGTCGTCTTTGCGATCCATGCTCCTCCTTCGATGGCGAGAAGCCTACGACCGATGCGGTCCGGGCGCATCTCCTGTGAGGGACGGAGAATGTCCAGAGGACGAAGAATGTCCCGAAGACTGCCGCAGATTTCCAGCGAGCACCGAGCGACGTCAGCCCTGTAGCAGGACTTCGCGCCCTCTCAAGGCGTACCGAGCGACATCAGCTTCACCTCGGCGATGTTCACCTTGTTGAACCGCCCCGCGGCACCACCGTTCCCGGTGTAGAGCGAAAAATGCCCGAAATCGCTCATGTTCCCTGACGCGGCGTCCTCGCGGACGACCAGCGTGTAGCTCTGACCTGCGGTGAGGTTCACGGGCACGAAGTTCGAGTCGCGCCACTCGGACCAGTTCGACAGGTGCGGCATGACGAGCTGACCGCTGCCCACCAGGTTCGCGCCTTGCCAGACCTCGACGGCCTTCACGCCACAGGTGATGCCGGTGTTGTAATTCCCCGCGCCGTTCCCTGCGACGGCCTGCACCAGGTGACGACCCGTCTGCGTGGCGGTCACGTTGATGATCGTCAGCGTGTCGCCGCGGTCACCCCAGTCCTCGTGGTGCCAGTGACCGTGGTTGTTCACCAGGCTGCCACCGACCGCCGCGAAGCCCTGGGCGCCGAAGCTCTGCACGCGCTCGCTGTTCGGGCCCCAGTAGCACCACGCGCGCGCCCGGTGCGACGTATTGCCCGAGGCGCCGAAGACGGCCTCCACGGTGTAGCAGTAGGTCCGGGTCGCGTGCGACGCGCTGTTCTGGTCCACCCAGGTTGTGGTGCTGCCCGGCAGGCCTGCTGCGACGAGGGCCCCGTCGCGGTGCACGTTGAACGTCACGTCGGCCGCGGCTTCGCCGATGGACCAGGTGAGCTGGACCCGGTTGCCGACGATCTCCCCGCCGCTGATGCTCGGCGGACGAGGGCTGAACAGGTTCCGGTAGTCCGTCAGCCCCGCGCCTTCGAGCAGCGTGATGCTTCGCGCCGACGTCGTGCTCGGGCCCAGGACGATCTCGAACAGGTTGTCCCTCGCCAGCGCCGCCGGCTCCACCAGATCGGTGCCCACATCCTTCCCGTTCAAGCGCACCGACTGCACCGTGAGCAGCCCGCCCTCGCCCACGTCGGCGGGCAGGTCCACGGCGACCGACAGGTTCTTCCCGCGGTAGTGGAGGTTGCTCAGCGCGATCCGCTCCGCCCCGGCGAACAGCGTGGTGCGCAGCCCACCCGTGATCTTCGGCAGGAACCGCACGCCCGTGGGCGTCGCTTCCAGGCCGAAGAGCACGTCGTTCACCATCCCCAGGTGACCCGCCACGCTCCAGAGCTGCCGCTGCGAGTTCACCACGGGTCCCGAAGCCGCCCCGTCCTCCACGTAGGCCTGCCCGGTCACCACCTCGAAGTTCTCCATGTGCGACAGGTTCAGCGCCGCGCCGCGCAGGAGCGAGTGCACCGCGTTCTCGAGCGCCGCGGCGTTGCCCACCTTGGCCGCGGCCTTGGCCCAGAACGCCGTCACGAACGGCCAGATCCCGCGGTTGTGGTAGATGGGCGTGTCCTGCTCCTGCGGCCATGCCACGGGCGGCCCCTTGGGCAGGTGCGGGTAGCTCGCCACGATGCGCTCGGACTGGGCGGGCGTCGCCACGCCGTAGAGAACGGCGAACGCCGAACCGAGCAGGTCGAAGCGGCTCGTGGGGACCTGATCCAGCGAGCCGGGGATGAAGGTCGAGAACATGCCGCTGTCCTCGATCCAGAGCCGCGTGCGGAGCGCCTCGCGCAGCGCGCCGGCCCAGCCCGCGTACCGCTGCTGCGCCGCCGGATCCCCCTTCTCTTCCGCGAGCTGCGCCGCGAGTTCGAGCATCACCAGGTGGCCGATGTTCGTGCTGAGCGCCTTGCTCATCCCGATGTGCACCGTGTCCGTCGCCGTGTAGCCGGGGTAGGTCTGCTCGCGCCAGTCGAGGAACGACTGCTCGCCCCGGTACAGACCGTCCACCGGATCCCAGATGGCCAGCCGGTCCCGCTCCGCCGTGTTCACCAGGGCGGGGTAGGCGAGGTCCCGGAACGAACGCCGCTCCTCCCCGTCGAGGAAATCGAGCAGGTACTTCGCGCCGATGGCCCACACCACGCGGTCGGTCGAGATGGGCCAGCTCCCGCCACTGCCCGTGTCCTGCACGATCTCCGGCCGGGTCCCGTCGCGCCGATCGCTGATCTTGAACGCCAGCGAGTTCTTCGCGCGCGTCGGATCGAGCTGCCCGAGCCCCAGGGCCACGGCATACGCGGTGTCGCGGGTCCACACGTAGTTCCAGAGCCGCCCCGTCTCGAAGCAGCCGCCGGCAGGACAGGAGATGGGCTGGCCATCGTTGAACGCGTAGTCGGAGATGGCATCCACCGCGTTCTCTCGCGCCTCTTCCACCGCGAGCGCGTAGATGGCGTCGAACATCGCGTGCCCGGTGCGCACCACCGGCTGCCCCGGCTGCTCCACATACGTCCGCGGGTTCGCCGGCAGGTCGTCCCGCAGCGGACCGGTCGTCGCCAGGACGTAGGAGCGCGCGCAGCTCCCGGGATCCTGCACATCGACGGTGGCCTCGTACGGCGCATCCCGGAGCACGGTGCTCCCATCCGTCCCCTGACCTCGGCCTTCCACGCAGCCCGTGATCGGGCCATCGCCACCAGCGCCCCCGTCGCCTCCCTGGCCGCCCCCCCCACCAGGCCCCCCCGAGCTGGTGGTGGTGGTCGAGCTGGTGGTGGTGGTCGAGCTCGAGTAATCGTCGCCGCAGCCTCCCGCAGCGAGCACGGCCAGCGTGGTGAACAGAGAAAGACCGAGGGAAGATCGCAGGCTTCGCATGGGTTTGGCTGGCGCCATCATGGCGACCAGGGGAGGGGATGGGAAGCCTGGCCCGCCCCCGAGGTCGGCCTTTTCGGCCCGCCCCGAGCGGCCCCGGGCGCGACGATTCCAGCCAGCAGCGCCGGATTTCCAGCCAGCAGCGCCGGATTTCCAGCCTTCGAGCGGACAGCTCCTGCAAACGCTTCCCTTTTGCGTCTCCCTGGGTAGACTTCGCGCCCCCAACGCGTCTGGCGGTTCACCGCCCCGGTTTCCCGCTCCGGAACCTGCTTCGGAGACGCTGAGGGGCAGCGAGGTTCCCTCCCGGCTCGCTGTGCGCCCCTGGCGCAGTTCCCGCGTCCATCGAAACGGAGCGAAGGAAGGCAGTCTCTCGTGAATCAGAATCCCGGCATCATCGGCAAGAAGATCGGCATGACGCAGATCTTCACGGAGAACGGCGAAGTCATCCGCTGCACCGTCGTCCAGGCGGGCTGCGTGGTGGTGGGCAAGCGCACCGTCGAGAAGGACGGCTACAGCGCGCTCATCGTCGGCCTCGACGAGCGCAAGGAGAAGCACACCTCCAAGCCCCTCGCCGGTTACTACAAGAAGACGGGCGTGACCCCGAAGCGCCTCCTTCGCGAGCTGCGTTGCTCCCCCGAGCACGCCGCGAAGTTCGAGGTGGGCGGCGTCCTCAAGGTCGAGGACCTGTTCGAGGCCGGCCAGTACGTCGACGCCCAGGGCCGCACCCGCGGTCGTGGCTTCTCCGGCGTCATCCGCCGGTGGAGCATGGCGGGCTCGGTCAGCTCGCACGGTACCCACGAGTACTTCCGCCACGGCGGCTCGATCGGTACGAACATGACCCCCGGCCGCACCCTCCCCGGCCTCAAGATGCCCGGCCACTACGGCGACGAGAAGGTGACCACGCACAACCTGCGGCTCATCAAGGTGATCCCCGAGGAGCAGCTCATCCTCATCGAGGGCGGCATCCCCGGCCCCGAGGGGCAGTACGTGACCGTGCGCGTCGCCGTGAAGAAGGCGACCAAGCGCTGGGACGTCGCGCGCGCCGTCCACACGAAGAAGAAGAAGGGCGGCTCCTGAAGCCCTGACCGCGCGGGCACGACCCGTTGACCGCGCGGCCCATTGAAAGGCAAGAAGAGCTGACCGGAGAGCACGCAACCGCTCTCCGGATCAGCTCTTGGCTTTTTGGGGCGCCTCTTCAGGCCGCGCCCCTCGAAATCGGGGAAGGCCGCTCGTGAACCGCAGGAACAAGAACCCGTACAAGCGACCCGACGCCAAGACCCGGCAGGCCAAAGCCGAAGGCTACCCCGCCCGGAGCGTCTACAAGCTCGAGGAGATCGACCGTCGCACGCGGCTCCTCCGCGCTGGCCAGCGTGTGCTCGACCTCGGCGCCGCCCCCGGCTCCTGGTCGATGTATGCGGCGCAGCGCATCGGGCAGAACGGCAAGCTGCTCGCCGTGGATCTCTCCCCGATCAACGTCTCGCTCGGACCCTCCTCGCAAGCGATCCAGGGCGACGCGCTCGCCCTCGACAACGCCGACCTCGCCCTGTTTGCCCCCTACGACGTGGTCCTCTCGGACATGGCTCCCGCCACCACCGGGAGCAAACTCGCGGACCAGGCGCGCAGCTTCGACCTCTTCATGCGCGCCGCGGCGGTGGCGCGCGAGCTGCTCGCTCCTGGTGGCGCGTTCGTGGGCAAGCTCTTCATGAGCGACGACTTCCCCAAGGCGAAGGCCGCGCTCCAGCAGACGTTCACCGAGGTGCGCGTCATCCGGCCCGAAGGCACGCGCAGCGTCAGCTCCGAGGTCTTCCTCGTGGGCCTGCGCAAGAAGAAGCTCGACCCCCCGGCACCCGCGCCGCCGCCGCCCGCAGCTCCCTCGCCGACCGGCGGCTGACGCGGCGCCACGCACCCCATTGTGATACCGGTTCGCTCGGCCCGGGGGCGTGCCCCTGTCCCGGGTCTCGTTGCTGTGGTCGGGAGCTTTGCCCGTCTTCCGACGCGACGAGCATCAGGCCCGAAGTGGCGAGACGTGCCAGGTTACCCTGGTGGATCGCGGGGCGGCGGGGGCGCGTACCCTCGCCATGTGACCTGGTACGAGCTGCGGCACGGCCGGAGCGTTCCGGTGGGCGTGTCGGAAAGTGCCGCAACTGGAGGGTGACAAAGGACGAAAGCCTGGCGTGGCAGCTTGTGAGCAAGAGACCAAGGGACATGATAACGGCAAGAGTCGAGCCAAGGAGAGTACGAAGCAGGGCCGCAAAAAGACCTGGAAAAGAGAAGATGGGGGAGGACGGGTCGGATGAGCGAGCAAGCAGAGCGAGAGGCGGCGAGTCCTGCTACGGCGGCGGAACCTGCCATCCGGGTGGAGGACGCGGCGCCCCGGATGTACCGCGCGATGAAGGCGGACGACGAGCATCCGAAGACGGGAACGAGCGGGACGACGTTGGGCATCCGGGTGCCGAAGGACATCCCGGTCGACCTGCAGGGACGCGTGCGACCAGGAAAAGGAGGGCTGTCCGTGCGTCCACGGATCCGAGACATCCCCGCGGAGTTCCTTCCTCGCAGGCTCAAGCACTTGAACCGTAATGCCACTGGCAGCGACAAGACCATCGTCTTCCGCTACGGCGAAAAGGCATTCACCGTGGCGCACGTCACGTCCGAGCTATGCCTGCGCCCGGACAAACCGGATCATGGCGTCGTCGAGCCCAGCGCCGAGATGGATTTCGACGCTTACCAGAACGCGCTTCACGCCACGCGCGAAGGATGGGTCAACGGTGAAGAAGACGCTTTCTGAGCAGGCCATGGGGCCGGACGATTTGAAGGCGCGCCTCACGTACGAACGCATGATCATCGAACTCCATGACCTCATCCGCGCTGGCCGCAGTGACGAGGATGAGACCGATGAACTGCGTGAACGGATGGTCGAGATCAAGGAGGCATTGCGGCCGGAGAGCCGAGCGTTCCTGGAGAACCTGTCCGGCGACCTGTACATGCTCCAGGGGGAGGAGGTCCTCGAAGAGGAAGGCGCGCGTATCTCCGATTTGCCCACGCAGCTGAAGTCCGTCTGGGGAAAGGGCGACTGGGCCGAGGCCCTGACCCTCCTGCGCCACGCGAAGATCCGGGATGTCGTGCCCGACCATGTCAGAGCATCCCTCCGTGACCGCTCGTGGTCGAATCTCGGTTACTTCCATGCAGCGTCCTGCTTCTTCGAGCATGCCGTGAGCCTGTCTCCGGAGAACGACAACTATGCCTATTTCGCCCTCGGCGCCCTGCTCAAGTGCGGTCGTACCGATGAGGCCTTGAGGCGAGCGGACGCCATCGTTCGCGACGAGACCTCCTCGGCACGCCGGCTCTACAAGGCGGCCGATGTGCTGTTCTACGCAGCACGCCACGTCGATGGTGCGGCGGCTGCGACTGTATACGAGCGCGTACTCCTCGTGCTCGATCGGGCCCTGGAGCGGGACCGCGCGCTGCCGGCCGAGGACCGGCTACCGGCGCTGACCGTGGGAGGCTACGTCCATCGCGGCCTCTGTCACGAGCACCTGGGGGAGCCCCGTCAGGCGAAGGAGGCGTACACAGCAGCGCTCGAGGAGGATCCGAACAGCGACGTCGCATTGACCGCGCGCGGGCTGCTCCTGTACGGCGAGGAGTGCCCTACGGAGGCCCTGCTCGACTTCGAGCGTGCCGTCGAGACAGGCACGCCACTCGTCTGGCCGTACGTCTACCTGGCATTCGACGCGCTCAGGAAGGACGAGCCGACGCGTTGCTTGCTCCTGGCCCGGCAGGCGGAAAAGAGGACCCAGGATCCTGTGATGCGCGCGAACATCGCCGAGTGGATTGCGATCGCCACCGCCCGACAAGGCGCCGCTCAGGCCGAGAGCATCGCGCGGTTCCAGGAGGCACAAGTATTCAACCCGCTGAGCGCCCGGATCGCCGAGAACCTCCGACATTCGATCACGGGTGATCATGCCGCGCTCATCGTCGCCAACGACACCACGGT
Source organism: Chondromyces crocatus (assembly GCF_001189295.1). Taxonomy (NCBI): domain Bacteria; kingdom Pseudomonadati; phylum Myxococcota; order Polyangiales; family Polyangiaceae; genus Chondromyces; species Chondromyces crocatus. Next base: position 4,647,322 of record NZ_CP012159.1, read on the forward strand.
CGAGGCGGCGAGGGAGCAGCTCAGCGAAGCGCTACGCCCGACCGGATGACGCCAAGGCAGTCTCCGGAGCGCGCGGCAACATCCTCCGCCGACTAGAAGGCGTTGTGGCCGGTCAGGGCGTTGCCGAGGATGAGCGTGTGCACCTCGTTCGTGCCCTCGTATGTGTAGACGCTCTCCAGGTTCAGCATGTGCCGGATCACCGGGTAATCGAGCAGGATCCCGTTCCCGCCGAGCAGTCCTCGCGCCATGCGCGCGATGCGCAGTGCCCAGCCCACGTTGTTCTTCTTGCAGAGCGACACCTGCACGGGTGAAAGCCCCCCGGTATCCTTCAGCCGCCCGTAGTGGAGCGCCATGATCTGGCCCTTGGCGATCTCGCTGGCCATCTCCACGAGCTGCTCCTGCACGAGCTGCTTCGACGCGATCGGCTTGCCGAACTGCACACGCTCCCGCGTGTACGACACGGCCGTCTCGTAACACGCGCGCGCCGCCCCCAGCGCTCCCCAGGAGATCCCGAAGCGCGCCTGCGTCAAGCAGCTCAGCGGCCCCTTCAGCCCCGTCACCCCGGGCAGCACGTTCTCCTCCGGCACCCGCACCTCGTTCAGCACGATCTCGCCGGTCGGGCTGGCCCGCAGGCTCATCTTCCCGTGCACCGTCGGCGTCTCGAAGCCCGCCATCCCGCGCTCCACCACGAAGCCCCGGATCGACTCCGCTCCACCGTCGTCGACCTTGGCCCACACCACGGCCAGGTGCGCCACGGGCGAGCTGGTGATCCACATCTTCGTCCCGGTGAGCACGTAGTCACGCCCATCGCGCCGCGCCCGCGTCGTCATCGAGCCGGGATCCGAGCCCGAGTCGGGCTCCGTCAGCCCGAAACACCCGATGATCTCGGCCGTGGCCATCTTCGGCAGCCACCGTTGCTTCTGCTCCTCGGAGCCGTACTTCCAGATGGGGTACATCGCCAGCGACCCCTGCACGCTCGCGAAGCTCCGCAGCCCGCTGTCCCCGAACTCCAGCTCGGCCAGCGCGAGCCCGTACGACACCGCGTTCATCCCCGCGCAGCCGTACCCCGTCAGCGACGCGCCGAGCAGACCCATCGCCGCGATCTCCGGGATGAGATCGCTCGGAAACTCCTCCTTCGCGAACAGCTCTCCCGCCCGAGGCAGGTACCGCTCGCGCACGAACCGCCGGACCGTGTCGCGGATCATCCGCTCCTCGTCCGTGAGCAGCGGATCGATGGCCATGAGCTGATCGAGGGAGAGCGGCTCTCGGGGACTTGTCATGCGCGCCGATCTAGCCTGGCGCGGCGGCGCGGTCACGGGTGGATGTAGACCAGCGTGCCCTTCCGCAAGGACAGCGCAGCGTGCCATCCAGCCGGCACGTCCGGTGTCGTCCACCCGAACAGCCACGCCGCGTCACGAGGGGACAGGTTGATGCACCCGTGGCTCCGCGGCGTCCCGAACTCGTCGTGCCAGTACGCCGCGTGGAGCGCGTAGCCCTCGGTGAAGTACTGCACGAAGGGCACATCGCGGAAATCGAAGCGGTCCTCATCGTCCGCGTCCCCCGACATCTTCACCGTCACGTGCTTCGTGTGGATCAGGAACGCCCCCTGGATCGTCGAGCGCGTCTTCTTCGGATCCCCCAGCCCGTCGGCGCCGGTCGACACCAGCGTCGCGAACACCGGGCGCGTCCCCTCGTAAGCCACCAGGCTCTGACGCAGGATCGACACGTCGATCCACTTCCGACCGCTCGCCGCCCACGTCGGCGGTGTTCGCGGCGCCTCCACCATCACCACATCCTCGACGCGCACGAGGCTCCCATCCCGCGCCACCCGGTGCTCCACCCCGCCCACGCGGCGCACCTCGCCCGTGACCGGCACCCCCTCCCGGTAGCCCAGCACGGGCCCTTGCACGTACCCGCCCGTGGGTCCTGGTACCAGCCGCACCGCGCGGCGCCGGCGCACGAAGGCCACGGGCAATCCCGCCTCCTCGCCCAGCGTGACCCCGGTGAACGCGCTCTCTCGCACCACCCGCGTCCGGTCCAGCGGCAGCACGGTCATCTCCGTCGTCAGCCCGAACCGGCGCCCCTCGTGATCGAACGTCGACAGCAGCGCGTGCCCCGACCGCGCCTGCGCCCGCCCCAGCACCAGCGCCTCCAGGTCCCGCTTGTCCCCGCCCAGCGCCGGCAACGGCTGGCCGTAGAGCAGCACCGGCGGCGTCGGATCCGGCTCCGGCAGGGGCACGAAATCCGCGCCCTTCGCCGTCGCAGCGGCCCGTTGCAGGTGGTTGCCCAGCTCCTTCTCGACCTGCCGCTGCTCCTCGGGCTCCGGCAGACGCCCGTACAGCAGCGGCGCAGGCGACCGCGACATCACGTACGTGTAGGGCAACCCCTCGCCCAGCGTCGGCCGCCGCCGCGAGGCCTCCACCACGCGCGCGTGGATGTCGAGCGTCGCCGTCGCCCCCACGCACACGTAGCCGTGCGGCTGGACCCCGTACCATCCCCCCTGGCACCCCTTCTTCCCCGCCGGCTTGGCGCGCCGCTCCACGATCGCGCCCGCCCTCAGGTACCCCAGCCTCCGGCTCCCCCAGCGTGGCTCGGCGAACACCCACGTCTCCCGCGCGACGCTCGCCAGCTCGTGCAGCGTCCGCGTTGGCTCTGGCGGGGGCGGCTCCGACTTCGGCAGCTCGTCCGACCCATCATCCAGCAGCTCCGGTGGCAGCCCCTCGACGCCCACCGTCCCGGGGCCTGCGCTCTTTTCGAGGCGTGCCAGGTCCACCCCGGGTCCACCGGGCACCACCTCGGCGGCCTCCAGCCCTTCGTGCTCTCCCTGGGGTGAGCCCTCCTGCGCTCCCTGGAGCGCGACCCCGGGAGCCAGCGAGGGCCGCTCCGCGTTCGGGACGACGCCTGGCGCCGCCCCGGTGCGTGCGCCCTGGGTCTGCGCGCCCTGGGTCTGCGCGCCCTGGGCCTGCGCGTCCTGGGCCTGCGCGCCATGGGCTTGCGCATCTTCTGCGGGAACGGAGGGCACGACGGCGGCGAGCTGCTCCGCGTCCACGCCGGCTTCCACCGAGGGGAGGGGAGGGAGGGAAGGCGCCGTGGGCTCCGCCTCCGCGAGGGCCTCCACGTCGGGCACGGCCGTCACCACGGCCGCGAACCGGCCGAGGACCGGCGGCACCATGAACCCCGAGAGCTGAGCGGGATCGACGGAAGGGCAGCTCAGGTGGAGCGCCCCCAGCACGAAGGTGGGAACGGCAAGGAGCCGACGCAGGCCCATGCTGCGCGCGTATCATCGCCCGCAGCATCGGGCCAAATTCACGGAGATCGGGCCGGAGCGCGGTGCGTGCGCTCCATCACGGCGTCCGATCACGGGGTCACGGGATACTCCACGCTCGTCCCCGAGTTCACCAGTCGAGCGCAGCGACCCCCGCGGTAGTAGCGGCGCGCCGACTTCTCGTACCCGGCGCGGAAGTCGTTCTTCAGCTTGAACAGCTTCGCGACCCAGCTCCCACCCCAGGTGATCGTCCCGTTGCCATTGACATCGCCGTTGTCATAGCGAACGCAATCGACGCAGTTCGTCTGGTAGGCATACACGTTCGAGCTGTCGAGCGTCGTGTTGTACACGTTCCCCGACAGGTCGACGTGACCCCAGCGCCCGATGCCCAGCGGGAAGATGCCGACCTCGGTCAGGTCGGTCGCCTTGCAGTTGCCGGCCTCCGAGCCATCGCCGAGACAGTCGTTCGCCGCACGCAGCGGGTTGTTGCTCTCGTCCGCACCCCACGGGTACGGCCGCTGCTGCGTCCCACCCACGGCCGCGTAGTTGTACTGCGCTTCCGTCGGCATGAACCCGCCGTCCCACGCGCAGAATGCCCTGACCTCGTAATAGGTCAGGCAGACGATCGGCTTCTTTTCGCGCGCTCCGGCCGTGTCGGTCCAGGTGTTCCAGGAGTCCCACGGATCGCACTTCAGCTCCGCCTTCAGCGTCGCTGCATTGGGCGCGAGGTTCGAATTCCAGGCCGGGTTCCAGCCCGTATCGACCCCATTGGTGTACGGGTTGGCGCCCGAGCCCGGGGTCGGCGGGTTCACCTGCGTGCCCCCACCCGCGTCCAGGAATGCACGGAATCGGCCCGTGGTGATGGGGTACTTGTCCATCGCGAACCCGCTCACCGTCGCCGGCAGCGTGGGATCGTTGGCCCGGTTGAACGTCCCCCCGGGGATGTTGTGTACGGCGCAGCAGTTGTCGTTGCCCGCGCTGCTGCAGTTGTTGCCGGCGCCCGGCGCGCCGCTCTGGCAGCTGATGGGCGCGCTGTAACCGACCCCGGTCCCGGGCCATCCGCCCGAGCCGCCAGCACCACCCGAGCCACCCGACCCCGAGGAGGAGCTGGTGGTCGTGCTGCTCGTCGAACCCCCGGCGCCTCCGGCCCCGCCAGAGCCCGAGGTGGTGGTCGAAGAGCTGGTGGTCGACGCACTGCTCGTCGTGGCGCTCGTCGTGGCGCTCGTCGACGAGGCCGTGGTGCTGCTGGCGCTCCCGTCGTCGTAGCAGACCACGAGCTTCGGCCTGCGGGCGACCTCCGAGTCCGTCACGTTGGTCGTCTTGATCTGGGTGCGGTTCGCGGTCTCCTCCAGGTAGATCCCGAAGTTCTGGTGGGTCCCGTTCACCCAGCTCTGTACGAGCGGCGTGATGCTCACCGTCCGGAGGCCCGAGCCCGCGGTGAACGTGGCCTCGGTCTGTGCGCTGAAGGCGGCATTGTGAGAGTTCCACGTGACCGACGTCTCACCCCAGGCGGTCGTCGTCCGGTGGACCCGGACGAGTTCCGCGGGGGCGGTGGCATAGGCGACGTACACCGACAGATTGGCGGAGGTGACCGTGGCGCCCGCCGGAATGTTCGAGAGATCGAAGCGGATCAGGGAGCTTTGAAGTGCGCCGCCCGTGTAGACACCGGCGTACATATCGGGGCCGGTGCCGAAGTTCGTCGTCGGGTATCCCTGATGCAGGAGCGCGTCCTGCACCGCGCTGCTACCCACACCTTGCTGGATCGTGACGCACGTCTCCACAGCCTGGCTCACCTCGTCGACGTCGAGGAGCTCTTCGTCGAGCGGCGCCATGCAGCCCGCAGCGAGCGGGCCTCCGGCGAAGGCAGCCAGAGCAGCGAGCAGCAGCGGGTGAGATGGGCTCGCGAGCAAGCGGTTTCTCATGATGTATCTCCAGGTCCATCCGCGGTGACGGGGGGCCCACCTGACGGGAGGGGGTATTGGCCGCTCCGCGCCGCGTTGCGCAGGAGACTGGCGCTAAGGACCAACGTCGATTCTAGGAGGGCGCCACTTCGCGTCAATGAATTTTGATGGATAGCCATAAGCCGCATCCATCGTCGCGTCTTAATCAACCTTCACAAAACTCTTCATTATCGCGCATGGTGAGCGGGCTTGTCCAGCGCCGGCTCATTGTGTCGCATTCTGCGACGCATTGAATCCGGGATAAGCTTTCACTGTGGCTCAGCCCTGGCGTGCATGTCCAGACGGCGCCTACACAGGCGACGCTCACACAGGCGGGGCCTGCACAGGCCGCATCGAATCCGGCGCGTGCCTGGTCTCGCCTCTCCGTTCGATGACGGCCTGCCCGCCACGGCGTCGCGCGCGTCTCGTCGGCTGTCCCAGGGCGCAGGAATACAGAAGGCGCCTTTCTGGCGGCTGGCTTTCGATCGAGAGAGCCAAAGCACGCCCCCCAGGCCGAGGTGCCGCGGCAATCGTCACGCCAGGGAGACTGGAACCCGGGAATCTCGATCGAAGGGGGAGAGAACGGAACCGAGCGTTCAGCCTGCGACGGGGGTCGGCGTCGCGCCGAGCTCCGCCAGGCCTTCCGTCACCTCGGTGGCAATCATCTCTGCCAGACGCTCGAGCAAGTCCGAGCCCTCTTCGGCCGAGGCCTCCCGCGGCGCGCCCGTGTAGGCAGCGTCCATGCCCATTGCCAGGAACGTCGATTGCCCCGCCTGGATCCCCTTCGACAGGCTGATGCCCAGGTCGGGCAATCCCTGCGCGACCTCGGTATGGACACGCTCCGGTGCGGCGGCCAGGATCAGCGACGTCTCATAGCGGCCGGCGTGGCAAGCCCCACTCTTGAACTCGGCGCTCAGTGTGCGCGCCCAGCGTCGTGTGAGCGGGCTCGCCACGGACGCCTTCCCCGCGGGGAGCCCCGCCACTGAGGCCCTCACGGCGGCGTCGTGCTCGGGTTCCAGGTGATTGTTCACCACGCAGACGTGCGCGAAACCAGCGCCGAGGTGAGCCTCCACCACCGCCCGCAAGAAGGAGGTGAGCGCCGCCGCCGGAATCGAGAGGGCGCCCGCGAAGCCCGCCGCGAAATCGGTGACACCATATCCGACGGACGGAGCGATCAGCGCGGTGATGCCCCTCGCTCGAAGCTGTCTGACAGCCCGCTCTGCTGCCGCCTCTCCGATGAGCGTGTCGGTCGCCAGAGGTAGATGAGGGCCATGAGGCTCGACCGACCCGACCGGCAGCAGGGCGACACACGGTGCTGCGCTGCGTAGTCGGTTCGCCAGCGCCTGGGTCGTCATCCTGGCGAGCTGGTGCTCGGTCTCGGTATCCACCATGACGCGAGCCTAGCGGCGGGTCCAAGGGGGCGCCAGCAGCCGCCGTCGCCCCTCCTCCGTCGTCTGGACGCCGGGCCCGTCGAGCGCTTCCCGGTCCCAGAGCTGGCAGGTCACGGCCTTGTGGAGCTGATCCAGCCCCTCGCAATAGTTGCTGTAGATGCAGCGGCGGACCTCGCCCCCGTGGCCCTGGCGCAGCTTCAGGAACCAGTCCGGGTCGGCCAGCGTCTGTCGGGCGGCGCCGACGAGATCCGCCTCGCCTCGCTGGAGGATCGCCTCGGCCTGAGCGAACGTGCAGATGCCCCCGGCGGCGACGGTGGGCGTCGCGAACCCCGCCGCGCGCACCGCCTGCCGGATGGCCGCCTGCTTCGCGATCTGTCGCCCGAATGGCCCGCGCGCGTCCGAGACCGCGGTGGGCATGCATTCGTAGCCGCTCGGCCCGGTGTACGGATAGGCGGCGTGCCCCACCTTGGGCTGCTTTGCGTCCTCGAATTTGCCGCCGGTCGATAGCGAGAGGAAGTCCATGCCCGCCCGGGCGAATGCGACACCGAAATGAGATGCGTCATCGACGCGATTACCACCATCAATCACGTCGTCGCAGAGGAAGCGGCAGCCGACCACGTACTCGTTGCCCACGGCTTCGCGCACGGCGCGGTAGACCTCGAGCGGCAGGCGCGCCCGCGCTTCCAGTCCACCTCCGTAGCCGTCGTCCCGCGTGTTTCGCGCGGAGAGGAGCGAGGCCATCGTGTAGGCGTGCGCGTAGTGCAGCTCGACCCCGTCGAAGCCCGCCGCCTTCGCTCGCCGCGCTGCCGCCGAGAACAGGCCTGGCAGGACCTCGGGCAGTGCCTGGATCTCGGGCACGTGCATGTCGGTCACCCGCTCCCGCGCCCCGAACTGCAGTTCCTCCAGCTCGCGCTCGGTGAGCACCTGCGCGAGGGCCGCGTCATCGAGCTGGCACAGCACCTCGCGCACCTCACTCTCGGCCGCTCCCTCCCAGCGCCGCTGCACCGTGAGCGCATCTTCCGGGGCTCCGTTCCGTGGGCCCCCTTCGTCCCTCGGCGGCGCGAGCACCACGTCACGGGTGAGCGTCGACAGCCCCGCGCGGTGACCGTCCGTGATCCGCAGAAACGCCCGCAGGAAGCGCTCGCGTTCGGGGCGCCTCCGGATGCGCAGGAAATCGATGAGCTGGATGAACAGGCGCGTCCGGCCGCCACTCCTTCGCCTCACCTCGTCGACGAGCTGCGTCAGGCCCGGGAGGAAGCGATCGTGCCCGATGCGCAGCAGTGGCCCGCTCGGCACATCGCGGATCCCCGTCGCCTCCACCACGATCACCCCGGGCTCCCCCTCCGCGAAGCGCCCGTACCACCCCAGGATCTCGGGCGACACGAACCCCTCTTCCGTGGCGCGCCAGGGCACCATGGCGGGCACCCACGACCGCTCGGCGAGCGTGAGCCCCGCCGCGAGCCGCAGCGGTGAGAACAGCAGCGACCCTGCCGCCTCGTCGACCGACGGGGGCTGGTCCTCCGGCAACGGGTGGCGGATCCGCTCCGGAGGCCGCCACATCGTCAGCGCTCCTGGTCGCGCGGTGCGCCGCTCGAGGCGCCAGCCGCGCCAGCCGCGCCAGCTGCGCCAGCCGCGCCAGCTGCGCCAGCCGCGCCAGCCGCGCCAGCCGCGGCGTCCGCCGCAGCCGCGCGATCGAGCAGCCCCTTGGCGATGATCAGCTTCTGGATCTCCGTCGTGCCTTCGTAGATCCGCAGCGGCCTGATCTCCCGGTAGAGCCGCTCCACCTCGGTCTCCAGCGTCACCCCGGAGCCCCCGTGGAGCTGCACCGCCCGATCGATGATCCGCTGCGCCGCCTCCGTCGCGTACATCTTGGCCATCGCCGCCTCGACCGTGACCCGGCCCGACGACGTGTCCCGCTGGTGCGCCGCCCGCGCGACCAGGAGCCGCGCCGCATCCAGCTCCGTCGCCATCTCGGCCAGGTACGCGCGCACGATCTGCTGGTCCGCGAGCGGCCCCCCGAACTGACGCCGTCGCCGCACGTGCTTCACCGCCTCCGAGAGCGCCCGCGACGCCATCCCGTTCGCCGCGGCCCCGACCGAGATCCGGAAGGCGTCCAGCGTCTCCATCGCGATCCGGAACCCTCCACCCGGCGCCCCGAGCAGTTCCCCCGGGCACCCATCGAGGTGCAGCCGACCGAGAGGGTGCGGCACCGACAGCGGCACCGGCTCCATCGAGAGCCCTTTCGCTGCCGTGTCCACCAGGAACGCCGAGATCCCCTTGCGCCCCGCGGCGGGATCCACGGTCGCGAACACGACGACGTGGTGCGCGATGGGCACGTTCGAGATCAGCGTCTTCTGCCCGGTCAGCAGCCACCGCTCCCCGTCGCGTCGCGCCACCGTCTTCAGCGAGGCGACGTCGCTCCCCGCCTCCGGCTCGGTGAGCCCGAACGCCCCGATGCGCCGCCCGCGGATCACGTCCGGCAAGATCGCCTCGCGTTGCGCTGCCGAGCCCGCGAGCACCACCGGGTACGAGCCCAGCCCTTGCACCGCGTAGATCGAGTCGGCCAGCGGCGAGACCTGCCCCAGCGCCTCCCGCAAGAGCACCAGCGCGCGCACGTCGATCGCCGTCGGATCCTCGGGCCGCCCTGCGGGGGCGCCGCCCAGCGCTTCGGGCACGAGGTGCGCGTACAGACCGAGCGGCTCACCCAGGAGCCGCGCCGCCTCCGCCGCCTCGTGGGTCTTCGCGAGCGGCGCGAGCGCCTCCTCGGTCAGCCTGTGGCCGAGTTCCTTGTGCCGCTGCTCGAAGAAGATCGGCAGCACCTCCGACGAGAGGGACAGCGCGCTCATGCCCGTCGCGTCGGGGGTTCCCCCGCTCCCTGCATCGTCGCCGGCGGCGGGTCGGTGATCGGCCTCCGCGCACCGCTCCCGGGCGGTTCCTGAGGCGCCTGGGCTGCCTGGGCCACCTGAGCGCTCGATCCCCCCTGCGCCTCGCCGCCTTCCAGGGGCTCGTCACAGATCGCCGCCCCTTCGAAGCGCGGAGGCCGCTTCTCGCGGTTCGCCTCGTACGCCTCGCGGAAGTCCCCGTGGACCATGCACAGCGCCTGCGCCTGCGCCTCCGCCTCGATCGCCGCGGCCAGCGTCATCCCCGACTCGCTCACCAGCATCTGCTTCGTCATCGCGTGTGCGAACGCCGGCCCGCGGGCCAGCCGATCGGCCCACGCCCGCGCCGTCTGGAGCAGGTCCGCGTCGGGCACCACCCGGTTCGCGAGCCCGATCCGGAGTGCCTCCGCCGCGCCCACCAGATCCCCGAAGTACAGCAGCTCTGCCGCCCGACCTTGCCCCAGGATCCGCGGCAACAGGTAGCTCGCCCCCATGTCGGCCCCCGACAGCCCCACCTTCGGGAAGATGAACCCGAAGCGCGCGCTCTCTGCCGCGACCCGCAGATCGCACGCCGCCGCGATCACCGCGCCCGCGCCCACGGCCACCCCGTTCACCGCCGCGATCACCGGCCGCCGCAGCTCGCAGATGCTCTGGATCAGCGCCCCCGTCATCCGCGTGAAATCCAGGAGCGCCCGCGCATCCCGCGAGAACAACTCGGAGATGATCCCCTCCACGTCACCGCCCGAGCAGAACCCTCGCCCCTTGCCCGTCAGCACCACCGCGCGCGCTTCTGCGCACCGCTCCAGCGAGCGGAACGTGGTCTCCAGCTCCGTGTACACCCCGAAGGTCAGCGCATTGAGCCGATCCGGCCGGTCCAGGGTGATCGTCGCGACCCCGCGGCTGATCGAAAGCTCGAAGGTCTTCGGGTTCAACGTCATCGATTGGTCTCCTCGTCGTCGGGGGACGCCTTGCGGCGTCGTTCTCTCTTCATCGTGGCGGCACGTGCTGGCCGTGCCCGGGCGGACGCCGACCCCCGCGCTGCTGGCGCCGCCGAGGCCGCCAGCGCGCGCATCGGATCCCGGAGCTTCGCCAGCAAGCGCGTCAGCGTCGTCAGCTCCGCCGGCGCCAGCGCCGAGAACAGCTTCGCGATCCGTGTCGCATGCCGCCGCTCCGCATCGCGGAACGCCCGCTGCCCCTTCGGCGTCATGTGCACCCGCCACGCGCGCCGATCGTTCGGATCCGCCCGCCGCTCCACCAGCCCATCGCGCGCCGCCCGGTCCACGAGCCCCGTCAGATTGCCCGCGGTCACCAGCATGCTTCGCGACAGCGCGGCCAGCGTCTGCCCGTCCTCCCGGCTCAGGTTCGCCAGGAGGTCGAAGCGCGGCATCGTCATCTCGTGCTCCAGATCCACCCGGATCGCCGCGAGCGCGCGCTTGTGGACCGCCAGGATCCGCACCCATGCCGCGATCGCCGCCTGCTCGCGCAGCGCGTCTTCTGCCTTCGCCGGAGGGGAGACCGGCCTGCGCGCCGGAGCGCCTCGCCTCACGTCGTCTCCGGGCCGGCCTCGTCGTCGAGGGACGCGACGGCTTCGATCTCCACCACCGCCTCGCGCTCCACCAGCCCCGCCACCCCGAGCAGCGCCATCGCCGGGAAGTGCCGCCCGAAGCGCTCCTTCCAGGCCGCGCCCACCTCGCGCAACCCGCTCCGGTACGCGTCGAGATCGGTCACGTACACCGTCATCCGCGCCACGTCCTCCGGCTTCCCGCCGGCCGCGCGCACCACCGCGAGCACGTTGTCGAGCGCTTGCGCGAACTGCCCTGGCAGATCCTTCGCCACGAACTCGCCCTGCGCGTTCCAGCCCACCTGGCCGGACACGTGGAGCGTCCGCCCGCGCGTCACCACCCCGTTCACATACCCCTTCGGCCTGGGCCAGCCCTCGGGCTGAACGAACGTCAATCGGCTGCTCATGTCATCACCTGTCCGCCGTCGATGGGAATCGCCTGACCGTGGATGCTGCGCGCCTCGTGCGAGCAGAGCATCGCCACCATCGCCGCCACCTCGTCGGGCTGCACCATCCGGCGCTGCGGCGACATCGAGGTCAGCGCCTTCCGCGCCTCTTCGCGTGAGCGGCCCGTCTTCTGCTCGATGCGCGTCACCGCCTCGTCCGACATCCGGGTCTCCACCCAGCCCGGGCAGAGGCAGTTGATGGTCACCGGCGTGCGCGCGATCTCCAGTGCAATCGCCTTGCTCATTCCGATGATCGCGTGCTTCGACGCGCAGTAGCCGCTCGAATACGCATACCCGGTGAGCCCCGCATTGGAGACCACATTCACCACCCGTCCCCAGCCACGTGCGATCATCGGCGGGATCAGCGCCTGGCACAGCGCGAATGCCCCCGTCACGTTGACCGCGAACATCCGGTCCCACGCCTCGTCCGGCGTTTCCTGGAATGGCGCGCTCTCCGCGATTCCCGCGTTGTTCACCAGGATGTCGACGTGCCCGAGCTGCTCCAGCACCCGCGGCACCGCCGCCCGGATCGCCGCCCGATCTCCCACATCGAGCTGGACGGGGATCCCCTTCACCGCCTCGCTCACCTCGGCGAGTTCCGACACCGTGCGCCCGGCGACTGCCACCCGCGCTCCCTCGCGCGCGAGCCACTCGGCGACGGCCCGACCGATGCCACGACCGCCGCCCGTCACCAGCGCCGTCTTGCCCTCGATCGACATGCAACGGCTCTAAATCATTGATATATGAAGCTCAAGGGGAATCGGAGACGGCACGGGGCGCGTGACCGCGAAGGCAGCCTGCCCGCATGACCGGAACGCAGGCGCATTGCGTCAACATCGTCCCGGGCTCGCGCACCGAGCTGCGTTCTGGTCGCGCTGCGTCATTGCGACGACCCGACCTCGTCCAGGGCGGCGAACAGGCCACCACGACGGAATGACTTGTGGGGGGACCCCTTCACGGATGGTTGCCTGCGCCGTCGCTCGAAGCGCATCATGCGGCGATGCGTCGTCTTTGCGTGGTCACCCTCGTCGCGGCCAGCGCCGCGCTCACTGGCTGCGTCAGCGCCGAGGCCGACACCACCGCCCATGCGCTGTGGACTGCGACCGAATCGCTCCAGGCACTCGGCGGCGAACGCTTCTTCGACGCGCCCTGGCCCAGCGATCTCCGCCTCCAGGACGGCTCGCCCTACATCGACGGTTACTACAACCCCCACGACCAGCCGCTCCTCCGCGAATACATCGGCGCCATGCGCGGCGCCCTCCGCGGCTTCTCTCCCGCCTCGGCCGGCTACCTCCGCTTCGACGCTCCCATCGACCCCGCGACGCTCCCCACCGATCCCATCGCGGCGCAGGCAGCCACCTCCTCCGTCCAGCTCCTCGACGTCGATCCCGCGTCCCCCGAGCATGGGCAGCGCCGCGCCATCTCCCTCCACTGGCGCGAGGCCCGCGGCGTCTACTGGCTCCCGAACACCCTCGCCTTCATGCCCGCCTTCGGCGCGCCCCTTCGCCCCCACACCCGCTACGCCCTCGTGGTCACCGACGACGTGCGTGCTGCGGATGGCGGTCTCGTCGGCGCCAGCGACGAACTCCGCCAGGCCCTCGGCGTCGACCCCCCCAGCGCCGCCCTCCGCCCGGTGAACGAAGCCCTCGCTCCCTCGATCGACGCCATCGAGCAGAGCGGCATCCCGCGCGACCGCATCGCCCACCTCACCGTCTTCACCACCGACGACCCCACCGCCGAGATGTTCGCCCTGCGCGACCACCTCGTCGCGAACGTCCCTGCGCCGCGCCTGCGCCCCTCCTCGTGGAACCTCGCCACCGAGACCGACACCTTCGTCGAGTACATCGGCCAGTACGGCCCCTCGCCGAACTACCAGTTCGGTCGCTCCCCCTTCACCAGCTTCGGTGACGGCGGCGCCTTCCGCTTCGAGGACGGCGTGCCCCAGGTCGAGGGCCTCTACGACCTCCGCTTCTCGCTGACCGTACCCAGCGACGCGAACTGCCCCATGCCCTCCGAGGGCTACCCCATCGTGCTCTACGCCCACGGCACCGGCGGCAACTACAAGTCCTTCATCCGGGATGGCACCGCCGCGTCCCTCGCCGCGCAGTGCCTCGCCACGATGGGCGTCGACCAGATCTTCCACGGCACCCGCTGGGGCGCGCCGAAGAACCCTGGCGACACCGCCTTCCTGTTCTTCAACTTCATGAACGTCACCGCCGCGCGCGCCAACCCGCGCCAGTCGGCCCTCGACGAGGTGCAGCGCGCCCGCCTCTTCTCCGAGACCCGCGCCACCGTCCCCGCCAGCGTCTCCGTCAACGGCAAGGAGATCCACTTCGACCCGGCCCGCGTGCTCTTCTTCGGCCACTCCCAGGGCGGCCTCAACGGCCCGCTCCTCCTCGCCGCCGACGACGCCGTGCGCGGCGCCGTCCTCTCCGGCTCCTCTGCCCAGATGGCGATCACCCTCCTGGAAAAGACCGAGCCCACCCCCAGCGTCGCCGGCGCCGTGAAGACCCTGTTCCTCGGCCTCAGCGGTGAAGACGGCGCCGAGCTGAACGAGTTCCACCCCGCCATCTCCCTCGCGCAGAGCATCGTCGACGTCGTCGACCCCATCCATTACGCCCCCGCGATCGTCCTCGAACCGCGCCCGGGCTTCGCCCCGAAGAGCATCTACATGACCGAAGGCGTGAACCCCGACGGCGTGGGCGACAGCTACGCCCCGCCGCGCGGCATCGAGGTCCACGCCATCGCCATGGGCCTCCCCCTCCAGTCCCCAGGCCAGCGCCTCCCGCCGGACGGCCGCTGGGTCGGCCCTGCGCCCGTGACCATCCCCGACGGCGGCCTCTCCGGCAACCTCGCCAACACCACCGCCTCCGGCGTGCTCGCCCAGTGGCCCGTCCCCGAAGGCAGCGACGGACACTTCGTGATCTTCCGCGTCCCCGAGGCCCGCCGCCAGGCCGCCGGCTTCCTCCGCCACCTCGCCGACGAGCCCGTGGGCCGCATCCCGCTGCCCTGAGCGTCATGCCCACCGTGACCCGAGCCGCATGAGCCACTCCCCCAGCGCACCGTCCTCCGCCGCCGCAGGCACGCCAGGCCCCGCCGCAGGCATGCCGAACCCCGAGCCCCAGGCGCTCCACGCGCGCGTGACGGCCCTGCTCGCGAGCCCCGCCATCACCGAGCGGCGCCCGCCCGCCGAGGAGCCCTGGCCCCTCCCGGGCCCCGAGCCGCTGGATCTCGCCGCCCTCTACGCCGTGACCGACGGCCTCGTCCTCGCCGACGGCGCGACCCTCCTCCGCCGCGGCGAGCTCGCGCGTGCCACCGACTGGCTGAAGCAAGACCGCTCCCTCGACTGGCCCGAAGGCCTCGTCGTCCTCGGCGAGCACCAGGAACTCGTCGTCGTCCTCGACCTCGACCCCACCGGCGCGCGCGCCGGCGGCGGCATCCTGGAAGCTCCCCACGACGGCCTCTCGACCTTCCAGCGCCTCGACCGGAGCGCCCTCGGCTACCTGGAGCGTCACGCCGGCGTCGGCCCTGGCGATCCAGGCCCCGAGCAGCGCCTCGCCGACGCCATCGCGCGTCGTGACGTCGCCGCCCTTCACGAAGCCCTCGCCCTGCCGCTCTACCCCGGCGCCGAGCGCAACGCCGCCCTCGGCGCGCTGACGCTGGGCAGCCTCCTCGCCGCCGCGGGTGACGACGCTGGCGCCCTAAAGGCCTTCGAGCGCTCCGTCGCCGCCCGCGTGCGCGCCGCTCGCCGAGGCGCGGGGGCCCTGGAGCGCGCCGCCGCCCTCCGCGCGTGCGTCGCCGCAGCCCGAGAAGCCGGCGCCACCACCCTCGCAGAGCAGCTCGCCCAGCAGCGCTGAAGCCGCCGTACCAGGAGGCCCGTCGCGGGCCCGTTGCGTCTCGTGACGTTCGGCACGGGGCCATCGCGGAGGTCACGACGGTGGCCCCACCATTCCGTCCTGCATGCTGGATGCTATTTCAAAGTCACTGAATGAACTGACGCTGTTCGGCGTACATCTGGCGACATCGGGGGAGATGTAGATGTCGTTGGAACACTCGATTCGGTGAAGTGTCTTACGGAGTACGCGAAGGATCTTCGCGTCGACGTGAAGATCCTTCGTGTCCACAGAAAGGAGCGTTCGCGTCGACACGAAGGATCTTCGTGTCCACGGAAAGGATCTTCGTGCGACGCGAAGAAAGTTCGTGTCCACGGAAAGGATCTTCGTGTCCACGGAAAGGATCTTCGTGTCCACGGAAAGGATCTTCGTGTCCACGGAAAGGATCTTCGTGTCCACGGAAAGGATCTTCGTGCGACGCGAAGGAAGTTCGTGTCCACGGAAAGGATCTTCGTGTCCACGGAAAGGATCTTCGTGCGACGCGAAGGAAGTTCGTGTCGACGCGAAGGATCTTCGTGTCCACGGAAAGGATCTTCGCGTGACGCGAAGGAAGTTCGTGTCGACGCGAAGGATCTTCGTGTCCACGGAAAGGATCTTCGCGTGACGCGAAGGAAGTTCGTGTCGACGTGAAGGATCTTCGTGTCCGCAGAAAAGGAGGTTCGCGTGACACGAACGCACTTCCCGTGAACATGACCCTCCTCCTCACATCGTATGAAGTGATTTTGAGTCTTCGCGAAGCCTCTTTGGCACCTCACGAGGCGCCTCGACGTGCTCGTGAAGGCACGCGGATATGGCAGTACGGGAAGTCGCGCACGCGTGAGCGCGACGCGCGGAACCTGGCAGCGACTTCATGTCTGCGCAGTCACCGTCGACGTGAACGACAGGATCGCCTGCGTGGTCACCGAGGTCATGCTCGTGACACCCCCCGTGGTTCCCGTGGACGGGATCGAGCCGTACCAGGCTACAGGCGCGTCGTCGGCCACAGGTACACCAGGCCCACCGGGGTGAGGCGGGTGAGGCTCACCTCGTAGAGGCCTTCGAGGTCGGCGGGCTCGCGTTCGATCTCGTCTTCGATGCGCTCGAGGCGTCGCTTCATGTCGGCGCGTTCGCTCTCGAGCTGCTCGTATTGACGGGTGAGCGAGTCGCCGTCGAGCTGGAAGAAGAGGTCGAGCTGGTGGCCGAGCTGTCGCTGAATCGCCTCCCGCTGGTCTCGGAGAAGCTGTCGGAGCTCGTCGGCTTCTCTGGCGCCGCGCGCCTGGAGGCGCTGCGTGGCTGCCTGGGCGCGGGCGCTGGCCTCGCGGTGTACATGGGGCCAGAGGGTGGCGAAGTCCTTGGCGGCGCCCTTCGCGAGCTGGCTCGTGAGGGCTTCGGGCGCGGGGGGCAAGCTGGTGGTGCGGGTCAGAAGGCGCAGAAGGCGCTCGACGGCGCGACGATCCTCGTCCGTGGTGCTGGGGACGAGGTGGTCGCCGTCCCGCGTCTCCCGGAAGGGGGCGGCGACGGCGACACGCTCGTCGTGGAGGCGGGTGTCGCCAGGGCCGAAGAGGGAGAAACGACCGAAGGCGATGACGCGCGGTTCGTCGGAGCCATCGTCAGGGACGAGGGTGACGCGGGAGAGATCGTGAGCGCTGGAGCCCTGGGCGAGAAAGCGGCCGAGGATGCGCTGGACGAAGGGATGGTGGAGATGGAGGTGGACGCGCCCGTCGTCCATGCGGGAGAGGGCTTCGAACACGACGGGCCGGGGCAGGCACTCACGCCACGCGCTCTCGGCTTCGCCACGGCGGCGCGGGCGACGAAGGCTGTCGAGGAGGGGGTCGAAGCTCGCCGGCAAGGTGGGGAGCGCGTAGACGGCCTCGCCTTCGCGTTCGTCGTCGAGGGGGGTGAGGGGCGGAGCGCCGGAGAGTTCGAGGCCGACATCGATGACGTCGCGGAGGCGCTCTCCACGGAAGGCGAAGGCTTCGCGGGCGTGTTCGAGGCTGCGACGGGCCTCGTCGATGTCGCGCTCGATGGTGGCGAGATCGGCGCGCTGCGTCTCCAGCTCGCGGCGCGTGGTCTCGGCGTGCTCGGGGTAGCGCTCGGCATCGTCGAGCGCGGCGGCGGTGGTGCGGTCGATGCCTCGGGAGAGGACGCGCTCCATGTGCGTCGTGACGACCTCGCTCAGGCTGCCCAGCTCGGCGCCGAGGGGGCCAGCGCTGCGGACGATCCTGTCCAGCACGGCGTCCTCGAAGCGCTCGGGTTGGACGAAATGGTGGCAGCGGACCTGCGGTGCGCGCTGACCGATGCGGTCGATGCGGCGGTTGCGCTGCTCCACGCGAGCAGGGCTCCACGGTACATCGACGTGGAAGAGGTCCGCGCAGCGCTCCTGGAGGTCGAGCCCTTCGCGGCCGGCATCGGTGGCGATGAGGATGCGCACCGGGTGCTCGGCAGGGTCGCCGTTGAAGGCGCGCTGGACGTCAGCGCGGGCACCGTCGCGCATCCCGCTGTGAAAGACGGCGATGCGCTCGTCGCCGCGGTCCGTGCCCTCGACGGCTGCGCCGAGTGCGCGCTGCAGGTAGCGCAGCGTGTCGCCGTACTCGGTGCAGAGGATGACGCGGCGGTCGCTCCAGGTGCCGCGGGGGCGCTCGTTCGCGCTTCCGCTCACGCCCGGGAGCGCGACGGCCGCGCACTGCTCGGCGCGGATCCAGTGAAGCAGCGCGAGCACCTTCAGGTCGGGGCGATGGCGGTGCGCGCGGGAGAGGTCGAACATGCGCTGGCGGAGGTCTCGTGTGGGGCCCTCGGGGGGCCTCGGGGCGTCGGTGGCGACGGCGATGGCGGCCTCATGGGCTTCGAGAGCGCGGTGGAACGCCTCGATGCTGGAGAGAAGGCGTCTCTGGAGCTTGATGAAGACGCCCTGCCCACGACCTCGCTTCGGCCTCATGGAGTCGGCGTACTCGGCGAGGAGGCGTGCCAGCACGATCTCGGGGGCTTCGCTCTCGCCCAGCGAGACGTCGGCCACGCGCTTCTCCGCCGCGCCCGGGGTGGCCTCGATGTGCCGGGCATGGAAGGTGTCGCCTTCGCGCTGGAGGGCGATCCGGACCACGGTCCGGGCGGGGAAGCCGTCCTTGCCGGCGTGGTGGAGGTCGCTCTTCAACCTGCGGACCAGCACCGCAGAGAGGGCCTTCGAGCCGGCCTCGATGGGAACGCCGCGCGTGAAGCGCCGAGGGTCGAGCATCGCCAGGAGGGCGCTGAAGCTGTTGGCGTGACCGTTGTGCGGTGTGGCCGAGAGGAAGAGGCGGTCGTCGAAGCGCGGGCCCAGCGCGTCACGGATCATGCGGGTGATGGGCGTGTCGACGGCGTACTGGCTTGCCCAGGCGGGGGCGGCGATGTGGGCTTCGTCGAGGACGAGGAGGCCCTTCTTCGCGCGGCCGTCCAGGTGGGCGAGGAGCGGCTCGCGGACCTCGGGGCGGCGGAGGGTCTGGTAGGAGACGATGACGTGATCGTGCGTGCTCCACGGGTTGACGTCGACGCCGCGCTCCTGGCGGCACCGGGCGACGAACGCGCGTCCCATGATCTCGAAGCGCTGGCCGAAGCGCCTCTCCATCTCCTTGCGCCAGTGGAGGCAGCGCGCGGCGGGGCAGACGACGAGCACGCCGGCGATGCGCTGGCGAAGCTCCAGCTCTTGCATGATCAGGCCGGCCTCGATGGTCTTTCCGAGGCCCGCGTCGTCGGCCAGGAGGAGGTTGGCGCGAGGGAGCGAGAGGGCCTTCGCGAGCGGCGTGAGCTGGTGGTCGAGGAGTTCGAGACCCAGGCGAAACGGGGCCTGGAAGAGATCGGCGCGGGTTGCCGTGACGAAGTTCCACGCAATGGCGTGGAAATACGCCGCGAAGTGGCGAGGTGAGTCGAGCGTGTCGATGGTGCCGAGTGTCTCGGCGTCGGACTGGACGTGGTGGGTGCCGAGCTCGATGAGGTGTTCGCGGGAGGCCAGCGCATCGAGAGGCGAGGGGGGCTGCGAGGACATGGCAAACTCGGACGTCAGCGGACAGACCGGGGATGTACTCCGCGTTCACGTCCAGGAGGCGTCGTCGCAGCATGCGCCCTCAGACCGGAGACCTCAACGCGCAGACGAACAGCCCGAGCCCCGTCCCTGCGAGCGCATCCGCCATGAGCCCGCCCACCGCGCTCACGCTGCCAGCACCCGGCTGCAAAGCTGGTCGATGATCGGACCCACCTTCGCGTGATCGTCGGTGCCGACCGGGGCCGTGCCGAGTTCCAGTCCGTCCGCGGGACCGAGTGAATACGACTGCCTCCTGCCCGGGATGTTGCCGAAGTAGAACAGCGTCGCCGTGTACGCCTCCGCCGGCACCCGGTTCCGGTGGAACAGGCCGAGAGGCACCTCGTACGTCGAGCCGCTGGCATAGGACAGGTCGAGGACGGGCTCCACGGTGACGCGCCGCTGCGTGTTTCGGAACACGGGCCTCTCGTCGCGATCGCACTCGGTCCGGTAGAGCGCCTGCGGCGCGTGGACGTCGTCGGTGGGCGTGACGCGGTACAGCTCGTTCGAGATCTCGCCGTGCAGGATGAAGCTCCGGCACGACAGCTCGTGCGAGTGCAGCGTCGTGTCCAGGTTCTCCACGGGCGAGCGATGGCCTTCCTCCCAGACGTGGATGCGGATCAGCTCCTGGAGGTGATGCTGCGACCCCTCCGCGACGAACATCCGGAGCGAGAGGAAGCCCAGCGGGGTCCTGGCGACGGCCGGGTAGAGTTCCGGCTCGTCGAGGTGGAGGGCGCGCAGGATGCCGCGTCCCTCGATGCGCTCCTGGTCCTCGGGGGTGCGCTGCCGCAGCGAGTCCAGCGAAAGCGCGCGCTCGACGAGCTTTCCGGTGAGGCCGTCGACGAGGCGGCGGCTCTGGTGCAGCAGCGCGTCGGCGTGCAGCGTCTCCGCCGTGCCGAAGAGCATGACGGCGAGCTGCGCTGGATCCAGCCGTTGCCGCCATGCCGTCGCGCGCTCGGGCGGGAGGCCCGCGATCGTGCAGGTGAGCGCCTGCGCGAGCCGCTTCGGGCCGAGCGCGTGCGGTGGGGCGGATGGCTGCTGGTGATCACGCGGAGAGGGCATGCTGCTGTTGCTCCTGGGACATGGCGTCAGGTCTCCACCGAGAGCGAGGCCTTCGGATAGCCGGCCTGGCGCGAATGCCACGGCATGACCATGGCATTGCGTTCACCAGTGCATTTCGGCAGCTTCGGGGCCGAACATTGCGTGCGGGGAGGACTGCTCGTAACGATTGCATCGATGAAATGAGCCGTCGGCTTCGCGCGCGTACCAGAGCCTTCGCGGCTGCGCCCGGATCCATGCCGAGATTCAGGGGACAGCGCTGAGCCGAGGCGCTCCGTCGAACTGGAGGGCATTTCTTGTATGGGTTGGACCAATACGTGTCAACCGAACGGGGGCGCGCGCATTCACGAGTTTCTGGCGATATGCCGCGGCATCTGGATCACGCAGGAACGAGGACGTCGTGAGCGAGGGTCGACGTCTCGCTGTGCGAGAGAGGACGCTCGCATCGTCGTGCTGATACCTTGAAGCGGTCCTCCACCATGCCCCATTCCGACGACGTCTTGCACCCTGCGACGCTCGCCGACCTCGATGGCGTCCCGGCGGAGCAGCGCGCGGAGTTCATCGAGGACACCCTGTTTCTGTGCCCTCGGCCTTCCGGGGTTCACTCCCTGGTCGCCTCACGGCTGGGCGGGCGTGTCGACGGGCCTTTCGGTCTGGGAGACGGTGGTCCCGGGGGCTTCTGGATCCTGGATGCGCCCGAGGTCCACCTCGGCAAGAACGTCGTCGTTCCAGACCTTTCAGGTTGGCGCGTCGAGCGGATGTCGGAGCCTCCCGCCGACCATCGGTTCACCATTGCGCCGGACTGGGTGTGCGAGGTGCTGAGCGCGTCGACGGCCACGCACGACCGCATCCGCAAGATGCGGCTCTATGCGGCTGCCGGCGTGGGCCACGTCTGGCTCATCGACCCGGTGGCGCGAACGCTGGAGGTGTTCCGTCGTGGAACCGACGAGCCCTGGCACGTGATCGGGCTGCACGAGGAAGCCGAGCGGGTGCGGGCCGAGCCGTTCCAGGCCATCGAGATCGACCTCGCGCTGCTCTGGAAGAAGCCGCGCCCCGCCGCCGCTGACGGGCCCCCTCCACGCATCTGAGCGACGTCGGGCGGCCTCAGTCCTCGTCGAACTCGATCGGCTCGCCCTCGCCGCCGATGCCGAGCGTTTCCAGGATCTGCTGCACCTCTTGCTTGGCCTCGACCTCCGGGTTCGTCGCCAGGTAGCCCTGCAGGTGCTTGCGGGCGAGGAAGCGCTGTCCGAGCGCGGCGTGGGCCATGCCGAGGGCGTAGAGGGCGTCCGGATCGTCGGGGAAGCGCCGCCGGGCCTCCTGCGCTTGGCCGACGGCGGCCTGGTGATCACCGAGGCGGCGGAGGGCGTGCGACAGGGAGACGCGGGCGCCGAGGTAGTCCGGCGCGAGCTGCACGGCGGCCCGGTAGGCATCGCGCGCGGGCTCGAGCTGCTCCAGCTCCCACATGGCCTGGCCCACGAAGAAGTAGGCGTACGCGTTCGCCGCATCCCGCTGGATCACGTCGCGCAGGGTGGACAGGGCCTCGTGGTACTTGCGCTCTTGCAGCAGCTCGGTGGCCTCCTCGACGGCCTCCCAGTGGGCCGCGTCCTTCGAGGGGGTGCTCATCGCTCGTGACGACATGGCGCGCAGTCTAGTACGGCGTTCGCGGAGTTCGTCCCGGGTTCTTGGCCGGGCGATCTGCGCCGCAGCCAGGGAGCGACCCTCGGCAGCGCAGCGCAGCCAGGGAGCGACCCGCGGCAGCGCAGGGGGGCCGACGGGCGCCTGATTTCGGGTGCGCAGGAGCTGTCTCTTCTGTGGTAGCGGCGGAGGGTGGGCTCTTCCCGGCTCCTTTTTCGCGTGGCGTCCGCTCTCCCGGTGCTGGGGGCGGCGATCGCGTTCTACGGGCCGGCGCTGCGCCGGACTGGCGGGCTGTGGCCTGCGCCGCTGGACGATGTGTACATCCACTTCGCCTTCGCCCGGTCGGCCGCGCTCGGGCACCTGTCGACGTGGATCCCGGGGAACGGGTACTCCTCGGGCGGGACGAGCTTGCTCTATCCGCTCGTTCTGGCGCCCGGGTGGCTGATCGGGTTCCGGGGGGTGTGGCTCGGGGTGTTCGCGGCGCTCGTGGCGTGCGTGGCGCTGATCGACCTGTGCCGCTCGGTGCAAGGGCTGGTCGATCCTGGCGCGGGGACGCGCGAGGGGGCCGGGGGAGAGGCGCTGGGGCCGCGTCCGCCGTCGCGCGCGCGGTGGGTCGCGTGGGGGGTGCCGCTGTTCGTGGTGGCGGTGCCGCTGCTCGACTGGAGCTGGTTCTCGGGGATGGAGGTGGCCTTGCTCGGCGCGGTGCTGGGGCGAGCGCTCCTCGCGGTGAGGCGCTGCGAGCACGCGCCGCCGCACGTTCGTCCGCGCGCGCAGTGGCGGGCAGGTCTGTGGGTGGCGTTGCTCGTGGCGACGAGGCCGGAGATGGCGGTGCTCTCCGGGGCGCTCGCGGTCGCCGTCGCGCACGCGGCCGGGACGGGGAGCGCGGTGAAGGCGCTGTTGCGGGCAGGAGGACCGACGGGCGCGCTGCTGGTCGGGCAGGCTGCGCTGAACCGGACGCTCACGGGGGAGTGGAGCGCGGCGGGCGCGGTGCGGAAGCTGGTCCCGTCGAACCCGTACCTCTCGCCGCTGGAGGTGGTCGGCGAGGTGGCCCGGAACGTCATGGCGCTCCGGGTGCAGGCGCTGGAGAGCGCGCTCGGCGGCGCGACGTGGGCGTGGATCCTGCCCGCGCTCGGGGCGTTCGCGGTGCTGGATCGGCGGTCGCGGCGGCTGGCCTTGCCGCTGTTCCTGGGCGGGATCGGGGCGCTGATCCTGGCCTCGTTCAACGCGACGGCGCGGTTCCAGAACCTCCGCTATGCGGCGCCGACGCTGATGATGTTGCTGATCGCCGCCGTGCTCGGCGTCGCGGCGCTCGCACGACGGGGGCGCCCCGGGGGGCTCGTGGCCGTGGCGCTCGCGGGACCCGCAGTGCTTGCGCCTTCGGTGTGGTTCGGGCGGCAGATCGATCACTTCGCGCGGTCGTCGGGCAACATCGCGGAGCAGCAGGTCGAGGTGGCGAGGCGGCTCGCTGCGATGACGCCGGCGCCGCGGCGGGTGCTGCTGAACGATGCGGGTGCGATCCCGTACCTGTCAGGGCTGCCCGCGATCGATGGGCTGGGGCTCGGGGGATACCAGGGGATGCCGTTCGCGCGCGCGTCGGTGCATGGCGTGCCCGCCGTGGTGGAGCTGATCGAGCGGCTCGCGCCCGCCGAGAGGCCCGACGTGATGGCGCTCTATCCAGGCTGGTGGGGCGGGCTGGTGGAGCCGTTCGGGCAGCGGGTGGACGGGGTGACCATCGAGGACAACGTGATCTGCGGGGCGGCAGAGAAGGTGATCTACGCGGCGGACTGGTCGGCGCTGGAGGACAGGGGCGCGGGGGCGAGCGAAGGCCAGGGAGAGCTGCGGTCGGGCGAGGGAAGCGGGGAGCTGCTGGACGAGATCGATGTGGGGGATCTGATCTCGGAGAAGGAGCATCAGTACGTCATCCCGGCGCCGCGTGGCGGGTGGGTGGTCGGGGCGGTGCTCGATGAGATGGTGGCGGGTGGAGGCGTGGCGGTGGGGGGGAGCGCGGACGGGGGGAGGCCACGAAAGCGCTTCGATGCGGGGCGCATCGTGCCCGAGGGGCGGGAGGAGTCGTTCGTGATCCGGGCGGGGGTGCCGCGAGGGTCGGCGAGGCTCGTGCTGCGCACGGACGGTGGAGGTCCGCTCGGGCTGCGGGTCGTCGTGGAGAAGGGGGAGCGAGGGCGTGCGAGCGGGGGAGCTGCCGAAGGGGAGGGGGCCGGACGCGATGGCGAGCTGAAGGCCGAGGGGTCGGGGCGAGAGGCCGAGGGGTCAGGGCGAGAGGTGGAGGTGCCGACGCGGGATGAGGGGCGCTGGCACGTCGTGGAGGTGGCGCTGGGCGAGGTCGAGGGGGGCGATCGGATCCGGATCCAGGCCGCACAGGGGGCCTGGCGGAGCTTTCATGGGTGGCTGCGGCGGTGAGGGTTCCTCGTCGGGCGTGAGCGCTTCTTACAAAAGAACTTACAGAAGCGTGAGGCCCAGATGACGCAGGGACGTGAGCCAAGGCACGATCGTCGGACGGTTCGATGAGGGGATGGCGAGATCGGTATCGCGCGACCTGCACCGGCATCCATGAGTGGCTCGCAGCCATCTGACGCACAGGTCGAGGTGACGGTGCCCGAGAGCGATGCAGAGGAAGGGCAGGCGGCGGTGCCCGAGAGAGATGCCGCGGAGGGACAGGTGGCTCCCATGGGCAGCGCATGGGTGGGGCGGCTGCATCTGGTGGACTCGGACGAGGCGGTCGTCACCGCGTGGAGGCATCATTTCGCGGTCTTTCCCGAGGTGGAGGTGGTGCACGGGGACATCGTGGAGGTCGCAGCGCACGCGGTGGTGTCTCCAGCGAACGGCTACGGCTTCATGGATGGCGGGGTGGATCGCGCGTACGTGCGCTTCTTCGGGGCGAGCATCGAGGAGCGCGTTCGTGCGGCGATCCGGTGTCGGCCGGAGGGCGTTCTCTCGGTCGGTGCTGCGCTCGTGGTGGACACGGGGCACCCACGGATCCCGCGCCTCATCGTGGCCCCGACGGTACTCATGCCCGAGCCTGTGCCGGCCAGCCACGCGTACCGAGCCCTGAGGGCCGTGCTGCGTGTCGTGACGGCGTGGCCTGCGTCGGCGGGCGATGTGTACTGCCCTGGCTTGACCACGGGGGTCGGTGGCGTCGCGCCGGACGAGGCGGCGCGGGAGATGGCGCTCGCGTTCAGGGACTGGTGCGCTGTGCACCGTGGGACTGGGCCGTCGGGGGGCTGAACAGGGAGCAAGCGAGCGTCGCGGGAGGGGGTGAGCGGGGAGGACGTGCCGCGGCGCCATCTTCCGGCGTGCGCTCTGGTACGCTGGCGCCGTCCGGGAGCCCGATGACCCATGACGACGGCACCATCCCAGCAAGTCTCCTGTAGCCTCTCGGCTGCGCAGTTGAAGGAGCAACGCGCGGCGTTGATCCCGGGACTGCTCGAGCGCGCGGACCGGGTGACGGATCTCGTCGATGGGCTGCGGCTCGACTTCGCGCAGCGTGCAGGGCTGCTCCCGGAGCTGGCGCGCTTGATCGAGGCGGAGCAGCGCTGCTGTAGCTTCTTGCGGTTCCAGCTCCTGGTCGAGCCGAGCGCTGGAGGCGTGTCCTTCGAGATCACCGGGCCCGAGGGGACCCGCGAGATGCTCCGGGCGCTGTGAGGGAATCCGGACCGGGTGCAGGAAGCTGCCGAGGAAGGAGTGGGGGATGAGGTTTCTCGCGAACGTGCTGTGGTTCCTTCTCGGAGGGCTGATGATGGCGCTCTCCTGGTGGTTCGCCGGAATCCTGGCCTTCCTCTCGATCGTGGGGATTCCGTGGGCGCGCTCGTGCTTCGTGATCGGGCAGTTCGCGCTCTTCCCGTTCGGGAAGGAGGCCATCAACCGCAAGGATCTGAACCAGCGTGACGATCTGGGGACGGGGTTGCTCGGGTCGATCGGGAACGTGGTCTGGTTCGTGTTCGCAGGGGTGTGGATCGCGCTGGGTCATCTGGGTTCCGCGCTGCTCTGCTTCGCGACGATCATCGGGATTCCTTTCGGCATCCAGCACCTGAAGCTGGCGGGCCTCGCGCTCGCGCCGGTCGGGAAGACGGTGGTGACGAACGACATCGCCGAGGCGGCGCGGGTGATGGGTCGGGCGCGCGCGATGGCGGGGGTGCGAGGACGGTTCTGACAGGGGTCCGTGCGTCCTCGTCGACGCGCGGATGTTCTGCATCGAAGGGCGCGTGCGCGCCGAGGATGTTCAGGGCGCTGGAGAGGCGCTCGGCGCTCGCGGAGGCGGTGATCTCACCTGGGGAGGGGGCCGGGCGTCACTATCCTGAGCGCGATGCGGCTCGCCTTCGCCCTGCGGCTCCCGTTCGCCACGCGGCTCGCCTCCGTCATGCGACTCGCCTTCGTCATGCGACTCGCCTTCGTCGTGCGACTCGCCTCCATCATGCTGGCCACGAGCGCATGCAGCATCCTCACCGGGCTCGATGACTTCAGCGTGGGGGGAGATGCCACGCCGGATGACGGAGATGTGGGGGGCGCGGCGGGCGAGGGAGGCGTCGGCGCTCCGGGTTGTGTGGCTGGGCTTGAGGCGTGCGCTGGCATGTGTGTGGATCGGTCGACGGACCCGCATCACTGTGGTGCGTGCGGTCGTGACTGTCTGGGGGGCGCATGCGACGCGGGGCGATGCGCGCCTGGGGCGGTCGTCGAAGGGCTGGCGGCGCCTCGGCACCTCCTGGTCGCGGGAGGCAGGTTGTTCTGGGATGACGAGGGGCGCATCGGGACGGCGTCCGTACGAGGGACCGCGCAGAGGAACCTGGTGGCAGGGCAGGGGATGGTCCACGGCATCGCCAGCGATCTGGTGCACGTCTTCTGGACCGATGGAGGAGCGGGCGCCGTGATGAAGGTGCGCCTCGAGGAGGGGGCATCGCCCGAGGTCGTCGTCTCGGGGCAGCTCGGTCCTCATGGGATCGCGCTGCATGGAGGCCGGGTCTACTGGACCGACGTGATCGAGGGCGCCCTCAAGAGCGCGACGGTGGGAGGGGAGGACGTGCGCATCCATGCCTCGGGTCACGGGCAGCCCCGCGCGCTCGCGGTCGATGGCGTGGACGCCTTCTGGGCCGACACGACGACGGGGGAGCTGGTCAGGCTTCCCCTCGATGGCGGGCCTGCCGTCGTGATCGCGACGGGGCTGGGCGACGTCCACGAGATCCTGCCGGTCGCGCCGCACGTGTACTGGACGGCGGGCTCCGCCGTGTACCAGGCGCCGCTCCTGGGAAGCAGTGCCGTGGAGCTGGTCCGCGTCGATGGCTACGTGAACGGGCTCGCCGTCGATGCGGGGTCGGTCTACTGGACGGAGCCGAGCGCCGGTCGGGTGATGAGGGTGCCTCTCGCGGGAGGCGCGCTCGAGGTGGTCGCCTCGGAGCAACGGGAGCCGTTCGGTGTCGCCGTGGATGCGCACGCCGTCTACTGGACCTGTCTGGCAGGGGGGACGGTGCAGCGGTCGATCCGATGACTAGAGGTGGGTGGTCATGGCGTCCGCGGCCTCGACGGAGAGCCCCAGTTCGTAGAGCCCCTTCAGCAGCGCCGGCTTGAGCAAGCGCCGGAGACCTTCGTGAGGGATGCGGGTGAACGCCTCGAAGGCGGCGCTCCGATCGGCTTGTACCAGGGCCACGAGGAGGTCGTACCGCTCCCCCACGAGGGCCTTCCTGGCCACCTCGGACGAGGCGCCGTCGATGGGAGCGAGCAGGAGGTCGACCATCGCCTCGATGGCCTCGTCGTCGCGGTGTGCGAGCTCCGCGAGGAGGTCGAGCATGGCCATGCGTTCGACGATGGCCGCAGGGCGGTCGGTGCTGAAGCGTGTCCCCGAGGGCAGGGCGTGCAGCTCGTCGGCTCGCGTGAGCTCGTCGCGGAGCCTGGAGAGGTAGCGCGGGTCGCGCAGGGGGAGAGCGTCCAGGAAGGCGACTTCGTCGAAGAAGATGTTCTGTCGACCGGCACGGTACTGCCAGGCGGCCTGTCGAATGGCCACGCGCGCTTCGTGCTCGGCGTCCGGGGCTTCTTCGGGGGAGCGCTCGCTTCCGAGGCCGTCGGTCCTCGGTGAAGGAGAGGTGGCCTGCGCTGGAGCGGGCGGGGGCGCTGCGTGGCGCTCCACATCGAGGGAAGGGGACGCCGGGCGTGCTGCATTCCGCTCGGCGCTGGCCGGCGCTTCTCCGAGGAGCGACCACGCGATCGGTCCGAGGAGAAGCGCCACGGAGAGGAGGGTGAAGGCGGTCGGTCTGCGAGGGGGCATGGCGGTCCTCACGTCGAGCGGGGAGGGGGTCCGTGGCACCGCGGGCGCACGTTCACGGGTGGAGGGCGACCACGTGGTGGTGCCATGGGGAGGCAGCAGAAGGCGCAGGAGGGAAAGGGAGATTGACGAGGCGGTGGCGTGGATCCACCTGGATCGCCGTGACGCTGCCATCGAGCGTGAGGGGGATTTCGAGGACCGTGTCGGGCTGGTCCAGCGCGAAGACGCCGGACACGACCAAGGGGCCCGTGGTGGTCTCGAGGGCGACCTCAACGACGCAGGGGTAGGCCTGTCCGGAGAGAGACTCTTGCTCGATCCGGAGCGTCGGCCCGGTCGCGCCCTGGGTGATCTGGGTGCGCATGAAAGGCCAGTCCGGGGCGCCCGTGCCGTGGATCCACGCCTCGAAATAGCGCTGGAGGTCGGCGCCCGATGCGGTCTGGAGAGCGTCCTTCAGATCGGACACGCTGCGCGCACCCGGCGACGCGAGGAACAGGCGGATGGCTTCGAGGATCGTGGCGCGATCGAGGAGGTCTTCGAGCTGCAAGAGCAGGATCATCGAGCCGGTGCCGTAGGCGCTGCTCGCTGTGGTCTCGAGGGGTATCGGGGGGTCGTCCTCGGGGACTGGATAGAAGGGGGTGAAGGTGGCGAGGCGATCCCAGGTGCGTAACGTCGCCTTCGCCGTGCTCGGCGGCATGTGCTCGTCCTCGTAGACGTACACGAGGTAGTCGGCGATGGCTTCCTTCCAGACGAAGTCCTGCGCGTGCCTCAGGGTGGTGCGGTTGCCCGCCCACTGGTGCACGAGCTCGTGCAGGAGCGTGTGCATGGCCATGTCCTCGTACTCGGGCGGAAACTCTCGGATGCGCTCGTTGAGGAGGATGGTCGCGGGGTGCTCGTAGCCCATCCAGTTCATGGGGGCGGTGGCGACGCGGAGGTCGTCGCCGTAAGGCAAGGCGCCGAGGAGCGCGGTGATCCAGCTGGAGAAGTCGTCGAGGCGCGCGAGATCGAGCGTCTCCAGGACGCCTGCGCCGGGGACCTCGTGGAGGTGGAGCCGGATGTCCGAAGACAGGGTGTGGGAGGTCCGTCTCCAGCCTGGATTCGCCGCGAGGAAGAGGCCGGAATAGGTCGGCGCGCGGACGGTGTCGAGGGTGCAGCGGGTCTTCGTGCCCTGGGTCGTGAGGGCGCCAGGGCAGAGGACCACCTGCTCCGCCTCGTGGGTGATCTGGAATCGCAGCTCGACGAGCTGCGCAGGGTCCGGGTTGCAGGGGCCGAGGACGGGGCACTGCTCGACCCAGCTCCGCAAATAGGTGAACTCGTTCCCGTGCCGATCCTGGGTCCTCGTGAAGCCGAAGTCCGACGCTGGGTGCTGCTCCGGCATGGTGAAGCTGGAGCACATGCGGCCCGGCCGGGTGCGCGAGGCGTCGTCGACCCGCACGTTCAGGATGCCCTCGTCGAAGCATCCGTCCGTGGGGACGCCATTCCAGGTGAGTCTCTGCACCGGGATGGCGCTCTCGACGCTCACCCAGCGAGAGCCCTTCGTCGAGGCGTCGAGCCAGAGGCAGGAGCTGGTCTCGCCGCTCCGGAGATCGATGCCAATGTCATAGCGCTGGATGGATGCGCGCGTTCCATCGGAGCATGCGCCATCGGGGGGGGCGCCGGAGGGGGGCGTGGGTCCGTTCTCCTCCGCGTCGTCGCTCACGTCGTCGGCTGTGACGAAGGGACCGCAGCGCGCTTCCCTCGGTCGACACTCCCCCTCTCTGGAGGCCGCCGTCTCCCAGAACGAAGGGCACGCGGATAACGACAGCAGCAGTGCGGCGAGGAGCATGCGCTCGGATCGTCGACCCATTGCGTGATGGGGTAGATGACGTTCGGCAGGCAGTCCACTGCTTCTCGAGCGACCGGAAACCTTACGCGTAAGGTTCTGGGCAAGGTGCGGTGGAGACGTTTCTTCGGGTGTGCCAGCGGGACGAATCGTCTCCGCTCGGGACTTCCGTCGGTGCGCTGTGGTCTTGGTGCCCTGTGGCGTCGGCGGGGTTCGTGGACGGGAAGCTCAGAGGCTGCTGACGTCGAGGGCGTCTCGCACCGCCAGGCGATACGCTTCAGCGGCCCATTCGTTCTGAAAGCGCACGGAGCCGGACAGGAAGCCGCTCGCGTTCACGATGTTCTCCCGCTTGTCATGGCTGGACGGCATGACGTTCCAGACCAGGCCCGAGTAAGGGAACGTGCTCACCGAGTTCAGCGTGATGAGGGTCCCATCCGCACCGAGGAGGCGGTCGCCAGCCGACAGGGTGTTTGCCCGGACGATGTCGCCGCGCCAGTCGACCATGGGGTGCTCCGAGGTGACCTCGAGGCGGCGCCCATCGAGGGCCTCCAGGAGGAAGATGCGCTCGATGGTTTCGCCTGACACGAACGCGCGGATGGGCTGCTCGGCGAAGGTGAGCGCCTCGATGTTCGACTCGCGTGTGAGCGCGGAGACGGTGCTCAGCCCTTCGGCGTGGGCCTCTTCGATGGGGATCGGACGGCCTTCGAAACTGAGCTCCTGGGTCGGTGTGTAGCAGCCGGCGATGCAGGTCCCGACATAAGACAGTCCTGCAACGCAAGGCGCAGATTCCACCGTGGGGGCGTGCTTGGCGCACGAGGAGCCCAGGGGCACGTTGGGGTACGAGCTGCAGGCGTTCTGGTAGACCACGTAGAGGTGTTCGCTGTTGAAGAACGCCTCTGCGCTGGCGCTGATGTGGCCACATTTCCGCGCCCAGGCATTACGGCCGACGGCGCTGACGGTGCCGAGCGCGTCGTCGAGGGTGCAGCGGGCCACCGTCTGGGTGTGCGCTGGGGTCGTGGTGGTGTGGATGGCACCAGCGATGGAGAAGTAGGTCACGAGGAGCTTGAGCTTCGGCTTCTGCATGGGCCTCTCGATGGTCATTCGCCCGGTGCTCGCGCTTGCCACCTGCAAATGCGCAGGTGGCTCGCCGTCGCGCGCAGGAGCGTTCATGCGAAGGGTGTTCTCCGGGTCGGGCGTGAGCAACCCGCAAGGAGCCGTGCTGGAGACGCGCCGTCCGTTGCGAACGCTGGGAGTGACGGAGGTGGCGGTGGGCGTTCCGCCGTGTGCGGGCGGGAGCGCTCTGTGCGAGGGAGGCGCCGGCGCAGGGGGCGCCTCCCCAGCGCTCACTGCCCGGAGTTCACTGGATGATGTTGCAGGTGGCGCGGACGACGGGCGAGACGTTGTTGTCGGTCCGGCACTCGGTCCAGGTGGGGTGGGGCGCGTTGCCGTCGTCGACGATGGCGTAGATCGAGCCGTTCTTCACCTCGGCGCTGGCGTTGGGGAGCGGGAGGATCACGACCTCGGCTTCGGCGGGGTACAGAGCGCGGGTCGTCGCCAGGGTGCCGAGCAGGGTGCCGTTCCCCGGTGTACCCGAGTAGAAGCCGACAGGGACGCCGGCCGGGAGCGAGGCTTCACCGACGTTGCGCACGGTGGCGGCGAGCCCGTACTCGCCGGAGCAGTACGGGGCGATGGTGACGACGGCGTCGGGCGCGGCGAACTCGCTGCCAGGCTGCTTGTTCTGGCGGAAGTTGTTGAGCCCTGGCGTCAGGTAGTTGGGGGCCTCGTTCATCGGGATGGAGCCGTCTTCGCCGACGTTGGTGATGTGGTAGGCGTGCTCGTTCCAGACGCGGCGGGTGCGGACCCACTCGTTGGCGGGGTCGCCGAAGATGCGCACGCCGGACTGGCCGTTGGCGACGCCATCGTTGCACTGGGTCTGGGCGCTGTTGCTGGCGTAGGCGTTGGAGACGACGACGATGTCGGCATGGCCGTCGTTGTCGACGTCGGCGACCACCGGGTTCTCGATGAGGGTGGCGGTGGTGTTGCAGGTCTCGAAGAGGACGTCGCCCGTCGGGCCGTCGTAGATGCGCAGACGCTGCTGGTCGCTGTAGATGACCTCGGCGCGGCCGTCGCCGTTGAAGTCGAAGACGGTGCTGCCGGTGGAGGCCGAGGAGCAGTCGACCGTGGGCCTGATCCAGAGCAGGGTGTCCGGGTTGGCGATGGTCGCGTCGGTGAGCCGGCGGCCATCGAACACGGCGTAGCCGACGCCGCCGGCCATGGCCACGTCGGGGTAGCCGTCGCCCGTGAAGTCCGCGATGGTGGGCGGGCCGCCGCCGTGGGTGTTGCCCCAGCTTCCGACAGGGCATGCCGAGGCGGGGATGGTGCCGTTGATGTCGACGTTCTGGCGGAGGACACGGAAGCCGCCGGGCTGCGAGGCGTCGTGCTGCCACACGTGGAGGGTGTGGTTCGGGTTGTCGACGACGACCACCTCCGGGATGCCGTCACGATCGAGGTCGCCGATGGCAGGCCAGGGGCTCTTCCAGTCCTGGCCGCCGTAGAAGAAGCTCTGGTTGGCGAAGCCGGTGTCGATGAAGAGGGTGCCGTCGGCGTGGAAGGCCTGGCTGCCCGTCACGATGTCCAGCTTGCCGTCGCGATCGATGTCGCTGACCACGAACGAGGTGGTGAGCGGTGTGGAGAAGGCCGTCTTCAGCGCGCCGGTGGCGCCGTTGAGGATGCCCCCTTCGACGATGACCTCGACGGTGCCGTCGCCATCGAGGTCGGCGATGGAAGGCATGAAGCAGTCCATGGGGGCGCTGGTCCAGAGCAGGGTGCCATCACCGCGGAAGGCGCGCGCCGTGCCGTCGACCGCGCAGCCGACGACCTCGTTGCCCGGGGCGCCGTCGATGTTGCCGGCCGCGATGTGCTTGGTGGCGTTGACGATGCCCGGCGTGGCCCACTTCTCGACGACGACGCCTTCGACGACGCTGATGGCGCGCAGGACGCCGGCCGAGGTGTAGGCGCCACCGGAGAAGGTGGAGAAGACGATCTCGGGGATGTCGCGATCGGTGATCTTGCCGTCGCAGTCGTCGTCATCGAGCTGGATGACGATGGGGGACATCATGACGTCCGTCGCGTAGGGCGAGGTGACCTGGCCACCCCAGGCGTACTTGAGGGTCGCCTCGAACGAGGTGGTCTGCGGGATGACCTGGCAGGCGGCGATGCAGGTGAGGTTGTCGGGGTCCGGGTCCTGGCCATCCGGACACACGGGAGGCCGGGGCAGGCAGCGGCCGGTCTGGGTGATCACGCCCCCCGTACACGCGCCGCCAGCGCCGCCGTTGCCGCCCGCGCCACCCGCCCCGCCCGCGCCGTCGTCGGAGAGGGAGAACTCGCAGTAGTCTTCCGCAGCACACTCGCTGGAGTCCGTGCAGAGGCTGCCAGGCGACTGGCATTGCTGGAACGAGCAGACCTGGCCGCCCTGACAGCAGGTGTCGGCGCAGGCGAGGTCCGCGGCACAGCAGGCACCGCTGACGCACTTCTCGCCGTCCTCGCAGCCGCTGCTGTCGGTGCAGGTGCCGCCGTCGTTCAGGAGGCCACTCAGGGTGCTCTCGCCGCCCGCGCCGCCAGCGCCACCGACGCCGTTTCCTCCTGAGCCTGGTGTGGTGGAGTTCGAGCCTTCGCCCCCGCACTCACAAGCTGGGATGATTGCCAGTGGGGAGACCAGCAGCCAGAGGATGGAACGGCGCATGCTTCATCTTAGGGCTGGGCTGCGCGCCGACGGAAGCATGTTCCCGGTCGGCGAGAGGGCGAGGGGGCGAAGGGCACTGCGTAGAAGGCTGCGCGCCGTGTCGAGCGCGCGGAGGGGCGGTGATGCCGTGCTATGGGTGGCGCATGCGGCGTCGGATCCCGCTTCCCACGCGAGCGTTTGCGACTGCCGGTCACGAGGTGGTGGCGTACGCGAGGCAAGCGTTGCTGATGCGGCACGACACGGATGCGCCGGTGCTGCCTGCGGAGGTGCGCGACGGGGAAGACGTGGTGGTGCTGCTGCACGGGCTCTTCGCGACGGCGGGGGTCTTGCGCCCGCTGCGGGCGGCGATCGGGCGGATGGTCCGGCGGGCGATGCCGATCCACACGGCCGCGGTGTCCTACCCGTCGACGAGCGGGATCGCGCCGGCAGTGGAGCAGCTTGCGGAGGCGCTGGGGGCGCTGCCGGCCGGAGCACGGCTGCATCTCTGCGGGCACAGTCTGGGGGGGATCGTGTGTCGGCTCTACGCGCTGGAGTCGGGGGATCGGCGGGTGATCCAGACGATCTCGCTGGCGTCGCCGTTCGCGGGGGTGCCTGGCGTTCGGTTCCTGGGGTTCGCCGGGGGGCGCGATCTGGCGCCGTCGAGCGCCGTGCTGCGGCGGGTGCGGCTGGGAGAGCGTGCTCACGCCGACGAATCCGGGGAGGAATCCGGGGAGGCCGGGGGAGCGTCGGCCGAGCTGCCGCACCTGTCGATCATCGCGGGGGCCGACGGGTTGATGCGGGCTCCGCGCGCGCATGCGCTGCCTGGCGGTGATGTGCGGGTGATGGAAGGGCGAGGGCACAGCGCCTTGCTCTTCGACGAGGAAGTGGCCGGGATCCTCGTGCGGCGGGTGCTGGAGAGGGCAGCCCAGCGGAGCGAGCGCACGGCATCGACGGCGTGAGGTGGCAGGGGGCGTCGCGTTGCAGTGACCTCCCGCGCGCTTCGTGCTACCTCGCCCGCGTGCGCTCGCCGCTCGCTTCATGGATCGCCGCTTCCAGTGCGCTCGCCGCGCTCGTCTGGGTCTCTCCCGCGAACGCGGAGGTGTCGTCCTGGGTGCACGTGGGAGGCGGGGCCTTCTCGTGGACGCAAGGTGGCGCGGACCGGGCGCTGAACGGGGCGCTGAACGCCGACATCGGGGTGGGTAGCTCGCCGGACGGGCGGCTGATCTTCGGTGGGCTCGCGCGGATGACGACGATGCTGGAGCAGGGGACGGAGTTCGCCGTGCTCGCGCGCGGGGCGTCGTGGGGGTTCCAGGCGGGTGGGTTCGGGCTGGCGCTGGACGCTGGGGCCTACGTGCGGTTCTGGGGGGTCGGGTCGACGGGGTTCGCCGGGGCGGTGAACCTTGGCGCGCCGCTGGGGTTCACGCTGTCGATCCAGGGGAGCGTGGGAACGAACGACGCGAACGCGATCGGCGTCATCGCCGGACTGGATCTGCTGCGGTTGACGCTGTACCGCCAGTCGTTCACGAACTGGTGGCCGAACCCGAACCCCGGTCAGCAAGAGACGCGGCGGGATGCCTGGGTGGCCGGGCGACGGTACTGGTAGGAAGCGAACCCGTCAGGGGGCGGGCACGCTAGGGGACGTAGGCCGAGAGGGCCTGGACGAGCCGGTCCAGGTCGGCGCGGGTGTGGCGCTCGGTCACGGCGAGGAGCAGCTCGCCGCGGCGGGCCGGGTCGAAACGGCCGAGGTCGAGGCCCGGGATGATGTTCTGGTCCTGGAGGGCGCTGCAGAGGGCGGAGGCGTCCCCGCCGCGGACGCCGACCACGAACTCGTGGAAGGTCGGGGCGCCGAAGGGGAGGGTGTAGCCGTCGAGCTTCGCGATGGCCTGCTTGAGGTGCTCGGTTTTGGCGAGGCACTGGCGGGCGGCGTCCACGAAGCCTTGCTTGCCCAGCATGCTCATCTTGATGGTGACGGCCGTGGCACAGAGGCCGCTGTTCGTGCAGATGTTGCTGGTGGCGCGCTCGCGGCGGATGTGTTGCTCGCGGGTGGCCAGGGTGAGCACGTAGCCGCGGCGGCCTTCCTTGTCGACGGTCTCACCGACGAGGCGGCCGGGGATCTGCTGGAGGTACTTGCGGTCGTTGCGGCACGCGAAGAGGCCGACGTTGGGGCCGCCGAACTGGGGCGGCAGCCCGAGCGGCTGGCCTTCGGCGACGGCGATGTCGGCGCCGAGAGCCCCGGGGGACTCGAGCAAGGCGAGCGCGTACGGATCGAGGGTGACGGTGATGAGGAGCGCACCCCTGGCGTGGCAGGCCTCGGCGATCCGGCGGATGTCTCCGATGCCGCCGAAGAAGTTGGGGTAGCCGATGACGACGCAGGCGGTGGTGTCGTCGATGGCCTGGGTGAGCTGCTCGATGCTCGGCGCTCCGTCGGAGCCGACAGGGACGTGAACGAGCGAGGCCGTCCCGGTGCCGATGCCGCGGACGTAGGTCTCGATGGTCTCGGTGTAGTGCGGGTGGACGCCCGCGGAGATGACGGTGCGCTCACGTCCGGTGAGGCGCCGCGCCATGAGCACGGCCTCGGCCGCACCGCTCGCGCCATCGTAGAGCGAGGCGTTCGCGACGGGCAGACCGAGGATTTCGCTGACGATGGTCTGGAACTCGAAGATGACCTGCAGCGTCCCCTGGGCGACCTCGGGCTGGTAGGGCGTGTAGGCGGTGTAGAACTCGCTCCGCAGGAGGAGCTGATCGGCGGCCGGCGGGAAATGATGCTCGTAGGCGCCAGCGCCCAGGAACGAAAGCATCTGTGCCGCGCGGTTCTGCGTCGCGAGGTCCCCGAGGTGTCGCATGAGGGACACCTCGTCGAGTGCCGGGTCGAGCTGCAAGGGGCGCTCGAGCCGGGCCTCGGTGGGGATGGAGGTGAACAGATCGTCGAGCGTCTCGAGGCCGGAGACCTCGAGCATCGCCCGAATTTCCTCGGGAGTATGGGGGAGGTAACGCATGTCGTCGGGGAGGGGAGGCCGGTGGCGGTCGAGCGCTCAGTGGCCTGACTTGAGGAGCTCTTTGTATGCGTCGACGTCGAGGAGCTCGTCGAGCTCGCTCCGATCGGACGGCTCGATGGCGACCATCCAGCCGAGCTCGTAGCAGTCTTCGTTGACCTTCTCGGGGGTCTGCTCGAGGGCGTCGTTGATGCGGACGACCTTGCCGCTCACCGGTGCGAAGAGGTCGCTCAAGGTCTTCACGCTCTCGATGGTCCCGAAGGCCTTGCCGGCCGTGATCGTCTCACCGACCCGGACGTCGAGGTTCACGAGGGTGATGTCCCCGAGCTGATCGACGGCGTAGGCCGTGATTCCGACGAGGATCTGGCCATCCACCTCCTTCGTCCACTCGTGGTCTTTCGTGTACTTCCTGTCCGATCGCACGTCGTCTTGCTGCGCCATCTCGCCTCCCTCCATATCCCTGGAGCCAGGTTTGAGCTTCCCGCCGTTTCAGGACGCCCGCTTGTAAAAAGGCGTCTTCACGATCACAGCCTCGATCGTCCGCCCACGGCAGTCGACGATGAGCTGCGTTCCGATTGCCGCCATGTGGACTGGCACATAGCCCAGTCCGATGTTCTTGCCCACTGTGGGACCAGGGCTGCCGCTCGTGCAAACACCGACCCGCTCGCCAGTCGTGGAGAGCAGGGGGTAGCCGTGCCGGGCGATTCCGCGGCCGACCATCTCGAAGCCCACCAGCTTGCGGGACTGACCTTGCTCTTTGATGCGCTGGAGGGCAGCGCGTCCCACGAAGTCGCCCTTGTCCAGCTTGACCACCCAGCCGAGGCCAGCTTCGAGCGGGTTGGTGGTCTCGTCGATGTCATTGCCGTAGAGCGACAGGCGCGCTTCCAGGCGGAGGGTGTCTCGGGCACCCAGCCCGGCGGGTTCGATGCCGAGGGGGGCGCCCTTCTCGAGGAACGTGCGCCACAGCGTGGGGGCCTCGTCGGGGCTGCAGAACAGCTCGATGCCGTCCTCGCCGGTGTAGCCGGTGCGCGCGACGGTGCAGCGCACGCCGGCCAGCGTCGCGTCTCGGAAATGGAAGCTCGCGAGGTCTTTGAGGGCCGCGCCGTCTCCCTCGACGAGGGCGGCGATCTCCAGCGCCTTGGGGCCCTGCAGCGCGATCATGGCCATGCGGTCCGAGGCGTCCTCGAAGTCGCAGCGGTCCTGAGCTGCCCTGGCGATGTGCGTGGCGATCTTGGCGCGGTTCGACGCATTGCACACGATGAGCCAGCGGTCGGCGGCGATCCGGTAGACGAGGAGGTCGTCGAGGATGGTGCCGGCGTCGTTGCAGGCACAGGTGTAGAGGGCCTGACCGTCGGTGAGCTTGGCAGCGTTGTTGGTGATCAGGTGATCGACCACCTCTCCGCTGCGCGCTCCGGTCAGGAGGATCTCTCCCATGTGCGAGACGTCGAAGAGGCCCGCCGCCGTGCGCACGGCGCGGTGCTCCTCGGTCACGCCGCGGTACTGGACTGGCATCTCCCAGCCGGCGAACGGCACGATGCGTCCACCCAGGCGGACGTGTTCGTCGTACAGCGAAGTCCTGTGCAGGGGCGTGGAAGGCTGGGAATCGTTGGACACGAGGCGGCGATCTACTGCGGATGGGTCGGAAAGTCGACGGGGCCGGGGTCGCCCCGTGGTTTCGAGCCCTTTCCTCGGGGGGTGACGCTGTGGTGACGGGTGTCTATTCGAGGCGGGTTGGATCGAGCGGGCTGCCGTCGGGCTTGAAGCCTTTGGCCTTCCACCGCTCCTCGTCGCTGAGTCCCGGTTCCGGAAGTACCTTCGTTACGTCCTGCACTGTGAGATCGGTGCCCCGGTGGCGCCGTGAGACGACCTCGATGCGGAGCTGACGCGTGGGGTTCTTGTCGACGGTCACGCCCGTGAAGACCGTCTTCGCTGGTCCCGTCTCCACCTTGTCCGCGCGGACGCGCTGCCTGACGTAGTTCGCAAGCTGCTCGGCTGGAACGTTTCCGTTGGCGACGACCTCGTCGGGGAAGCGGAAGCGGACGTGCAATTTCCTGGGGATGGCGAGGCCGAAGGCGAGTTCCGTTCCTTCCGCCAGCTCTCCAGGGGCCGTCTGATCGACCAGCATGGGGTTGGGCTGGATCTCACTCGGCGCCGGGGCGGGCGCGGGCTCTGCTTTGCTGCGGCACCCGTTGAGCGCCAGAGCCCCGGCAGTGAGTGTGAGCAGACGGAAGATGCGCGAGGCCTTGCTCACTCCACCACGCTCGCCCACGAGTCGATCCTGCTCCCTGTCGCGGGTCGCGGCAGGTTGATGGTGCGGGTCGGTGTGACACCACCCGTCACGTTGGAGATGCCCCGGTTGCCCGTGTGGAAGCGCAGCTCGTAGTTCATGCCCGAGAACGCAGCCGGCCCGATGAATGCACCGAAATACGGGTCGTTCACATTCACGGTGTCGGTGCAGCTCGGTGTCTGCATGACGGCGACGCCGAACACGATGCCTTCTTGCTCCTGGTTGCGATCGAAGTTGAGCGGATCGTTTTCCTTCGGGAGGCGACCATTCGAGAGCTGCGGCGTGTCCTCGAGGGTGTAGTGCAGTCCCCAGACGTGGCTCGCGCCGACGTCACAGAGGAGCGCTCCTGCACTCGGGTCAGGCGGCGAGTACGTGGAGAAGTAGGCGACCGAGTCGAAGAGCGAGATCGGTCCCGTCACACGTCGCCCGTTCTCGAGGCGCTCGTGCCAGTTGCGCGACATCGTGAGCGTTGGCGTGCCGCTCTGGAACTCGAGCCCTTCCTTGAGTGACCAGATCCAGTTCTCGTCCTCGCCTGGATCGAGCCGCTCTTGATCGCCCGTCGAGAACATGATGATCGTGTTGCCGATCTCGTCGAGGCTGACGATGGGCGTCGTGGCGATCGGCTGGCCTGCCGCTCCGGCGACGTTGGCCTGTGTGGCGGAGTAGGCGTCCCATGCGAGCTGGACGGTCCATTGATCCGGATCCGCGCTGGCGAGGTTGATGCGCCACAGCGTGCCGTCAGCGTCTCCGATGTAGACGCGATCTGCGATCTGGCCTGCCTGCGAGGGGAAGATGACAGGGATCCCGGTGAGGGGTGAGTCGAACGCTGCGACCGTGACCCGGCCCGCTGAGTTGAGCCCTTGAGGCCCTTCGAGGGCGTTCCCTCGGAACGTGCGGATCACTCGGCCATTGTCGAGACGCACGATCGTGAGCGAGCGCCCCGGTCCGACGTCGGTCGGCGAGTTGCCCCAGCACCGCACCTGGGTGCGCTGCTGGTACGGGGAGATGGGAGGAATGAGCGACGTGCCCCCACCCTGGCGGTCGCACGTGCCCGTTCCGAGCGGCGCGCCACCTCCAGCGAGGATGGCGACTGCGACCTCGCGCGTCTGTCCGGGATCACCGTTCTCGCTGACCTCGATCGTGGCGATCGCGGGCGTCGGCGGCGATTCGCCGAAGAGAGGCGCACCCAGATCATCCGTGGAGAGCTGCCACAAGAAGCTGGGCTTCGTCGGATCCGTGACGTCGAGCGCGTAGTAGAAGCTGCCGCCGGCACCACCGCTGGCGACGAGCACGGTGCGCCAGGTCGCCGTCCCGTCGATGGCCTGGGTGAGGGAGCGCTCGAAGATCACGTTCTTCACGACCGGGGCGCCGTCGAGCAAGGGCGCTTGCTGGTTGAACGTTGACACCGCTCGGGGAAGGACGTGAGGCGGGAAGAAGGACCAGAGCTCGTTCTGTTGCTCCGAGTTCACCTCCATGTTGAAGGCGTGCAGCTGGCCATCCGTCGTCGCCGTGTACAGCGTGAGCGGCCGGCCGATGAACTGATTCGCGAAGGCCTCGTAGGTGTCGTCGGTGACGAGATCGCGAGGAGGGCCGATCAGCGTGGGCGTCGAGTGGTAGACGGCGCCGAGCAGGCTGGCGCGCTGGGTGTCCGCCACGTTGTCGCCGAGCTGCCAGTTCATGACGCCGCGTGCACACTCCGCGGCGGTGGCCGTGTTGATGGAGGTGCACTGGCTCGGGACGGCGCCGCTCGGATCGAGCCCGAAGGCGCGCGGATCGTTGGCGGCTTCGGAGGTGAAGGCGTCTTTCTCGATGAGCTGACCACCACCGCTCATCGCGCCGGTGTACGTGCCGAGGCCGTCGGTCCCGCCAGCGATGGGGCGAATGCTCCGCGTCGAGTGGACCGTGCTGGTCATCCCCTCGGGCTCACCGAACACCGTGAAGAAGCGCCTCGGCGCCGGAGACGCCTGCCGCATGTTCTCGGCAAAGAAGTCACCCTCGTCCTGATCCGGGGTCTGGAGGACGGCGACGGTCTGGCCGTTCTGTGACTCGCACTTGTAGCGCTTG
Source organism: Chondromyces crocatus (assembly GCF_001189295.1). Lineage (NCBI taxonomy): Bacteria > Pseudomonadati > Myxococcota > Polyangiales > Polyangiaceae > Chondromyces > Chondromyces crocatus. Next base: position 4,688,570 of record NZ_CP012159.1, read on the forward strand.
CGCTCGAGGAGTCCTCCCCACAGAGGGCTGAACCCAGCGGGAGGCTGCGGCTGGAACGAGGCAGAGACCTCGTACCCTGCCGCGCCTGCGCTTCCCGCGTTGGTCGCGCCTCCGGCCGCGCTCACGGGGACGGTCCGGCTCGTGACGCGCGCGATGTCGATGAAGATGCTCGAGAGCGCCGCGTTCAGCTCGGCGATGCTGTTCGGGAAGTAGCCACGCGGCGAGCCTCCCTCGATGGCGATCCGGGTGAGCGTGCAGCACGCACGCAGGCCGCTGGTCTGCGGATCCTCGCACACGCCGCCCGGATTGAAGGAGCTCGCGTTGAGGTCGTTGCAGTTCATCCCCGCTGCAGCCGACAGGCTGTAGCCGATGGTGAAGGTGCGGATCTGATGGTTGTCGTAGAGATCTTCCGCGATGTTCCACGGTCGACGGTAGGGGCACCCATCCCCGTCGGGACCCGGGCCTGGGCTGCTCGAGCAATCCTTGGCCGGGTTGGGATCTCGGAGGTCCATGTTCGGCTCGCCGTCGGAGAGCAGCACGATGAACTTGTCTCGGCCGGCGATGCAGGGATCGTCCTTCGGTCCGAGCGGCCTGCCATTCCAGTCGCTGCCGTCCTCCGTGAGGTAGACGCGCGCGTCGGCGAGCATCCCAGCGAGAGGTGTAGCCCCATAGGGCCGCAGTGTGAGCAGCGCTTGCTGGATGCGCTCGTTGGTCGCGCGGACGTCGTTGAGGGATGCGTCGTGCGCAGGGAAAGGGACGAGAGGACCTTCCCAGTCGGGCGCTGCTGGGTTGCGCGCGCCGACCTCGAAGTCCTGCGGGGTGAGGCAGCCAGGAGGCTGGCCGGCGGCGTGCGAACCACCGCTCTGGAAGCCGAGGTAGTAGCTCCACATGCCTTGCACGCCGTCAGCGCTGTTGGAGACACCCGTGCCCGCGTTCGTGAGGGTGTCGAAGGTCATCATCGAGAACCGGACGAGGTCCTTTGCGTTGTCGAGGAAGCCCGTCTCGAGCTGGTTCCAGGGGGTGCCGCAGGTGCCGCTCGCGTTGTTGTAGGGATGCTCGACGAGGGCGCCGTTGTGCGGGCCCTTCGTGCAGCCATTCGACAGCGGGCGGTGATAGTTGATGTAGTAGCCACGGTCGTACGGCATCGCGCCGTTGATCGCGTACTGCGTGAGGAACGCGCTGTCGCTGCGTGGCTGCGCATAGCAGGAGAAGTTCTGGATGGGTCCGGTGAGGGCCTCGACGATGTTCGTCCACCGGCTGCGCTCGGCCTCCGGGGGAGGCGCTCCGCCCGGCGAGCACGTGGGATCATTTCCGGCGACCGTCCTCTCCATGGATCCCGACGTGTCGAGGAGCAGCAGGACGTTCGGCAAGAGAGGGTTCAGATCGAGCTGTGCCAGCGCGGATGTTGCGTGCAGCGAGAGTGCGGCGCTGGTGCTGGCGATGAGCAGTAGCTTTGAAATGGAGCGCATGACGTCCTCTCAGCTCATTTTATCGGAACGTTGATGACGACGACATGAGCGCTGAGCAGCTCTTGGTTGCCCGACATCGCGACGAGGGTCTTGTCGTCCATGGGCGCGTTCGGGCCTGGTGCCGGATAGACGACGCTGGTCGCGTTGAGCGTCACCATCACGGCGTCGGTGTTCACGGCACCGGCCGACGTGAGGTCCATGCCGGGAGGAGGTGGTCTCGCACGAGAGAAATCGCTCATCTCGACCTCGATCCGGTACTGCAGATCGGCTTTGCCCAGGCTCCCCGGTATCGTCGGCGTGTAGGGGACCACCAGGCTTCCCGTGAACCCCTCGAGCGCCTCTCTGCTGAACCGGAAACACCGGTCACCCGGCTCGGCGGCGAAGCAGCACCTCTCCGGTGCGCTGGCATCGCAGACGTAGGCGTCTTTCCGCCGAGATTCCTGGATGAGGGAGGGGCCGATGTCGGCATTGTCGAGCTGGGCGATGGTGGCTTGCAGCGCGAGCTCGGTGAGGTAACGCGCCTGGGTGCTCTGACGCGCGTAGCCGCTCGAGATCGTCGAGAGTGACGCCGCGTGCGCGGCGAAGACGCCGATCGCAGTGAGCATCGCGACCAGCAGCACGACGATGAACACGGCAGCGCCGCGTTCTCGAGAGCGTGCGCGGACGCGGGAGAGATGGGGAGAGATCACCATCGCTGTGCCTTCTCGTTGTTGGGAAGCGACACCTCTGCGTGCAGGGTACGCATGCGGGCAAAGACGGCAGGCGCTCCCGCGGGGATGGGATCACCCAGGGTGTTCACTGCCGGGACGACGCCGGGGATGAGGAACCGCAGGTGGCGTGTCTCGGTCCCGGTCGGGTAGTACAGATCGGCGTCACGATCGGGGGCGCGCGTCCGGGTGCTCAGACGGGCCTGCACCGCGCGAATTCTCTGAGGCGTCCCGCCATTCGTGATGTCGTTGGCGATCGTGTAGACGTCGTCGATGACGGGCGTCCGGATGGGGTAACGCACCACTTCCGGGTTGACGGTGGACGAGGTCACCAGGGCGGCCGTGGAGATGCCGAACTTGAGATCGACCGCATATTCGGAGACGATCTCGAGGGTGTTTGCGATCTCGACATTGTCGGCGTCGAGCTCGACCCTCACCAGCTCGGTTCGTCCCTGGTCTCCTGTCACGCCTTCCGAGATCGGCGCGACCAGCTGGCCGTAGTCGGGGTGGTTGGTGAGGCTGCGAATGTCGTAACGAACGCGCGTGACGGGGGTCACGAGGAAGTTCGCGTTGCTGCCGCTGCGGCTGATGCCGCACGGGCCTGCATCCTTGTACGGAAGCGCAGGGTTGGACCGCAGCTGAATGGTCAGCGTTCCCGCATTCGCGCCCTCGATCACGCCATAGACGATCGGTGGTTGGCCGTCGGTCGTGATGCGGATCGCTCTTCCAGGTCTGAAGATGCCGTCGAACGCAGCGTTGCCAGCGCTGGCACGCATCAACGTGCGCCTCATGGCGCCGGAGTTTCGCTGGAGCTGGATGGTCAGGCCGCCGCCGGCCGAGAAGATGGCCTGCACATCGAACTGCTCGTTCGTCCCGAAAGCACCTCCGATGATGAGGGCGTCAGGGAAGAAGTTGTTCGCTGCGCTCTGGGCCAGCGCTGTCGGGTTGGCATCGAATGACCCCTCCCTGAGGATCTGGATGCCAGCGAGCCGCTGCAGCCCGTCCGGCCATGCGGAGGGCGGGCGGCAGGTCATCGGATCGAGCTGGATGTTGGGCGTCGAGAGAAACGCTGCTCTCTGGATGTCCGCCGTGAGCCGCTGCATGCCCAGCATGGCGCCGAGGTGCGCCGCGGAGAACCGCGCTTCGTACTGGAAGAAGCGGCTCGCGTTCTTCGCCAGCAGCATCGCAGCGGTCGCGACGGCGAGGCCAGCCGCCATGGCGATGATCAGCTCCACCAGGGTGAAGCCGCGCCGTGAGCGCGGGGATGGTGTCGCCGTCCGCGATGGGAGCGACTCCGCAGAAGCGCGCTGGGTGGATCGGTGCCGAGGTCGAAGGATGCTCATCGTCAATCCCGGATCTTGTTCCGCATCACGCTCGTGGTGAGATAGACGGCGCCATAGAGGTCCGGCTGTGCATCGACCGCGCTCGGCGTGACGTCACAATCGGCTGGTGAGCCATCCCGCCGCCAGAAGACACGGATGTCGGCGCGGATCAGCGTCCCTGGCGTGCTCATGATGCCTGGAAAGCGGTGGAAGCGGAGATGGGTGCAGTAGGCGCTCGTCACGAGGTCGGCGCTGTAGGCATCGATCCCGAGGACATCCGCCACGGGGGAGCCCATGGTGGGGACCTCCTCCGGGATGAGGCGCTGATCGGGGTTGGTCTCGGCAAGTCGCAGCCAGTCGGTCTCCGACAGGTCCGGAAGCCCGTTCGGTTCATTCCACTGGAGTGCGTCCACGCGGATCCGCTCTGCCCAGCTCTGCGCGATGAGGTTGGCCATGGCCAGGTTGCGCGCCTGCGTTCCGCTGACGGCTGTCGCCCGCTGCAGAGCGATGATGCCGCTGGCTCCGAGCGCCAGGATCCCGAGGGCGACCATCACCTCGATCACGGTGTAGCCCGCACGCCGAGCGCGGGAAGGATGCGGTGAGCGTGTGTTCACAGCGCGAGCCTCGCTGCCCCGTTCGGTGGAATCAGGACTGTTCGCGAGAGACCGGTTTGCTGATTGTCCACTCGGAATGTGGGCACGGTGGTCAACGGGGCGAAGGGACCATTGGTGTCGAACCGAATGAAGGCTCTGCCGCGCGGCGTGAAGCAGATGTCCACCTGCGGCACCTCGCTGGCGTTGTTGAGCATCGCGACGCTGGCCAGCTCGGAGGCTCCGCCGTTGACCCGGAGGGTGGAGATCTGTCGAAACTGATCGGCGGTATTGAAGTCTGCGGTCCAGCAGTTGGAGTTCAGGACGGGGAACGTGAGGATGGATGCTGCCTCGCGCATGTCGAGATTCCCCGTGCCAGCATCCCATCGCACCATCACGGCGGTTCCTCGTCCGAGCGAGCGGCTCCGCGCCAGGCGGTACATCGAGGAGATCTCCATCGCTGTGCGGTTGACGCGGCGATCGCGCATGATCTGAACGAACATCGGCGACGCGGTCGCTGCCAGCACGCCGATGATGATCACCACCGCGAGCAGCTCCATGAGCGTGAAGCCGCGGTTACCTGCACGCGCCTTCCTCACGACGGTCCGCATCCGGGGCGGGATGGGCCGAGCGGCTGCACGATGGAGGGGAAAACGCAGACACATGGAGCTCTCCAGGAGAGGGAGGCAAGGCAAGCTGCGTGCCTCTCTCTGCGGACAATAACGCGTTGAGACCGCCTGAAAATGGTTGGAAGCGCCGTTGCGTGGGGGCTAACGATTGCGGCGCTATGAAAAAAGGTGCAAGGCCGACTCGCATGCGACCCTGTCCCACACTGCGGTGTGTTCTGCGCAGGCGGGTCGACCCACTGGCACTTGGCATGCTCGCGTTGGCCACGCTGGCGGGCTGCAAAGAGGATGAGCCTCGCCGCGCCCCACCACCGCCACCTGTGGTCGCCAAGGCCGACGCCTGTGCCAGTGGAGGCGGGAAGATCTCCGATGCGGCCAGCGCGTCGCTCTTCCCACGCGCCGTCGGAGGGTTCTGTCTGGATCCCAACGGTGGCGAGAAGGTCTTCGGTGAAGGCGCATCGCTCCCGCTCGACGGGATCTGCGACATGTTCGACGGGGAGTGCGAGATCTACAAGGGTTTCAACGTGCGTCGTGTCGTCGAGGCACGTTACGTCGATGGAAGCGGGACGAGCGCGACCATCGAGGTGCACCTCTCCAAGTTCGCCACGACCGATGGGGCGTATGCGATGTTCACGAAGCGCGTCGTCGGGGATGGTGACCCTGCCGATGAAGCCACCCCGCGCGCGCTCGATGCAGGGGGCGCCGCGGCGCTCGGGCTGGGCAACTCGTACCTGTGGCGTGGGCTGTACCTGGCCGAGATCACCTACAGCGACGAGTCGGCTGCCGAGGCGGCGTTGAAAAGCGCCAGCGACAAGGTGCTGCCGTTGCTCGTGAAGGACATGGGGGAGAAGCTGCCCGGAGAGACGAGCCTGCCAGCGGCCGCCGAAGCGTTGCCCAAGGAGCACCGGCTGTCGCTGGGCATCCGCTATGTGTCGAAAGACATCCTGGGGGTCACGGGGCTCGGAGGAGGTGCCTTCGGGTACTACCGCGATGGGGCGAAGCGGTATCGGGTGCTCGCCGTGCAGCGTGACGACGACGATCAGGCCAAGGACACGCTCGCGAGCTTTGCCAAGCAGCCCGGGGCCAGCAAGGAGAAGGGGATCGAGGGGGGCATCGTGCGCTTGATGCACCGGGAAGGGGACTCCCCGGCGACGGAGTGGGTCCTCGCCCGCAAGGGGAAGCTGCTGCTCGGTGTCGGTGACGAGTCGCGCGTGTTGCTCCCCGGGATGACAGCCGAGGAGCACGCCTCGATCTCTCTCTCTCGAGAAGAGAAGACCAGCCGTCTCCGGAAGGCGCTCAGCGGTAGCTGAAGCGACCCTGATCGCGAGGCGCATGCAGGGGGGCGGAGGGCCCGGCCTGGGCTCCGCGCGTCGGAGAAGTCATCGCTGAGCGGGGGGTCGACGGGGCCCCTCGATGCGTTGTGGGACGCGAGGGGCCGGAGGGGGATGGCGTCCGGGCGCTTTCGGCCCGGTGAACGCTACTGAGTCCTGAGGATGACGTGGAAGCCGAAGGGCGTCTCCACGATCTCGCTGACCTCACCGACCTTGATCTTCTCCAGGCCCTCCTGGAACTCGGGGACCATCGCTCCCTTGGGGAACTTCCCGAGATCACCGCCGCGCGCTTCGGCGCCCGGCTCGTCGGAGTACTCCTTCACGAACTCCGCGAACTTGCTCGGGTCGGCCTTGGCCTTCTTCATGGCCTCGGTGGCGCGCGCCTTGGCTTCCTCTTTGGTGCGCTGGATGGTCGGCGGCGCACGACGGCTGCCGTTGTACATGACCAGGAGGTGCTTCGCGCCGAAGACCTCCCGAGGTGGCTGCGGCGTCGGGGGACGAGCCGGAAGCTGCGGGGTCGTCGCAGGCGTGGCGGGCGTCGCGGCGTGAGACTTGTGGTCGTGGTGGTCCTCGGTGGGAGCCACGGGCGCGGCGAATCGTACGAGCGGCGTCTTGTTGAAGAAGCCGAAGAAGCCGGCGAGACCGACGAGCAGTAGGACACCGAGCACCGCGTGGGGAAGCCACCACGTCGCATCGGCTTCCTCCGCGGGAGGAGCTGCCGGCGCCTTCTGTCCGTGGCTCGGTGCGTGGCCGCGGGCGTGACGACCGCGATCCGCTGCCTTCGCAGGAGCCGCTTCCTCTTCGTCTTCGTCCTCGTCCTCGTCTTCGTCCTCGTCCCTGTCGTCGAGCTCCTCTTCTTCGGCGGCCTTCGACTTGTGCTCGTCCTTCTTGCTCATCTGGGAGTTCCTTTTACGCTCGCTGTTTGCGCGGGTACAAGACCTGCGGCGTCCTCAATCAGCCGATCTCCGCCCATGCACCCGTCAGAACGGGGTCGGGGCGGCCCTTGACGGAAGCCAGGACCGCAATTTTCCCGTCGTCGAGATGCCATCCCTGCGTGACGATCACATCGCCAGGCCAGACGGGCTTCCTGAACTGAGCGGCGAACGTCCGGAGGCGGGATGCATCCCCTCTGGCAGCATGCCGCACGACCGCTCGGGCGGCGAACCCGTACGTGCAGAGCCCGTGCAGGATGGGACCCTGCTCGAAGCCGACCGAGGCCGCAAAGGCGGGATCCGCATGCAGCGGGTTCAGATCACCGGAGAGGCGATACAGGAGTGCCTGTTCGGGGCTGGTCGCCTCTTCTTCCGTCCAGTCGGGGGCTCGATCCTTGGGGACCGAGGGCTCCTGCTCCTCGGTCGCGGGCCGCCGGACACCGAACCCGCCTGCGCCGCGGAAGATGATGGACCAGGTCGTGTCGAAGAGCGGCTCGCCGTCCAGCGTGGTCCGCGTCTCCAGGATCACCTGGGCGAACTTCTTCAGGTCGTACATGGCCTGCAGCGTGCCCACGGTGCTGAGGGTCCCGCTTGCAGGGATGGGGCGATGGAGACGCACCTTCTGTCCGCCGTGCACGACCATCGCCATGTCACCGCCGGAGTGGGTGAGCATGCCGAGGACCGCTTGATACGCAGGGATCACGGCGAAGGTCGGATAGACGGCGAGCCCTCCCGGCGTCCCTTCGTACAGGTACGGCAGCTCGTCCCGGCGCGCGCCGATCCCGAGCGCATAGAGCGCGACCGTCTTCCAGTCGTAGGTGAAGCTGTTGGGCTGAGTCGTGTAACCAACGGTCGAGGGATCCAGGGGCATGGTGGCTCCAGAGAGGGCTGATCGACGACAAGGGCCTACAGAGCCATCGAGGTCGCGTCAACAACGTGTCGGCTGCGAGGACCTCATCACCACGGTCGGAGCGGCCGGTTTCTGATGCAACGACGAGCGTCGAGCCCGCAGGGCAGCGAGGGCGCCGTGCGTGCCGTGTGCATCAGAGCGCGATGCGGTACGCGATGGTCAGCCCCAGATCGAACATGTCGATGCGACCCTTCAAGGACGCGAAGTCGCCGGTGGGGAGCTGCTCGGGCTGGCCAGGCAAGAACCAGTTCGAGTAGCGGACCTGGGCGCCGAAGCTCCAGTTGTCCGCGAAGGTCCACTCGGCGCCGACGCCGAGCCCCGCTGCGAGCCCCTCCGTGCCGAGGGTGGCGGCGCGCGGTCCGATGAACGCCGTGTCCGCGTACGGCTCTCGGTCGGCCACCACCGACCAGGAGTCGTTGACCACGACCCCTCCGAACGTTCCGCCGACCCAGAGCTCCCAGGTGTCGAAGCGGAGCCCGTAGTAACGAAACTGAGCCTCCACCAGGAAGTAGCTGCGGGAGTGCTCGCGCTCCAGTTCCGGATCTCCAGGCGCCCGATCGGCGCTCAGATCGAGCGCCCAGACGATGCCCGCCCCCAGCCCGAGGGGGCCATAACGGTAGAGGTTGTGCAGGGAGAACGAGAGGCTGCTCTCCCCTTGCTCGCAGCGGTTGAGCGCGACCGGACAGACGTCGGCCGCGGGGAGCGTGAGCATGCCGGCGCCGAGCGTGAACTGCGTGAACGGCAGGCTCTGCTCGAACGCGGCCGCGGCGCGCCTCGCCGCTCGGCTTTCATCCGCGCGGGAGACGCCGGCCGCTGCCGTGAGCCCCGCGAGCGCTGCAGCGAAGACCGCGGTCTGCCTCATAGCCATGGTGCACTGGTGGGGGGCAGAGAGGCCGGATCGGGCGAGAATGTGGGCGCCGAAGGCGGCAACTCGGGGCTTTGAAGTGGCTGCGGGGTGGGCAAGGTGGAGGCCGGGGGCGGGGGGGGCGTTGGCTGGAGAGGCTGCGCGTCAGGGGCTCTGGGGATCGCGCGTTGAGGGGCGCCGGGGGCAGATGAGGGGGCTCCCCCTCGAGCGGTCGCCGGTCCCCCTCCACGACCGGGAGGGGCTGGCACGAGCGCGGTGGTCTCTTTGCCACCCGGAGCCTTCCCCGACTCCAGCTCGGCGGCGAGATGCTGCGCGGTGGTGAACTCGGGGGCCAGCTCGAGAGCGAGACGGACGAGCCGGATCGCACCAGGCAGATCACCTGCATACTTGCGCCCGAGTGCCGTGGCCACGAGGCGCTCTGCAGCTTCACGGCGCAGCTCGCGCACCCGTCCATCGGTGGGCCACCGGGACTGGGCTCGCTCGGTGATCTCCTTGACGTTCTCCCCTTGGGGCGCATCCCATGCGTGTCGACGCATGCACTCGCGCGCCCGCTCGAGGTGCGCCTCGATGGAGTTCGGTGACTGCGGGGCGAGCGCTCCGAGGTGCTGACCACCCAGCACGAGGACCAGGCCCACGAGACCACAGCACGCCGCGATGGCGACCGCGCGTGCGAGCTTCGCGCGACGAGGCCGCGGGTGGGCCTCCGACGCGACCCCATGCATCGTCGACGGCGGCTCGAGTTCCGGCCCGCTCAGGTCTGCGCCCATCGTCGAGGCCCCTGGGTGTCGACCCTCGGCATCGTGCCCCTGCGATGTCCGCGCGCGATGCTCCCCCACCTCGTGCCGCGCAGCGCCCGGCAGCGCGTTTCCGTCGAGCAGCGAGCGCCGCGCAGGCAGAGGGGTTTCCGCCGCGACGCCGCACGGCTCGGCCGCCATGTCCGCGACCGGCATCGCCTCGAGCGCCTCCGCATGGCTCCGCGCCGAGAGCCCCGCCGCATCCTCCTCTCGGCCCGACTCCAGCGCAGGTGCGTCCGCGGCTCCCAGCCGGGCTGCGAGTTCGGGGCTGAGTTCCAGGGCGCGGGTGCGCGCCTTCGAGGCGAGCTTCACCAGCCCGCTCGTGCGCGTCATCCGCGCTGGGGCTTGAATCTCCTCGGGATCGAGCCCGCTCGCACGCGCGGCCAGGGCGAACTCGTGCCGCAGCGCGCGCGCGTCTCGCGCTCGTTCCCCGGGCCGCTTCGCCAGGTTCTGCATGATCACCTGCGCGATCGGGGTCGGAACGTAGCTGGCGCGCGTGATGCTTCGCAGGTCGGGAGGCGGAGCGTGGGTGTGCTGGACCAGCAACGCGACCGGCGAGTCGCCCTCGAAGGGGGCGCGCCCCGCGAGACACTGATAGAGCATCGTCGCGATCGAGTACACATCCGCTGCCGGACCGACCGACTGACCCTCGGCTCCCTCGGGAGAGATGTACTTCGCCGTCCCGAAGATGAGCCCTGCTTGCGTGGCGACCGCCTTGTCCGCCCAGTCGAAGCGCGCGATGCCGAAGTCGAGGACCTTCACGAAGTCCGGATCCTCGCCCCGGCGCACGAGCATGATGTTCTCGGGCTTAAGATCGCGGTGGACGATGCCCTGAGCGTGCGCCTCGCCCACCGCGTCGCAGACCTGCAGGATGATGTGCAGCGCCCGTGGCAAGGGCAGCGCGTTTTCATCCCCGCCCGTGCCCGCAGCGGCCAGCGCGGAGAGCAGGGAGAGACCGTCGAGGTGCTCCATGACCAGGTACAGCTCGCCACCGACGTGGGGGACGGCGCAGGGCGGGATGGTGCCCGACATCAGCACCTGCACCACGTTGGGGTGCACGAGCCGGCTCGCGATCTTGGCTTCCCGGTGAAAACGTCCCGTCAGCTCCGCGTTCCCGCTCATCTCCCGGTGCAGGATCTTCACCGCGACATCGCGCTCGATCCCTGCCTGGAAGGCCCGGTAAACGCGCCCCATCGAGCCGATGCCGATGAGGTGCTGCAGCCTGATCTGTCCCGCGAGTTCCAGCCCCGCATACGGGTCGGTCTCGGTGACGGGGGCAACCTTCCGCGAGGTATGAAGGGGCGTGCCGTCTCGTGGGCAGTAGAGCACATCCGCGTCATAGCGGTCGCCACAGGAAGGGCAGCTCTTCGCGGGGCCAGGCTGCATCGAGGGGAGCGAGCATAGCACTGCTGCCCCGCGGGGACCTCGTCCAGCGCCGTCCGGCCTGGGCATCCCACCCGAGACCCCCGCCAGTCAGGTCTGAGGACCCGCGGCGATGGATCGTAGGACCCGGAGCGATGGAGACGAGCGCCCTGGAGGATGGGGGAACGGCAGAGGCCAGACGTGCCCCTTCAGCCGACCTACCTGCGACGACGTCCTCTCCAGCGGGAGCCCCCTCTACCCGCGGATGTCCGATCAGTGGATGCACCGAGAGGTGCTGCCCCTCTGGAGAGCTACCGAACATCCAGCCGATGGAGGCATGGCCTCCCCCCTCCCTCGTCCGGTCGGCTCTGCCCGTCAGTCGGCTCGGTCCGTCGCGCTGGGCAGGTCCAACCGCTGGTATCTGGGCGGCGCGAGGGCGCTGTGCGGGCACTCGCTCCTCGCTCCGAACCCTCGGTCCCCGGGGGGGCAATCGCTGGATGGGAGCGAGTTCTCCGCTGCCCGTACCGGGTCTACGGGTGCTGGCTCTTCGAGTCCTGGCGCCTCCGCGGGCCGAGCAGCGCCAGGGATGAATCCTGTCGACCGGCCGGGACATGAGCCTGCTCCTCCCGGAGCATGAGCCTGATTCTCCCCGAGGTGGAGGCCGTCACCTACACCGAACATGGACCGTTCGACACCTCCGGATTACCGTCTGCGCGATGAGCCGCCGGAAGGAGCGTGTCACCGCGTGAGAGCCCAGAAGACTGCACGAGCAGGACTGGAGCAGGGTTCCGCGCGCACGGCCCCCCGGGAGCCTCGGGCGAAGGGGTCTTCCACGTCCTCCGCGGCCGAGCGAGAGACCCACGATGCCTCCCAGGAGGGCCCTCAGGAGCCGAGAGAGGGGGAGTACTTCGTCCACCTTCCGAGTTTCGAGGGCCCGCTCGATCTGCTGCTCCATCTCATCCAGAAGCACGAACTCGACATCCTCGACATCCCGGTGAGCTTCATCACGGCGAAGTACCTCGAATACCTCAAGGTGATGAAGTCACTCGCAATCGATCTAGCGAGTGAATACCTGGTCATGGCCGCCACCCTCACGCACATCAAGTCGAAGATGCTGCTGCCCGTGGTCCCTGCCGGCCAGGACGACGACGGCATGCCAGGCGAAGAAGAAGACCCGCGCGCGGAACTCGTGCGCCGGCTGCTCGAATACCAGAAGTACAAGGCGGCAGCAGAGGCGTTCAGCGAGCGCAGCACCCTCGGTCGTGACGTGTTCATGAGAGGGATGAGCGAAGAGGAAGTGCCGCTGGGCCCTGCCCCCTTTGCCCCGGTGAATGCCTTCAACCTCCTCGATGCATTCGAGAAGATCCTGGGTCGCACCAGCGTGCGCATCGATCACGAGGTGGTGTTCGATCGAATCTCGATCACCGACCGCATCGTCGAGCTCACCGAGAAGCTGTCCTCTCGTAAAGCGATGACCTTCGAGGCCTTGCTGCTCGACGGGATCCCCCGTGGCACGACGATCTCGAGATTCGACTTGATCATCACGTTTCTGGCCGTGCTCGAGATGTGCAAGCTCAGATTGCTTCGTGTTCACCAGACGGACTCTCTCTCGACCATTCACGTCGAGCTGACGGTCCGTGGAGAAGAGTCGACCTTCGATGACTTCGAAGTCGAAGGTTCTCCGCTGGAAGCCTCGGAGGAGACGGACCCGGAGGCCTCTCGGTCGGGCTACGGGGATACCGTCATGGAGCAGGGGAGCATCGACGCGGACCTCTATGAGGTGATGGATGTCGAGGGCTGAGGTGGGATCCCGTGGCCCTGTCGACGACGCGCACTCGACCTCGAACGCCATGACGTCGATGCAAGCCGCCGCGTTCGCGTGGTTCTCGGCTCAGCCCCCATTGACGCCACCGAGTTCGGACGCCGACCCGAGCACCGCCGACCTGCACACTCCGGTCCGATCCCGGAGAGTAGAGCCCCGCGCTCTGGACAGGGACAGCGGAGCGAAGTCGGCCAGCGGAAGCGAGTCCAAGCCAGCCCGAGGGAGCAGAGCCAAGGCAACCAGCAAGCGTGGCGCCAAGCCGGCCAGCGGGAGCGAAGCAGAAGCATCCGGCGGGAGCGATGCGAAGCCGAGCCGTGACGTCGAGGCTGAAGCCGTCAGCGTGGGCGAAGCCGTCAGCGTGGGCGAAGTGGAGGCCACCAGCGAGGCAGACGCCCCCAGCGCGGGCGAGGCGAGGGACACCAGCGACGACGAGGCCGAAACCGCCAGCGCGGGCGAAGCGGCGCTGCCTGCCGGGAGCGAGGCGGAAGCTTCCAGCAGAAGCGAGGCGAGGCTGGTCGACGAGGACGACGCCGAAGCCGTCAGCGTGGTGGAGGCAGCGTCTGACGCGAGCGAGGTGGATGCATCCAGCGGGAGCCAAGCGAGGTCGGTCCACGGAAACACACCCAGCGGGGACGAGGCCGAGGTCGCCCGCAGCAACGAACCGAGGCCGGCCAACGCGAGCGGAACGAAGCCAGCCAGTGGCGAGGATCCGCGTCCGCAGAAGGCGAGCCGCCGGGACCGAGGGGCCCGTTTTCGTGCCGCCGCGTGGACCCAGCTCCGCAACCGGGCCCAGCAGGCGAAGTCACCCCGGACGTCGTCGGTGTCGCCGGTCGTGCGCAAGCACCTCAAGGGGGTGCTGGAAGCGCTGATCTTTGCCGCGGAGAAACCGATGAGCGCGCGCGAGCTCGCACGTTCCGCGACCGCGGAGCTGCCGGTCATCCGGGAGGTCCTCGCGGAGCTGGTCGCGGAGTACGAAGGGCGCGGTTTCCGGCTGGATGAGGTGGCGGGAGGGTACGTGTTCCGGACGAGCCCGGCGTTTTCGCCTTTCGTTCGGGAGGTGACGGAGCAAAAGCCGGTGCGCATGTCGCGAGCGCAGCTCGAGACCCTCGCCATCATCGCCTACCGGCAGCCCATCACCCGGCCCGAGGTCGACGAGGTCCGTGGGGTCGACTCGGGGGCCGCGCTGAAGTCCCTCCTCGAGCGCGACATCGTGCGCATCCTGGGCAAGAAGGACGAGCCCGGGCGCCCCATGATCTACGGGACGACGCCTCACTTCCTGGCGTTTTTCGGGCTCCGGGCGCTCAGTGACCTGCCGACCCTGCGCGAATTCACCGAGCTCAGCGATGACTCGCGTCGGGCGTACGAGCGTGAGCTGGGGGAGGAGCCTCCGGAGGGAACGGAGGTCATGGGAGACAGCTTCGCTGGCGCTGAAGGGGTCATGCAGCGCCATGTCTCCGCACCCGAAGGGCCGGACACGACGTCGTCCGGAGCCGGCGAGACCGAGGGAGAGGCTGCCGAGCCTGCTGACGTCAGCCATCCGGACGAGCTTCCGGACGAGGAGCCTCCGGACGAGGAGCCGTCCAGCGAGCGCTCGGAGGTCGGCGAAGTTCAGCTCGACGACGGGTGATGTCGTCCAGCGTGGTCAGACCCCACCCCGCTGGAGCTTGGTCCGTCGAGGGCTCATGCCTCCGAGGACCCTGCGCCACGGGTCAGCGGGGGAACTCTCCGGAGGCGACGCTCCGAGGCGCCTCCTCCATGCCCCCCTGGACGCCGCTGTTCGTCTCCAGAGGAATCTGAAGGGTCCCGCCGGTCGGTGACCCGCTCGAGACCTGGGGTGTCGACTCCGGCGGCACGATGGCCGATTTCAAGGTCTGGAGATCCCCTTTGCCCACCTGCGTCACGAAGGGGGGCGCGTTCGCTGGCTCGTCGGCGAGCGCCATGAACAGACCCTGCGGACACGCGCGGTGGAGCGCCTCGAAGAGGGCCGAGAGCTCCACCTCCGGGGGCATTGAGCGGACATCGACGACGAATGCGTCCGCCGGCTCGGCCCCTGCATAGATCAGCGCATCATAGGGGTGCGCTGCATGCCGGACGGGGACGCCATCGCCGAGCACCCGGCTCAGCTGTGTCATCATATCCTTGCTGCCGATGGCCATAACGAGTTTCGAGGTGGCCCGGGCGAGCTCGCGCGGCACGGAGTAGCCCCATGCTCGCAGGAACTCGGCGACGTCTGCCGCACGGAAACGCAGGTGCCGACCTGGCGTCCGGAAATGGGCGATCCGCCCACGATCGACCCAGTTATGAATGGTCTTCAGGTCGACCTCGCAAAGGGTTGCGAGGTCGGACGCAGTCAACAGCTTCTCACGAGAACCAGACATCGCTGTACTCCATGCGAAGGACCCGCATCACACCGTTCGCGAAAGAACGCGATGGCGGCCACCCCTCAGGCGGCTTTCCCTAACCCCACCTGCGCCGGTTGCGAATTGAAATCTAGCTCTCAGAAGTGGAGCCGTCACCCGCTTTGCTTGATTTTCTCGGAGCTGAATCAGGTATGCCCCTGCTTCCCGCTACCGGACACGTCGGTCGTTTGGATTCGTTCAGGGTATCGCTTTCTTCATTATGTGCCCTCGACCTGGTGAAGGCCAGTCCGTGGTGAACGAGTCGGCGAGGCCATCCGGTGCTCGCGCTGCAGTTCGCGCCAGACTCATGCCCGCTCGGGGGGGCGCGAGCGCTGGCGTTCGTGAGACCACGCGCCCGGATGCATTCGACAGCCGGAGCGGCTCTCCGCCATTGGACAGACCGTTTTTTCCAAGTTTGGGAACTCTCAGGAGAATCGTCCCAGGTGCGGGGGGTGGATCGAGGCCATCGTCCTCCTGAAAAGACGCATTCACCACCAAGGCAAACGTTCCTGGTGGAAGGGAGGCCTCTGGAAGCACCGTCCGACCGCCCACGTCTTCGAGAACATAACCACCCAGATCTGCAGCCACCAGCCCATCATTGTAGAGTTCGACCCACTCTTGAGAGGGCTCTGCTCCAATGGGGTTGGCGAGCACCTCCGTGATCACCACGTGGGCCATCGGCGCAAGCGTCGTGCCACGGAAGTGACTCCGCTCGGCGCGACCCGCAGTGTCGAGGACGACGATATCGAAGTGAATCGATGCGTCGGGCTGGAGTGGTGCGAGGATCAATGGTTCCCCCGGTCTTCTCGGTGCCACGAGATCGTGGCCTTCTCCCGCCACGGCCCAGAAGAGCGGCGCGTCGGGCGACTGGACGAGGACGCGATCATCCTCGACGAGTGCGCACCCGGGCCCGAAGGGGACCAGCTCGCCGTCGCACTCCGTGGCCGTGTACGGAGAGGGCGCGGTGTCCATGGTGAAAGGGCGAGGGGAGAGCGCGAGCTGGAGGCCCTCGTCGAGGAGGAGATCGGGAGGGCCGAGAAACGGTCCATCCCCTGCGTCTTCATGGCCAGCCGCGGGCTGAAAGCGCACACAGGACTCCCCGAGACCTGCTGCGGCCCCTCGCAGCAGGTTCCCGGGCGGCCCTTCTGGATCGAGGTGGACTGCGACCTCCAGCTCGGGGAGAGGCGACAGGCCGCACCAGACGCCGAAGCTGGCCGTGGAGGCCTGGCCCGCTGGAGGCCAGAGGCGGCTCAGCGTGGGCATCGTCGTCGGTGTGACGTGGATGACTTGGACGGCCTCCGGGAGCGCGCTCGCGAACGTGTACGTTCCCCCCGGCTGAAGCTCGACCGTGGGGGCGAGGACCAGGAGGCGCCCCTCTGAGACTGGTTCGTCCGTGGTCGGCTCTTCCATCCAGACGAGCGCAGGGACGATCCGCTTCGAGAGGGCCTTCGAGAGCTGACCACGGGTGATCTGTCGGAGGTGGGCCGGGCCGAGTTCCCCTTCGAACAGCAGGGCGCGTTCGACGTCGACCTCTGCCCTGGAGGGAACCTGCAGATGCACGCGGAGGACTGGCGGCGCGGCCTGCGTGGAGGCCTCGGGGTGTAGCGTCACGCCAGGGCCCGGTTCGGGCGCGGTGTCCCCGGGGCCGGCTCCTGCGGAATGGCCCGGCAGCTCGGGCAGGCACCCGAGCCCGATGACGCCGCCCAATGCCACCAGCAGGCTCGTCGCACAGCGGCGCGCCAGTTCGTGTAGAGAAAACATACCCGTCCATCGGCACGCCGAGCGGTGCAGTTGACGCCGGGATGCATTTCATTCGAAAAACGGACCATAGAAACGTGGACGCGAGTGACATCAAGGCATTGCGACAAGAACTCGCCTGTACTGCCCGGGAGCTGGCTGCTGCGCTCGACATCGAGCAAGACGTGGTGCTCTCCTGGGAGCGTGGGGAGCTATTTCCCACCAAGCGCCATGTCACTCAGATGGAGGCGCTGCGCAGCCAGGGCCCCTCCGCCATTCCCCGACGTCCGAAGGGGCGCCGGAGCCCGCAGCAGCCACCCCTGCACTTGCTCGCCGAACCCGAGCTGTGGCGGCTGGTGCGAAAGCTCCTGGCGCACGCCGAGCTGCGCGCGGAAGCCATGAAGCTGGCGGAGCAGTATCCGGACCCTGCGGAAGACCTCCCCGAGAAAGGTCGCTGAGTCGGCCGTCTGGCTGCCGAGTGTCCACGCCTCGGATGGTGCTGGAGGAGCGTCGGACGGGTGAAGTGCGATGGTCGGACGCCGACGCACCCAGTTCACGGTGAAATCCAGGCGTTGCGGCGCTGACGTGCCCAGTTCAGCCACCCGCGTGCAGATCACGCGTCTGCCGGTCAGCAGGACGAAGAGGCCACCCGAGGTCGCCACGAGGTGAAGGGGTGAGGGAGAACGGCGCCTCGGCCAGGTCGAGCCATCGAGGGGTCCAGGCCTGCTTCCCGCTGACGAGACGTGATGGAGGCTCGCTCCTCATTCGGTGAGGGATCGCGATCGGCAGGTGGTGAGCTTCTGGGCTTCCTCGCTGCAATCGATCCCGTCCAGGAAAAACCGATTGTCGCGGCAGCGGGCCTTCGTCAGCTCGCAGCTCGTGTAGCGCTCGTAGGTTTCGCTGCAGCCGTAGGCCGCCGCGGTGTCCTCTTCAGCTGCGAGGTTGACCCGACAAGCGCTGTGGTCCGTCTCCGTGCATTCGGTGCATGCGCACATCGCCTCGCACCGCTCGTCGGCGATGGAGGAGCAAGCTGGCGCCACACCGACGAGGCAGAGCAGCAGCGTGATGGAGGTCAGGCGGTTTCGTGGTCCCAGCGCGTCACGTGATGGCTGCCGTCGCGGAGGGCGGGTCATGGGACGCGCAGCGGTCAGCTCCCGGCGATCGTCATCGAGGCGACGCGCAGCGTGGGCGCGGCGGTGGAGGTGCGGAGATCGAGGTCGCTGCCGACCGCGTCGATGCGCTGGAGGAGCTGGTCCAGGTTGAGCGAGATGGTGACCTCGTTGACGGGGAAGGCCAGCTCGCCATCCTCGATCCAGAACCCGGAGGCGCCCCGGGAGAAGTCGCCGGTGACGGCGTTGAACCCGAAGCCCATCATCTCGGTGACGTACAGGCCCCGCTTGGTGGAGCGCAGGATCTCTTCCGGCGGGGTCTTCGACGGCTGAAGCAGCAGGTTCGAGGTCGAGGGGCCCACGCCTCCTCCGCCGCCTCGCGACGCATTGCCGGTGGGCTGACGGCTCAGCTTCCGGGCGCTGTAGCTGTCGCAGAGGATCATCTGGAGTACGCCATCCTGGACGACGACGTTGCGGCGCGCGGCGAGTCCTTCGCCATCGAAGGGCCTGGAGCCGGGTGCGCGCGGGATCAGCGGGTCGTCCACCACGCTGACGAGTTCGCTGGCGACACGAGTCCCCTCTCGACCCACGAGGTAGCTCGACTTCCGCCAGATGGAGCTGCCCATCATGCAGCCAGCGAAGAGGCCGAGGATGGAGCGGGCGACGTCGGGATCGAAGATGACGGGGGCCTCGCAGGTGGGGACTTTCCGGGCCCCCAGCTTGCGGAGGGTGCGCCGCGCGGCTTCACGTCCCACGGCCTCGGGGGAATCGAGCTCGGCGAGGTGGCGCTTGGCGCTGTAGTGGTAGCCTCGGCGCTTCTTGCCGCCTTCGTCGTCGGCGACCGGCGACACGACGAGTGAGGCGTAGGAGCCGGCATAGCCGCCCCGAAACCCACCCGACAGGACCAGGCCGAAGGCGCCTGCGGTGCGTGAGAAGGTGGCGCCGTCGCTGTTCGTGATGCGGGGATCGGCGTCGCGGGCCGCTTGCTCGCCGCGGCGGGCGAGGGCGATGGCTTGCTCTGCGGTGACCTGTCCGCCGGCGGGATCGTAGAGGTCGAGATCGGGGAACGGCCCCGGGGCGATGAGGTCGGGGCTGGCGGGGCCGGCGAAGGTGTCTTCCTGGGAGATCTCGGCCAGCTCCAGGGCATCCTTCACGAACCGATCGAGGCCCCTCGGCGTGAGATCGGAGGTCGACGTGAGGGCGACGCGACCCGCCTTGATCACGCGCATCCCGATGCTCCGGTGGGCGGCTTCCTCGACGAGTTCGGGCTCTCCGAGGCGCACCTTGGTGGACAGCTCGGAGCCCGAGCGGGCGATCGCCTCGGCCACGTCGGCGCCGCCCTGTCGCGCCCGCTCCACGACCTCACTGGCCAGCTGCATCAGGTCCTGGATCTGCTGATCGACGTTGGGGTAGGCGGACATGGGGGCTCAGGGTGGTGGACGGGCGCAGGTTCGTCAATCGGTCGGTCACCTCAATCCCCGAGGCGCGACCCGACGCTTGTGCCTTCAGTGGTCTCGGCCTTGACGAGGTCTTCGTGCAGGCGGGTTTCCGAGGAGGCGCCCGGACCCCGAGGAGGTCGCCCTCCCACCTGCATGGCCACTCATCATCGGCCTCCCGCTGCGCGTGGGGTCGGCGTTCCGTGGCGCGCTGGCGGCGGGACCTGCTGGTCGTCGTGGCGCGTCACCTTCTCGGGGTGGACGCTTCGCCGAACGCCTTCCGTTCAGGAGCGCTTGCGCGGTGAGCACGAGGCCCGCAATGAGCAGGCCGTGCATCCACAGGAGAGCATAGCCGAGGGGACCGCCCGCCACGGCCCCCACGCCGAAGTCTCCCTGGATCTGGCGGTACGTGCCCTCGACGGTCAAGCGCTTGCCCAGGAGCAGGACGAGGAGGGCGGCGAGGGCCAGGGGCGCGCCGACGAGGCTCCCGGTCGCGCGGAACGAGCGGTGTTCTCCCGCGCGTTCCATGGCGAGGAAGCCAGCGGGGACGGCGGCGGCGTCCGCGATGAGGAGCAGCAGCTCGAGCGCCGAGGGGACGCGGCGGCTGTCGATCAGGTAGGCGAAGCTCCAGTCGGGCGCGAAGGTCAAGAAGTAGGCGCAGATCGGGGTGAAGACGAGGAGCCCGAACAAGGTCGCCAGGGCGAGCGAGCGAGCCTCGGCGGTGCGGGCTGTCCCCATCCCTGACACGCCGTGATCGCGGAGCGCTTGCCAGGCCGTGCCACCTGGCTGGGAGCGAGCGAACGGCTGCAAGGGCGCGGCGCCACGTATCCAGGCGAGCAATGCACCCAGGGCGAAGCCGATGAGTGGAGCGACGAACGCGGGCACGGGTGGAACCTAGCGCCACCGGCGGCCATCGCCAAAGTTTGCCGTTTGATCTGAGCGCTGCGTCGCGGTAAGCGCCTTGCCCGATGGATCCTCGCGACGTCCGTGAGCTTCTGGAGCGGGTTCGTAGTGGTGATGTGACCGTCGAGAGCGCTCTCGAGGGGCTACAGGAGCTCCCGTTCCGGGACATCGGCGTCGCCGCCGTGGATCATCACCGGGCGCTCCGGCAGGGAGTTCCGGAGATAATTTTCGGCCAGGGCAAGACGCCGGAGCAGATCATCCGCATCGCGGAAGAGATCCTGCGTACCGGGCAAAACGTGCTGGTGACGCGGATCGAGCCGGAAAAGGCAGAGCGCATCACCGCTGGCCTGCCCGGCTTCAGCTACTCGTCTCTGGCGCGGACGGGGAAGGTTGCGCATCGCCCCGCTCCCGAGCGCCTGGCTGGGCCCGTCGCGGTGATCACGGCGGGGACCAGCGACATCCCCATCGCCGAAGAGGCGGTGGAGACCTTGCTGGCCGTGGGGCTTCAGCCCGATCGTGTCTACGACGTGGGCGTTGCCGGGTTGCACCGTCTGCTGTCGCGCTCCGAACAGCTTCGTCGCGCTGCGGTGGTGATCGTGATCGCCGGCATGGAGGGGGCGTTGCCGAGCGTCGTCGGCGGCCTGGTCGCCGCGCCGGTCATCGCCGTGCCCACGTCGGTCGGGTACGGGGCGGCGCTTGGAGGGTTCACCGCGTTGTTCTCGATGCTGACGTCCTGCGCCTCGGGCGTGGTCGTGGTCAACATCGACAGTGGTTTTGGCGCAGCGATGGCGGCTCACCGCATGCTGCTCGACCGAGGGCAGTAGCGATGGCACACGGCGATTCTCACGATCTCCCCCCTGACGAGGGGCATGGGCAGGGCGGCGAGGGCGCTGGCCATGGGCACGCTCATGCCCACGGTCACACCCACGAGCATGGGCATTCCCATGACCATGGCCACACGCACGAGCATGCGCACACGCACGAGCATGCGCACACGCACGAGCATGGCCACACGCACGAGCATGGCCACACGCACGAGCATGCGCACACGCACACGCACTCCCATGGCCACGCGCGCGATCACGAGCACGTGACGACGCGCATGCCCCTCCTGGAGCAGGGAGCCGGGGCGGGCAAGATCCTGTTCTTCGACACGTTCAGCGGCATCGCGGGGGACATGACCATCTCCGCGCTCCTCGATCTCGGGGTGCCGTTGCTGGTCATCGAGCGTGCCGTGGCGGCGCTCCCCATCGAGGGGTTCCACCTCCACCGAGGCCACGCGCACCGCAGCGGGATCGTTGCGACGTCCTTCGACGTCCACGTGGAAGGGAAGCAGCCGGAGCGGACCTATGGCGAGATCGACGCGATGCTCGCCGCGGCGCCGCTCGAACCAGCGATCGCGACCCTCGCGCGCAGGATCTTCCGCCGCCTGGGCGAGGCGGAGTCGGCGGTGCATCGGATGCCGCTGGAGAGCGTGCACTTCCACGAGGTCGGCGCGGTCGACGCGATCGTGGACATCGTCGGCGCGGCCGCCGCGATCGCCTATCTGGGAGCGGAAGTCGTGGGCTCTCCGCTCCCGATGGGGCGAGGCTTCGTTCGTGCGCAGCACGGGATCTTGCCGCTGCCGCCGCCGGCGGTGGTCACCTGTTTGCGCGGGGTTCCGACGTATGGCGTGAACCTGGACGCCGAGCTGGTGACCCCGACGGGCGCCGCGATCATCGCGACGGTGGCGACCCGCTTCGAGCGCTGGCCGACGTTCGCGCCCGAGCGCGTCGGCTTCGGGGCCGGTCAGCGTGAGCTTCCGGATCGCCCGAACCTGCTGCGGGTCGTCCTCGGCAGTCCTCCCACCGTGGAGGAGTCCGGCTCGGCCTCGCACGTCGTCCTCGAGGCGAACGTGGACGACATGACCGGCGAGATCGCAGGGCATGCGATCGAGGCGTTGCTCGCGGTCGGTGCGGTGGATGCCTGGGCGACGCCGATCACGATGAAGAAGGGTCGTCCGGCGCTCACCATCTCCGCGCTCGCGCCTGCGCCTCAGGCCGACGCCGTGGCGACCACGCTGCTCACGGAGACGACCACGATCGGCGTTCGTCGTGTCCCGGTGAACCGCACGGAGCGACCGAGGCGCTCGATCACCGTGGAGACCGTCTACGGAGCGATCCGGGTGAAGGTCAGCGAGGGACCGTTCGGCCCCCCGCAGGTGAAACCCGAGTTCGATGACTGTGCAGCGGCAGCGCGTACGCACGGCGTGCCGGTCCGCGAGGTGGTCTCGGCAGCCCTCGCCGCGACCAGGATCTGAGCAGGGTCAGTCGGCCCGCTCGATGGGGAGCAGCTCGGCTTCCCAGGCCAGAAAGCCACCTTCGAGGAAGGCGACGGGCGTCCCTTCTTCGGCCAGCTTCGCGACGAGGTCTTTCGACTTGTCTCCGCTCCGACAGTAGAGAACGGGGGCGCCCGGGAGCATGTGAAGCTCCGCCAGGCGGTTCTCGATCTCTTCGATCGGCATGTTGACGGCACCCGGGATGTGCGCCCGGTTGAACGCAGCGAGCTCGCGGGTATCCACGGGGACGACCTGGCGCTCCTGGAGGAGCTGCACGAGTTCAGGCGCCCTGACCGCGCCCTCGGCGCGCGGCAGGAAGGGCTCGATGAGGGCACGGAGCTGGTTCTTGCGCAGCACCCCCTGGTCGGCGGCGACAGGGCGGCCCCGGTGAAAGACCATGAAGGTGGGCACGGCCTGGACGCGCATCATGGTGGCGAGCCGCTTCGACTTGTCGATGTCGATCTTGACGACCTTCGCCTTGTCCGCGAGCTCTCGCGCTACCGCTTCCACCTCGGGCGCGACGGTCTTGCAGGGGCCGCACCACGTGGCCGTGAAGTCGATGAGCACCGGGAGCTCGCTACGAAGCACCTCACGCTCGAAGTCCTGCTCGGAGATCTCGGGGACAGACATGCTGGAGAGGTTTAGCCGGCCTCCTGGCTGGAAGCGAGGGGATCTGGTGCCGGTGAATGGTAGCGGTCGCAGGATCTCGACAATTCCGGTGGGCCCGACGATGGAGCCTGCCACGCTGTGCCGATCCGGTGCATACACGGACGTGAGCTGAACCAGACGGCTCCCCGAACCATCGGGAGCCACCACGACGGAGCGAGCGCCATCATGGGACACACGACTTTGTGGCTAGGTCATCCGACGGAACTCGAAGGTCCTCGTCTTTCGCAGGGAGACGGAGCACCGGCCGACTTCTCCCTCACCAGCAACGAGATGCAACCGATCCCCGGGGAAGCGCTCTCCGGAAAACCTCGGGTCCTGGTCGCGGTCCCTTCCCTCGACACGCCCGTCTGCGATCGCGAGAGTCGACGCTTCAATGAAGAGGCCGCGAAGCTGCCAGGCGTGTCGATCCTCATCGTGAGCATGGACCTTCCCTTCGCGCAGCAGCGCTGGTGCGGTGCTGCAGGTATCGAGCGGGTGAAGACCTTCTCCGACTTCAAGGAGCGCTCGTTCGGCCGAGCCTACGGAGTGTTCGCACCTGCCGTGGGCCTGCTGGCGCGCGCCGTCTTCGTGATCGACGCGAGCGACGTCGTTCAGCATGTCGAGTACCTGAGCGACGTGTCCGACGAGCCGGACTATGACGCCGCGCTCAAGGCAGCTCGCGCGCTGGGCTGACGGGGTCAGCCGCGGCGCTCTTCGCGCGTCCGCACGGTCCTCGGATCCACGGCGTCCCGGAGCGCGTCTGCGAGCAGGTAGCTGCCTCCGATGGTGAGCAGGAGCAGGGCGCCGGGCCAGAGGAGAAGGCGCAGGTTCTCCGGATGGAGAGCGGCCTGGGCCAGCGTCTCGCCCCACGAGGCTGCCTGCGCGGGCGCGCCCATCGGCAAGAATGAGATCGCCGTTTCCAGGAGCACGACGGACGTCACACCGAACACCGAGCTGACGATCACGGGGCCCAGGGCGTTCGGCAAGATGTGGCGAAAGAACACCCGCAGGTCGGAGCAGCCCAGGGCCTTCGCCGCGAGCACGTAGTCTTCGGCCGATGCGCGGAGCACCTCGGCGCGGACGAGGCGCGCAATCTCCGCCCAGCGCACGACGGCCGCCGCGAGCACGAGCGAGAGCGCGGATGGCTCTCGCTCGATCGCGCGGATCAGGGCGACCATGATGATCGCCGGGAATGTGTCGACCGTCTCCACGAGGCGGACCAGGCGATCGTTCCAGAAGCCGCGGTACGTGCCAGCAAACCCGCCGAGGAGGACGCCGAGGAACATCCCCGTGAGCACGGCGGCGAGCGAGAGTCCGAGCGCAGTCCGTGCGCCGTAGACGAGCCTCGCGGTGAGGTCGCGGCCTTTCATGTCCGTGCCGAGAGGATGGCGCGATGAGGGCGCGGCGCTCGGTCCGGCGTCGCTGGGATGCGTCGGCCCATATCGGACGAGGGGCCAGATGCCCGTCCCGGTCTCGTACCGAGCGAAGCGGATCTCGTCGCTCGAGGCATCGAGCTCGTCTGCGTGGACCACGGAGCCGAGCACCTCGACCCCGCGCGGCCCGGTCCAGATGATGGGGGCGGGGCCTGCGATGAACTCCGCGAAGATTCCGACGAGCGACAGCATGCCGAGGAGCACGGCGCCGAGGGCAGCGCGTCGGCTCCAGGCGATGCGGTGCCACAGGATCGCGAAGTGGGTCACCCGCGTCGTCTCCTGGAGAGCACGCTCCGCGCCAGCCGAGGATCGAGGAGGACGTAGGCGAGGTCGGTCGCGATCACCGCCAGCGCCGCGATCGCCGCCGCAAAGAGCGAGAGCGCCATCAGCCAGTTCGCGTCGCGCGTCTGCACGGCGAGGATCGTGGCCTCACCGAGACCTTCCAGGCGGAAGACATGCTCCACGACGAACGCGCCGCCGATCGCGAGCGGCGGCTCGACGACCGCCAGCGTCACGACGGGGAGGAGCGTGTTCCGGACGCCATGAGCCAGGAGGGCTCGCAGGCGACCCGCACCCCGAGCACGCGCGGCCCGGATCACCTCCTGGGTCAGCACCGTCGACAGCGCCGAGCGCTGCTGGCGTGTGGGGGCTGCGATGAGCCCCACGGCGAGGATCGCTGTGGGGAGGAGCAGGCTGCCGCCACCGCTGCCGCTTCGCGGTGCGAGGGCGATGGCGAGGACGGGTGTCGGCAAAACGCAGAGGCCGAGCACGGTGCACGCGATGATCAGATCCGTCTTTCGCCCGCGCGAGGCCGCGCTGAGCGCACCGAGGGGGATCGCGAACGCATACGCCATCATGATGGCGCCGAGGACCAGCGTGAGGGTCACGGGGAGGCGGCGGCGCAGCTCGTCGAGGACGGGTTCTCCGCTGGCGGCCACACCGAAGCGGTGGGTGATCGCGCCCAGGGCCCACTTGCCGTAGCGGGTCTCCAGGATCATGGCCGCGATGCGCGAGGGGCCGCTGAACACGGCAAAGTCGCCTCGATAGACCGACCAGTAGGTCTGCCATCGGGTCACGCAGGCCTGCGCGGTCGCGAGATCGTCGTCGGGACCGATCCGATCGTCCACGCTGGTCACGTCGGCGGCGATCTCCACGAGCGCCTGCGCTCGTTGCAAGCTCGTTGGATCCCGGGGTGGAGGCATCGCCTTGATCACGAACTCGAGGGCGAACGTGTCCAGCTCCCGCAGCTCCGCGGCGCGCGAGCTGGAGCCGTAGCGGGTGAAGCGACTCACCGCGCTGCGCACGGAGGCTGCGCGGAATTCCACGCCCCGGTCGTCCCAGAAGCGCGTCCAGAAGGCCACGGCGCGCGCCGGGTTCCTGGCATCCTCCGCGCGCGGCAGGTGCATCCTTTCCGCGACGGGGGCGAGGGCGAGGGCGACCTCGGTCCGTGGCTCGGGGGCGAGCGTGTCCAGCGCTGGCAGCACGTGGGGGAGCGCGGCGCCGCCGAGCCGTTGCAAGGTGGCCGCCGCGCGCGCGGCTTGATCTCCACCCGCCGCGATCTCTCGCACCGCCTCCATGGCGCGCGTGCGCACGTCCCTGGGGTTCGGGTTGATGAAGCGTGGGAGATCGAGGTACCGCTCCCGTCGCATCCGTTCTCGATCGGCACGGCTCAGCGCTGCGGTGAAGCGCGGATCGTCCACGGGATCCGGGACGAACGACAGGACCAGGAACGTCACCACCGACACCGCGAAGAGTGTCGGCAGGGTCCACAGGAGTCGTCTCAACGCATGGCGCAGCATGATCTGCTCAGCCCGACCGCGGCCCTGGTGAGCCCGAGCGGGCTCCTCGGTCCGGAGCAGGGAAGTCGCTCACCCCATGCGTCGTATCGTCACTCCCCCCATGAGGCGCTATCGGAACAGGTAGTAGCCCGCAATGAAGACACACGCGACGGCGCTGGCGATCATCATGATGACGAGCCACTGCGGCGCGCCCTCGGTGGGAATGTGGATCGCGTCGTCTCCCGGCAAGGCGCGGTTCGCCATGCGGTCGTCATCGTCGTCTTGCTCGTCGTCGCCATGCCGCTCGTCGCTGTCGTCCCCTCCGCCGGATCCATCCTCGGAGCCTGGCGTCCAGAGTCGCGGGGCCGGCGGGCGCTGGGAGATCTTTCGCTCCTCGACCTCCCGGGCGCGTCGCGTCGGCTCGGGCACGGAGGTCGCGGCCAGCAAATGCTCGGGGAGCTGGTACTTCTGGTACTTCAGGCTCTCGGTGTCCTCCCGCGACGGCTTGTCGAGGGAGTCGCCTTCGAACCTGGCCACGACCACGGTGATGTTGTCGTGACCTCCGGCCTGGTTGGCCCTCTCGGTGAGCACACGACACGCCTCCAGTGGCTCCTCGATGGTGCGGAGGATCTCGCGGATCTCGTCGTTGCGCACCATCCCGGAGAGCCCGTCGGAGCAGAGGAGCAGCACGTCACCGTGCTTGAGGACGACACAGGTCAGGTCGACCTGCACGGACTCTGCGGTGCCGAGCGCCTGGAGGATGATGTTGTTGTGCTCGAAGGTCTCCGCTTCTTCCTCGGTGAGCTGACCGGCTTCGATGAGCTGGTTCACCAGCGACTGATCGCGGGTCACCTGCACCAGCCGGTCGCCACGCAGGATGTATGCGCGGCTGTCACCGACCTGCCCCACGAAGAGATGATCATCGAGGAGCGCCGCGACGGTTGACGTCGTCCCCATCCCTCGGCGCGTCCGATCGAGCTTCGCTTCGCTGAAGATGCGGAGCCCGGCGGCCTCGATCGCGAGCACGAGGCGCGCGGCGAGTTCGTCGTGATCGGCCGGCTCTGGGCCGGCGAGCATGCGCTGGTAGATGATGTCCACGGCGAGCTGGCTTGCGACCTCGCCCGCCGCGGCACCGCCCATCCCGTCGCACACACCGAAGAGGGCACCTCGCTCCCCCACGAGCTGGGTGCGTTCGGCCTCCATCAGGCCTCGGGTGCCCTTCGTCAGATCGGCGACGATGAAGTTGTCTTCGTTGTGTTCGCGGACCTGGCCCACGTCCGTGCGTCCGAAGATTCGGAGCCGCACTTTGTCGCGGGCCTGGGCCTTCGTCACAGCGATGTCTGGCGAGCTTCCACCGTTCGACGGTTGTGAAGTGGCATCGCCATCCGAGCTGGATTCATCCTCAGTTCCGGCCGCCAGAGGAGGCACGGCGTCCAGAGGTGAGGTGCTCACCTCGGGCCGTACACTTCTTGGCGCGCCGTCCCGCGCGGGATCGTGGCCCCCGGGGCCATCGAGTCCGGGGGGCTCTGCGCTGGTTTCGCGGGCGGTCTGGTCGCTCATCACGATAGGTCCACGCGGAACAGGTGCTGCCCGACGCGAACGAAATCCCCGTTGGCCAGGGTAACGTCCTCCCGGACCGCGACGTAAGTTCCGTTCGACGAGTCGAGATCGGTCAGGGTGAACTCGCTGGTCACCGGATTTCTCCGGATGACCGCATGTCGCCTCGAGAGGAACGGGTCCGACGTGAACACGATATCCCCGGTTTCTCTGCCGATCACGGTCTCATCCCGGTGCAAGTGATAGACGTCGCGCACCACGCCTTCGACCGTCCTCTGGCAGAGCCGTGCACGTCGCTGGACGGCCGGCGAGCCGAAAAGCAGAGTCCCGTGTTGGATCGCATGGCCGAGGCCTCGCTCCCCGTCACTCACGGTCTGAAACTGTAACACCTCCAGCCCCAGGAGAAGCAAGTCAGCATCTCGCAGAGAATGAGGCTGACGGATGCGGAGGTAGCTCCGGTTGACGCTCCCCAGGTCCCGGAGAATCCAGGTCCCTTCATGGGGAATCAGCCGTGCATGCCGCGGAGCGACGTAAAGATCGTCTTCGAGGTGGATGTCGCCCTCGGTCCGACCGATATCGATTTGTCGGCCCGACAGCGGAAAAGACTTCCCTTCGCTGCCGTCTTCGACAATGACGACCAGCCTTCCCTCGGGGGCCCGGCCGGCTCGGGTGTCTGGCCAGGAACCCGCCGGTCTCACGGCGTGAGGGGACCGAAGGGGTGGGGCTGCGAGCTGCGAGAGCTTCGCCCCGCCCGAGGTCTCCGTGGAGCTGGGGAGCGTGGAAAGTTCTTCCGCCGTGCTGTGGCTCTCCCGAGCGTCGCTCGACGTCGGCTGGTGCTCCACCCGCACATCGGTCGGTGGGACGCCTCCGAGAGAGAGGGGTGCCGAGCGTTCCCCTTCGAGCGGCGCGCCACAGTACTTGCAGAAGCGGGTCGTCGCGAGGCAATGCCCGTGGCAGCGGCTGCACTCGATCATGCGGGTGGGGGCATGTCTCGCCGCCGAGATGTCGACCACCGGGGCGCCCACGATCTTCTCGTGCGTCACGCCTCCGTCGAGTGGCGAAGGCGTCCCGTGGCCGGGCACATGAGGCTCCAGGGCGCCACGAGGGATCGTGTCGTCCTTGCCGCGCTCGACGCGCAACGTCGCCTCGACGGGGGGCGTGGGCGAGGGCGGGGGAACGGCTGCTCCCATCTGGGTCGACGGCTCCGGGACCGTCCGGCTCTCGGGGCGTGAGGCCTTGAGCGACGAGCCGCACGTGACGCAGAAGCGATAGCCGGGAGGGTTCTCGGAGTCACAGCTCGTGCAGAGGACCCGGAGCGCCACCGTTGCAGGCATGAGCGACTCGACGGTAGTTCGCTCCTCCGGGACGAAGGCTGGCTGCGCGGGGACCTCCCGCTGGGCCGTGGGGGGCGTGAACGAGAAGCCGGGGACCTCCGGTCGCAAGCGGCTCTGGGCTCGTCCTCCTGACGCGCTCGATCGTCCAGCCTCGGGATCCTGAGAGGACACGGCGGGGGCGCTGGCGTCCTGCTGGAGTGCGCCCTGCGATGCCTGGGTCGCTGCGAGCTGCGAGATGGGCGCTTGGTGGCTCGCTGCAGAAGGCAGGGTCAACGCAGCCGCTTGCGAGGGAACCACGGATCCCGGTGCGATCGCAGGTGGCTGTGCAGCGACGACCTCGGAGCGTGCGGAAGCCTCGGGAGATGCGCTCCCTTGCTGCGCGCTGCTGCCCGATGACGAGATGATGAGCTGAGGGGCCGCGACGTTCTGCGGGATGCCGATGGACTGTTGACTGCCGATGGACTGTTGACTGCCGACGGACTGCTGAGCGCCGATGGAGGGGTTCCCGATGCCAGACGAGCCTGATGCCGACGTGCCTTCTGGCGGGGAGACTCGTGGAATCCCTTTCGGAGGGGTCGGGGCGACTCCGCGCTTCACTTTCGCTTTGAGCCGCCGCCCACAGTCCTGGCAGTAGGTCAGTTCATCAGGGTTGTGGCGTCCGCAGACATCACAGATCACTCGGGGAGGGGACCGCGGTCCGCCTGTCGAGTCAAGGGCAAGAGAGGGGGATCGCGTCGGGCGCCTACCCGAAAAAAAGGGCCGCCACGGTCGAAAGCTCTCTCGAGGCGTCGTGCCGCTGCGAGATGCGTCACCGATCGGTGGTGCGTGCGCCGCGGCACGACGGGCGGTTCTCGCGCTTCTTGCGATGCTCTCGACCCCGGGGGACGAGACGCGTCAGCGGCGTCCCAGCTCGGTCCGGACCTCGATCATCAGCTCGAGACCGAGGAACTGAGCGATGGCGGTCCGTCGCCGATAGCCGGCCGTGTCGGTCCATCCCGCGAGCAGAACCGGACGCCAGCCCCCGCTGATGCCGAGCACCGTCAGCCGAGAAATCTCGAGTTCGACGCCTGCACCGAGGGAGAGGTGCGCGCCGCCGGTCTCGGCGCCCCATTCGTTCCCGTAGGCGACGCCGCCGACACCTGCGGTGAAATAGGGAGCGGCCCGCGTCCCGAAGTCGGGCAGGTAGCGCATCTCCACGCGGAGCTGCTGGAAGATTCCGAGCCGGTAGAGGTTGCTCGAGTCCATCTTGGTGAACTCGTAGGAGCCTCCGAAGTACCAGGGGCCCGGTGAACGGTAGCCACCACGGATCAACAGCCCACCACCGCTGCCCAGGATGCACGGGAGAAATGCTCCCTGCTGCTCCTGGCAGGCGGCCCCCTCCGACAGGTTGATCGCCGCCGTGAGCGCGACCCCGTATTGCGCGTACTCGACGTTGAGCGGGGGAGGGCGAGGACCCACGGTTTCCTCGAACCTGCCCGCCACCGTCGCATCGGACGCGCTCGTCCCAGCGCCATCGGTCTCTTGCCCCATGGATGACGCTGGCTCCGCGCTCTGCGCCTGGAGAGGTGCAGCGCGGAGCGCGATGGCGCTGGCCACCGTCAGCGGTAGGAGCGCCGTTCGGAGACGCACGATATAGCGTGAATACGCGAGCCTCGCGCGCTCGGCAACGCTTCGTCCACGAGACTCGCGCGGAGGGCCCTCGCGAGGGCGCCTGGACCACGGGGGTGAGAGTCCTGGACCACGGGATCGTCGATGGCCCCCGGTGGAGGACCCTGGTGGCTGGGCAGCTCCCGCGCTCGAACCCTCTGCCGAGCCGACCTCTCCGCCGACCTGAACGGTCATGCACCGCGTCGACGGAGGTGGTCCCCGAGTCGGCGAAGCGTCATCCGATGTCCGAAGATCTTCGTTCGCCCGCTTGACGTCAGCGGCGAGGCTCGCCTAAACGGAGCTATCCCCCTATGGAGATTCACCTCGACAAGCGTGCCGTTAGGCAGATTCGGGACTCAGCGGCTGACGCCGTTGAGGAGGGCGATACCGAGGCTCTGCGTGAAGACGTCCTCGAAGCCTTCTCGGAAGAGCAGGTCGAAGAAATCGAGCGCCGCCTCGATAGCGGCGACTTCTTCGAGTTCCTGACCGACATCCTCGACGAGTGGGGCGGCGACGACGTCGACGAACTCTTCGAGCTCATCGAGACTCAGCTCGGCGATCTCGGCATCGACCTCAAATACGAGGGGCGAGGCAAGGTCGACGACGACGAGGCTGCCGATGACGACGACGAGGACGACGACGACCTCGACGACGACGAGGATGATGACGACGACGACGACGACGACGACGACGACGACGAGGACGAAGAAGAGGACGAAGACGCGGAACGCTGAGCGCGTCTGACGTCACCCGTTCGATGCGGGCTCACCGCTCGCCTTCATCGTCTTTCTGCGTCAAGTCGCGCTCGATGTACGCTGCACAAGGCTTGCCGGACGCTTCGAGCGTCGGGCAAAGCCGGTGTGCGCAGCGCGCGTAGCGTGACTCGGGGAAGTCTCTTCGAAGGAGGGCGGCAACGGAGCACGCTTCTCGTTGCTGTCCGTCCTCGAGCCACAGCTTCGCCTCGGCCCAGAGCACGTCGTCGCGCATGAGCGATGTGCGGTGCTTCTCGTAGAGTCTCCGGAACTCTCGCCTCGCCGAGGCGTGATCCTTCAACGTGTCTCTGTAAATCTGCGCAATGCGTAGCTGCGCGTCGTCGAACAGCGGCCGCTCGTAGCTTCCCGTCGACGCCGTCTCGCGCGGCGCGAGCAGCTCTCTCAGGATGCTGATCGCCTCCTCGGGGCGGCCCAGCTCCTCTGCGAGACGCGCGGCGTGAAACAACGCATTGTCGGTGAGCGGACCTGTCGGGTAGGGGTGGGCGCGGGCCGCGTCGAGCAGCGTTCGGAGCGCGCGCGCACGATCCCCGGCGCGCTCCTCCGCGCGTCCGAGCTCGTAGCGCACCATCTGGTCGAGCTCCGTTCCTCGCAGCCCGGATCCCTCGCGCTCGAGCCAGGACACCGCGCCTGCTGGCCCACCCAGTGCTTCTTGATGATCGACCAGCATGCGGAGCGCACGGCGCGCGAACCCGTGCTCGGGGTGACGTCGCAGGGCCGCGAAGAGCTGCGCGAAACCCTGCGTTTCGTCGCCTTGGCGGATGGCCAGCTCGGCCAGCTCGAACTCGGCGCGCACCGCGCGGGGACCTTTCGGGGAGGCGGCGACGAGCTGCTCGTAGGCCCGCTGCGCAGAGGCCCAGTCGGCGTCGCGCTCGTGGGCGCGAGCCGCCATGAAATACGCCTCGTCGCGATCCTTCACCCGATCCGCCTTCGTCGCCGCCTCCGTGAACGCGCGCGCGGCTTCCTTGTAGCGACCGGCGTGGAAGGCGCGCTGTCCGGAGGCGAACGAGTGAACGTAGACCTCGGCAGGCATCGACGCACAGCCCACCGTCGCAGCGACGACGACGGCGAGTGCCGAGGCGTGGAACCACCTCACGCGTTCGCTTTCTGCATGGCGATGCGGAGCGCCTGCACCAGCGCGTCCGTGGCGCGGGGGACGTCTTCCGTCGCGAGATCCAGGTGGGTGCACAGACGAACCCTGTGCGGGCCGAACGCCGAGACCAGGACCCCTCGCTCCTCTGCGGCCTCCACGAAGCGGGCTGCTGGAACGCCCGGGGTGTCGACCATCACGATGTTCGTTTCCGGTACCGGAATGCTCGCTCCCGGCACCTCGCGCAACGCCGATGCGATGCGCTCGGCTGCGTGGTGGTCCTCGACGAGGCGCACTCGGTGATGCTCCAGCGCGTGGAGCGCGGCCGCTGCGAGCACACCCGCCTGACGCATCCCGCCACCCAGCATCTTCCTGAACCTGAGCGCCGCCGCGATCTGCTCGGCGCTCCCGCACAGCGCCGAGCCCACTGGAGCGCCCAGGCCCTTCGAGAAGCAGACGCTCACCGTATCGAACGGCGCGGCGAGCGCGGCGACCGTATGCCCTGTCGCCACTGCTGCGTTCCACAGCCGCGCCCCGTCGAGGTGCAGGGCGAGCCCATGCTTCCTGGCCACCGCTGCAATCTGGAGGACGTGCTGCTCGGGAAACACGGTACCTCCCGCTCGGTTGTGCGTGTTCTCGAGCGCGACGAGCCTCGTGCGCGGCATGTAGTAGGCGGGCGGCTTGATGGCGGCCTCCAGCTCCTCTGCCGTGAACAGCCCGCCCTGGCCTGCCACCTGGAACTGCACGCCGCTCCACGCGGCGCCCGCGCCCGACTCGTAGAAGGCGCAGTGTGCTCCTTCGCCGATCACCACTTCGTCACCGCGCTGGGTGTGGCAGAGCAGGGCGATCTGGTTGCTCATCGTCCCGCTCGGCACGAAGAGCGCGGCTTGCTTGCCGGTGATCTCTGCGGCCCGCTCTTCGAGCCGCCGCATCGTCGGATCCTCGCGGTAGACATCGTCTCCTACCGGAGCGCTGACCATGGCGCGGCGCATGGCCTCTGTCGGACGAGTCACGGTGTCGGAGCGGAGGTCGATCATGGGAGGTCTGGTCGAACGGTGGGTGGCGTGCGCTTGCGTGCGGCGCTGGGAACCAGATGGCGACGAGGGTCGATGCTCACGCCGCGGAGTGCGCAAGCCTCGCAAATCGCTCGTCGAGCCGCCAGGCGAGTCGGGTGGTCATTGCCATGATGGGCACCTGGGAGTTCACCCCGATGCTGGTGGGCAAGATCGAGCCGTCCGCCACGAACAGGCCAGGGAGTTCGAAGCTCTCGCCGTTCTGGTCGACGACGCCGCGTCGCGCATCGTTCGAGACCCGCGCGCTGCCGAGAGGATGGAACGACATGCACTCGATCCGCCGCGCATCGATCGATGCTCTCTCCATCGCGCGCGCCTCGTCCATGTTCTTCAGCGGCTGGAAGCCGAACACGGGCGTGTAGACCTCGCGTGCGCCAGCGGCGAGCGCCATCTCGCACAGCACCGTGATCGACCTTCGAAGCCGCGCCAGATCCCGGGGGGCCATCTCGTAGGTGAGCATGGGCTCGCGCCCCAGCCCGCTGCGCACCTGACCGCCACCTTCATCGTGGATCATCGCGCCGAACACCGCGGAGTTCTGCAGCGCGCGCGCGCGCCTCCGCAGCGCCGGTCCCACACCAGGCAGCGCGGCCGCGAGCACGTTGACGGCGGTGTACACACCCACCAGCTTGATCCCGTCGTCGGCAAACGTGTCCGAGTAGACGCTCTGGAGCGCGCCGTTCCACCCGTTCACGGCGTGATCGAAGCGCGCCACGACGCGCGCTGCGGGGTGCAGGGTGATGTTTCTTCCGAGCACCCCGCTCTGCCGCCCAACGCCGGAGGCAGAGAGGAGCAGCGGCGTGTGCAGCGTTCCGCACGCGGCCACCACGACCGGCGCGCGTATCCGGAAGCGGTGCGAGGTCCCCTCGCTCCCCAGGAGCCTCCCCTCCACACCGGCGGCGCGACCTCGCTCCACCAGCACCCGCTCCACGAGCGCATCGGCGACGACCCGCGTCCCGTGCTTGAGCGCCGACGGCAGGTACGACACATCGACCGAGCGTTTGGCTCCCGCCGGGCACGTGAAGTTGCACCGCGCGTTTCCCTCGCAGTCGTCCCCCGTGTTTCGATGGATCGGCTTCATCTCGATCCCGAGCGCCTGCGCGCCCTTCACGAAGAGCCGCGTCGAGTCCGAGCGCATCGCCTCGGGGACCTCGCGCACGGTCAGGCGCTTCTCGACGCTCTCGTACGCTTCTTCCAGGTGACGCTCGCCGAGATCGGAGAGGCCCAGATCTCGTGTCCAGTGATGATGCACCTCGCCAGGGATCCGGAAGCAGACGCCGCCGGTCACGAGGGACGAGCCGCCCACACCGCGGCCCATCATCATGGAGATGATCGGCGTTTGCCCGACACCGAAGACGGTCGCCATCCCCGCCTCGCGGAAGATCTTGCGCACCGCCTCGCTCGGCAAGAAGCGCTGGTAGTCCGCCGGGCGGTAGTAAGGCCCCTCCTCGAGCACGATCACACGACGCCCGGCCTCGGCCAGCAGCGTCGCCATCACCGCACCGCCTGATCCCGAACCGATGACCACCACGTCGCACGCTTCATCGAAGCCGACCTGGAGGTTTCGCCCATCGACGATGGGCTCGGACGACGCAATCTCTCGGTTCACGCGGCCTCCCGGCGTGGCGACGAGGTCACGAGCAGCCGCCGCGTGGAGAGCGTCTGCCGGTCGAAGCCCGTGCTGCGCAGCTCCTCTCCTTCCTCGAAGGCGGGGACGCACAAGGGAACTTTGAACGCGATGAGGAGCATCGAGAGCAGCCCGATGCGGTGGTTCTCCAGCGCCTCCAGGTAGGCGAGCCGCTGCTCGAGCGTGAGCCGCGTCATCCGGCTCGGGACCCCGAGGATGAAGAGGGGCAAGAACTCGAGCGCGACGGTCAGGACCCAGAAGCCTCGCCGGAGATCGGCGCTGGACCTGGCGAGCGACTCGTCGAGCCCTCGGACGGCACGATCGCACACGGCGGGAGGTGGCGCGATGAGCGTCCCCGGCGAGCTCTCGTCCTCGTCGCAGAGGATGGCTTGCGCTGCGGACCAGGCGATCCGACGAGACATGGCCGAGAGGCCACCCTGCGGGTCGTTCCGTGCGGAGGTCCGGTCGGTGTCCAGCGCCGAGGGGCCGGGCTCGGACGTGGTCGACGTGACAGGGGGTCGCATCGCCCGCAGCGTAGCCGGTTTGTTCTTGGTGAAAAACCCCGGCAGAAACCGCCACGGGAGGTCCGCCCGCGGCGGTCTGCTGGCTTGTGATAGAAGCGGTTGGCGAGCGGAGACTTCCTCGCCGCCGGAGGGCCCATGCCTGAGCGACCGCTACAGCATCGAGATCCGGACAAGAAGGATGACGAGACCCTCCGAAAGGAGGCGCGCGCCCACTTCGCGAGCGAGCCTGCGCTCCAGCTCGTGGCCGAGCTGATCGCGCGTCTTCGAGAACTCGACTTGCCCTGGTGGAGCCCCGTGCGTCTACGCGATCGCTGGGGCGCCGTGGAGAGGATGCGCTGGCTCCGTGAGCGCGCCGATCTCCGCCAGCGGGTCACCTCGTCGCTGACGGGCCTCGCCCCCAAGGCTGCGCGCAAGAAGGCGCCGGACTTCCAGGGCGCGCTGCTCGACTCGGTCATCGACGACGGCGACGTCACGGTGCGGGTCTTCGAGGAGCAGTTCCAGCCCTTCGAGATCGCCGTCTACGGCCCTGCGGGGGCGTACTGGAACTTCTTCCGCGAGTCGCTCCCCTGGGATCAGGAGACGCAGGTCCATCACGACCTGATGACCTGGCTGTTCAAGTCCCTGCTCTCGGACCGGAGCCCCTTCGACGGCATCGGCCGCACCCCGATCTTGACGCCGTGGGACGTGCGCACGGCCATCGACGGGCGGGTGTGGCATACGCGCATCCCCCTGGAGGTGCGGGTCGCGATCGACGAGGCCCGGCTCCAGCAAGAGCGCGATCGACCGGGGGTCCCGTTCCACGCCGAGGGGGACCTGTCCATCGCGGTGCCGGAGATCATCGCCACGAGCATTCCCCTTCGCGATCTCGTCCCGGTCCTGAACGTCGCGCAGAAGTCGATGCGCTTCGAGGCGTCGCCGCGCGCTGCCTCGAAGATCGAAGGCAGCGGCGCCGACTCGTCGATGAGGACAC
Organism: Chondromyces crocatus; assembly: GCF_001189295.1. Classification (NCBI taxonomy): domain Bacteria; kingdom Pseudomonadati; phylum Myxococcota; order Polyangiales; family Polyangiaceae; genus Chondromyces; species Chondromyces crocatus. Next base: position 4,725,649 of record NZ_CP012159.1, read on the forward strand.
CCGAGATCGGCGCGACGGCCGCCCCCGCGCTGCCTGGAGGCAACGTCGCCGCGGTGCCGGGGAGCGGAGCACAAGCGCCTGCCACCACGCCGCCCCCGCCGCTCTCGAGCGGTCCTCCCACCCTGACGGGAGGGCCGCCCTTGCTGGGCCTCAGCCCTTTCCAGGAGGGGGGACGGACGGGAGGCCCCCCGGTTAGCCCCCCCGCTCCCGTGTCCGGAGGTGCCGAGCCCGCGCCCGCGAGCAAGCCGCAGTCCGTGACGTCCATGGATCTGGGCCCCATCCAGGATCCACGAAGCGGCGAGCCGAGCAGCAAGCCGCCGGCGACGGTGCCACCGAGCTTGATCACGGCGACCACGATCCCTGCGCCTCCCCTGATTCAGATGGGGCTCCAGGCGGCCTCGGGCGGCCCCCCTGTCCCCGCTCCGGTGGTGGCGCCTCCGAGCGGGGGCCCTGCCAGCGCGCCCGGCTTCGTGGAGGCGGCGAGCGCTCCCGGGGCGCCTGGCCCTGGGGCTGCGCCCGTGAGTGCGCCACCCCTCGTCGAACCCGGCCGCGTTGCGGCGCCGCCGCCCTCCGAGCCCAAGCCCGTCATCGTGTCGAGCGCGCGTGGCTCCTCGCCCGAGCGATCGTCGGGTGGACGTCCGGGAGGAGGCTCGTCGGGGCTGCTCGCGCTGCTCAACTCCATCGACGCCGAAGACGAGATGGAGATGACCAACCCTTACAGCATGCCGACGCCCGAGGAGATCGCGGCGGAGTCGGCGCGCCTCCCGCCCCAGCCTGACGACGGCTCGGGAAAGCGACGCAAAGCGTAGTGACGTGCGCGCCAGCCCACGCGCGTGGGCTGCATGCGTCGCTCTTTGCACTTCTTCACGACAGCCCCGGACGACCCTTCACAGACGGGAGGCACCTTGCCCGTGTGAATGGCGGCGACGCCGCTGGAGGGTAAGGACCATGGTGGGATTCCTGATCGGTACGGCCTGTCTGGTGGGCCTGTTCTCGATGCTGAGACGCGGTGGCTGGGAAGGACGTTGCGGAGGCAGAGGCTGGGGAGGGGACTGGCAGGGGCGCTTCGGCGGTCCCTGGGATGGTGAAGGGGGCCCGCCCTGGTCGCGGGGTGGAGGGGGTGGTTTCCAGGGAAGGCGCCGGCGGATGCTCGGCTTCCTGTTCGAGCGCCTCGACACCACCGCCGGCCAGGAGAAGGTGATCACGGCTGCGCTGGACGATCTGCGCAGCACCGCCGAGGCGCATCGCGGCGAGCTGCGCCGCACGCGCGCAGACGTGGCGGCAGCGACTCGCAGCCCCAGCTTCGACGAGACCCGCCTCGGAGAGCTGTTCGCGCGACACGACGACGCCTTGACGACGATGCGCAAGGAGCTGGTCGGCGCGCTCGCGAAGATCCACGCCGTCCTCGACGACCGGCAGCGCGAGCGGCTGGCCGATCTCCTGGAGAGTGGCTCCTTCTTCGGCGGGATGAGGCACGGCCGCGGACGCCACGGCAGGGCGTGGGCGTGACGACGGCACACGGACGAGACGAGAGGAGACGACCATGCATCGCAAGCTGATCATCACGTTGCTCGCCTTCGGGGCCATCGGTGGGTTCGCCTCTGGCTTTGCCTCGCTGGGGTGCCGAGCCCACGCGCGGCGTGCCGCGTTCGAGCGCCACGTCGCCTCGGTCTGCGTCGACGCTGCTCGCAAGGCCGAAGTCGAGCGCACGCCGGTGATGTGGGCGGTGCCGGCGCAAGCCCTGGACAGGTGATGGTACCCTCCTGACCACCACGCCATGGCGCAACGCGTACTGCTCATCGACGACGACGTCCGGCTGCACGAGCTGCTCGCGAGTTACCTCGAGCAGAACGGCTTCTCGATCACGGGGGCTCACGACGGGCCCCGCGGCCTGGCCGCCCTCGCCACGGGGACGTTCGACGCCATCGTTCTCGACGTGATGATGCCAGGGATGGATGGCGTGGAGGTCGTCCGGCGCATCCGCGCGAAGAGCTCCATCCCCATCCTGATGCTCACCGCGCGCGGCGAGGAGGCCGATCGCGTGGTCGGTCTCGAGATGGGCGCCGACGATTACATCGCCAAGCCCTTCAGTCCTCGGGAGCTGGTTGCGCGCCTGCGGGCGGTCCTGCGGCGCGGTCGCAGCGAGACCTCGGGCGAGCGCTTCGTCCTGGGAGACATCGTGATCGACGTGCCCGGTCGGGTGGTGAGCGTGGGAGGCCGGCCCGTGGATCTGACGGGCATCGAGTTCGACATCCTGGTCGCGCTGGGGCGCCGTGCCGGCCGCGTGGTTCCTCGGGATGCACTCCTCGAAGCGGCGGGACGCGCGGACGTCCACGTCGGTGAGCGGACGGTCGACGTCCATATCTCGCACCTGCGCCAGAAACTCGGAGACGACCCGCGCGCGCCGAAGCTGATCAAGACGGTGCGCGGCGTGGGGTACGTGCTGACGAAGGACGGAGCGTGACGCGCTGCAGGCACCACACACCACGGGAAGGGCGCGTCTCGCGCTACTTGAAGGCGCGTCTCCAGCGCCGCCTGTTCGTGACGTTCGGCATCACCATCATGGCGACGGTCGCCATGGTGGCCGCGGCGATGAGCCTGCTGGATGGAGGATGGGGAGCGAGCTTCCGCCTGGAGGTGAGACGGGTCGAGGCCTTGATCGACCGCCAGTTCGCCCAGGTCTGGGGCACGCCCGCCGCGCGTGACGGCCTGGCCCGCGCCGTGGCTGAGGAACTGGACGCGAGCGTGATGCTCCTGGACGATCGAGAGCAAACCCTCGTGTCACACGGGCCGGCTTGTGGAACACGTACCTACCGTGTCCCGGTACAAAGCGATGGCACTGCGCTGGGATCGGTGGTGGTGTGCTTCCACCGTTTCCGGCACGGAGGTCCGTTCCGTGTCGCCCTGGTGCTCGGCGTGATCGCGTCGGTCCTGTGGGCCGCCTCCGGTTTGATCTCGCGGCGCCTTGCACGTCCGCTTCTGGAGCTGTCGCGGGTGGCGCGCGAGATCGGTGAGGGCAACCTGCAGAGCCGCGTCCGGCTCGACCGGCGCGCTGCTGGTGAGGTCGGTGTCGTGGGCGAGACGCTCAACGACATGGCGGCTCGCATCGAGAAGCAGCTTGCGGATCAGCGGGAGCTGCTCGCCGCCGTCTCGCACGAGCTGCGCACGCCCCTGTCACGCATCCGCCTGTTGACCGAGATGGCGCGAGATCGTGGAAGGGGAGGGGAGGAGAGTGAGGGCGTGGAGATCGAGGGCGTGGAGATCGAGGGCGAAACGAGACCCCTCCGCGTCCCCTCCTCGAAGCTCCTCGACGATCTCGATCGTGAGGTGATGGAAATCGATGCGCTCGTCGGCGATCTGCTCGCAAGTTCCAGGATCGACTTCAACGCACTCACTGTGACCCGCGTCGCGCCTGCGGATGCTGCGCTTCGCGCGCTGGAGCGAGCGGGGCTCGATCCCAGCCTGCTCGAAGTGGAAGAGGACACGCCTCCCGCCATGGAGGTCGACGCGACATTGCTGGGGCGCGCCCTGGCCAACCTGATCGAGAACGCGCGTGCACATGGTGGCGGCGTCGAGCGGCTCCGGGTGCACGCGCGAGGCGAGACGATCTCGTTCGACGTGGAGGACGGTGGTCTGGGTTTCTCCCCTGGCGAAGAAGCGCGGGTGTTCGAGCCGTTCTATCGGGGAGGCAGCGCATCGGCCAGCGAACCGCGTGGTGCTCTGGGCCTGGGCCTGGGTCTCGCCCTCTGCAAGCGGATCGCCGTAGCGCATGGTGGCCGGGCTTTTGCGGAGAACCGGGCCGAGGGCGGCGCGCGGGTCGGCGTCGAGATTCGTGTCCGCCCCCCATCCTCCGGCGGGGCACCGCGTGAGCGCCGCTCCTCCCACGCCTGAGCCGAGGGCGACCCCTCTCGATGCACGCTCAGAGTTCGATCTTCGCGCCGACCTGCACCCAGATCGGCGCGCCGGGCCGCGCTCCGAACGGCCGCCGTGACGCCAGGTAGGCGCTGTTCAGCAGGTTCCGGCCCGTCGTGTACACGCTCAACCAGTCGAGCACCTTCACGCTCGCGCTGGCATCGAGCAGGAAGTAGGCATCCGTCGCCTCTCCCGGTCCTGGATCTCCTCGGCCGGCGATCTCCCGCATCTGGCTCACGTAGGTCCCTCCCACGTTCACGCCGAACCGACGTGTCTCCAGCCCGATCGATGCGTAGAGCTGGTGCGTGGGCACGTAGGGGACAGTGTCACCGGCGAACACCGTCCCGAAGATCGGATCCGCCGAGCTGAAGTCACTCGCGAATTCCGCCTGCGTGAACGTGTACGCCAGCCTGCCAGGGAGCGCGATCCCCTCGGTGAGCTGGTACTCGCTCTCCACGTACCCTTCGAGACCGTACACGCGCGCGCGCCCGCCGTCGTACTGCTGGTCGATGTTCTCGTTGAGGCATCCCGTGGAGTACGTGCACACGTTCGAGAGGTTCGAGTAGTCGTTGTAGAACCCGACCAGCTCGGCCCGGAAGCGGCGTGGTGACCACCGCAAGCCGGCCTCGTAGTTCACGCTCTTCTCGGGCCTGACGAAGTCGTTCTGGCCCGGTGGGACTGGCGAGAACCCCTGATGAAGGCCGACGAACGCGCCGAGATCCAGCGGCAGTGCGACGAAGAGGCCAGCCCCGGGGAGCGCCACCTGCTGCAGCGCGAGAGTCCGCACATCACTCTGGTTGTCGTTGAACTCGCCGCGGATCGACTCGATCCGTGCACCCGCCGTCAGCGTCACTGGCCCCCAGGTCGCCGCGTCGACGGCGTACATGGAGAGCGCCAGCGTCGATGCCTCGTTGTTGGCCTCGTACACGGTCGGAGACCCGTCGTGCTCGAGCCGGGTCCCCTCGACCAGGTAGCCGTCACGGTTGTGGATGCGCGCGATCGAGTCGTAGTGGATCCGCGTCCCCAGCTCGATGCGGTGCGTGATGGGCCCCGTGCGCGGCCTCCAGTGCAGTGTGGACTGCACCCCTTGAGAGACGAATGCCCGATCGTTCGGCCCGAAGACCAGCGACTCCTCGGAGGTGGTGGGCGGGATGGCCCCCGTGAGCACGTTGTAATAGACGGCGTTGCGCGGATCCGACGGGTTGCTCAGCACCTGCGAGAGTGCCGCGCCGCGGAAGCTGTGCACGCGGTCCCAGATCCGGTGCAGATCGTGGCGATAGCCCGTCGTCACGAGCTCCACCTCGCTCCCGAACTTCATCCGGTGCGTCAACGCGAGCTGCGTCCTGTGGAACTCCATCCGGTCGAGCTTGCTGGCGACGTACCGCCGGTACGGTGTCACTGCGAAGTCGGCGTCCGTCAGGCCCAGGTAGGTCTCGTGCGAGATCTCGTTGGAGTAGCCCGCCTTGAGCTCCAGCTCCTGGTGGATGCCGCCTCGGGTGCCCAGATCGTAGCGACCCTTCAGCATCCACTCGTTGCGGGTGAAGCCCGTGTCCCCACCCCCGTCGAGATCCTTGAAGCCCGTGTTCCCCAGGTGGACGCCCTCGATGAGGATGCCGAGCCGCCCTGACTCGTCCGAGACCCCCGCACGCACGTGAAGCTTGCGGGAGAGGTACTGGCCCATGGCGACGTCGATCATCACCTTGCGCGTGTCGGGGATCGGCGCCGTGACCAGATCGATGGCGCCGGCGACCGTGTGCGGTCCGTAGACGATGGCCGACGGGCCCTTCACCACGCGCACCGAGTTCATCCGCGTGATCAGAGGGAAGTAGTACGCCGCGGGGGCGCTGTACGGCGCCGGCCCGAAGAGGACACCGTCCTCCATCAGCGTGATCTTCTTGCTGCGATCCGAGATCGCGCCGCGCATCCCGATGTTGGGTCGGAGCCCGAAGCCGTCTTCCCCGCGGACGTAGACGCCGGGGACGCTCAGGAGGACCTGGTGCGGATCGTCGTACTCGAAGCGCTCGAGCTGCTTGGGTCGAATGACGTGCGCGGAGCCACTCGTCTCCTGGGCGCGTGTCCCCACCACGGTGACCTCGGTGGGATCGGAGGGGGGAGCACCCTCGGCCTCGGCGCTCTCCTCGGAGCCAGAGGCGACGCCGATCTCGACGTCGAGCGCTCCCGTTGCCGGCCGGGGCTCATCACCTGGGGGGGCATCGGTCGCTTCCTGAGCGGAGGCGAACGGTGTGGCGAGGAGGACGGCGAGAAAGGGGGTGATCAGGGGAAGGCGGCGCTGCTTGCGGATTTCCATGCGACGGGACGGATTGCGGGGGGAGGCTCGGTCGGTGCGGGGAGAATCCACGCAGCGCGGGCGAGCGAGTCAGAGATACTGGCGAGGTCGACCTCGGGATCGATGAGACGTGCGGCCCGACGTCCGTTGAGGGACGCGATGGCGTCGACCTGGACGATGGGACGAACGCCCTCTCGGTTCCCGACGTCGCGTGCGATGTGCTGCGCGAGCTGGAGGATGAGATCGGGCTGGGTGGAGAACTCGCGCTGTTGTCGTTGATCCAGGTACTTGCGCGGGTGCACTTCGGTCACCCGCCCGGTCTCTGGATGCGTCAGCCGGTAAGTCACGCTGCCGTTCTTCTCGCGGACCATGACGCGCCAGGAGAACCTCATGCCTTGCTCGTGCCAGAGCACGTTGCCTCCGTAGAGGTGGGTGCGCAGCGGCAAGAAGATCTGGATGGCCATGTACACGGCCCCCAGCCCGAGCGCGAGCTTGAGCTTCATCGTCGGCGCATGGGTGGGGGGCGCTGCAGGGCGGCGCGTGGAAGCGGGCGCTTCTGCACCGTCGATGGGAGCGTCCTGGGCGCCTCGCAGCCAGGGAATGTGGCGCAGGTACCGCCTGGGCCAGCTCGGGGCGAAGAACACTGTGGCGGCGACGACCATGATGGCCGGGAACATCCCGATCGGGAACAGCATCTTGGTCAGCGCGTGGAAGACCAGCACTGCCACGTACGCGAAGGGGCGCGTCCGCCCGAAGAGCAGGAACCATGCGACGCTCAGATCGAACAGACACCCCGCCCAGCTCATGACGTGACCGGCGCCGGGGAGCGTGAGCAGCGGGCCGATCAGCGGCGTATCCGTTCGCGCAGCGAGCCAGATCTGGAGCGGCTGAGCGTGAACCAGCCAGTCCTCCGTGACCTTCGCGAGCCCTGCGCACGTGTAGACCGTTCCGACCTGGAACCGGAGCAGGTAGGTGCACCAGGTGGGGAACGTCTCCCGGCGGAGGCGGGGGAACAGGAGTGCGTCGATCGACCACTTGCCGTTGAGCGGCATGAGCGTCATCAACGCCGCGAGAAGGCTGAAGAGAACGTAGTGGTTCAGGTAGTTCGTGACGTCGAGCAGCTGGACGTACGTGAACCCCAGGAACACGAGGAAGATGGCGGGCCGATAGAACAGCCCGAGCGCGACGCACGCGGAGAGCACCGTCAGCGCCCCGAAGAGCGCGTGGGTCGCCGTCGGCCCGAGCTGACGCACCCACGCCGCGCCGAAGTAATGGAAGGTGAACTGCGGCTCGACGAAGAGCTGGTCCACCCAGCCATACACCTGGAAGCGGAGCGCGCTGACGAAGCCGAGGATCCCGAAGAGGATGCGGAACGCCGCGAGAGAGGCCGCATCCTTCGGGGCCAGCAACACTGCGCGGACGCGAGTGAGCCAGTCTCGACGGAGGCCTCTCGGCGCCGCACCCTCCTCTTCAGTCATTGTCTCCCTCGACCACCTGCGGCAGTTCGAGATCGAGGACCGACACGAACTCGGTCTTGAGTGCGTCCGTGATCCGCTTGACGCTCGCATGCAGCGCCTCGACCTCCGAACGCCGGGTGCTCAGTCCCTCGACGAGGTCCGGGTTCGACATCGCCTCCGCCGTGGCGATGGCTCCGTCGACATCGGCGGTCATCCGCTCGGCCAGCGAGCCTGCGCCGATGCTGACGAGCAGATCGTCGAAGCCGATGTTCTCGCTCTCCTCGCAGCCCGCGAAGAGCCGCCGGAACCCGATGAGATTGTTCTTCACGTGCTCCGCGGCGATGAGGGCGTAGCGTGACTCGACCGCTTCCGGGCATGACGTGCTCGCGCACTCTCCCCAGACCCCGAGAGGTCGGCCGAGCTTCATGTCCTTGACCTCTCGCTCCACGTAGAACATCCCGTCGCTCACCGCGTTGAGGGCGGCCTGCGCGCTCGCGAACGGCGAGCCAGACGTCCCGGCAGCGCCGAGGATTGCGCCGAAATTCCCCTGGTCCGGCGCCCATGAGTCGGCGAGCTGCCGTGACCTCGCCGTCAGATCGGTCGTGACGACGGCGGCGTAGGCTGCCTTGCGCGCAGCGATCTCTGCGGCACCGAGCGCAGCCCAGGTGCCAGCCGAGTTGATGCTCGCGGTCGCATTGCAGGCGTTGTCCGAGCCCTCGTAGAACAGGAGATACTCCGCCGCGGCGAGACCACGCATGTTGATCAGCGCCGTCTGGGCGAAGGTCGGCGCCTCATAGGCTTTCGACGTGAGCGTCTGCTCCATCAAGCACCGGCTGGTGAGGGGCCACGAATACATGTAGTCACGCAGCGCCTGCCCGTGCGGGAGTGCTGCCGGGCCGGCCGCACCGATCCGGATGACCTCCGCTTGCTGCCAGAGGCCGATGGTCTTCGTCCAGGCCTCGCGCGCGGTCGTGCGTGCCTCCGCATCGCCGCCGACCGCAGCCCGTGTGGCGGTGTCGAACTCTGCCACCGCCGTGGCCACGCTCTGGTACAGCGGGGCCGCGCAAGCGCCCACGGCGGCGAGCACCTGCGCGCGTGTCACCTCGGTGCCTGGGCCGGCACCGGGTCCTGTGGTCGTGGTCGTGGGGGCGCCAGGCCCCGAGGGATCGCCGCCCGAGATGGAGTAGTACGACACCCGTTCGCAGCCGCTCGAAAGCGCATAGAGAACGAATCCTGCTGCAATCGGCGCCCCAGCGAGCAGGCGAACATCTCGAGACCTACGCATTGCTTCAACCTTCCTCGACGACCTTCCTCGGACGTCCTTCCTCGGACGCCCTTCCTCGGACGACCTTCCTCGGACGACCTTCCTCGACGACGTGAACCGGATCGAGAGCAGACCGGCAAAGCGCACGGAGCGCCCTGTCCCACCGCTCGGCTTCCCTCGAATCCCGTGTGGGCTCCTCGGTCGGCCTCCTCTGGGCAGGGCGCTCGCGACGCTCTCCCGCTCAGCCTCTCAGTGGTTGACCTTGAACGCCTCCACGTCTTGCGCCGAGAAGCTGTAGATGGTGGCGAGCTGCTCGATCGCGAGCGCCAGCGCCGGCACCGTCGACGACCCGTCGGTGATCAGCTCGTAGGAGCGGGGATCCTGGCCGATGGGCGCGTGGATGAGCTCCAGCAGCGCGTCGATCTGCGCGTCGGTGATCAGCCGAGCGGTTGCGGGAAGCTGCCGGAACCCGTGGAGGAACGCGACGCCCTCGCCGTAGCCGTGCAGGCCGGCGGCCAGCGTGGTCTCGGGCGCGTTGTCCGTGGTGAGCTGCGTCGCCGCGCTGTTCATGTAGTAGATCACGGTGGCGGCGTTGACCCGCTCCCAGTCGAGCAGCACGTCCTTGATCGCCTGATCGCGCACCGCGTTGCACTCCGCGCCTGCCCGCACCGCCGCCTGGGCCTTGATGAGGTTCGCCTTGATGCGGAAGTAGGGCCCGGGGTTCGCGGCATCCAGCGGGCGGCTCGAATCGCCCGGATCCTTCGGGCTGCGGCGCTCGGCGTACTGCGCGCCGATGCGATCCGGGTTCGGGTTCACGGTCGGGTCGGCCGTCTCGCTGTCGCCCGGGAACGTCGGGTGCGCACCGAACGCGGCGAGGATCTGATCGATGGTCGCCTCCTCGATCGGGCCCACCGAAAGCGATGCGGCGTGGTGGTAGAAGGCGGCGCCGAAGAGCCCCTTCTCGACCGTCTGGCGCAGGTCGTTCCCGTGCGCGGAGAAGATGTAGGCGCCGTACTTCCCGCCGTCGCCCACGGGCGGAGACGCCGGCGTCCAGGTGTTCCCCGCGGCAGCGGCGAACAGATCGAAGGCCGCCTCGATCTCGCCCTGGTAGTACGTGGTCGTCGCATCACGGAGGCTGGGCGTCCCCGCGTCGAACAGGGCGACGAGTTCATCGGAGGTCGGCGTCACCGTCAGATCGGTCTCCGCATTCCTCATCAGGCCGTTCAGCGCGTTGAGCTGGTTGCGCAGGGCGAGTTCGGTCGCCGCGTTGGTCGCGAAGTTCGTGCCGTCGTAAGTCTCGGGATCTGCAGGCGCGCATTCCGCCTGCACCGAGCCACCCTCTCCGCCGTTGCCGCCGGAGCCATTCCCACCCTCCCCACCCGATCCTCCAGTCGAGGACGTGGTCGTGGTGGTCGTCGTGGTTTGCGTGTCGCCATCGTCATCACCGCCGCAACCGACGTTGACGAGAACGAACGGCAAGGACAGCGCGAGCGCACGGACGATCACAGAACGAAGCATCGAGTTCTCCTTAACGAAAGCGGTCCCCAGACGTTGGGAACGCGGCGACGCTACAAGTGTTGAAAGTGGTTTTCAAGTTCCCTATTCTCGTAAATAGGAACTTGAAACAGACTTTCAACTTCCAAAGCTGGAGCCTCTTCGTTGGTGGTGAGACGATGTGTGAGCGGGGGACAGGGGTCGCTGACGCGTGCAAAAGCGCTCGGAGGCGTGCTGTTCTCGCTGTTCGCAGCCACCACGGAGGCTGCGGCGCAAGCACCTCCCCCGCCTGAAGCGCCCTCGACCCCGCCTGCGGAAGCGCCTCCGCGCGAGGCGGCTCCGAGCGCGTCCGGCGAAGCGCCGAGCGAGATCGTCGTCACGGGCACCCGCACGCCCGAGTCCGTCCAGCGCGCGACGGTCCGCACCGACGTCGTCACCCGGAAGGAGGCCGAGCGACGCGGCGCGACCAACGTCGCCGAGGCGCTCGAAGGGCAGCTCGGCGTCCAGGTGAACCCTGGCGCGTACGGCGCCCTGGGGAACCCGAGTGCGATCCAGATCCAGGGCTTCGACCGTGATCGGGTGCTGGTGCTCGAAGACGGTGAGCGCGTCATCGGTGACGTCGGCGGCGCCATCGATCTCTCCTCCCTGCCGCTGACGGACGTGGCTCGGGTGGAGGTCGTCGCGGGCCCGATGAGCGCGCTCTACGGAGCCAGCGCCATCGGCGGGGTCGTCAACGTGATCTCTGCGCCGCCTGCGCTGCTCGGTCTGAGTGGGCGAGTGCGCCTCGAAGGGCGCCTCCGACCTGGCTTTCTCCTCCAGGGCAGCAGCGCCTACCGCGGCGACGATACCTGGGCAGGCGCCGACGTGACCGTCGAGGACCGTGCTGGCGTCCCCTTCGAAGGAAACGAGCCTGCGCTCCTCGCGCCTGCTCGAAAACAGCGCGCAATCGGCCTGCGCGCAGGGACCGCCATCGGATCGCGGATCAACCTGCGCGCCCGCGCCCGCTGGCTGAACGACGTCTCCGAGGGGACCGAGGTGCAGCGCATCCCGGGTCTCGGGGACTACGTGCTGGATCTCCCCTCCGTCTCCAACCGCGTCGCGCTCCACCTCGCCGAGGACATCGATCTGCGCGGCGGCTCCAACCTGCGGCTCACTGTCGGGCGACAGTGGATCTTCCAGGAGAACCGGAAGGATCGCCGCGACTCGCCGCTCGACGAGGTGCGCGACCGCGAAGGGACCATGCAGAGCATGGAGGCCATCGCCACGATCGTGGATGGCAAGACGAGGACCTGGGTGATCGGCGCCCGCGCCGAGATGGAGGAGCTGACCCAGCGGATCACGAAGACCGAGACCGACGGCACCTCGCTCTCCACCCACGAGACCGAGGAGGTCCCGCTCACCCGCCTCGGCGTGGCCGCGCTCTACAGCCAGTTCTCGTGGAAGCCCTTCGACGAGCTGACGATCATGCCCGGCATCCGCGGCGAGATGCACCTGCGTTACGGCGGCGTGATCGCGCCCCGCCTGTCGATCGCGTACCGGCCCACCTCGCGCCTCTCGCTCCGCCTCGCTGGCGGACGCGGCTTCCGCGCGCCGAGCGCCAAGGAGCTGGGCTTCCTGTTCGATCACTCCTTCTACGGCTACCGCGTGATCGGCAACCCCGATCTCTCGCCCGAGGCTTCGTGGGGCGTGACGGGAGACGTCTCGCTCAAGATCACCGACGAGGTGAGCTTCCGAGCTGGCGGCTTCGTGACCTGGATCGACGACCTGATCGACTTCGCCCTCGATCCCTCGTCGTCGTTCGGGGGCATCGACACCTACTCGTACAGCAACGTGGCGAAGGCCAGGACCTCCGGTGTCGACGCGCGCGTCACGCTCCGCCCCTTCGACTGGCTGAGCGCCGAGCTGGGTTACGCCTACCTCTGGACGCGCGACGACACCAACGAGCGCCCGCTCTCCGGCCGTCCACCCCATACCGTGATGGCCGCCTTGCGCGCCGACCTCCCGGCCGACTTCGAGCTCGTCGCCCGGTTCCGCGCGGTGACCAGCACGTTCGTCGACGAGGATCTGCGCTCTCCCGGCTTCAACTCGCTCGATCTGCGGCTCGCCCGCGGGCTGTGGTCGGGCGCCCAGGCCTACATCGGGATGCGGAATGCACTTGCCGCCCGGCGCGAGCCAGGGCGCATGGGGGATCAGCGACCGTTCGACGGTCGCGCCGTTTATCTCGGCTTGATCGCCGAGCTGCCATCGGAGGAGCCATGAAGAACAACAAGCAGCGGTGGATGCTCGTCGCGGCGCTGGGTCTCGCCTGTCCGGCGTGCACCGAGTCGGTCGGCGACGGGGGCGGCGGGAGCGGCGGGACGCCGACGACCCCGACGGGTGAAGGCAAGGAGCTGGTGGTGGAGGTGCCCGCCACGGGGCACGCCTACGTGCGCCTGGAGGGACCCGAGGTGGTGGAGGGAGGTGCAGGTCAGTCCGACTGGGACCTCTCCTTCTCGGGCTACGACGTCTACACGAACAGCGGCCCCTCGGGCTCCGCGAACGCCGGCGCCTTCGGACCCCTCGGGCCCGAGGTCTTCGACAGCGGCGAGATCCCCTCGGACATCCCCTTCATGATCGCCGACAAGCTCGGGGGAGCTTTCCTCGGCTGGTACCTTTACGACGGCAACACCCACCGCCTGTGGAGTCGCTACCACGTCCACGCCATCAAGGACGGGGGTCGCCTGTGGAAGGTGCAGCTCCTCGGGTACTACGGTGAGGCCCAGGGGGCGCCCGTGAGCGCGCTCGTCCAGCTTCGTTACGCCGAGGTCACGGCGTCGGGCGTCGAGCCCACGATGACCGTCGCCGATCTCAACGCCTATGCCGGTGGCGCCGGAGGCCCCATCGACGCACCGAGCGAGTGCCTCGATCTCGCCACCGGGACGCGCCTGGAGAAGACTCCCGCCCAGGCGAGCAGCAGCTCCGACTGGCACCTCTGCTTCCGCCGCGAGACGGTGCTCGTGAACGGCGAGCTGAGTGGCCCGCGTGGCACTGGGGCCATCGACCTCAACGCCGCCGAGACCGACGCGGAGAAGCTCGAGCAGATCCAGGCCCGCACGCCCGCCACCGAGCAGGCCCGCTTCGACGCCGTCGATCACGCCGCCCTGACCGCGCCCGCGCTCGACTACCGCGGTGACCGCATCATCAGCGCGTTCTCGCAGTACTGGCTCGATCGCGATGGTGAGCTGCCGACGCCCGAAGACGGCTCGTGGGTGGTGCGCGCCGCGGCCAGCGAGACCCGGTACATCGTGCGCTTCGACCGCTTCGAGGGCGCCACGGCAGACTCCCCCGGCCGCGTCGTCCTGCGCGTCCGCCGCGAAGGGGCCGAGCCGTGACCGCCGCCGCGTCCGAGCCGATCCCGAGCCTCCAGCAGCGATGGGCCGACTACCGCCGCGAGCACCCCCGCGCATGGCCGCGTGATGCCGCTGCAGCGCTCGGCGTCAGCGAAGCGGAGCTTCTGGCCACCCGCTGCGGCGACGGCGTCACGCGCCTCGAAGGCGACATGACCGTGCTGCTCCTCCGTCTCCCGTCTCTCGGTGACGTGAAGACCATCACCCGCAACGAGACGGCAGTCATCGAGCGCCGCGGCCGTTTCGAGCGCGTCGAGATCTCGGGCCGCATGGGCCAGGTCGTCGGCGAAGAGATCGACCTTCGCCTCTTCCTCGACCACTGGGCCGCCTGCTTCGCCGTCCGCGACGAGAGCCCCCGTGGCGTCCGCCGCAGCCTCCAGTTCTTCGATCGACAGGGAGACTCGATTCACAAGGTCTACCTCGAAGAAGACGACCGCCTTCCTGCGTACGAGGCGCTGATCAAGGCGTACCAGAGCGCCGATCAAGAGCCCGTGTTCCGGCCCCAAGGCGCCACCCCGAGCGCCACGCCGAAGCCCGACGATGCCATCGACGTCGTCGCCTTCCGTGACGCCTGGGATGGCCTCACCGACGTCCACGGATTCCACGGGCTGCTCCGCAGCTTCGGTGTCACCCGCACCCAGGCCCTCCGCCTGGCGGGCGCCGAGCGTGCCCGCCGCGTCCCGCCCTCGTACCTCACCCATGTCCTCGGGAGCGCCGCCGAGCGCGCCCTCCCGATCATGATCTTCGTCGGCAGCCGTGGCGCCATCCAGATCCACACGGGCCCCGTCCATCGTGTCGAGCCCCTCGGCGCCTGGCTCAACGTGCTCGATCCTCGCTTCAACTTGCACGTGCGCACCGAGCGCATCGCCGAGGCGTGGATCGTCCGCAAGCCCACCGAGGATGGCCCCGTCACCTCCCTGGAGCTGTTCGACGCGGCCGGCGAGACCGTCGCGTTCCTCTTCGGCAAGCGCAAACCAGGGCAGACCGAGTCGGCGCTGTGGCGCGATCTGCTGAGCGAGCTCCCCGAGGCCAGCCCGTGAACGCGCTCCACCGGCCTGCGCTCGCCAGCCTCCTCGTGCTGCTCGCCAGCCTTCTCTGCGCGTGCCGCGAGCGCACACCCGCAGGCGGTGAGCCGGGCAGCGCGCGCAGCGAGTCGAGCGCGGCGCCCAGCGACCCGGGCCCGGCGAGCGCGTATCGAGGTACGCCCGGCGCCACCACCGCGCCGGCCCGCATCGTCTCCGTCGGCGGCCCCGTCACCGAGATCGTCTACGCCCTCGGCGCAGGCCCGGACGTCGTCGCCGTCGACACCTCCAGCCTCTACCCCGACGAGGCCAACAAGCTCCCCAAGGTCGGCTACCAGCGCACCATCGCCACCGAGGGCGTCCTCGCCCAGCGTCCCACCCTCGTCCTCCTGTCCTCCGAGGCCGGGCCGCCCGCCGCGATCACCCAGATCCAGGCTGCCGGCATCCCCACCCACGTCATCCCTGCGGAGGCCCAGCTCGACGGCATCGCCGACCGCATCGACGCCGTCGCCAAGGCCCTTGGCAAGCAGGCCGAAGGCGACACCCTGAAGCGCACCGTCACCGCCGAACTCGACGCGGTGAAGCGCGAGCTCGGCGCCCTCCCGACGCACCCCCGCGTCCTGATGATCTACACCCGCGGCGCAGGCACCCAGCTCGTCGCCGGCGTCGACACGCCGCCCGACACCTTGATCCGCCTCGCGGGGGGCGAGAACGCCGCCGCCACGCTGTCCGGCTACAAACCCATGACCGCCGAGGCCGTCGTCGCTGCGGCCCCCGAGGTCATCCTCGTCCCCAGCCGTGGCCTCGACGCCCTCGGTGGGATCGACGGCATCCTTGCTCTCCCTGGCGTCGCCCAGACCCCCGCAGGCAAGGCCCGACGCGTCGTCCCCCTCGACGACCTCCTCCTGCTCGGCCTCGGCCCCCGCACCCCCGCTGCCGCCCGCGATCTCGCCCGACAGCTCCGCGCGCCATGAGTTCCACCGCGCTCTCCGGGCTGACCCACGCCGCGCGCCGACCCGCTGGCCGGCGCGCCACGCTGCTCGCCCTCGGCGCGCTCCTCGTCGTCGTCATGCTCCTGGCCGCCTCGATCGGTGCCGTCCGCCTCACCCTCGGCCAGGTCCTCGCCATCGTCCTCGAACCCCTGGGCATCACCCTCCCGTTCCACGTCACCGAGCAGGACATCGCCGTCGTTCGCGCCATCCGCGCCCCGCGCGTCCTGCTCGGCGCCCTCGTCGGCGCGGCCCTCGGCGCCAGCGGCGCCGCCATGCAAGGCCTCCTGCGCAACCCCCTCGCCGATCCGGGCCTCATCGGCGTCTCCAGTGGCGCCTCCCTCGGCGCGGCCCTCGCCATCGTCTCCGTCGGCGCCGCCGGCATCGGCACGGCCGGCATCGGCGCCGCCTTCATCCCAGCTGCCGCTTTCGTCGGCGGACTCGCCGCTGCCGCCCTCGCGCTCCACCTCGGCCGCGTCGACGGCCACCCCGTCGACGGCGCCCTCCTCCTCTCCGGCATCGCCATCAACGCCCTCGCCGCCGCGGGCGTCGGCCTCGTCATCCACGTCGCCAGCGACGCCCAGCTCCGCAACATCACCTTCTGGACCCTCGGCAGCCTCGGCGGCGCCTCCTGGACCAGCCTCCAGTGGGCCGCCCCGCCGCTCCTCGTCAGCGTCTTCTTGCTCCAGCGCCTCGCGCGCCCCTTGAACCTCCTGCTCCTCGGCCCGACCGAGGCCCGCCACCTCGGCCTCCGCGTCGACCGCGTCCAGCGGATCGCCGTGGTCACCGCCGCCTTCGGCGTCGGCGCTGCCGTCTCTGCTTCGGGCCTCATCAGCTTCATCGGCCTCGTCGCCCCGCACCTCGTGCGCCTCGTCCTCGGCCCCGAGCACCGCGCCGTCCTCCCGGGCGCCGCCCTCGTCGGCGCCCTCGTCCTCGTCCTCGCCGACCTCCTCGCCCGCACCCTCATCGCGCCAGGCGAGATCCCCCTCGGCGTCCTCACCGCCTTCCTCGGCGCGCCCTTCCTTCTGGCCCTCCTGCGCAGCCGCGCTGCCGGGAGGCTCACGTGATCGAGGCCCGCGGCGTCGGCGTCCGCATCGGCGGCAACGACCTCCTCACCGACGTCTCCCTCCGCGTCGCTGCTGGCGAGTGCGTCGCGCTGGTCGGCCCCAACGGCGCGGGCAAATCCACCTTCCTCCGTGTCCTCTCCGGCGACCTCGCCCCCACCACGGGCGACGTCCTCCTCGGAGAGCGCCCCCTCGGACGCTACGCCCCCGAGCAGCTCGCCCGCGTGCGCGCCGTCCTCCCGCAGGAAGCTGGCCTCCGCTTCGCCTTCACCGCCCTCGAGGTCGCCCTCATGGGCCGCGCCCCGCACACCCAGGGCGCCGATCGCCCCGACGATCTCCGCATCGCCCGCGACGCCCTCCGCCGCGTCGGCCTCGCTGGCCAGGCCGATCGCCTCTACACGACGCTCTCTGGCGGCGAGCGTCAGCGCGTCCAGCTCGCGCGCGTCCTCGCCCAGCTCCCACCTGCGGACAGTGAAGGCCCTCGTGCCCTCCTCCTCGACGAGCCGATCGCCAGCCAGGACCTCGCCCACCAGCACCGCGTCCTTCGCATCGCGCGTGACGAGGCCAGGGCGGGCGTCGCCGTGATCGTCGTCCTCCACGATCTCGGCCTCGCCGCTCAGTATGCCGATCGCATCGGCGTCCTCGCCCGCGGTCGCCTCGTCGCCGCTGGGCCGCCCTCCGAGGTGCTCTCCACAGCGCTCCTCCGCGACGTCTTCTCCGTCGCCGCGCGGATCGCCTTCGACCCTGCGTGCCCCGGGCGCCCTCTCGTCTTCGTCGAGACCGACGATCTCTGAAAGAGCATGAAATGCAGGCCCCCGCGGGGCCATGCACTGTCACACAAGGAACGATCATGAGTGAACTTCGCATCGGGGCGGGAGCGCTTCTCCTCGGTTTGATCACGGCCACGGCTGCCTGCGGTGGCGACGACCCCCCTGGGAACGACGCGACGACCAGCACGACCACGACGACGTCTGGCGCGGGGGGCCATGGTGCTGGTGGCGACGGCGCGGGGGGCGCCGGTGCTGCAGGCACGGGTGGTGAAGGCGGCGGGGGCGTCGGCGGCAACGGCGTCGGCGGCAACGGCGTCGGCGGCTCGGGAGGCGACGGTGGCGCGGGCGCAGGTGGTGCTGGTGCAGGCGTCGGTGGTGCAGGCGTCGGTGGTGCAGGCGTCGGTGGTGCAGGCGGCTCGGGCGGCGGCAGCGCGACCTGTGTCGCCCCGATGGCCGAGTGTGATGGCAACTCCGCCACGGTCTGCGAGACCGACACGACCGCGAGCTCCGAGCACTGCGGCGCCTGCGGCCACAGCTGTCTGGGCGGTGCCTGCCTCGCCGGCACCTGCCAGCCCGTGGTGCTCGCCGACACGCAGAACAATCCCTGGACCATCGCCCTCGACGACGAGCACGTCTACTGGACCAACGGCGGCCAGGCTGCCTCCGGGAACGGCAGCGTCGCGCGCGTCCGGAAGATGGGCGGCGACGTCCAGATGATCGCGACGGGCCAGAGCTACCCCTTCATCGGCATCGCCGTCGCCGACGACCACGTCTACTGGACCAACTACACCGACGGCACCGTCCGCAGGGCCCTGATCATCGGCGGCGGTGAAGAGACCCTCGCCACGGGGCAAGCCAACCCCAAGGGCATCGTCGTCGACGCCACGCACGCCTACTGGGCGAACAACAACGGCACGATCATGCGCCACCCGCGCGGCGGTTCAGCGCAGCCGCCCGAGCTTCTCTCCTCGGTGAGCGGGACCAAGCCGTACGGCGTCGCACTCGGCAATGGCGGCATCTACTGGACCGTCGCCTCGGCGAACGTGGGCTCGATCCAGTTCCTCCCGCTCGCTGGCGGTCCACCTGCTCCCATCGCCGAGCAGCAAGACCTCCCCCTCTACCTCGCGACGGACACCGAGCACGTATACTGGGTCAACACCGCGGCCGGTCCCTCGATCGCGCGGGCACCGCTCGCCGGCGGCGCCGTCGATGTCCTCGGCAGCTCCCCCTCTGCCGGGGCCTACGGCATGACCGTGGCGGGTGACGACGTCTACTTCACCAACCACCAGCAAGGGACCATCACCCGCGCCCCGTCCTCGCCCCCCGAGCAGGCCCAGGTCCTCGTCACGGGCCAGGGCAGGCCGCGCATGATCGCCGCCGACGACCTCGCCATCTACTGGGTCAACCAGATGGACGGCACCGTCATGCGACTCGCGCGGTGAGGGTCCTGCGGTCCGCGCGGTGAGGGTCCTGCGGTCCGCGCGGTGAGGGTCATGCGGCTCACGCGGTGAGGGTCATGCGGCTCACGCGGTGAGGGTCATGCGGCTCACGCGGTGAGGGTCATGCGGCTCACGCGGTGAGGGTCATGCGGCTCACGCGGTGAGGTGCAGGCTGCTTGCGTAGCGAGGGGGTAGGCGGCTCATGCACGGAGGCGCATGTCACTCGCGCGATGAGGGTCATGCCGCTCGCATCCTGATGCACTGAGGGCGGATTGGGGAGGCATCGCTGCTTCCAGATCCGTCCTCATGGTGTCCCGGAGGCCGATTTGTAACGTGCACAGGCCCCGTGAGTGGCCGACGCGACCAGGTCACGCCCGTGCACAGGGCCCGTGAGTGGCCGACGCGACCAGGTCACGCCCGTGCACAGGCCCCGTGAGTGGCCGACGCGACCATGGTTTCCAATCCAACCCCCGGTTCGTGTCCTCCGGCATCCAGGTGCGAGCCCGACCTGGTCACGTCGGCTGGCTTCCTGTCCCTGGTCGCGGAGGTGACGGCGCCGCCGTGGCGACTTCCGATACCCGGGCGCCAGGTGACCCCGATCCATGGGCGCCTTCATCAAGGGGTGTCCCGCGGGACAGGGGCTCCGCGATCGTCTCCGGCACCCGGGTCGTGGACGGACCTCCCCCCCGTCGCTCGAGGAGGGCACCAGGGCACGAGGGTGACCCGACGAAAAATAAACGGCGGACACCTGGTTCACGTCTCGGACCCAGGGAAAACCAGTCCGGACATACGAATCACGCTGTGCTGGCGGGATGCTCGACCTGCGGGCTGCCACGCCTGATACGGCGGGCTCCGTGCCGCGCTCGCGCTACCCGCTGGTGGTGTAGGGGAGCAGGGCGATGCCGCGCGCCCGCTTGATGGCGAGCGCGAGCTGCCGCTGCTGCCGGGCCGATAGCCCCGAGATGCGCCGTGGCACGATCTTCCCGCGCTCGCTGATGAAGTACTTCAGCGTTTGCGGATCCTTGTAATCGAAGACGTGATCGGGACCGATTCCCAGCCTGGCGGCCAGCCGGCGGCTCCGCCGCTCGACCGTGGGGATCCCCTGAGACCGCAGTTCATCGGGGTAACGCTCCTCTCTCGGGCCACTCGTCATTCCGGTCGTCATCTGGACATCTCCATTTCGTAGCTGGTCTTTAATGCAATCGAGTTGCATGATGAAGAGCATTGAAGTCGAAATGTTCATTCTGCAATCGCGAATGCGTGGCAGGCCTGCGCCGGAGCGGAGGGTGACGTCATGAGCTGGTCCGGTGGCGCCGTGATGCATGGACGGGTCCCCGTGTGCAGCGCCGCGGCGCATCTCACCGTGCTCGAAGCGACCGGACTCTCGTCCATCCTGCGGCCTTCCGTGAATCTGTGTCTCTGGCGGCGCAGGCTCGATCCGGATCTCCTCACCTGGGCCTCACGGCAGGCGACCGCGGCGACGTTCGAAGCCGAGCGCGTGCTCTCTCGTGTCCGACCGGACCCGTCAGCGTTGGTCATCGCGCTGCCAGCGTCGCCGCAACGGGTGATGCTCGGCGCGGACATCGCAGAGCTCTCCGTCCGCTTCGCCGGGCTCGCCGGGTGTGGTCGGGTCCGGGCCACGCTCAGCCTCTCGGCGCGCGACGTCTGTCGCAAATTCCATGTCGATCACGTCGGCCTCCGGCTCTTCTGCACGTACGCCGGTCCCGGGACGGAGTGGATCCCGAACGACGCGGTGCGACGTGATCTGCTCTCTCGCTACGATCTGGCCATCGACGTGGCCAATCGCTCGATCCAGGGCAATGAGGGCGCCGCTCGTGGCGCGAAGCCCGGAGAGGTGCTGCTCCTCAAGGGCGAAGGGTGGCCGGGCAATGGAGGGAACGGCGCCGTTCACAGGGCTCCGCCGATCGCGGCTGCCCGGCTACGGCGGCTGGTGCTCACCCTCGACGCCGTCCCGTGAGGCCATGTGTGCTGAATTCATCATGTGTCGTTACTTGAATGCTGATGCAATTGGGTTGTATGTGATTCCAGGTTGATCTAGCTTCCTCGGCGTCGAGGCGCGCGCCGCGTGACCTCGCTCCACGGAGGTGCGCTCACGCACCACAGAAGGCGCGTCCGCGCGCCATGGCTCGTCTCGTGCCGCGCTTCATCGCGCGTCGTCACGAATCGAGGAGGGCTGACATGCGTGATGTCATCAAGCTCGTGTCGTCCGCCGGCACTGGCTATTGCTATTACACGACCAAGAACAAGCGAACGATGACGGAGAAACTTCAGATCAAGAAGTTCGATCCGATCGTCCGCAAGCACGTCGTCTTCACCGAGGGGAAGATCTCGAAGGGCGGCGGCAAGTAGCAGCCGTGGGAGCCATGACCGCCCCACGCGAGGACTCGGCCGTTTCCCTCTGCACGCAGCTCCTGCGCGCGGGCTGGGTGCCTCTTCGCCCCGCTCTGTCTGGAGGGGTGGCGATGCAGCGCCGGGATGCGGACCTGTCGATGTCGCTCTGGCATACACCTGGCTCGGACGAGGTGCGCGTGGTGGTCGCCTTCCGGAGCGGCGAGGGGCCACACGATGTACGGCGCGTCAGGGCGATGGATCTTCGTCTGTGCGTCGCGAGAGGCCGGATGCGTGACCTCGGCGCGTGCCTCCAGGAGGCTCCTTCATGGCTCTCGCCTTCGCGGTTTCCTGGGTGGATCGCGCAGCTCAACCAGCAGGGGGCGGAGGTGTACACCGTGGTCTCGGCGCCGGGCGCTCCCGAGGTGCTGGCGCTCGTGGGCGACGCGCCTCCAGCACGACACCTGCACTGAGCGTGCGCCCGCAGGGAGCAAACGGGCCACCACGCCATCCACGCTGGCCCATGAGCCGCCATTCATGACGCAGAGGAGTTCGAGATCATGATCGAATCGCCCCAGCCTGGACTGTACCGGACCACGGCGCCCTATCCCGGGCAGGAGCAGGCGATCCCTGCCGGCGTGCTGGTCTATGTGGGCACGCGCGATGGCGGTGTCCCGTTCGTCGTGAGGCCCGGGCAGAATCGACGCAACCGCTGGTTCTGGGGAGAGCCCGTGGTCGTCCTGCGCGCTCCGAGCTGGGCGGCGACGCTGAAGCGGCTCCCCACGGAGGGCTTCTACACGCTGCCGGAGGAGCTGAAGGTCAACGGGGGGCGATGGTTGAAGAATGCCATCGTCCAGCTCGGATACAACGGCGAGGGACGCGGCATTCTCTTCGTCGCCGAGGACCACGCCGACGAGCCGCGTAATGTGCTCGTTTTCGCCGAACGAGGCGTTCTCATCGACGACGCTTTGCTCGCGCGGCTCGTCTGGGCACCCATTCTGCCCACGCGAGCCGACGAACCGACCGGATGAATGAAACACGAGGAACATCGGATGAAGATCAAGGTGAACATGCGCTCTCTTTCCTGGCTTCTGGCCCTCACGGCGGCCTTCGCGCTCGCTGCTTGCGGCGACGACGACGGCGGGTCGTCGGGCGGAGAGGGGGGACATGGTGGCCACCATCATGGAGATGGAGGGCACGATCATGGAGATGGAGGGCATGATCATGGCGATGGAGGTCATGATCACGGCGACGGGGGGCATGGTGGAGAAGGGGGCGCGGGCACGTGCGGTGATCCTGGCGACCATTGCGTGAGTGATGCCGACTGCTGCTCCAGCGATTGCCACGGCGATCACTGTCACTGAGCTCGAGCGCGCGAGGGGCGTCCGGTCGAGGACGCCACGCTTCCGGGGGGACGGGCGCATTCCTGCGTGCAATTCGTCGCTGCGTGGCGTGGATCGACGGATGCGCAAGCGTTCGACGGAGTTCCTCGGTGGGTGGGGACACGACCCTCCAGGGGCGGACGACGGGACCGCGCACCATCTGCATGACCGATTGAATGTGCAATCTTGCAAGCGGGATTTGCCTGATCCTCGATTGCAATTGCGTGGTGGAATGGTAGAGCCGACGCGCTGCGGGGAGGCAGATGCCGCCTCGCGCAACCCTCACTCCCGCGCCTTCATGAGGAGAGACGATGAGCTACCGCTTCGCGATGGTGTTTCTGAGCGCGCTGGCCCTTGCTGCATGCGGGGGTGATGAGCACGGGCACGAGCAGGAGCACGAGCACGAAACCGAGGACGGGGACGATCATGCTTGTGAGCACCTCGAAGAGGGGCCGTTCCAGTCGGTGACGGCGGCGGAGGTCGCTGCATCGGCGCCTGCGCTGGCGCAGACGCACGTGTCGTACGAGGTTGCGCTCGTGGAGGATGGAGCGGGCAGCTTTCACGGGCTGGTGACGTTCACTCCCAGGGAGGCCGCGGAGTTCGCGTTCTTCTCGACGGAGGAGGTCGCGATGGCCTTCCAGGATGCGGACGGCGCGGCCGTCGCGCCGGAGAGTGCTTGCTCCACGGGGCCGTGCTCGGCGGGATGCGCGCTCGTGAAGAGCAAGGTCACGGTGGATCTGGAGACCGCGACCTACACGTTGACGCTGGGACCGACGACGCTGGAGCAGGTTCACGTGCTGGTCGAGAAGGCGAGCCACGCCCACTGAGCGTCGCGCCATGCCTCCTGTCCTGGAGGAAGAAGGCGTGCTTGCTCCCGTGTGGCGACGGGGGGCGACGGGGGGCGACGGGCGAGGCGAGGGGCGAGCACGAGAGGCTCGCCCGGGCGCGTCAGCGGGAGACGTCGGTGAGGTCGCCGAGGTTGCGCGTTTCTTCGTCGATGCCTGCGACGACGAGGAGGGAAGGAGTCCCCTGGACCGGCCACTGGTTCAAGCGCTCCAGGGCATGGTCGAGCCACAGCTCGTGGACCTCGCGCTGCCTCGGGTCGGAGACGTAGGCGCGCGCTGGGGTCTGAGCGAGACGGGGGCGGACGAGATCGGTGCAGGCGAAGGGCGCGAGCAAGTCGCGTTGAGCGAGGGTGGAGCCGTCGTCGGCGTCGAGCTGGTAGATGGTACCGTCCTGCGCGAGCACGGTCACCGTCTTGCCGTAGCCGGGCTCCAGACCGAAGTCGCACGGCTCGGCGGGCAACGAGAGGCGGGTGGGGAGAGGGGCAGCGCCGGTGAGGTCGGCGAGATCGTAGCGGGTGAGGGCGGCCTCGCCGTGGTGGGCGAGAACGATCGGACGATCGGGGTGTCCCTGGAGGGTGGCCGGGCGCGCCGCGCCGTCGGCATAGGGGATCGCCGTGGTGGTGAGGTCGCTGCCCGAGCGCTGGATGACGAGGAGTGCCGTGTCGCAGGCGAGCACGGCGTGGCCCGCCGCCCATGCGAGCGCAGGTGAGGCGCCACAGGTGTCGGCGAGCGTGGTTGCGGCGCCCTGCGGGGTGTGGGCCGTGACGCCTTCGGGCCCAGCGATGAGCACGCGGCCCGAGAGGGGGAAGGCGACGCCCGCGTAAGGGGAGGGCAGCGTGAGGCGCTCGGGAGGGGAGGGGGGCTCCTCGTAGAGGGTGGCCTCGGCGAAGCTGAGCGCGCTTCCGGCGCGGGCCGGCTCCGTGTCGTCGCCCGGGAAGAGCAGGCCGAAGCGATCCTCGTGGGCGGTGATGCGCGGCTGTCCGACGCCGTCGAGGGGGTAGTCGATGCGCTTCGGGGGGAACTTGTAGACGTGGATGTGAGGGGCGTCGGCGTCGGTGGCGCCCTCCGAGTGATCCAGCAGCGCGACCCCGGCGTAGACGACCTCGGCGCTGCCGCCGTGGGCGACGAGCACATGTTCGCCCGAGGAAGAGACGGTGAGCGCGGAGGCCGGTCGCGCGAGGGGAACCTCGCCGACGAGTTCGCTCAGCTCGACGTCGATGAGGGAAAGCCGGGGGGCGTCCGCGTCGGCGATGACGACGCGCGCGCGTCGCCAGGAGGGGTGCATCTCCGGTCGGATCGAGCGGTCCCCGTCGTCGTCGTTTCCGCCGCAGGCGCCGAGCGAAAGGAGCAGCGCAATGCCGGATCGCGTCACACGCTGCATGTCACTTCGCCTCCACCATGATGCGGATGTTCTGGCGTTCCGTGGGGCCGAGCTGGATGCTGACGGTCTGCTGCTCCGTCAGATCGATGACGTCGGCGCGCCCCAGTCCAGGGCATGAGGCGGGGAACACCGACGCCGCGAGGCAGCTGTTCGAGCCGTCTTCGCCCTGGTACGCCGCGTAGACGTCCTCCGGGTAATAGAACACGTGGGGGCTGGTCCGTCGCGCTCGGAAGCGGACTTCGCCGCGGTATGTGTCGTCGCCGGAGTCGGTCAGCCGCACCGTGTAGATCATGTGCAGGTTCGCGAGCGTCTTGTCGGCCCCTACCTCGCCGAAGGGACCCTCGTCGACATGGCTGCACGCATGATTGATTTCATATTCGTCGATCTCATACTGCCAGTCGTCGATCCGGCAGCCGCTCTCGAGGGGATCTCCGTTGCCTCCGCCACTGCATCCGAGCGCCAGAAGGGTCGCAGAGATCGAAATCCCCGCTATAACACGCCCCAACCTGTCGCTTCGTGCAGCCCGTGACGTTGCGCGTCGTGCTTGTGCCCAAACCACGAACGTGAAATATATCAGCCGGTAAGCACATGCAACGAAGTTGCATCAATAGAGCGTTCGCGTGTGCATGGGGGCTGCTCGCGGGTTTCGTTCCGATGGTCGTTCTGGCGCAGCCCGCACCGGGGGTGCCGCAGCCCGCACCAGGGGCGCCTGCTCCACCAGGGCCGGAGGGCGCATCGTCTCCGGAGCGGGTGTCTGCGGAGGCTGCTGAAGAGGGAGCGGCTGGCGCGTCCGATGTGACGGAGGGCGATGCAGAGGGAGACGCCGCCGCTGCGCCCGTCGATGCGGATTCGTCCGAGCCGAGCGACGCTGGGGAGGGGGATGCGTCCGTGGACACGCCGTCCTCGGGGCCGCTGACCGTCCGGGTGAGTGGCGCGCGGCGTGGTCCTGCGCCGCGTGCCGGTGGCGATTACCAGCTCGTCGTGGGGCAGCTCATCGACGTGCCTCGCACCTCGGCGGAGCGGTTGCTCACGCTGGCGCCTGGGCTCTTCCTGGCAAACCACGGCGGCGAGGGGCACCCGTCGGCGGTGTTTCTCCGCGGGTTCGATGCAGGCGAGGGGCAGGACATCGAGTTCACCTTGCAAGGGATCCCGCTGAACGAGCCGTCGAACCCGCACGGGCATGGCTTCGCGGACACGAACTTCATGATCAGCCGCCTTGTGGAGCGGCTGCGGGTCGTGGAGGGGCCGTTCGATGTGCGGCAGGGGGACTTCGCGGTCGCCGGGAGCGCGGAGTACACGCTGGGGATGCCGGACCGCGGCGTGGTGGCACGCGCGGGGTACGGGACGTTCAATCGGACGGAGACGACGGTGCTGTGGGGGCCGAAGGGCTTCGGCTCCGACACGTTCGTGGGCGTCGAGTGGATCCGGGGCGACGGGTGGGGGAAGAACCGGGCGCACCAGGCGGCGCGGGCCGTCGGGCAGATCGGCTGGGCGCTCGACGAGGACACGCGGCTCAAGGTGCTCGCCACGTCGTATGCGGCCCGCTACGACACGGCAGGGGTCATCCGGCTCGACGATCTCGCGGCGCGGCGCGTCCCGGGGTGTGGCTCCGACTTCGACGAACAGTTCTTCTGCTCGTACGATCCCAACCAGGGTGGGGCGGTGCAGCGGCACGGGATCGGTGCGCAGATCGAGCGCAAGGGAGAAGACTCCGCGCTGGATGCGCAGCTCTTCGCGACCGTGAAGAACCTGCGGAGCCGCGAGAATTTCACGGGGTACGAGCTGGACGTCGGGAACAGCGGGGCCCCGCAGCGAGGAGACGGGACCGAGCAGATCTATGACGCGGTGACGCTGGGATCGCGCGGGAGCTATACGCGCACGTTCGACTGGCTCGGGCGCAGCGATGCGGAGGTCGGCTACTTCTTCCGCCATGATCGTGCAGACGCGACGCTGCGGCGCCTGCGGCGTGCGGATGGTGTCCCTTACTCGCGCGACTTCGACAACGGTCTGCGGATCACGAATGCTGCGGCCTATGCCTCGCTGAACGTGAGGCCGCTGCGCTGGCTCTCGCTGCGGGGTGGTGTGCGGCTCGACTCGTTCTTGTTCGGCGTGGAGGACAGGAACCAGCCCGAGGTGGACCGCTCCGGGGTGCGCGAGCCGTCCAGCTACAGCGAGGCGTTCGGCGTTGCGATCCAGCCGCGCGGGGTGGTGACGGTGATCGTCGCGCCGTGGCTTTCGTGGATGACCTCTCTGGGGCTCGGGACCCGATCGAGTGACGCTCAGGCGCTCTCCGACGGCGAGTCGGCGCCGTTCGCACGGGTGATCGCTGCAGAGACGGCGCTGGTGACGCGCAGCGTGGGTGGAGGGCCTCTCACGACGGAGGCGCGCCTGTCGACCTTCGCGACGCGGGTGACGAACGATCTGGTCTTCGACGAGCGGCGAGGGCGCAACACGCCGATCGGGGCGTCGAGTCGCTTCGGTGCGACGATCTGGGGGCGGATCACGCACCCCGGCATCGGCTTCGATCTGGCGTCGAGCTTGACCTGGTCGGAGGCGTACCTGCCTCCGGACGACGCGAGTCCGTTCGATCTCGCGGCGGGGTCGAGGCTCCCGTACGTGCCGCGGTGGGTGTTCCGGCTCGACGCGTCGGAGCGTTACCCGTTCACGGTGCGCGGCGAGAAGCTGCGCGCGACCGCGGCCGTGGGGCTCCAGTTCGTGGATCGGCGGCCGCTGCCGTTCGAGCAGCTCGGTGCGCCCTACGCGACCGTCGACGCGGCGGCGCGGCTGCGCTGGCGGTGGTTCGAGCTGGGGGCGGAGATGACGAACCTGTTCGACCGGAGGAACCGGGAGGTGGAGCTGAACTACCCGAGCAACTTCGCGGATCCCGAGGCGCCTGCGTCGCAGCTCCCTGCGCGCCACATCATTGCCGGTGCGCCGTTCCAGGTCCTGGGCACGCTCACTGCTTACCTCGATCACGAGGAGCCGGAGTCATGACGTTCGTCCGACGTTCGATGGACACACCCCGGCGAGGGCGCGGGAGGGTCTCTTCGGTGCTCCTGGGTGGGCTCGTCGCCCTCTGGGCTTCGGCCTGTGCGCCCGACACGGGAGGGAGGATGATCGGCCTCCAGATCGCGGTGCGCGCCGAGGCCGACGAAGCGCAGCCTCTGGGAAGGTTCACGACGGCGACCGGCTGGGACGTCACGCTGGACGAGGCGCTGGCGGCGGTGGGGCCGGTGTTCATCTACGAGAATGCGCCGGTCTACGCGCGCCGTGACGAGCGTTTCGCCCCGCTGCGCTGGCTCGTGCCGCTCGCGCACGCGCACCCGGGGGACAGCCATTACGATGGCGGTGTGGCCAAGGGGGAGTGGCTGGGGCAGACGATGCTGGATCTGCTCGATCCCTCGTCCTATCCCACGGTGGATGCGCCTGGCATCGCCGGTGAGGCGCGCTCGATCACGGTGCATCTCGATCCGCCGCGCTCGAGCCTCGCCGGTCGGGAGCGCCTCCGAGGGCATCAGTTCTACGTGAGCGGTGTGGCCGAGCGAGAGGGGCAGCGGGTGCCGTTCGCGGGAGGTCTGGATCTGCCCGCCGAGGGGGATCAGCGGCGGGTGCAAGGGATCCCGCTTTCCGGGGTGCTCGACGATGGGTCGAGGCTCGTGGTGGCGGTGCATCCGTCGTCGTGGCTGCGAGAGGCGCGGTTCGAGGAGCTGCTCGGTGAAGAGCCCGGGGAAGACGGGCGCTACCCCATCCCGAAGGGGAGCCAGATCGAGCGCGCCTGGTACATCGGGGCGCGCAGCCTGGCGCCGGCAGGCGTTCCAGGGTCTGCGTTCACCGCGTGGCTCGCCGAGCATGGAGAGGAAGATCGTCGATGAAGAGCGAGAACCGGAGCGAGATCCACCGGACCAGCCGGCTCCGTCGCGCCATGCGGTGCGCCGCAGGGCTCGCGCTGTCCTGCTGGGCCGTGGGTTGCGGTGGCGGCGAGGATGGCGGGACCGGTGCGCTGCGCGTGCGGATCAGCGGGGAGGGCGCCGCGCGGGAGGGGTACCCGTTCGTGAAGGAGGGGGTGGAGGTCCGCTTCGCCGACGGGTGGAGCATCACGTTCCGCAAGTACCTGGTGTCGTTCGGTGACATCGAGGTGAAGGGGCTCGACGGTGAGCCGGGGAGCAGCTCGGGGAAGCGGTACGTGGCGGATCTGCACGCCGGAGACCAGATCGCGGAGGAGATCGAGGGGCTTTCCCCGCGCCGCTGGGATGCGCTGAGCTTCAGCGTGCTGCCTGCGAGCGAGGAGAGCCTCCCGCTCGGGAACGTGTCCGAGGAGGACATGGCCCGGCTCGCGGCGGGACGGTTCACCTACTACATCGACGGCGAGGCGAGCCACCCGGAGCGGGGTCGCTTCGACTTTCAGTGGGGCCTGCAGAACCCGACGCGAAACCGGAACTGCTCCAACGGGCTCGATGGCACCGACGGCGTGATCGTGCGGCCCAACGCGACGACGGAAGCAGAGCTGACGTTCCATGTGGACCACCTGTTCTGGGACACGCTCGGCGCGGAGCAGTCGCGGCTGCGGTTCGATCCGATGTGGGGGGCGAACAAGGACGGCGACACGACGATCACGTTCGACGAGCTCTCGGGGCAACGCCTCGCAGATCTCACCGATCCGGAGGGCGCGCCGCTGCGCGACGAGGCAGGGCAGGCGCTGGTGTACAACCCGGGGTCGATCCCGCTGCCCGACAAGAATTTGAGGGAGTTCGTCCTGGTGTCCTCGGCTTCGCAAGCCCACCTGAACGGGCTCGGGCTGTGCTCGGTGCAGGCGCTCGCGCCGTGAGGGAGCTCCTGGCCGGGCGTCGAGCGTGATTGTCGCGTCGCGCCAGGCGCCCTGCGTGCGGTGTCCTCACCGGGTCACGCGCTGCGCGATGTGGCGTTGCGCATTGCAGCAGGGAGCGATCCCTCCAGCCTCCCTCTCCGTCGTCGTAGTGCCCGGAGGGGGTGGAGGAGATGTGGGCTGCGCTGGTGCGCCGGGAGGTACAGGTTCCCCTTGACCGTCCGCCGTCGCGGGTGCGACCCTCCGGCCGCGCGACCATGCGAATTTTGCTTTGTGAAGATCAAGACGCCATCCGGCGCATGATCGAGGCACTGGTTGGCGCCAGCGGCCACGAGGTCACGGGTGTTCGCACCGGAGCCGAAGCCATCGAGCTGGCCCTGAAGGAGCCGTACGATGTGGTGCTTCTCGATCTGATGCTGCCGGGCACGATGGACGGCTTCGAGGTCTGCGGGCGGCTGCGCAGCGATCCTTCGACGAAGGCGCTGCCGATCGTCATCATCAGCGCGCTCGACGACAAGGAGTCGCGTGAGCGGGCAGAGCGTGCCGGGGCGACCGCGTACTATGCGAAGCCGTTCCGGCCGCTGGAGCTGCTGGAGTACATCGGGAGCCTCGAGCCTGCCAACCGCCCCGCGGGCTGACCGCGGTTGACCGCGCGTGAGGTCCGGGGCTACACCGCGGGCCCATGCAGATCGGGATGCGCGGACGTTTCGCCGGGGCCGTCGTGGTGGCTTCGCTGCTCGGTCTTCTCGCCGGGTGCGACGACAAGAAGAAGCCGGAGACCCCGGCGGCCGAGTCAGGGACAGAGGAAGATGCCGGGCTGCCGGTGAACGCGGGGCGGCTGGGGGCGGCGCTCGCGTCGGCTGCGACGGTGGGTGGTCCCGCTCCGACGGCCAATGCCGCCGCGGGGCAAGGGCCGCCCGAGAACGGGATCTTCGCGCCGGGCGCGGCGGAGGCGGCGCTGCCGAAGAGCACGCCGTTCAAGATCGAGATGCTCGGAGAAGGGAGCGAGCCGCGGGTGTCGCTCGCGCCCAAGCACGACGCCAAGGCCGAGCAGAAGTCGTCGGTGATCCTCAGCCTGCGCATGGGCGGTGGCCAGGGGTTGCCCGCCCTCGACTTCGGTCTGTCGTTCAAGGCCGACAAGCCGAAGAAAGATGCCGCTCCCGCCGAGGCGCCTTCCGGGACGGCGATGCGCGCCAAGCTGACGTCGGTGGTGCCGGCATCGATGAGCCCGGGTGGGCTGCCCAAGGAGCTGGTCGACGCGTTCAGCAACCTCAAAGGGAGCGAGATCCACTACCAGCTCGCGGCGAACAACGCGGTCAGTGAACTCTCCATCGAACTCTCCAAGGGGGCCGAGCAGGGGCTGCGCCCGATCCTGGACTCGCTGGCCGAGGTGATCGGGTTGCTCACGCCAGCGCTGCCAGACAAGCCGGTCGGCGTGGGGGCGATGTGGATGGTGACCGATCGGTTCGTGTGGCCCGGCGCGAAGATCCCGGTGTTGCGCTACCGGGTGTTCAAGATCGAGAAGATCGAGCCGAACGGCGCCGTGTCGTTCAGCGTGGATACCCGTCAGTATGCGGAGGAGGCGCTGGCGAAGCTGCCCGACGGTGCGACGGAGCGGCCCACGACGCTGGATGGCTTCGAGTCTTCGGGGAAGGGGAGTCTCGTCTGGAGTCCCACGGGCTTCGCACCGAGCCAGGGGGAGATCCGGCAGAAGCTGGGGGCGCAGTTCCTGCCGCCCAATGCGCCGCCTGGATCGACTCAGCGCGCCGTGCTGCAGTCCGAGCTCATCGGTCGCTTCCAGGTCCCTGGCGCGCCCGCGACGCCCTGAGTTCTCTCGTCGCTTTCCTCTTTCTGCTGGGTCCGCGCGCTGCGGACGCACCGTCGCTCTCCCTGGTGTTCCCACCAGGTGGTGGCGTCGGCGCGTCGTGGCTGAGCGCCGCGGGCGCATCCCTCGTTGGCCACATCCGTGCATCACGACCAGGGCAGGGGGAGCGAAACCGTGTGCAGGACGTCGAGGCCACGATGGCCTCACCACCCGGCGCAACGGGCGCGGCAAGCGAGATGATGAATGAGTGCGATGAGACCGTGAGATGCAATCTCGACAGGTATCTGAGGGAGCCTGGCATCTCGGAGGGGCAGCGGCGTCGACTCCAGCTCTTCCAGACCGTGGAGAGTGGCGTGTGCGCGAAGGTGGAGCGTTTCTGTACAGAGCACGGGATCGAGGTGACGGACCTGGCCGTTCTGCTGGTGGCGCCCGAAGCTCATCTGTTGTTCCGGAACGCTCTGCTCGCGCAGCCCGGGTCAGGCCGTCGACCTTCGACTCCCCAGGCGAGCTTGATCCTCGGTCATCGCAGCCAGCTTCATAGCTTCTTGCGGAGGGCACTGCCGCCGAACGAGAGCGACGCGGCGGATCCGTACATGGATCTGATGACACCTGCTCCAGCGCGCTGCGTGCGCATCCTCATCATCGACGATGATTCGCTGACGATCATGAGCTACGGCACCTTCGTGACCGTCAGCATGAACCTGGCGGAGATGCCCGACGCCTGAGCGGCGAGGCCGTACGCAGCCCTAGCGGCGACCCTTGGGGGTCTTCCACCGCGGCTGCAGATGGACGCGCACGATGTCGGCCATGAGGCCGAGGTGGGCGCAGTGATCGGGCTTGTCGTCGCCGGTGTACCCGCGGACGTGGAAGTCGCCGCGGTCGTAGCGCCGGATCATGTCGAGGCCGAGGACATCCTGCCGGTTCGCCTTCTTCGACTTGCCAGACAGCCGTTTGATCATGAAGTCGGCCACCTCGGTCGTCGATGCATACCCGGGCGGGATGATCGACGAGTGGCTGAGGAACATGAACTTTTTCTTGGCGGAGGCGCTGCGCGCGAACTCGATGAAGGGCTCGATCTGGACGACCTTCAGCGACTTCGCTTGCTCGTCGAGGTATCCAGCGTGGAGCGAGTCGAGGAGGATCACCGAGTCGACCTTCTTGCCGGCGGGCTGGCGCAGGATCTGCTCGATGGCGCCGTAGCCGGCGCTCCACGCGGACAGCGCCAGCTTGCGGATGTGCGCGTTCTTCTTGCCCGTCTTGCTGGCCATGCCGGTCTCGATGCTGGTGAGCAAGCGTTCGAAGGTGCCAGGTGACGCGAAGGCGTTGGCGTAGGCGCCCGAGCCGATGCCGAGGTCGATGCCCACGAGCACCATGCCGTTCTCGCTCTTGACGAACTCCTTCCGGACGGCTTCGTGGCCGTGGAAGTGGATGATCACGTCGAACCCACCCGACTTGGTGAGCCCGCCCTTGTGGGGTGAGATCATCTGACCCATCGAGGGCGCACGTGACCAGCGATCGTGGACGCCGAAGCCCGGGTCGGGCGTCATGCAGGGGTTGATGCCTCCACGGCGCGGTGGCTTGGGCGGGCCCTTGCGGCGCTTCGGGGCCTCGTCGCCGTAGGTGTCGGCGCCAGCGGGCTCGGAGAGCGGGACCGGCTCGGGGTCGGCGTTGGCGACGCGGGAGGAGAGGGCGGGGATGACGTCCTGCGCTGGCTCCGCGTCCTGCGCGGTGGCCGGGGGGCTCCAGAGCAAGCCGAGGCCGAGCAAGGAGAGGAGCGCACCTGCGCGGCGGAATCTGGCCAGCGACCAGGGGGCGCGGAGGACGGGCAGGGGGCTCCCCGGCGCGGACGTCCTGACCTGGGTCGCAGCTTCTCCCATGCGCCCACTCCTTTCCATGATTCCGGCTCGGGGTCGAGTTTCTGGCAGGGGGAGGGATCCTCGGGTTCTCCTCATGCTGGAGCGCGTGCTCCAAGAGGGCGGTAGAGGCCGCTCACACGGGGTAGTTGTGGTGGCCGGCGGCGGCCGCCGCCGCCGCGTGGGCGGCAGTGCGCTGGGCCTCGGCGGAGGCGAGGATGCGCTCTTCGGCCTGAGCTGCGAGCTTCTCGACCGCGCCGGCGGCGTCCGCCGGGGAGAGGGAGCGCAGGTACTGGATGAACTCGGCTTCCAGGCCGGGGTTCACACCGCTCATGACGAGCACGATGGGAATCGCTGGCTTCTCGATCTCGGCCAGCTCGGCCGCGCGGTCGCGCCACTTCCGGGCGCCGATGGCGATGCGGATGGCCCACTGGATGGCGAGGCCGAGGAGCAGGCCGGCCATCACGCCGACGACGAAGAGGTCGGCGTCTGCGGGCTTGAGCAGGGCAGCGAGGAGGCCTCCCACGGCCGAGCCGATGACGAGGCCGGGCTCTCCCCCGTTGTGAGCGGCGGCGGCCTTGAGGATCATCGCGGTCTGCGCGCCCGGGGTGCCGGTGCGCGCGGCGTCACGGAGGGGGACCAGGGTGCCGAGCCGGCGCATCGAGGCCACGCGGACGCTGAGGTAGCTGACGAGGAGCGCGATGACGGTGAGGCCCACGCCGAGGCTGACGGCCGTGCGCCGGCTGAAGAGCCCTTCGGGCAGCGGTTCCCGCACCATCGCCGTGGCCGCGCGGGCCTTGTCACGCTCCATGTCGGATCGGGTGCGGGTCTCGACCTCGGCCGTCGCCTTGACGAGCGGCTGGAGGGCATCGGCCTGGAACAGGCCCTTCACCACGTCGTGGAGGCGACGGGCCGATTTGTCCTCGGTCGCTCGGTCGTTGGGTGGAGGCGGGGTGAGGGCCTCCACGGCAGCGAAGGTCTTCCAGGTGGCGTCGAGTTCGGGCCGAGGTTCACCGAGGCCAGCCAGGATGTGCTCGCGGCAGCCGTTGATGATCTTGGACTGCTTGTGGAGCTGGTCGGCGGGGCCGCTCCAGGGAGCGAGCGGGGGGGGAGCCGGCGGTCGGGGGAGGGCTCCGCGCCGTGGGCGAGGCTCCTCGGGAGCCGGCGGCGCGCCGAACTTCATCTGCTCGGCGAGTTTCCCGAAGTACTTCACCGCGTCCGTGACCTGGGTCGCCGCCGCCGCACAGCGGGTCGCCGTGCCCAAGCGGGCCTCGGATTCCTGTGCTTGCCGCTGGGCGTTCGGGTCGGGGACGAGGCGCCCCTCCACGCGGACCAGGCGGAACACCGCGAGCGCGATGCAGAGCACGAGGATGGCGGAGGCGATGAAGGTGGCCCGCACCTCCTCCCGTCGGGTGTACTCGTTCATTGGTTCTCCCGACGGACGGGGATCGATCGCGCGCTCTGCACCCAACGCATGGGGTTCCACCGTTAAACCAGTTGCCTGCCCATTTCCATACCTCCTCGGAAGTTGGTCGGTTCAGGGGGAGGTCGTGTAAGGGTGGCGGCGTGGTCGCCGCTGTATCTCGAGGGACCGTGGGCATGTCGGGCGGGGAGCCGGCCAGCGCGGGTGCCGCCCACGGGGCCGAGGGCGGTGGGGCGGTGAGGGGCGGCTCGAGCCAGGGGACGTCGGAGCCCGTGGACGAGGGCACGCCCGGGAGTCCGGGGCAGGAGGAGAAGGCACCAGGGGCGGGGCAGGCGGGGCTGGTGGCGGCAGGGGCGGCCGTCCCCTGGGTGCTGTCCACGTACTTCGCTGAGGGGCTGCCTTACGCGCTGCTCCACAAATTCGCGTCCGAGTTCTTCACCCACGCCAACGCGAGCACCGGGGCCATCGGGCTCCTGTCCCTGTACGGGCTGGCGTGGAACAGCAAGTTTCTGTGGAGCCCCTTCCTGGACCTTTACGGGGCGCGGAGGACGTGGCTGCTCGCGACCGAGGTCCTGATGGGGCTGGGGGTGCTCGCCCTCGCCTGGCCTGCCGGGGAAGGCGCGCTGGAGATGGTGGCCACGGGGTTCGTGGTGATCGCCTTGCTCGCGGCGACCCACGACATCGCCGTCGACGGCTTCTACCTCCAGGCGCTCGACAAGGACGCGCAGACGAAGCTGACCGGGCTGCGGGTGGGGGCCTATCGAGGAGCGCTGCTCGTGGGCGGCAGCGTGCTGGTGACGTTCGCGGCGAGCACCTCATGGCGAGCGGCCTTCCTCGCGGCGGGCGCGCTGCTCGCGCTGCTCGCCGTGATTCATGCGTTCTTGCTCCCGCGCCCGGTGATCGTTCCTTCGGCGACGCGGCCCAGCTACTTCGCGGCGCTGAAGTCGTTCCTCGAGCAGCCGTCGATCGGCGCCGTGCTGGCCTTCATCGTGCTGTTCCGGGCAGGGGACGCGATGATGTTCTCGGTGTCCACGCCGTTCCTTCGGTGGCTGGGGCTGGATCTCACGGCGCGTGGGCTGTTGAACACGCCGAGCATCGTCGCCTCCATCGGCGGTTCGATGCTGGGGGCGGTGGTGGTGTCGCGCTGGGGGCTCGCGCGGACCCTGCTCCCCATCACCGTGGTGCAGAGCCTCGCGATCCCGCTGTACGCGCTGCTCGCGTGGCTCCGCCCTTCGCTGCCCGCCGTGAGCGCGATCGTCATCGTCGAGCAGATCGCGGCGGGCATCGGGACGGCCGCGCTGATGGTGTTCCTGATGCGTCGCTGCACGGGTGAGTTCAAGGCGTCGCACTTCGCCGTCGCGAGCGCGCTCATGTCGCTTCCCATGACCGGGATCGGGAGCGTGAGTGGTTTCCTCGCGGAGCGCGTGGGGTTCACGGTGTTCTTCCTTCTCGCCTTCGCCGCGTCTCTCCCTGGGGTGTTTCTGGCGCGGCGCGTACCGACCGACTGAGCGATCGAAGCCGAGAACGACGCTGTCTGCTTGCATTCCCCGGAGAGCGTGGCAACGCTCGCGCCCATGCATGTCTCCAGGCGTCTCCGTGCGCTTCTCGCTGGCGCCCTCGCTGGGCTTGCCGGGCTCTCCGCCGGCATGCTCTCCGCGCCTTGCTCTGCCAGAGCCGAAACGCCGGCACCGGCACCGGCTCCGCCGTCCCGGCTCGATGTGCCCTTCACCCGCTACACCTTGCCGAACGGTCTCACGGTCATTCTCCACGAGGACCACACGCTGCCACTCGTCGCGGTGAACGTGATGGTGAAGGTCGGCTCGCGCCACGAGGCGCCGAAGCGGACGGGGTTCGCCCACCTGTTCGAGCACCTCATGTTCATGGGCACGCACCGCGTCCCCACCAAGAAGTTCGACGCCTGGATGGAAGCCCAGGGGGGGTGGAACAACGCCTGGACCAGCGAGGACCGCACCGACTACTTCGAGGTCGCGCCGACGCACGCCCTGCCGCTCCTGCTCTGGATGGAGGCGGATCGGTTCTCGTCCCTCGCTGACGACATGGACCTGCCCAAGCTCGACGCACAGCGTGACGTGGTCAGGAATGAGCGGCGCCAGAGTGTCGAGAACACGCCCTACGGGAAAGCTGAACTCCGTCTGCCAGAGCTGATGTATCCGCCCGGCCACCCGTACCATCACCCCGTCATCGGTTCGCACGAAGATCTGCAGGCCGCCACGGTGCAGGACGTCACCAGCTTCTTCCGGAGCTGGTACGTCCCCAACAACGCCTCCCTCGTCGTCGCGGGCGACATCGATCCTGCCGCGACACGCGCGATGATCGAGAAGTACTTCGGGATCATCCCCGCTGGGCAGGTCCCGGCTGCTCCTGCCGCCTCTGCCGTTGCCCTGAAGAAGGTGGTGCGAGAGACGCTCACGGACAACGTGCAGCTCCCGAAGGTGATCATGGCGTGGCACAGCCCCGCGCACTACGCGGAGGGCGACGCCGATCTCGACCTGCTCGCGGCCATCCTCGAAGAGGGGAAGGCCAGTCGGCTCTACAAGGCGCTCGTCTATGACAAGCCGCTGGCGCAGGAGATCTCCGTCTCGCAGCAGTCTGGCGAGCTGGGATCGCGTTTCGTCGTCGAGGCCATCGCGCGACCAGGTGTCGAGCTGACGCAGCTGGAGGCGGCCATCGACGCGGAGCTCGAGAAGATCAGGACGGCCACCGTCCAGCAGAGGGAGCTGGATCGCGCCCGGAACCAGTTCGAGACCATGTTCGTCTCCCGGCTGGAGTCGACGATGGCGCGCGCGATGATCCTCAACCAGTACGAGACGTTCCGCGGCGATCCCGGTTACGCAGAGCGGGACCTGGGGCGATACCGCGCCGTGACTTCGCAGTCGTTGCAGCGGGTGGCCAGGTCGGTGTTGGCGCCCGATGCTCGCGTGATCTTGCACATCGTGCCCGCCGGGCAGAGCAAGGAGGGAAAGTGATGAGCCGACGGACGACGCTGCGCGCTGCGCTCTGCGCCGGGATGCTCGGGGCGCTGGTGGGGTGTGGGAGCACGCCACCGACGAACGGGACCTCGGCGCAGCATCCCGAGACGCCTCCGACCACGGAACGTCCCAAGGCCGACGTGGGTTCAGCCCCCGATCTGCTCGGCCCCATGCCCGAGCTGGGCTCCCCCAAGGAGTTCAACCCGCCTCCTCCGGTGGTGTTCGAGGCTGCAAACGGGATGAAGGTGTGGCTCCTCGAGCGTCACGCTTTGCCCCTGGTCTCGGTTTCGCTGGTGATCCCGTATGGAGCGTCATCGGATCCGGCTGGTGGAGCGGGGCTGTCCTACATCACAGCCGACATGATGGACGAGGGGGCTGGCAAGCGGGACGCCGTCGAGCTCTCGAGCGCAGTCAAGGACCTCGGTGCCACGCTGAGCCTCTCGGCGCGCACGGATGGGAGTGTCGCGTCTCTCACCGTGCTGAAGAAGAACGTCGAGCCCGCGTTCTCGATCCTCGCCGACGTCGTCGTGCGCCCTCGGTTCGATGCCAAGGAGTGGAAGCGCGTCAGCGATCTCTGGCAGAACGGTCTTCGCAAGCGTGGGGATGACCCGGCACAGGTGGCGCGGGTGGTGTCGAGCGCTGCTCTGTACGGTCCCGGGTCGCCCTACGGGCATCCCTCCGATGGCCTGCTTGCAGATGCGCAGAAGATCAAGCTCGCCGACGTGAAGGCCTTCTATCAGTCCGTGTGGCGCCCCGATCGAGCGACCCTGGTCGTGACGGGCGACATCACGAAGGACGAGGTGCTGAAGCTCGTCGAGCGTGACCTGCGCGGGTGGAAGGCACCCAAGAAGGCGCCGCCGTCGGAGGTCGTGCCTGCCACGAACGGCTCGTGGAAGCCGCCGCGTCTGCTCCTGGTCGATCGCGCCGAGGCGCCTCAGTCGGTGATCATGGTGCTCCGCGATGGTGTCGCTGCCAGCGACTCGCGGGCGCCGCTGCTCGATCTGATCAACTCCGCGCTCGGAGGGTCGTTCACGTCGCGCTTGAATCAGAACCTCCGAGAAGAGAAGGGGTGGACCTACGGCGCGAACTCGGCGTTCACCGAGACGCGAGGGCGGGGCGCGTTCGTCGCCAAGGCGGCAGTGGTCGCCGAGGCCACCGGGCCGGCACTGAAGGAGATGCTCGGTGAGCTGACGAAGATGGCCGACGCGGGGCTGACCCCGGAGGAGTTCTCGAAGGTCCGGGCCAAGGACCGCGCTGATCTCGTGGAGATCTACGAGACGACGAGCCGGACTGCGCAGCGGCTTTCGATGCTCTCGTTGCTGGGGCTACCTCCGGCCCATGACGTGAGGGCGACCGAAGCCAGGCAGAAGTCGACGCTTGCGCAGCTCGCCGAGCTGTCATCGGCGGTCGATCCGAAATCTGCGGTCGTGCTGGTCGTGGGACCTCGGGTCCAGATCGAGCCTCAGCTCCAGAGCCTGGGTCTTGGCGAGCCCGTCTTCTGGGACGCGGAAGGTCGTCCGGTCGCTGCGACGCCCACCCCTTGAGGTGAGCCAGCAACAGGGGGGGCCGCCCGCAGGGGGGGCCGCCCGCAGGGGGGGTGAGCGTTACGACAGAGGAGGACTGCCAGGATGGCATTCCCGTCGCGAGCCCTCGGCGCTGAGGTCTCGCGCGGGAGGAGGACCGTCGGTCCGGTCAGGGCGAGGTCGGCTCGAAGTCGACGGGGTTGGATGGCGCGCCCTGGTGCAGGACCCCATCGCCCTGCCAGTAGACGTACCGGGACTGGGCCACGTCATCGAGGTACACCTCCAGGCGCACGATGGCGCCGGGCGTGGTGACGAGCCGCATCTCGTCGATGTCGGACGCCGTGGACGCGCTCAGGTAGACCACACCTTCTTCGTAGAGGGTGGCCTGGTCGCGCCCTTCGAGACTCACGCCGCTGAACTCGTGGAGTTCGGAGTCGACGTCGACCGAGGCGAAGATGTCAAAACGGCAGGCGATGTCGGAGTAGTTGGTGTCGCAGGTGGTCCAGATGCGCCACTCGCCCTCGCTGGCATACTCGACGAAGATCCCGACCCCCTCACCAGGCTCGGCGCTGACGGTGGCATCGGTCTGGATGCTCACCAGCATTGGCTGCGCGGGGGGAGGGGGCGGAGGCTCGACGTAGCCGCCGTCATCCCAGGTCCCACCGCTGTCGTTCTCGATGATGAGACAGCCGCCGAGACACAGGGACGACGTGGCAAGGGCGAGAAGGGAGGTCCAGCGTCCGAGTGAACGTCGCTTCACAGAGTCGGTAGAGAAAGCCATGGGATCTGCTCCTCGCATCCAGGGTATCCAGGTTTAAAGCAGGATTCGGGCCAGAGCTACCTCCGACGGATGTTCGTCGAAGGCTTCGGCGCGCTCCGGGTCGCCTTGGGGGCCGAGACGGCTTTGGGCGCCGAGCTCCTGGACGGAGAGGACACGCGGGGGGACGGAGAGGACATGCGCGTGGACGGCGAGACCCGCGTGGACGGTGAGACCCGCGGCGAGGGCGTCGCTCTCGGTGACTGCTGGAAGCTGGGCTGCCGAACGGAAGGCGTACGCTGCGCGGGGGCAGGCATCGTGCTTCGAGAGCTGGGCGTGCGCATCACGGGCGACGGCGCGCGCGGCGCGCGGCCGGTGCTGCCCGACAGCTCGGGCTGCCGCGTGAAGGGCGCGCTGGCGCCGCTGCTCCGGCCCGGCGGGGTGATGCGCTGCGGGCCCTGCTGGCCAGGGTTGGTCTGCGGGGTGACGCGCTGCGGTCCCTGGCGGCCAGGGTTGGTCTGCGGCGTGATGCGCTGCGGGCCCTGGATGGGTTGGCGGGCGTCGCCCCCCGGCCGCGGGAGGTTGCCGCGGTCGCGCTGCGGGAGGCGCCCCAAGGAGTCGCGGGCGTCGGTGCCACGCTGGGGGAGTTGCATGCCGGGCTGGTTCCGCGACGGCGTCGTCATGGCGCGCGCTTGCGGCGTGGTGCTCTTGCGAGCGAAGCCGAGGGCGCGCGGGTCGGGCCTGGTCGCCGCCTTCGGTGCCGACTTGGCAGCGATCCGGGCGTCCGCGAGGGAGGGGGACGCGGGACGATAGGACCCGGGTCGCGCGCTCCCGCCCGACTGGCCAGGGCGCCCCGGTCGCGACGCTGCCGCCGCCGGGCGGTACGGTCGGGTGTGCGCCGCGACGCGCTGCACCACCGCGCGATCGCGAACGACATAGGTCGTCACGTGGCGGTGAAAGACGTAGCTCGTCGGGCAGAAGACGTAGGCCGCCCTCGGCACGCCCCAGAGCCGCACGGCGACGCCGCTGGACCAGTAGAAGGTCGGGGGCATCGGGGCCCAGCCGATGTACCCGTAGTCGCCCGTTCGCCATACGACCCAGGCCGGCGCGTAAACCCGGCCCGGGATCCACACCCAGCCGTAGCCCCCCGACCAGGTCCAGCGGCCGTAATGGAACGGGATGTACCCCCAGTCGTAATCGCTGACCCACATCCAGTCGCCCTCGTCGGAGAGGGCCCAGCGCCCTGCCGTCTGATAAGGGGCGAAGTCGGGACCGACTTCCGCCGCCGAGGGGACCCACACCGTGCCGTACGTCTCGTCGCTGACCCACGTCCCGTGATCCGCCAGGGGCTCCTCGAATTCCGCCAGCGCGCTCGGGTCGGCGTCTTCGTAGTACTCGTCGCCCAGCGCATCCTGGGCCGGCTGTGCCACAAAGGCCTGTGAATCACCGGTCTCACCCGTCACGTCGGGCGTGTCGTTGGCGTAGCCGGGAGGCAGCGCCTGTGCGTGCGCCCCAGCCGCGCCGAGGGCAAAAACGGCGGTAGCGCCGAGGACGCAGAAGATGCGAGCGAGGGGCAACATC
Source organism: Chondromyces crocatus (assembly GCF_001189295.1). Taxonomy (NCBI): domain Bacteria; kingdom Pseudomonadati; phylum Myxococcota; order Polyangiales; family Polyangiaceae; genus Chondromyces; species Chondromyces crocatus. Next base: position 4,767,464 of record NZ_CP012159.1, read on the forward strand.
AGGGTCATGATGGGTCCTTCTCCGGTGGAATGCCAGCGTGAGTGAGCCTCATTGCGACGAGCCTGCTCATTCGCTGTGCAAGGAGCGTTCCCGGTCTCCTCCGCCCGAAAAGCGAAGGCTCCTTCGCTCGACGCCGTGAGGCTCGCCGACACTTCCGCCACCTGGGGGCGTCGCTGTAAGGTGACCGCTTCATGCGGTCGTTCTGCTCCTGGCTCTCGGCGTCTATCCTGATGGCGGCCCTGTTGCCGGTCCTGTCACCGGGCGTCGCGAGCGCGGCGCCGGTCCAGGAGGGCGTGCGCGTCGATCTCCTCCAGCCCGCGTCGCCCGAGAGTCATTTTGTCCGCGCCGAGGGGCCGCATACCCCGACCGGTGACGCCGTGGAGGTCGCGGCCGTCCTCGGGCTGGAATACGCATCGAGGCCCGTCCGTGCCGTGGGGGTGGATGCCGAGGGGGGGAAGATCGACCTCGGCGATCCCGTGCGGCACGCCGTGATCACCCGGGTTGGCGCGTCCGTCACGCCCGGCGGAGTGGTGTCGCTCGAGCTGAGCATCCCGGTCGGGGTTTACGTCACGGGGGATGGAGAGCGTCCGATCCAGTATGCAGGGCAGCCGATCCAGCCGGCGAACGGCGCGTTCGGGGTCGGTGATCCCCGCTTCGGCGTCCACGCGCGCGTCATCGACACCCAGGCGTTCGACCTCCTCGTCGGCGGTCGGGTGTGGGCGCCCGTCGGCTCCCAGGACGCGTACCTGTCCGATCGCCGTCTGCGTGGCGAGCTGAATGTCGGCGCGGCCGGCGAGATCGGCTCGTTTGCTTACGGCGCAACGATCAACGTGGCGCCAGGCATCTTTGCGCGCCGCGATGGCGACCGCGCCGCGGCCTCGTTCGCCGCGCACGTCTTCCCGGTGCGGGCATTCTCGCTGGGGGTCGAGCCCTCCCTCGTGCTGCTCATGGATGAGCGACCGGACCAGAGCCATCAGCTCCAGGTCGCCGTCGAGGCGCTCGCTGCCATGCGACTCACGCTCGGACCCGCTCGCCTCGGTCTCGCCGGTGGGCCGGTCTTCGGAAACGCGGCCGGCTCCGGCGAGCTACGTGGGCTTTTCACGGTCGCCTTCGTGGGCGGGGCTTCTTCCAGCAAGCCGCCTGCAAAGCCAGCTGGTCCGCCCGATCGCGACTTCGACGGGATCCGCGACGAGGAAGACGCGTGTCCTGGCGAGGCGGGCCCCGACCGCCCCGATCCCACCTCCCGCGGTTGTCCGGTGCGGGATCAAGACACGGACGACGTGCCCGACGACGAAGACGCCTGCCGCGATCTTCCTGGCGTGAAGCACCCCGATCCGCGCGCGAATGGCTGCCCGGATGGTGACAACGACGGCATCCCCGACCCGCTCGATGGCTGCCCCCGCGAGCCCGGCCCGGCCCCTGCCGGCTGCCCCACCCACGCTCGCCTCGAAGGGGATCGCTTCAAGCTCGACGTCCCCCGCGTCTTTCAGGGCGCCGAGCTCACGCGCGAGGGGCGCGCTGCGCTCGAAGAGATCGCGGCGACCATGCGCGCGAACCCCCGGTTCGAGCAGGTCAGCATCGGCATCGGGACGCGGGGGCTCAGCGCTCAGGCCGCGGATGAGCGCGCGAGGGCCATCCTCCTCGTGCTCCGGGCCGGATACCTCGACCAGAGCCGCTACGAGGTTGTCCTGCGCGAGGAACTCACCGCAGGCCTGGTCGAGGTCCAGCTCGTGCGTTGACGGGCACTCACTCGATGTCGTCGCTCTCGTCGAGCGACGTCGCCACGGAGCGCTCGTCCTCTCGACCGGCGCGCGGCGCCATCGTCGAACCGGGCGCCTGCCCCTCGGGCAGCGCGGGCGTCGGACGCGCCTCGGCCAGCAAGCGATCTGCATCCCTCAGCCGTCGGTTCAGCACCCGGATCACCGCCTCCGCGATCTCCACCGTGTCGTGGATCGCCTCGTGGAAATCCTCCGCCGACACCCGCAGCAGCTCGGCGTCCTCCGTCACCGTCGCCGTCGCCGTGCGCGGATCGCGGTCGAGGATCGACATCTCACCGAACACGTCCCGGTTGCCGAGGTGGGCGAGTTCGCGTCCCTGCGTGGAGAGGGCCACGGCCCCGGCGATGATCAGGTACAGGGATCCTCCGGACTCCCCCTCGCGGAAGATGACGTCACCCTTCCGTAGCGACACCACGATCGACCCGCGGGCGAGCGCCACCAGATCGTCCCCGGCGACGCCAGCGAAGAGGGGGACCCGCTGGAGGAACAGGATCTTCTCGATGGTCGTGTACATGGTGTCGTCCTCGTCGAGCCCGACGCGGCCGGTCTCGAGCCAGTAGTGTGCATAGCGCGCCACGACGGGATCCTCATCGTGGCTCAGCGCCGTGAGGCGCTCGCGCGCCCCCTCGGGAGACAGGGCCGCCACGGCGATGGCTGCGGCCTCTCGCACCAGCGGATCTGCGTGCGAGGTGGCCGAGAGCGCGCTCTCGGCGACGATCATCAATCCGTGGCGGGCCGCCGCATCGAGTACGAGCGCTGCGCTGTAGGGCTGCCCTCGCGCGAGTTCTCCTCGCACCCATACAGCCGCCTCGCGGCGCTGAGCCTCCGCCTGCTGTCCCGAGGGCGAGCCTCCGGCGGCTCCGTTCCGTGCCTTCGTCAGCACGAACCCTCCCGCGCGCAGCTCGACCAGCCCCTCCAGCAGCCGGCTCAACCGCTCGAACAGCGGCCGCTCGAGCAGCGCATCGAGGACCTCGAGCGCATTGGCTCGGAGGGCCGGGTCTGCGCCGAGGACATGGGTCCGCGCCAGCGCGATCTCCTCGCGGGGATAGCCCAGCTCGCAGACCCGGAGCGCACGGATCAGCCCCTGGCGCAGGCGCCGCAGCAGGTGCTGATCCAGCAAGGGACCTGCGATGACCGGCCGCGCTGCGAGGTAGCGATCGCGGGTGTGTTCGTGCTCGTCCAGCTCCCTCGTGACCCACGCCAGCACCTCGCGCTTGTCCACGGCCGGCGCCTGGAGGGTGAGCCGGAGCCGTGACGCCGAGGCCAGGATCTTCTGCCGTACGCCCTCGTCCGGCTCGTCGATGCACCCCACCAGTCCATCGAGCGCGTCCAGATGCGCCGAGGCTGCGAGGATGCGCGGCATCATCTTCCTCGCCTCGCGCGGCGTCGCTGGATCGGCGAGGCGCGCCGTGAGTTCCGGTATCGCTGGCTGACCGATCACCGACAGCGCTCTCCCGGCCACCCGTGAGAGCCCTCGATCCGCCAGCGCCCCGACGAGCAGCGGGATCAGCCGCGGATCTGCCACCGTGCAGGCCGCCTTCACCGCCTCGCGCCGCACCTCGGGATCCGTATCCGCGATCAGCCGCGCCAGCGCCCGTTGCAGCGACTGTTGCCCGACCATCCCCAGCGCGCGCGCCGCGGCGATGCGGTTCTTCGCGTCGGCGCTGTCGAGCAGCTCTCGCAGCCTGGGCGCCCCGTCGAGCATCCCGTCCAGGCCCCCGTGGCGCATCAAGGCGGCGATCGCCGCGGCCTGGGTCGCGTCGTCGCCCTCCTTGGACAGACGACACAGCTCCTCGTGCGCGTCCTCGCGGAGCAGCTCCGAGAGCACCTCCACGCCTGCGACCCTCACCAGCTCGCTCGGATCCCGCAGCGCTCGGCGTGCGAGCTCGGGGGCGCCCTCCACCCCACCGACCTCGACCAGCAGGCGCAGCGCGGTCGCACGCACGCGCGCGGATCGATGTCGTGTGAGTCTCGGCGCCGCGCTCTGAAGGATCTCGGGCGAAAGCGAGCGGAGCTGATCGATCGCGAACAGCACCTGCGGAGCATCGTCGCCGAAGAGCGCCTCCTCGAAGATCGCCCGGGTCTGCGGTCCGACCACCACGTCCTCGCTCCCGATCCCGCGTCGGACCAGGGTGCGGCGCATGGCTTCGATGTACCCCTGACGCAGCCGAGGCGTGAGCCCGATGACGACGAGGCCCAGAGGCAACGAGTACAAGCCGAGCCGCGCGGCGTCGTGAATGAGCGCTTCCCCGCCATCCGCCGTCCCCGTCGAGGCGCTGACCACGATCAGCAGGGTCGCGCCGACACCGCAACCGACGGGCTTGGCCACCGCCGACGCGAGGGTGCGCACCCGCTCGCGCAGCGCCTGGGGAAAGGGGAACAGCAAGAGCTGCGTCGCCGTATCGTGCACGGTGAACTGCAGCCCGTGATCGCTCGCCTTGAGCACCGAGGCGATCGCGAGGGAGGGGGACAGGAACAGCGCACCCGTGGCGGTGATGAACGCGGCGGGCATGGCCACGATCCCACCCAGCACCCCGTACCGTGAGAGCAGCCGTGGCATCAGGAGCTGCACGGCGAGGCTGAGCGCACCCACGGCGCCATAGAAGAAGCCCATGAAGCTCGCCAGCCGGTCTCGCTCCGGGTAGGCGACGGTCGCGATGGCCTTGAACTGGTAGTCGCCGATCGTGAGCACGGCGAAGAGGAGCAGCGTGAACAGGGCGACGGTGAGCGCGTAGCGTGAGCGCCAGACCGGGGTGTCGAACAGCCGCTCCTCGATGGCCCGATCGGGGTGCTGGACGGGGGCCGGGTGACGGGTGGCGAGCACGTAGGTGAGCGCCGCGACGGCGAACAGCGCCGCGACCAGAATGAAGATCAGGTTCTCGGTACCCATGAAGGACACCGCGGCCCCTGCACCGAAGCCACAGGCGACCGTTCCCGCGATCCTGCCCACACCGATGAGCCCGAAGAGGCGCTTGGCGCTCCTCGTATCATGCAGATCCTGGGCGATCCCCCAGACGAGCACGGTGACGAAGTTGGCGATGATCTCCGACCAGACGTTGAAGATCACGTATGCCGCGCGGACCTCGTGGCCGATGAGGATCCGCAGGATCACATAGGTACACGCGCTGAAGAGGGCGAAGCCGATGGTGAACTTGGCCCTCGGCAGCCGTGGCGCGATGGCCGCATACACCAGGCTCACCACGCAGGACACGACCCCGTAAGCGATCCACATGGGGCCGATCCACGTCACCGGGAAGCGCGTCAGGAAGAGGGCGTCGCGCGCCGTCCGGCCCACGACGAGCAACAGGGCTGCCAGGAAGAGCAGCGCGAACAGCAGCGCGCTGCGCTCGAGTTCGACGGCGGTGAGACGGAGCCCCAGCGCCTCCGCTTGCTGTACGGGACGCTCCGGCGCTCTCGCTGGGATGGACACGCGCGGATGGACCTGTCCAGAGCGGCTGACGCCGGTGGCGGGAGAGGGGGTCGAGTCGGGCCGGGCAGTCACGGAAACGTGACAACCTAGTCGAGTTTCGATGAACTTCACCCCCCGAGAGCGGACGGTTGCCCAGTCAATGTCGCAGTGAAGTCGCCGAGGTAGCCTGGAGGACCAGCGCGCTCGACGCTCTGCGGCAACCGCGACCCGGGTGAGGGGGGAGCGGTCGTGGAGGGGACCCTCCGGAGGGGGGGCCAGGAGGGACGAGCGGACCGACTCGGGGGACGAACTGCCCGTGCCAACTTGGCAACATCGAGCGTGCTCCGGGGGCTCTCTGCGCCATGCCGTCAGCGCCCGATCGTGCGCGTTCTGGCGCCTCCGCCAGCGGGTGGAAGAGGTTTGCTGTCTGGCACGATGTGTGCTGAAACTGGCCGACCATGAGCGTCATCGGTCAGTTCGGAGGGGGGAGGCAACGAACGCGGATGAGTCTTCGACGGCTGTGTGTCGCTGCGGTTGCAATGGCCGTGACGACCGGCCTGGCCGTCACGGCGGAGGCGCAGACGACGATCCGCGAACGGCAGGTCAAGCGCTCGTACACCCAGCGGCGCGAGCCCGGGGAACAGAACTTCATCAGCTACGATGACTGCATCAACTCGAACGACTTCGAGTTCGTCGTGGAGATGGGTGGCCTCGAGGCGGGCGAGACGCTCGGCATCTGGGTCGCCAACGAGGCCTCCATCGACTGCAAGCTCGGCACCGAGAGATCCTCCGCGACCGCCCGTTGCCGGGAGATCGCCAGCTTCGGGAGCCTCCTGCGCGTCACCACGGTCAATCTGAAAGCGAAGGACATCGTGGCGAAGCTGTTCGGCAACCAGGACCCGGACAGCTGCACGGCCGACAACACCAGCAACACCGAGCCGCGGAAGGCGAACATCTACTTCCTGCGATACAAGGGATCCGAGGATGTGACTGCGGCCAAAGCCGCGGTCTGGTCGAACACCTCGGTCGACGTCCTCGGCCCGCTACCCCCCACGGACATCCAGGGGAGCGTCGGCGATGAGCGCATCGTCCTCGAGTACAAGACGCAGACCAACGAGCTGGATCGTCGCGGGTTCTACTTCTTCTGCGACGACGGCAGGAGCGCAGGCGCCACGGGGACCGGCGGCGCGAGTTCTGGCGGCGCGGGGGGAGACGGAGGGAGCGGCGCAGCTTCCGGGGCGGCAGGTGCAGGCGGGGACGCGGGCGCAGGCGGGGCTGCGGGCGCAGGAGGGTCGGGTGGAGACGGTGGGACGAGCAGCGGCAGTGGTGGCGATGGCGGTACGTCGGGCTCGGGAACGAACGGCTCCGTCTGCGCAGACACGGGGTCGTGTACCTCCTCCATCCTGGTCCCTGGCCAGCGCGTCCCCGACGATGTGCCCGCGTCGTTCCGGTGTGGCTCCACGGTCAGCAGGAGCAGCGCCGAAGCGCAACCGGCCGTCAACGGGAGCTGCTACCGCGTCTTCGTGGCGAGCTACGACCGGCTCGGCAATGTGGGCGTCCTGTCGGAGCCCGTCTGCGTGACGCCGCTGCCCGTCGATGACTTCTACAAACTCTACCGCGCTGCTGGCGGCCAGGCGGGTGGCGGTTTTTGCAGCATGCAGGGCCCCGTCACGAGCTATGGCGTCGGGACGTCTGTAGGTATCGTGGGGGTGGCTGGTCTGACGTTTGGTCTACGACGCTTGCGACGTCGTGGCCGCAGGGAGCACACTCAATGAGCCGTGTCGGCCGTCTCGCGACGTGCTTTGTTCTCAGTGGAGTCATCGTTCTATCGGCTGGTGTCGCCTCTGCTCAGTATTCTTCGAAGAGTCGCTTCGGGGGTGAGTGGCGGCGAGCCAACCGCAAGGCTGAGGAGAGTCGTTTCTTCGACTGGACCCGGTTCACATTCGAGGCGCGCTTCGGACCTTACTGGCCTGCAATCGACGACGAGTTCGAGGGCTCTGCGACGCCGTACGCGGACGCATTCAACCCCAAGCCTCAGTTCTATTTCGGAGCGGAGGTGGACTGGCTCTTCTTCCGGATTCCTTATCTCGGCGTCGTCGGCCCCGGGCTGGGATGGGGGTACACCTCGGTCAGCACCAAGGCGCGGGTCACGGGGACCGAAGAGGAGTCGGGCCAGGACACGTCCCTCTGGATCATGCCGATGTACCTCTCGGCGGTCCTCCGCGCCGACGTCCTGATGCGCGAGGTCAACATCCCTCTCGTGCCCTACATCAAGTTCGGCCTCGGGTACGGGCTGTGGGGTTCCTCTTCCGGGCAAGACACCTCCGTTCGCGATGGCCTCGCGGGTCGTGGTGCGAGCCTCGGTACTCACCTCGCGCTCGGCGGCATGTTCTCGCTGAGCTGGCTGGATTCCAGCGGCTCCGAGAGTCTCCGCGACGCCACGGGCCTGCGGTCGATCTACGCGTTCGGTGAGTGGATGCGCTCGGATCTGGGTGGCGGCTCGCAGATGCGCATCGGTACCACGACGGCCATCTTCGGCCTCGCCGCCCAGCGCTGAGCCCCACCATCACGGGCGGCGCTCTGCCGCCCTCGTCGTTCCGAGCGGCTACCTGCCGCTCTCGTCTTCGGCGCCAGTCCCCCGATCCTCCTCGATCACCGTCACGCCCTTCCGGCGCCCGGAGCGGGCCGCTGGGGGAGGTCCGCCTTCCTCGATCACCTTGACGACCTCCGGCGTCGGCTCACCGTCCACCGGGATCGTGGCCTCGGCCTCCTTGCCATCGCGCTCGTAGGAGAACCGGATCTCCTTCGCCTTCGCCAGCCCCTTCCAGACGGCGAACAGGTCATCGGGGCGTTCCAGCGCTTGCCCGTTCACCCGGGTCACCACGTCCCCGGCCTTGAGAGGAGCCTCGCTCCACGCCTCCGGCAGCGCGAGGAGCTTCCAGCCCACGAAGTTCCCGCTCCGGATCACCTCTTCGATGGGCACCCGCTGAAGCAGCCAGGGGGGACCCTGCACCAGCACCTCCTCGAGCGACTGGCGCGCCACGTGTCCTGGTGGCACCGCGCGCGCATCCGCGGTGGGGCCGGTCTGCGCCGCAGGCTTCGTCTCTGCCTGAGCTGGGGCCGGCTGCGACCCCCCGCACCCGGTGAACACCGCGAGCACCGCGGCCGCAGCGAGAAAGAACAGTGGTCGCGTCCGCATCGCGGCGACTCTGCATCTCCAGCCAGGCTGGGCCAACTTTCTCACGCTTCCCCCTGCCCGCAGGAAGCTCCGCTCACCCCCCGACGATGCGGCCTCAGGGCAGGGCGGTGGTGATCACGTCACGCGTGAAGGCCATGCTACGGCCGGGTCGCTCCAGGCACGCGGGGTAGTAGCGCCCGAGCGTCAGCGTCTGACAGGCCAGCGCGCACGGCCCCACGATCTTGATGGGCCCGCACTCCACGATCTGGCCGTCTGCCCCCTGGTGGCCGGCCGCGCAGTCCCGCTTCTGCGCGCGCGAGTTGCCGACGTTCAACGTGTGGTAGCACGCGTGGAGCGACGGCTCTTCGGCGAACAGGTTCCCCCAGAACGCGCCTTCGACCTGAGGGTACTCGTGCAGCTCCGAACTCCAGAGCGTCGTCTTGAGAGGCCCCCGGGACGAGCGCATCGAGATGGTCACCGGCGTCTCGTAGAAGTTGGTCCGAGCCGCCAGACAGGCGGACACCATCCCCTGGCTCGACCTCCCGAGCGGCTCGGAGCCCCAGTGCGGAGCGAGCCCGAGGCGCCCGGGGTACATCTCGTCGTGGGGCGCACCGCCGGCATCTCGCCACGAAAATACCAGCCGCTGCCCGCCGTCCAGCGCGCAGCTCACCAGGTACTTCATCAGCTCCCGAGCCAGGCTGCCCGTCGGACCAGCGTCCTGGAGCGCGTGCAGGCTCTCCGCGCTGAGCGCGTTCAGACTCAGCGCATTCAAGCTGAGCGCATTCAAGCTCAGAGCGTTCAGGCTGAGCGCGTTCGCGCTGAGCGCGTTATCCCCTTCCAGCGCACCCGTCACCCCACCGGGCTCGTCCTCCGCGATCTCGTCCGCGCCGGCACCGCAAGCCGAGAGCGCCGCGGTGCAACCCAGGATCAACCACCTCGTCGTCGTGCGCATGTCCGAAAGCTCCGCGCTCCATCCGATGCCGTTGCGCCCCTCGTGTTCTCGCGTCGCAGCCCGCGCTCAGGGCAACGCGGTGGTGATCACCTCCTTGATCATCGACGACCCCTGGCCCGGGCGCTCCATGCACTCGGGGTAATACTGACCGGACGGCTTGATGCTCTTGCAGACCTCGCTGCAGGCGCCGACGATCTGGATCGGTCCGCACGCCTCGAGCTCACCCTCCTCGTTCAGGTACCCCGTGGTGCAATCGCGTTGCCAGGCGCGGGAGTTGCCGATGGTGGCGCTGTTGTGACAGGCGAAGAGCTGCGGCGTCGGAGCGAACAGATTTCCCCAGAAGGCGCCCTCGACCTGGGGAAAATCCTGCAGCTCGGTGCTGCTCGGGTTCAGCTTGAGCGCCTTCTGTGGAGAGCGGATCGAGATCGTGACGGACACCCCGTGCAGGTTCACCCTCGCTGCCAGGCACGCGGACACCAAACGCTGCTCGACGACCTTCAGCGGTCGCGACTTCCAGCTGTCGATGAGCCCGAGTTCCCCTGCGTAGGTCTCGTGGCGTACGGCGCCGTCGGTGTCGGTCCAGGGCAGGGTGAAGGACTGCCCGCTCTCGAGCGCACATCCCACGGCGTAGTGGAGGAACTGGCGAGAGAGCTGGCCTGCCGTCCCAGGATCGCGCAGCGCCTGGAGATTCTGCGCGCTCAGCCCGTCGAGGCTCAGCGCGTTCAGGCTGAGGGCGTTCAAGCTGAGCGCATTCAAGCTGAGCGCGTTCAAGCTGAGCGCGTTCTGGATTGTGAGGGCGCCCGCCGCTTCCTGGAGCAGCTCGCCCTTCGACCCCGGCGACTCGTCTTGCTCCTCACCGAACTGCGCGCAGCCCGAGAGCAGCACCAGCGCACCCGATAGCGTCGTGAACCAGGCCAATCTCATCTCTCTCACCTTCCCCGAACGATGGCGCTGCCATGCACCGGCAGGCGGTGCATCACCCCCTTCACCCGAGCGCGGACGGGTGCCCTTCGAGTAGATGCGTCGCTCGCTTCACTGGTTGCACACAGGCGATGACGAGGTCGGGTGATGAGGCCGGCTCGAGGTCGTCACCGTGGCCGAGCCCAGCAATTCGGAGATCCAGCCTCGCAGCCGGCACCCCATCACCGTCGAGATCGTGGACGCCGCGGTGATCGCGCGCTCCAGCTGTGTCAACGCCTCCACCCGCCGGCCTCGGCGCAGCAGCCAGAGCCCTCTCGCCTCCAGCACCTCCACGCGCTCCTGGCCCACCGAGCAGCACGCCGAGCGCGCCTCGAGGGCCTCCCAGGCCCCGACCACCTCGTCGCTCGTGGCCAGATCGATCATCGCGCAGAACACCTCCTCCGAGGGCGACAGCGCCTGTTCCGTCGACCGGATCCTCGCCACGATCTCGCGCGCTCCCGCCTCGTCGCCTTGCACCAGCCGCACCCTCGCCCCGAGCAATGCCACGGCGGCCGGCGGATGATGGTCCCCGCAGCGCGACACGATCGCCTCGATCGCGCGCAGCTCGGGCGGCGCTGCCTCGAAATCCCCCATCAGGAACAGGCACTCTGCCAGGTTGTAGCGCCCGGTCAGCTCGAGCGCCGGCTGGCCCAGCTCCCGCCCCAGCGCCATCGTCCGCTCGAAGTCGGCGATCATCGCGCCCCGATCCCCCAGGTAAGCGTGGACCAGCCCCCGGTTGCTCAGCGCCGCGCCGAGGTGGAGCATGTCGCTCCGCGCCTCGCACCGCCCTATGGCCTCCCCCAGCGCCTGCGCGGCCTCCTCGATGCGCCCCAGCTCAGCCAGGATGAACCCCAGCAACAGCTGCGCGATGAGGTGCGTCTCGTACCCCTGATCCCCGAGCCGGGACGCCTGCTCCACCGCGAGCCCCAGCACCGCGGCCGCCTCCGCCTCGCGGTTCGCCCGGTGCAGTGAGCGCCCCACGCCCAGCATCAACCGCGCCCCCAGCAGCGGCGACGCCACCTGGGCGGCGTGACGCTGCGCGGCCAGCACCCGCGCTTCCGCCGTCCTGAAGTCTCCCATCCAGTCGAGGACCATCGCCTCGTCGAGCAAGAGCTCCATCTCCGCCCCCGCCTCCCTGGCGGCCACCGCCCGCTCGCGCGCCGCGGTCAGATCGGCGACGGCGTCGCGATGTCGGCCCAGGCGAAACCGCGTCAGCCCTCGCCCCCGCAAGGCGGGGACGGGCAGCGACCCGAGCAGCTCCACCGCGCGCTCGTAGCACTGCTCCGCGTCCAGGTAGGCCTGCCGTGCGCTCGCCAGCTCCGCGCCCCGCAGCAAGAACATGGCCGCCCGCGTGGGCTGCCCCCCTCGCTCCAGGTGCGCCGCCAGCACCAGCGGATCGGCCTCGCCCGCTGCCTCGAGCCACTCGGCCGCGAGCCGGTGCCCGAGCGCGCGATCCTCCTCCGTGAGCAACCCGTACGCGCCCTCGCGCAGCAGCGCTTGCCGGAACGTGAACTCCTCCTCCCCGGAGAAGCGGCTCTGCCGGTGCCGGACGCACAGCTCCTGATCCACCAGCGCGGGCAAGCACGCCTCCACCAGCGCCGCCCCCTCGCTCCCGATCAAGTGCGCCACCGCGCCCCGCCAGAACACCTGCCCCAGCACGCTCGCCGCGCGCAGCATGAGCCGCATCCGAGGCTCCAGCGCCTCCAGCCGCACCTGCACCATCGCCACCACCGACTCGGGCAGCGCCTGGCCGCGCCCCTCGGCCGCTGCGCGGATCAGCTCCTCCAGAAAGAACGGATGCCCCTCCGACTGCGCCACGATCCGCTCGATCAGCGACGACGTCGCCGCATCCCCGAGCGCCTGCGTCGCCAGCCGCATCCCCGCCTTGGGTGAGAGCTGCCCCAGCCGGATCACCTGCCGTCCCCGGTCGGCCCAGAGCTGCGGAAACAGCTCCTCCACCTCCGGCCGCGCCGAGGCCAGCACCAGCAGCGGCTGATCCGAAAGCTCCCGCAGCACCCCCTCCACCAGCGCCACCGACGCCCTGTCTGCCCAGTGCACGTCCTCCAGGACCAGCATCACCGGCTGCGCCCCGCACTCCGCGCGCAGCAGATCCCGCAGCGCGCGCTGCATCTGCTCCCCGAGCAGATCCGGATCCTGCCGCGCCGCGCGCAGCGGCAAGCTCTCCTCGTCGGGGAAGGGCACCCCGATCAGCTCCCCCAGGAACTCGCTCAGCCGCCCCTGATCCTGTGCCGGCACGTTGCGACCGACCAGCGCTCGGACCTGCGCCCGCTGCTCCTCCGGCTGCTCGCTCCCGCGGATCCCGGCGGCTCCTCGCAGCGCCGCCGCCAGAAGTCCCCCGGTCGACCTCGTGCGCAGCGGATCCCCGCGCCCGATCCAGATCTCCACCGGACCTCCCGCGCGCCGCTGCTGCTCCAGGTGCTCCTGGATCAACCGCGACTTCCCCATACCCGCAGGCCCCGTCACCACCACCACCCGGGCTGCCGGCTCCTCCACGCACGACGCCATCGTCTGCGAGAGCAGCCGCAGCTCGTGGTCGCGCCCCACGAACGGTGTCGACTTCCCCAGCAGCGGACGCCAGATCTCGTCCGCGGATCGCTCCCCCCGCAGCACCAGCCCCCCGCCGAGCGCGCGCGCCACGACGAACCGGGCCTCCAGCAGCGACGCCGTCGCCTCGTCGCACAGGATCCGTGGCGCCCGCGCCCCCGGCTCTGGCCGTGGACCCTTGCGGAGCAGCGACCCCGCGCGCTCGATCGCGTCCCCCACCGGCAGCCCCACCCCCAGCTCACCCCAGCCGATCGTCATCGCCAGCGGCCGATCCGGCACCTGCTCGGCCAGCGAGAGTGCGCACCGCGCCACCCGCGCCGCGATGTCCATCGGCACCATCGGCGTGCTCACGAAGAACACCGCCGTCCCGTCCGCGAGCAGCTCCAGCCGCGCCTCGAACGCCGCCGCGATCCCTGCCAGATCGCCGGCCGCCGCGTGCACGCCCGCCACCGACAGCGTCGCGTCCCCGGTACGCAGCGTCGGCCGCCCCAGGACGACCACCCCCAGAAACCGCCGCTCGCTCCCGGTGATCGCCGAGATGGCCGTCGACGAGGCCGGCGCCTCCGTCACCTCCCGCACCTCGCGCGCCGCGAACTCGGCCAGCACCGCCGTGCCATCCCGAGGCCGGCGCGCCGGGTCCTTCGCCAGCATCCGCGCCACCAGATCATCGAGCCACGCCGGGACCTCCGGACAGAGCTGCCCGACCCGAGGCGCCTCCTCGAAGATGATCCTCGCCAGGAGCGCCATCACGTGATCGGCCTGGAACGGCCGTGTCCCCGTCAGGCACTCGAACATCACACAGCCCAGCGCGAACACGTCCGCGGGCGTCCCGATGTCGTCCCCGCTCCGCGCCTGCTCTGGCGCCATGTACCCGGGCGTCCCGATGAGCGACCCCGCACCCGTCAGCCGATAGTTCCCAGCAGGCTGCGCGATTCCGAAGTCCAGGAGCTTCGGCTGCGCGATTTTGCCCCCGAGCAGGAAGATGTTCCCTGGCTTGAGATCGCGGTGAATCACACCGTGCGCGTGCGCCGCCTCCAGTGCCGACGCCACCCGCACCCCCAGCTCCACGCCCTCGTCCACCGAGAGCCTCCGCCGGGCGAGGAGCCGGGAGAGATCCTCCCCCTCCAGCCACTCCATGATCAGGAACGGCGTGCCGCCCGTGGGCGCGTCGTACGCGATGTGCCGCACGATCCCCGGGTGCGACAGGCGCGCCAGGATCTGAGCCTCTCGCTCGAACCGCGCCAGGTGAACGGGAGAAGGGTCGAGCAGCACCTTCGCTGCGACCCGCTCCCCTGTGAGCAGATCGCGGGCGCGGTACACCGCACCCATTCCCCCCGCCTCGGCCAGCGCGTCCACCCGGAAGCGCTGCGCCAGCACATCACCCGTCCTCACTCCATCGAACGTAGATGGCCAGTTCAAATCGTCCAGCGAATAGCCGAACGCCATCCGCTCCCGGACTGCGGCCCCATCAGCGATAACACGAGCATTCACCTGAAGCTTGCGGGGGCTCCTGAATCACTTCCAGGCGGCCCCCAGGCGCGCGACAAGGGTTTCCCCGAGCCGCGTCCCAGGTGGACCCAGACCCCTCACGCCATGATCCCCACGAACCGCAGAACGGGTTCCGCCAGCGCCCGCTCTCCCACCGTGGACAGGCACTGATCTGCCTCCAGCGGTGTCACCGCCTTCGTCCAGATCCGCCACGCTTTGTCCGCATCGAGCGTGCCCTCGACGACGGCCGACGGGTCCGCACCCTTCCACAGCGACCACCCGCTCGCCTCGCGCCGCAGCGTCCACGAAAGCTCCACGGCCCCCGTGAGAATCAAGGCCACCTTGGTCCCCTGCGCGCAGCTCACCTCGCGGTAGGCGTGCGGCAGCCCGCGCGCGAACGTCTCCAGCACGGGCTCGAACAGCGCCGGCTCGAACAGCGCCGGCCGCTCCGTCGCGTCACGGATCTGCTGCTGATGGTGCCACTTCTCCGTGTACTCGCGGGCCACGTCGAACCAGTGCCTGGACGTCTCTTCGCCGGCCCACGCCACCGAGAACAGCGCCTCGCCCTGCGGGTCCAGCCCCTCCAGCAGTTCGAGCAGCGCCGCATCGTACTGCGCGAGCAGATCCATCAGGATGCGCGGGCTCACCCGCCGCATGCCCGCCATCCAGTCGCGGTTGCCGGACTGGATGAAGTCGGTCAGATCCTGCACACCCCGCAGCGGCGGGGTGGGCAGCGAGAAGCCATCCCGCTGGATCGACAACCGGCGCATGTCGCCCTGAAGCAAGTGCGCCACCAGGTCCTTCACGTCGCGCGACCCGTGAACGGTGGGGCGCAGCCAGTCCTCGGGCGTGAAGCCCTCCAGAAGCTCGGCCTGGAGCTCGAGGGTCCTCCGGAGCGCAGCGCGCACGTCGATGACGTCTCGAGGTCCGAGGGGAGTCGGTTCGTTGCTCATTCCCCCTTCATCAGCAAAGGCTTTGCCATGGTCCAGCAGGACCGGCTGTTCCGGGCTCCCTTGACACCTTTCACGCCCCGTGGCACCGCGCGGCTGCGCTCTGGCGGGATTTCGCCGAGCTTGCGGAGAGGTAGAGCGTCGTGCGGGAGCGGTGGGGTGCGTGGTGCGCGGCCGCGGGCGCGATCCTTGGTGGGATCGCCTTGCAAGGTGGAGCGGTCGCCGGCGAGGCGCCGACGTGCTCGGCATGGAAGGCCGCTGCGGCGCCCCATGACCGGCTGGAGCTGAGGGCCTGCCGGGCCGTCGAGACCGGCACGCGAGGCCCAGGCGAGGCGCCCCGTGACGAGCCGCTCGTGCACCGCCTCTCCGTCGAAGGGACGCCCGACGACGTCGGGCCGACCCACGAGGAGCCCAGCGAAGCCGACGACGAGGACGAGATCCCCGACGTCCAGCGTCCGACGAGCCGCGACGACCGCCGGACCCCCGTCCGCATCGAGCTGCGCAGCGGCTACGACGACACCCGCAAGATCCGCATCGAACTCACCGCGTCCGGTGGCCAGGTGGAGATCCTCGACCTCACCGCCACCAAGGGCATCAATCAGGCGGGCACCTGCGCCGCTTGCCGCGACCTGAGCGACCTGACGGCCTGGCGGGTCCTCGACGGCGGCGTCCCCCCCGAGCCCGAGGTGGTCCGCCCGATCGCCGGCAACACGCACATGGAAGTGCTCGCCCGCGACCTCCGCCTCACCGACGCCAATGCCGAGCGCCTCAAGCGCATCGCCGCTGCCTACTTCAAGGCCACCCGCAAGCGCCTGGTCGTCACTGGCGGCACCCGGCCTCCGCAGCGCCAGGCCGAGCTGATGTACGACAAGCTCAAGCGCGGCGACGACATCGTCTCTCTGTACGAGAACAAGCAAGCCGTCACCGAGGTTCGCAACGCCTACCGCACCGGCGCAGCGCAGGCCCTCCCCCGCAAGACCGTCGTCCGCCTCATGAAAGAGGTCATCGACGCCCAGATCGCGCGCGGCGTGTACATCTCCAAGCACCTGCGCTCCGGCGCCGTCGACGTCCGCTCCTGGGACATGGTTCCCGCCATGGAGCAGGCCTTCCGTGAGGCCGTGAAGAAAGAGCCCGGCGTCGCGCTCATGGACGAGCGCAAGAGCGCCGAGCCCCACTTCCACCTCACCATGCCCTGAAGCGCGACCTGGTTCGGTTCAGTCCACCGACGCCTGGTTCACGTACACCACCACCCGCCCACCCGTGGCCGGGTTCGTCACGCTCTCGTAGCCCTCGGTGTCGGTCCACAGGTTCGTCCCCGAGGCCGTCGCGTGCATCCCTTGCGGCATCCGCACCCACTGGCTGCTCCCGGACAGGTACGCCGTCCGCGACGCCGTGGTGGACACCTTGAACAGCGCCCCGCCGTAGCGCGTCGAGCTGAGCCAGTACGACGTCGTGTCGTCGTTCGTCATGATCGGCGCGACCCCTTGCACGTTCGGCTCGTTCATCACGTAGGCCCGCTCCGGCCTCACCACCCCGCTCGTGAGCTTCAGCCGGTTCGTCGCCGTGTCCACCGGCCAGCGGTAGAGCCGCCCGCCCAGCCCTGCCGTCCCCCCGTTGGGACACGGTGAGTCCCCCGCGTTGCAGTACTCCCCGGAGAGCACCACGCTGCTCGACGCCCGCGTGTCCTTCCCCAGCCACGAGAACGTCGGCTTGCATGGCTTGGCGATCGACGACGGCACCACGTACGCGCTCACCTGCGGCAGCACGTACTTGTACCCGTAAGCGCACCACACCGAGCCCGTCTTCCCGATCGCGTCCTCGCACGTCGCGCTCGTGTTCACCTCGCGGATCTGCGTCAGATCGAACACCCGGATCCCGTTGCTGGTGTCCGCCATGTAGATGTAGTTGCCGTACCAGGTCAGCCCGCCGCCATGGATCGGCACCGTCGTGAAGTTCCCCGCCGCCGTCGGCCGCACCATCAACAGGTGCCGGTAATTCACCGCGCTCCCCGACATGTCCGAGATGTCCACCAGCGACACCCGCACCCCCTTGTCGGGCGTCTTCGGGTAATGCCACGCCGTGAGCAGCACGTTCTTCCCGGCAGCCACCCCGGCCGTCATCCCTTGAGGGATCCAGTCCGCGGTCGCCATGTCCCCATCGTTCCAGCGGAACCCACCCTTGTAGCCCGTGGCCGCAGGCCGCGTGCTGGACGTCAACATCGGCCCTGCTCGGTTCAGATCGAGCAGCACATCCCCCACGCTCCGCGCGTTGGGCACCTGCGCCATGTACGACGCGTAGGTGCTCCACGTGTTCTGGTCCGTCAGGTGGAGACAGCTCGCATTGTGCGTGGTGATCGGTGCGCCTTCCGTCAGCGCCTGCGCATCGGTCTCGACCACCTCCTCGACGCTCCCCGCCTCGATGCTCCCCTCGTCGGTGATCTCCTCGTCGAGCACGTCGTCGGTCGCCCCGCAGCCACCGACCCAGAGCGCACCCGCCGCGGCGAACCACGGCAACATCCTCCTGCAGACACCCATCATCCTGGTCTCCCTTCGAGCCGCGCTTCCGCGTCCCTCGGACATCGACCGGACACCCTAGGCGCCCGGGCGCGCGACGTCAGCCGGCCGGTTCGCGGTGAATTCCGGTGTCTCTGTCCAGTGCCCTGGGAGGCCGCGCCCTGTGGCACCTCACGACCCGCGCACCTCGCTCGACGAAGGCACGACGACATCGAGCGCCCAGCAAGAGAAGCTCAGCTCGTCGACGTCTTGCTCGACGAGCGCCGTCAGCGTCGTACCACCCCCGTGCCCCGCATCGCGGAGCGGGAGCAGCAAGTAAGGTCCACCCTCGGGCGCCTCGGCTTGCAGCCTGGCGACCATCTTCAGCGGATCGTACGGCGGCGCGACGCGATCGTTCAGCGCCGACACGAACGCCATCACCGGGTACCGGCCGTCGGCGTGCACGTTGTGGTACGGCGAGTACCCCGCCAGGTAAGCCCCCTCGACCGGATCCTCGGGCGACCCGAACTCGACCGTCGCCGCGCTCAGGTGCCCGAACCGCGGGAAGCGCAGCATGTCGAGGGTGGCCGCGCGGCAGTACACGGCGCCGAAGGCCTCGGGCGCTTGCAGCGCGGTGACGGCCACGAGCAGCCCCCCGTTGCTGTTGCCGCGCGACACCAGCCGCGAGGGCGTCGTGTAACCCGCCGACACCAGCCACCGCGCCGCCGCGATGTAGTCGTCGAAGGCGTTCTGCCGCCGCGTCTTGCGCGCCGCCTCGTGCCACGCCCGCCCGCGCTCGCCACCCCCGCGCACGCTGGCGAACGCGAGCACGCCACCCAGCTTCAGCCACGCGGCGTTCAGCGCCGAGAAGCGCGGCTCCAGCGAGATGTTGAAGCCTCCGTAGCCGTTCAGGCGCACCGCACGGCGCCCATCGCGCGGCAGGTCGCGCTGGTGGACGAGGCACATCGACACCAGCGTCCCGTCCCGCGACGGATACTCCACGCACTCCGTCACGTACGCCGAAGCGTCGAGCCCGACGTCGGGCACGTGGTACGGCACCAGGCGGTCCGCCGCGTCGTCGTACAGGTACACCGACGGCGGCTGCACGTACGACGTGAAGTTCACCCAGACCTCGGACCCGCCCCAGGCCCCGCTCACCCCGCTGACCACGCCAGACCCCTCGTTGCGGTTCACCGCGCCGAGCGCCGGCAGCGACAGTGTACGCAGGTACGTGCCGTCCTCGGCGTGGATGCTCACCCGGTGGCAACCTCCTCGCGCGTGGACGGCGTAGAGCCGCCCCCCGACGCCGGTCACCGACTGCAACGTGTCCTCGCCTTCCGGGAGCAGCGTCCGCCACGCCGTCGGCTCCGCCAGCGGCGCGACGCAGGCTCGACCGCGAGGCGCATCGAGATCCGTGTGGATGAGCAGCGCCTCGCCGATCACCTGCACCTGGTTGAGCGACCGCATCTCCGGCGCCACCGGCACCAGCTCCCCATCGGCGAGGCGCAGCAGGTAGACGACGTTCGCGTGCACGAAGTCCCACTTGGAGAGCACCGCGAACCGACCGCACTCGCTGACGTGCACGGTGCACCAGTACTCCTTCACCTGGTCGTCACCGAAGACCCGGCGAGCCTCCTCGCCCGACCCCAGCCGATGCTCGTAGATGGCGTTCCAGTGCGCCTCGTCGCCCGCGGGCACCTCTCCTGGCCCCGGACACGCCGCGTAGAAGAACCCCGACCCATCAGGCAGCCACGCCACCGACGCGTGATCCGTCCCCCGAGGTCGATCCGGGAGGAGCCGCCCCGTATCGACCTCCAGCACCCGGATCTCCGCCCCGTGGGTGCTCCCCACCGCCTTCCCGAACGCCACCAGCGTCCCATCGGGCGACGGCACGGCGAACACCAGCGCCTCCTCGGCCCTCCAGCCGTTGGGATCCAGCACCGTCTCCAGCGGCGCCTCCTCCCCGCGCCGCAACACGAACCTGGGCTTGTCGTCGCTCGCCTCCGCTTGCCAGAAGAACGCGCGCCCCTCGGCCCCTCGCCGGATCGGCGGGGACAGCCGCGCGACCCGTGCCGCGCGCGCCACCACCTCCCGCAGCCAGTCCCGCCCCGGCACCGCATCCAGCACCGCGCGCGTGGCCACCTCTTGCCCCGCCATCCACGCCTGGGTCTCCGCGTCGTCGAGCCGCTCCATCCAGGCGAACGGATCGTCGAACCGCCTCCCGTGCACCGCGAAGCTCCCCTCCGGATCGCAGCGCGCCCCGGGAAACTCCAGCACCCCATCCAGCCTCTTCTTCATCGGAGCGCGGCGGTATCCTCCACCCTGCCGATGGAGTGCAAGGCCGTCATGCGTCCCATCGACGGTTCGACGTGCATCCCGGCTCCCCACGGCGGCAGGCGTGTCGAGCAGCAGGCGTGTCGAGCGGTAGGCGTATCCAGCCGCAAGCGTGTCGAGCGGCGGGGGGGTCTGTGTGCAGGCGAATCTGCTGCTCAACAGCCGCGTCATACAACGCGCGCGTTATGTACGCTTTTCAAGCGATCCATGGACCACGGACGCCCGAACTCCAGCTTCGAGCCTCTTCCGCCCCCTCCTCAGTCCCCCTCGCTCTCTTCGCCCTCGCCCTCGCCCTCGCTCTCTTCGCCCTCGCCCTCGCCCTCGCCCTCGTCCTCGCTCCATTCCCCGTAGACATCGGCCTCCCAGCCGCGGGCCACCCAGCGCGAGCCCTCGCCATCGGCCGTCTCCCACTTCAGCATCAGGTAGTCGGCCCCTGGCGGAGCGACCCGCGCCCCGTTGACGTGGACGAAGATCAGCGCCCAGAGGTCCGTCGCGCCCCCCTCGTTCGCCGTGACCGTCAGGTGGGCGCGCAGGTTCATGCCCAGCAAGCTCCCCGCTGGAGACAGCTCCCCCGACGCCGCGCTGGCCGAGCCGAACGGTCCTTCACTCCAGACGCTCTCCTCGATCAGGGTCAGGGGATGTCCGCATGCGGCGCCGAGATCTGCGACCCGCTGCCGGGCGATTTCATTCGTGAACATGACCATGCCACCTCGTGAGGGGCGCGAGTGTACGGGATGGTCCGGAGTGGAGGGCCTCCTGGAGACGGCCTCCCGCGATTCTCCTCGGGGTCAGACCATCGCGCTCATCGCCCCCAGAGGCTTCGAGCGCCTGACCTCTCGGCTGCAAGCGGGCGCAGCCTCCTCGATCCCCAGCCTTCCCATCCCCGGGATCCCGTACTCCCTCGCCACGCTCGCGGTGCAGCCCAGCGCCTGCGTCGCCCTCGCCAGCCGCTGCGCGCACGGAGGCAGTGACGTGTCCGAAGGCATCGGCAAGAGCGGCATGTTCAGCCACGCTGGTGCCACCTCGAACGACGCCTCCGCGCGCCACCGGAACCGCGCCTCCACCTCCGAGGCGCTGAGTCCGCCGCGCCCTTGCAGCAGCGCTCCCAGCTCCTCCACGGAAAGCTCCACCGCGTGCTCCGCCTTCACCAGTGCCCCGGTGGCGACGAGGCGCCCTCCCGCCTCCAGCAGCGCTCGCCGCGCGAGCCCGACGGCCCACTGGTCCGCGTACACCCCTCGCTCCAGCCGCAGCCGGCTCATCCCCCGCGCTTCACCCAGCAGCGCATCGAACTGTGCCCGGAACTCCGCTGGCACCCGCTCTCGCAGCGCCCGCTCCCGCCCCAGCCGCTCTCCGGCCGTCTCCGGGTTCCGGAGCGCCGAGAGCGCCTCCTGGATTGCTCGCACCAGCCGCCCTGGCTGCTCACCGCCCGTCGCCTCGCACACGTCGAAGCCCACCGACCGGAAGCGTGCCCCCTCCAGAAGGCGCCGCGCCGCCTCCCCCGCCTCGCCGGAAAGCGACGCGAGCCCCTCGAGGATCCGCCACGCCTTGCCGTCCTCGCCTTCGTCGTTCGACCCGCCCCCGTCGCTCCTGGCGCGCTCTTCACTTCCAGCACGCCTCGCTCTCCCAGCGTGTCCATCGCGCCCAGCGTGTCCAGCGTGTCCAGCGCGCCCATCGCGCCCAGCGCGCCCCTGGCTTCCAGCGTGCCCATCGCTTCCGATCCTCCCGGCGTTCATCCACGCCTGCGCTTCTGCGCACCCCTCGATGACCCTCACCAGCGCGTCCAGCTCCCCTGGGGCGACGGCCCCCATCCCCGGGGACCCTTCGCCGAGCGCCGCCAGCGCCTCTTCCGGGCTCGCCCCCGTCCACGCGCAGGCGTGCGCCAGGTAATCTCCCATTGGCAGACAGGCCGCCAGGTCATAGCGGTGGTGCATCTCGATCATGTCCTCGAGATGGGCCCGCGCCCAGGAGAGGTGCGTGATCAGCCCATCCGTATCGAGCGCCGCGGGATCCTCCGCCTGGAGCGCCTGGTTCCGCGCGATCGACAGCGGCCTGTCCACCCGGTCCCAGAGCGACAGCTCGGCCCGCCACCGCTTCGTCTCGAACGCCCGCCGGCACGTCTGCATCCGCGCCCGCAGCGACGGCTGCAGCCGCAGCATCAACCACAGGAACATCCCCGTCGGAGGCCAGCTCACCTCGGGCTGCATCCCGTGGAGCACGGGCCGGAAGTAAACGAAGCCGTTCACGGCGGCGAGCTGCACGTGGCTGAGCAGCATCCCGTAACGCGCCGTCCCGTCGGCGAGCCCCCTGGGGAGCGCCTTGGTCACGCTCTCCTGGATGAAACGGGTGAGTGGACGTGTGAAAACGACCCGCTCCAGCTCCCAGGGCCCCGCATGAGGCGCCTCGAAGGTCACGCGGTCGACGACAGGATGGTTCTTCATGATCGCGAGCGCCCCCCGGCGCGCTATGTCCCTCCGAGCCAGGAAGCGCTCGGGAGACCCGTCTCACCAATCGGGGTGCTTTCTTGTCACACCATTCGAAAAAGTCGACGGCACCCCGCGGCGGACTCTTGCAGATCGAATGCCGTGAGCGCCCTCGCGCGACCGGGCGAGAACCCCGCAGGCGACGCGCGACCTGGGAAGAAGGAGCGCGGTGTCGCGACCCCCCTCCGTCCTGGCCGCGAGGGGCTTCGACGTGCTCAATGACCCGGGCGCGCCACCCGCGCGCTAGCGGAGAACCGCGTCGATGGCGTCGAGCATGTGACCCCAGCCTTTCTCGATCGACGTCATGTGCGCTGCCCATTGCGCCGCCATCTCGGCGCTGAGCTTCACCTCGCACCCCGACGACCGCGGCGTGATCTCCACCGTCACCCGGTCCACGTCCGGCGAGTACCTGGGAATGGACCAGGTGAACACCAGCCGCGTGGGTCGCTCGATCTCCAGGTACTCGCCCGTGTGCTCGATCTCCTCCCCGTCGCGCACGTCCACGAACGAGAACGTCCCTCCGACCCGCGGATCGAGGGCGACCCGGCGCAGCTCCGTCGGCGTCCCGTCCGGCCGCGGCATCGCCATCCACAGCTTCACCTTCTCCGGGTCGAGCCAGGCGTCGAAGACCCGCTCCGCCGAGGCCGTGAACTGGTGGGTGACCTGGGCCGTGACCGTCGCATCCGTACTCATCGCATTCGTCCTTTCTTCTCCGGCGGTGCCGTCGCTGCCAGGTCCTCGGCCTGCAGCAATGCATCGAGGGCGTTCAGTCGGCGCGACCACTGCGCTTGCCGCTCGGCGATCCAGCGCGCCGCCTCGTCGAGCGGCGCCGGGTTGAAGGACAGGAAATGCTCCCGCCCCACCCGCCTCCGCCGCACCAGCTCGGCGCGCTCCAGCATGCGGATGTGCTTCGAGACCGAGTTGAGCGAGATGGCGAACGGCGCCGCCAGCTCCGTCACCCGCGCCTCCCCCCGCGAGAGCCGCTGCAAGATGGCCCGGCGGGTCGGGTCGGCCAGCGCGAGCAACGTCTGGTCCAGCGCTGGGTGCTGCTCTCCCGTCGTCATCATTCACCCTCTTGGGTGAATATTGATCGCCCCGAGGCGTCCTGTCAACGGAGCGGGACGTCACGGCCTCCGGCGGAAGCTGGAGGGGGACAGGGGCGGCTCAGCGCGCGAGGGCCACCCGGATGTCGTGCACCAGCGTGTCCGGTGGGCGGGTCGCGTCGACGACGATCGCGTCGCCGGGTTCCTCCAGGGCCTCGAACTGGCTTTCGAGGAGGCCGGGCGGCATGAAATGACCTTTCCGCTCGGTCACCCGCGCGCGGGCGACCTCGATCGGCACCCGCAAGAAGACGAGCCGCACCCGCACCTCGTCTCCGGCCAGCAGGTCGCGGTACGAGGCTTTCAATGCGGAGCAGGCGAGCACGGTGTCGCCGTCCTCGCGAAGCCATTGCTCGATCGACCGACGCAAGGTGGCGAGCCATGGCGCCCGGTCGTCGTCGTCGAGCGGAATGCCGTGCGCCATTTTATCGAGATTGGCCCGAGGGTGCAGATCGTCGGCGTCACAGAATCGTGCGCCGATGGCCTCGGCGAGCTTTTGGCCCACCGTGGTCTTGCCAGCACCCGAGACGCCGAGGACGAGGATCACCATCCCCCGAGGGTACACCACGACGGCGCGCGAGGCCGTTGCCGCGCCCTGGCACGCCGCCGTGGTCCCGAGTCCGCGCGCAGGTCAGCGCAGGGCAGGGGAGGCGACGATCAGGTGCTCGCCGTCGCCGCGATCTGCTTTCGCACGGCGGCGCGCTCCTTCTCCAGCGCGGCCGCGGCCCGCTCGATGTCGGCGAGCCGTGCGACGTGGGCCGCGTGCGTCTCGGCGACCTTCCGGGCCTCCGCTTCGGCCGCCTCCAGCTCGGCGAGCCGCGCCTCCGCGGCCTCGAGCTGCTCGCGCAGGGCCTCGATGTGCTCCTGCATCGACTCCACCGTCTCTTCTTCCTCCTCGTGGTCCTCGCGCTTGGGCCCGCGGTAGAAGAAGCGGTCGGCGAAGTCGGTCGGCAGGCCGATCCTCTCGTGCGGCAGCTTGGACAGTGCCCCGTGCGTCTCTTTTCTTGCCGCATTCAGCCGATCCACCCACTGGGAGCGATCGCCCGTGTCGCGGAAGATGCGGTTGGTCTGCCGTGCGGAATCCCGAGCGGTCACCGCGGCGTCGGCCTCCTGGATGAGCGCCGTCAGCTCTGGCGCCAGCGCTCGGAGCGACGGATGCTCGCTCTCCGTCAACGACTGGATCCAGCCTCGCATGGACGCGAGCTGCGCCCTGAGCACGGGTCGCTTGAACTCCGACAGCGTCTTCTTGCGGAAGAAGTGGAGGTAAAGCGAATGCTCGCGGTTGTCGTCGGTGAGGGTGAGCACCTCTTTCGAGAGGCGGCTGGCGAAGTCGTCGAGCTGGTCGTCGGCGATGTCGATCTGGGCCTGGGCCCCGACCTGCGCGTGGGCGATCTGAAGCTCCTGGGTGAGGATCTGGAGCCCTTCGGTGCGGATGGTTTCGAAGAGCGTGAGGTGAGGCGCGCCCAGCGCGTGGGCCTTGAGCCGCTCCAGGGTGTAACCAACATGGTTGAATAGACCGAGGAGCGCAGCGCGAGCAGTTAACGTTCTGGCAGCCATGGGAGACCTCCGGCATGAGCGATGCATCAGCGATGATGCGTCGCGGTTGTCGCGTTCGATTGGAATGAACGCGACACGATAGATAGCGACGAATCAATGGCGTGCAACACGAAATCGAATCGTGCGCTACTTTCTCGTGATGGTGGAATGACGGCCCCTCCTGCGACGATTGGCATCGAAGTTGCGCGTGGAGAGACTCACCGCGTCGTTATGGCAACGGCCTGTGGCCTCTCAATGACATGAAGGGTGGATCGCGCCGGGCTCCTGGTGAGCGGCCATCCCTGGATGCGCGACCGCGCTCCTTTCCGGAGGCGGGCTCTGACGCCGTGAACTGCGCGCATGGGAGGCCGACCGCAGCATGTCGACGTCGGGACCTGCGACCGCGCTGCCGACGAGGTCAGTTTCGGAGCGAGACCGCGTCCCTCGGTCGCCGACGGAGGCAGTTTCCGTGAAACCGGGAGCGCCGGCCGCCGACGGAGGCAGTTTCACGCCGGAACTGCCCCTGTCCGAGGGCGCCGACGTACCCAGTTTCGCTGCGGTACCCAGGTCGTCCTCCGCCGACGCACCCAGTTTCGCCGTGGAACTCGGGTCGTCGGCGCCGACGCACCCAGTTTCGCGCGGAGAGCGAGCGCGTCGCCCAAGCAAGGGGCGTGCTCGGCGTGAAACTCAGGGAGCCCGTCGTCTCCCATCAGGGTGCTGGCCGTGAACTGCCTCCGCCGGAGGATCACGACCGGGCAGTGTTCAGCGAAACCATGGCCGTCGGCGGGGGCCGGGGTGAGTTTCCATGGCGGGACGCTGCTGGAAGAAGGAGAGAGCAGGGGCGTGGCCCGCAGACCCGAGCTGAGCACAGGTCATGGGACGGGTTCGTGCGACATCTATGTGTAGGTAGGGAAATTTCGCACGTTCAGAACCCCACCCCTGGATGACCGAAGACACGGAGCGTCTCTTCCTTCTCCTCCCCCGCGCGCTGCCTCTGGGCACGCGGGGGCGCTCGGGCAACCGGGGCTCGTCGAGCTGTCCAGGGACGGGGGACATCGTTGCGGTCTGAGCGGCGTCGCGTCCCGCTCGTTTCTCCTTTCGGAACACAAAGCGCCCGCCTCCTGGCAACTGGGCCCCGCTCGCCGCCAATAGAGAGACAGAGAGGGACGCACGTCTCACCCCGGGTCCGGGTGAGCGCCTGCCACGCTGTTGGCAGGTCGCAGGGAGGCGTGTGCCCTCTTCCCAGGAGGCCCTGTGCCCTCGTTGATTCACGAAGCGCTGTTGATGCTGTTCAAGGATCATCCCTCGCTGGCCGCGGAGTTCTTGCGTGACGTCCTCGGCGCCCCGCTCCCTCGGTTCAGCGAGGTCCGCGTCGAGCCCGCCGATCTGACCGAAGTCGTCCCGGCGGCGCATTACGCGGACCTGGTCGTGTTGTTGCTGAAAAAACGCCCGGTGCTGGCGATCGTGGTCGAGGTGCAGCTCGGACGCGACCCGGAGAAGGCGTACTCGTGGCCGTCTTACGCGGTGGCGGTGCGGGCGCGGTACCGATGTCGGGTGTGCTTGCTGGTGGTGACGACCGATGAGGGGGTCGCCCGCTGGGCCGCGGAGCCGATCGAGCTCGGACCGCCGAACTTTGTGCTGAGGCCTTACGTGCTGGGGCCTCGCGCCGTGCCATTGATTACCGATCCAGCCGAGGCGCGCGCGCGGCCGGAAATCGCGGTTCTCTCCGCAATGGCGCACGGACGGAGCGAGGCCGGCCTGTCTGTTGCGTTGGCCGCGCTGGCTGCTGCTGCCGGGCTGGAGGAAGAGCGGCAAAAGCTCTATGTAGATGTGATCATGTCGTCGCTGAACGAAGCGGCGAAGCGAAGCCTGGAGGCAATGATGAAGAGTGGGTACGAGTTCGAAAGCGAGTTCGCGCGCCGCTACGTGGCCCAGGGGAGAAAGGAGGGCGCACAGTCGGGGGCCTTGAAGGCGAAGGCGGAGGCGGTGATCGCCGTTCTGGAAGCGCGTGAGCTGGAGGTGCCCGAAAGCGCGCGTGAGCACATCCTCACGGCCACGGACCTGAACGAGCTGGACTGCTGGATTCGCCGCGCGGCGGTGGTCCGCGAGGCGTCGGAGCTGTTCACGGTCTGACGGACAGGGCGGCCACCTTCATGGCCGGGCCGCGTGGAGGCGCTCGCAGCGTCTCCACGGGCCGCGTGAGTGACGCCTCCGTGCCTTCTCTTCACGGAGGTCGTCGCCCGCGAGGGGTCAAGCGACGGAGAGCGGGGAGCGGGCGAAGCGGTCGGGCTGGCCGCCGAGAACGCGCGGTGCGGTGCTGGCGACCTGCTCGTGCGGGACCCCGAGCGGGACGGCGCTGGGGGCGTCGAGGCGGGCGACCTGCTCTTCCGAGAGCTTGACGGTCGTCGCGCCGAGCGTGGCGTCGAGCTGGGCGCGCGTCCTCGGGCCAAGGATGGGGACCAGGCTGGTCGTGGAGCGCGCCGCCTTGTGGAGGAGCCAGGCGACGGCCACGTGGGTCGGCGTGGTGCCGAGCTCCTCGGCGACCCCGAGCACCGCGTCGAGGATGGCCGTCTCTCTCGCTGATTTCTCGGTGTGGACCAGCGCGCCGAGCCCTTGCAAGCGGCCCTTCTCCCCGGCGCGGTACTTCCCGGTCAGGAAGCCACCACCGAGCGGAGACCAGAGCGCGGCGCCCAGGCCCAGCGCTTCGGCCATCGGCAAGAGTTCCCGGTCCGGCGTCCGCTCGGCCAGGCTGTACTCGATCTGGATCCCCGCGATCGGCGCCCAGCCGCGCAGCTCCGCGAGCAGATCGGCGCGGGCCACGCGCCAGGCGGGGAAGTTGGAGAGGCCCGCGTGCAGGATCTTCCCCGAGCGCGTGAGGTCATCGAAGGCGCGCACGATCTCCTCGGTGGGGGTCACGCCGTCGGGCAGATGCGCCCAGTAGAGATCGATGTAGTCCGTCTTCAGGCGCCGGAGGCTCGCCTCGACCGAGCGGATCATGTTCTTGCGGCTGTTGCCGGTCGCATGGAACCCCGCATCCATGGCGACGCCCATCGTGTACTTGGTGGCGATGACGAAATCGTCCCGGTTCGGGGCGACGAACTCCCCGACCAGCTCCTCGGACTGGCCGACCTGGTAGGTGTCGGCCGTGTCGATGAAGCTGCCGCCCGCCTCGACGTAGCCGTCGAAGATCTTCCGTGCCTCGTCCCGCTCCGCGCCGTGGCCCCAGGCGGTGCCGAAGTTCCCGGTGCCGAGCGCAAGCTCGGAGACCCGCAAGCCCGTCTGCCGTCCGAACGTCCTGATTTTCATGGGATGACTCCTACAGTTCGTGGTGGCGTCGCCCGTCGCATTCAGACCCTCTCGAGGATGGTCGCGATGCCCTGGCCACCACCGATACACATGGTGATCAGGGCCGTCTGCTTGTCGCTGCGTTCCAGCTCGTCGAGCGCCGTGCCGAGCAGCATCGCGCCCGTCGCGCCGAGCGGGTGACCGAGCGCGATGGATCCACCGTTGACGTTCACCCGGTCGGGCGCGATCCCGAGCGCGCGGATCGTCTGGAGCACGACGGCCGCGAAGGCCTCGTTGATCTCCCAGAGGTCGATGTCGCTCGCCTTCATGCCGGCCATGCGGAGCGCCTTCTCGCTCGCCGGGGCGGGGGCGGTGAGCATGATCAGCGGCTCGCTCCCGACCGTGGCCATGGCGCGGATGCGGGCCCGCGGCTTGACCCCCTTCTCGCGCACGTACCGCTCCGAGGCGACGACCACCGCACCGGCACCGTCGACGATGCCGCTGGAGTTGCCGGCCGTGTGCACGTGCTGGATCGCCTTCGCCTGCGGGTAGGCGGCAAGCGCGATCTGGTCGAGCGTCTCGCCGTTCGGGCCGACGGCCATCTCCCCGAGGGCGATGAACGAGGCCTTGAGCGCGGCGAGCCCCTCGGCCGTGGTGTCGGGCCGCGGGAACTCGTCCGCCGCGAGCGCCACCGCGCCCGTGCGCGGGTCCTTCACCGGGAACAGCGCCTTCGCGAAGCGGCGCTCCTCGATGGCGCGCGTGGCGTTCTTCTGGCTGAGGAGCGCGAGCGCGTCGACCTCTTCGCGCGAGAGCCCCTCCAGCGAGGCGATCAGGTCGGCGCTGATGCCCTGGGGCACCTGGAAGACGCGGTCCCGGAGCTGCATGTTGCCGCCGTCCTGCCCGCCGCCATCGGCGCCCATGGGCACCCGCGACATGCTCTCCACGCCCCCGGCGACGGCGAGATCCATCGCGCCCGAGGCGACGGCCATGGCGGCGAAGTTCACGGCCTGGAGCCCCGAGCCGCAGAAACGGTTGAGCGACACGCCCGACACCTCTTGCGGCCACCCGGCGGCGAGGACGGCGTTCCGGGCGAGGTTCGCGCCTTGCTCCCCGACCTGGGAGACGCATCCCACCATGACGTCGTCGACGTCGCCGGCCTCGAAGCCGCCACGCTGGGCGAGCGCGTTCAGCACCTGCGCGAACAGCGCTTGCGGATGAATGCCCGAGAGCGCGCCTTTGCCTTGCTTCCCTCGCCCTCGCGGGGTCCGCATCGCGTCGATGATGTAGCTCGTGTTCACGACTGCCTCCTGGAGATGATGCTGGTCATATTATGCTCATCATGTGAGCTGTCAAGGCGACGAACTGGCGAGCTGGAGGCGGCGCGGGGCCATGCCGGCCTGTGGCGCGGAGGGAGCGGCCGAGGGCCGGAAGGATCGGTCGAGGTGGAGGGCGCTGGCTCTCGACCGACGGCGTGGTGATGAAGGGATGCGCTGGTGCAGAGAGCGCCGATCTCGCGGTGCGCGAGGGTGGGAGCGGTCCGTCGATGCGGAGCGCGCTGACCCCGCGCGGCGCGATCAGGGCTGGTACGTGACCGTGAGGGTATACGTGGCGCTGGTGTAGCCACGCACCATGACGTACGCGGGCGAGTTGCCGGCGGGGAACTGGAGGGCGCAGCTCTCGTTGGAGCCGTTCAGGTAAGGCCGGCACTGGTAGGTGCTCGTGGTGGGCTGGGCGCCGAAGCGGACGTAGAGATCGGCGTCGCCGGTGCCGGTGAGCGAGGCGGTGAACGAGGTGCCCGGCTGGCCTGCGAAGGGGCCGTGGTAGACGTTCTGGTTCTGGCCCACGGTGCCGGTGAAGGTCTGGGTGATGGGTCCGCTGGGCTCGGGGTCGGGGTTGGTCGAGCCCGTGGAGCCCTTGGCCAGCTCGGCGACGTATGCGGCGGCGAGCTTCGCGAACTTGAGGGCGTGGTTCGCGTTGCCGCCGCTCTGGGCGAGGGTGTCCGCGCTCGTGTGGATGTGGGGGTTGCCGTCGCTGACGCGGGACTCGAAGGGCAGCGAGACGACGAAGCCGCGGCTGTGCCACGAGGCGTGATCCGAGCAGCCGTAGCCGCAGGTGGTGTTGACCGTGGTGTAGTTCGTGTACCGGGTGATGAGATCGCGGAGGAACTGGTTCTGCGCGGCGTTCGTGTTGTCGGTGACGAGGGCGATGTCCTGGGCCGAGCCCTTGTAGTTGGTCATGTCGAGCTGGAGGACGCCGATGACGTTGATGCCCGCGGAAAGGTGCTGGGCGGCGATGTCGCCGGAGCCGCGGAGGCCGACCTCCTCGGCGGCGTAGCCGATGAACTTCACGGTGCGCGCGGGGCGGTAACCGCTCTGGAGGATCACGCGGGCGACCTCGGTCAAGGTGGCGATGCCCGAGGCGTCGTCGTCGGCGCCGGGGGCCGCGGCGGTGGGGGAGCTGGCGAAGGTGGTGGAGTCGAGGTGGGCCCCGAGGACGATGACCTCACCGGGCGTCTGGGCGCCCTCGATGGTGAGGATCACCGAAGGCTGCGGGTAGCCGCTGTGCTGACGCAGGGCGACGCTCGCGTCGGAGCGGCCCGCGGTGAAGCCCTGCCAGGTGTCCCGGAGCCAGGAGGCCGCGTTCACGCCCGACTGCGAGGTGTAATAGCGGGTGGTGTACGAGGAGAGGGTGCTGATGGTGCTGCGGATGCGCGGCTCTTCGACGGCCGCGAGCAGGGTGTTCACGGTCGCCGCGTTGTTGATGGTGTAGCTGACCAGAGCGCTCTGCGGGGTCTCTCGCCGGAGCGGCGCACGCAGGGCCCGGGTGGCCTGCGTGAAGGAGTCGTGGGCGACGTAGCCGCCGCAGCGGTGGAGCTCGTCGTGCATCACGCGGGTGATGGCGGGGATCTGCTCCTCGCTGACCCGGAGGACCGTGGCCTCGGCGTTGGTGTCGTAGGTCTCCAGCTCGCCGGTGATCTCGCCGCGCGCCATGGCCTCGTGGATCACCTCGATGGCGTCGGTGCCGATGGTGATCCAGGTGCCCCCGGCATCAGGACCAGCGGGGTCGTCGAGCACGGCCTCGTCGGCAGGGAGGTCCGGGGTGTCGCTGGTGTCGCTGGTGTCGCTGATGTCATTGGTGTCGCTGGTGGCGAGGGGAGCGCACGCGCCAAGGCAGGTGCCGAGCGCGATCACCGTGGCTAGATTTTTCAATGATTACCTCGGGTTGTTGGGAAGCCCCGGGACGCTACAGGGTGTGTGTGGAGGTCGGCAACGGCGACAGAGCGTGGGCGATGGCGACGTGGGATGGTCCCGTCATGGCGATGGAGCGCGGGCCGCGGCGACGCTGGGTGGTCTCGCGGGAGGGATCGCGTGGGCGCGCCGGGCGACAGGGCGCGCTGGCGGCATGCGCACGGGGGCGATGCGTTGGGGGATGAAAGTGCCGCTTGGGCCAGGGGGGAGGCGCCGCACCCTGGAAGGAGGGCGTCAGAGCTGAGCGACGGTCGAGGCGTGCAGTGCAGAGGCGGGGGCAGCGGGGACCGAAGGGCTTTCCTCGTGCGCTGCCGCGGCGCCGGCCTCGTGGACGATGCGCGACAGGGCGTGACGGTGCGGGGCGTAGCCGGTCTCGTCGGCGACGCCGAGGGCGATGACGGCGACGACGGTGCTGGGCTCGGGCAAGCCGAGGAGCGTCTTCACCTTCTCCGGGTCGAAGCCGCCCATGATCGAGGTGGCGTAGCCGAGGGACTGCGCGGCGAGGGAGAGGTAGCCGACGGCGATGAAGGTCTGGCCGTCGCCGAAGGCCTTGCGCTTCGTCTCGTCCAGGCTCCCGAAGTAGCCCGACGCGCGCTGGAAGGTGGCCTGGCGCGCTTCTCCCTGGACGCCGGGGTGGATCACGTCGTCGAGGTGGGCGAGGGCGTCCGTCATGTCGCTGTAGGCCACGATGACCACGGGGGCCGCCTCGACCTGGGCCTGGTCGAAGGCGGCGGCGCGCAGCTGGGTCTTGAGCTGGGTGTCGCGCACGAAGGCGAAGCGCCATGGCTGGATGTTGATCGACGACGGGGCGCGGCTCGTCAGCTCGAAGATGCGGGTGAGGTCGGCGTCGGAGACGGGGACGGGCTTGTACTTCCGGATGGAGCGGCGCGCCTCGATGGCCTCGGGCACGGTCAGGGGGGCGAGATCATGACTCCGGGAGAGGGTCTGCGTGTCGTGTTCGGTGCTCATGGGGATGCTCCTTCGGGGGTCTGGCCAAGGGCAGAAGCCGCGTGTGGGTTTCCCGCGCTTCACGGCGCGTCGCGCTGCACGTCCTCAGGTGTAGCGACCCGGGGTGCTTGTGACAATGCGTCGACAAGGGGAAGCATCTGCTACAAATTGATCCAGATGAACGACCCGGCAGAGACCTCGGAGATGCTCGCGTTCTGCAAGGCGGTGGCGTCGGAGTCGCTCTCGCGCGCCGCGGCGGAGCTGGGGGTCCCGCGGGCGACCGTGAGCCGCCGGCTGGCGCGGCTGGAGGAGCGGCTGGGCGTGCGGCTGCTGCGGCGGACGACGCGGTCCCTCACGCTCACCGAGGCCGGTGAGGCGTTCTACCGGCACGCGCGCATCGCCCTCGACGCGGTGGCGAGCGCCGAGGCGAGCGTGCGCCGGGTCGACGACGTGATCCGGGGGGCGCTGCGGGTGTCTCTGCCCTTCATCGACGACGCGAGCTTCGACGCGATGATCTGCGACTTCAAGGAGCGCCACCCGGAGGTGCGCCTTCACCTGGAGACCACGACGCGCATCATCGATCTCCATCGCGATGGGTACGACGTGGCGATCCGCGCCTCGGGCGCGCTGGAGCCGGGGCTCGTGGCGCGAGGGCTCGTGCGGTTCCAGGGCCTCGCGGTGGCCTCTCCGGCCTACCTCGCGGCGCACGGGACGCCGCGCACCGCCCGGGATCTGCGCCGTCACCGCTGCTTGCTGGGGTTCGTGCGGGGCGAGCTGCCGCAGATGTACTGGCCGCTGCGCGGGGGCGGCAAGGTGCAGGTGGAGGGCACGTTCAGCGCGAACGATGTGGAGCTGCTCTGTCACGCGGCGATCCGGGGTCTGGGCATCGCCTTCTTGCCGCAGTCGGTCGCGAGCGAGGCGCTCGCTGCGGGCGCGCTGGTCCAGGTGCTGGCCGGCGTGGTCGGGAACGACATGCAGGTCGCCGTGGTCTACCCGGAGCGCGAGTTCGTGCCGCCGCAGGTGCGGGCCTTCGTGGACGCGGTGATCGCCTGGGCCCCCAGCAGCCTCATGGCGAGAACCCCGCGAGGGAGCGCACTGGCATCGAGGGGACGCGAAGCACAGGCCGCCCCGCAGCGCATCGAGCCCGGTGCGCCGGTCCGGCGCGGCGCTGCGAAGGAGGCCGCAGGCACCACGCCTGCTGCGCCAGTCCGGCGTGGTGCGGCGAAGAGAGCTGCGTCAGCGCCGGAAGCCGAGGACGGCCAGCTCGTGCGACGGGGAGGCCGCCGTGTCCGCAGGTGAATGCACAGCTCCGTGCACGATTCAATGCGTTCGCGTTCCGGCGCTCTTGAAATCACCTGACATGTCGCCTGAATTTCCTCGTTGGCTGGACGAGGAACGTCCAGGGGCTCCGCGGGACGTCACCGAGACCGGTGGTGACACTGGAATGGCTTGGGCTCGGTAGGCCTTGTTTTTGCTGGTTGTGCTCCCACTGTTTCTCGTCGTCCGTCCATTCGTCGTGCGCGTGGGACGCTGGTCATGAATCCCCGTAAGGGCTTACCATGGGGCAATGAAGTATTCCCCTGTCCGTCTCAATGCGGAGGCTCCCTGCGAGCATCCGGTGCTCGCTGGTGCGCGTGCCATTGCCCAGCGGGTCGCTGCCCGCTCCGAGGCGATTGCGGCCGCCCGGCGTCTCCCGTCGGATCTCGTCGGCGAGCTGGTCGAGGCAGGGGTCTTCCGCATGCTGGTGCCCGAGGTGTACGGGGGCCTCGAGCTGCATCCGCTGGTGGTCGTCGAGGTCCTGGAGGCGCTCGCGCGTGCCGAGTCGTCGACCGGGTGGTGCGCGATGAGCGGTGCTGTCATGGCGCTCTCGTCGGCGTGGTTGCCCGAGGCGACGGCCGCGGCGATCCACCGGGATCGGGGGGTGATCTACGGCGGGATGACCGTCCCGCTCGGGCGCGCGGAGCTGCACGGGGGGAGCCACACACTCTCGGGGCGCTGGCCGTGGGTGAGCGGGGGCGAGCACTGCCCGTGGTTCGTCGTGGGGGCGGTGGTGACCTCCGCGGGGCAACCTCGGATGCTGCGCTCCGGCGCGCCCGAGACGCGGCTGTTCGTGGTGCCGCGGCGGGACGTGGTGCTGCATGACACGTGGGACGCCGCGGGGCTGCGCGGGACCGGGAGCTGCGATCTGGAGATCACCAACGTGCGGGTGCCCGCGGAGCGGAGCTTCTCGCTGCTGGACCGGCCCCGGGTGGACCGCCCGCTCTACGGGATGCCAGCGTTCGGGCTGCTGTCTCTGGGTCTGCCGGCCGTGGCGCTCGGCATCGCGCGCCGGGGGGTCGAGGTGATGAAGGAGACGCCGCTCGCGTGGCCGCTCTCGGGGGACGCGCAAGCGCCGCCGTTCCGAGCTTCCAGGATGGCGGTGCGGGCCGCGGTGACCGAGGGCGAGGCGTCGCTCCGGTCGGCGCGGGCGCTCTTGTTGAAGGCGGTGAGTGGGTGCTTCGAGGGGGCGCAGCGGCGGGAGGTGTCGCTGCGCCAGCGGGCCGATCTGAGGCTCGCTTACCAGCACGCGACGCGGAGCGCGGTGCGGAGCGTGGAGCGGCTCTGGGAGGTGGCCGGAGGGCCAGAGGTGCCCGAAGCGCACCCGCTGTCGCGCTGCTTGAATGACCTGTGGGTGGCGGCGCAGCACGTCGCGGGTGACGGGCCGAGCGCCGCGCCGCTGGGGAGCACGCTGCTCGGGGTGGAGTCGCAGATCGCGTTCTTCTGATCGACGCGGCGAAGGTGGATGAGGGCTCAGGCGCGCATGCCGTCGAACGCCACGACGAGGTGGCTCGGGCCTCGGAGGGCCGGGTTGAAGCGGTACGGGGGGGGATCGGCGGTGAGCTCTGGGTTGTCGAGCCGGCGGAGCAGCTCGTTCAGCGCGATCTGGGCCTCCACGCGGGCGAGCGGGGCGCCGAAGCAGTAGTGGACGCCGGTGCCGAAGCTCAGGTGCTGGTTGTCCTCGCGCTCCAGGAGGAACTGGTCCGGCTCGGAGAAGCGGAGCGGATCGCGGTTGGCGGCGGCCAGCACCAGGTTCACCGAGGCGCCCTTGGGGATGGTGGTGCCGGCGATGGAGATGTCGGTGAGGGTGGTGCGCTCGCGGTACTGGACGGGGGGCTCGTAGCGCAAGAACTCCTCGATGGCGCCGGGCATCAGGGTGGGGTCGTCGCGGAGGCGCGCGAGCTGGTCGGGGTGGCGGAGGAGGGTGAGGGTGGCGTTGGAGATGAGGTTGACGGTGGTCTCGTGGCCCGCGATGAGCATCAGGATGGCGATGCTGAGAAACTCGCCGTCGGTGATGTGCTCTCGGGCCTCGGGGTCGTTCACGAACGCGGAGAGCATGCTGTCGTTCGGGGTGCGACGGTGCCCCTGCAGCAGGTTGGTCATGTAGGTGCGGATG
The DNA here is from genome assembly GCF_001189295.1 of Chondromyces crocatus. Lineage (NCBI taxonomy): Bacteria > Pseudomonadati > Myxococcota > Polyangiales > Polyangiaceae > Chondromyces > Chondromyces crocatus. The sequence goes on from NZ_CP012159.1 coordinate 4,803,600, forward strand.
CCCACGGCCGCGCTGCCGATGCGTTCCAGGAAGGCGGGGTCGTTCTGGAGGGCCGGGTCCGGATCGAGGGAGCTGGTGAGCACCTCCGACCACTCCCGGAAGAGCGGCTCGTCGTCGAGGGGGACGCCGAGGAGGTCGCAGATCACCATCACGGGCAGGGGATAGGAGAGGTCCTGCACCACGTCGAGCTGCCGGGCGTCGCGGTGGGCGTCGAGGAGCCGGTCGACGATCTGGCCGATGCGCGCGCCCATGCCGGAGACGCGACCCGCCGAGCGCGGTGGGCCGAAGTGCTTCATGGTGAGGCGGCGCATGGCGCCATGCTTCGGCTCGTCGAGCTGGATGAACGACGGCTGGTCCCTGGGCATCCGGGGATCCGTGTAGATGGGGGGAAGGTCGCTGCGCTTCATGGGATCGGCGCTGACCCGCGGGTCGTAGAGCAAGGCGGAGACCTCGCGGTAGGTGCTGACGACATAGCTGCCGTCGTCCTGGAGCCAGACCGGCTTCTGCCGGAGCTCGGCATAGAGGGGGTAGGGATCGGCGCGGTGGGCCGGCCTGGTGGCTTGCTGGAACAGGTCGTTTCGAGGCATGGGGCGCTCCTTTCGTCGGCGGCTCGGGCAGGGCTCGGGGGTCGGGTCGTCGCGGGCTCAGGCTGGGGTCGGGGGAGGTCTGTCGGCGTCGCTCGCGGTGGGGCGAGCGGCAGGAGGCTGGACGGGTTCTTCGCCGACGGCGGCGCGTTCGGCGGGTGTGCGGGGCGGGGTGGCGAGGGTGGGGCCAGGCTGAGGGATGGGTGAGAACCCGGCCGGCACGGCCATGGCGTCATGAGGCTCGTCGGAGGCGCCCAGCGCCACGGGGAGCGGGGCGGAGGCCTCGATCATGGCCTGGTAGACGGGCAGCATGCGGGCCTGGTCGAAGGTGACGGCGGCGATGATGCGGCCTCGCTGGCCGTAGGCGGCGACGAAGCTGTGCGCTTCGGTGGAGCCCTGGGTGATGATCACCGCGTCGGCGAGGGGTGGGACGCCCGTCGACTTGATGTTGATGCCGAACTGGTGGGACCAGAAGGTGGGCAAGAGGGTGTGGGCGCGGAGCGGTGTGCTGGTGCCTCTCGCCTGCGCAGCGTTGTGCGCGGCCGTCCTGGCCTGCTCGACGGCGTTGCTCCAGTGCTCGACCGCGAGCAGCTCGTCCGGGTAGAGGGGGTGAGGCCAGCGGGCGACGTCGCCAGCGGCGAAGACGTTCTCCTGCGCGGCGCCGCGCTCGTCGAGGGCGCGGCAGTGGGCGTCACAGACCACGCCGCGCGCGTCGGCGGCGAGGCCCGAGCCCGTGAGCCACTCGGTGTTGCGGAGCGGGCCGATGGCGATGAGCGCGAGGTCGACGTCGAGCACCTCGCCGTCGGAGAGGTGGGCGCGCTGGAGGCGGCCCTGGGCGTCGCCCTCCAGGGCGGTGACGGTGACGCCGCACCGGAGGTCGACGCCATGCTTCCGCTGGACCGTGGCGGCGATGGCGCCGATGACGTCCCCGAGGGCGTTCGCGAGCGGGGCGGGGCCGCGTTCGACGACGGTGACCTGGAGGTCGAGCCGTCGGCAGACCGAGGCGACCTCGGAGCCGATGAAGCCGCCACCGAGGATGAGCACGCGGCGCGGGCGCGCGTCGAGGCGCGCGCGCAGGCGGCTGGCGTCGTCGCGGGATCGGAGGACGAAGACGCCGTCGAGCGCTGCTTGCTCGGGGTGCGGGAAGGGCCTGGCGCGGGCGCCGGTGGCAATGATCAAGCGGTCGAAGCCGACACGCTGGCCATCCGCGAGGTGCACGTGCTGGTCGGCGAGGGAGAGGCCCGTGGCGCGCACGCCGAGCCGCCACTGGGCGTCGAGCTCGTGGAAGCGCGCGAGGGCGGTGTGCTCCACGGGCATGCTCCCAGCGAGGACCTGCTTGGAGAGCGGAGGGCGATCGTAGGGCTGGTGCGGTTCGTCGCCGAGGAGGGTGAGTTGGCCTGTGAACCCGGCCCGACGGAGGGCTTCGGCTGCGCGCAGCCCGGCGAGGGAGGCGCCGACGATGACCACCCGATCGCGGGTGGCGCCGGGTTTCGTGGCATCCGCGAGCGTCATGTCGTGGGCTCCTCGACGGCGGGGGCCTCCTCGGCCCAGCCGATTTTGATGGCCTGCACGGGACAAGCTCGTGCTGCCATTACGACCTCATCCCGCAATGCATCGTCTGGCGACGGGTCGTATTCGAGCACCTCTTCACCGCGCAACGTGAACGTTGTGGGTGACGCGAAGACGCACTGCGCATAGACCTCACATCGGCTCAGGTCGACGACCACTTTCATCCGACGTCTTCGCGCCGGATCAGGGGCATTTTGCATCGATTCCTCCTCGGGACGGGCGAAGTGGGCAGAGGCCCAACGATGGGCCTGCCGTGTTGCTCGGCCCGCGTGGCGTCCATTAGAGTGCCCACGATGCGGCGCAGGGCAATCGACAGCAAGGGGGGACGTGTCGCGTTCGCGACAGACGGGGGGCGATTGTCGTCGAAGGGAGACCGGCTGGATCCTCGCTCCAGGCGCACGCGAGGGCTCTTGCGCGACGCTCTGTTGAGTCTGCTCCGGGAGAAGCGCTTCGACTCCATCACGGTGCACGACATCAGCGAGCGGGCCGAGGTCAATCGCGTCACGTTCTATCTGCACTACCGGAGCAAGGACGATCTCCTCACGCAGACGATGAACGACGCGCTGGACGAGCTGGGCGAGCGCCACAAGGCGAGCTGCTCCCCCAGCGCGGCGCAGGCCGTGACCACGCCCGAGGCGCTCGCGGAGGAGACGCAGCGCATCTTCGCGCTGTGGTTCAAGCACGCCGCCGAGCACGTGGAGCTGTACCGGCTGGTGCTCGACGTCGGGGGGACCAACCCCTGTGCGCTCCAGGTGCGTCGGCACCTGGAGCAGCTCCTCACGACGCGCAGGGAGGAGGGGGTGGCCAGCGACAGGAGCGACGTCCCCGCAGGGCTCCAGAGTCGATTCCTCGCGGCGGCGTTCTTCGGGGTGATCGGGTGGTGGATCGAGGTGGGGATGAGCCCGCCCGCGGAGCAGATGGCGGTGTGGCTCTGGAAGCTCCTGGTGCCGCCTCCGCCGGAGGTCGACGTGCCCGTTCCTCGTTCCATGCGAAAAGGAGCGGCGGGATGGAGGTAGGATGCCGGGCATGGCCGGTCCCAGCGCGGTGGAGGCGTCCGCGTGCAGCGTTCTCCTGCTGGATCTCCAGGCTCGGGACGACGGGTTCATCGGTGAGCCAGCGCTGACGGCGCTGGCCGAGCGGCTCGCGGCGGACGGGCGCAAGGTGCGCCTCGCGCGGCTCGTGCACGAGCACGCGGAGGCGCGCGAGAAGGCGGAAGCGGCAGCTTCGATGAGGCGCTTCCTCGGGGAAGTCCAGGCGGCCGTGCGTGCCGCCGGGGCCGAGGTGGTGGTGCTGGTGCGCGCCTGGGATGGTGCGGTCGTGGAGGCGGCACGCTACGGGCTGCGGGACGGCGCCGTGCTGGTGCGCCTCGCTCGGGGGGTGCGTGCGGAGCTGGATGGAGCGTTCGACCATGTGGTCGACGAGGAGGGGCTGCACGCGCTGCTGCGCGGAGAAGCGCCTGCCACGGCGGAGTTTCGCCGGTTGAAGGCGAGCGACCTGCGACGGCAGCTCGCCGTGATGCAGGTTGCGGGGAGCGGCGCGCTGGGCGGGGAGGCGAGGGGGGCGGAGGGGGTGGAGATCGTGGGCGCGCGGGGCCGTGCGACCCTCTCGGGGCCCTCTGGAGGGTGTCCTTACCTCGCCGATGCGCGCAAAAATCCGGTGTTCGACGCGCTGTCGCTGGATCCGGCGCGGGTGCAAACGCGCGGCTGCTCCTTCTGCCTGGACAACACGGGGGCCTACGCCGCGGTGAGCGCCGAGCAGGTGGTCGGGGCGTGGATCGCGCAGCTCCGGGCCTTGCGGGCCGCCGCGCCGAGGGGAGAGCGCATCGAGGTGCTGCTCACCGACGAGCGTCCGCACCCGCACCTGCCGGCGCTGTTCGAAACGCTAATGCACGAACCTGGGCTCGGGCCGATCGAGCTGCTCTGGAAGAGCCGTGTGGACTGGCTGCTGGAGTTCGCCGAGTCGGCCGTGGCGCCGGCGTGCGCGCTCGCCGAGGCGTCCGGGAGCGTGCTCCACCTGTACCTCGTGGGCTTCGAGAGCTTCGACAGGGAGGCGCTCGCACTGTTCAACAAAGGGCACGGGCCCGAGGAGAGCGAGAGGGCGATTGCGCTGATGCGGGCATTCGAGGCGCGGTTCCCGGGGACGTTCGTGTTCCGGGAGCACCGGGCGCACGGGTTTCTGCTGTTCACGCCGTGGACCTCGCCGGCGTCGCTGCTGGAGAACGCGTCGTGGATGCGGCGTCTGCGCTTCCACGAGCTGCGTGCGGACGCGATCCAGACGCGGTTGCGGCTGTACCCGCGCACGCCGTTGCATCATCTGGCGGTGCGCGATGGCTTGCTGGTGGAGGCGTCCGAGGAGGGGCGGGGGGATCGGGCGGCGGAGCAGGGGTACGATGCGAGCGCGCCGTGGCGCTTCCAGGATGCGCGGGTGGAGGCGATCTTCCAGCTCGCGCAGGCGGTGCGGGGGCTGGATCGGGATCGGGGGCTCACGGACGCCGACGTGATCGACGTGGCGACGCGCTACGTGGTGCGCTGGCCTGGTCTGGCGGCTGTGCCCGGGAGCTGCGCGCTGGCGTTGCGCGCAGGGGTGGAGGCGTGGGGGGCGCCGCTCGGGGCGCTGGTGGAGATGCTGGGGCCTGCAGGGGCAGGGTTCGATCCGGAGATCGAGGCGCTCGCGCTCGGGGAGAACGCTTCGAGCGAAACGGTGGGACGGCGGGCGGTGCTCAAGGAGTCGGTGCGGGCCACGGATGCAGAGGCGCTGGCGCGGGCATACCAGGCGATGGGCTTCGCGGCGGAGGTGATCGCCCATCACGGGATGGAGCGCCGGAGCGGGCTGCATGGAGCGAGCGAGGAGCACGCGGTGGTCGCCGTGGCGCGGGATGAAGCGGTGCTCGGTGAGGTGAGGGGACTCCACCGGGTGGTGGCTGGCGCGGGGCCGGCGACGGAGCGGCGGACCGCGGCGCGGAGGCTCGGCGGGTTGATGGGGTACCCGGGCTGCTGCGCGGAGCTGTTCGCCGCGCGCCTGGAGCAGGGGGACAACCAGGATCTGGAGCGAGCGCCGTACCTGCGCGCGCCGGAGCAGCCGCTCGCGTCGGTGCTGCACCGGACGGGGTTGCTGCGCTTGATCTCGCACCATCCGTGCGCTCCTGGCTGCGTGGCGTCGGTGGCGAATGCCGAGGGGGTGCTCGGGCGCCTGGCCGCGCTGTGCGCAGCGGCTGCGACGGGCGCGCGCGCGACGCTGGCGATGGCGTCGCTGTTCCTCGACTACGAGCGCTATGCGGTGGTGGAGGGGGGATTCGAGGGAGAGCGGTTCGTTCTCCACGGGGCGAAGGCGCGCTCGGTGGGGCGTGGGCGTGGGTTCGCGGAGCTGCTCGCGCAGGCGTCATGGGTGCGGCTGGGACCGGATGGCGTGACGCTCGGGAGTCCCGATGGGAGCACGCGGAAGGTGTCGGGGCCGCGGCCGCTGCTGGTCGAGCCGGGGAAGCCGCTCGCTGCACCTGCGCGCGGGGCGCTGCTCCCCGAGGCGGTGCCGAAACGAGAGGATGCGCTGCGGCTGCCGGGAACCATCCGGCCGGGGGTTCGTGCAGGAGGGTTCACCATCGCGTCGGTGGCAACCGGGGACGCGGCGTCCACGATCACGCTGGCTCGTGGAGAGGAGCGGCTGGCGGTCCGGGTACGAGCGCATGCGGAGGGGGTGCCGTACGCGATCCGGATCGGCGCATGGGCGGTGGATCTCGATGTCGACGCGCTGGGCGCGCTGGGTGACGAAGCGCGTGCCGCGGTGGGGTTGCTGGTGCGCGCGCTCGCCCCCGCTGCACGCGCTGTTCGATGAGGAGCAGGCGCTGATCGCACTGCGCTGCGCCCGTCAGGGGAAGGTGTGCTCCGACGGAGGCGCAGGTGGTGTGGGTCGAAAGCACACGAGCTGGGCAGCAGGCTGGTCGAGGCCTTCCTCTGTCTGATGGATGGCACAGAGGGTGAAGCGTGAAGGCACAGGAGCGCTGTGGACAGAGCGCTGCCGCCACGAGACGACCTGGATTTCTGCGGAGGTTGAAGAAGCGCAGCGACGCGGAGATGCTTGGACGTATCCGCTGTGAACGAGGCGCTGTCAGGAAACGCGAGGGGTTGCGTTGCCGTCCGGGGCGACTACGGTGCGCGCTCATGCGAAAGCTGCTGGCTGCATTCTTGCCCGTGATGTTCGTCACTTCTCTGGGGTGTGGAGGAGAGCTTCCTCCTCCGGAGGCGCCGCCTCCGCCCCCTCCGCCGGCCACGCCGGAGCCTGTCGCGGAGCCCATCGCGGAGCCCCCCGCGCCGATCGATCCGGCGGAGAAGAAGAAGCAGGACGAGCGGGCGAAGCTCGCCGCCGACATGGCGGCGATGGAGGACAAGGCGAAGGCGGAAGCCGCGCGCTTCGACGACGCGCTGAAGGCGCAGGTGAAGGCGCTGACGGAAGCGAAGTACGCGAACGCGAAGGCGGGCCTCACCGCCGCGATGAAGAGCGGGCACCGCGTGCCGGGGAACGCGGACCGCGACGTGTACCGTCATCCGGTCGAGACGCTGACGTTCTTCGGGCTCACGCCGACGCAGACGGTGATCGAGTTCGGCGGTGGCGGCGGCTGGTACACGGAGCTGCTGGCGCCCGTGCTCGCCAGCAAGGGCAAGCTCCGGGTGACCTCCATGGACTGGGAGGGCCCCGAGGACGTGCGCTCGACGCTCTACGGGCGTCGGTTCAAGCGGTTCCTCGAGAAGTCGACCGAGCTGACGGGCAAGATCGAGCCGGTCGTGCTGAAGGACCTGAACGCGCCCGAGCTGGGGCCGGAGGGGTCGGCAGATCTGGTGATCGCCATCCGCGAAATGCACGGCTGGGTGAACAACAAGCGCGTGGAGAAGAACCTGGCGGCCGTCCACAAGGTGCTGAAGAAGGGCGGCGTGTTCGGCGTGGTGGCGCACCGCGGGAAGGAAGGCGCCGACGTCACGGAGAGCTCGAAGAAGGGCTACCTGCCCGAGGCGTGGGTCATCCAGACGGTGGAGGCGGCCGGCTTCAAGCTCGCTGGCAAGAGCGAGGTGAACGCGAACCCGAAGGACACGAAGGACTACCCGGAAGGGGTCTGGGCGCTCCTGCCCACGCTGGAGCGGGGTGAGAAGGATCGCGACACGCTCTCGGCCATCGGCGAGAGCGATCGCATGACGCTGAAGTTCACGAAGCGCTGATGTCGCGCTGATGTCGCGCTGAGGGGGCGCAGGCGCTCACGAAGCGCCGAACGTCTCGTCCCGCGTCGCCCTCCCCTTCGCGCTGGCGAGGGGGAGGGGAGTTCGTCGCCTGGGTTCTACATCCTGCCAGTGAGGCGAAGGGACGACCTTCAACTCGGCGGCTCACGGGTGACCGTGAGCCAGGCCAGGGCCGCCTCGCGTGTCTCGAAGATGCCGAAGTGGTCGCTGCGCTGCTCTTCGGCCATCAGCTCCCCGAACCGGCTGCTCCAGGGGGGATCGCCTGGGCGCCAGACGACGGCGAGCCGGATTCTGTAGAGCCTCAGCTTGTGCAGGATTTCCCCGGCCTCTCCCGAGCTGAGGTCGAAGAAGGCGCCCGTCAGGTTGGCGGCGTACAGGAGCGTCGCCTCGGCCTGGTAGAAGAAGAGTTCCTCGAGCAGGCGGTTGGTGTCGCCCGTGCTCGACATGAACGGCAGTCCCGGCTGGCCCTCGACGATCTTGGTGTCGTCGGCTTCGAGGAGAGAAAGTTCTGCTTTCTGGCGGGTGTCTCGTTCCACCGGGGCCTCCTGGCTGGTTGTCGGGCGATCGCGGCTTCCGGTGCGCCGGATGTTAGCCGTCGGTGCGGGCGAGGACCACGACCGAGTAGCCGATGGCGGGGGCGCGTCCCGGGTTGTGGTAGGAGTGCCGCTGATCTCCCCGGAAGACCACGACGTCACCTGGTGTGACGCTCCAGGTCTCTCCGGCGACGATGAGCTGAATCTCCCCCGACTCGACGGTGAGGTACTCCCGGGTGCCGGGGGTGTGGGGGACGCCGACCATGCGGCCGCCGCGGGCGATCTCCACGCGCTCGATGGCCATGCCAGGGATGGGATCGGGCAGGAGCTTGCGCACGGTGGCCTGACCCGGCGTGCGCACGGGCAGGCTGCCGTGCGCGTAGAAGCGAGCGTTCGCGCGGGGAGCGGAGAGCAGCTCCTCGATGGAGACCTGGAGGGCGGTGGCCGCGCGGTCGAGGACGGCGAGGGTGGGGTTCGCCTCACCCGATTCGAGGTGAGCCCAGGTCGCGCGTGGGACGCCCGCGAGCTTGGCGATCTGGAGCTGGGTCAGCCCGCGTGCCTCGCGGAGCTGTTTCGTGTTCTTCGCCAGGCGGCCGGAGAGATCCCCTTTCGTGTCCATGACAAGCCGTTAGCACGACTCCAGGATACTGGCAGCAGCTCCAGTCTTTCGACATCGCTGGTGCATGCTGGGCTTCAGGGAGACGCCCCGCAGCGGGGTGAGCCCCTCTCGATGGGAGGACGGCATGACGTCGAAGCTCGAACCGGTGAGCGCCGAAGAGCGCAGCCGCAGTGGGGAGTTGAAGGGAAAGGCCGTGCTCGTGACGGGCGCGAGCCGGGGACTCGGGGCGGCGCTGGCGAAAGCATTCGCGCGACGTGGCGCGCGTGTGGTCCTGGTGGCGCGTGGGAGGGAGGCGCTCGAGGGGGTGGCAGCGGAGATCGGGGCGAGCGGGGGTGAGGCCCACCTGCTGCCAGGCGACGTGGGCGACAAGGTGATGACCTACGCGATCGCCGGGGCAGCAGCAGCGCTGGTGGGGCCGATCGACGTGCTCGTCCACAATGCGAGCACGCTGGGGCCGACGCCACTCCGGCTGCTGCTCGATACGGCGTGTGAGGATCTCGGCCGCGCGCTGGAGGTGAACGTGGTCGGTCCCTTCCGGCTCACCAAGGCCATCGCTGGAGGCATGGCCTTGCGGGGTCATGGCCTGGTGCTCCACGTGAGCTCGGATGCGGCGACGAACGCGTACCCGCAGTGGGGAGCCTACGGGGTGTCGAAGGCCGCCCTCGACCACCTGTCCAGGTCCTGGGCTGCGGAGCTGGAGGGGACGGGCGTCCGGTTCCTGTCCGTGGATCCCGGGGAGATGAACACGAAGATGCACGCGGACGCGGTGCCGGACGCGGATCCGGCGACCCTGGCGGATCCCGCCGTGGTGGCCGAGGCGATCGTGGCGCTCGTCGAGCGCGGCGAAGGGGTGGCGAGCGGGTCTCGGGTCGAGGTGGCGGCGCTCGGAGGTGGGTCGTGAGCCCCGCCGCTGGACCGCGCACCGAGCCGCTCCTGGAGCGGCTGCTTCACGTCGATCCTCACACCGGGGCGCTCCTCGACGCGACGGTGGGCGAGCTTGGGAGGTTCCTGCGGGCGGGGGATCTGCTCGTCGTGAACGATGGGGCGACGCTCCCCGGCATGCTGCGGGGGGTGACTGCGGATGGGGAGGCGATCGAGGCGAGGCTTGCTCAGTCCCTGGAGGATGGCCGCTTCCAGGCGTTGCTCTTCGGGGCAGGGGATGCCCGTCAGCGGACCGAGGACCGGCGACCGCCCCCGCAACTCGCGGTGGGGGCGCAGGTGCGCTTCGGGCCTGGCCTGGAGGCCGTGATCGCAGAGGTGTCGTCGCTGTCGTCACGGCTGGTGGTGCTGGTGTTCTCCGCGCAGGGCGCGGCGCTCTGGGAGGCGATCTACCGGAACGGGAGGCCGGTGCAGTACGCCTACGTCCCGGCGCCGCTCGCGCTGTGGGACGTGCAGACGCGCTACGCATCGCGTCCCATCTGTGCGGAGATGCCGTCGGCAGGGAGACCGCTCGCGTGGGGCCTGCTGCTCTCGCTGGTGCGGCGGGGGGTCCGGCTCGCGTCGTTGTCCCACGCGGCGGGGCTCTCCTCGACCGGGGATCCAGCGCTCGATGCGCGGCTACCCCTCGCGGAGCGGTTCGAGATTCCGGAGGCGACGGTGCGCGCCGTGCTCGATACGCGCTCCAGGGGCGGGCGTGTGGTGGCGGTGGGGACGACAGTGACGCGGGCGCTGGAGGGCGCCGCCGTGCTGGGAAGAGGGACGCTCCTGGCCGGGCGAGGCGTGACGGAGCTGATCCTTGGCGCTCATCACGCCCCGGCCGTGGTGGACGGGCTGCTCACGGGGGTGCATGAGCCTTCCGAGAGTCATTTCGAGCTGCTGTCGGCGTTCGCCGGGCGGGACGTGCTGAGGCGAGCGCATGCGCACGCGGAGGCGAGGGGCTATCTCACCCACGAGTTCGGGGACTCGATGCTGTTGCTGGCCGCGTGAGGGTGGCGGACGGCCTCTGATTCAGGGGTTCAGAGCTCGTCGTCGTCGCTCAGGCCGGGACGAGTCGGTCGGTCATGAAAGGCCTCGTCTTCCTCTTCTTCGGGCTCGGCGGGAGGACTCGGAGGGTCCAGGCCTGGTCCCTGTCCTACCTCTTCCGAGGATGTGGTGCTGGGCCGTCCGGGCGGGGCGTGCCTCGCGGTGTCTCCGCTTTGCATGCCCGTCCGCTTTGCGGGGTTCTGGTTTTCTTCGCTCATGAGCACCTCCCGGGGAAGCGCGCTCCCCCGCAGCGCGGACAGGCTAGCAGGGAGCGTTCCGTCAGGGCATGGTTCTCCTCGACGCTCAGGAGGTCGCTTGCGGACCCTGCTTCTTTCCTCGCCCCAGCTACTCGAGCACGATCCTGGTCCAGAGCATCCCGAGAGCGCTTCCAGGCTGGTGAGCGTGCTGCGCGCGCTGGAGCCTGTGCCGGAAGGAGCGATCTTGCGCGATGTCCACCGCATGGCCACCACGAGCGAGCTGGAGCGCGTCCATACCTGCGCCTACGTCCACTCCGTGATGCAGCTGCGCGGGCATGCTGGGGCGCTCGATCCGGAGACGATCCTGTCCCCTGGGTCGGTGGACGCGGCGCTGTTCGCAGCGGGCGCCTGTCTCGAACTGGTCGATGCGCTCTGGGAAGGGCGGGCTCGCAATGGGTTCGCTCTGGTGAGGCCGCCAGGACACCACGCACTGCAGGATCGTGGAATGGGGTACTGCGTATTCAACAATGTCGCCGTCGCCGCAGCCGACCTCATGGCTCGTCACGGGGCGCGGGTGCTGATCGTCGACTGGGACGTCCATCACGGGAACGGTACGCAGGCGATGTTCGAGGCGCGGGACGATGTGCTGTTCTTCTCCGTCCATCAGGAGCGGCTCTTTCCAGAGGACTCTGGGGGCGTCGAGGAGAGTGGTGTGGGGGCCGGCGCTGGCTGGACCCGCAATGTCCCGCTCCCGGCTGGGGCGGGAGACGGCGACCATGCCGACGTCATCGAGCGTGAGCTGGTCCCCCTCGTCGAGCGGTTTCGACCCGATGTGGTGCTGGTCTCGGCCGGGTTCGACGCGCACGAGGGAGACCCGATGTCCGAACAAAGGGTGACGACCACCGGCTTCGCGGCGATGTGCGATCGTGTCTGCGATCTGGCCGAGGGGACGGCGCGAGGGCGGGTGGGGCTGGTGCTGGAGGGGGGGTACGATCTCGCGTCGCTCGGTGCGAGTGCGCGGGCCTGTGTCGAGGTTCTCTGCCGTCGTGCGCGGCGAGGGGGAGCGCGATGAAAGAGGAGTTCGACCGCGTCCTGGTCTCGATGGCTGAACCTGCGGACGTCGACGGTGCGCGGGTCTGGTTCGAAGCCCGGCTGGCGCTCCTGCAGGCCCTCGTGCCGTCGCCGGCCCTGGAGGCGTCCTTTTGCTCGACGAGCGTCGTCGACGTGCTCGAGCCCCCCGTGCCGCCCTTCGGTCGCTATGGGCACTCGCGCTGGCGGAAGCTGGTGCTGGCCACCTTGCTCGCCGACTGGGCCTGTTACCCCACCCCGGGCGACCAGGTGAGCTTCGCGCGGTTGCTCCAGGTGATGGAGACGTTTCCTGAGGGGTTCCGGGTATGGTGGGCGGAACTGCCAGGAGAGGGGTGGCTTCCCGTCGGGTACACGGGTTGGGTTCCCATCCAGGAGGTCACCTTCGACCATCTGGAGACACGGGCCGCAGCGTTGCGGGTGCGTACCTTGCCTGTCCTGCCGGCCGTCGATCCCGAAGGGGCCTACATTTACCTGTTCAATTACAGCATCATCGGTCCTCTGAGAAAGACGAGCTGCTCCAGACGCATGATGCGCGCCCTGGCGATGGATATCGAGGCGCTTCCACTGCGCGGACTGGCAGCCATTACCGTGTCAGAGGAGGGGGCGCGCGTCGCCGAGCGATTCGGGATGGCGGAGTCGGGTGTGATAGGGGTCGATGGCACACCGGATCGTGCGTATACGCGACGCGTGGGCTGAGACACATCAGAGCGAGCCCGACATCAGAGTTCGTCCCACGAAAAAGGGAGGATGCTGCGGATGTGCTCCTGCCCCGTGAGCAGCATGGCCAGCCGGTCGAAGCCGAGGGCCATTCCAGCGCCTGGCGGGAGTCCCTGGTGCAAGGCTTGAACATACCGGGTGTCGAGCGGCACGGACGGCAACCCAGCCTCCTCTCGTCTGGCGAGCTCCCGCGCGAACAGGTCCTCCTGTTGCGCCGGATCGCGCAGCGAGGGAAAGCCGTCGGAGAGCTCGATGCCGGCGATGAACAGCTCACTACGTTCGGCGAGGGCGGGTGAACCGGGCGTGAGCGAAGCGGAGGTGGTCATGAAGGCTGGCCAATCGGTGAGAAAAACGGGGGCCTCGAAGCCGAGGTGGGGAGTGAGCTGATCGAGGAGCAAGGTGAGCGCCGCGTGCGGGTCGTTGCGGAAGCGCACCTCGATTCCGAGGTCGTCTCTCGATGCGGCTTTCTCGATCGAGGTGGGCGAAAACTCCGGGTCGATGTCGACCCGAAGGTAACGGGAGAGCGCGCCGCGCACGCTGAGCCGTTCCCAGTGTACTCCCGATAGCCGGATCGTGCGGCCCCTGTAATGAATGCATTCAGCTCCCGGGTCGAGTGCTTCGAGTGCGCGCTTCACGAGGGCTTCCGCGTCGTTCTCGATGGCCTCGAGCGGGGAGAAGGCGCGCGCCCACTCCAGCATGGTGAACTCGGGATTGTGGTGCATTCCAGCATCACCGCCGCGGAAGTTCTGGGTCAGCGTGAAGACCTTCTCGAAGCCGCCCACGATCATCCGTTTGATCTGGTATTCGGTCGAGGTGACCAGATAGCCGTCTGCTGCCTGGATCGGGGAGAGATGCACGTCGGGGCACGCTCCTCTGGCAAGGAGCGGTGTCTGCGCTTCGAGGAATCCCTGGTCATAGAAGTACTCGCGAACGGTGCGCAGGATCGTCTGTCGCTTCCAGAGCAGCTTCATGCGGTTCGGTGACACGGTAGATCGTTGCCAGCGCAGCGCGTCGCCCTCCGGGTCCCACGCCCCTCGGGTCGGGCCGCCGACGCGGAGAACGCGTGGCGGGGCGCCGCTGTCCGTGGGGTCCAGAACCACGAGGTCGCCTGGAGCCAGCGCAGGATCTCCGAGGAGCCCCTGCACCGTGTGCGTCTCGCCCTTCACGAGCAGGGCGATGTCCTGAAAGCCCTTTCTTTCTGAGACCGCGATGACGCGACCGTGGATTGGGTGGAGCTGGCCTGGGGAGATCATTGTTCCGTTCATATCACCGGCGCCGTACGTCCAGCCGTTCGGTCGCGCATGGAGACTGGATCGAGAAGTGGATGGAACTCAATGGCGGAACAGACAGCCCGTCTCCTCCTTCACGATCCGCTGCGCGATGAAGGCCAAGCTGGCGTATGTGTCTTGCGGTCCCCGGAGCGTGCCGTTATCCCGAAACCAGCATGTCTCACTTGACGTGCGTTCCATGAATGTGTGTAATCAGATGCGCTCCAGACACGTGTGATGTATTCCAGGTCGCCAGTTCGCAGTGGTGCCGCATTATCGATGGTTCCGCCACGCGGAGGACGAGGAAGTCGACCCGGCAGGCGCCAGGTATCTGGCCTCTGTCACGCGCGTGCTGATTTCGGGTGGCTGAGTCATGCTGCCGACCACCTGTGTGGGACTTGAGCGAGACGGCTCTCGTTACGAGCAATTCCAGCGGACATGGGTGCCTTTCATTGGCGACTGCGCTCGCCTCCTGATGGCGGTGTGCTGCACCGAACTCTTCTGCCGACCGCGCATGGTATGAAGCATAACCACTCTCACCTCGCGGACGACTGCGTCCATCGTCTGTTCGAACAGCAAGCGGAGCTTGTGCCTGATGTGGTGGCTGTCTCCTTCGGGACACAGCGCCTGACCTACCTCGAACTGAACCGCCGCGCGAACCGGCTCGCCCATCACCTGAGAGGGCTCGGCGTCGATTCTGAGCAGCTCGTGGGACTATACGCAGAACGCTCCGTCGAGGCGTTGGTAGGTCTGCTCGCAGTGCTCAAGGCGGGGGCTGCCTATGTCCCCATGGACCCTGCCTACCCGCGAGAGCGGGTCGCATTGATGCTGGAGGACGCGGGGGTCTCGGTGCTCCTCACGCAGGCGGGGTTGCTGCACTCGCTACCGCGTCACGGCGCAACGGTGGTGCTCCTGGATGAAGATGGTGACACCGTCGCGCGCTGCAGTGGTGAGAACCTTTCGGAGGAGGTCGAGCCCGATCAGCTCGCTTATGTGATCTATACCTCGGGCTCCACAGGTCGACCCAAGGGCGTCCAGGTGACGCACCGTGGGGTGTCGAATCTGGCGCTGGCCCAGAGAGCGCGCTTCGACGTGGGGCCAGGCAGCCGCGTGTTGCAGTTCGCTTCGCTCGCCTTCGATGCTTCGGTGTGGGAAATCCTGATGGCGCTCACGCGTGGAGCGACGCTGGTGATGGGGACGCGCGCTGCGATGATGCCAGGGCCCGCGCTCGCCGAGCTGCTACGCGCAGAGGAAATCACCGCTGCGCTGTTCATGGCCAGTGTGCTCGCTGCCTTGCCGGAAGGGGTCGAGGCGTCGCTGCCAGCGCTCCGTACGCTCCTCGTCGGCGGAGAGGTTTGCCACGGAGAGATGGCGGCGCGGTGGGCGAAAAGGCGCCACCTCTTCAATGCTTACGGCCCGACCGAGGCCTCGTGCGTCACCACGATGGCGGAATGCGATGGCTCGGGTGGAGATCCCGCTATCGGTATTGCCATACCCAATGCGGCGACCTTCGTGCTCGACGATGCATTGCGTCCCGTTCGACAGGGAATGCCAGGAGAACTTTATATCGGTGGTCCAGGGGTCGCTCGAGGGTATCTGGGACGGCCGGGACTCACGGCATCCAGGTTCATCCCCGATCCCTTCAGCGCAGAAGGCGGGGGGCGGCTTTATCGCACGGGGGATCTCGTCCGTCAGACACACGATGGATCGCTGCACTTCCTGGGACGGGTCGACCACCAGGTGAAAATTCGCGGGCACCGGATCGAGCTGGAGGAGATCGAAGCGGTCCTCGCAAGGCATCCCGCGGTGAAGGCTGCTGCAGTCGTGGTGGGGAGCAGCGGGGCTCGCCGCGACCGACTCGTGGCCCACGTGGTTGCTCGCGTCGAGCGTGGCAGAACGGGGCGGGAACACGTACTCCCGGACACCCATGCCGAGGCCCTCGACCGTCATCGGAAGCTCGTGGAGGAATGGCGCCGCTTTCTGGGGGAGCGGTTGCCCGAGCCCATGGTCCCGTCGGTCTTCATGGTGCAGGATGCACTGCCCTTCACGGCTGGTGGCAAGGTGGATCGTGCCGCACTCGCCCTGATCGACGTGGCACGGTGGGATGAGCACGGGGGTGAAGGCCTTCCGCGCAATGACGTCGAAGCGACGCTTGCTGCCGTATGGGCCGAGGCGCTCGGTGTGGAGCGTGTCCGCGTGGGCGACGATGTCTTCGAGCTCGGGGCGCATTCTCTCCTGATTGCCAAGGTCTTGCCCCGGCTGCGCCGTGCTCTCGGCGTCGAGATTCCGCTCTCACGGCTGTTCGAGGCCCGCTCGGTGGCAGAACTCGCGCGTACCCTGGTAGGCGTACCCGTCGGGGGCACGACGGGTACGACGGTGCCCATACAAAGGGCGAAGCGAGAGGCGCCGCTGCCCCTTTCCCACGGGCAACGGCAGATATGGCTGCACGCCATGATGAACAAGGGAGCGGTGTTCTACAACGAACCGTTCACCCTTCGCTTGCCAGGAGTGCTCGATACCGCGGCCCTTCGACGCGCACTTGACGAGGTGGTGCGCCGTCACGAGTCATGGCGGACGACCTTCACCAGCCTGAGCGGCGAGCCGGTGCAGCGAATCGGATCTCCGTTCCCGGTCCCACTTTCCGTGGTCGATCTCAGCGGCCTCGCAGGTGAAATGCGCTGGGAGCGCGCGCTCGAACTTGCGACCGACGAAGCTCGTCGCCCGTTCGAACTGGAGCAAGGGCCCCTCTTTCGAGCGTTGCTGGTCCGGCTCGGCCAGGCGGAGCACGTCCTGTTCATGACCGTGCATCACCTGGTGATCGATGGGATCTCTCTCGCCGAGGTGCTTCCACGGGAGCTCTGGGCACTCTATCGGGTCTTTGCCACTGGCGAGCCGTCGCCTCTCCCGGAGATCGAGATCCAGTGCGCCGATGTGGCGCAATGGCAACGAGAGCAGCAAGGGACGGCCTCCCTCGCCCGACAGCTCGATTACTGGACGAGGACGCTCGCCGATCTTCCCACCACGGTGCTGCCGACGGACCGACCTCGCCCGGCCCTGGCGAGCCCTCGCGGCGCCCGTCATTGCCTCGCTTTGTCGGCGGACCTCTCGCTTCGGCTGGGGGAGGTTGCGCGGCGGGAGGGGGTCACGCTGTTCGTCGTCCTCCTCGCGGCGTTCAAGGCGCTGCTTCAGGGGTATGTGTACCAGGACGAGGTGGTCGTGGGGACGTCCATGGCCGGCCGCAGCCGTCCGGAGATGGCGGGACTGCTCGGGTATTTTCTGAACACCGTCGTTCTTCGCACCGACATGAGGGGGAACCCGACGTTTCGCGAGCTCCTGGATCGTGTGCGAGGCGTGTGCCTCGGGGCCATGGAGCACCAGGACATGCCATTCGAGATGCTGGTGGAAGCGCTCCAACCGAGACGGGTAGCGGGACAGAACCCGCTGTTCCAGGTCGCGTTCATCCTGGAGCCCCCCACCCCGGCACTCGAATCGGGGTGGACTTTGAGCCAGCTCGACGTGGACACGGGGGCAGCCAAGTTCGATCTGACGCTGGAGCTGGACCAGAGGCCGGAAGGCATCGTCGGTCGCTTCGAGTACAGCCTCGATCTCTTCGACGACGCCACGATTCGTCGAATGGCGATGCACTACGAGACGCTTCTCGATCGAATGTCGAGAGCCGTGGACAGGCGTCTGTCGGATGTGCCTTTTCTGACACGAGCCGAGCAGCAGGTGCTCCGAGCGTGGTGCTCCTCTCCACCACGTGATGACGTGCATGATTGCATCCACCAAGTCTTCGAGGAGCAGGCCGCGCGCACACCCGATGCCATCGCGGTCATTCGTGATGGCGGTGCTGATGGCGTGAATTCGATCACCTATGCCGAACTGAATCGACGAGCGAATCAGCTGGCAAGGCACCTGCTCAGATTCGGTATCGCGCCGGAGGCCCGTGTGGGCATCTGCATGTATCGATCCGTGGAGATGGTGATCGCTCTGCTGGGGGTGCTCAAAGCAGGGCTGGCCTTCGTGCCTCTCGACCCCTCGTATCCCACAGGACGACTCGACTTCATGCGAGAGCATGCGAGCGTCGAATTCGTCCTCACGCAGTCACACCTGGGCGCGGCACTGCCCGGGGCACACAAGGGCGTCCTGTGCATCGACACGGACTGGCATGAGCTGGCCGGAGAGCGTGGAGACAACCCGTGCATTGATGTTTCAGCATCACAGCTCGCCTACGTGATGTATACGTCGGGCTCGACGGGGCAGCCCAAGGGGGTGGCCGTCCCCCATCGGGGCGTGGTTCGTCTCGTGAGAGACGTCGATTACGCGCATTTCACCTCCGAGGATGCCGTCCTTCAGCTGGCCTCTATCTCCTTCGATGTCGCACAGCTCGAGGTCTGGTCTGCGCTACTCAATGGGGGGAAACTGGTGCTATTGCCCCCTTTGCCCGCCTCGTTGATGGACATCGGAAAGGCGATTCAGGCGCATGGAGTGACCACCCTGTTCATGGTGGCCAGCGCTTTCCACGTGCTGGTGGACGAGCAGATCAGTCATTTGCGAGGTCTCCGCCAGGTGATCGTTGGCGGCGAGCCGCTTTCACCATCCCACGCCAACCGGGTTCTGGCCGAGGTGCCGTCGTGCATCCTGGTCAATGCCTACGGTCCGACCGAAGCGACGAGCACCGCCTCCTGCTTCCAGGTGCTCCAGCCAGTGCAACAGAGCGTTCCCATCGGAGTGCCGATACCCGACACCCGTGTGCACGTCCTCGATGCTCATCTGCGCGAGGTCCCCGTGGGAGTTCCCGGTGAACTCTACATCGGGGGTGGGGGGCTGGCGCGCTGCTATCTGGGACGGCCCGATCTGACGGCGCAGCGGTTCGTTCCCGATCCGACAGGCGAAGGGAAGGGAGGGTGCCTCTACCGGACGGGTGATCGTGTCCGCTGGGCGCCGGAGGGACGGCTCGAGTTCCTCGGTCGCCTCGATCATCAAGTGAAGGTGCGCGGGTACCGTGTCGAACTCGGGGAGATCGAGGCGGTCCTCTCGGGCCACCCCTCCGTCCGTGAGGTGCTTGTTGTGTCGCGACCAGATCGGTCAGGAAACCTGACACTGGTGGCTTACGTGACTTCCAGGAGCGGAGAGGAGGTCCATGAGGGAATCGGGAGGGTACTTCTCGACCACCTCCAGACTCGTCTCCCCGACCACATGATCCCTTCGAGCATCGTGCCCCTGAAGGCATTTCCTCTCACGGCGAACGGCAAGATGAATCACCACGCCTTGCCAGAGCCCGAGCTTTCACGGGCCGAGCGGGACCCCTCGGCCCCGCCGCGGAGCCTTCTGGAGGAGCGACTCGCCACACTCTGGCAGGAGGTGCTCGGCTTGCAGCGCGTCGGCGTTCACGACAACTTCTTCGATCTCGGGGGCCATTCGCTGCTCCTGATGCGTCTCCACGAGCGCGTGAGAGAGCAGCTCCACCGGGACATCACCATCCTCGACATGTTCGTGCGCCCCACGATCAGTGCCCTCGCTTCCTTCCTGGCCAGCAGCCGTGAGGAGGGCAGTCTCGCCGACGCCGACGTACGCGCCCTCAAGCAGCGGGACACGCTGAAACGAAAGAAGCTGGCTGCCCAGGCCAAGAGCAAGCAACATGGATCCGCTTGAGCAACCGGTCCCCGAGGATCACATCGCCATCATCGGGATGGCCTGTAACTTTCCGGGCGCCAGGAACGCCGAGGCGTACTGGCAGAACATTCGTGACGGGGTGGAGTCGATCGTCCCGCTCTCGGAGCAGGATCTCGCAGCGGCGGGGGTTCCCCCCGAGATAGCTTCGGATCCCAGCTACGTCCGGGCCCGGGCCGTGCTGGATGGTGTGGAATGGTTCGACGCGGCCTTCTTTTCGATGACCCCTCGAGAGGCCGAGATCCTGGATCCTCAGCATCGTATCTTTCTCGAATGCACCTGGGAGGCGCTCGAGCATGCCGGATACAACCCCGATGGCTTCAATGGCAGCATCGGCGTGTATGGCGGAGGAAGCGGGCACAATACCTACTTCTTGAGCAACCTTTATCCCAATCACGATCTGATGCGGGCCATGGAGTATCAGATACTCCTGGCCAACGATAAAGATTTTCTCACCACGCGGACGTCGTACAAGTTGAATTTGAGGGGGCCGAGCGTGACCGTCCAGACGGGGTGCTCGACGTCGCTGGTGGCCGTGCACATGGCTTGCCAGGCCTTGCTCACGTATCAGTGCGACATGGCGCTCGCGGGCGGCGTCGCCATCAATGTGCCCACACGTTCTGGGTATCTCTACCGTCACGGAATGATCCTCTCCCCTGACGGGCGTTGCCGTGCGTTCGACGCCGAAGCCCAGGGCACCGTGGTGGGAAATGGGGCCGGCGTGGTCGTGCTCAGGCGGCTGGAGGATGCTCTCGATAGTGGTGACCACATCCTTGCCGTCATCCGAGGTTCGGCCGTCAACAATGACGGGGCTGCCAAGATTGGCTTCACCGCACCAGGGGTCGAGGGGCAAGCGCAGGTCATCGCACAAGCGCTGGCCATGGCCGAAACGAACCCGGAGACGATCTCTTACGTGGAGGCGCATGGTACCGGGACACGTCTGGGCGATCCGATCGAGATTGCTGCACTCACCAGGGCGTTTCGTGCTCGTTCAGAGGGCCGACGCAATGGGTGGTGTGCCATTGGTTCGGTGAAGACAAACATCGGGCACCTGGACGTCGCGGCTGGAATCGCTGGTCTCATCAAGGTGATCCAGGCACTGAGAAACCGTGAGATCCCACCGAGCCTGCATTACAAGAGGGCCAACCCGGAGATCGATTTCGCCAGCAGCCCGTTCAAGGTCAGCACCGAGCTGAGGGCGTGGGAATCCACAGGCAACCCTCGTCGCGCCGGGGTGAGTTCCTTCGGGATCGGAGGCACGAACGCCCATGTCGTGGTCGAAGAGGCTCCCCATGCCGCTGCTGCTCCAGGAGGGCGTCCTTGGCAGCTGCTCTTGCTGTCCGCGCGGACACGAACGGCGCTCGACAGCGTCTCCGAGAACCTCGTGGGGTATCTCCGGAAATGGCCCGATGTCAGCCTGCCTGACGTGACCTTCACGCTTCAGGTGGGCCGGAAAGCGTTCCCGCACCGACGCATGCTCATTTGCAAGGACGCGGAGGAGGCTGCGACGCTGCTGTCGACGCTCGGGGATCGGCGTGTGCTCACTCAGCTCGAGGAGTCCATCGACCGACCCGTCGTGTTCATGTTCTCCGGGCAGGGGACACAGTACGTAGGTATGGCGCAGGAGCTGTACGAGCGTGAGCCAACATTCCGTGCGGGTATCGACCTCTGCGCTGCCATGCTCCAGCCGGAGCTCGGGTTGGACCTTCGTGATGTCCTTTACCCGCAGCCCTCGCGTGAGGCGTGGGCGGCGGAGATGCTGAAGCAGACCCGTCTCGCGCAGCCCGCGCTCTTCGTGATCGAATACGCGCTTGCGACCCTGTGGATGGAATGGGGGCTCAAACCGGCAGCGATGATCGGGCACAGCTTGGGTGAATACGTCGCAGCATGCATCGCGGGCGTGTTTTCACTCTCCGATGCGTTGACCCTCGTGGCCAAGCGCGGGCACCTCATGCAGGAGATGCCCGTCGGGGCAATGCTGTCCGTTCCTTTGCCCGAAGCCGACCTGAAGCCTTTTCTCGGCAATCTATCGCTCGCGGCCGTGAATTCTCCGTCCGCCTGCGTTGTGGCTGGACCGATCGAAGAGGTGCGCGCGCTGGAGGATCGGCTGCTGGTGGAGTGTGACGTGGAGTGCCAATGGCTGCAGACCTCACACGCGTTCCACTCCGCCATGATGGAGCCGGTGCTGGAGCCGTTCCTCGCGGTCCTGCGTCGTATCCCTCGTCTGGCGCCGAAGATTCCCATCGTCTCGAACGTCACCGGATCATGGCTCTCCTCCGGTGAGGCGCAGAGCGCGGAGTACTGGGCGAGGCACCTGCGGGAGCCCGTGCGCTTCCTGGATGGTCTCGGGGAGGTGCTCGTCGATCCGGCACGCGCACTCCTCGAGATTGGTCCAGGCCGGGTGCTCTCGACGCTCGCCAGGCAACACCCGAGCAGGGGGAGCGGGCGGGTCGTGCTCTCCTCGATCAGGCAACCCCAGCACCCCCAGTCCGACGTTGGATTCCTGCTGGAGACCCTCGGACAGCTCTGGCTGTCGGGGATCCGCATCGATTGGGCTGGCTTTCATACACACGAGCCGCGCCGTCGCGTCCCTCTCCCGACCTATCCGTTCGAGCGAAACCGGTACTGGATTGAGGCCCCACAGCCGCTCTCTGGCGCGGTACGCCCTCCAGCTCGGCCAGCTCCCGCCATGCCCGGCTTGCTTCAGCTACCTGCGTGGAAGCGCTCCGTACTGTCAGGATCCGTCAAGCGTTCGGCGCAGCCGCGGGATGGTCGTTGCTGCCTTCTGTACGCCGACAGCCATGGGCTCGGGGCTCGCATGGAAATGCGCCTCCGGCGGGACGGGTATGAGGTGATCCTGGTGCGACCCGGCGAAAGCTTTGCCGCCGAGGGCGCGACGGCCTTCACCGTCGACCCGACCAGCGCGTCAGACCATGCTTCGCTGCTCGGCGCTTTGCGAAGAGCAGGGCGGGTCCCCTCGATGATCCTGTTCCTCTGGGGAGTCACCACGCCGACGCGCGCCCCGCTCGACGCCGCGCGCGCGGAGGCCGCACAAGTATTCGGGTTTCATAGCCTGATGGCACTCGCGCAGGCGCTGGGTGAGGTCGGCGCGCGTGAGGAGGTGCGGCTCGGCGTGGTGACCAGCTACATGCACAAGGTGACGGAGGGGGCGGCGCTCTGTCCGGAGAAAACAACGGTTCTTGGTCCATGCCGTGCGCTCTCACGGGAGTATGGTAACGTCTCTTGCATCAGCATCGATGTCGATCTGCCGGAGCCGCGAACGCTTCAAGAAGGCAGGTTGATCGATCAGATCCTTGCTGAGGTGAGCCTGGAGCGAACTGAATCGATCATTGCTTATCGCAATGGTGAGCGCTGGATTCGTACCTACGAGCCAGCGCGTATGGACCGGCCGGATGGTCTACCGTCGCGTATTCGCGAGGGAGGCGTCTACCTCATCATCGGCGGGCTTGGCTTCCTCGGTTCCACGTTCGCTGAACACCTCGCACGCGTGGCACGCGCGCGGCTGATTCTCACGGGCAGGACGGTGCTCCCTCCGCGCGCGATGTGGGAGGAACTGGCTTCGAGTGAAGAGGAGGCCAGTGCGCAGCTGCGCCGCAAAATCCGCACGGTCCTTCAGCTCGAGCGTCTGGGGGTCGAAGTCGTCTGCATGAGCGCGGATGTCACCCGGATCGACGACATGCGAGAGGTCGTCGGTCGAGCTGTGGATCATTTCGGTCGTATTGATGGTGTGATCCACGCAGCAGGGTCAACGCGGACGGGCTCGATCCAGGGTACGAGCCGGGAGGAGGCCGAGGCTGTCCTCGCCCCGAAGTTGGTGGGCGCCGTGGTCGTCGATGACGCTCTCCGGGGGCTCCGCCCCGATTTCATCCTACTCTGCGCCTCACGGCAGGCCGTGCTGGGAGGTGCGCGCCTGGCAAGCCAGAGCGCCGCAAGCACGTTTCTCGGGGCTTTTGCTCAGCGTCAGGCAGCCGTGGGCGGGCCGCTCACCATCGCCGTGGAGTGGGATCCGTGGCAGCGTTCGGAGTCCTCGGACGACAGAACACCTGGGGATGGGGTGGAGTCCGGCCACGGCGTCTCGTCGAGCGCCGGGCATGTGTTGAGCCGGGAAGAGGTGCTCGATGCCTGGATGCGCATCCTGACGAACCCGACCCCTCAGGTCGTCGTTGCCAAGCGAGAGGAGGTGGCGCGGCAACGTCAGTCAGCGAGTTCGATCGCTCCCCCATCGAAAGAAGTCGACTCCGAGAGCATTCCGAGATCGGTTCACCCTCGACCCGATCTCGGTACGGCGTATGTGGCTCCGCGAGACCCGCTGGAGCGGGCCATTGCCGAGACCTGGGAGAAGCTGTTCGGTATCGAGCGGATCGGGGCGCACGATAACTTCTTCGACCTCGGAGGGGATTCGCTTCTCGCGGTTCAGGTGATTTCCAGGCTGCGCGGTGTCGTCAACATGGACCTGCCGGGGCACAGCCTGCTCAATGCGCCGACCGTCGCAGCTCTCGCTGAGCTGATCGCGCAATCCGATTCTCCCTCCTCGACGTCCCTCTCGAGACGCCGTCCAGCCCGGCTTCTGCCTGACTCGCTGGTCCTCATCAAGGCGGGGACGACGCGCCCTCTCTTCCTCATGCACCCTGTCGGGGGACATGTGTATTTCTACCATGACCTCGCTTCCTGCCTGGATTCGTCGCAGCCAGTGTATGGCCTGCAGGCTCAGGGAATCGATGGGAAAGGGCCTCCGCTCACGCGTATCGAGGAGATGGCCGCCCGCTACCTGGAAGCAGTACGGCAGATTCAGCCTGAGGGCCCCTACATGCTCGGAGGTGCCTCTTTCGGAGGGATCATCGCATTCGAGATGGCACACCAGCTCCTGTCGGGCGGGCAGCGGGTCTCACTCCTGACGATGATGGATACACCTGCACCCTCGGCCGTACTTCCGCAGCAGCACCTGGACAGCACCGAGCGGCTCGCTTATCTGATCAGTGGCGATCCGAGCTTGCCCATTCCTTCCGAAGAATTTCGGGATCTATCTCCTGATGAGCAGCTCCTGCACGTGCTGCGTCGCAAGAAGGGGGTTTCCCGCATGTTTCCCAAGCTGGCATTGCCCGAGCTGGCGAGCTTCCGCAAGATCGTGACGGCGAACCTGCAAGCCGCGTTGAGCTATGCACCCCGACCGTACCCGGGTCGAGTCCTGTTCTTTCAGGCCAGCGAGCGCGATACTCTCAGTGTTTCCGCCCCATCGAATGGGTGGGTTGAACTGGCCCGGGGCGGCGTCGCGTTCTACGAAGTTCCCGGAAATCACATCACCATGAACCTTCCTCCAAATGTCGCCGCCATCGCTCAGCCATTGCAGAAATCAATCGCGGCCATCCAGGATGAGGAGTGAACACGCAGACTCGTCGCGGTGTGATGGGGTGAGCGCAGCAAGGCGATCCCTCTCGCATGGGGCGTACGGCCGTTGAGGAGGTGTCAAGTGACGAAGATATCCAGTGAGCAAGCAAGAGACGAGATAGCGCTTCGTTTCCAGGAGTGGTCCAGAGCAGTGGGGGAGGCAAAAGATTATGAATTTCTTTCCGAGCTGCTCTCGGATGATTGGGTCTATACCGACTTTACCGGCACGAGTCGCGGTAAGCGTGATTATATCGCATTCGTCGACGGTATGGCATCTTATGAGCAAAGCATGCAGCGTCTCGATGCGCGTCTGGTCCGGGACGATCTGGTGATTGCCAGCGGTGTCTACCGGGCGCGCGCTGCACTGAAGAGCGGGCTGGAAGCCGATAACACAATCGCATTCAGCTCGGTGTGGGAGCGCGACGGTCATGTGTGGCGGTGCCTGCTCACCCACACGACCCGGGTCATCCCGCCTCCCTGAGCGTGCCTGCACGAGTGGCATCGGCGAGGTGTCGATGACAAGAGGGGCGCCGGAAGCTCGGGATCGAGGGGGGGGTCGAGTCCGCCCGATTTCATGGCCTCAGCGGTGTTTCTTCGACGAACGGTGTATCCTGGAGCGTTCATCGGTCGCTGCGTCTCGCCAGGCGTGTTTCTACGCAGCACCGGAACGGATTGACACGGATCCCGCTTGGAGTAGCGTCCACAGGGTCGTCGCGTCCACGTCTACCAGGAACCCCCATGGATCTTCGTCGATTTTTGGAGCAGGCGGTCCAGCTTTCATCGGTGCTGTCGAGAATTCACCAGGCAGGCTCCCTGCATCTGGAGATTCAACCCTCGAACATCGTGGTGAGCCCGGAGACCGGTGAGATCGAACTGCGAGGCAGCCAGGTCGCAGGAGGCATTAGCCCGGACGCTCCCGACGAGCTGAGGGTGAGCCCGGCCTCGTTGCCCTACATCGCTCCCGAGCGGACGGGACGCATCGACCAGGCGATCGATCAACGGAGCGACCTGTACTCGCTCGGGGTGACCCTCTACGAGCTGCTCTCGGAGAAGCTGCCGTTTGAGGCAGAAGATGCTCCGGGCTGGGTGCATTGCCACGTTGCAAGGGCGCCGACGCCTCTCAAGGAGGTGGTGCCGGAGGTGCCCGTCATCGTGGCGGACATCATCATGAAGTTGCTCGAGAAGGCTCCGGAGGGGCGCTACCAGACGGCAGTGGGCCTGGGCGTCGATCTTCGACGATGCCTCACGAGTCTGGACGCGCGGGGCGTCGTTGAGCCTTTCCAGCTTGGCACCCTTGACATGTCGGAGAAGCTTCAGATCCCGACGAAGCTCTATGGTCGAGCGCGAGAGCGCACCACCTTGCTGGAAGCATTCGAGCGGGTGGTGGCCACGGGGGCAGCCGAGCTGGTGCTCGTGGCCGGCTACTCCGGTATCGGAAAGACCTCGCTGGTCCGAGAGGTACAGATACCGATCGTCCGTGAGCGTGGCAATTTCATCTCGGGAAAGTTCGAGCAGCTCCAGCGCGACATTCCCTATCGGACGATTTCTCAGTCATTTGGTGAATTCGTTCGCCAGCTCTTGGCCGAGAGCCCCGAGGCACTGGCCGGCTGGGCAAAGCGACTGACGGATGCGCTCGGAGCGAATGGGCGCCTCATCACGGACGTCATCCCGCAGCTGTCGGTCGTCATCGGCGAGCAACCCCCTGTTCCTCCGCTTCCGGCGGCCGAGGCACAGAGCCGATTCCTCCGTGTGTTTCAGGCCTTCGTTGGTGCGGTGGCTCGTCGCAAGCATCCCCTGGTGCTCTTCATCGACGACTTGCAGTGGGCGGACCCCGCGAGCTTGAAGCTTCTGCGCCATCTGATTGCTGCTCCGGAGTCCAGGCATTTGCTCGTCATCGGGGCATATCGTGACAACGAGGTGAGTCCCTCGCACCCTTTGATGGAGGTTCTGGATGGCATCCGGGCGGTGGGTGCCAACATCTCCACCATTTTTCTGGGTCCACTGCTCCACGAGCACCTCATGGCCCTCCTGATGGACACGCTTCATTGCGACGAGATGTATGCTGCGCCGCTCACAGGCTTGCTGGCCCAGAAGACTGGAGGGAATCCCTTCTTCGTAGGGCAGTTCTTGACGGAGCTTTATCGCAAGAAGCTGCTCCGGGTCGATCCGGTTCATAGCGCCTGGCGCTACGACATCGAGGAGATCGAAGCCGAAGAGCTGACCGAGAACGTCGTCGATCTGGTGCTGGGCCGCCTGAAGCGCCTGGCACCGGAGACACAGCGGGTCCTCACGCTGGCCGCTTGCATTGGAAGTCGCATCGAAGCCGATGTCCTGGCCAGTCTCCATGGTCAATCCCCCCAGAAGACACACGCGGACCTGGCCCCAGCCATTCGCGAGGGCCTCGTGGCGCGCAGGGGGGGAACCTACAAGTTTCTCCATGACCGGGTGCAGCAAGCTGCCTACATGCTCATCCCGCGTGACAAGCGTGCCGAGATGCATTTGCGGGTCGGGCGGCTCTTTCTGATCCAGACCCCCGAGAACGCGCTCGAAAATCGCCTGTTCGAGATCACGAACCAGCTCAACATCGGTGTTTCGCTCATCACCGATCCGGACGAACAGCGTCGCGTGGCTTCTTTGAACCTGGGCGCTGGCAAGAAGGCAAAGACATCAGGAGCCTATGGCGCAGCGGTCGGCTACTTCACCTCCGGTGTTGCGCTCATCAAGGATGACTGGACCGATGACGACGACTTTGCGTTCACGCTTTATGTGGAGCTCGCCGATAGCACTTGTTTGAATGGTGATTTCGAGCGTGCCGCCGAGCTGTGTTCGCTGTTGTTGGAGCGTGCGAAGGAAAGGCTCCACCGTGTCGCGGCGTACAGGATTCAGATGCAGATCCACACGACGCGCTCGGAGCACGAGCAGTGCATCGAGGTCGGCCTGAAGTGCCTCTCGCTGCTCGGCCTCGAGTTGCACCGCCGTCCGAGCGATGAGGAGGTGATGTCGGAACTGCACCGAGTGCGAGAGGCACTCCGGCACCGCTCCTTGGCGGACGTCCTGGAGCAGCCGCGAATGACGGACCCGTTGACCGCGACCCTCATGGGAGCGATAGCAGTCATGTTCCCGTCGACGTTCTATCTGGACCCGACCCTCAATGACTTGCTGGTGTGCCAGATGGTCCAGCTCAGCCTGCAGCACGGGACTGCGGACACGACGGGTATGGGCTTCGTGAGCCTCGCAAGGATGTTCTGCTTGCGGCTCGGCGCCTTCGAGGAAGGGGACAACCTCGGAAAGCTCGGGTACGACCTCGTCGAGAAGTGGAACGTGGTCGCCTACAAGCCCGAAGTTGCGAACATGTATTCATCCGGAATATCGATCTGGAGACATCATGTGGACACCTTCGTCGAGTACGCACGCCATGGCATCCGCGCCGCCAATGATATCGGCAGCTCGACGTGGGGGAGCTTCAATCACCTCCAGCTCGTCCTAGCTCAAATTGTGCGCGGCGATCCCCTCGATGAGGTGCGCAAGGCGAGCGTTGCGGCCCTCGATTACATCTCGAAGGCGAAGATAGCCTTTGCTGCGGATGCAGTGGTCAGCATGCAGAGGTTCGTCCAGGCGATGCGTGGAGCGTCGGATCACCTGGGGACCCTCGACGGCGAAGGGTTCGAGGAGCGGGCTTTCGAAGAGCACCTGGAGAAGGAGAGCTTCCCGACCGTCAAGCTCTTCTACTACAACATGAAGGTCCAGGAGCGTTTCCTGGCGGGTAACTTCGCCGAGTCCTTCGCCGCCGCGGAGGCCGCGGAGCGGAACATCGACGGCGGCAACGGCATGATGACGCTGGCCGAGTACTATTACTACGCGGCTCTTGCCAGGGCTGCTCATCATGCTGAGGCCTCGGCGGAGGTGCAGGCCGATATCCGGCGTGCGCTGGTCGAGTATGTCGAGCGCCTGCGGGTGTGGGCCGAGAACTGTCCGGATAATTTTGCCGGCAAACACGCCCTGGTCTCGGCAGAGATCGCGAGGATCGAGGAGAGATTCTCCGACGCTGCCGAGCTTTATGACCGCGCAATCGCATTGTTCCGACGGAGTAGGTTCGTCCATCAGGAGGCTCTGGCGAGTGAGTTTGCCGCGCGGTTCTACATGAGCCGTGGCTACACGGGGCTCCCCGGCCTGTACCTTCGGGAGGCGGTGGCCGGATACTCCCGCTGGGGGGCGAGCGCCAAGGTGCGCCAGCTCGAACAGCAATACGCCCTGGTTCTCGATCAAGAGCAGCGGCGGGCGACGAGCCACGGCGTGATGAAGATGGCTGCCGAAGCCGTGGACGCCCAGACGGCCGTGAAGGTGTCTCAAGCGCTCTCGGGCGACATGACGCCAGCGGAGATGATGGGGTCCTTGATGCGGCTCGTCGTCGAGCACGAGGGGGCAGAGCGATGCTGCTTGCTGCTCACGGGCGATGGGCTGCGACTGGTCGCTGAAGGGCTGGTGGGGAGAGAAGGCATCAACATCCGGGTCTTCGAGCGCGGTGCGGCACCTCCGGCGAACCGCATCCCGATGTCGATCATCAATTATGTGCAGCGGACACGAGAGCGCGTGCTGATCAGCAATCTCGCCGAGCGCAATGCCTTCGGTGCAGACGAATATCTCCTTCGTGAGCAGCCCAAGTCGGTTCTATGCCTGCCGTTGATGAGGAGTCCGGGCGAGGTTGGAGGTCTTCTGTATCTGGAGAACCGGCTGGTCCACGGCGCATTCATCTTGCGCCGCCTCTCCCTTCTCGAGTTCTTGGCGGCCCTGTCACTTCAGAACACTGTTCTGCGGGATGAACTGGCGCAGGAGAGCGCGAAACGGCGTCAGGCCGAGGACGCGCTTCAGCGCAACGAGAAGCTGTTGCAGGAGCTAGTGGAGTCGGCAGGCCCGACTATCTGAGCGCCAGGGCGATCTGCGCCCTGGCGGGACCCCGATGAGCCCCAGGGGAGGGGCTCGTCGGGGCCTGTTGCGGCGTCAGGTTGGCGTCAGGGGCCCACGTGGCCGGGAGGTTCCCCCATGAACAGCCTGGCTACCCAGTCGGTGAGCGCCGTTCCGCTCACCGTGGTGCTGTAAAAGCCATTGCCACCGAGATACGTGTGGGTCGTGCTGTCGATGAAGTACGTCGCCCAGGAGGCGGAGTCGCTCAGGTGATTCTGCCGTAGGTCCTCCAGCCCTTGCGCATAGGTAGCGCTGGACATGCTCGACGGGAGACCATCGATGCTGGCACAGTTGTTCTGGCCGAAGCTGAAGAACGTGCGGATCGTGTTGTCTTTGTCGGAGGAGATGAGGCCCAGCCTTGCGTCCGGATACTTGGCACCGAGGTGAGAAGCCAGGTTGACGATGCCTCCACCATTGGCTGTGCTGCAATCGGCGCAGTCGGTCGGGAAAGAGCCATCGAGGTTCCACAGATCCCGCCAGCGCTTCTGGAGGCACGGTGCCATGTAAGTGTCGGCCATGGGCGGTCCCGAGTCATCGAGGAGTGCGACGGGGTGCGGACAGAAGGCCTGAGCGACGCGATCGTAATTGAAGGCAGCGCCGAAGCCGCCTGCACTCGCGCCAGTGAGCAGCACCTGCGTCACCTCCGTGAAGGTCGGGACGATGCGCTGGAGATAGTGGCCGATGTTCGCGTATCCCACGAAGGACTGATTCTGTGGAGCCGCGATGCCGGGCACATTCTGACCGGTGGCGTTGCCGGCATGCACGTCACCCGTGCAATAGGGAACGAACACCATGTTCCAGTCGCGCACCGGGTTGTCGGCATTGCTGCTGCTGAGGATTCCCCCTGGGCCGTTTCCGCCCCTCCAGCTATTGAAATTCTGCTCGCTGTACGAGCTGGGGTTCGCGAGGCAGGTCGACGTGTTGAAGCACGCTCCGCCGCCTTCGAGGAAGATGACCAGTTTGTCCGAGGCCGGATTCAGCTTCACACCGAAGCCCGTCGATGAGCGGTTACGGCATCTGGCCTCGGGGACGCTCACCCAGGTCCAGGCTCCGGCCGTCGCGGTGATCGGTTCCCCATTGAAGGGTCCCTCTGGCGTGCAAGCCGGGCCTCCGCCGGCTTCTCCTCCCTCTCCCCCTGCCCCACCCCCCCCTCCGTGACCCCCCTCGCCGGCCCCACCTGAACCAGGCCCGCCTTCGTCAGTACCCCCTTCGCCACCACCTGGATTCGGTCCGTCGGGGGGACGAATGACGGATCCATCTCCACAGGCGAGTGCAGCAAGTGAAAGGACGAGCAAGCATCCGAGTCTGGGAGAGGGAGCAAGCATGTACGGGATGCTAGGACAGCGCAGGAGCGCCCTCAACGGAGCGTGATCAGGTCGGAAAATTCCGCTTCCGAGCCAGTCTCGTGCAGCCCGTCCCTGCAGAGAGCTTGCGACCCGGCGTGAATCAGACCGAGGATCATTCACGTCATGGCGCAGGACCCGAACATGGTGAGCGAGCGGCGTCGACGCATCCTCTGCGCTACCGAGCGTCTGCTGGAGCGCTATGGCCCCGGCAAGACGACGATCGCCGACATCGCCCGCGAGGCCGAGGTCGCCGTGGGAACCGTCTACCTCGAGTTCGAGTCGAAGGATGCGATCATCCAGGAGATCTCCAGTGCTCGCTACTGCGCAGTGCTGGACGCCATGAGAACCGCGGCCGCGCGACCAGGGGGCTCATCGGCCGATCGCCTGCGTGCTGCGCTCGACGCCCGTGTCGGCGCCTTTCTCAAGACTGCCGCAGACGGCGGCCATGCCACCGAGCTGCTCCACTGCCCGAGCCGCGCCGTCCAGGCGGCGCACGAGCGCTTTTGTCGAGCCGAGCGTGCCCTGCTGGGGGGACTGCTCCATGAGGGGGTGAGTGCAGGCGAGTTCGACGCAGCGGACGTGGATCTAGTCGCTCGCACTCTCCTGCGGGCCTACGCTTGTTTCTCACCTCCGGGACTCTTCGCCACGCCTCTGGAGGCGGTCCCTGCTCAGCTGGAGGCCATGCATCGGCTCGTCCTCCGCGGTCTCCTCCGTCGCCCCTGAGCTCGTCGACGGCCCACTACGGGTCGCTCGACGGCCAAGGGAAGTGAGACCTCTGCCTTGACGGAGCGGTGAGCGAATTTAGTTTCTGTTCACGGATTCACGGAAGGCGCTACTCGCATACGGCGACGATCTCCTTCCAAGAGCCTCTTCACAGGTGGTCACGGCCCATCTGCCGTCCGCCCAGAACCAGAAGGTGTGCCCATGAGCCAGCTCCGCGGAGGCGGCGTCGTGCCGCGCTCTCCTTTCCCGCTTCTCCCTCTGCGCACCGGGGCTCTCTTCCCCGGCACGTCCATCACTCTCCCCGTCGGGCGCAGCCGCTCGGTGGCGCTGCTTGCTGACATCAAGGCGGGGGCGATCATCGGGATCGTGGCCCAGCGGGATCCGCGGGTCGAGGATCCTGGCCGAGAGGACCTGCACGACCTCGGCGTCTTCGCTCGCGTCGTCGACGTCGCCCGCGTCGCAAACGGGGGATACCGGCTGACGATCGAAGGCCTGGATCGGATGGTTCTCACGGCCCTCGTGCAGCATGATCCTTACTGGCTGGCCGAAGGCAGCATCGCGCCGGAGTACGCAGGCGATGCTGAAGAGGCGCGTGTGCTGGCGGCTTCTCTCCGAGAACGGGCCCGAGAGCTGGGGCCCCAGCTCGGGTCGAACCTGGCCGACGTCGCGGCAGCCAAGGCGGAGCCCGGGGTCTACGCCGATCTGATCGCTGCAGCCCTCGGGATGAGCACGGAAAAAGAGCTGCAGGTCCTGTCGGAGCTCCGGATCGGGCCCCGTCTGGCGCTGGTGGCGGAGCTTCTCAACGAGGCCGTCCATCTCGCCGAGCTGAAGCGAAAGGCGGATGCGGATGTGCGCAAGGAGCTGGGCAAGAACCAGCGAGATGCCATCTTGCGCGAGCAGATCCGGGCCCTGCAGCGGCAGCTCGGCGATGGTGACGAAGAGGACGAACTCTCCAATTTGCGACGGCGCCTCGACGAGGCGGGCCTCCCCGAAGAGGCGCGCGCGACAGCCGATCGCGAGCTACGACGCCTGGAGAGCATCGCGCCCCAGCAGGCGGAGCATCACGTGATCCGGACGTACCTGGAATGGATCGCCGACCTCCCGTGGACGCAGAGGGCTCCTGCCCGTGGAGGCGAGCAACGAACGCAGGCGGCGTCAGGGCCTGACCTCGACGCCGTCGCCGCGAAGCTGGACGAGGACCACCGCGGCCTGGAGGACGTCAAACGCCGCATCCTCGAGCATATGGCCGTGCTCAAGCTAGCCGGTAAGACGCGAGCCACCATCCTGTGCCTGGCAGGACCGCCTGGGGTAGGGAAGACCTCTCTCGGGCAGTCCATCGCTGACGCTACTGGCCGCCCGCTGGTGCGCATCTCGCTGGGAGGCGTCCATGACGAGTCGGAGCTGCGAGGTCACCGGCGCACTTACGTCGGCGCACTTCCGGGCCGCGTGATCCATGCCATGAAGAAGGCGAAGGTGAAGAACCCCGTGGTGCTGCTCGACGAGATCGACAAGCTCGGGACGAGTTACCGGGGATCACCCGAGGCTGCCCTGCTGGAGATCCTCGATCCGGAGCAGAACAAGACCTTCCAGGACCACTACCTGGAGCTCCCCTTCGATCTCTCCGAGGTGCTGTTCGTCTGCACGGCCAATGATCTCTCCACCCTCTCGGCGCCTCTACGAGACCGCCTGGAGATCATCGAAATCAGCGGTTACACGGCCGACGAAAAGGTGGCCATCGCCCGATCACATCTGATTCCGAAGCACCTCAAGGAGCACGCCATCGACCCTGGGGCGCTCACGATCACCGACGCTGCCCTCGGGGTGATCCTCCGAGACTACACCCGGGAAGCTGGCGTCAGGCAGCTCGGCCGCGAACTCACCAAGCTCTGCAGGGCGCTGGCTCTGGAGGTCGCCCGAGCGTCCGATGGGAAGCTGCCGCGCATGCACGTGGACGTCGACGATCTCCCCAAGTACCTGGGCAAAGCGCGATTCTTCAGCGAAGTTGCAGAACGCACGCAGGTCCCCGGCGTGGCCACAGGTCTGGCGTGGACGCCGGTCGGCGGAGACATCCTGTTCATCGAGACGTCACGGATGCCAGGGAAGGGGCGACTGGAGATCACGGGGCAGCTCGGTGACGTCATGAAGGAGTCGGCCAAGGCTGCGCTCACCTATGTGCGCAGCCATGCCGAGCAGATCGGTGTCGACGTGGCGCAGCTGGAGCAGGAGGACTTGCACATTCACGTGCCCGCGGGTGGTGTCCCCAAGGATGGTCCCTCGGCAGGGGTCACCATGTTCACGGCGCTCACCTCACTGCTCTCGGGGCGGAAGGTGCGATCCGACACGGCGATGACCGGCGAATGCACCTTGCGCGGGCGCGTCCTCCCCGTGGGAGGGATCAAATCCAAGGTGCTTGCCGCCCACCGCGCTGGCATCTCCCGGGTGATCCTCCCTCAGAAGAACGCGCGTGATCTGGAGGACGTGCCGAAGGAGGTCCGCGATCAGCTCACAGTGATTCTGGTGGATGACATGAGCCAGGTGATCGCGGCGGCACTGGATGCGACCCCCATGACGCCGACCGTAGGGGGTAGCATGATCGATCGAGACGGCCTGGACCCCACCGGCGCGACCTGATCCGGTCCTCGCTCGACGAGGCGCCAGGGGCCCTCTTCCCGCCCCTGGCGTCGGGTCTTTAGGGCATCCCCGATCCCACGAAGACCGCCGCCGTCCTCTCCGGCACCGTGAAGCTCCCTGCGTTGAAGGTCGCGGACTTGACGATCTCGTCGGCGGACGACATCTGGACGGGGTGCAGTGCCAGCGTGGCCGTCTCGAAACCAGCGAGCGGAAGGGAGAGTTCCGCCGGCCGTGCGTTGAAGATGACCACCACGCCGCCGAGTGCCGGATCGAGATCCTCTGCCCCGCTGATCTCATCGGAAATGGACATCACGACCACGCCTGGGACCTGCGACGGACCCGTATTGTGGAACCGTACCCGAGCAGAGACGTCGGCCGCCGTCGCCAGGCGGAACAGCGGCGAACCACGACGGATCTGCAACACCTCTTCCAGGTGACGCACCGTGCCGACGATGTGGTGCTGCTCCACCTGAAGGGTCGGATCGGCGAGGAGCCCTTCCATCTGCGCCCAGCTATCTCCGTTCTTCTCCTGAGGAGGTAGACCCTTGCCCCAGTTGTTCGTCGCATAGGTGAAATCCAGCCGATTGAACCAGTCTCCCGAGTCGTAGCTGTCGCGATCCATCGACTTCGAGCGAAGCATCTCCGAGCCAGCGTGGAAGAACGGGACTCCGAGCCCGAGCCCATTGATGCTCAGCGCGAGGCGATGCAATCGCACCCGTGCCTCGATGCCCATGCTCTGAGGTGCCTTGAGCTGAAGGATATCCCAGAGCGTCTGGTTGTCGTGCGCCTCGACATAAGTGACGGACTCACCCGGAGCGAGCGTGTACCCGACGGGTTCACCTTTGTACGCGAGATCCGCGCCCGTCACGATGTCGCCATTGCGGTCTTCGAAAGCATAATCCCGCAGGTTCCCGGTGAGCCCCACCCGGATGTGGTCCGATGCGTCCAGGAGCCTGTCGAGCTGCTCTTCTTGGGTCCCTTGATCGTGATCATTCGGCTCCAGGTACAGCCCACTGGCGAAGCCCTGTCGTCGCAGCGCGCCTCCGCTATCGAAGGGATCCCCCCCTCGAACGGCATCCCTCAACCGATCATTGAACGTCCCGATGCCCGTCCCGGCCATGTTGCGCTGCGTCGCATTGTCTCCCCGCGCATTTCCGGCCACCTCCCCGAAGTCCCAGCCCTCCCCGTAGATCACGAGCTTCGTGCCATCGATACCGTCCGCTTGAGGGGTCAGTGCTGCGAGCCTATCGCGCACCTCGACGAGGTTTTCCTTCATGTGGTGACCCATCAGATCGAAGCGAAACCCATCGATCTTGTACGCTCTCGCCCAGGTGAGCATCGAGTCGACCATGAGCTTCTGCATCATGGCGTGCTCGGTTGCCGTGTTCTGGCAACAGGTGCTGGTGGTGACGGCGCCGTTGTCGTCCAGGCGGTGGTAGTAGCCCGGCACGATCCGATCGAGCACCGAGCGAGCATCTTGCCCTGCTGCGCTGGTGTGGTTGTACACCACGTCCATGACCACCCGGAGCCCCGCCTGGTTCAGGGCCTGGACCATCGATCGAAACTCGAGCGTCCGCGAAGGCCCGTCCGGCGTCGTGGCATAGCTGCCCTCGGGGACCGTGAAATGCCACGGATCGTAGCCCCAGTTGAAGCCATCCTGAGAGCGCAGCGCCCACACCTGCTTCTGCTGCTCGTCCGAGCTGGGCCCGTAGTTCTCCAGGCCGGTCGCAGATCGTTGCTCCGCCTGGTTCTCGTTCACCGTGGCGAAATCGAAGGCTGGGAGGAGGTGTACGTGCGTGAGTCCCGCCTGCGCCAGCCCCGACAGGTGCGTCATCCCGTTCGAGCCAGGGTGGGTGAAGCCCAGGAACGTACCGCGGTGCGCGAGGGGAACGGATGGGTCGCTGATGCTGAAATCGCGAATGTGCAGTTCGTACAGGGTGGTATCGCGAAGTGAGCCGAGCTGCGGCTTGACCAGTGTGTCCCAGCCTGCCGGCTTGAGTCCCGGCGCATCGAGATCGATGATCTGACTGCGCTGGCTGTTCATCGACAAGCTCAGTGAGTAGGGGTCGGTGACGAGGTTCGTCTCCACACGACCCGTGCCAGGGACGAAGACCTCGACCTCGTAGAGGTAATAGCGCCCCATCCAGCTGGGATTCCCCTCCGCGCGCCAGACGCCCTGGTCGACGCTCATGGGCACCACCTGGGCCTGACCACCGCCTGGCGAGTCGAACAGGTGAAGCCGGACCGAACGGGCCGTCGGCGCCCACAGCCGCAGCGTCGGCGCCCCTCCAGACACATCCACCCCCAGCGTGCTGCTCGTCGCGTAAAGGGCATCGAGCACGCCAGGGAGCTGCACGCCAGTGGCCAGCCTCTTCCCATTCGGGAGCCGGGCGACGACCACCAGCTGCCCCTTCACGAGTTCCGGTTGCCGCTCCAGGGAGGCCGCAGGGAAACGTAGCGCCGTATGGCCTGCGAGGTGAGGGAACTTCTGTCGCGTCGCCGCCCCGAGCCCATTCGCCTCGAACGACAGTGGTATCACCTGGCTGGCCCCGACGAGCTGCCCCTTCTCGTCTCGGATTCCCCCCTCCGGTGCGTAGTGCAGTTCAAAGGTCGCGTCGGGCAGCAGCTCCGCGCCGACTGGAGGCCTCCACGCGAAGGTCTCTCGGTCGACCC
Source organism: Chondromyces crocatus (assembly GCF_001189295.1). Taxonomy (NCBI): domain Bacteria; kingdom Pseudomonadati; phylum Myxococcota; order Polyangiales; family Polyangiaceae; genus Chondromyces; species Chondromyces crocatus. The sequence continues at coordinate 4,840,774 of NZ_CP012159.1, forward strand.
AGTGCGCCTGGCGGGCGTTGAGCAGCGGAGGTTCCCCGGGATAGGTGTAGAGGGTCGGGTCGCCCGAGAGCACCCAGATCCTGCGTCCGAGCTCTCCGGGACGAAGTGACTGGTCTGGCCCGGGATCCTTCATGTCCCCCTGATGAATGATGAAATTGACCTGCTCGGCACCCGAGGCGAGCGGGACCTCGTACCAGGCGCCGTAAACATCTTGCCCGCTGGCCAGAAGGGGCTCGTTCCAGTCGGTCGGTGTCGTCGTATCCCCCCACAAGTGCAAGCCCCAGTCGGCGTAGACGTCGTCCGTGCGTCGATAATAGATGATGGCCGTTCCCTCCTCGGGAATGGCTGGAGGCACGCTGAACGCCCGATCGTAATCGGAGAAGACCCAGACCTCCTTTCCGAGCTCGGGAATGCTCACCTCCAGATCGCCGGCGACCAAGGCATCTCCCTCTCTGGCGAACTTCAAGCGAACACGCTCCGGCTGACCCCGCGTGGGGATGACGAAGGTCGCACCGAAGTCATCTGCCTCGTTCTGGAGAACTCGTAGCTCTCCTGCCGCGCGCTCTGGCACGTCTCCGGTCGCGATGACCTCCCACCCCGAGTAATCCTCGAGCGGTCGGTAGTAATGGACGAGGAGCTGCTCCTCGGGGGGTTGTTCACCGACGGGGGGATCGACGGGGGTTTCCCCATCACAGTTCAGCAGAGGGGAGAGTAGCAGCGGGAGCGTGAGCGCTCGTCGCAGGCGGGGAATGAAACGATCCATCGAGGCCTCCGGTCGCGCCGTCTGGCATGGGCGTCGACCTGTCCGCAGTGTAGGCGGGAAAGCCATGACCACTGGCGCAGGAGCTGCCAGCGTAGAGAAGGAATCGCGAGCGCGCGATGATGCGAACGTGCAGGAAAGGGAAGGGGAGGAGGTCCCGTAGAGGGACCCGAGATGGGGCTGGGCAGGTGCTGTGGCTGCTCCGCGAATTTGCTGTCAGCGGAGCGATTTCGGCGGTACGGCGAGCCCGTCCGCCAGCGTGTCAGACCTCGAGATGGGCGCCGCGGCCGAGGTTCAGGACGCGGCCCGTGGGCGTGAGGAGTTGATCGACGTCCTTGATCATGTACTGGAAGCCGCCACCGCCGCCGTAGTCGCCGTTGTTGCGACAGCGCCCAGCCGGAACGCTCACGGGATAGAGCACCATGTACTCTTCGAGCTCCATCCGGTAGCCGTGCTGTGCATGCGACGGGACCTGCAGTGCCTCCCAGAGATCCTGGGGCGAGGTCGCGAAGTTGCGGATCGTCTCGGCGTTGGTGAAGTAGATCCCACGACCGGGCCGGCCGCAGTACACCTTGTCGCCCGGCCAGAGCGACACGGCGCCCCACATGTCGGAGTTCCAGTCACCCTCGGACTGCGTGTTCGAAGCAACCAATTGGATCATCGTCTTCCTCCAACTCCTGCGGACTCGTGCTCGTAGGTACGTCCACGCCTATCACGCTTCGTGCCAGGTCTGAACGCCCCTTCAACATCGCGGTATCCCCTCTCATTCCGCGGCTCTATCGACGAGGGACGGGGGCAAGTTGGGTCATTGAGAGGGGACTACCGCGCACCAGGGGTGGATCTCGTTTGTCCCACCCTGGATCAGTGCCTTCCCCTGTCCATCTCACCACAGCGCCCGAACGGTGACCCGGCCTCCCCACGACCCGCTCAGACGCCGTCCTTCAAGCACCCCGCCAGATCGCTCAACAGCTTGTCGGCCGCCTCCAGCCCGCTCGCGAACATCTCGCTCTCGCGCGTGCGCCGGCTCAGCCTCATGTCGGGCGTCACCTTGTAGGGAGAGCCTTTCTGCTGCATCAGCTGCATGATCTTGGTCGTATCGAGCGGCGTGTCCTCGCGCAGGTGCAGCGTCACGCCCTTCGATGTCGCCTCGCACCCCAGTGCCCGCAGCTTGCGCAGCTCCGTCTTGAGGCGCATCAGGTGGACGAAGCGGCGCCCCTCCACCGGCGGTGGCCCGAACCGATCCTCCATCTCGGTGGCCAGCTCCTGCACCTCGTCGATGCTCGAGGCACCGGCGAAGCGCTTGTAGAGCGTGAGGCGCACCCCAACATCAGAGATGTAGTCCTCGGGCAGCAGCGCGTCGGCGTCGAAGCTGAGCTCCGGATCCACCTCGTGGACCACCGGGTGCCCCTGGAGTTCGTGGACCGCCTCATCGAGCATCTGGCAGAACAGCTCGAACCCGACCGACGCCACCGTGCCGCTCTGCTCCGCGCCGAGCAGGTCCCCCCCCCCACGCAGTTCCAGGTCGAGCGAGGCGATCTGGAATCCGGAGCCCAGCTCCGTGTGACGCTCCAGTGCTTCGATCCTGGCCCGCGACTCGTCCGTCATGGCGTTCGGCGGGGGGACGACCAGGTAGCAATAGGCGCGCTCTCTCGAGCGACCGACCCGACCACGGAGCTGGTAGAGCTGCGACAGCCCGAACATGTCGGCGCGATCGATGATCATCGTGTTCGCCCTGGGGATGTCCAGCCCGCTCTCGATGATCGCCGTGGCACACAGCACGTCGTACCGACCCTCCACGAAATCGAGCATCGCCTGCTCGAGCGCGTGCTCGCCCATCTGCCCGTGCGCCACGACCACCCGCGCGGAGGGCATGAGTTCCGCGAGTCGCGCTGCCCGTTCGTACAGGCCCTCGACCCGGTTGTAGACGTAGAAGACCTGCCCCCCGCGCTCGATCTCGCGCGTCACGGCCTCCCGGAGCACGGCCTCGTCGAAGCGGGTCACGATCGTCCGGATGGCTCGCCGGTCCACTGGCGGCGTCGTGATGATCGACATGTCCCGGAGACCAGACACGGCCATCTGGAGTGTGCGCGGGATGGGGGTGGCCGTCAGCGTGAGCACATGGACGTTGGTCTTGAGCGCCTTGATCCGCTCCTTGTGTGTCACCCCGAAGCGCTGCTCTTCGTCCACGATCAGCAGACCGAGCCGCTTGAAGTGGATGTCCTTCGAGAGGAGGCGGTGAGTTCCGATCACGATGTCGACTGTGCCGTCGCGAAGCCGTCGCATGGTGTCGTCCTGCTCCGACTTCGTCTGGAACCGGCTCATGGCGCGCAGCTCGATGGGGTAAGAGCCCATCCGGGACTTGAAGGTGAGGTAGTGCTGCTGTGCGAGGACCGTGGTCGGGCAGAGTACCGCCACCTGTTTCCCCGCGAGCGCCGCGCGGAACGCCGCCCGGATCGCCACCTCGGTCTTGCCGAAGCCCACGTCGCCGCAGACCAGCCGATCCATCGGGCGCGGCGCCTCCAGATCGGCGCTCACCTCGGCGATGGCCCGCGCCTGATCCGCCGTCTCGTCGAACGGGAACGTAGCCTCGAACGCCTGGTACTCGTCGTCCGCCGGCGGGAGCCCCTCCGCGTGCGCCGCGCGGCGCTCGGCGTAGAGCCGCAGCAGCTCGTCGGCCATCTTCCGGAGCTGCTTCTCCACGCGCGCCTTCGTCTTGGCGAACGTCTGCCCACCGAGCCGATCGACCTTCGGCGTGCCCTCACCACCCGAGAATTTCTGGATCTGGTTCAGCCGGTAGACGGGCAGGTACAGCTTGTCACCCCCCGCATACTCGACCGCGATCAGGTCGATGGTCAGCGCCCCGACATGCTTGTGAACCAGCCCGAGATAGCGCCCGATCCCATGCTCGACGTGCACGACGAAGTCGCCCACGTCGAGCCCGCGCAGGTCCTCCAGGAACGCCCGCGCCGGCTTCGTCGACGAGCTGGCCGCACGGGCCGCGCGCCGGTGGGCTCGCGCGCCGAAGATTTCCTCCTCCGTGACCAGCGCGAGCCCCTCTGCCGGCGCGACCACCCCGCGCGCCAGCGTACCCGTCACCACCAGCGCCGTATCGCGCGCCTCGGTCGAGCCCCCGTCGAGCAGGCCCGGATCGAACGCCCCCAGCCGTGCGCGCACCGGCAGATCCCGGTGCCGGAGCAGCGTCACCAGCCGTTCCACCTGTGTCTGCGCGCGGGCCGCGATGATCACCTTGAGCCCCGCCTCCTGCCAGGCCGACACCCGTCGCACCAGCGGATCCAGTGCTCCGTGCTTGCCGCGCGACGCTCTCGCCGCCTTGATCGCACGCTCCATATCGGACTGGTCCTGCGTGGCGAGCGAGGGAGTCTCCTCGGGCGCGATTTCGAAGCGCTCCAGCGAGTCTTCCCCCGGAACTCCCCCTGCCACGCCGGTCCGATGCAGCGCCACGCCCACGCGCGATCCCAGCCACCTGGCCACACCGCGCTCCGCCTCATAGAACGCGCTGAGCGGGAAGTGAGGCGAGCGCGACTTCTCGCTGGCATCCGCGGCGGCGCGGCCCAGCTCGTCGCGCAACGCCGAGGTGAGGGCCGGCGGATCTTCCAGCACCACCGTCACATCCTCGGGCAGGTAATCCGCGAAGGGCGCCAGATCCACATAGGCCGGCAGGTACCCCTCGGAACCGAAGAAGGTCCGCCCACTCGTCACGTCTTCCACGAGGACCCGGGCCTTGGACGACGGCATGTCGACCGCATCGCACAGTGCACGCACCCGCTCCCGTGCGCGCTCCACATTGGCCGACGTCAGGATCGCCTCGCGTGCGGGGGGCAACCAGGCCTCCTTCACCTCGCCGAGCGTGCGCTGATCCTCCGGCTCGAACGTCTTGATCGACATGATCAGGTCGCCATAGAACTCCACCCGCACCGGCCGCTCCGCGCCAGGCGGCCACACATCGAGCAGCGCGCCCCTCACCGCGAACGTCCCCGGGTCTTCGACCAGCGGGCTCCTCACGTACCCGGACGCCCCCAGCCGCGCGAGCAGCGCACCTCGATCCAGCTCCTGCTCGGCGATGATCAGCTCGGCGTGATCGACCACCTCATCCCGCGGCAGCACCTTGCGAGCGAGTGCCGCGATGGGGCAGACCAGCACGGACCACGGCAGATCCATTGCCAGGTGAAACAGGGTGGAGAGGCGGGCCTCCGCGCCTCGCCGGTCGGGATTCACGTCCGCGTAAGGGCTCGCTTCGTTCGGTACGAACAGCAGCACCTTCCCGGCGTCCTCCCCACGCGCCTCGGCTTCGCTCGCGTCCCGCTCCCCCAGCAGGAAGGAGACGTCGGCGGCGAGTGCGCGTGCCGCGTCGACATCATGGGTGATCGCCACCACCCGCCGCCGGCTGGACATCGCCAGCCGTCGTACCAGCAGACCCGCCGCGGCCCCGGCCGCCCCGGCCGCGTGGAAGAGCGACGTCGAACGCGCTGCCGCGACGAGACCGGCCAGATCGCGGGTCGTCACCACCGCCCTGTCCGCTGGCAGGTCGAGCGAAGGGAGTGGTTCCCGGGTGGAAGCAGGCGTGCTGTCCGGAGGCAGCTCCAGCTCCCCTGCCAGCTCCCCCAGTGAAACGGTGAGCGTCCCCTGATCCGTGCGGTCCGTGCGGGGATCCTGGTCGACAGGCATGGGCGCGGGGTCTAGCACAGGAGCCCTGCATCTGTGCTCCCTGCGCGTGAACGTCCACGGCTGCTGCGCGGCGCGAAGGACGACGCCGTGCCCCCGGTCGCAGCAGCTCATCCACGCGGAAGCCGCTCGCGGACCCCCATCCCCTACGTGCGCGTCGTCACGATCGGGAACACCCTTCCTGGGTCGACAAACCTCCCTGCGAGGACCGAGGGAGCCTCTGTCGAGAACAAAGGAGCGCGATCATGAATGGCTCTCTGAATCTTCTCCTGGCTTCGGCCGTCGTTGCAGGCTGCGCAGCCCTTGCGGGCTGTGGCGGTGGGCAGACACCGGCGGACGCCCTCCCACCTCCACCCGAAGTCCCACCCGTCGAGTCGCCCGAAGTCCCTGGCGGTGTGAACCCGGCCGCCCCGGCAACCCCCGAGAGCCCTGGGGGCGCGCCCATGCCGGGCAGCACCATGCCCGAGGGCGGAGCCACCACCCCTCCAAGCGGCTCCTGAGCGTCCGGATCCCGCCGGCCGCAGCTCAGAAAGACTCAGCTCAGCGACACTCGGAGAAGGCGGCCTCGTACAGCGCCTGCCCCAGCACCTCGTGCCCCTTGGTCCCGAAATGCAGCCCATCCATGAACGGCGGCGTGTACTCGGGGCAGAGCCGCTCCGCCTTACCGCATGACAGCAGCGCGAACGCATCGACCACCTGATCGACCTCGCCTGCCTCCTTGCGCCCCCGGATCCACTCATTGAGCTGCCGCGTCGTCTCTCCACGCGCCTCGGTGTAGTACCGCGTGAAGCCTCCCCAGGGCGCCACCGTCATCGCCACGACCCGCGCGCCGCGTTGCCGCGCCTCCGCGTACATCGTCGAAAGATCGGCCTGGATCTTCGGCACGGTGCGGAATGCCGTCTTGTCACTGTAGAGATCGTTGACCCCTCCGAAGACGATCACGTGCGTCAGCGCTGGCTTGTCACCAACACCGTGGCTTCCCAGCACATCGCGCAAGAAGCGGCGGCGCATCTGGTTCACCATGTCGCCACCTTTCCCGTAGTTGTCGAAGCGGCTCTCGGGACAGCGTTGCCGCAGCGTCTCGAGGAATTTTCCGCCACCCGACCGGGCGTCCGTGAGGGAGTCACCGATGGCCGCCACCGCGCAGACACGTCGCTGGGGCGTCACGGCGTCTTCGCTCGACCCGGGGGCGCTTCGAGACGGTGCTCCTCCCTCCGCCGGGCCCTCTGCGCCACCATCGCCGGAGACATGAGGCGACGAAGACCCGCTGTTGCCCGTGAGGACCGAGCTCGCCCCTCGGGCCGACGGCGCATTTGGACCCGACATCGATGAGGGCGTCGCCGCGTCAGGGGCTCCTCCCGTATCGGCGCGGTTGGCTGTGCAGCCCAAGGCGAGGGCGGCGGGCGCGAGCGGCCAGAGGAAGGACCAACCCCCCCCTGGCTCCTGGCACGCCCTCTTCTGACCGGCGTGACGCCTGCTGTCGCGCATCGTTCCTCAGCAGCCGCTGTCCAGTGCCGGGACGACCAGCCTCTCCCACTGCTCGTAGTGCGCGCCGCTGCTCCGCAGCATGCCGTTCTCGAACACGATCTCGAAGCGACCATCCCCGTCGACATCTGCCGCTGAGACGGCCGGCAATGCCTCCCCGAAGGCCTCGCTCACCCGCGTCAGCTTGCCGCCCTTGCTCTCCCAGACGGCGCTCAGCGCACCGCCGAACGTCCCGCATCCAGTCCCCGCGGACAGCGTCGCCGTGATCAGCGTGACCCCTGAAGGCAGCTCCATCACGAGCACCTCCTGCTTGCTGCCCTGAGCTTCCTCCCAGCGCGCTGGATCGCCAGCAGCCTTGAGGCCCTCGTATTCCTTTTGAAGCTCCGCGTACGCGGGCAGCTTCCGGAGGTCTTGCAGGACCTTGTCGCGCGTCGTGTTGTCGGCCGGCTTCGCCTCCACCACCACCGTTTCGGCCTTCGGCGCCTCCTCGCCAGCCTTCGCCTTGTCCCCGGCGCTCTTTGCCTTGTCTCCGGCAGCCTTTGCCTTGTCTCCGGCAGCCTTTGCATCCGTGGCTGCTGCCTCCTTGCCGGCCTCTGCCTCACCGCCCTTGGGTGCCTCGGGCAAGGGCCGCCCCCAGAGCGCCTCGTCGCACTTGCCCTGACTCGCGAAGAGCAGCCCCGTGAGCACGCGCCCTCCCGCCTCGCCGCGGGTCGCCGACAGATCCCAGGCATCCTTGGCGACATCCACATCGCCCAGCGCCTCCCCGGAAGCCTCGTCCTTGCCGTCCCAGCGGGTCACGAAGCTCGCGTTGGGCTTCACCTGCCCCAGGAGACCGAAGCTCGTCACGGTCGCCTCGCACACCTTGCCCGCCTTTCCGAACAGCTCGAACCGCTTCCCCCGCACCGACGCGAGCTCCGGCGGCAGCTTGGAGGCGTCGACCGTGCGGCCCGCCTGCACCACATCGCCTCGCGTCGCGAGCCAGGGCGTCTCGTCGCCCCACTCGTCCTTCGGGTTCGTGTCGAGGACCAGCATCGGCTTCGGCGTGCGAATGGCGAGCGTGACCTGGCCAGCGGCTCCTGGCGTGCCAGCCTCTTTCCCCTTGTCGGCGCGGAGCAGCTCCTCGCGTGCGATGAGCAACTTCCCCTCGGAGCGCACCAGCACCAGCCGCTTCTGCCCCTCGTCACTGGTGGGCCCTTGCGCCCCTTGCTGGGTGAACGTCACGACCGCCCCTGCGAGCGACGGGATCACGCTCACGTCGCTGACCTTCACCTCGGCCTTCTTCTGGATCGCCTCCTCGCGCAGCTTCAGCCAGCGCGCGCGATCGAGGTGCCAGACGCGGCTTCCGGAGCGACGCACCCCCTCGAACTTCGGCGCATACAGCGCGGCGTATGCCTCGGGCTTGCCCTCGTTCTGAGCAGCAGCCCACTGATCGACCAGCGCACGTGCCTCGTCACCCGTCTTGGCAGCTGGTGCCGGATGCGGGTTCACGACCTCCGTGGGCGCCGCCTGGGCAGACGTGGTGGGCGCTGGGCTCGCCGTCGGCCGTGACGAATCCGAGCAGGCCGGGAGTGCGAGGGCGAGCGAGCAAACGAGCCAACCGGCAGTTCTGGGCGTCTTCATGGCGGGGCGCGAGCTTACAGCGAGCTGCCGAGCGGAGGGCCAAGCTTCTGACCTGCCCCCAGCCGAAGACCGCATCCCGGGGGCTCAGTAGCAGCAGGCCACGCGCCGCGGTGTCCCGCAGGTCGTGGTCGTGGAGAGCGCGCCGTTCACCAGCACCCGCGTTCCGTAGATGTTCGGGTTGGTTGCGCCGAATGTGTAGTTCTCGCAGGAATCGTAAGTGTTCCGGCCGTAGCTCGGCCCACCTTGCAGCGTGCCCCCGTTGCTCTGCGTGACGCTCGCGTCGAGCCAGGCCTCCTCGGGCGGCACCGGGGTCGACGACTGGGTCCGCAGGTACTCTGCCGCATGGCACAGGTGCGAGCCTGGGAACGCCGCGCTGCAGATCCCGTGTACCGCCGGCCTACCGCCCATGTCGCCGGGATATGCCTGCGCCGTGAAGCCCGCGAACACCGGCTTCGAGGGCCCGTTACAGCACGCCAGCGCCCGCGGCGTGCCGCATGTCGTCGTCGTCGTGAGCGACCCGTTCTGCGCCACGAGCGTCCCGTAGATGTTAGGATTGGTCGCGCCGAATGTGTAATTCTCGCAGGAATCGTAAGTGTTCCGGCCGAAGCCGATCGCGCCTTGCAGCGTGGCGCTACCGGTCACGGTGACGCTTCCGTCGAGCCAGGCGCCAGCCGCTGGCACCAGCGTGGACGAGTGGGTCCGCAGGTATTCGGCCGCGTGGCACAGGTGAGCCCCGGAGAACTCGGCGCCGCACGCCGCGTGTGCTGCGGGGCGACCACCGAGGTTGCCGGTGAACGTCGCCACCGTGAACCCGGCGAACGACGCCACGTCCTCTGCCAGCGCCCCGCTCCCCATCGGCCCCGCGGGCCCCGCAGGCCCCGCAGGCCCTTGCGCTCCTGCCGGTCCCATCGCGCCCTGCGGGCCTGCAGGTCCCATCGCGCCCTGCGGGCCTGCCGGTCCCATCGCACCCGTGACGCCAGCGGTACCAGATGCTCCTGTTGCCCCAGCCGGTCCAGCCGGCCCTTGCGTGCCCGTGGGTCCAGCCGGCCCCTGCGCGCCCGCGGGACCCGCCGGCCCTTGCGGACCCATGGGCCCTGTCGGTCCCATCGGCCCTTGGGCCCCGGCTCCTCCCGCGCCGCTGCCACCTTCACCTTGTCCACCTTGTCCCGTCGGCCCCTCGGGCCCCTGTGGACCTTCGGGCCCCTGTGGACCTTCGGGCCCCTGTGGACCTTCAGGCCCTGTCGGCCCAGGAGGACCCTGCACGTTGCCGGAGCCTTCCTCGCCGGTACATCCCGAGAGAACCGACGGGGCACCGAGCCCCAGGGCGAGGATGACAATCGACAGAGATGATGATGCAGACTTCGAGACCATGGACGCTCCACCGGCAGGGAATCAGGCTTCCTGGTCGGCGCTTTAAGCTCCTGTCCGGATGGCCGCAAGCATCGATTCCACCGTCATGGTGGCAGTGTCAGCGAGTCCACGCAGCGTTTCGGCGATCAATGCGCGACGAGCGAATGCATGCCTCGTCGCAATGCCTCTTCCTCCGACAGCCGATGGCCCCGTGTTTCTTTCGTGGGCTGGCTGCAATGGCGGCCCTGGGTCTGACGTCCTCGTCTACGGCGTGATCTCGATCGTCACACCGCTCGTCCCGGCCCGATCGCCATCGCCAGCGGTCAGCGTGATCTGGTGCATGCCTGCCGACAGCAGCGTCTCGATCCGATCGCCATCTCCGAGTGGCCCATCGATCGACGATTGCCACGAGAGCTGTGCCAGCTCGGGGCGCCCCTCTTCCAGCCATAGCCCCTGCCCGCGCAGCGCGATCGGGGTCCCTGCCGGGGCGGTGATGGGCGCGCTCGGCTCGAGGATCATCGTCCTGCAGGGCTTGACGGCGACGGCGAATGGACTGCTGCGCGCCAGCCGGGTGTTCACCCCATCTGTGGCCATCACCGCCAGCCGGCAGCGCTCGCCTCCCGGGAGTTGATCGAAGTCGATCTCCTGGTGGTCTGCCGACGTGCGCAGGCTGATCGGACTCCAGGTGACCCCATTGGTGTGGCTGTACCGCAGAAAGTAATCGAGCTTCAGTCCCAGCGGGTGCTCGCCTCGCCACGTGACGTGTGCCTTGCCCCGCACCCGCTCTGTGGGATGCCACGTGAGCTCCACCTCTGGGCCTGCGGCGGGCACGGCGACTTCCTCGATCGTCCTGCCCCCGTACTCGAACCTGATCACCCGTGTGGCTGACGGAAAGGGGATCGCTCCGCGCACCATCCGCGTACGCCCGCCGCCGCAGGTGCGCACCGACAGGGGATGGGTCAGGAGCAGCTCGCCGCTCATTCCGTAGAGTTTTGCGGCGAGCTTGCTCTCTGGCTCCTCCTGCGCTCCATCGCTCTCCTCGCTGAGGTACCCCAGCCGCAGCTCGAGCTGATCATGAGCGGACAGGATCCCGGTAACGCGCCAGAACCGCGTCGCCACAGCGATCGCCGACTCATTCATCGTGGCCCCCATGCATCCGCCTTCCCCAAACGGCCAATCGGTCGCAGGGGGTATATCCCACGGCACGACCCCAGGCCACGAATCCTCATGCTTGCGAGGGGAGCGCGAATGCCATAGCCCGTCACGTCGCAGCCATTCGCGGCAATCGTCATTTCGTGCTGGCACGTCCAGGCCGTTGGTCAGCACGACGGAATCATGCGATCCACACGCGATGATACGTAGCCTCGGAGCCAGGCGTTCGCGCAGCGACGAGCCCGTAGGCTCCTCTCGCAGTCAGCGTCCTTGCTTCAAGCGCTCCACGGCCGCCTTCAGCTCTGCGAGCTGCTGGTGCAGCGCGGCTGCGGCGTCGCCGACCCGTGAGAGCTGCTCTCCTGCAGCTTCTGCCGTCGCGCCGAGCTCTTCGATCTGCTGGCGCAGCGCGGCTGCTGCTGCTTTACGGGCTTCCTGGGCGGACGCTGCCTGCGCTCTGGCCGCAGGTTTCTCGACTTCCGGTGCGGATCTGGGCGCGGAGCGTGGTGACTCCGGCACGCTCGATGTCGCCGTTGCCGCCTGGGGCGCCATGACGATCACCGTATTGATCACGGTCTGATGAATCACGGTATTCACGGGACCCGCTGCTGCGAAAGGGTCCTCGACGATCTCGGCCACGGCCGTGGTCTCGATGGCCTCGGCGACGCTCGGTGCCCTCACGATGTCGACCGTCTCTTCTCTGGCCTCCGTGGCGGGCTCGCTGTCGGTCTTTGCGCGCGGATCCATTCCTCTTCCTTTGGCCCTGACCGGCGCGACCGCCGCGGCCTCGCGCAGCATGGCCTGCCCGCAGCGCGATGGGAAACAATCTCCGTTCCCGTCGCCCGCACGGAGCACCTGGGACCTGGCCCGCTGGCCATGTGCCTGGGTTCTCATCATTTCCTCTCGAGAACGTGCTGCACGGTAAGCACGGTAAGGCGGCTCTCGTCCCATGAGCCTCCTCCCGCGTCGTGCTTGCGACGCTTGCGGTGACGGTACCGGACCCTGTCGTACTCTGTCGGCTCCCCTCCTCCATCCAGGGCGAGATCGTCACACCGATCGCGCGGTGGTGTTCTCGACGCCCCCTCGACGGGGGCAGGTCGGAGCGCCGTGAGACTCACGACGAAACCTCATTCCATGGAGCGACGATGAATCGGTCGGAGGATTGCTTGCGTCGGGACTGAGCTGAAGACGCGCGATCCCGTGGGGCCCCTCTGCGCCGCGGAGGGTGAAGTCGAATCCGGGCCTGTCGACAGCTCTCCTCTTCCATCTCCGGAGTTCTGCAGGACGGAGGAGCTTTGGTGCTGGTGATCCTGTGTCGTTGTGGCGCGCCTTCCTCCAGCGCTGCGTCGCGTGCGACGTGTGTTGACGCCTCCGCCATCGCGACCGGCTGACGAAGGGCAACCCGGCATGACTCGAACCCATGGGTGTCCACCGGGCCAAGCGTCGAATCCATCACCGCCCCGTCTGGTGTGACGGCCTGCCGATCGTGGTTGGTCTTCTCTTCGGTACATACCGGCGCGACTTGCGCGAGCTTGGCGCAAGCCGGGCAAGAAGGGTGAGGCGCCCCTCGAGTGCAGCTCGCAAAGCTGCTCGATTCGGCGCAAGTGGAAGACGCTGCACTGGCACGCCGTGTGTAACGAGGCATTGGACGGAGAGACACTTCTCCGGCAGTGCAGATCGCGATGGCGCGAGAGGTGCTCGCAGAGCGCCTCGTTCGTCGACGCGACGTGCACACGAACGATCCGACCTTGCGCTGGGCCGACCTCGCGCGTGCGAGGGAGTCCAAGTGTGTCCTCCATCCTGCGTGAATGCTCGTTTGCCGACGAGACCTGAAGAAAGGTAGCCAGTCATGAAGAAGATGATCTCGATGCTTGCCCTCATGCTCACCGCGTCGTTCGCCGTGGGGTGCGCTGTCGAGGCGGGGGAAGAAACGGACCTGCAGGACGTCGATGCGGAAGAGACGGCGGTGGCCGAGGACGCCGTCGCCACGGAGGCGCGTGGCGGTGAGGCCGAGCGCGCTGTGTGCCCTCCCGTGGGCACGTGCCAGAGAGCGAGTCAGCTGTGCATCCAGCCCCCGTCGTCCTGGTGCACCATTCTCAACACCTGCATCGACCTGAACTGCGACATGTGATGTATCGCTGACCTGCATGCCAGTCGCCTCGTCGGGAGCAATTCCCGGCGAGGCATTGCTCGTCCACGGTCGCCAGCGTCCTGGTGTTCCCGTATCGGTCGCGGGAAGGCAGGTGCTCGTGAAGCGTGGGTTCCGCGAAGGCATCGTGGAGCACCGTCGGCTCCACGATGCGCTGCATCCTTTGCGGGGAACCCTGGTCCTTTACTTCCCGCTCTGCACGGCGAGCCCGCGCCGCAACCCGCCCACCGCGAACTCGAAGGCGTCCCGTGCGACGTCGACGACCCCCGACATGCTGAAGAACCCGTGCACCAGGGTCTCGTAGCAGCGGTGCTCTACGGCCACACCAGCCGCCTTCAGCGCCGCCGCGTACGCATCCCCCTCGTCCCGCAGCGAGTCGAAGCCGGCGGTCAGGATCATCGCCGGAGGCAGCCCCTCATGGTCGCTCGCGAGCAAGGGGGAGGCGCGCGGTTCCCGCTGGTCTTCGTCACTGCGGAGGTAGTGCGCAAGGAAGAAGTTGATGCTCTCCTCGGTGAGCAGCAGACCCTCGCGGAAATACCGATGGGAGGGATGCGACCGGGTCATGTCGGTGGCCGGGTACACGAGGAGCTGGAACACCGGCTTGTGCGCGTCACCGCGCGTCTCGCGGGAGATGACGGCGGCCAGGTTGCCCCCGGCGCTGTCACCCGCCACCGCGATGCGCGCGGGGTCCCCACCGAGCGCCGTCGCGTTCTCGGCCACCCACCGGAATGCAGCGAGCGCGTCATCCACGGCGCTGGGGAAGTGGTGCTCCGGTGCGAGACGGTACTCGATGGAGACGACGATGGCCTGGACCTTGGCCGCGAGGGCCTGGCACTCGCCGTCGTGGGAATCGAGCGAGCCGAGCACGAAGCCGCCCCCGTGGAAGAACGCGATCATCGGCGAGAGGCCCTTGCCCAGCGGCTCCGGGATATAGATGCGCGCGGCGATCGTTCCTCCGGCCACGGGGATCCGGCGCTCGTACTGCAGCGGCGCCGGAACGATCCGAGGCGCCAGGATCTTGGTCGAGTGATCCATGCGGGCGCGAGCGCGGGGCAGGTTGCTGTCCTCCAGCGTGACGCCGAGCCGTTCGTTGAGGCGCAGGAGCGCCTGCGTCTGCAGATCGAGGAGATACCCTTCCGGAGAGCGGCGCTCTGGTCCTGCGAAGGCGCGGAGCACGCGAGGCGGAGCGTGGAGAATGGCGTGCGCGGTACGCCGCATCAGCTCGAGGCGAAGATCCTTCAAGAGTCCAGGTGCCATGTGCGTCTCGCTTGGATGCGTGCCGATCCGCGGCTCGCTCGTACCGATCCGCGCGCTTGGGGGAGCTACCTCCCACACGAGCGGGTCTGCGCGCGAGGAGACGCGGAGCCGACCAAAGGGGGTGACTCTACAGCGTTCGGGGCGCGAGGGCGGATCGGAAAACGGCGCGAGGGGATCCAGGTCGCGGCGCCAGGGAGGGAGGTGCGCTGGCGCCTGGACCCACGCTTCAGGCTCGGACGCCGGCGATGCGGCAGCCGAGCTCGGACAGGATCCCGACGGCGGCGCCGTACATCCCTGCGTCCTCGGAGCTGGCGTTGCCCTGGAGGCTCCGCTTGTAGACCCCCTGGGCGATGGCCGCGAGGCGGAAGATGCCGAACGCCATGAAGTAAGGCCAGTCGTCGATGCCGTCACGGCCGGTGAGGCGACAGTACGTCTGCACGAACTCGTCCTCGGAAGGGATCCCGGCGGCGGCGAGGTCGACGCCCACCAGGCTGCCACGCCCGGGCAGGTTCAGGTGGTAACCCATACAGACGTAGGCGAGATCGCTGATCGGGTGACCGAGCGTGGACAGCTCCCAGTCGATGAGGGCCAGCGCCTGCGGCGCGTCGGGCGCGAAGATGACGTTGTCGATCCGGCAGTCCCCATGGATGATCGTGGTCTCGTCGCGGGCCGGCACGTTCGCGCCGAGCCAGGCCATCAGCGCGTCCATCGAGCGCACCTCGCCGGTCCGTGACGCCTCGTACTGCTTCGACCAGCGCTGGACTTGCCGGGCGATGAAGCCGCCGACCTTGCCGTAGTCGCCGAGGCCCACCGCGGCGGGATCCACCTGGTGGAGGGCCGCGAGCGCGCGGATGAAGTCCCCGTAGATGGCGCGCCGCTCCTCGGGACCGGAGGCCTCGGGCAGGCCCGGATCCCAGAAGATCCGGCCGGGCACATAGCGCATGACGAAGAACGGGGTGCCGACGACGGCCCCATCCTCACAGAGCGCGAGGGCAGGGGGGACGGGCACGTCGGTGTCCGCGAGGGCCCGCAGGATGCGGTACTCGCGCTCCACCGCGTGGGCCGAAGGGAGCAGGTCCCCCGGTGGCTTCTTGCGGAGGACCAGCTCCAGCGCATGCGGGGCGCTCCCCTCGCGGGACGCGACGCCGAGCCAGTACGTCGGGTTGGACTGGCCACCCTTGAACTGGCGCACGGTGACGGTGGCGTCCTCGCACCCTTCCACGTGGGTGGCGAGCCATCGCGTCAGGGCGGCCTCGTCGAGGCGGTGGGCATCGCGGGGGGGACGGGTGCTGCTCGGCGGGACGAGAGACATGGACACCTCAGCGCGGCGCGATCGGCTCGAAGATCGAGGCGTCCAGCTTGCGCTGGAGAAGCTGGCTCAGCAGCATGAGCAGCGCCCGATCGGCGTCGGGGTCGATCTGCCCGAGCTGCTCCTGCAGCGCTTGCTGCGCGATCTCGCCGATGCTCATGACGTCGAGCTTCCAGCCCCCTTCCTCCCGGTACGCCTTGAACCCCATCGCCGACGGCAGCTCCTCGCCGCCTGCCCGAGCACCGATGCGCGCCTCATTGCCCTGGATCTCGATGGTCGATGGCTGGATGGACTGCACGTTGTCGCCCACCCAGCCGTTGTCGACGGCGACGGCGAAGAGCTCCTTGCCCGTCCAGCCCTGCAGCTCCTCCTTGGGGATGCGCGCCCGCAGGAGCAGGATCATCAACCGGTCCATCACGGGCTGAGCGCGCAGCTCGGACGCCGACATGTGCAGGGCCCCCGTGCGCATCGCGTCGAAGTACCCCAGCGTCTTCGTGCTGACGACGCCCACGGCCTCCTTCCCCTTCCGCGTCACGATGGCGTCGCGGTAGCGCAGGAAGATGTCGCGCACGGCGGCCTGGTCCGCGTCCCCGATGGCCTCGGTGGTCGACGTCGTGGTGGTGGTGTCGCCTGACTTGCCGCAGGCGGTGACGAGCGAAGAGGCCACGAGGAGGGCCAGGAGCAGCGGGCTACGACGCATGCGTCCAGATACCAGCGCCCTCTTGGGAGGTCGAGAAACCTGGGCAACCCGACACCTGCGCCCCTGATTCGGGGTACGCAGGACTAGCGCGGCACCAGAGGCTCGAAGATGGACTCGTCGACCTCGCGCTCGACCAGCTGCGTCAGGAGGAACAGAATCGCGCGGGTGCGCCCGTCGAACGCAGGAGTTCCTCTTTGGGGGAACGCGCGCGGAGGGACAGGATGAACATCAGATCCATCAATGGACGGGCGCGTACCTCGGCGGCCGGCATGCGCAGCGCGGCGAGGCGCATCGCGTCGTAATGAGCGATCGTCTTCGTGGTGACGAGCGCGACGGCCTCATCACCCTTCCTGGCGATGAGCGCTTCACGGTAACGAAGAAAGGCTTCGCGTACGGCTGTCTCTTCGGCCGTGGTGCTGCCCTTCGCGACTGGACTGGCAGCACTCCCCGAAGGGGAGCTGGCGGCGCTCCCCGAAGGCGCACCGGAGGAGGGGGCATCGTTCGGTGTGTTGCAGCCGAGAACGAATAAGGCCGAGACCAGGACCGGGAGCACAAGGCCAGGAACGCTCATGGTTTCTGATACCAAGGCGGTTCTGGCCCGTCGAGCGCTCCGGACATAGCGGCCGTCGACGCCTCGGGTTGCCGTCCGTCACGCTGCCGCCTGTCGCGCTGCAAGCCCTCGCGCCGCGGGCCCTCGCGCCGCGCCGCCCTTTCAGCCAGCGGGCGCGTCTCTTGCCAGGCTCGTGGCCGTGGACGTCCGGATCGATCAGCTCATGCGCACGGGTGCCGCTGCCCCCGGCATCATCACCCTGGGCGGAGGCCTGCCTGCCCCCGAGCTGTTCCCGCGGCGCGCGCTCATGGCGTCGTTCCAGCGCGTCATGATGGACCCCAGCGGGGCCGCGCTGCAGTACGGCTGGCCGGAAGGCAGTGAAGGCCTGCGCGGCTGGATCGCCGAGCGCCTCCGACGGCGGGGCGCTGACGTGAGCGCCAGCGACGTGATCATCACCAGCGGCGCGCAACAAGCCCTCGCCGTGGCCTCTCAGGTGCTCTTCCAGCGCGGCGATCGCGTCGGCTGCGAGCCCGAGAGCTACCCTGGCGCCCTCGATCTCTTCGGCACCCGAGGCGTCCTTCCCGTGGTGGGCCATGACGACGTGCGCGCTCTCTACGTGATGCCCGCCGTCTCGAACCCTCACGGCCGCGCCATGACCACCACCGATCGCCGACGCTGGCTCGACCACGCGCACGCCGCGCAGCTCCCTCTCCTCGAGGACGACGCCTACGCGGAACTGCGCTTCGACGGCCCGCCCCACAGGCCCCTCCTGGCCGACGCCCGTCACCTCGTCTGGCACATCGGCACCCTCTCCAAGACCCTCTGCCCTGGCCTCCGCGTGGGCTGGCTCGTCGCGCCCCCGGTGATGTACCGCCGCGCCCTGGAGGCCAAGCAAGCGCTCGACCTTCAAGCCAACAGCTTGGCCCTCGCCCTCCTGGAGGATTTCCTCGGCCGCCACGACTACGACGCGCTCGTCGCGCGTGCACGCCGCTTTTACCACCGACGTGCGCTCCATCTCGCAGCCACCCTGTCGCGGCGCTTGCCCTCGTTCCGCTTCACGGCTCCCGAAGGCGGCTTCACCCTCTGGGCCGAGACGGACTGCGACGGCGACGATCGGGATCTCCTGGAGTTCGCGCTCCAGCACGGTGTCAGCTTCGACCCGGGCCGCTCCTTCCGCGTCGATCTCCGCTCCTCCCGGATCGCGCTGCGCCTCTCGTTCGCGACGGAGAGCTCCGCGCGTCAGGACGAAGGCGTGGCCCGCCTGGCCAGGGCCTGGGACATGTGGCGCGGCAGAACGCCGCGTGTCCAGAACGACGACGCCGCGGCCCGAACTCCCGTCGTTGCGTAGGCACGCCCCGTCCTCGCGATGCCGCGGGCGGAGCTTCCGCGATGCGTCCCTCACGGGCGCGGACGGGACAGCACGAGCGCGCGCTTGCTCCTCCCCGTCCGATGCGCAATACGCCGCTCATGCGCATCGTCTGCATCGGGGGCGGTCCGGCCGGCTTGTACTTCGCGCTGCTCATGAAGAAGGCCCGACCCGACAGCTCCGTCACGGTCCTGGAGCGCAACCGCGCCGACGACACCTTCGGCTTCGGCGTCGTCTTCTCCGACGCCACCCTCGAGAACCTCGCCCAGGCCGACCTCCCGACCTACCAGGCGATCACCCGCCGCTTCTCTCACTGGAACGACATCGACATCCAGTACCGCGGCCAGCTCCTCCGCTCGACGGGCCACGGCTTCTCCGGCCTCTCGCGGCAAGCGCTGCTCGACATCCTCCAGGAGCGCGCCCGGAACCTCGGCGTCGAGCTGAACTTCGAGCAAGAGATCCGGCCCGACGCCACCTTGCCCGGCGTCGACCTCCTCGTCATCGCCGACGGCGTGAACAGCGCCCTCAGGACCCGCTTCGCCGCGTGGTTCCAGCCCGAGATCGACGAGCGCCCCAACCGCTTCGTCTGGCTCGGCACCACCTTCCCCTTCGACGCCTTCACCTTCTGGTTCAAAGAGACCCGCGACGGCCTCTTCATGGTGCACGCCTACCGCTACGAAGAGGAGCGCTCCACCTTCATCGTCGAGTGCTCGGCCGACACCTTCGCCCGTGCCGGCCTCGACCCTGCCGACGAAGACGCGACCCTCGTCTACTGCGAGCGCCTCTTTGCCGAAGAGCTCAAGGGCCACCGCCTCCTCAAGAACCGCTCCGTCTGGCGCCAGTTTCCCACCGTGAAGAATGCCCGCTGGCACCACGAACGCATGGTGCTCCTCGGCGACGCCGCCCACACCGCCCACTTCTCCATCGGCTCCGGCACCAAGCTCGCCATGGAAGACGCCATCGCCCTGGTCGACGCCCTCGGCGAGAAGAAGACCGTCCCCGAGGCCCTCGAAGCGTACGAGACCGAGCGGCGCAAGGTCGTCCAGAGCACCCAGCGCGCCGCCCAGGTGAGCCTCTCCTGGTTCGAGAGCGCCGAGCGCTACCTGGGCATGGAGCCGCTCCCCTTCGCCTTCGGCCTCCTCTCCCGCAGCCTCCGCGTCACCCACGAGAACCTCCAGCTGCGCGACCCTGCCTTCGTCGCTCAGGTCGACGCCCGCTTCGCCGGCATGGCCGAGAAGCAGAGCGGCCAGCCCCTTGCCCGCGGCCTCCGCGGCGACGCCCCCCCGCCCATGTTCACCCCCTTCCGCCTGCGCGACGTCGTCTTCCCGAACCGCGTGGTCGTCTCCCCGATGTGCATGTACTCCGCCACCGAAGGCACCATCGACGACTGGCACCTCGTCCACCTCGGCAGCCGCGCCATGGGCGGTGCCGGCCTCGTCATGACCGAGATGACCGACGTCAGCGCCGAGGCCCGCATCACCCCCGGGTGTGCCGGCATGTACACCGAGGAGCACGCCCGCGCCTTCGCCCGCGTCGTCGACTTCGTCCACCACCACACCCCGGCGAAGATCGGCATCCAGCTCGGCCACGCCGGCCGCAAGGGCGCCACGCGCCTCATGTGGGAAGGCATGGACCAGCCCCTCGCGGACGGCGGATGGTCCCTGCTCTCGGCCTCACCGCTCCCGTACTTCCCGCACAGCCAGGTACCGCGCGAGATGGATCGGGGGGCGATGGACCGCGTGATCGCCGACTTCGAACGCGCTGCTTCCCTCTCCGTGCAGGCCGGATTCGACCTCCTGGAGGTCCACCTCGCGCATGGCTACCTCCTCGCCAGCTTCATCTCCCCCCTCACCAACCACCGCACCGACGACTATGGCGGCACCATCGAGCAGCGCATGCGCTTCCCTCTGGAGGTCTTCGACGCCGTGCGCGCCATCTGGCCTGCAAGCCGCCCCATGTCGGCCCGCATCTCCGCGGCCGACTGGGCCCCAGGCGGCCTCCCTCCCGAGGACGCCGTGGCCGTCGCGCGCCTGCTCAAACAGCATGGCTGCGACATCATCGACGTCTCCACCGGCCAGACCGTCGCCGAAGCCCGCCCCGAGTTCGGGCGCCTGTTCCAGGTCCCCTTCAGCGATCGCGTCCGGCACGAGGTCGGCCTGCCGACCATGGCCGTGGGCGCGATCAGCTCCTGGGCCGACGTGAACAGCGTCCTCGCCGCCGAGCGCGCGGACCTCTGTTGCCTCGGCCGCGCCCACCTCTACGACCCCTACTGGACCCGCCACGCCGCCCGCGACCAGGGCTTCGACCTCCCGTGGCCCAGCCAGTACGCCGTCGCGAGGGACTTCTCCCCGCGCTGAGGCACGGCGCCGCCTCGCTCGACCCACCCCGCTCGACCCACCCCGCGGGAGAGGTGACCCACCGCGTCCCGTCATGGGCGAGCATCACTCAGGGTGGCAACTTCGCATGTTCCAGGAATCGCAGGGATTGCAGGGGAGGGGACTTGCGACGCCCGGCCCCTGGTTCAATGTCTCTTCCAGGAGGCAACGAGCATGAAGGGAGCGAGCTCCGCGATCCTGGCCATCGTCCTGTCGTCGCCGATGGCGTTGGCGCAGCAGGCCGCGAGCCCGCCCGACACCAAGGTGACCCCGGCGATCTCCGCTCCTGACAAGACCCCCGCCCCGGTCGACCCTGCCGCCGAGCGGTCGCGGGTCGCGAACGAGCGCTGGTGGGCCGAGCTCGTGGTCACGACGGCGCGGGCAGCCTCCTCCGAGACCCGAACGAGCGCGGGGGTCAGCAAGGGCGTCGGCTCGAGCCCCTTCGCTCCATCGCGCAGCACCCCCTCGCCCATCCAGGATTCACCCATCCAGGAAGGCAACGACAGCTGGAAGAGCGTGGCCCCCCCGAGCAACCTCCAGGGCTCCGTCCCGTCTCCCGTCGCGCCGCGCAGCCCTGCCTCCGAGCCCCCTCGCTTCGGCGTCCCCAGCTTCTCGTTTCCCTTCGGCCCTCGCTGACGTTCACGGGCCAGCACGTCCCCCTCGCTCACCGCGGCCGACGATGGACCTCACCAGCGTGACGCGCGTGACCCCCGTCCCGCTCTCCTGCCGTTCTCAGTTCGGGCACCCGAGCGCCTTCACCCGCGCCGCCGTCGCCTTGCTGGTGACTGCCCCTGACGCCACCGGCCAGCGGCTCAGCACCACCCGGTACGCCGCGCAGGCGCCCGTCGTGTCCCCCTGGGCCTCGAGCGAAAGCCCCAGGTGATGGTGCGCCACCGTGTGCGTCACCGGGAACCTGAGCGCCACGCAGGCGCGCGTGAACTCGACCAGCGACGCTCGCGCCTCGGCCGAGCGCCCCGCGAGCTGGTTCACCCGGCCGAGCGCCTCTTCTTGGTCCGGCTCCCGGTAGAGCGGCAGCGGCTGGAACCGCGGCAGCGCGGCCAGCGCCTCCTCGGCCTCGGCCTGCGTGCTCGCCGGGAATGCATACCCCCTGAGCCACGCTTGCCCCCGCTGCTGCGGTGGCAGCTTCAGCTCCCAGGCGCGCAGCCACGCCTCGCGCCGCGCCACGTACTGGCTGCGCGTCAAGAGCTCCCCCTCCAGCTCCGCGTGCAGCAACGTCATCGTCGGATCCCGCGTGACCTGAGAGGACGAACCCAGCCGGGCCTCGAGCACGCCCCGGTGCTCCGCGGCATCCCGCGCCGCCTGGTGCGCGTCTCCGAGCTGCAAGGACAGCGCGATCTCCAGCAACCGCGTCCCGCTCAGGAGCGTCGCCTCCTGCGCCCCCTGGTGGTGCTTCTGGTGCAGCTCCCGGACCAGGCTCCGCGCCCCCCGCAGATCGCCACCGAGCACCATCAGGTTCGCCTCGTAGAGCGTGTGCTGAACCTCGGTGGCCTGGCCGGTCGCGTGCGCACGGAGCTGCTCCAGCACTGCATGCACCGCGGCCGGCGGCCTCCCGATCGCGTAGGTCGCCTCGGCCAGCGAGAGGTAACGCGACTCGATGCCTGCGTGCTGCGCGAGGCTCGTCCGCAGATCCTGCTCGTAGTCGCTGCAGCGCCCCGCGCGCGCGTGCATGCGGGCCCGATCGCGCAGACAGTCGGTCGCTGCCGGCGACACCCTCACGCACTCCTCGATCGCGTCGTATGCCTCGCCGGCCCGCCCCAGCGCCTCCAGCGCCTTCCCCTTCGCCTGCCAGCAGTCGGCGTACGCGGGATCCCGCTCCACGCAGCGGCTCGCCAGCGCGAGACTCGCCGCGGGATCATTGCGCCGCACGTGCAGCGCCTGGAGGCTCAGGAACTCCATGTCGTCCGGATACCGCCGTGACGCCTGTTGCAGCCGCCGCACCCCCTCGTCCACATCGGCCGGATCCCGCAAGAGGAGCGGCTCGTACACTTCCATGAGCGCCTGATCCCGCGGCCCGAGCGCAGCCCGCAGCGAGATCGCCCGCTGGAAATGAGCGCGCCCTGGATCCTGCGTCCTCAGGTTCTGGTGCGTCTGGGCCAGCCGCAGGTGCGCCGCCGCGAAGAACGGATCCAGCTCCACCGCGCGGAGGAACGCCTGCTGCGCCACGTACCACTGTGCGTCACGGAACGCCTGCAGCCCCTCCCGGTATGCCGTCAGCGCTTGCGGGCTCGTCGTCTGCGGAGCGGGCAGGGACGTGATCGGCGTGACCACGTCGCTCGACGACGACGACGTCGAGGGCGCCATCTCTGGAGGCTCCAGGTTCGTCGACACCGCCCACCCCAGCCCCAGCGCCGTCGCCACCCCCAGCGCGACCCCGGCGAACCCCGCGAGCTGCCACCGAGGCCGCCGCCGTGACTGCGTCGGCGTCGTCGTAGGCGCGTTGATCGTCGCCAGATCGCGCCGCAGGTTCAGCTCCAGGAGCGGTGGTTCCGGCCGGATCATCACCGCGCTCAGCCGCCGGCTGGACGGCGCGTTCATCTCGCCCGTGATGAACGGCTCCAGCAGCTCCACCACGTCATCCATCGACGCGAAGCGGTCCTCTCGCCGCTTCGACATCGCCCGCGCGACCACGGCTGCGATCGACTCCGGCACCCCTTCGAGTGGCGCCGGCTGATCTCCGAGCACCGCCGCGATCACTGCCAGCACATCCCGCCCGTGCCCGAACGGCAGCCGCCCCGAGAGCAGCTCGTACGCCATCACCCCCCACGAGAACTGATCCGCGCGGCCATCGGCCTCCTCTGCGCGTATCTGCTCTGGCGCCATGTACGCCGGCGTCCCGATCAGCTTCCCGGGGCTGGTGATCGTCGCCGCCGTCGCGTCCGACCCATCCCCCATCGGCGCCTCCAGGCTCGTGCGCACCCTGCGCGCGATCCCGAAGTCGAGCACCTTGATCACCCCATCGCTCCGGAGCATCACGTTCTCCGGCTTCACATCGCGGTGCACCACCCCCACCCGGTGCGCTGCGGCCAGTGCGCACGCCACGTCGAGCAGCCACCGGATCCGCGTGCTCTGCGGCACCTGCGTCCCCACGTAGCGCCGCAACGGCGGCCCATCTACCAGCTCCATCGCCAGGAACGGCGTCCCCTCGTGCTCCCCCACGTCGTACAGCGAGACCGCGTTCGGGTGATTGAGCGCCGCCGCGGCCTGCGCCTCGCGCATCATGCGGGCCGCGGCCTCGTCCCAGGTCGTCGGATCCGCGTCGGGTGCACGGCGCAGCACCTTGAGCGCCACGCGACGGTGAAGCCGCGTGTCGAGCGCGCGGTACACCTCACCCATACCTCCCTCACCGAGGCTCTCCTCGATGGAATACCGGTCGAAAGTGTCGCCCGGTTTGAGTCGCATCGAGATCCATCATTGCACAGGTCGACCACGCCATGGCAACGCCGCCGCATCGTCTGACGACACGACGACGACGCGGAGCGCCACCCCACCCGCCGTCATGCCGCTTCGCACCACCCTGGACGCGCCCGGCCTGTCGCGTGTCACTGGATCGGCGGATGCTGCTGCGCGCCAACTGCTCCTTTGCGCCGCGCGCGCCATCTTTTCCTGCATCCGGGCAAGTCACGCATCCCGTGTGCCCTCCCCACGCGCTCGGCCGACGCATTCAGCGTGCCCGCCCACGCGCTCGGCCGACGCGTCCAGACGAGTCTCGCATCCCGCGTCGTCCAGGCGACGCATCCCGTGTGCCTGCCCCACGCGCTCGGCCGACACGTCCAGACGAGTCTCGCACCCCGGGTGCCCAGGCGAGTCATGCACCCGAAGCGTCCGGCACCGGCGCTCGGCCGACGCGCCCGAAGGCGACGCTCAGGGAGCCGCGCTGGGCGTGTCGTCGCTCACGAGGAGCAGCGCCGTGTTGTGGAGCACGTCCTCCGAACTCAGCGCCTCCGTGTACATCGCCGCGTAATGCAGACGACCCTCGAACGACCGCACGCCGACCTCCCGGTTCCCCAGCACGTAGTGCGGGTCCGTCCCGAGCTGGATCGCCTGGGCCTGCGACGGCAGCACCCCACCGACCCGCGCTTGCGGGGCGCCATTGACGTAGAGCTTCACCCTCGCCTCCGGATCGGGCGGCTCCGTGTCGAGCACGAGGTGCACCACCGCCCGACCGAGCGACGACAAGGGCACCTCCCACTCGCCTCCGAGGACGTTGCTCTGCCAGCGGAACTGGAGACGCGACGTCGTGTTGGCGCCGAGCGAGAACCGACCTGACTCCTGATCGAACCCGATGTGGCTGATCCGCGAGTTCAGCGGCGCCACCGCGTGAATGTCGAGCACCACCTCGATGGTCCCCGTCGTGCTCCCCTCGAGCCGCGTGAGCTTCGTCCCGCTCACCGCGGCGGACGCGCGGCCGTCCAGCTCGATGCTGTCCCACTGCAGGCCCCGGTTCGCTCCGCTCTCCGTCACGAACTGCAGCCCGGGGGAGGGCGTGATCCTGAGCGGAAGCGGCGTCGGCGCCGAATCGTTCAGCTCCCCCACGATGCCGCTCGTCGCCTCGTCGATGAAGTAGCGGACCAGCAGTCCCCGGTCCACGAGCCCCCCTTGCCCGAGGGACCCTCCGCCTTCTCCACCACTCCCTGGCCCAGCGCCCGTCCCTCCTGCGCCCCCAGCGCCCCCGCCCCCCATGCCGCCCGTCCCTGGAGCGCCTCCCGTCCCACCGGGACTGCCTCCACCTCCACCCGATCCAGCTGCGCCATTGCCCCCGCACGCCCCGACCGCTCCAGCGAGCGTCAGCGCCAGCGTCATCCAGCCCAGCGTCGACACCCCGACCCGAGGAGAAGAGCCCCGGCGCGCCCATCGGTTCGAAGAGAGCAAGGTGGTTTTCACTGGGCAATCTTCACGAGGCAAATGTCTTCCTGCTGTCCAGTCGCGTTGCTCTGGAGCGGCCCCCGCCCGAAATCCACGACCCCCATGCAGTCCCCCGTCATCAGCACGTTCCCGCTCCCATCGATCGCCACGCTGCGCGGATCCTGATCCAGCTCATCGCCGAAGCGACGGGTGTACCGGTGCTCGCCATCCGGCGTGAGCTGCACCAGCACCATGTCCTCCATCCCCGCGCTGAGCACCGGACCGCTCCCGTAATCCACCGTCCCCCGCTGCCCCACCGCGAGCACCACGTTCCGCGCCTGGTCGGTCGTCACCGCGTTCCCGACCTGATCGTCCGGCCCCACGAACGCTTGCCCCCACAGCGGCTGCCCCCCGCTGCCGAGCTTCGCCACGAACGCATCCCACGCCCCTGCGCCCATCCTCGTCTGCCCGGCGAGCGCGATCTCCGACGTGAACCGCCCCGTGACCAGCACGGCCCCTGCTGCGTCCAGCGCGAGCCCCAGCGCCTCTTGCTGTCCGTTCCCCCCGATCGGCGTGCTCCAGACGTGGTTGCCCATCGCGTCGTACCGCGTCACGAACACATCGCTCTCCCCCTCGGTCTCCAGCACCGTCCCGGCGAAGTCGATGGTGTCCCCGAAGCTCCCGGCCAGCACCACGTCTCCATTCGCCGCGAACGCCACTCCCGTCGCCTCGTCGCGCGCGCTCCCGCCGACCGCGTGCCCCCACTGCGGCGCCCCGTGCTCGTCCACCCGCAGCAAGAACGCATCCTCTTGCCCGTTGCTCGTGCGCACCTGGCCTGCGAGCGTCACCGTTCCGGCGAACCGCCCCACCATCGCCGCCCCGTCATCGGTCGCGGCGATTGCGATCCCGGCCTGGTCCGCCGCGTTTCCGTGCCGCGTCCCCCATTCCACGTTCCCTGACGGGTCGAGCTTCAAGATGAACGCGTCCGTCCCCCCGTTGCTGATCAGCGTCGAGCTTCCCAGGTTCATCGTCCCCTCGAACCACCCGGTGACGTACACCTCGCCCGAGGGCGACAGCGCCACCGCGCTCGCCGACTGATCCTGATCGTTCCCGAACCGCCGCGCCCACTGGTAGTTCCCCGACGCATCGAACTTCGCCACGAACACGTCCCGCAGCCCCGAGCTCGTCAGCGGCCCGCCCCCGAAGTCCGTCGGGCTGATGATGTCGCCCACCACCACCACCGACCCATCCGAGTCCACTGCCACGCCCCACGAATGCTCGTGCTCGCCCCCCCCGAACCGCCGGTTCCACAGCGCGCAGTGATCGTTCGCCACCCCGTCGCAGTCATCGTCGACCGCCGTCGCGCACTCCTCCACGTGGGGTCGCACCTCCCCCAGACAGACCCCATCCGGCGCCACGTCGCAGTACAGCACCCCCGCGCGACACGCCCCGACCCCCTCGGTCCCTTCCGGCCCCCCGTAGCACGCCCCCTGCTCGTTCACCTGCCCATCGCAGTCCTCGTCGGCCGGCGCGCACGTCTCCTGCGCGGGCAGCACCTCCCCCGCGCACGGCCCGAAGCGCCCGTCGTCCTGACAGACCTGCGTCCCACCCTGGCAGATCCCCACCTCCTGCGTCCCCGGAGGCCCCCCGTAGCAAGCCCGCTCCTCCCCGGGCGCGCAGGCTTCCACCGGCCCCTCACCACCCGCTCCCCCGGCCGCGCCAGCGCCCGTCCCGCTCGTCACGCGCGGATCGTACGCCTCCCAGTCGTGGCTACACGCCCCCAGGACCCACGCAACCGCGAACCCAAGCACCCCGAAAGGCAGCAGCGCGCGACGAGCCGAACGATCACGAAAAGCCATGAAGAACCGCCCGCAGCCTACCATGGGCCGCGCACCCCCCGAGACCCTCGATCACGCGCGACCCGCGCGAGATCCTCGTCGGCCCGCCCCCCCGAGACCGCCGGCCTGCGCTCGCTTCCGTCTCGCTTCCGTGAGGATCCGCCGGGTCAGTAAGGATCCGCCGGGATCAGCGCCTCGTTCTCTGCCTCCAGCGGTTGCCCTGCCACCGACGTGGTCCCGGCCGGCAGCTCCACCGTGTCCCCGGCCACCAGCTTGTGCACCGTGAGCCCGCTCATGGCGAACGGCTGCCCCGCCTCGCACGACGTCGGCGGCGCGCTCGTCTTCACCACGTACGTCGCCCCCTCACCGAACACCGTTCCCACCCCGGAAGGATCGACCCCCAGCGCCGTGTACTCATCGATCCCCACCCCCAGCGGCGCGCTCGACCACCCATCCTGGATCAACCGCCCCAGGAACGTCACCAGCCGCCCCATCCGGTCCCGCGCCTGCAAGTGCGAGTCCGTGATCACCCCCGCGAGCGGGGCGAGCGACACGAAGTCCCGCTCCAGCGTCATGAACTCGTTGTACGGATCCCGCAGCGCCTCGTCCGAGTAGACCGTGTCGTTGTACGCCGCGAAGCTGAACTGCCCGAGCACCGCGCACCCCGCGCTCGTCCCCCCGAGCGCCGCGCCCCGCTCCCAGGCGTACATCAGCGCCTCCTGCACCCCCGTGCCCATCCAGTTCTTCAGGTACGTCGACTGATCCCCACCGGCCAGGAACACCGCCTCCGCGTGCCGGATCCGGTGCACCACATACGGATCGTCCGCGAGCTGCCGGCTGTCGACCAGCATCGTCTCCACCGAGTCACAGCCCCCGATGTCCGAGTACAGAAAGTCGTTGTAACCATCCGCGCCGGTCGTCCGCAGCACCACCACGTCACCGCGATTGGCGAAGGGCATCCACCACTGGAGCGAGTCGATCGCCTCCGCCCCTCCACCCATCAGGAGCAGCGCACGCCCTATCGGCTCGACCTTCGCGTCCTCAGGATTGCCCGTGATGTAGTTGACCAGCCCTGCCGGCTTCGGCGGCGTCTCTTCCACATCGTCACCACCCGCGCCGCCAGTGCCTCCAGCACCGCCCGTCGCGCCGCTCCCCCCCTCACCGACCGACGCACCACTCCCGCCAGTCCCTCCTCCCCCGTCGGAAGAGCACCCCACCGCAACGACGGAGAAAGCCAGCGAGAGCAGGGCGCCCAGCGAAAGCAGCGAGCGCGGCGAACGAGGCGAGACGGTGGAGCGCATCCCGCGAGACTCCGACGCAGCGCGGAGGGCGTCAAGGTGAGGACCACCGCGCGTCGGCCTGAAAGCGCTGGGAACCAGGCTCCGCGTTCAAGGCCGACCGGGCGGCGTCGCGAACTGCCCCGGGAAGGGGTTCGCCTGTTGCCGTCGCCGGATCTCTTCTGGCGTCCACGGCGTCGTCCCCCGCTCGTGGAAGAGCGCCACGCCGATCACGCCCACGTTCCGCGAGTCCCCGTGCTTCTGGCTCGCGTACGAGTTCCGCACCGACCCGAAGCGGAAGGCCGCCACCGCGTCCATGCTCTGACGGAACCCCTCGATCTCCAGCTCACCCTGCGGCGGCAGGATGTATCCCCGCTTGGTGAACGACGCCGCCTGACCATCGAGCACATCGAGCCCGTCGACCGACAGCACGCACTCGAAGCGCAGGTCCGTCTGGTTGCGCAGCACGATCGTGTACCGGATCCCGTGTTCCCCGACGACGAAGCGATCCTGCTCCGTCACGAACCCGTTCAGGAACCGACCGTTCTCCGCGCGCAGCCCCATCTCCACCGCGCCCCCGGCGATGGTGAACGGCCGCGACGTCGTCCGCTTGAACCCGGCGAGCCCCGCCATCGCCTGCGCACCTTGCTCGTCGTTGTAGTGCAGGCTGTCCATCGCGAACGGGTTCGACGCATCCGCCCGGATGAACGGCGCCGTCGTGATCTGAGACGTCCGCGTCTCGCCCCACTCCGTCCCCAGCCCGGGCCGCGACTTCTGCGCCTCCGCCTCTCTCCTGCGCTCCGCGACCTTCGCGTCCGCAGGATCCTGCGTCGGCGATCGCGGCGTCGTCGCCCCCTTCGGCGAAGCATCCAGCTTCTTCGGCGCGCGGCTGCCTCCGGTCGCCGACGCGACCCGCCCCTCGGCGCTCGCTCCGGCGGCCGCGGGCGGCGGCGGGGGCGTGGCCTGCACGGGGCTCGCCTGGCCTTGACCCCCATCGCTCGACGACCCGACCCCCCCCAGCGCCTGGGGCGCCGGTGCCTCCGGCGCGCTCTCGGGCCCGGGCGCCGGCCGCTCCGCCAGCACCGGCCCCGGTTGCGCGGCGGCCGGAGCATCCGCCGGCGTGGACGACGGCGCCCGCGACCCCGCGCACCCCAGCGCCGCCGTAGAAATCGCCGCCATCACCAGAAGACCGATCCGCCGCATCCTGCTCATCACACCCTCCACATCCCCGTCTGACGACCGAAGAACGACGGAGGTCTCCGCACCTTACAGAGGGACCTCACATGCCGGTCCACGGTGCGGGACGGAGGGAAGAGCCGACCCCTCGCTGGAGCCGGGGCTCGACCACCCTTTCCGCCCTCCCCTGGAGGTGACCACACCCGCCGCGCCTCGTCCACGAGCGCAGCGTCACGCCCCGCGTCCGGTCGGTGGCATCGCCCCCATCGGTGGTGGTGTCATCGGTAGAGGAACACCCCGCGCAGATCCTCCGTCTGCGAGAGCGGCGTCGCGTTCTGCCCCTTGGACATCGACGTCGCCCGGAACTGGTAGATCATCCCCGGTTCGAGGGGAGGCCCCCCGTAGGTCACCTTCACCTCGGCGTTTCCGCTCACCGAAGGGAGGTTCGGATCCTCCCAGACCAGGTTCCCGTACGCATCGAAGACCTGGATCTCGTAACGCCCCTCGCTGGAGTCGTCGGCCCACACGAACTCGGGCGTCCCTTGCACCTCGTCCATCCGCTCGGCGCCGGGCCGGATCACCGCGAGCGCCTCCGTCACCTTGAACGACTCGGAGAGGGAGACATCGGCGTCCGCCACGGTGATCTCCACGATCGCCGTGCCCCCGATCGACGTGTCCGGATCGCGCACCAGACCATCGTTCTCGAACGCCGCGAGCACCTTGTAGGTCCCGTCGGGCACCCCCTCGATCACGAACCCACCGCGCACCCCACCGACCCGCAGCCCTCGCGGCGCCTCACCCCGCTTCGCCGACGCGTCGAAGGTCTCCACCGGGACCAGGATCACACTCGTCTCGCTTCCGCCTGGCGCATCGACGATCGACACCTTCCCGCTCACCGCGGCCCGCGCCTCACCCAGGCTGCTCAGCACCACACCGCTGGTCACCCGCCCGGCATCGACCGCGACCCGCGCGCTCGCGAGCCGCAAGCCTTCCGCGTAACCGCGCACCTCGTGGCTCCCCGCTGGAACGTTGAACACCGTGAACGCCCCGTCGAAGTCCGCCACCCCCGTCGCGCCGCCCGCCGTCACCAGCGTCCCACCTGGCGCCCTCGCCGCGACCGTGCCCGACACCGTGCCGAGGCCAGCCACGTCCTCCAGCTCCAGCAGCAGGATCTCCGTCGCCACGCTCTCGATGGCCAGCGGTTTCCCTGTCGCCGTCGCCAGATCCAGAGGCAGCGCCACCCGAGGGGCCCTGGGGAAGCTCTGGTAGCCCGCCGCGTCCGCGCGCAGCGTCACGCTGGCTACCACCGGCCGCCCCTCCCGGTCCCGCTTCGCCGCCACTTGCAACGCATAGCCCCCATCGGGCCCGCTCACCGCCACCCGTGACACCGCGGCGCTGTTCGCATCCCGCGCGATCACGTGCGCTCCCGCAACCCCCGCCGCGGTCCCCGCGTCGAGCACCCGCCCCCGCACCACGAGGGGCGTGAAGCACGCGGGCTCCCCATCTTCGACCTCCTCGCAGGCGAGCCCTGACGCGCAGCCGGTCTGCTCGAGCACCGAGCATCCCTCGTCGCCGCGCCGCACCTCCTCGTCGCCGCACCCGGCGAGCGCCACGAGGGGACCGACGACCAGCGCAAAACCAAGACGTGAACGTGACATGCGTGAACTCCTTCTCGAACCGAACGGACCAGCGTGCGTGGAAAGCCGTGGCGCGTGGCCTACTGCGGCACGGGACGGCAGCAGCCCGTGATGCAGTAATGGAAGGGCGGGCAATGATCCTGACCGGCGAGCCCGCAAGGCTGGACGCCGCTCTCGCACTGCTGCGTCCCGTTTCCCCCGCCGCCCCCGCTGCCGCTCGACGGCGGACACCCCGGATCCGGCGCGGGCTTCCCCACGCACACCTCGCACGGCCCGCACGAATTCAGGCACGAAGGCACCGGCTTGCACGGATGACATCGCGTCGGATCATCGATCGCGTCGGCCGTACACACCGTGTTCCCGTCGACCCCCTCGGACCCCAGCCAGATGAACTTCCCGCTCCCCGCGGGCAGCTCGCAGCACCCGAAGCAGTCGCACCCGTTCGGCGTCAGCGGCCCGCACACCTCGTGGCACTGCTGCGACTGCGACTGCTCCAGCGCCGCGCAGTTCATCCCCGAGCCCGGGTAGATCGTCGTCGGGTCGTACGCGCACGTCGCCCCGTTCTCCGGCTCCGGGTAGTAGCTGGGGGCCACCTCGTTCGGATCGCAGCGGTGCGACCAGTAGCAAGCATCGTTGCCCGCCCCCGAGTTCGAGTCCCAGTAACAGTCGACGATGCATGGCGGCCCCGCCTGACCCGGGATCCCGCCGTAGTAGCTGCCCTCGGTGTTGTCGCAAGGCCCGAGGCAGTCGGGATCCTGGGAGTCGATCAGCCCGTCACCATCGTTGTCGATGAGATCACCACACTCGTAGATCTGGTTCTGACAGGGCGAGATCTCGGTCGGCGCCCCACCGACCCCGCTCGTCGAGGCCCCTGCGCCACCTGCGCCCGACGGCAGCAGCCCGCCAGCTCCCCCCGCGCCGTTCAGCCCTGCCCCCCCGTCACCGCTCGTCCCGCTGCTGGCGCCTGCGCCGGCCGTGTTCGCCCCGTCCACGGTCTTCTCGCTGCAACCCACGCCGCAGGTCACGGCGACGAAGGCGATCGATGCGATGGCTCTGACGTTCATGGCTTCTCCCGAGCGTGCCGCCCGTTCGTTGCGCTGCTTCTCTACGGCCCGCAGCCTGTTCGCTGCGCTGCTTCTCTCCGGCCCGCAGCCCGTTCGCCGCGTTGCACGCGACCGTGACCGCACGCTGCGCGGGCCCGTCGCCGTGTCGCGGGGGCTGTGGCTGCACCCTCCGACCACGGCTCAACAAAATGCACCCCGCTACAGCACCACCAGGAGACCGAGGAATCCCCCCACGCTCGGCCGCCCTGGCGCCCCGAGCCGCTCCCCGGCGAGAGCCACCACCGGCCTCGGTTGCGCGAACAGCACCTGCGCATCCACCACCACCGAGAGCCGCTCCCCGAGCGACCATCCCACCCCCGCGCCGGCGCCCACCAGCGCCGCCCACACCTCGCCCGACGTCGCCTCGTACGGCGACCGCGGATCCCCGACCGCCCGCAGATGGTACGCCCCCGCGCCGACCGACACCCGAGGCACCAGCGGACCCAGCGCACCCAGGCTGTAGACCACCTCGACCAGCGCGAGCTCCTGCCGCACCGAGACCGACCCGACCGCCCCTGCGAGGTCCGGCGCGAACGCAGGCCCTGCCAGCGTCACGCGCGCTGCCAGCACCTCCCCGGGCCGCCCCGAAAGCTCAGCCCCCAGCGACACCCGCAAGAACGGCCCCACCGCCGGACCGACCCCCCCTCCGAGCAGCAACCCCACACCCCCCTCGACCGCCGCCGTTCCCAGCCGAGGCTTCGCCGCGCCCTCTGCGCCTACCTCTCCACGCCGCGCCGCTTCCTCCTCGGGCGCGCTCCCTGCCTCGACCTCCGTCGCGCGCGCCCCACCCTCCACGCCGAGCTGACTCGCTTGCAGCTCCTCGACCGCCCGCACCGCGACCACCGACGGCGCCGATCTCCCCTGAGCCGACACCGCGCGCGTCCTCCCGCGCCCTTCTCTCTCACGGAGCCAGAGCGTCACCGACGCCCCACCCCGCGAGCGCGCCACCTTCACCGCCGCCACCCCCTCGAACACCCGCGCCGCGCGCGCCAGATCGCTCTCCTCCGCCGATCCTGCGCGCGCTCCCTCCTGCGCCGTGCGCGCTCCCTCCTGCGCCCCCTGCGCCTCGACCACCTCGAACCCTGCCGCCCGCAGCTCCGCGCGCAGCCGCGTCGTCGCCTCCCGCTGCACCGCGTCCGCCCCGTCCGCGTTCAGGATCACCACACGCGGCCGCGGCTCTGCTTGCACCGCGCGGCCTGCGCCGACCCCGGCAAACACCACCGCCCACCCGACGAGCCAGCCCCCGACCTTGCCCCTTGCTCCCTTGCGGAGACCGCCTCCACGCACGCCTAAGGGTGTACCAGAGCCCTCGCCGCGCTGGCATGGGCACCGCCCGGATAGCGCGCCAGATACCGCTCCGCGATCGCCCTCGCCGCTGCTTTCCCGCTCGTGCGCTGCGTCGCCATCATCTTCCGACCGAGCGCCTCCGAAGCGAACGCCCCGCCCGGCGACTCCGCCAGGTACGTGTCGTACCAGCCGATTGCCTCCGACGGAGCCCCTCCATCCGCCATCCGACCCAGCAAGAACGCCGCCGCCTTGCCCTGACTGCTCGCCGCGAAGCGACGCCGCATCGAGACCAGCGCCCGACGCGCCACGTCCGCGCGTCCCGCGTACCGCGCCGCATCCGCGACCGCCGAGACCTGATCCAGCGAGCCTCCTGCCAGCACCGCATCGAGCCCTCGCGCCTCCGCCTCCGCCAGCACCGCCGCGAACTCCCCATCCGCGACCCGCTTCGACCAGCTCCGCGCCTCGCTCGCCGCCCCGCCAGGCTCCCGCCCTCCCGTTTGCGCCGACCCCGCGCGTCCAGCCGCTCCCCCGTCGCTCTCCTTCCCCTGAGCGCCATCGCGCCCCGCCGTCCCATCAGCCGCCGTCTCTTCACCCTCCTCACGCTCCCCCCTCGAAGCCCCCTCCGGCCCCCCGACCTCTCCCCCCTCTCCGCGCCTGCCCAGCGCCACCGCCCCCGCCGCCCCGCGCGTCTCCTCCTGATCCCCTGCCGCTTCCAGCGCAGCCTCCTCCGCGCTCGAGATCTGCAGCGCCCCCTCGTGCGCCTGCACCACCAGCCGCTGCCCTGCTTGCAACGACACCCCCTCGGGTGACGCCGGCCCCCGCACCACCACCGACCCCTCGCGCAGGTGCACCACCAGCTCTCCCTTTGCCTGTGCCCACGCCACATCGAACGCCGTCCCCGTCACCTCGATCGCGAACGGCCCGGCCTCCACCGACCACCGCGCCCCACCGCGCGGCCGGATCTGCACCGACGCCAGCCCCCCTTCCAGCACCACCCGCGCCCCGCGTGACGTCACCTCACCGACCCGCAGCGACGCCCCTTGCGCGAGCACCACCTCGCTCCCATCGCTGAACCGCAGCCGCGCCTCGCCGTCGACC
The DNA here is from genome assembly GCF_001189295.1 of Chondromyces crocatus. Classification (NCBI taxonomy): domain Bacteria; kingdom Pseudomonadati; phylum Myxococcota; order Polyangiales; family Polyangiaceae; genus Chondromyces; species Chondromyces crocatus. The sequence continues at coordinate 4,875,806 of NZ_CP012159.1, forward strand.
GGAGCGGCCACATACCCCTCCTGCGTCGCCACCGCGTGCTCCACCACATAGTCGAGCTTCCGATCCACCAGCACCATCGCCACGCCCGCCGCGACCACCGCAGCCGCCAGCAGCGTCACTCCACGCCGGAGCGCTCCCCGCCGCTTCACGGAACGACCGTCCCCCCGCGCCACCGCCGCCACCAGGCGCTCTTGCCCCCGCGCATCCAGCGCCGCGTCGTCCCCCTCGGGCAACCCGACCCGCGCCACCTCGGCCAGCCGCTCCATCCGCAGCCGCGACAGCGCGCCTTCCACGCCCTCGTCCATCGCCGCCTCATCGCCGCCCAGCGCGCGCTTCGACCCCGGATCACCCATGGCGCACCTCCTCACCCACGGCGCACCCCCTCGTCCCGACCATCCCCCTCGTCCCGACCCTCACCAGCGACCCGCTCCGCCAGCCCCCCGGGCGCATCGACGTACCCTGCCAGCACCGGATCCCGGCTCGCCCCTGCCAGGATCCGCTGCGTCGCCCGCGCCAGATGCCGCTTCACCGTCGCCAGCGAACACCCGAGCGCACGGCCGATCTCCGTCAGCTCCAGCCCCTCGATGTACCGCAGCACGAACAGCACCCGCGACCTGTCGTCCACCTGATCGAGCAGCGCATACAGCCGCAGCACCGCCGCCCGCGCCGCAGGATCCGCCGACACCCCGGCCGCCTCCGGCAGCACCCCCGAAGGCGTCAGCGTCAACCACCGCCTGAGCCGCCGCCGCCTGAGCGCCTCGCGCGCCACCCGCAGCGTGATGCCCACCACGTAGCTCTGGAGCAGCGCGGGATCGCGCAGTTCTCCCACCAGCCGGAAGAACCGGAGGAACGTCTCCTGCACGTGATCCTCCACCTCGTCCCCTGGCCCCAGCGTCCGCCGCAACAGCCGCCGCACCAGCGGCGCGAACCGCGTCCAGATCACCGTGGCGGCCCCTGGATGCCCTGCGGCGGCCGCCTTCGCCAGAGCCACATCATCCGTCGCCACCAGCGGCAGCGCCTGCACCGCCCCGCGCACCGGACGCGCCGCCTCACCCCCTCGCCGCTCCGCACCTGGCTCGGCGCGAGGACGGACCGGCGGAGGCGTCGGACGGCTGCTCACGGGGATGCTGTGACCCTACCTCACCCGCACGGCTCAACAATCGACCCGCGTCGCCCCTACGTGGCGATCTCCCGAACGATCACCGTCACGTTGGTGAAGTACTTCCTGGAGTGCTCGTCACGGCCGTCATAGGTCTTCACCACCTCGGTCGTCCCCTCGCCCTCGATGTGCGTCTCCAGCTCCTTGACCTGCGGCCTGCTCGTCGAGACCGACGGAAACGCGCCCTCGTTGTCCGACCAGCTCTGGCCCGGGCAAAAGCAGCCTTCCAGCTCCGTGGGGAAGTTGCCCACGTGGATGTTCACCTCGAAGCGCTCGCCGAAGGTGGCGGTCGCCAGGGACTTCGACGTCTGCACGAACCGGTACGGCCCCTTGGTGCCCGGGTTGTCGATGATCCCGTACGTGCCCGCAGGGATCCGCTGATCGGTCCCCGCCGTCTTCGTCGAAGGCCCCGCCGCTTCGAGCATGAAGCCCTCCGTGAGGGCCTTCCTCGTGCCGACGCGCTCGAGCTTGTACGTCGAGATCGTCCCCCCCTGCTTCGCGTTGGCGCTCGTCCCCTCGTCGTTCTTCGGCCACTCCCGGATGCGCTGGATGGTCAAGACGAGCTGCACCGGACAGGGCTTCACGACCCCACGCACCCGCTCGTTCCCATCCTGCTGCTGGTTCGCCTCCGCCACCGCCCCCGCCACGCACGTACTCATGATCCCCTCCCGCCCTGAGCCCCACCGCGCTCCCCCGCCGCCTCCCGAGACCCACGCACCCGGGTGGAAGCACCCCTCCAGCTCCACCGGGTCGTTCCCCGCGTGGAGGTGTACCGGCCCGTGCTCCCGCCCTACGCGATCTCGCGAACGATGACCGTCACGTTCGAATAGTAGGACGTGTTGTAGTCATCGTAGCCGTCGTACGTCGTCTGCGACTCCTTCACCGCGTCGGCCTCGATCGCGGCCTGGAGCGCGCGGAGCTTGGGCCCGCTGCTCGACACCGAGGGGTGGGTCTTGTGGTCCGTCCAGCTCTCGCCAGGGCAGAAGCACCCCTCCAGGTCCACCGGGAAGTTGCCGATGTGGATGTTCACCAGCCCGCGCGTCCCGAAGACCGCCTGCGCCAGAGAGCGGCTCGTCTGGATCAGACGGTACGGACCTTTCGCCCCCGGGTTCTTGATCATCCCGAAGGTGCCCGGTGCCACCCGCTCGTCTCCCCCCCGCTTCTTGCTGGAAGGCCCTGCTGCCTCGAGCATGAACCCCGTCACCGGCACCGTCACCTTCCCGGCGGCGATCCTCTCCAGCTTGAACTCCGCGATCGTCCCTCCTTGCTGCGCATTCGCCGTCTCGGCCTCCGCATCCTTGGCCCACTCCTTGATGCGCTGAATCGTCAGCACCAACCGCACCGGGCACGCCGCCACCGTCCCACCCACCGACGCATTGCCGTCGCACTGCTGGTTGGACTCCTGCACGGCCCCCGCCACGCCTCCACTCATGGTCTCTCCCCACGGTTCACGCCGAGGCCACTGCCCGGACCGAGATCACCACCCGACGCGCGATCGCCGCCTGGACCGAGACTGCGCGGACCGAGGCCGCTGACCGGTCCGAGGTCCTCGTCCCCTCCTTTCGCGTGCAGGAAGGCGACCGCGGGCTTGCACAGCGGATCCTCGACGAACCGGACCCCGAAGAGCCATGCGAGCAGCACGTACCGCGTGCGCTTCTCCCCCTCCAGCCCGAGCCGCTCCGCCTGCGCTCGCGCCACGTGCAGAAACGCATCGACGTCCGGCGCCCCCACGAACCGCGCCCGCGCCGGGTTCATCGTCAGCAGCGCCCGCTTCATCCCTGCACTCGACCGCGGACCCGCCTCGTCGCGCGCCGGGTACACCTCACGCTCCGCCGCGCTCACCGCCTCCTCGAAGCCCGCCAGCGCATCGTCGACGAAGAACCCCGTCACCTCACCGACGTTGCGCGCGAGCGTCTGGATCGCGAAGTTCGTCGGCGCCTCGGCGGCCCCCAGCGTCGGCTGCTCGTGGAACATCCACGCGCACCGCGGATCCTCGAACAGGAACAGCCCGCACACGCACGCGCACGCGAGGTAGATCCGCACCTCCCCCCGGAGCGTCAGGCCCTGCGCCTCCCCGAGCTCGATCCCGAGCTGCACCGCCGCGCGCACCTCGTCCGAGCTGCACGGCCGCAAGCGCGCTTCGAAATGGCGGCGAAGAAACGCCTCCACCTCTTCTGCGAACTCCTCGCACTGCGCTCGACGGAGCGACTCCACCTGCTCCCGGGGTAATGCGACCACATCGACCTCACGCGCTCAGGCGTTGCAGACGCCACCACCCCTCGTGAACCGCGTCATCCCGGTCCATCGAGGCGCAGCGCGCTCCAGGCTACCATGCCTTCGAAGCCCGTCTGCCTCGTGCGGCGAGACGAGAACGTGACAGTCCGAGCGGGCGAGATGGCGACGGCCAGAGCGTGGCGCGTGGGATGGCTGAAAGGGGACGATGACGATGGCGTGCGTCCGGGGTCTCTTGACCCGATGACGGATCACGGAGCAACGTGCCCCGACCGTGGACGCCCGAACCGAGCCAGCGCGCCCTGTGGACACGAGATGAACTGCATCCAGTTGAGCAACATCGGACCCATCCAGGAAGCGGACGTCACCCTGGGCGACCTGACGATCCTCGTGGGCCCGCAGGCCACCGGCAAGAGCGTGTTCTTGCAGATCCTGAAGCTGCTCGTCGACCACCCTGGCATCCGCGACGAGCTCCAGCGCTTCAACATCGACTGGAAGAAGAACCCGCAGAGCTTCTTCGATCTGTACTTCGGCGACGGCATGGGAACGCTCTGGTCCGAGGACGACAGCGCGCTCGTCGTCGACGGCCAGAGCAGGCCCCTCCCGGGCTTCGCGAAGCTCTCGAAGCATCGCTCCTGGGACGACCGGCTGTTCTACATCCCGGCCCAGCGCGTCATGAGCCTCCGCGACGGCACGACCCGCCCCTTCAGCGACTACCGCGCTGGCGACCCGTTCGCCCTCCGCGCCTTCAGCCAGAAGCTCCACGAGCTCGTGCAGAACGAGTTCGCCAGCACGCCGGCCCTCTTCCCGAAATCGAACCGCCTGAAAGCCTCCCTGCGCGAGCCCCTCATCGAGCACGTCTTCGGCGGCTTCGGGCTGAACATCGACGCCGAGCAGCTCCAGAAGCGCATCGTCCTCACCCCACCCGAGGGCGGAAAGAGCTTGCCCTACCTCGTCTGGTCGGCCGGCCAGCGAGAGTTCGTCCCGCTACTCCTCGGCCTCTACTGGCTGCTCCCATCGAGCAAGGTGACCCGTCGCGGCAAGCTCGAATGGGTGATCATCGAGGAGCCCGAGATGGGCCTTCACCCCCGCGCCATCTCCGCCACCCTGGCCCTCGTCCTGGAGCTGCTGTCACGCGACTACCGCGTCTGCCTCTCCACCCACTCCCCCCATGTCCTCGACGTCGTGTGGGGCCTCCAGTTCCTGCAAGCCCACGGCGGGAAGCCCGACGACGTCCTGGAAATCTTCGGCATGAAGCCGAACGCGACCACCCGCGAGTTCGCCCGCGCGGCCCTCGCGAAGACCTACAAGGTCCACTCGTTCCGCCGCGGCGCTCCCGTGGAAGACATCTCCAGCCTCGACCCTTCCTCCGATTCGCGCGAAGAGGCCGGCTGGGGCGGGTTGACCGAGTTCTCCGGCCGCGTCGGCGACGTGGTCGCCAAGGTCGCACGCCGCGCAGAGAGCGAGCGTGGCGCGTGACGAAGGGGAAGCAGCACAAGACCAGGAGGAGAGCGTCGACGCCGGGGGCTCCGCTGGACAGCGCGATGAAGGGCGGGACGTCGAAGGGTGGGTCGGCGAAGGATGAGCCGGCGAAGGGTGGGTCGGCGGCGAGCGGAGCATCGAAGGGAGGTCGACCGAAGCTGACATTCGGAGACGCCGTGACCACCGTCCCCGCGCTCGCCGGTGTGCTGGAGGCCGGGAAACAAGCCCTGAAGAAGGACCACAGAAAGCAGGTCACGTGCGATGACGAGACCCGCTGGACCGGCAGCATCGACCTCGACGCAGCATTGATGCAACACCCGCAGCATGCGAGTCAGAACCGCTGGGACTACGGCATGGGCTATCTGGATCCCGCCGGCAAGGAGAGCGCCATCTGGATCGAGGTTCACTCGGCAGAGACGGGCGAAGTCTCCACCGTGATCAGGAAGCTCGCGTGGCTCAAGGCTTACCTTCCGGAGCACTGTCCAGATCTCTGGACCCTCACGCACGCCAGCCGGGAGGAGCTGCGCTTCGTGTGGATCGCGTCGGGCCGCTACGCCATTCCCAAGCACATGCCGCAGATGCGCATGCTTCGTGCGGCGGGCCTCGATCCGCCGGTGCAACGGCTGCACCTTCCGTAGCGAAGCGCACGCCAGGTCGACCCGCGCTTCACCGTGCGCCTCCGCGTCACCCGGGTCGAGCCTGCCACCGCGCTGCTCGAACCAGGCCTCCACGACGTCGCGCTCCACAGCCTTGCGCGCACCTTCCCGGTTCCTCCGGCCTGCGGGCGGAGTGACGCCGACGGCACCGGGACGGTGGCCACGCAGCGCGAATGCGGCGCAAAAGCAAAAGGCCGACGAGGCTCTCCCTCGCCGGCCTTTGCATTGGCCCACGGGCCATTCATCCGGCATTCCACCGGTTCATGACAGCCAATGAAGCGTGAATTCAGCTACCGATGACCGGCGCGATGGCCGGATTCACCTTCGCCATCAGTTCACCTCCGCACACGCAGCGGCCTCGGACGACTCGTCCACCACCCCCGGGTCCCGCGTCGCGACGGTCGCCCCCGCACGCGCTCCCTCGACGAGCGCTCTGACATCCGACTCCGCGGCGAGCGCCACGACCTCCGCCTGCTCCTCCGCGTTCTTCTTCCGCGTCCTGGCGGCCTTCTTGGCGATGGCCGAGCGGTAGGTCCGGGTCTTCTGATACCTTGCCAGAAGCTCCGGCATCTCCTTTCCGCGCCGCTCGACGGAGGCTCCGATGTTCAGCAGGATGTGCTGACGCTGGTCCTCGAGGACGTAGCGCGTCTCGGAGAGCATCTCCGCGAACTTCAGCACAGGCGCCAGAAATTCGTCGATGCGCGCGATTCGCTCATTCAAGAGGAAGAGCTGGGTCATGTCGGCCGCGGTGACGCCCGCCTTCTCCGCCCACTCGACCTCGTTCCCGATGATCTCGGCGAGCACCCTGTCGAGGCCGCTCTGCGCCGTTTTCATTCCCTTCAACGCGCTCGGTTCGACATCGACCAGGTAATCGAACTCCGTGCCATTGAACTCACGCTCCCCCACGAGGGGGTTTAACGGTCCAGCCATGGTTTCCTCCTGGCTCTCACCTCGACAGGGATCGTGGCGAGCGAATCTCGCTCGGCCCCTGTCAGGCAGTGCCGGTTCGATTGCGCAATGCATCGCAATCGTGGCAACGATGTTAATGGCGGAAGGTCGACCGTCAAGGGCGGGTCGGACGATTTTGATTTCTTCCAGTTTCACGGAAACCAGCCCAGGCGCGCCAGTCACCATCACTCGAGGGTGAGAGCACGGCGCACAAACACATCATTCAATGATTCCCGCCGGATACACGACCACGAGGGCCTCACGGTTCTCTTTGAACGGCACGGCAGGGGCAAGCCGTGGCGGTTCACGCACCTCCTGCACGTGCTTCCCCAAGCACGTGCTCGTGCTTCCCCAACCACCAACTCGTGCTTCCTCCACCTCCAGCTCGTGCTTCCTCCACCTCTAGCTCGTGCTTCCCCAACCTCTAGCTCGTGCTTCCCCAACCTCCAGCTCGTGCTTCCCCAACCTCCAGCTCGTGCTTCCCCAACCTCCAGCTCGTGCTTCCCCAACCTCCAGCTCGTGCTTCCTCCACCTCCAGCTCGTGCTTCCTCCACCTCCAGTTCGTGCTTCCTCCACCTCCAGCTCGTGCTTCCCCCACCTCCAGCTCGTGCTTCCCCCACCTCCAGCTCGTGCTTCCTCCACCTCCAGTTCGTGCTTCCTCCACCTCCAGCTCGTGCTTCCCCCACCTCCAGCTCGTGCTTCCCCCACCTCCAGCTCGTGCTTCCTCCACCTCCAGTTCGTGCTTCCCCCACCTCCAGCTCGTGCTTCCTCCACCTCCAGCTCGTGCTTCCCCCACCTCCAGCTCGTGCTTCCTCCACCTCCAGCTCGTGCTTCCTCCACCTCCAGCTCGCGCTTCCCCAAGCACGTGCTCGCGCTTCCCCAAGCACGTGCTCGCGCTTCCCCAAGCACGTGCCCGTGCTTCCTCCACCTCCTTTCATGTGCGTCTTCAACCTTGCTCCTGGATCATTTGTACCCCTGGATCACCATCGATCCAGATTCGTGCCTCCTTCTGAAGCTCGCCCCCCTGCCCGACCCAGATGCTCGCGCGTTGGACGCAAGGACCAACTCGGTCGTGAGGCACAGCGTGTGCAAGCGAACAGGTGACACTGCTGATAGCGCGGTGTCGACAGGAGGACTTCCCTTCGATGTTATCGACGAGGCTCGGCTTCCCTTTGAGGACGGCGCTCGTGGCACTCTGCGCCTGCAACCCGGCTGCACCTCTCCCTGCGTGTGGAGGTGGATCTGCAGCCGATGACCCACACAGCAGAGAGAGCGGTGCTCCTGCGCAGAACGGCGCAGCTGGCGCTGCCGGCCACGCTGGGAGCGGCCATGACCCCGCCGGCGCTGGAGGTCTCGGTGGTGCCCACGGCGCCATCAACGCAGGTGGACCGGGCGGCGCCGGGAGCCAGGGTGCGGGCGGAAGTCAGGGGGCTGGCGGAGGCCAAGGTGGCAGCGCTTCGGCCACGATCTGCCTGCCTCATGGCGAACATGGCCAGCCCGCGCCACCTGGGACGCCCTGCCCCGATACCGACCCGTGCAACGGGAGTGAGGCTTGCGACGGGGGCGGTCATTGTGTCGCAGGTCCGCCTCCTGCGATTGATGATGGGAATCCCTGTACATTCGATGCTTGTGATTCCGTGAATGGCGTGACGCACACGGCTTGTGCGCCGCTGGATCGCACGGTGGCCACATTGCCAGCGGACGGGCTGGCATTTCTCCTCGAAGGCGCTGAGCCCATCCAGACCGGCGCGGACCCGGGGATCCTTTCCCCACGGCGCGCGGCTGGGCTTCGAGGCACGGTCCGCACCGTCGACGGCAGCCCGCTGTCTGACGTCACCATTGCGCTCCTCGATCACCCCGAGCACGGCACGACGCGCACCTTTGCGGATGGTGGTTTCACGATGGTGGCTCGAGGGGGCGGTTCGCTCGTGGTCACCTACCAGGCCGACGGGTTCTTACCGGCAGCCCGTCGGATCGACGTTCCGTGGCAAGGCTACGCGCACGCCCCGGAGGTCGTGCTCGTCCCGCTCGATTCTCATGTCACGCTGCTCGATCTCGACACCGCTCCTCCGTATGCCGAAGCCCGCGGCAGCGTCGTCACCGATGCCGACGGCACGCGCCAGGCCACGGTGCTGTTTCCGCCAGGTACGACAGCGGATCTCCTGCTCCCGGATGGCACGCTCCAGCCCATCAGCACGCTGAGCTTACGCGCGACCGAGTTCACGGTCGGGGAGCGCGGCCCGGCGGCGATGCCCGGGGAGCTGCCGCCGACGAGCGGGTACACGTACGCCGTCGAGCTGAGCGCGGACGAAGCGCTCGCAGCAGGTGCGGTGAGCATCGAGTTCAACCAGGCGATCCCGTTTTACGTCGACAATTTCCTCGGCTTTCCTGCCGGCACGGTGGTGCCGATGGGCTACTACAACCGCGCCCGGGCGGCGTGGATCCCGTCGGACAATGGGCGGGTGATCGAGATCGTCGACATTTCGGGTGGCCTGGCGAGGCTAGACACGGAGGGTGACGGTGCGCCGGACGACAGCGCCACACTCGATGCGCTCGGCATCACGCCGGAGGAGCAAGCGAAGCTCGCGCAGCTCTACGCACCCGGGCATTCGCTGTGGCGGGTGCCGATCCAGCATTTCACGCCGTGGGATTGCAACTGGCCGTATGGCTTCCCGGCGGATGCCTGCGTCCCGCTGAGCCTGACCTGCTCGATGGAGGACGGCGAGGAAGGCGAGGGCGGCGAGGGCGGCGACGAGAACCGCGATCCGGACCGGAGTGAGCCGGAGCCCGCGGCCTGTGAAGAGAAGGGCTCGATCATCGACTGCGAGAACCAGGTGCTCGGGGAGACGCTGCCGATCGTGGGGACGCCGTTCTCGCTGCACTACCGGAGTGATCGCGCGGCGGGTCATGCGGCGCGGAGCACGCTGACGATCCCGCTCGCGCGGGGAGGGGTTCCTGCCTCGGTGAAGCGCATCGAGCTGCACATCGAGATCGCGGGGCGTCACCTCGAGCAGTCGTTCGCCTGTCCATGCGAGGCGAGCAGCGAGACGACCTTCGTGTGGGACGGCAAGGATGCCTTGGGCCGCGAGACGCAGGGTGAGCAGAAGGTCACGGTGCGGATCGGGTATGTCTACGAGGGGGTGTACCTCGCTCCGGATGACTTCGGGCCTGCGTTCGGTGCGTTCGCAGGGGCGGAGCTCTCGAACAGCCGCACGCGCAGTGAGGTGACGACCTGGAAGCGATGGGAAGGGCGGCTCGGAGGGCTCATGGCGTCGGCGCTGGGGCTCGGCGGGTGGACGGTGGACGCGCACCACGTCTACAGCCCGGGGGCGGAGGTGCTCTACCTGGGTGATGGGCGGCGGCGCACGGGGGCGGCGCTGGGCACGGAGCTGCGGACGGTCGCGGGCAAGGGGGGAACCACGGGGGCGCTCGGCGATGGGGGGCCTGCCATCAGCGCGCCGCTGGATACGGTCTCCGGGGTGGCGGTCGGTCCGGATGGGAGCGTGTACCTCAGCTCGACGGGGCAGGCGCGCATCCGGCGGGTGGATCCGGAGGGGGTGATCTGGGCGGTCGCTGGGACGGGGGTGAGCGGTGGTGCGGGAGATGGGGGGCCGGCCTTGCAGGCGCAGGTACAGGCGCCGAGGGGGCTGGCGCTGGGCGCGGATGGGAGCCTGTACGTCGCGGAACAAGGTGGTCATCGGGTGCGCAAGATCGCGGTGGATGGGACGATCACCACGGTCGCTGGAGACGGGACGGCGGGGTTCTCGGGGGACGGGGGGCCGGCGACGCAGGCGCAGCTCCGGAATCCGTTCAGCGTCGCGGTGACCGACGACGGCACGCTGTTCATCGCCGACACGCAGAACCACCGGATCCGGCGGGTGGGGCTGGATGGGACGATCACGACGGTTGCGGGGACCGGAACCGCGGGGTTCTGGGGGGATGGAGGGCCAGCGACGGCGGCACGGCTGGGGAGTCCTCGAGGGGTCGTGGTCGCGCGGGATGGTGGGTTGTTCGTCGTCGACCACGACAACCACCGGATCCGGCAGGTCGATCGGCGGGGGAGGATCACCACGTTTGCGGGGACGGGTGTCGCGGGGACGACGGGGGATGGAGGGCCGGCGCGTGCGGCTCGGCTGCGGAACCCGACGGCTGCGGTGCTGGATGGGGAAGGGACGCTCCATGTAGGGGATAGCACGGGCTATCTGATCCGGAGGATCACGCCGGATGGGGTGATCCATGCGGTCGCGGGGACGGGGAGCTGCTGTGAGGTTCCGCTGCCTGAAGGAGAGCGCGCCCTGAATGCGCGCGTCGGGACCATCGGGCAGCTCGCGCTGGGACCGGATGGAGGGCTCTACACGGCAGAGATGGTGCTGCATCGGGTGCGGCGCATCGCTCGGTCGCCGCTGCCCGGAGTGGCGCTCACCGAGCTGGCCATCCCGAGCGAGGATGCGCGGAGGGCGTACGTGTTCAGTGGGACGGGGCGGCACCTGCGCACGATCGATGTGCGGACGGGGGCGACGTTGCTGGGGTTTCAGTACGATCCGGCGGGGCTGCTCATGGCGATCCTGGATGGGGATGGGGCGCTGCTGACGATCTCGCGGGGGGCCAGCGGGACGGCCACGGGGCTCACTGGAGCGTTCGGGCAGACGACTGCGTTGAGTCTCGATGGGGAGGGGTTGCTTGCCACCGTCACCAACCCGGCCAGCGAGAGCACCACCCTCGGCTACGACACCCGCGGGCTGCTCACGCGACGCACCGATGCGCTCGGTCGTGAACATGCCTTCGCGTACGACAACCTGGGGCGGCTCACCGAGGACAGCGATCCTGCGGGCGGGAGCAAGACGCTGACGCGCAGTGGGGCCGGGAGCGGGCGTGCCGTGAGCGTGACGACGGCGCTCGGTCGGAGCACCACGTATGCGGTCCAGCGTCCGGGGGCGGCCGAGGTGCAGCGGAGCGTCACCAACAGCGCCGGGCTGACGGGGACGAGTGGTCCAGGTGCTGCTGGACAGACGGCGATGCAGCTTCCGGACGGGCGCGCGGTGCGCTGGTCGCTGGCGCCGGATCCGGTGTTCGGGATGCTCGCGCCTTACCGGAAGCAGGAGAGTGTCACCACGCCAGGGGGCAGGACGCTCACGGTGACGCGCTCGCGCAGCGCCACGCTGTCGAACCCTGCCGATCCGTCGAGCTTCGTCTCGCTTCAAGACATCACAAACATCAATGGAAAGTCATTCGTCGACGTATATGCACGAGGCACACGGACGACGACACGCACGACACCGGCAGGCCGGAGCTTCGTCACGACGACGGATCTGCAAGGCCGGGTCGAGCAGATCGTGGTAGCAGGAATGCATCCCGTGCAGCTCACCTACGGGCCCCACGGACGCCTCGCCGCCATGACACAGGGGATGCGCACGATCTCGCATGCCTACGGTCCGCACGGGTTCCGGGTCAGCACGACCGATCCGCTGAGGCAGGTGGAGGGGTTCGTCGTCGATCCGGTGGGGCGCGTGCAGGAGGCGCTGCGGCCGGATGGTGACGTGGTGCTCTACGGTCATGACCTCGTCGGGAACCTCGTCTCGGTGACGCCGCCGGGACGACCTGCACACAGCTTCGGGTACACGGCGCTCGATCTGCGTGCGACGTACACGCCGCCATCTCCAGCCGCTGGACCGACAACACCGACGCAATGGGGCTATGACCTCGACGGTCAGCTCGCCACGACGACCCTGCCTGGTGGTGCGACGCAAACCCATGCGCGTGATGCGGCGGGGCGCCTTGCCGAGCTGACGTTTGCCGGGGGAGCCGTCGCGCGTACGTACCACCCGACCACAGGCAAGCTCACGTCCATCACGGGGCCTGCTGGCGTTGATTTGAGCTTCAGCCATGACGGCGAGCTGCTCACCGACGTCACGTGGACAGGTGCCATCGCTGGAGCACTCCACCGGGTCTTTGACAACAATCACCAGCTCGCAGAGGAGCAGGTGAATGGTGGGCACGCGGTGGTGTTCGGGCGGGATCCTGATGGGCTGCTCACGAGTGCTGGGCCGCTCACGCTCACGCGCGATCCCCAGAACGGCTTGCTCACGAGCGTCACTGTCGGGCAGGTGGTCGAGACGCTGAGCCATGACGCCTACGGCGAGATCATTGGGCGAAGCGTGATGGTCGATGGCGCTGCCTCGATGACGGTTGCCTACAGCCGCGATCTGCTCGGTCGCATCGTCGAGAAGACCGAGATGCTGAACGGCATCACCCTCGTCACCGGCTACGACTACGATCTCGCCGGCCGCCTGCGCGACGTCTACCTCGACAGCAGCCTGGCGCTTCACATCGATCACGACGAGAACGGGAATCACCTCGCTCGTGTCACACCCGATGCCATGATCGAGGGGCACTTCGATGCACAGGATCGTTTGCTCTCTCAAGGGGACCTCGTCTTCACCTATGACGACGCGGGGACCCTGGAAAGCCGAACCGACACCGCAACCGGTGACACAACGCACTACAGCTACGACGATCTCGGCAACTTGCGGCAGGTGTCGCTGCCCAGCGGTTCGGTGGTCGATTACGTGGTGGATGGCCTCGGACGTCGTGTCGGCAAGAAGGTCGACGGTACGCTGGTGCGGGGCTGGGTTTACCGTGACAGGCTCCAGCCGGCTGCCGAGATGGGCGCGAGCGGCGCGGTCGTTGCCCGCTTCATCTATGGCGACAGGATCAATGTCCCGGAGGTGATGCTCAAGCAAGGCGCGGTGTATCGGCTCATCACCGACCACGTCGGCAGTGTACGGCTCGTCATCGACACTGCCACAGGCGCGATTGCCCAGCGGATCGATTACGATGCCTTTGGCCGCGTCCTGCTCGACACCAATCCGGGCTTCCAGCCCTTCGGCTTTGCGGGTGGGTTGTACGATACAGACACGCGTCTCGTGCGGTTTGGTGCGCGCGACTACCAGCCAGAGACGGCTCGGTGGACGGCCAAGGATCCACTGCTGTTCGATGGCGGCGATACGAACCTCTATGCCTACGCGCTGGGGGATCCGGTGAACCGCATCGATCCCACTGGCAAATACGCTGAGGCGCTCCCGTGGTTCGGGGCTGGAGTTTTCACCCTGAGTTTCCCCATGCTGCTCCCCGTGGTGACGACGGGAGCCATCGGCGTCTGCATCATTGCCGCGATGCTCCTTCTCGACAACGACATTCCTGATTTCGAAGAAGAGGAGAGTCTTCGACGAGAGTGTGAAGCCATCAGAGATGCAGATGTGGCCCATTGTAATCGTCTGCCAAAGCATCGCAGGCGTGCATGTTTTTCTAGCTCGAACGAGCGATACGCGGCGTGCGTGACGCGCAAGCCGCTGCCTCCTCTTTTTACCGGCGGATAGGTCGCGCGATGTCAGAAAGAAAGAAGCCTTCGGAGCGATGGATAGCGCGGGCTGAACTCGTTCATGAACGTGCTGATGGGCCGCTCAAAAAGGTCGTCATCGAGATCGCCGCCCCCACCAGAGCAAGCAAGCACGATTCCCACGAGTGCAGATTTCGCATCACGGGCCTGTATGCGCAACCTGTCGACCAGGTGATGTATGGCGACGGGAGCTTCCAGGCACTCGTCCTATGCATACAAAAAATCGGCATCGAGATCGCGATTGCAAAAAAACGGCGTAATCTGGCGTGGCCAGACGAAGAGGGAGGCGAGCTGGGATTTCCGTTCGATCTCTATGAGGACAAGCGGTCGTCTGACGAGTCGTCATTTCTGTGTGAACCGGACATGTCCCTCAGAGACGCAATTCTGGCGGAGCTGGATCGAGTGAAAACGGAGCCCCAGAAGGCCGCCAAGGCCCTCAGGCGTCTCCGGTTGCATTGTATTGCGCTGGATTATGCTGATGCCGCAATCAAGTGTATACAAGGGGAACTCGCGGCGACTCGTCTGTTGCAAGATGACGACAAGGTGGACCGGCTGATACGGATCCTGGCACATGCACAGCCGACCGCCGAGAACTTGCTTGCTGCGGCATTCACGTTGGCGAAGCAAGGGCGGGCCCAGGAGGCACGGAAGCAACTTCTGAGAGCATCTGCTGTGGCCGAGAGGGGATCAGGGACGTACATGCGAATATCGAAGGCTCTTCTCTCACTGCGAGCACATCAATCTACGTCGGAGACGAATAGTTCAGACGACGACGAGGTGGCGGAGGGAATGAAACCGCGCTGACCTTTCTGATGTATTCATTGGACTGCAGCACCCCTGGCAGCCGGCGTGGAACCGCGGGACTTACGGCAACCGAAAGGACTGTGGTGGCTGTTTCAGAGAATGAAAACGTTCGGGCGTCTGGCCATTTGATCGATGCCCACTGCCTGGAGACTGCGGTTGATGCAGGATTTGCATCTTTGCGATGAGTGCCATCAGAATCCTGGTATCCAGCGAGATGTTGGTGGCCGGAGCGTGCGTCTGTGCGACCAGTGCGCCGATCTGCTTCGTGTACGCATGCCCTTCGACGAGACGGTGATGGATGTCATCCGATTGACGGATTCTTCGCCAGAGGAGGCACTTCGACTTCTGGAACGCTTGAATGCAGAGAATGAGCTTCAGGATCACGATGGATGGCTCGCTGAGCCTCTCCGTCGACCGACCGTAGTGTCCCGGCTTCGGTCCGTCGCGTTGCCTGCTCGATGGGCTCCAGCATCAGGCTCGGGGTCGGCGGGAAATTCGTGGATCGCGAGGACCCCAGAAGCCGGGGATCGGGTGGATCCGAGGCGCCTCACGGTAGGTGCTGGCACGGCAAAATTGCCCTCGACAGGTGGCAATACCAGGGCTCCTGGGGAATCGTCTTCCGACAGCATGAGGCACGGTACGTGCTGACGGAGGGGTGGCGCCGCGTACATCGCAGTGTCGACAGGAGGGCTTTCCTTCGATGCGATCGAAGATTCACCGCCTCCCTCTGGGGACGGCGCTGGTGGTGCTCTGCGCCTGCACGTCGTCTGCTCCTCGCCCGGGGGGGAGGGGGGCGCTGGTGATGGTGCGCCTCACGGAGATGGCGGTGGTCATGCCGCGAGCGGCGGGGCTGGCGCGTCAGGGGTCGGCGGCCATGGGGGGCGTGGGCCGGAGCTGGCCGGAGCGGGTGGCTCAGGGGGCGGGCATGGCGGCACCGGAGCGGGTGGGCAAGGCACGACAGCAGGGCAGGGCGGGGTAGCAGGGCAAGGTGGGGCAGCAGGGCCAGGAGCGGGCGGAGGACAGGGTGGCGGTGCGTCGGTCACGGTCTGCTTGCCCCTTGGAAACCAGGGGCCTCCCGCGCCTCTCGGTACACCCTGTCTCGATGCGGATCCTTGCAATGGGGACGAGGTATGCGACGGGGCCGGTCATTGTGTCGCGGGTCCGCCTCCCGCCATTGAGGATGGGAATCCCTGCACATTCGATGCTTGTGATTCCGTGCATGGGGTCACGCACGCGGCCTGCGCGCCCCTCGATCGCACGGTTGCGACCTTGCCCGCGGACGGGCTGGCGTTTCTCCTCGAAGGCGCTGAGCCCATCCAGGCTGGCGCGGACCCGGGGATCCTTTCTCCGCAACGCGCTGCTGGGGTTCGTGGGACGGTGCACACCGTCGACGGCGACCCGTTGCCCGAGGTGACCATCGCGCTGCTCGATCACCCCGAGCACGGCACGACGCGCACGTTTGCGGATGGCGGGTTCACGATGGTGGCTCGAGGGGGCGGCTCACTCGTGGTCACCTATGAGGCCGACGGGTTCTTACCAGCAGCGCGTCGGATCGATGTTCCGTGGCAAGGCTACGCTCAGGCCCCGGATGTGGTGCTCGTGCCGCTCGATCCGCAGGTCACGCCGATCGATCTCGATACCGCCCCTCCCTATGCCGAAGCCCGCGGCAGCGTCGTCACCGATGCGGACGGCACGCGCCAGGCGACGGTGCTCTTTCCGCCAGGTACGACAGCCGATCTCCTCTTTCCGGATGGAACGCTCCAGCCGATCAGCACGCTGAGCTTACGCGCCACGGAGTACACGGTCGGTGCGCGGGGCCCAGCGGCGATGCCCGGGGAGCTGCCGCCGACGAGCGGGTACACGTACGCCGTCGAGCTGAGCGCGGATGAGGCGCTCGCAGCAGGGGCAGTGAGCGTGGTGTTCAACCAGGCGATCCCGTTCTATGTCGACAATTTCCTCGGGTTCCCTGCCGGTACGGTGGTGCCCATGGGCTACTACGACCGCGCACGGGCGGCGTGGATCCCGTCGGAGAATGGGCGTGTCGTCGAGATCGTCGAGGTCTCGGGCAGTCTCGCCGTGCTCGACACGAACGGCGATGGCGAGCCAGACGACAGCGCGACGCTCGATGCGCTGGGGATCACGCCAGAGGAGCAAGCGAAGCTCGCAGCGCTCTACGCGCCCGGCCATTCGCTGTGGCGGGTGCCGATCCAGCATTTCACACCGTGGGATGCGAACTGGCCGTACGGATTTCCGGCGGATGCCTGTGTGCCGCTGAGCCTGACCTGCTCGATGGAGGGGGGCGAGGGCGAGGGCGATGGCGGAGGGGATGAAAGCCGTGATCCCGACCGGAGTGAGCCCGAGCCGAGCGCTTGCGAGGAGCGAGGCTCGATCATCGATTGCGAGAACCAGGTGCTCGGGGAGGCGCTGCCCATCGCTGGGACCCCGTTCTCGTTGCACTACCGGAGTGATCGCGCTGCGGGTCACGGTGCGCGGAGTACGCTGACGATTCCTCTCGCCCGGGGAGGTGTTCCGGCTTCGGTGAAGCGTATCGAGCTGCACATCGACATCGCGGGGCGGCACATGGAGCAGTCGTTCGCTTGTCCTTGCGCGCCGAGCAGCGAGACGACCTTCTCCTGGGACGGCAAGGATGCTTTCGGGCGGGAGACGCAGGGGGAGCAGCCGATCACGGTGCGGATCGGGTACGCCTACGAGGGCGTGTACCAGGCGCCGCGGGATTCAGCGCCAGCCTTCGGGGCGTTCGCGAGCGAGGACATCGCCTACAGCCGCACGCGCAGTGACGTGATCGCGTGGAAGCGATGGCAAGGTCGGCTCGGAGGGCTCACGGCGTCGGCGCTGGGGCTCGGCGGGTGGACGGTGGATGTGCACCACGTCTACAGCCCGAGCGCGGAGGTGCTCTACCTGGGGGATGGGCGGCGGCGCACGGGGGCTGCGCTGGGCACGGAGCTGCGGACGGTCGCGGGCAAGGGGGGGACCACGGGGGCGCTCGGAGATGGGGGGCCTGCGGTCAGCGCGCCGCTGGATACGGTCTCCGGGGTGGCGGTGGGACCGGATGGGAGCGTGTACCTGAGCTCCACGGGGCAGGCGCGCGTTCGGCGGGTGGATCCGGAGGGGTTGATCTGGCCGGTCGCGGGCACGGGGGTGAGCGGCGGTGGGGGAGACGGCGGGCCGGCCTTGCAGGCGCAGGTGCAGGCGCCGAGGGGGCTGGCCCTGGGCTCGGACGGGAGCCTGTACGTCGCGGAGCAAGGTGGCCATCGGGTGCGCAAGATCGCGGTGGATGGGACCATCACCACGGTCGCTGGAAACGGGACGGCGGGCTTCTCGGGGGATGGGGGGCCGGCGACGCAAGCGCAGCTCCGGAATCCGTTCAGCGTTGCGGTGACCGAGGACGGGACGCTGTTCATCGCCGACACGCAGAACCACCGGATCCGGCGGGTGGGGCTGGATGGGACGATCACGACGGTGGCGGGGACCGGAACTGCAGGGTTCTCGGGAGATGGCGGGCTGGCGACGGAGGCACGCCTCGGGAGTCCTCGCGGGGTCGTCGTCGCGCGGGATGGTGGTTTGTTCGTTGTCGACCACGACAACCACCGGATCCGGCAGGTGGATCGGCGCGGGAGGATCACGAGCTTCGCGGGGACAGGTGTCGCGGGAACGACCGGGGATGGAGGGCCGGCGCGCGCGGCGCGGTTGCGGAATCCGACGGCCGCGGTGCTGGATGGGGAAGGGACGCTCTACGTGGCGGATAGCACGGGCTACCTGATCCGGAGGATCACGCCCGCAGGGGTGATCCACCCGGTCGCCGGCACGGGGAGCTGCTGTGATGTGCCCTTGCCCGAAGGGGAGCGGGCCCTGGTCGCTCGTGTCGGCACGATCGCTCAGCTTGCGCTGGGGCCCGATGGGGGTCTGTACACGGCCGAGATGGTGCTGCACCGGGTGCGGCGCATCGCGCGCTCGCCACTGCCCGGGGTGGCGCTCACCGAGGTGGCCATCCCGACGGAGGATGCGCGGAAGGCGTACGTGTTCAGCGGGACGGGGCGGCACCTGCGCACGATCGAGGTGCGGACGGGGGCGACGCTGCTGGGGTTTCAGTACGATCCGGCGGGGCTGCTCACAGCGATTCAAGACGGGGACGGGGCGCTGCTGACGATCTCGCGCGGCGTCGGCGGGATGGCCACGGCACTCACTGGAGCGTTCGGGCAGACCACCACGCTGAGTGTCGATGGGGAGGGGTTGCTGGCCGTCGTGAGGAACCCGGCCGGCGAGAGCGACGCCCTCGGCTACGACGCCCGCGGGCTGCTGACGCGAAGGACCGATGCGCTCGGTCGTGAGCACAGCTTTGCGTACGACAACCTGGGACGGCTCACGCAAGACAGCGATCCTGCTGGCGGGAGCAAGTCGCTGACGCGGAGTGGGGCCGGGAGCGGGCGTGCCGTGAGCGTGACGACGGCGCTCGGTCGCAGCACCACGTATGCGGTGCAGCGCCCGGGGGCGGCTGATGTGCAACGTAGCGTCACCAACAGCGCCGGGCTGATGGGGACGAAAGGTCCTGGTGCCGATGGACAGACGGCGATGCTGCTTCCGGACGGGCGCACGGTGCGCTGGTCGCTGGCGCCGGATCCGGTGTTCGGGATGCTCGCGCCTTACCGGAAGCAGGAGAGTGTCACCACACCGGGAGGACGCACGCTCACCGTGACGCGGGCTCGCAGCGCCATGCTGTCGAACCCTGCCGACCCATCCAGTTTCACGTCACTCCAGGACATGACGAACATCAACGGAAAGTTGTTCGTCGACATCTACCAACGCAATACGCGCACGACGACACGCACGACACCGGCAGGCCGGAGCTTCGTCACGACGATGGATCTGCAAGGTCGGGTCGAGCAGATCGTGGTAGCAGGAATGCATCCCGTGCAGCTCACCTACGGGCCTCACGGGCGCCTCGACGCCATGACGCAGGGAATGCGCACCATCACGCATGCCTACGGTCCGCACGGGTTTCGGGTCAGCACGACCGATCCGCTGGGGCAGGTGGAGGGGTTCGTCGTCGATCCGGTGGGGCGCGTGCAGGAGGCGCTGCGGCCGGATGGTGACGTGGTGCTCTACGGTCATGACCTCGTCGGGAACCTCGTCTCGGTGACACCGCCGGGCCGACCTGCACACAGCTTCGGGTACAACGCGGTCGATCTGCGGGCATCGTACACCCCACCGCCGCCGGCCGCTGGGGGGACGACATCGACGCAATGGGGCCATGATCTCGACGGTCAGCTCGCCACGACGACCCTGCCTGGCGGCGCGACGCTGACCCATGCGCGGGATGCGGCGGGACGCCTTGCCGAGCTGACGTTTGCCGGGGGAGCCGTCGCGCGGACGTACCACCCGACCACAGGCAAGCTCGCGACGATCACGGGTCCTGCTGGCGTCGATTTGACCTTTTCCCACGACGGGGAATTGCTCACCTCGGTCACCTGGACAGGGGTCATCAGCGGCACCATCCATCAGGGTTACGACAACAATCTAAAGCTCGCGCAGGAGCAGGTGAACGGCGGGCACACCGTGGTGTTTGGGCGAGATCTCGACGGGCTGCTCACGAGTGCTGGACCGCTTACCTTCACGCGCGATCCTCAGAAAGGCTTGCTCACACGGATCACCATCGGGCACGTGGTCGAGACGCTGAGCCACGATGCGTATGGCGAGATCGTCGGGCGAAGCGTGATGGTCGATGGCTTTGCCCTGATGACGGTCGCCTACAGCCGCGATCTGCTCGGTCGCATCGTCGAGAAGACCGAGACGCTGAGTGGCATTACCCACGTCACCGGCTACGACTACGATCTCGCGGGCCGTCTTCGCGAGGTCTACCTCGACAGCAGTCTGGCACTTCACATCGACCACGACGAGAATGGGAATCACCTCGCTCGTGTCACGCCCGATGCCGTGGTCGAAGGGCACTTCGATGCGCAGGATCGTTTGCTCTCCCAGGGAGATCTCACCTTCACCTTCGACGACGCGGGCACCCTACAGAACCGCATCGATACTGCGACCGGCGACACCACGAACTACAGCTACGACGACCTCGGCAACCTGCGCCAGGTGATGTTGCCTGGCGGAACGTTGATCGACTACGTGGTCGATGGTCTCGGACGCCGTGTCGGCAAGCGGATCGGTGGGGCGTTGAGTCAGGGTTGGCTTTACCGCGACAAGCTTCAGCCGGCTGCGGAGCTCGGTCCGACCGGCGCGGTCGTAGCCCACTTCATCTACGGCGACAGGATCAATGTCCCGGAGGTGATGGTCAGAGAAGGCGCCGTGTATCGACTCATCACCGACCATGTCGGTAGCGTGCGTCTTGTCGTCCATGTCGCGTCGGGATTTATTGCTCAGCGCATCGAATACGATGAATTCGGTCGGGTCTTGCTCGACACCAACCCTGGTTTTCAGCCCTTTGGTTTCGCGGGTGGGCTTTACGATCACGACACTTCCCTCGTGCGGTTTGGCGCTCGCGATTATGATGCCGAGACGGGTCGGTGGACGTCCAAGGACCCCCTCCTCTTCGAGGGAGGCGATACGAATCTATATGCGTACGCCGCAGGGGACCCGAACAATTTCGCAGACCCGACAGGGCATGTTGCCATTGCCGTCATTGCTCCGATGCTGGCACCTGCGATGGAGTATCTGCTCTATGTGATTGGTGCGGGGATCCTGGTGTCCAGTCCTACTACACCGATCGAGGACGTGTGCGCATGGGTGAAGCCATATGTCGATCCTTCATGGAGGGACAAGTGTGCGAAGATCAAGGACATCTGCATCGATGATTGCTGTGAGGCAATGTCGCCGTATCAGTGTGACGGTAGCCCGTATCATCGATGCATGAAGGAGTGTCTCGATCAGTATGGTTGCTGGGGGATTCAATATTGAACTCATGCCCTGGCATGAAGACCACCGTGAGGAAACGTGCAACGAGATGCCGCCGAAAAAATCGCTTCCATCGCCCTGGAATGCTCTCAGAGGATAGACGAATCGGTCCATTACGTGGCGGAGCAGAATGAGGGCGTCGCGAAAGCGTACAAGCCGGTTGCGGGGCGAATATCCGGGTATCTGTTCACGGAGGTGCTCGCGCCAATCTGGAACGAACACGACGAGCTGGCGCCAGACTGGTACCGCAACCAGAAGCATGCAACCAAGCCAGGAAAGCCGAGGATCCGGATAGAGGTGAGAGACAGGCTACTGAGTGTTCTGGGTGAGGTGGACGCCGCCATCCGGACCACGATCTCGATCGCCGAGAGTGGCTGTGATGAGGAAGGGGCTGCGCGATACCGTGCGTCGATCGGGAACATCGCTGATTACGTGTCCATAGCAAGGACGTATATAGAGTCTCTCAAGCTGGAGTAGTGTGCTCCTCTGGTTGCTGCCATGGATCGAGGAGGAACTCATCCTGCTGATTCGATGAGGAACGCTGTGAACGTCGAAGGGAAATGCAGAGGGGTCTTCGTTCGCATGCGGCGGCCGGGTAATGTCTCGAAGCTGTCGGCGTACTTCGGGTTCAGGATCGCGGTGCCGGCATGAGGTGTCGAGGAATGGGCCGAGCAGCCCTGGAGAGAATCCGAGAGGAAGGAACGACACTGCCGAGAAGCCTGGCAATGCGAGTTGCTGAGACGATGGCCTGGTGGACGCTGGAAAACCCTCTTGTGTTCCAGCCCGGTGACGTCGTCCGGCGTCGCAGCAGGCTGACAGCGAAGGAGGGCGATGCTTCCGACCATCCCGAGCGCGTCGTCCGAGAAATCGTGGAGGCTCGCGCCAAGCTGCTGGAGCAATCTGGATGGCCTGGGCGCTTGCCAGCAAGGCTGTTGCCGGGGCGGCTCATGCTGCTCGTCCCGTCGTTCAATCTGAGGGATGGCGCCGCGTGGCTTGCGTCCTTCGAGTTCTACGGTGAGTTCGACCTTCCACCCTGTGACCTCTGGGTCGACCTTCTGCCGCAGGTACGAATCAGAATCGGAGACGGTGACGAGTCAGCATTCCTGTCCTGGATTCCCGATGAATTCATCCATCTGGCTCAAGAGGGGATCGACGTGAATGGCGACGGGAGCATTGACTGGGTCGAGGCGCTTTCACCGCAGATCCATGAAGAATTGAGGGGATATACCCAGAGCCGAGACATTGACTCGGTGCAGCCGAATCTCTTCTCGACTGGCTGGGCTGCTCGGGTGTCACGTCGCCTTCCCGATGACAGGCGGTAGTCGCAGCGCTACGGGGGCCCTCTCGTGAGCCATGATGCCCTTCTGAGCCCTCCGCTCGTCCTTCCCGAGGGCCTCCGGCTGGAGGGGGTGTCCGGTGCGCCGCGCGGGCGGCTTCCGGAGGCGGTCGAGGCGGTGCTGCTGGGCGGGGACGTGCAGCATGCCTGGGTGATCGCGGGGGAGTACGCGGTGCGCGTCGAGGCGCGTGAGGGGGCGGTCGTGGACCCTGTGGTCAGCGAGCGGCACAGATGGCTCCGCCACGCGAGCAGGGCGGGAGGGGTCGTGCTGCGCGCGTGGGAGGGGGAGGGCCGGGAGCGGCGGCTGCGCGTGCTGGAGGGGGATGGCAGCGTGCGGGAGGTGATGCTCCCCGAGATGTCGAAGCCGCGCGCGAGGATCCAGGAGGCGTTCGACGAGATCGTGGTGGGGCGTGACGTGGTGGTCGCGCGGCGCGGGAACCAGGTGTTCCTGGTGGAGCCTGTGGATGGCACCGTGCGCGCGCAGGTGCGCTTTCGAGGGAGGCCTCTCCGGGTCGCGCTGGCGCCGGACGAGGGGTCGTTCGCGCTGTGGTGCGAGGCGCGTGTGGAGCTGCGGGATGCGGTGGACGGGAGGCTGCGGTGGCGCGCGGACGAGGTGCGGCCGTTTCACGAGGCGTGGCTGCATCTGGTGTTCGAGCCGGCAGGGGGGCATGTGCTGGTAGAGGCACAGGCGCCGGGGAGCGTGGCGGGACAGGGGCGGGTGATGCTCGCGCTCGATGCGGCGACGGGGGTGAAGGCGTGGTCGCTTGCGCTGGAGCCGGGCTGGGAACGGGTGCGTCTGCTCTGCGTGGACGCGGGCGAGGGACGCGCGGCCTGCGTGATGGAGCGGCGGGTGGTGTTCTACGAGGTTGCGCGCGGGGCGCTCGCGGAGACCTGCGTGTTCGTCGAGGAGGGGGGGCAGATCCCGGAGGCGACGCTGGCGGGAGGGCTGCTGGTCGTGGCGGGGGACCAGACGTGGGGGCGGATCTCGCTGGAGGGGCGGTCGCTGGAGCCACCGGCGTGTCACCGGGGGGCGGTGGGCGCGGTGGTGCTGAGCCCCGAGGGGGGGAAGCTGGCGACGGTCGATGGGGAGCACGCGGTGCGGGTGTGGCGCGAGGACGGGACGTGGCTTGCGGGAATCGAGGGGCCCGTGGCGTTCGTGGTCTGGCTCGATGCCGAGACGCTGATGGCGGTGGCGGGCGATGGGAGGGCGCGCGCTTTTGCGACAGACGGGTCGCTCCTGGCGGAGGAGGTGCTCGCGGGCTGGGCGATCGAGGCGGCTTGTGTGGCGGCGGGTGGGGAGGCCGTGGTGGTGGTCGGGAGGCCGCACGGGGGTGAGGGGCGGAGCGTGGTGCGCTGTCTCCGCAAGGGCCAGACGCTGGAGGCGATGGCGCACTGGACGATCCCGGAGCGGCATGGGGCGGGGGCGGTGGTCGCGGCGAGCGGGGAGGTGGTGGTGCTGCTCGCCTCGGGGACGAAGCGGTGGATCGTGCGCCTGGATCCCGAGACGCTGGCGGAGCGGCGTCGCACGGAGCTGCCCGTGCAGGTGGAGGTGAAGCGGGACGAGAGCTGGTCGATCGCGAGCTCGCTCGGGGGCTGGTCGGTGGACCGGGCAGGGACGACACTGCTGACGCGGCTGTCCAACCGAGGGGGGCTGGTGCGATGGGACCTCGCACTGGACGCGGCGGGGCCCGAGCTGCCGGCGTCGCGCACCGACGATCCCGATGTGCGGTCGGCGCTGGGCAAGCGCTGGGCGATCTGGCGGCTCTGGACGCGGGTGCAAGTGCGGGATGCGGTGACGGGTGAGGTGCGGGCGACGGTGGCGTTCGCTCCAGGAGGGGATGTGGCGTCGAGCGTGGAGCTGTCGCACGACGAGCGCACGATGTTCATCGGGACCCGGAGTGGGGGCGTGCTGCGGGTGCGCATCGAGATGGAGTGAGTGGGGCGCGCCGTGGTGGTGGGCGCGTCGATGGCGCTGGGGCCTCGGCGATCACGAGAGGTCGAGGTCCAGCGGTTCGATTCCGATTCGCCAGCTCGCGCGGCCCTTGCCGTCGAGGTTCAACGCCATGAGGTAGTCCTCCTGGCCATCGTCGGAGACGAGGCGCACCCGGTCGCTGGGGATGCCGCGCGTGCGCAGGGCCTCGAAATCGAGGGTCTGCCAGGCTTCGTCGGCGGCGCTGGTCTTTTCGGGCTCGTCTCCTGCGTCGACCTCGTCGGCATCGTCAGATTCGTCGAACCACTCCTCGTCCAGGGGTTTCCAGTCGGTGCTGTGCGCCGCGAACTGGGGCGAGGGTTCGAAGTCGCCGTGGGCCCAGGGGAAGTCGGACATCGGGTCCCAGGTCACGTGCCCGATGCAGTCGTCGCCGAGGAAGACAGCCTGTCGTCGCGAGGATGCCATGGTGGTCGAAGGCTATCGCGTAGGTGGCGTCCGAGGGGAGCAGCTCGATGGGCGGAGGATGCGTACGGCGAGCGGCAGGATGCCATCGAGCTGCTCGATGGCGTCGTCGTCGGGGCGTCGAGAGAGGGCGGGGGGACGCCCGAGGGATGGACGCCGAGGGCGCTCCCAGGCGAAGCTCCCGCGCCGATGAGCCAGAGCTTCCAGTTGGTTTCCACGTCGCGGTCGACGCCATCGGCGATGAGGACGGGCGGGGATGTGGAGGTCGCGTATGCGTCCGTCGTTCCGCTCGCGTTCCTCGCGCTGTTCGATCCGGGGGACATCGTGGCCTTGCCGTGGAGCAAGGAGCGGCGGCAGTTGACGTTGTTCGCGCGGAAGGAGCGGGCGCTTGCGCGTCTCCAGGGGCGAGCGTCGAGGCTCTCGGAGCAGTTTGCGCGGGAGCTGTCCGCGATCGCGCAGCGGCGGGGGGTGCCCGAGCATGCGGAGGGGGTTCGACCGGGGAGCGAGGTGCTTCGGGCGCGGATCGATGCGTTTGTGGCGCTCGTGCGCGCGGTGCCGGGAGATCACGTCCAGGTGTTCCTGAATGATTCCTACTTCGGCTGGGATGACGGAAGGCGCTTCGAGCTGACCGAGTACCTCGGGGCTGGCGAGGCGCGCGGGGACGGCTGGGCGGACGCGCTCGCGCTCTGGGATTTCACCAACGCGACGGCGCCGGTGTGGACTCAGGAGCTGGTGATGACGGCGCTGACGGGGGAGCATGTCGCGCGGTCGGCGGAGCACGACACGCTCCGGAATGCGCTGGAGGACGACGACTTCGCCGCCGGGGCGGTCGTCGGGATGCTCGCGCTGGTGCTCGAAGCGTACGCGCCGTACGTGATGGCGGCGCACCGGCTTCCCTGGCTGGCCGAGGTGCTGGGTGGGGTGTCGCTGGGGATCGCTCGTGATCTGCGGCTGCGCGTGGTGACGTCGGACGGCGAGGTGGCTGCGGCGCTGCCTCCGACGGAGGCGCTGGCCGGGCTGTCGGTCGGGTGCTTCGGGCCGCTCGCAGCGCGCTCCGACGACGAGCTGTTCGCCTGGCTCGATGCGCTGTGGCGGATGGCGGAAGAGGGGGCGTTCGCGGAGGGGCCGATCACGTGCACGGGGCTGTCGCGGGATGCCGGGCCGCTCGAGGCGTTCCCGCGGGTAGCGGATGCGTATTCCGCGGAGGCCATCGCGCTGCCGCCGCTCGAACGGCGAGGGGACGTGGAGCTGTGGCGGCAGTTCGGTGCGACGCCAGAGGAGGAGCGCCCCGTGTGGCTGGGCCGGCTCTCCGCGGCGCAGCGGATCGGGCTGTACGATTCGATGCAGACGAGGGACCCCGCGGACGAGACGCTCGCGGAGCTGCCGACGAGGATCTCGGGGTACGTCGAGCACGATCCCGAGGCGCAGATCCACGGGTTTGCCGTCTGCGAGGACTGGGATGACGCGCTTGCGGAGCTGGCGTTCGAGAATCCCGATCCCCGGGCGCGCGTCGCGCTGATCCGTGAGATGTGGGACTTCTTCGACGACGGGATCTGGAGCCGTCTCCTCGACGATCCGGTGGCTGCCGTTCGCGCCGAGGCCGTGAGCAAGTCGGACTGTCCGGAGCCTTCACGCGCGAGTGAGCGTCACGCTGGCGTGCGGGCCGCGTCGTACGAGGCGAACGAGTTGGAGCTGGTCCTGCTGGCCGGGCACGCCGATCCAGCGGTTCGGGCGGTGGTGGCGGACAACCCTCGGGCCTCGACGCGCACGGTGGTCGCCCTGGCGCGCGATCCGGTGACGGCGGTGCAGCGAGCGGCGATCGGGCGGCTGGCGTTTCATGCGTATGGCTACGATGGGGGGGACACGTCGGCGCGGGATGCGTTCGAACGACTGAGGCGAGGCGCGGACGATGCGCTGCGCGGGCTGCTCGACGAGGGCTCGAAGCTCTACGCGTGACGTCGGCGCGCGCACACGAGTGAGCCCTCACACGAACGGACGGCCGCACGCCATCGACCCCGGTTGCTCCCCAGGACCCCGGCATCTCTTCGCGCATCGCTTCTTCTGGAACCTCCGGCGCTCGGGTATGTCCAGAGGCCCATGCGTCGATCCCGCTTCCTCCTGAGCGCCCTTGCGCTGTCGGCGGCCCTCGGTTCAGCTCCCTCTGGCGCGGCCCCTTCCGGTCCCGAGGCCGTGGCCCGCGGGCTCGACCTCTTCCTGCATGCGCCAGACCGGGGGGCGCCGGGGTCGCGCTTGCCGGTGCAGGTCGTGGCGCTCGGCTACCCGACGGCGCTCGCGCAGCGGCCGCTGGAAGCGGTGACGGTCGAGGCGGTGTGGGATCCGGAGCATCTCGGCGAGGTGAGCGCGGTGCCGCCGCCGGTGCAGGCGACGACGGACGCGGGAGGGCGGGCGCACCTGGAGGTGCCCATCCCCGAGGGGGTGCCGCAGGAGCTGAAGCTGCTCGTCGGGGTGCGGGTGGGGGATCGGCAGCGCACGCAGGTGCTGCAGGTGAGGCGAACGGCCACGCATGACGTGGCGCTCCGGGTGCCGGATCAGCGGGTGGTACCCGGGGGGGCGCTGTCGGCGTGGGTGACGGTGGAAGGGGCGGCGACGGGGCTGCCGGTGGCGAACGCGCCGGTGGAGGTGAGCCTCCTGGAGGGCGGGGTGGCGCGGCAGTCGGCGGTGGTGAAGACCGACGCGGCGGGGGTGGCGATGGCGCGGGTGCAGATCCCCTGGACCGAGGAGCCGGCGTGGTCGTGGACGCTGCGGGCGCGGTCGCTGGTGGCCGGGGAGTCGGCTGGGTCGGCGTCGATGTCGCTCACGCCACGCGAGGAGACGCCAGGGGAGCCGCGGCTCACGGCGACGTGGGACACGCCGGAGGTGGGGGCAGGGGAGCAGGCCGCGTACGTGCTGCGGGTGCGGGACGGGGCGGAGCTGCCCGTGGTGGGGCTGCCGGTGCGGGTCTGGGTGGGGCAGAAGGGGACGAAGCCGCCGACGGAAGAGAAGGCGTGGGAGAAGGCGTCGACGCTGGTGCACACCGACGTGGCCGGGGAGATCAAGGGGACGGCGATGGCGCCGACGACGGTGGTGCAAGGGGTGGGGTCCGAGCTGCGGGTGGTGGCGCGGGCGGTGTTCGAGGGGCGGCCGCTGTCGCGCGAGGCGACGGTGGCGGTGGAGAGCCGGACGTCGGAGGTGACGCTGCATCCGGAGGGCGGGGTGATCGTGCCCGGGGTGACGCAGCGGATGCTCGTGCGGGTGCTCGATGGGCGCTACGAGCCGGTGTCGGGTGCGTTCCACGTGGAGGCGGACGGGCTGCGGGCGTCGGTGACGACGGATGCGTTCGGAGAGGCGGAGGTGACGTGGCAGGCGCCGGTGGATCTGGGGGGCTTCCGCGCCGTGGGGCCGTGCGCGGGTGGGGTGGCAGCGGCGGTGACGGTGCGGCCGGCCGAGGCGATCGCGGCGCTGCGGGGGAGGAGCGCGCCGTTCGTGCTGTGCGCGTCGGTGAACCGGGGCGCCGGGGCGCTGATGGTGCCGGAGAAGGCGGTGGTGCGGGCAGGAGAGGCGGCCGCGGTGCAGCTCCGGATGCCAGGGCCAGGGGCGGGACTCGGTGGACGGGGCGGGGCCGGCGGTGGGCGCGGGAAGGACGAGGGGGCGTGGTGGAGCACGCTGCTCTCGTCGGAGGATCAGTCGCGGGCCGGAGGCGCGTGGTTCGAGGGGCGGGCGGGGTCGCTGACGGTGCCGCAAGGGGCGGCTGGGGTGTGGTCGCTGTGGGCGCTGTCGCCTCGGTCGGGGGCGGAGGCGCTGCGCGCTGGCGGGGCGCTGCTGGTGACACCGCGGGTGCTGCCGCGGCTGGAAGCGAAGCTCGTGGGCGGGCGCGCGGTGCCAGGGGGGATGGTGGAGGTGGAGCTCGCGCTGTCCGGCGATCCGGGTGGGGGGCTCCCCGGGACGATCGCGGCGGTGGTCGTGGATCTGTACGGGGGCGGTTCGGTGCACGGGATCGCGGGGCTCGACACGCGGACGCGGCTCTGCGGGAAGGTGTCGGTGGAGCGGGAGCGGTGTGATGCGTTCCTGAGCGGGGATACGGCGCTGGATCCGCTGCGTCGGGCGGCGCTCGGGGCCGAGGTGCGCTCGCCGCGAGAGGCGAACCATGATCCGGCCGGGACCGCGACGACGACGATGCGCGAGGCGTTCGGGCAGGTGCTGCGGTCGCTGGAGGGGGCCGTGTACGAGGCGTCGGCATCGCCGGAGCGGATGCGGGATGTGGCGCGCAAAGGGCCGGGGGGCTTCCAGTTCAACCCGGAGCTGATGACGCTGGTGACGGCGGCGATGGACGCGCCGCCGAACACGCCCGGGGGAGAGCCGGTGGGGCTCGCGGACCTGGTGGCGGTGGACGGGCAGGTGACGTTCGACAACGTGGCGCGGCGGGTGACGCGGCTGAAGCTGTTCAAGGTGCTGTCGGCGTTGCGGGAGCTGCGGCGGGATCGGCAGCTCGACATGGACGAGCCGGCGCTGAAGGATCCCGGAGCGCTGCTGCGGCGCGCGGTGCGGGACGAGAAGATCTCGGAGGATCTGCTGCTGGATCCGTGGGGCGGGACGATCCAGTTCGTGAAGACGGGGGCGGCGTCGGCGCCCTTCTTGACGGTGACGCGGGGCTTCGCGCTGCAATCGCCTGGGCCGGATGGGCGGATCGGGACGGGCGACGATGTGAAGGATCCGTTCGAGCGGGTGGTGCGGTCGGGGTCGCCCTACGCGGAGGCGCTGGGCGAGGACGAGATCGTGGACGCGCGGTTCGACATGGAGGTGGGGGACGCGACGGTGGCGTCATGGGAGCGGCTCTTGACGGCGATGACGGGGATGACGCTGGGGATGGGGACGATCACCACCGTGGG
Organism: Chondromyces crocatus; assembly: GCF_001189295.1. Lineage (NCBI taxonomy): Bacteria > Pseudomonadati > Myxococcota > Polyangiales > Polyangiaceae > Chondromyces > Chondromyces crocatus. The sequence goes on from NZ_CP012159.1 coordinate 4,906,024, forward strand.
GTACGGGAGCGGGACGGGCTCGGGGCAGGGGTTCGGGTCCGGGCACGGGCGGCTCGCGGGGGCGCACGTGCGGCGGTCGGCGTCGCTGTCGACGGGGGTGTTTTACTGGTCGCCGCCGGTGCGCACGGGGTCGGACGGGAAGTTGCGGATGAAGATCCCGCTGGGCGACGTGGAGACGACGTGGCGGATCGCGTTCGTGGGGGCGCCGGATCAGGGGTCGACGGCGACGACGACGCTGGACGTGGCGGCGTCGTTGCCGCTGTCGGTGCGGGTGAACGCGGGGGCGTCGTGGGTGACGGGCGACGAGGTGGACGTGGCGCTGTCGGTGCGCAACCGGTCGGCGAAGGCGCTCCGGGCGTCGCTGGCGATCGCGGCGGAAGGGGTGGCGGGGCTGGTGCGCGAGAGCGACAAGGCGCAGGTGGTGGAGGTGCCGGCTGGAGGCGCGACGCCGGTGCGGGTGCGGGTGCGGGCGTCGAAGGCCGGGAAGGCAGCGCTGTCGGCGCGGGTGAGCGCGGCCGGGCTGGAGGGGGACACGGCGCGTCACTCGTGGGAGGTGCGCGCGCCGGGGGAGGCGACGGATCTGACGGCGGCGCAGTGGGTGGAGGCGGGTTCAGGGGAGGCCAAGGCCGAGACGATGCTGCAAGCGCCGCTGGATGCGCGGGTGCACGTACTGGCAGGGGCGCCGCGGCTGGTGCTGGAGCGAGGGATTGCGGGGGCGCTTTCGGCAGCGCTGGAGTCGGTGGAACCCGATCGGCTGGGATCGCCGCGGGCGATGGCGGATGCGCTGGAGGTGGCAGCGCGGATCAAGCGGTGGGCGACGGCGCGGGGAGAGGCCGGGGCGAAGCTGGCAGGGCGCGCTGGCGAGGTGGAGCGGCGCGCGGTGGGGCGGCTGCTGGCCTTCAAGGAGGGGAAGCGGGAGGTGCTGTTCTGGGGGCCGGAGCGGCGGGCGCGGGCGTTCGCACCCGAGGCGCTGGTGTCGATGCTGCCGAAGGACGCCGGCTGCCCCGCAGAGGAGCTGGGGAAGCGCGGGCTGGACGAGGCGCTGGAGGCGCTCGAGGTGGAGCCGATGCCCGAGGGCGGGGCGGCGCTGGCCTGCTGGGATGCGTTCGTGACCGAGACGGTGGCGGCCGCGCAGGAGGGCGGGGACGCCGTGGCGCTCGCGCGGGCGGTGCTGGCCCTGGCGGAGCGGCCGCACCGGGTGGCGCTGGCGTCTGGGCTCGCCGATGAGCTGCGGTCGAAGGTGGCGCTGCGCGTGAGCGGGGGGGTGTCGCTGTCGTCGGCGCAGGCGAGCGATCGGGGGGCGCGGGCCGTGGTGTACGCGGCGCTGCTGCGGAGCGCTGGGCTCGGAAAGAGCGCGGCGCCGGCAGGGGCGTTGTTCGGGTGGGTGGGCGTGCAAGGGGACGTTCGCGGGGGGTACGGGTCGACGCTGGGGACGCGGTCGGTGGTGCGGGCGCTGCTGGCACACGAGGGGTCGGAGAAGGCGGCCGCAGGGGTGTCGCGGGTGAAGGTGATGCCCTGGGAGCGGCGCGCGGGGTCCGGGGGGGAGGGCACGGGCGCTGTGGAAGGGCCGGTGCAGGAGGTGGAGGTCGGGCCGGCGGGGCAGGTGGTGGTGCCGCTCGGGGCATCGACGGTCGATGTGGTGCTGTCGGTGGTGGGGCCCGGGGTGATGGCGCGGCTGGAGCGGCCGGCGCTGCGGCGGTGGTCGAGCCCTCCGGACGTGCGCGAGAGCCCGGTGCAGATCGAGGTGGACTGGCCGAAGCAGGCGCGCGCGGGGGGCGTGGGGACGCTGCGGGTGGCGCTGCAGAGCCGGCTGGGGCGGGCCCACGAGGTGGATGCGCGGATCCCGCTGCCGCCGGGGGTGTCGCTGGCAGCGGCCGTGAAGGGGGTGCGGCAGGTGCAAGGCGCGCTGCTGGTGCGGGCAGCGATCGCGGCGGACGGGAAGGCGGCGCGGCTGGAGATCCCGCTGCGGTTCAGCCTGGGAGGGAAGATGACGGTGCCCGAGGCGCGGGCGAAGGTGGCGCTGGAGGAGCTGCCGCGGGCGGTGGCGCCAGCGAGGGCGCTGCGGGCGGAGTGAGGTGGCGGCGGGGGGGGCTCGATGCGCTGCTGGTGCGCGTCGCCGGGTGCTCTCGAGCCGGTTTCGTTCAAGGGATGCGAGGAACGTTCAATCTTCCGGAGCGCGAGGTCGATAGCTTGCGTCCAGAAACGCGCTCCGTCGCGATCAGGAGATTGAACATGGCTACTGCGAAGAACGACAAGATCGGGCTCGATGCATTGTTGACGCCGGACAACTGCGCGCTGGTGCTGATTGATCACCAGCCCTTCCAGGTCAGCGGTGTGCAGAACGTCGATCCCAACACGATGATCAACAACGTGGTCATGCTGGCGAAGGGCGCGAAGGCGTTCGGCGTGCCGACGTTGCTGACGACGGTGATCGAGGAACGTGGTGGCTACCTGATCAAGCCATTGCAGGATGTATTCCCCGAGCAGAAGCCGATCGATCGGACGACCATCAATACGTGGGAAGATCCGCGCTGCGTCGAGTGGGTCAAGAAGACCGGGCGCAAGAAGATCATCATGGCGGCGCTATGGACCGAGATCTGCCTGGCATTCCCGGTGATCCACGCGCTGGGGGACGGCTACGAGGTGTACTTCGTCACGGATGCGTCCGGCGGTGTCAGCAAGGAGGCCCACGAGATGGCCATCCACCGGATGATCCAGGCGGGCGCGGTGCCGCTCACGTCGACGGTGGTGCTCTCGGAGCTGCAGCGGGACTGGGCGCGGCTGGAGACGGCGGAGAAGCTCGCCGAGATCATCCTTGCCCACGGCGGCCATGTCGGCACGAACCTCGCCTGGGAGTACCAGCTCCTCGGGCTCGTGCCGCGAGGGAAGTGAGGGCGAGGTCCGCGACGCTGGCGCTCTGCTCGGCGTCGCGGACGTTCGCCATGCGGTCGCTCTCGAACGAGCATTCACTCGGTAGACGCGCGTCTTGCTTTCCCGTCTCCTCGACACTCCATGGGGGAGCGCTCGGCCCGGACGTTCATCGCCCGTTGATCGAGACGGCCGCGTGGTTGACGCCGACCATTCACGCCTCATCCTTGAGATGGGGGTCATCATGATATACGGGGCCATTGAACCAGCGACCGGGGTGATTGCTGAACGGCGATACTGCATTGGTCGCACGATCCATACGTCGGAAGTGACGTCGTGCATCGTCGTGGTATGTCCGGTCGGCACGAAGCTGATCGGCATCCATCTCTCGATCTTCGGTACGGGGGACGATGACGGGAATGACGCGGCCCCGTTCAGGGAGGAAGAAGCCGACAGGGTGGGCGAGATCCTGCGTCAGAATGATGCAGATATTTCCAGGGCCAATATCTTCGGTGTGATCGATTGCTGGGACTCGCAGATCCCCGGATACGACCGGCTGATGGCGGTCCTGCAAAATCCGCCGGAGCATCGCAAGCACTGGAGGTCCGGTACGCTGACCATTACGGCGGCAGATCTCACCTGAATCGACCTGGAAGTCGACCGGCGCTCGTCCGGCATCTTCAGCCGCGTCGTGCGCGCCGATAGGCGCCCGGCGAGGCGCCGACCATGCGGCTGAAGACGCGCGTGAAATGGCTCTGCTCGGTGAAGCCCGTGGCGAGCGCGATCTCGGCGAGGCTCGAGGAGCCCTGGACGAGGTGCTGCTGGGCCTGCAGGATCCGCTCGTTCATTTGCCAGCGATGAGGTGGTGAGCCGGTCGAGGCCTTGAAGGCGCGGCTGAACTGGGACTGGGACAGGCCGGTCATCGTAGCGAGCTCTTCGAGGCGCACATTGTCCGAGAGGTGGGCACGCAGGTAGTCGGTGACCCGCCGGAGCTGCCATGGCGCCAGGCCGCCGCGCGAGCGCTCCTCGGGTTGCGGGGTGCCCAGGCGAAGCAGATCGATGAGCAGGGCGAGCGTGAGGCTGTCGCCGTAGAGCGCGCTGTGCTCGTCCGGAGCCTCGCACGCGGCGGTGAGGAGGGCGCCCAGGTGGACGATGCGGTCGTCGTGGAAGTGGATGCGCGGCGTCTGGATCTTCAAGCGATCCAGATCCTCGCCGAGCACGGCGGGGAGGGCGGTGAAGTCGAAGTCGAGGCGGACCTCCTTCACATGGCGCAGCCCGTCGGTGTAGCCCCAGAGGGGCATCCCGCCGGGAGAGAAGTTGATGTGCCCAGGCGCTGCTCGGCGCGACACGAGGGGCTGCTCGCGCTTCAGCCGTGGCTCGACGCGGCCGCCAATCTCATCGAGGACGATGGAGAGGCTGGTCTGCTCCCCGGTCAGGAGGCTCCACGCCTCGCCGGGCGCGACATGGATCGTCAGCGCGTGGACCGTGACGCCATTCCAGGTCCGGCTGCGGTGTTCGACGGCGGTGACCCCGTGGGGAGCGCCGATGATGGGTTCACCTGGGAATGTGTTCACGCGCGTTCCTCGACCCTGGCCAGCTCATCCGGTGCTGTCCAGCTCACCTGAGCTTGCGCAGCTTACCCCCATGTCGACCGGCAGCACGGGGGCGTCGGCCGCGCCCGGGGATGCGTGACCGTCGGGAGCGCCAGGGAAGGCGACGGAGCGGGAGAAGGTGGATTCTTCGGGCTCTCTCCCCTGCCGCGGGCGAGGTGAATGCGGGATGCCTGGGTTTGGCCATCGACGGCCCGGCATCGCGATCTAGGATGCGCCATCTATGGTGCAGGTCGTGGGTGGACAGGGGAGGGGACCCCTTCCGTCGTATCTCGATGAAATCGAGGAGCTGCCGCCGCTCGGTGTGGGCTCGGAGATCCCTTCCCAGGTGGTGCCCGGGGTGGTCTACCGGGTGGAGCAGGTGGCAGGAGAGGGGGCGATGTCGGTCGCCTACTACGCTCTGCGGGCGGCGCCGGAGGGAGAGATCCCGGTCGTGCTCAAGGTGCTGCGGCCCTGGTTCGTGCGACGGGGGGGAGGGACAGCGGAGCTGATCGTTTCCAAGGAGGCGGTGGCGCTCGGGAGACTGAACGCCCACGTGCCGCCGACGCCATTCGTGGTGCGCTTGCTGGATGCGGGGAGCGCCGTGATGACGATGGCTTCGGGGGAGGGGGTCGCATTGCCCTGGTTGGTGCTGGAGTACGTCCACGGGGGGGCAGAAGGGACGACGCTGACGCAGCGGGTGGAGCACAGCCTGCGGACGACGGGGGCGGCGTTCGATCCCGGGCGAGCGGCGCACGCGGTGCAATGTCTGACGGCGGGGCTGTCGGCGGTGCACGCGGTGGGGGTCATTCACCGGGATCTGAAGCCGGACAACGTGCTGTGCTGCGGGTTCGGGGAGGACGAGATCTTCAAGATCGCCGATTTCGGGGTGGCGCGGCCAGCTGGGTTCAGCGGGACGTTCGGGGGAACGATGCTGGGGACGCTGGGGTACGCGGCGCCCGAGCTGACGGCGTACGAGCAGCAGGCGCTGGGGCCGGCGTCGGACATCTTCAGTCTGGCGGCGCTCATCTATTACCTGCTGACCGGGGAGGAGTACTTCGATGTGCTGAACCCGGGGCAGGCGCTGGCGGCGATGTGCAGCAAGGAGCGGCGTAGCGTGCGGGATGCGCTGGGGCTCTCGCCTGCGCTGCGGGCGTCGGATGCGGCATGCCGGTCCATCGATTTCGCGCTGGCGGCAGCGACGAGCCACGTGATCGGGAAGCGGCCGCAGCGGGCGGACGCGCTCTCTGCGATGGTGGTGCCGTGGCTGCGGGACGCGCGTCCGGAAGCGCTGGGCTCGGGGACCGGGGCGGCGCTGCGGCTGGATCGGCTGCGCGCGCGGGAGGAGATGGCGCAGGTGGCGCCATGGACGTGGACGATGGTGCGGGGGTTCGGGGCGTCAGGGCGAGGGGGCGCGGGGGAGGAGACGCGGGTGGTGCGCAGCGCGGCATGGGACGGCGATGGGCGCTGCATGGCGGCGACGACGGCAGGGCTGTCGTTCTGGGATGGGTCGGCCTGGGCCGATGTGGACACGAGCGGGTTGCCCGATCCTGCTGGGGTGCGGTTGACGCGGCGGGTGGGAGCCGGGCGGTGGTTGGTGGTGGCGGACGACGCGATCTTCGCGACGTACACGCCAGAGGGGCTGGGAGAGCTGCGGCACCTCGGGGGGATGCGGACGCGGTTCGAGCTGATGAGCGGTGACTTCGAGGATCTGGCGGTGCTGGTGGGGCAGGCGCCAGGAGAAGAGCCGATGCTGTGCGCGCTGAGCGGGAAGCGCTGGCTCAAGCCGTTGCCGCTGAAGGGGGTGGCGGTGGTGATGGCCATGGCGCGGGTGGACGACACGCACTGGCTGGTGGCAGGTCGCGGGGTGGACGGACGGGGGGTCGTGGTGCTGTACGCGCCGCTGGACTGGGAGGTGCGTCCGCTGGCAGCGCCCGGGGTGAGGGCGTTTCTCGCGTGCGCAGGGAGGCACGAGCTGGGGCTGGGCCTCTCGACGGGCGCGGAGGGCGCGGCGCTGTGGTTCCGGGACGGGGCGACGGTGACGGAGCTGGTGGAGGTGGGGCGGGACATCTCGGCGGTGGCGCTCGACGCGATGGGGCGCGGGTGGGCAGCGAGCGCAGGGCGGATCTGGGTGCATCGCGACCAGGGGGAGGGGGGCGGGAGTCAGCCTGGGCGCTGGGGCTGCATCTGGCGGGACGAGGCGTGGACCGCGCCGATCGTCTCGCTGTTCACTGACCTGGGGACGGTGATCGCGATGACGGCGGACGGAGGGATCATCGAGGGGCGGGCGCAGCGTTGAGCGTCGGCTGGCGGGGTGTCATGTGATCCCGTCGGTGGCGAGGTGAGGGGGCTCATGCACACCTGCCAGAGCGTCGCGCTGCACAGTTCAGCGCCCTTGCAACCGAGTTCGTGGCGCGGTTAAGGGTAGCGGGCTGGCCGCTTGGCGCGGCTGGTGAGCGGTGGAACCAAGGAGGAGCGACGCATGGATAGCCGCGCAGCCGTTGCCTACAAGGCGGGCGAGAAGTTGACCATCGAGACCGTGCAGGTCGAGGGGCCTCGCGCAGGGGAGGTGATGGTCGAGATCAAGGCCACCGGCGTGTGCCACACCGACGAGTTCACGCGGTCTGGCGCGGATCCCGAGGGGCTGTTCCCCTGCATCCTCGGGCACGAGGGTGCTGGCGTGGTCGTCGACGTGGGGCCCGGCGTGACGAGCGTCAAGAAGGGCGACCACGTGGTGCCGCTCTACACGCCGGAGTGCAGGCAGTGCAAGTCGTGCCTGAGCCGGAAGACGAACCTCTGCACGGCGATCCGCGCGACGCAGGGGCAAGGGCTGATGCCCGACAAGAGCAGCCGGTTCAAGCTCGGGAACGAGTCGGTGAAGCACTACATGGGGTGCTCGACCTTCTCGAACTTCACGGTGCTGCCGGAGATCGCGGTGGCGAAGATCCGGGAGGACGCGCCGTTCGACAAGGTCTGCTACATCGGCTGCGGGGTGACGACGGGCATCGGGGCGGTGATCAACACCGCGAAGGTGCAGCCCGGCGACAACGTGGTGGTGTTCGGGCTCGGCGGGATCGGGCTGAACGTGATCCAGGGTGCGCGGATGGCGGGCGCCGACAAGATCGTGGGCGTGGACCTGAACCCGAAGCGGAAGGCGCTCGCCGAGAAGTTCGGGCTGACGCACTTCGTGAACCCCTCGGACATGCCCGAGAACGAGCTGGTGCCCTACCTGGTGAACCTGACCGATGGAGGCGCGGACTACAGCTTCGAGTGCGTGGGCAGCGTGAAGGTGATGCGCCAGGCGCTGGAATGCTGCCACCGGGGCTGGGGGACGAGCGTGATCATCGGGGTGGCCGGCGCGGGGCAGGAGATCTCGACGCGGCCGTTCCAGCTCGTGACGGGCCGGGTATGGAAGGGGTCGGCGTTCGGTGGGGCGCGGGGCCGCACGGATGTGCCGAAGATCGTCGACTGGTACATGGAGAAGAAGATCATCATCGATGATCTGATCACCCACACGATGCCGCTCGATCAGATCAACCACGCGCTGGATCTGATGCACGCGGGGGAGTCGATCCGGAGCGTGGTGGTCTTCTAGTCTCGAGCCGGTTGCCCATGCTCCCCGCTGCGAGGCGGCGTGCTGGCAGGGGTGCTGCGAGAAGGACGAGGGAGCGAAGGCTCCCTCGTTCGGTTTTGTGCAACGGCGGCGTGCTTGCCGGGTTGGTCGAGGTGCGTCAGCGGGAGCCGGTGCGGCGGCGTCCGAGGAAGAAGCCGAGGAGCAGCGCCGAGAAGGCGCCATACGAGAGCGAGGCGGAGCGTGACGCCGGCGGAGTGGCTTTGCGGGGAGACCCGGAGAGATCCGACGTGGAACCGGTCTCGCCTTCGGCCTTCGACAGGGCGGCGTCGATGGGGCCGTCGGGGGACGTCTTCGCGGGTTTGCCGTCTTTCTTCTCGCCCTTGCGCTCGGCGAGGGCGTTGATCTCGGCGCCGAGGAGGATGGCGAGGCACGAGATCCACATCCACATGAGCATCACGATGACGCCGCCGAGCGCGCCGTAGGTGACCTCGTAGCTACCGAAGTTGGTGACGTAGGTGGAGAAGCCGACCGAGGCGATGAGCCAGAGGAGGACGGCGACCACCGAGCCCGGGGTGAACAGGTGGAAGCGGTGTTTCCGGTTCGGGAGGACCTGGTAGAGCATCGCCAGCACGAACATCATCAGCAGCGCGGCGACGGGGAGGCGGAGGAGGAGAAACAAGGGGTTGAGGCCACCCAGGCCGAAGAAGTTGACGATGGCGGGGGTGACGATGGCAATGAGCGCCGCGACGAGCGCGAGCAGGGCAGCGCCGAAAGTGACGCCGATGCCGAGGAGCCTCACCTTCCACCAGGGGCGCGTCTCGGTGACGTCGTAAGCCGCGTTGAGGGCACGCGAGAGGGCGGCGATCCCGCTGGAGGCAGCCCAGAGAGCGGCGACACCGCCGAGGGTGAGGAGGCCAGGGCTGCCACCATGTCCCAGGGCGTCGAGGCGTTCGCTGAGGATGTCGGCGACCGCGACGGGGGCGACGGAATAGAGCTGGGCGATGAGCTCCGCGGTCTCGTTGGGGTCGAGGAGGAGGCTCGTGAGCGCGACGAGGAACAGAAGGAAGGGGAAGATGGCAAGGACCCCCGAGAACGTGAGCGCGGCGGCGACGTCCTCGACGTTGTCCGCGTCCCACTCGTGGTAGAGCGCGGCCAGGTATTTCTTGGTGGAAGCCCAGGTAACGTTCCTTCCCAGCAAGCGCACGTGACGACCTCCCAGACGGGTCCATGGTGCCCGGGGGTGGGACTGTCCAGATGGCGCCATCTTTCTTTTCAAGCGTGCCGTCTTCGGGCAAAACTCCGCGGTCATGGTGCACGTAACGTCCGTGGTGGGATTGCCGGAGCGCGCGCTGCTCGATGGCGCGCCGGCGGCGATGGCATGTGATGCGGTCCTGGTGGTGGTGCCTTCGCCGGTGACCGAGCACCTGGAGGGGCTGAGTGAGGCCGTCGCGGGGGCCATCACGGCTGCGGCGAAGGTCGATGCGGCGCTGTCCGGTCGGTGCGCGCCCGTCGTGCTGGCCGCTCAGGGCGTGCCCGGTGGCCGTGTGGTGGTCGCCCCGATGACGGCGCTCCAGGAAGACACCGACGATGTGCGGTCGGTCGCCGAGGCGGCCGCGGCCGCGATGGCGCGCGCGGTGGCGGCGGGGGCGCGGCGTCCGTTGCTGTTCGTGCGGGCGCCTTCGGACAGGCGGTTCGTGCGCGCGCTGGAAGTGGCGACGCTGGCGGCGCTGGGGACGCAGTGGGCGCCGATCGAGGCGCGGGAGTGGGAGATGGCGCCCCCTTCGGCGGAGGCGCTGGTGGTGCTGGGGCTCTCGGAGCCGCGGGCGCGAGAACTCGCGGCGATCGAGGTGGGTCGGGCGCTGTGCCGCGACATCACGGCGGGAGATCCGGAGCGGATGGCGCCCGTGCGGGTGGCGGAGCTGTGCGAGGTGGCCTTCGCGCGCACGGGGGTGCTGGTGAAGGTGGAGCGCAACGTGGAAGACTATCCGCTGCTCAGCGCGGTGGCGCGTGCCTCGCGGGTGGTGGAGCGGCACCGGCCTTGCGTGGTGCGGCTCGACTACCGTCCGCGAGGGGAGATCAAGCGGACGGTGCTGCTCGCCGGCAAGGGGGTGACGTACGACACGGGCGGGGCCGATCTGAAGACCGATGGGCACATGGCCGGCATGTCGCGCGACAAGGGCGGCGCTGGCGCGGTGGCCGGGGTGGTGCGCGCGGCGGCGGCGCTCGGGCTGGAAGGTGTGCGGGTGGTGGGGCTGCTCGGGCTGGTGCGCAACAGCGTGGGCGAGGAGGCCTTCGTCAGCGACGAGGTGATCCGCAGCCGTGCGGGGGTGCGGGTCCGCATCGGCAACACGGACGCCGAGGGGCGGCTGGTGCTGGCGGATCTGCTGGCGGTGGCGCGCGAGCTGGCCTCGGGCACGGTGAACCCGGTGCTGTTCTCGGTGGCGACGCTGACAGGGCACGTCTACCGCGCGCACGGGCCGTATACGGGTGCGCTGAGCAACGCGTCGGCGAGCGCGGAGATCGCGCGGCTGAGCGCGATGGCGGAGCAGTGGGCCGAGCCGATGGAGCACCTGAGGCCGCGCCGCGAAGACTACGCTTTCATCGCGGGGAGGACGCCGGCGGAGGACGTGGTGTCCTCGAACCGGCTGGCCACGGTGAACACGGCGCGCGGGCACCAGTTCCCGTTCGCGTTCCTGGACGTGGCGTCGGGGCTCAAGGGGACGGCGCTGCCGTTCATGCACCTCGACATCGGCGGGGTGGTCTGCGAGGGCGCCGACTGGCAGTTCGGGCGGCCGACCGGCGTGCCGGTGAGCAGCTTGCTCGCGTACCTGGGCAGCGAGGCGTGACGTGTGGCTGCCGCCCCGGGGCGGCAGCGCTCGACTCGTGATGTGAGGGGGACTGAGGGGGGGCGATGCGACGTCGAGCGACGCTCGCCGGTCGGGCTGGAGCCGTCAGGCGGTCGGTGTGAGGGGGGCGGGGAGCACGGCCATGTAGTCGCGCAGGATGCGGTGCTCGTACTGGTCGAGGAGCTCCTCGACGCGCTCCGGCGTGGAGGCGCTGACCACGAAGCCGACGTGGTGCGGGTAGTCCTTGAGGCGCCAGACGATCTCGGGATCCTCGAACGAGGTCGTATCGGGGACCTCCTGGCGGGCCAGCGAGACGATGAGGCCAGCATAGTCGTGCCGGCGCTCGGGGAGCTTGTAGGGTTGCTCTCCCTGGAGCAGCTCCAGGCGTGCCCACTCGTGCCAGAGGTTCACGCCGGTCGACGCGCTCACCAGATCGCTGATGTGGGCGCCGCCGACGCGCGCCGCGGTCTCGAGGAAGTACACCTTCCCGTCATCGCGACCGAGGATGTACTCGGTGTGGATGACTCCTCGGACGAGGTTCATGTGCTCGACGATCTTCCGGTTCGCGTCGAGCAGCTTGCGCTCGACCTCACTGCCGCGCTCGACGGTGAGGGTGGAGAAGATGCCGCCGGAGTGGGTCACCTCGAGGAGGGGCTTCCTGTAGCGATGGACCTCGCAGAAGAGCGTCTCACGCTCCGAGATGATGGCGTCGACGTGGTAGACGTCGCCGGGGATCATCCGCTCGATCAGGTACGTGGACTGCTTGTCGCCGAGCTCCTCGACGATGGGCCAGATCTCCTCCTCGCTGTTCAGCTTGCGGATGCCGACCGCGGAGGCCTCCGCGCGCGGCTTGAGGAGCCAGGGACCAGGCACCTCGCGGCAGAAGCGGCGGATCCGATCGTGGTTGAGCACGTGAACGAACTCGGGGACGTCGATGCCTCGGTCCCGTGCGCGGGCGCGCATGGCGAGCTTGTCGCGGAAGTAGCGCGCGGTGGTCTCTCCCATGCCGGGGATGCGGAGGTACTCGCGCAGGTGGGCGGCCAGCTCGACGTCGAAGTCATCGAGCGGGGCGATGCGGCTGAAGTCGCGGGTGCGCGCGAGGTAGCAGACTGCGTTCTCCACCGCGCGCCAGTCGGTGAAGTTCGGCAATGCCCACACCTCGTCGATGGATTCGCGAACCCAGGGCTTGGTGAGGAGTGACTCGTGCGTGAGAAGCACGACCTTCCAGCCCTCGCGCTTGCACTGATCCAGGAAGTCATTTCCCTTGAAGTAGCTCGCCACGCAGAGGATGATCTTGCTCGAAATAGGCTCGATAGCAGGGACGTCTAGCTGTTCCATGTCCGTCGGGGTCGGCAGGGTAGGCGGGCCGACCGTCAAAAATCCAGCGGGTCACGCAGGGGTCGAGGTCTATCCCGACAGAAGGGCCTGAGGTAAGGTGCGGCCTCATGATGATTGCGGGCTTGTCCGGCTCGAAGGCCGAGGGGTGTCTGCTAGGTTCCTGTCGTCCCCGGTTGGCGGCGTTGCTCGGGGGGGGAGCGCCGCTGATCGGGGACATTTGTTTTGTGCGCTCGGAGCGGTCCGCGCAGCGCGCAGGTCGAGAGGAGGGGCGATGAGCAAGCTGCGACATCCGACCCTGTCGGCGTGGCAGCGGAACCACGAGGATGGGAGTTACGCTGCGGAGATCCGCGGGTGGAACCTCTCGGTCCGCTGGGTTCCCGAGAAGTCCGGCGAGCGGCGTGGTTTCCTGTGGGAGGCCACGGGGCCCAACGGTGAGAAGATGGCTTCTCCGAGCGTCACCGAAGAGATGGAAGTGGCGATGGCGACGGCCGAAGAATGCGTCGCGCCCGACCCGGAGAAGCACGAGACCAAGATCATCGATTGATGGGTCGCGCCGCGGTGCCCTCCCAGGGCACCGTGGGACCCCGGTAGATCCGGAGCTCGCTGCATGGACAGAACCCCCCGGCGCTGGCAGCCCAGGCGCATCGACGTGGGCGTCGATCTGGCGCTCCTCCGTCGTGCGCGTTCTCAGTTCTACGGGCGGCCCAGCGACGACTACCTGGACTGGCTCTACGTGAGGAACCCGGCGGGGATGCCCTTCTGCCATCTCGCAATGGACGGAGACGTCATTGCCGGCCAGTACGTGGTGATTCCGATCGATATGGTCGCTCGTGGCCAATCGTTCAAAGCGTGCCTCTCACTCGATACGTTCACGCACGAAGGGTATCGCCGCCAGGGTATCTTCAAGGGGCTGGCCGAAGCGGTGTTCCGGGACGTTCGTGCGGCCGGCTGTCGCTTCACGTTGGGTTTCCCGAATGCGCGCTCGCACCATGGCCTGGTGAAGAGTCTTCACTTCGAGGAGCCGTTCGGGGTCTACCTGCTCGTGAAGCCGCTCGCGCGAGCCGCGCTCGGGGCGGGCGTCGGGCGGGTCGTTCCGAGCTTGCTGGGGGCGGTTGCGCGGTACTCCCGGCTGAAGATCGAGACGCCGGAGGTGGTGGAGAGCGACTGGATCGACCGACTGTGGGGGCTGCGTCGCGCCGTGACGTCGATCGGATTCGCGAAGACGGGTACGTGGTTCCGGTGGCGTTTCGACGGGAACCCGCGCGTCTCGTACAGAATCATCACGGCGACTCGGGCAGATGGGGAGCCGGCAGGGGTTCTGGTGTGGAGCAAGGACGAGCGCGCTGGCAGGCGTCCCGCGGTGAACCTCGTGGACCTGGAGGCGACGGGGCATGGGGTCCGCGCCGCGCTGGTCGGTGCGTTGCTGGAGAAGATCGCCGGGGAGGCGGATTTCGTGAAGGCGTTCGTCGCGCCCGTGAGTGAACTCGGTCGATCCCTGTTGATGTCGGGGTTTGTGCCCGTGAGGCGTTTCCCGTTCAACTATCGGGCGCACTCGGCGGATGAGGATCTGCGGCCCGCGTTGCGTGCGACCGCTTGGTCCGTCTCCGGAGCATATGCCGATATGCTCTGAAGGTGGTCGAGCCCAGGAGGCTGTAGAAGGTAGCGAGGCGCAGGGCCAGCATGTCGACGCTGTCGTCGTCGCCAACGCCGATGGCAGGAAGCTGGAACGGGTCGGACCCCTCTCGGACTCGCCCTACACGGGTCGTGCGGGCGGAGCGATAACCAGCTCTGCGGACGAACTCGAGATCGCGGGCCGAGAGGTCTCCGTTGGGGAAACAGAAGTGGTCACAGCGCTGGGTCGTCAAAGCGCTCAGCTCGGCGCGGCTCGCCTCGATTTCGTGCCATGCGGTGGCGTCGTCGCAGTGCGGTAGGATGGGATGCGTGCGGGTATGGGAGCCGAACTGGATCCAGGGACGAAGGCGGGTGAGTTCCTCGAGGCTGAGGGCCTGGGGCGTCTCGTATTCCTGGTCGGGTTCGAAGCCGAGGGCGCGGAGCGCTGCGAGCCGCTGGTCGTGAGGCAGCTCGATGAGCGCGTGGGCGCGCCGCGCCGCATGGGTCCACCAGAAGTGGCGATGCGTCCCCACGAGCCCGCTGCAGGCATAGATGGTGGCTCGCACGTCGTGAGCGCGAAGCACCTCGGCGAGCTTCGCGTTGCCTCGGTGACCGTCGTCGAGCGTGAGCACCAGCGGGGGCAGAGGCAGGGTGGGCCAATCGCCGCTGTGGAGCGCGTCGACGACGGTATCCAGGGGGACGATGGTGTAGCGCTCCCGGAGGAACTCGAGGTGGGTGTCGAAGACCTCGGCGCTGGGGTCGTGGTAGACGAGGATGGTCGCGACCCGACCCCGCTCCTGGATCTTGCGGAGCCACGTCGAGACGCCGCTCCTGGAGAAGCCCTGGGCGATTGCGTCGCGGAGGGGGCGGATCATGCGCGCTGAACCACGTTCTTCGTTCGCGATAGCAATCCGACCGGGGACCGTCAAGCGAGGCGCTCCGTGGGTACTGGTCAACTTTGACCCTAGCTGGTCAACTTTGAGGTTCTGGCGTAGCGGACGCTGATCTCGGCACGTAGGTTCGGACCCGCAAGCAAGTGCAGCCCGCGATGGCGCCAACCATCCGGGCTGCGTGGCCGAACCTGTTGCGAGGTCCGACGATGAACGTTGTACGCCTACGCCCTCATCAGGGCAAAGGGACTGGTCTGCCTGGTCCCCGCCGATCCTCTATCCAGCTCACCGACACCGAGCAGATGCGGCTCCGCGCCGCTCTGCGTAACCTGCGCGCCCTGTACGGGTCGTGGGACTGCCTCGCCGAGGTGATGGGCGTCCGGCCCGGCACCCTCGCCACCATCGTCAGCGGCAAGCCGACGTCGCCAGGGATGGCGGTGCGTGCCGCGCGCGCCGCAGGCACCACCGTGGAAGCGATCCTGGGTGACCTGAAGGTCGCTGCCTCCTGCCCGCACTGCGGAGCGGCGTGGGAGGTGCGGTCATGATCACCCGCGGTCCCTTCCTGGAGTCCCCGATGGAGCTGTCGCTCGACGCGCAGGAGAGCAAGGGCGTGCGCGAGTGCCTCTACACCATGCGGGAGATCACCGGCTCGTGGGCAGCCGTGGACAACCTGCTGTTCCTCGGCAAAGGCGACGCCGAGAAGATCTGGAACGGCACCTACGATGCCACCTGCGAGATGGCCTACCGCATCTCGAAGCGCACCAACTACACGGTCGATGACGTGATCATCGGCGACCGCAACGGCCGGTGCACGCACTGCAGGCGCCCGCAGCCCGACCCGCACAAGACGCCTAAGCCCGGCGCTCCGCCGGAGGCGAAAGCGTGACCCGCGGGCGGCGTCGCGCTGACGTCGCCCACGCCTCTCCCACCGTCTACTTCGACGAGATGCCCATCGTCCGGATGGCGCCCTACGTGCGCGCGCTTCTGCGCGCCATGAAGGTGCCTCCGCAAGACTGGGAGGATCTCGTCCAAGAGATCACGGCTGCGGCGTGGGTTGCGATGACACAGGGCCGCTTCCGGCCCTTGCCCGGGCAGCCGCTCGGAGACGCCCTCAAGCTCTGGCTGACGGGCATCACGTGGCGGCAGGTCTCGCACTACCGCGAGAAGGCGCATCGGCGGCGCGAGGTCCCCGACGCTGCGCCCTGGGGCGTACCCGGCGCGGATGACTGGCTCCCGCACCTGCCAGCCACCGAGGGCCGGGTCGAGGCCCGGGACATCCTGCGGGCGCTTGACCGGATCACCGAGTCGCAGGCCGAGATCCTGCTCATGCGCTACGGCGAGGGTTTCGACATCGTGGAGATCGCCGAGATCCTCGACGTCCCCTACGAGACCGCCCGCGCACGCCTCCGCATCGCGAAGGAACGCTTCCTCGCTGCGGCCGAGAACTGGCAGCGCGTCAGGTCGTAGACGACTCCCCCAATCCCCACCGCCTCAATACCGCCTGCGCCGCTTCACGGCCGTCAAGCGCGGGCCGGTCGCGTACCTGTTGAAGCTAAGAGCGTATCGCTCAATCCCAGAACTCAGTTTGCAGTGGATGACCGAGATAACGAACGCCCATCTTGTGCCAAAATTGCTTCACGGAGTTACTTGTTTCGGCAAGTCCTGCAATAACAGCCAGTTCCTTCTCGAACTGTGCTTGTACGGCCTCGCGGAAGTATTGGTGATGGTTTGTGCCCTTCTGGGGCGTTGGATTGCGCTGGCGTAGGATCGCCATGACGTGCGGACCGATGACGATGTCGTAAATCCGGCCCGCAACAGGTTGCATAAACTTGGGGTTGGGGGAGACGCGCTTACGGTACAGCCGACAGAAGGCGGTGACCGAACCCTGATCCCAGCGCGGCTTCCATTCATCTCTGTACTCGCGCAGGAACTGTTCCACGCGTCGTTGTATGTAGTCACCGGGGCGCATCGACTGGTAGCCGGTCGCTTCGTCGATGAAGGCCTCAATGCCTACCTTCGCGCAGGATCCCACCAAGGACATCGCCTTACGTGCGATGCGTTCTTGGGAGTGGTGAAGCGAACCGGCCAGGAACGCGCTCTGGTAGGCCAAGCAGATGTCGATCACGCTGCGACCTTCATAACCGTAAGCAGTGGAACCTTTTCCCAGGACAAATAGGATCCTTGGCGGCACCGACATGTGGCCGTATTCATTAGGAATTCTGGCCAGCGAGCGACTCAAATCGCGCTTCTTGGCGGCACCCAAGAGGTGCTCGACTTGAGACGTCGCGAGCACCCGACGACCGTCACTCAAGACATGACATTCCACGTCGTGGTCGCCCAGCGTGAGCACCCCTGACGCCTCAGCCCTCGGCAGGCTCGTTCCAGGACGAGCACTTGCCGTACCGATGATGCCCATATCGCAAATTACCTCGCGAGGGCGGCTCCTGGCCGCCCCTGCCGACAAAAGGCGCACGATCCGATGCGACGCCACTGCACGGCGTAGAACATCTATCCGCGATCTAACCACTGGCGAGGTGCTGTCCACTCGGAGGTCGGGCGATTTCAGCCGACGTCGTGATGCAACTTGATTGGAACGTCGTTGCGCCGAGACGGAATTCCGTACCAAAGGATTTGCGGATGCTCAACGCGCCGCGTCGATTGAGACATAGACCCTCGATGTGGCTGTCCTGCGTGCCGCGTTGCGCGTACAACTCAACCCATGGGATGGGCCATTGCATACGATCACACCACGGAACTCATGGGCACCGACGGGATGACCGAGTCTGAGATCGTGCTGTTCTACAACTCGGTGCGTGATGTTCTGTACGACAAAGGGTTCGTGCGGAGCCAACTCAGTGTTTACGTCAACCCCAACACCGATGCCCGCGAGCGTGCAGATGATGTTTTCGCCGCACTGAAAACGATGCCAAAGGCCGTGAAGTACATCAACCGGTTGCACCTCTTCCGCGTAGAAGATGTCAGCGATGTGCTTCCGCTCGTCGCAGGGCGCCCCTCAGCTCCCGCACGTAACACGTCACTCGGCGTCAAAAAGCCGTAGCTGCTCCGGCTTCCTCGCCTTCCCCTTCGGTGGCGCCTTCTCCTCCCCCACCACCCGCAACCATCCGCGCCCGTTCGGTAGGGGCCTCGCCGCGGACGCCTGTGCCCCTTCCGGGGGCTCCGGCAGCTTGAGAGGCACCGGAGCCGGGGGCGGCGCTGCGGGCTCGCTGAGCGCTGCCTGGACCAGCTCCTGGATGCTCCACACGTGGCGGGTGATGCCGGCCTCCATCGCAGGCGTGACCCGGAGCGCTTCGTGCACCCGGCACAGGTTGTAGTACGCCATGTGCAGCGCGATGGCGGCGCGGTGGTTGTCGAGCTTCTTCGAGAAGCCGTTGCACAGCCGCGTCAGCCGCCGGATCTGCATCCGCATCGTGAGGTTCTGCCGCTCGATGTGCGACGTCGAGATGCGCGACATTTCGGGCGAGCCCATCCGTGTGATGCGCGTGATGAAGGGGTTCCGCGGCGGCTCGTACCGATGGTCGCTGGGCTGCCCGTCGTGGCGCCTGCCCTTGCGGTAGTCCTTGTGGACCACGCCGTAGTCCACGGCGCCCTGGAAGTGCTCGCCCACGGCCTCCTGGTAGGGCTGGAAGCCATCGGTGCAGAGCAGAGGCACCGTGACAAGCCGCGCGCGCAGGTCCGCGATGAAGGCTTGCGTGTTCGCCTCGTCACGCTTGCCGACGCGGTACGCGATGACGAGCTTGCAGGTGCGCGCCATCGCCACGAAGGCGTAGGCGTCGCCCCACTCCGCGGGGTCCTCCGGCGTCACCCGCGCCTGCTTCTTCTGCACGTAGGACCAGATCTCGTCGGCCTGCACGTCGCGCACGTCGATGTCGCGGACCATGCGGTCGTGGAGGCGTGTGCAGCCCTCGCCGACGCGCAGGAGCAGCGACAGGATGGCCGGCTTGCTGACGCCGGTCAGCCTCGATGTCGCGCGGATGCTCGCGCCCTCGACCAGATGGGCGACCACCTCCATGCGCTTCTCCAGCGGGAGCACGTGAGCCACAGGGACCCTTGCCTTCCTCCGGCGGCGGGCCCACACTGCGCGTTGCGAGGTGCGTTGTGACGGGCCACCGTCCAGCGTTCCGCAGCCCCGCTCGTAGCGACCAACTACAGGCGGGGCGCTTTGCTTTGTGGCTCAACCATAGCGCGAACGCGCGGAAGCTGCTTCAGCAGAGACGCGGCAGGTAGGACGCGGAATGTCCGGTCACCGCGGCGGAGGCGGAGAGGCAGCAGCGGGGGCCGTAGGGGCAGCAGCGGGGGCCGTAGGGGCAGCAGCGGGGGCCGTAGGGGCAGCAGCGGGGGCCGTAGGGGCAGCAGCGGGGGCCGTAGGGGCAGCAGCGGGGGCCGTAGGGGCAGCAGCGGGGGCCGTAGGGGCAGCAGCGGGGGCGGGCTTGTCGCCCGAACCCTTCTGCGCGCTCTTGATAGCCTCCACAATCACTGCATTCGCATCCGATCGAGAGCTGTTCCATGCCGCCAATGCAGCATTACAATTGGCGTTGGCCTCCTTGTCTTTAAGCTCCATCCCAGCGAGCGCAGCGGCAGCTAGGGCCGACGAGTCTTTCGCTCTGTCGAACGACCCTATTGCAATGTAACCAAGAGCCGCGCCAGATATTGGGAGAATGGCGTTCAATATCTTCCTTGGTTCGGTTGCGTCATCGGGGGCAGCCGCCGTCAGAACCGTCCCAGTTCCAACGCTGAGAAGAGACGCGACTCCAAGAATCCAACCTGCCGCGGACTGCTGTATGGCCCGCTTTCTGGATCGATTCTCAAGGTCACGGCAGAAGTCGCGCCCTTCATACTCCGGCTCCCCGGGGACCGCCGAGCCGTCATCAGGAACCGTCACCCGCTCAGGCGTGTAGCCATCGTTTTCGTAGGCGTACTTACCCGTAAAGATGTGACCTGGCGGGAGCGGGGTGCATCCCAAGTTGACGAGCAACACGCATGAGAGCAGGAGACGCATTCGGGCCTCTCAGGATTTAGATGACAAGTGGACGTCAGCTTACCAAGGTACACGAGCCGTCATCTCTGCGTCCATCCGGTTTCGCTCTCGGACTTTTTGGACGGCTCTTGGTCGGTCAGAAGCCTGAGACCTTCGTCACACAAGCGGCTCGAACCCATCCACCGAGACGATGGGAGGCGCTCTCCTCTCGTGGAACAGATGGCTCCAGTTGGTCAAAATTGACCACTACCGCTCCGTGCGCCAAACCCGCGTCATTCGTGCGCTCGTGCTCGGTGACGAGGACACCGCTCGGTCTGGGGAACGCGACGAGGAGAGAGCCATGAGGTCATGGGTCGACCGGGCCCTTCAGGCCGTGGCCGCCGTGTCGCGTGGCGGGGTCGGCGCGGCGGTCGCGTCTCTTGCACCGCGCGGTGCTTCCGTGGCGGCGCAGTGGCTGCTGGCGCTGTCTGCTGGCCCGGCAGCGGCGGCGCTCTTCGTCACCTGCACGTCTCGCGGGGCAGCGGTGGTCGCCATGATCGGCGCAGGCATGGCTCCGGTGATCGCCGGCCGGCCCCGCTTGCTGTCGACCCGGCGTGGCCGAGCCCTGCTCGCGAGCGCCATTGCCTGGCTGGCCGGCGCTGCGTTCCTGGTATCGCTGGCGGTGGAAGCGGTGACCGGCGCCTCGGGCGGGTCAGGGCTCGCAGCGGCGCTGTTTGCGGGATCGGTGGTCTTTTACAACTGCGCTCCGGCTGCCTGGCCGATCTGGCAGTCCCGTGGGCGCTTTCCGGCCGTGCTGGGGGGATCGCTGCTGGTGACGCCCGTCGCGAGCTCGCTCGTGGCGCTGGCTGGTGCACCTCGCTTGACGGCCGTTCTGGTGGGATTCGGAGGGGCCTTTCCCGTCGTCACGATGCTGTCGGGCGCTCGGGCGACGCGCTCTTTCCGGCTCGCCCTGTGGCTCGCGCGTCGCGCGTTGCCTCTCTCTCTCCTGAGCATGGCGACCGCGGTCGTCTATCCCGTTGCATTGACGCAGGGGATCGCATGGATGGGCGCGTCGGTGGTCGGGGTGCAGACGCTGTACTGGTCGCTGGCTCTGGTGGCGAACATCGCGTCGCAGAGCCTCGCCGCGCGCGCGGTGATCACGGCAGGGGGCGGTACCTCGGAGGCCCTGCGGAGGTGGCTGGCCGCGGTGGGGATGTTGCTCCTCTTGCTGGCGGTGGCGTTCGTCGTGTTTCGAGCTCGGGCGGGTGAGGGGGTGCTCCCACGGTTCGTGCTTCTGGGAGCGGCCATCTTCCTGGTGACCGACGGGCTGGCATTCTACTTTGCGCCCCCGACCGCACGGCCCGTGCTGGTTGGCGTGACCTCTGTCGGCGCGGTCCTGGTCGGGCTCGGCGTGTGGTGGCGGCCGACAGTGCTCCAGAGCATCTCCGTGGTCGGACCCAGCGCGATCATCGCTCTGTTGCGTCTCGTTCCGATGCTGGCGTTTTCCCGGGTGCGGGTGGTGGCCGCCTTGTCACTGATCGTGCTGCTGGCTGGCGCGGTCCTCGCGCTGGGTTTTCCGTGATTCCGGGCATGTGAGCCCTGCTGTGTCCGCAGTCCGGAAGCCGCGGGAGGCGGGTCGCGCTCGCAGGCACTGCTTCGGCACCACGGCTTGCGTGGTAGGGAGGGGCATGAAGTACGCCGAGGAGCGAGAGTTCGATCTGCACGTGGTCCTCCGGTGCGAGTTTGCCGAGGATTACGAGGGAGATCTCGATGGCTACGCCTGGGCCGAGGAGGTCCCCAGGATCACGGCAGAGCTGGTGAGCGCTGCCGTGGCAGCCCTGAAGCGACATCCTCAGTGGCGGGTCCGAGGGGGGAACCGCGGCCGCCCTGCCGAAGATGAGGTGATGCTGATCGTGGAGCGCGTGCTTCATGAGCGCGAGACGGCGTCGTAATCGTCCGACTTTCCCGATCGGGGGCGACTGCCCCCACCACCTTCATGACCAGCCACAGATCGCTCGCGGTGCCGTGACGTCGCGGCGCTGCATCTCTCGGCGATTCCAGGAGTGGGCCGGTCTCCCCGGCACCTCTCGGCTCGCGCTCTCACGCCTGCGTGCTGGCACGATGGCGTGACGGCTCGAGCACTGCGGGCTCGTCTCTATCCGTCGCTTTCACCCTCTGCGCACCCACGCATGCTCGGTGAAGGTCATCTCCACCTCGCTAGGACGTAGTGTGTCCATCATGCTGTGTCGGAGAATGTCCTTGGTGCGCCATTCTTTGACACGGCTCGAAGGATGTGCGGCAAGGCGATGAATGGGTGAAATATGAATGAAAATCGATAATTAGATGATTGGTTGACACGTGCGTGTGCTTCCGCGTGAGCGATCCGTGCGCGAAATGGTCCATCTTGCGTTGGCGACGTGGGCGCCTATGGTTGAGATCTCAGCTACGGAACGCGCAAAACTGCGCGAGAAACAGCATCTCCGGATCCAGGGGCCGTGACCGTCAATGGCAGGTTGCATTGATGGCACCCCGATCGGCTGGTGAATGCGATGTGGAGGAGCGCCGTGACGATGGATCCTGATGGCAGCATCGTGGGGTGTTTCGGACCGCCCTCGGCCGTCCGCGTGCAGCGGGTGCTCTTCGCTGCGAGAGGGTGGATCGCCGAGCAGGAGCGGATGGTCTCTCTCGGGCGTGCATTGCTCCTGTTGCATGCGCACCAGTGGCCCCCCGAGCGGATCGAGGTGTGGGTGCGCTGCTTCGAGCAGGTGCTGGTACATGCACCGCTGTCGGAGATGGCAGCGCTGAGAGCGAAGCTGCGGCGTGGTGGGGCCCGGGTGGAGGAGCAACTCACGCTGTGGGTGGCAGCGGCCTCGGACGTCCGCGCCGAAGCAGCGACCGTTCGGGGGGGCCATCCGCTGCCCGAGGGATGGACGCTGAGTGAGCTCCCGACGGAGGGCGCAGAGGCGATCGTGCAAGAGGTTCAAGCGATGCAGGAGGTCGCTGGACTGGCTCCGCTGCCAGGCTGGTATCTGCGGGGGGCCGATGGGCAGGCGCTGACCTTGATCCTGCGGGACCGGGCGGGGCGCCTGGCGGGGTCGGCCACGGTCGGTGCGGCGACGAGCACGGAAGAGCGTGGGGCGAGTGTCGTGCGAGAACCCCAGCTTGCGCTGATGAGCGTCGAGGTTTCTCCGGCGAGGCCGCCCGAGGGAATGGGCGTGCTGGTCAATCACTGCCTGCGCCAGGACGCGCGGGGTCGTGGTCTCGGCGTCCTGCTTTCCAGCGAAGCGCTGCGTGCGGCGTGCGAGCGCTTCTCGCTCCAGAGCTTGGTGGCCATCACCGCCGAGCACGACGACAGGGCACGACGGATCGCCCGTCGCTGCGGGTTCTCTCCGCACCCCAGCGAGGGCGTGGTCTTCGTGGAGGGGACGTAGAGCCCCTCTCGACCTCCCCTTTCCGATCGCCAGGGACAGGCCTTGGGTGCGCTGTGCTCTCAGCTGGAGGCGAGAATGCGGAGGAGGCCGGCTTCGATGTCGCGGTGCCGTCGCACGCGGGCACCCAGGGAGATCAGGTAGTACACATCCCGACCCAGACCGAGGGGGGACGCGTAGAGGTCCTCGCCGCAGGTGAAGGCCTCGAGGAGCTCATCACTGGGGGCGGGGTCCGGACCGAGGCGAGCGCGGTGGGTGCCCAGCGCCGCGAGCTGCTCGAGGTCGCAGGCGTGGCCGGCGCCACCGACCAGCAGGCCATGGTGGTCGGCGAGCGCGGTCGCCTGCGCCCCGCTCCGGGTCGCGGCTGCTTCCAGCAACAGAGAAACGGCTTCCCGGGGAAGGGAACTTCGACGGGTACGGCGCTCGAGCATGCTGACCTCCGAGCGGACTTTGCCGCGGAGGTCAGCGCTCCTCCAAAAGAATGGAGATCACGGACGGGGGAGCCGGGCGATGGGGATGCGCTGTCGACCCGCCGGGAGCAGCTCCGGCAAGCCCGTCACCCACAGGTGCTCTCCCGCCTCGATGCGCGCCTGAAGGGCCTCGAGCGCCCCGTTGTCTTCCCCGTCGACCCAGCGCTCCGGGGGAGGGGAGGGGAGCGCGTTGCCCGGCTCCCCCGCGAGGTGTCGGAGGGCTCGGTCATCGACCGTGACCTCGTACGTGAGGCTCGCGGGGTAGGTGTGCGCTGGGGTCCACGCCGTCAGCAGCCGGAGCGGACCCATGCGGGCGTGGAGACGCAGAGCCCGACTGTTCCACTGGGTGACCCCGATCTGGCGTCTGGCGTTGAAGACCTTGAGGGCGACCGCCTTGGTCAGGCGCCCGATCCCACGGAGGGCGTCGTCCGCGGACAGGTCGCGCAAGCTGCAGAGGTTGTGACCGACCCAGGTCCCTGGTGTGAGCGTCGGTATCGCGACGTACATCGACAAGGGGACGAGTCCAGCGTACCCGGTCGGGATCTGAAGGTGCTCGGCCACCTTCCTCGGCAAAGCATCGGCGCGCTTGCCCAACCCCACGATGCCTCCCGGCAGCTCGGCGGCGTCGTAGAAGACCCAGCGGGGCATGGGCATCCCCTCCGGGCCGAACGTCGCCGCATCGAGCGCGGAGAGCAGATCCAGGAAGGATGATGCTTCGCGACGAAGCGGATCGATGATGCCATCGCGCGCTGGCTGGAGCCCGAAGGGCTGCAGGTCGAAGTGAGCGCGGTTCTCTGGCGTCGCGACCAGGAACAGCTCCAGCTCCTCGAGAAGCCGCGCATTGTCTACGTGCAGCGTCATCAAGCCTCCTCGCGTGAGATGCCTGCCCGGCACCCCGCAGAAAAGCCAGCAACGACGCTGACACGGACGACGAAACCTCCGCTCGCCACCTGGACGAGGAGAGAGCCGTGTCGTTGCTTTACTGGGCCACGGCAGTGCTCAGGTGTTGAAGCCACCTGAGCAGGTCTACTGCATGCAGCCCGGAAGCGTTTCAGGAAAAAGTGGCGATCCCAGCGGGAATTGAACCCGCGTTACCGACGTGAGAGGCCGGCGTCCTAACCGCTAGACGATGGGACCACTGAGCTAGCCAGTGCAGAGCACTGGATTGCTTCGCTGGGGGACAAGGATTCGAACCTTGATAGCCAGAGCCAGAATCTGGCGTCCTGCCATTAGACGATCCCCCAAGGGGCGTCGGAACTTGTTTCAATCAGCGCCGACGGGCCGCGATATCTACTCGTTCTGGCGTCCCTGTCAACGGGAAAAATGGATCGGACGTTGAAGCCTGGGCGGTTCTGCGGGAATTCGCGGGTGATGACCGCCTGCTGCCCGACGGGGTGGAGCCCCCTTCCCGACGGCCCGGACGATGCCCCTGACGCACGGGCGAGGAGGTTTTTCTGAGCCCGGCTCGTTCTGTCTCTTGACCTAGCGCGTGATCGATTTACCTTCCGCGCGACTTTTGGCCACCAGCCAGGGAGAGTGCCAATCGCCCAGAGTTTCAGCGGCTTGGCGCTGCTGAACGGTCGGTCCCAGCTCCGAACGCAGTTGAAGAGCAAGGTTCCGGTCGCCCGATTCGGGTCTCGTTGGGTTGTCGGGTGTGGGGCACACCTGTGGTTCTGGTGGGGAAGATGTAGGAGGGCACCATGAAGATCAGGCCGCTGCAGGACAGGATCGTGGTCAAGCGTCTGGAGGGAGAGACGAAGACCAAGGGGGGGATCATCATCCCCGACTCGGCCAAGGAGAAGCCCATCGAGGGCCAGGTCGTGGCCGTGGGGAACGGGAAGGTTCTCAAGAACGGCAAGAACCGCCCGCTCGAGGTGAGCGTCGGTGATGTGGTCCTGTTCGGGAAGTACAGCGGGACCGAGGTGAAGATCGATGGCGAGGAGCATGTGCTGCTCCGTGAGGATGACATCCTCGCCGTGACGCAAAAGTAAGCCGCGGCGCTGTCTGTCGTCGCCATTGGAAGAGTTGGAACCGCAATCGCGCGGCCGGATGGGCTGCGACGAAGGGAAGTGAGATCATGTCTGCCAAGGAGATTGTCTACAGCCGCAGCGCTCGGGCCTCGATCCTGAGGGGCGTCAACACGCTCGCCGACGCCGTCAAGGTGACCCTCGGTCCCAAGGGCCGGAACGTCGTGATCGAGAAGAGCTGGGGCTCTCCCGTGGTGACCAAGGACGGGGTCACCGTGGCCAAGGAGATCGAGCTTCACGGCAAGCTCGAGAACATGGGGGCGCAGATGGTGCGCGAGGTCGCCTCCAAGACCAGCGATCGGGCTGGCGACGGCACCACGACGGCCACCGTACTGGCTCAGGCGATCTACGCTGACGGCCTTCGCCTCGTCGAGGCGGGTCACAACCCGATGGGTCTGAAGCGCGGCATCGACGCCGCCGTCGAGAAGGTGCTCCAGTCGATCCATGACAGCGCCACGCCGACGCGCGACAAGGCGCAGATCGCCCAGGTTGCCACCATCAGCGCCAACGGCGATCGCGAGATCGGCGAGATCCTCGCCGAGGCGATGGAGAAGGTGGGCAAGGAAGGCGTCATCACCGTCGAAGAGAACAAGCGGATGACGACGGAGCTCGACACCGTCGACGGGATGCAGTTCGACCGTGGGTACCTGTCGCCCTACTTCGTGACCGACGCCGACAAGATGCGGACCGTGATGAACGACCCGCTCATCCTCGTCCACGAGAAGAAGATCGCCGCGATGGCCGATCTCCTCCCCCTCCTCGAGCAGGTCGTGAAGCAGGGCCGTGAGCTCCTGATCATCGCCGAGGACATCGAGGGTGAGGCCCTCGCGACCCTCGTGGTGAACCGGCTGCGTGGCACCATCAAGGTGGCTGCCGTGAAGGCGCCCGGGTTCGGCGATCGCCGCAAGGAGATGCTCAAGGACATCGCGATCCTGACGGGCGCCACGGCGTTCATGGAGGATCTCGGCCAGAAGCTCGAGAGCGCCACCGTGCACGATCTCGGGACGGCCAAGCGCGTCGAGATCGACAAGGACAACACGGTCATCGTCGACGGCGCCGGCGACAAGACGGCCATCAAGGGCCGCATCGAGTCGATCCGGAAGCAGATCGGCGACACGTCGAGCGACTACGACCGCGAGAAGCTCCAGGAGCGCCTGGCCAAGCTCGCTGGCGGCGTCGCCGTGGTGCGCGTCGGTGCCGCGACCGAGACGGAGATGAAGGAGAAGAAGGCGCGCGTCGAGGATGCCCTCCACGCCACCCGCGCTGCCGTCGAAGAAGGCATCGTCGTCGGTGGTGGTGTGGCGCTGCTCCGTGCCGCAGCGTCGCTCGACGCGCTGTCCTTCGACGACGAGCGCAAGGTGGGTGTCGGCATCGTCCGGCGCTCGCTCGAAGCCCCCATCCGTCAGATCTCGAAGAACGCCGGGCTCGAGGGCTCCGTCGTGGTCGAGAAGGTCCGCGCGGGGCAAGGCCACTTCGGCTTCAATGCCGCGACGGACACCTACGAAGATCTGATGGCCGCTGGCGTGATCGATCCCGCCAAGGTCGTCCGCCACGCGCTCGCCAATGCGGCGAGCGTCTCGGGCCTGATGCTGACCACCGAAGCCTTGATCGCCGAGAAGCCGAAGAAGGAGAAGGCGGCCGCCGGTCCCGGCGGTGGTGGCGGCATGGGCGGCATGGGCGGCATGGGCGGCATGGGCGGCATGGGCGGCATGGGCGGCATGGGCGACTTCGATATGTGATGAGCGGTCGCCGCTCGTGAGGTTCAGGCAGGCGCCTCGGCGCTGCGCCTGATGCCAGGAAGGGCCTGCGATGCAGGCCCTTCGTCATTTTGTGAGGCATCGGGGGCACCGCCGTGGCGAGGCCGCCGAGCTTCTCGATCCTGGGCCTCTGCGAACACTGTTCGGGAGAACAGTGTGCCATGGCATGGAGTGACGATCGCGCGTCGGTGTTTTGACCCAGCACCGTCGTGGGCTGTAGACTGCCGTTTGTGTCGGATCCGCTCTTCGACCGATTCGGCCGCGAGTTTGAAGCGGGCGACGTCCTCTTCAATGAAGGCGAGTCCGGCGCCGTCATGTTCGTGATTCAGACGGGCTCCGTTCGGATCACGAAAGACGTCGCAGGGGAGCAGAAGTCGCTCGCGGTTCTGGGGCCTGGTGAGTTCGTCGGTGAGATGGCCATTTTGAACTCCAAGCCTCGCGCTGCGACAGCCACGGTCGTCGAGCCCACCCGATGTCTGGTGGTCGAAGCGAGGATGCTCGAGACGATGGTGGCGCGTAATGGTGAGGTCGCGCTTCGTCTCATCAAGAAGCTCGCGAAGCGACTCGACTCGGCCAATGCGCTCATCGAGATTCTGATGCACCGCGATCCCAAGGCGCGGGTGATGCTCGCGCTTGCCCGACATGCCGAGGCATTCGGTGAGGAAGTGGATGGCGGGATCAAGATTCGCGCTTCGCTCGAGGACATCGCCCTGGAGGTCAACGTGGACGACTGGACGGTCCGCGAAGTGATCGCGCGCCTCAAGAGGCTCCGGTTGGTGACGGAGGAGCAGAACGCGATGATCGTGTCCGACGTGGGGAGGCTGCAGGACTTTCTGGAGTTCCTCGAGATGCCTCAGAAGTTTGGTGGGGAGAGCTGACCCCAGTGGAGCTGCGCGTCATCGGCTGTCACGGAGGCGAGACCCCCAAACATCGAACCTGCGCGTTCGTCGTCGACGACGTGCTCTCCATCGACGCGGGCTCGCTGACCAGCGGCCTCGATGTCGGAGATCAGGCCCGACTGCAAGCTTGCTTGGTCAGCCACGCTCACCTGGATCACATTCGTGATCTGGCCACGATCGCGGACAACCGTTGCCAGATGGGGTGTCCTCCGCTGGTGGTGGCAGGGACCAAAGGGACGCTGCGGACGCTTCAGCAGCACTTTTTCAACAACCTTGTCTGGCCCGATTTCGCTGCCATTCCCAATCGTGAACACCCCACCATTCGCTATCTGGAGCTCGAGCCAGAACAGCCGACATTGATTGCCGGTCACAAGGTCCGTGCAGTCGGGGTGACCCACACCATCGAGGCGGCTGCATTCGTCATTGAAGGGGAGGACGGGGGAAGCATCGCCTACAGCGGCGATACGGGCCCCACCGATCGGTTGTGGGAAGTGCTCAACGCAGAGCGGGATCTGCGCGCTCTTCTCATGGAAGTCAGCTTTCCCAACCGAGAACAGGGGCTGGCAACCATCAGCGGGCATCACACCCCCCGCACGCTGGGCATGGACCTACGAAAGTACCGCGCCCCTCAGGACCTGCCGACCTTCCTGTACCACATCAAGCCGGTCTTTCAGTCCGAGGTGGAGCGTGAGTGCGCGGCGCTGCGTGGACTGAACATGCAGGTGCTGCAGCTCCTGGACCATTTCGTGCTGTGAAGCACCAACGGTGTCTCCCTCACGCAGGGGGACGCCGCGCGTCGAGCGAGCGCTTCCTGCGTGGCTCGTGCGGCGCCTGCCAGCGCGTCGCCGTGGGGGAATGCCTAGCCGGAGAGCCCAGGTGGACGCTTGAGATCCTCGATGATCTCCTCGGCGCGCGCCAGCACCACCGTGGTGTTGTCGGTCCCACCGAAGTAGTTCGCGCGGTCGATGAGGGACTTGCAGGCGTCCTCCAGAGACTCGCTCGACATGACCAGCTCCAGGATCTGGTCATCGGCGACCATCCCCGAGAGTCCATCGGAGCAGAGCAGGTACACGTCGCCATGGCGGGTCTCGTCCGTCACGAGATCGACGAGCACGTCCTCTCGGATGCCAAGAGCACGGGTGATGACGTTGGTGGGGAGCTGACGGACCTCTTCTTCCGTCATCCAGGGCGCCATGTGCACTGCGTCACTCACGAGGGAATGGTCTCGGGTGAGCTGCGTGATGGCGCCGTCACGAAGCCGGTAGCAGCGGCTGTCGCCGACATGCCCGATGGTGACGTGGGTGTTGTCCTTCGAGAACATGGCCGTGACGATCGTCGTCCCCATCCCGAAGTCCGCCAGCGTCCGCAGCGAGCGATCGAAGATGCGGCGGTTCGCCAGGCGGAGACCCGTCACGACGTAGTTCTCTTCCTCCGTCAGATTCGGGTCGGCTGGGAACGGCCACGTGGCATCGCGGCCCACCGTCACCGAGAGGAAGTCCTCCAGGGTGGACACGGCCAGCTGGCTCGCGACGTCACCCGAACGGTGGCCACCCATCCCGTCCGCCACGGCGACAATGCGATACTCGGGACTCACGAGGAGGTTGTCCTCATTGTGGTCCCGGAGGAGTCCTGTATCGGTCATCCCGGCAAACCGGGTCCGTAGCATGGGCAGAGAGTAGACAGAGACGAGGGGTGTAGTGCAAGCGCCTGGCGAGGGGGTCATGGCGATCCTGCGCGAAAGGGGTGTCCACGAGCCGTCGCGGTCGGCAGGCTGTGGTGGGGATCGGCCCGAGATGAGGCTTCGATCTCTCGTCCTGGCGGGCTTTCGCTCTCTCGGGCGACCCCGGAGGCATGTCGAGGTCCTGCCCGGGTCGCAAATTGGCCCAGGGTTGGATCTGGTCTCCCGCCAGCGGTTCGCGAGTCCGCTTGCCGCACGCTGGGGACGGTGTGCGCCATCGAGAGCCTCCATGCCCCCACCTCCCAGATGCCTCGGACGGTTCATTCCAGGCCTGATGGCTGGCTGATGGGTGGGGTCTGGGCCTTTTCGGAGGAGGGTCGAGAGGTCTCTGCCAGAGGGTGTGGAGCCTCTCGGAAGAAGGTCTGGAGGTTCCTGCAGGAGGGTCTGGAGGTTCCTGCAGGAGGGTCTGGAGGTTCCTGCAGGAGGGTGTCGAGGTTCCTGCAGGAGGGTGTGGAGCCTCTCGGAAGAAGGTCTGGAGGTTCCTGCAGGAGGGTCTGGAGGTTCCTGCAGGAGGGTGTCGAGGTTCCTGCAGGAGGGTGTCGAGGTTCCTGCAGGAGGGTGTCGAGGTTCCTGCAGGAGGGTGTGGAGCCTCTCGAAAGAAGGTCTGGAGGTTCCTGCAGGAGGGTGTCGAGGTTCCTGCAGGAGGGTGTCGAGGTTCCTGCAGGAGGGTGTGGACCCTCTCGGAGGAGGGTCTGGAGGTTCCTGCAGGAGGGTATCGAGGTTCCTGCAGGAGGGTGTGGACCCTCTCGAAAGAAGGTCTGGAGGTTCCTGCAAGAGGGTCTCGAAGTGCCTCGGCATGGCGGTTGGAACCTCCACATCGGCCCAGAAGGATGCCTGCGTCGACCGCGCCGAGAGCGACGTCCATTGAGTGGTAGCTCACCTCCGGCTTGCTGGAGGGGAAATGCTCCTGGTAGGAGCCCGTCGGGCTAGAGCCAGCTCTCTCCGAGGTGCAACCCGAGATGGCCAGCGAGACTCTCTGCTGCCCGGACCCCTCTCGCCTGGGCTTCTTCGAACAGGGCCAGACCCGTCTGGTCCACGTGAGCCCAGGCGATCCCTGGAGCGAGCACGCAGGGCGCTTCGAACGGACGTTCCCCCAGAAAGCCTGGCCGAGGGCGCGGCATGGCGTGCCCCCAGATCATGAGGTCCAACCGGCTCAGGACATCCCGGAGGTGAGGATGCGCCGGCGCGAGATCCTGCAACACGCCTTCGGCGAGCGTCTCCCAGGGAGCAGCGAGCAGGGCGGCCCGCGCCTCAATCGTGTCGCGGCTGCCGTAGGCTCGGTAGTACGTGAGGACCGTTCGTCGAGTCGGGGCGCGGAGGGCGGATGAGGGGGCTGTGTTCGCTGTGAGATCCGTGAGCTGGTGGGATGCGTCGACATAGCCGAGGCCCTCGGCGTCGTAGAGGACCGAGTCCCACGGGAGGTTGGGCTCGAAGACGTCCTCCACATGGAGGTTGGCCACCAGCCACGGCGATGCCGTGCGCACGGGCAGCATCGGGGCTGTGGCAGGGAAGATGCGGCGGGTCACGAAGGCCGGAGACGCGAGCACCACGGCGCGCGCCGTGAGTCGTCGCACCTCGTGGCGCTCCAGATCGAGGTAGTCGACGGTGGCTCCACCTTCAGGGAGGGGATGCACGGCGGTGGCGAGTGCGCCGAGCTTGAGGCGTGGCTTTGCTCGTTCGATGAGCGCCTTGACCAACCGACCATTCCCCTCCGGCCAGACGAGGAAATGGCTCCCTTCGAGCTCAGGGGTGCGCAGCTTGCGCGCGGCGAAGTAGTGGAGGCCCGCCCAGGCAGAGATGTCCTCGGAGTTTCCGCCGAAATCATCGAGCATCGCGTAGCGCACGTACCAGCGCAGAAATGGCGTGCGGAACCCGTGCTGATCGAGCCACTCGGCCATGCTGAGGCGATCCAGCGCGAGGAACTCGGAATCGCGTGAAGAGAGGTCGAGCGGGATCTGGAAGGCGAACTTCCCGTCACTGCCACGGCGCTCGGTGAGCTCTTCTTCGAGAGCCAAAAACCTCGCGAACTCGTCGCGTTCCGCACTGGAAAGAGCGTCGGCAGGGACCAGACCAGGATGCCACTCGCCATCGTAGAAGAGGCGCTCCTGGGGGGCGTGGCAGAGCCGTCGCGGATCGAAGGTGGGGCGCCCGGCGGCATCCCAGCCGGTGACCGCGCCCATCTCTTCGAGCAGCCGGAGGGCTGCGCGAGCCTCCACGTTGGGAGCGGCGAGATAATGAGCGCCCCACGGATAGTGGACCGGACCGTCTTCTCCCCAGGTGCTGGTTCCACCCGGGCGGGGCTCGACCTCCAGCACGACCACATCGAGTCCCGCGGGGGCAAACCGCCATGCCGCCGACAGGCCACTCACCCCCCCGCCAATGATCACCACATCGGCGTGGTGTCGCGCGGACGCTTCGGATGCGACGGGCGGTGCGCCCCGCAGGAGGTGCCCTGCCGCATGAGACGCGCCGACCACCCGGCCGGCAACCTTCGGCGGGAACTGCGCCGCCGTCTGTGCAACCCATCCAGCGCCGAGCGCACGGAGAAAGGCCCGTCGGTCCACGAAATCACCTCGACCACGAGGCCCACTCGCGGGTGTAGATCGCGACGAGCTTCTGGTCGTTCAAACGGTTGATCGGGGCATCCACACGGCCGAGATCGCGCGGGAACCGGAACAGCTCGGGCAAGCCAGCGCTGTCGAGGTAGCGGAGCGAACCCGCGTCGATCCCCAGCATTCCCGGCGCTGCGAGCCCCTCGCCTCCAGCGAGCACGAAGCCCCATTCGCCGAAGCTGGGGACGTAGACGTGAAGCGGGGCGGTCGTGAAACCCGCCGCCTCCATGGTGGTGACCACGGTCCAGAACGACTGACGCGCGTACTGAGGTGAGGTCGCCTGGACCACGGCGAGGCCACGGACGCCGATGCGCTCCCGGAGCAGCAGGTAGAAAGCGTCCGTGTAGAGTTTCCCGACGGCGTAGTTCCCTGGATCGGGGAAGTCGACGACGGCGAGATCGAAGACGTCGGTGCTCCCTTCGAGGTACTTGTAGGCGTCCTCGTTGCGGATGGTGATGCGACGATCGGTGAGCGCGCCGCTGTTGAGGCGGGTGGCGATGGGGAGTGTGCGGAACGCGTCGGTCACGGTCGCGTCGAGGTCGACCAGCACGATGTGTTCCACCGAGGGATAACGAAGCAGCTCCCGTGCAGCCAGGCCATCGCCACCGCCCAGGATGAGCACGCGGCGGGGGGATCGCCCGAGCGCCGCGACGGCCGGGTGGACCAGCACCTCGTGGTAGCGGTACTCGTCGTCCGACGAGAACTGCAGGTTCCCGTTCAGGAACAGCCGCGTCGTGCGCGGGCTCTGGGTGAGGACCACGCGCTGGTAGGGAGACTGCGCGGCATACACCACCGGCGCGCCGAAGTAGGTCGCCTCGGCGCGCTCGATGAAGCGGCTGACGAACACGAACGCCCCGCTGAGCGTGACGAGGGTCAGCAGACACAGCGCGCGAAGACGGATGCGGCTGGGCCGCGCGATCGGAAAGAGGAACGTGCTCCCGAACGCGATGGCGGCGTTGAGCACGCCGAAGAACAGGCTGGTCTGGTGGATGCCGAGGCGTGGCAGAAGGAGCGAGGGAAAGAGCAAGCTCGCCACCAGCGCGCCGATGTAGTCGAGCGTGAGCACCCTGGCGACGAGCTGCTTGAGATCGAGGGAAAACTTGAGGAGCCGGATGAGCAGCGGGATCTCGAGACCGACGAGGGTCCCGATCAAGAGCACGAGCCCGTAGAGCAGGACTTTGAACGCCCCGGCCGCCGTGTACACCTTGAAGAGCAGCGGCGCCGAGAGCCCGCCCGCGATGGCGATGCCCAGCTCGATCTCGACGAAGCGCTCCAGCAAATGGCTCTCGAGGTACTGGGAGAGGTAGGAGCCGATCCCCATCGCGAAGAGGTACAGGCCGATGACGAAGCTGAACTGGGCGACGGAATCCCCGAGCACGTAGCTGGCGAGGGTGCCCGTGATGAGCTCGTAGACGAGTCCGGACGTCGCGATGACGAAGACGCTCACGAGGAGCGCTGCGCGGGCGGCGCGTCGAGGCGGACCGGCTGCAGCGCCCTGAGGAGCGTCGTCCGAGGTGTCCATCGGTCCGGGGGCGGGGGTCAGGCTGGCCTCGTTGGCCGTCATCGGGGCCGTTCGTAGCACTGCTCGGGCTGCGGCACAGCCCGACGTGTCCACATGGCCGCTCTGTCGATGAACTCGGAGCGTGGTCCCGCCCCCCGGAAGGGCCTGTGGCGCCGAGGAGCGGCCTGGGCGACGGAAACCATGGCGCCTCGGCCGGCCCGGCTTCTAGTATGCCGCTGTGAGCACGCCGTTCGACCGCACCGCCGCGTGCCCTTCCTGCGGGGCGCCGATGACGTTCCGCTTCGCGGGAGCGGCCGCGCAGGTGTGCAAGCACTGCAAGTTCGTCGTCGCGCGCACCGACCGTAACTTGCAGGCCGTGGGGAGGATGTCCGACCTCGTGGACATCCCGACGCCCTTGCAGCTCGGGGTCATGGGGCGCTGGGGGAACGAACCCTTCGTCGTCGATGGCCGGGTGCAGCTCGATCGCGAGGGGGCCCCCGGGGCGCCCTGGCAAGAGCACTTCGTCACCTTCCCGAACAGCGGCCGCTGGTGCTGGGTCGCCTCGGCGCAAGGGCGCTGGTACTCGACCTCGGAGGTCGCGCTCCCACCTGGTGGCTTGCCTCCGCTCGGCTCACTCCGACCGGGCGCGCAGATCCAGCTCCAGGGGTACGGTGTCTTCACCGTCGCCGAGGTGGGTCGCCGACGCGTGATCTCGGGCGAAGGGGAGCTGCCATCGGTTGCCGCCCCCGGGATCCCCACCGGCTACGCGGACATCGCGGGCCCGAACGGCGCCTTCGGAACCCTGGACTACGGCGATGGCCAGCGGATCCCGCCGAAGCTCTACCTGGGCGGGCAGATCGATCCTGCCGTGCTGCAGCTCGCGTCGGGGGCGCCCGTGCAGCAGGCCGAAGCCCAGGTCACCGCGCTGTCCTGTCCCACGTGCGGAGGGAACCTGCCGCTCGTCGCACCGAGCACGGCGGAGCGCATCGTCTGCCGGTATTGCGGCACCGCGAGCGACCTGAGGCAAGGCGCGCTGGTGGCGCTCGGTCAAGCGCCCAGGCCGCCGATGGAGCCGTACGTTCCGATCGGCGCAGAGGGACAGCTCCGCGGGATGCGGGTCATCTGCATCGGCTTCGTGATCCGCGGGTGTACCGTGGAGGGGGAGCGCTATCGCTGGCGCGAGTACCTGCTCTATGCCGGCCCGCGCACGGGCTACCTGTGGCTGATGGAGGAAGACGGCGCGTGGCAGCTCGTCACCCCCATCCCGCCGGGCGAGGTGGCTGTCGCGGGAGGCTCGGCCATGTTCCGCGGGGCGTCCTACACCTTCAAGCAAAGGGTCGACGCCGAGGTCGAGTACGTCATCGGCGAGTTCTACTGGAAGGTGGAAATCGGCGAGCGTGTCCGTGCGACCGAGTTTCAAGGACCCGGCGGCAAGGTCAGCGTGGAAGAGGCGCCTTCCGAGGTGACCTACTCGTTCTGCGAGCCTCTCCCGGGCAAGGAGCTGGCTTCCGCCTTCAACCTGCAGCCCCCTCCCGTAGCCCTGGACGCATCCGCCCAGGGAGGTGGGCTCTGCACGATCATTTTGATCGTGGGGGTGATCTTGCTGATCATCTTTTTCATCGCAATAAGCGATTGCAGTGGTGGTGGAGGGGGCGGCGGCGTCTTCATCGGGCCGAGCTTCGGCGGCGGAAAGTAACGGCCGCCGGGCGTCTCGTCGCGTTGACGGACGAGCGTGTCGTCGTGGGGTGGACAACGAGGTCCGGCGGACATGCTCCTGGCATCGACCGAGCCCAGGAAGGCGGCATGGTCGTCTGGGGAACCGAACGCGAAACGGAGGCCGCCTGTACCGGAGAAGTGGAATGGTCGCTTTCGGGCACGCGGTGGTCGGATCCGGGTAGTCGCTGGCGGTGAGCGGCGAAGTGAATTGAGTGAATTCAACAAGTTAGATGGTGTGTCAGGCCCGGCCCGCCCTGTGCAATGCGGCGGCCTGGCGTCGGCATCTCGGCCGGCGCGGTTGGAGTCTCATGCACACCGCCGGCTCGTTCGATCCCCACGCGCAGCTCCGCGCGCTCTACCTCTCCCTGCTCCATCACCAGGAGCATTTCGACGAGTTCAGGCAGCTCCTCGCGATGTATGGCGCTTCACCGGAACACAGCGACGAGGAGCCCGAGGACGCGGCTCAGGTCCGGGCGCAACTCAACGAGCGCATCCGGGACTGGGTGGGAACGTTCAGCGGGCTGAGCGCGGTGCAGATGCTGCACTGGCGCGCGATCCTGGTGGAAGAGCGTTTCAACGTCGCGCTTTCCCCCTGGAAGGATTCGAACATGTACTGAGATGATCGCGGGGGGCACTCTGGCGGTGCAGAGCGATCCCGCAGGCATCTCACCCAGCGGGAGGGAGGTCTCCCGGCATGCATGAGCTTCAGTGGGTCGACGAGCTGTACCAGGCATTCTGTCAGACCCTCCCGGGCATGCTTCACGCCGAAGCGCAGGGTCTAGCGTGTACGCTCGGGCTTGCTCCGAGCCGGGACATCCCGTGGAGTGCCGTGTTCAGCCACGGCATCACCCTCGCGGCACCCGCCATGTTGACCGAGCTGATGCCGCATGTGCGTGGCACCACGGTTCAGGACGCCCTGCTTGCGCACATGCTGGCCATCATCGATGCGTTCGGCTCTGATCGCGTCGCCGACGGACAGGTCCGGCAGACCTGGCAGCTGGAGACCCTCCTGGCGCATGTCCGACGCAGCCGGGACGCCGCGATGCAGCGCCTCGCCGCGCTGGCCGATGGGGCCGCCGTCCCCGACTTCACGACCGTGGACGAGAGTGTGGCCCAGATCATCGCGCAGGAGCGCGAGGTGCTGGCTCACCGGCACCCTGTGAGCCAGGCGAGATACCTCGCCGTCTCCCGCGTCAAACAGCGCTCCGGGATCCCCGCCTCGGTGGCGCTCGCCGCCGCGGCTGGCTGGAACACCCGCTGGAGGGAGACGCTCTCGCACATGCTGGAGTCGATCTGGCTGGCGTTGCAGTTCTACGACGACGTCATGGACTGGGAGGACGACTGGGCCCGTGGCGGTGCGTGGGCGGTGGCGTTGACCCATGGCGCCTTGCAGGAGCAGCGCCATCCTGCTGGAGATGGGCCTCGAGCTCCGGTGGCGAGCGCGCTCTCCCTGGAGGAGACGAAGGCGCTCGTGCTCTCTACGGGGACGCTCGTCCGCATGCTGGAGCTGTCTCGCCACGAGTTCACCCGCGCCCGGCGTCGCGCCGAGGTGCTCGGAGCGCGCCGGATCGCTGCGTGGGCTCGGGCACGCGAGGGGCAGATGAGGGAGCTCGTGCGTTGCGAGGCGGAGAGCCCAGGGTATGCGCATCGTGCGCGTGCCCTCTCGGCCTGGGCGAGAACCGTGCTGGCGTGAGCGACGAGCGCGCGCGTACGGCTCGGCCGCCCTGGGACTTCGGGTATGCGCCGCTGCCTCCGTCGACGGGCGATGAGGAGCCCCTCCCGCTCGATGCGGTGCTGGCACTCTCCCGTGCGGTCGATCCCGACTTGCTCGCCGCGCGACTGCGACCCCTCGCCTCGGACCTCTCCGTGGAGCCGCTCGTGGAGCGCATGCCGCTGTTCTGGTATCGCGCGCGGGCGTCGACGACGGTGCCTCTGATCGCGGTGGAGAGAGCGCTGCTCTCCTCGGAAATCTCCCTGCGCTACGTGGCCTCCGCGGTCCGGTCTTCGTTCGCGGTGGCCCCTGCCTTCGGCCCGGGGACCGTCGCGCCCGTCCTCGGGCTCCTGGAGAGGCGTGGCCGGCGCTGGGCAGCCCGACGTCCCTCCCGTGGAGAGGATCCGGAGACGCCAGGCCGATGGTTCCTTCGCCATGAAGAGGGAGGCCTCGGCGTGGATCGAGGACGCTTCGGAGGGGGGGCTGGCACGCGGCTGGCGGTCATCGACGACGACGGCGCGGGCGTCGACCGGATCTCGCTCGACGGTGAAGTCCTCGTCCTCGTCGAGCGCGCTTCTCAGGGCACGATGCACGGTGCGCTGATGGTGGCGTGGGCCATCGGGAGCGGTCAGCGGGCCGACGATTTCAGGGGCGTCGCTCCCGACGCTTCGCCGCGCCTGTACTTCATCCCGAAGCCAGGGACCTCCGTGCTCGCGCTGCCGCTGGCCATCGCCCGCGCGGTCCTCGATGGGGCAGATGTCATTCTCTGCGCCACCTACCTGGAAGGCTGTTCCAGCCCTCTGCTGGACGACGCGCTCGATTTCGCCTGGCGCTGGGGTCGGAAGGGCAGGGGAACGCCGGTGGTCATCCCCACAGGACGAGAGGCATCGAGCCCGGCTGGATCGCTTCACGCCAGCTTCTCCCTCGGTCTCGGAGAGCCTGCGAGCGATCCGAGGGTGTTTTGCATCGGCCCGAGCGCACGCGGTGGTGGCTGGTTCCTCTGGAGAGATCGACGAGGGCGGAGCCGACCCTTCGCCAACCGGGGCCCCGCTGTTCGCTGGCTCGCGCCTGGCGACGACATGGCGTTCCCGCTCGAGCGTCGCCTCGCCGGCTCGCGCGCACGGCCAGCGGAGCGCCTCTATCACGCCGAGTCGAGCGGAGCGTCGGCCCTGGCCGCGGGCGCCCTTCTCCTCGTGCTTGCCCAGAATCCAGCGCTGAGGGTGGAAGAACTGGACGCGATCATGACCTGGACGCTCGAGCCTGTCTCGACGGACCTCCCTCCGCATGTGCTGCCACTCGCCGATCCGGACGATGTGCTCCCTGCTGGAAGAGATGGGGATGGGCACAATGCGAAGCACGGCTACGGTCAGATCCACGCAGGCAGAGCATGCTTGGTGGCGGGCGATCCGGTCGCCCTCGCCTTGCAGCGCATGGGGGAGGTCGCTGCCGCGGTGATGTGGTCCGATCTCCGTCGCACCGCGCCCGTCATCCAGTCGCTCTACTCACGTCGTCTGGCTCGCTGGTCGGTTCGCGCCCTGATCGCCGACGCAAGCCTGCTCCACGACGTCTGCGTCCTGCTCCGACACGCACGGCTCACCGCGGGCAATCCGGAGCGTCGGCGGGCTCACGGTGCCGGGGCGCTGCTCCGCGCCCTCGCCCTGTTGCTCCG
Organism: Chondromyces crocatus; assembly: GCF_001189295.1. Taxonomy (NCBI): domain Bacteria; kingdom Pseudomonadati; phylum Myxococcota; order Polyangiales; family Polyangiaceae; genus Chondromyces; species Chondromyces crocatus. The sequence continues at coordinate 4,945,243 of NZ_CP012159.1, forward strand.
GAAGCTTTCATCGTGCCGGTGTGTGCCGCGGCCGGGGCCGCGTGTCTCGGCCGAGCTGAACGCGCTGCTTTCCCGTGCGGAGCGAGCCACACGAGGCCCGGTCGAGCAGATGGACACCATCGAATCGGCGGTGGCCGATCTGGCCGGCCAGATCGGCCACCGCTGATTCGTCGGTGACGCGCGTCGCGACCTCACCTCGGTCGACCTGACGCTTGCGTGTTCTGGCTAGCCGAGCGAGCCCACCATTGGATCTGCTTTTCTCGCAAGCACCATTGGTCCGTCGCGAGTTCCAGCGTATCGTGTTCAATCAAGGTGCAGCCTGTACAGCGCCTTCGTGTCTGATGTCTGCTCCTTCGTTCCGACGTTGGATCCTGGCGCTCGTGGCGGCCTCTGCGTTCTTCGTCGCGGGGCTGAGCTTGCGAGGCGCGGTTGCCTGGTACGAGCGACCCTTCGCCGGGCTCCTCGTCGATCCAGAGGGAGTCGTGTCCAGCCTTGCGCTCCCCTCCTGGGAAGGCATGCAGAAGGGGCTGCGCTACCCGGACCGGTTGCTCGAAGTGGATGGCGTGCCCTTGCAGGCCGCGCCCGGGCATTATCCCTCCAGCGCCTGGGACGATGCGGTGGAGAAGGCCGCGCGCGATCAGCGCAGCTCGGTGCGCGCCCGCTTTGCCACCAGCAGTGGCGTGCGCGAGGTGACGCTCGAGGTGCGTCCCCTCGAGCCGCTCGCGTGGTGGCTCTACGCTGGCGGGCCGATGTTGATCGCGTCGCTCTACACGATGGCGGCGCTCATCGCCGTCAGCGCCAGCCCACGGGGCAAGCTCGCCCGTACCTTCGCGAAGGTCGCGCTCGTCGCCGCCCTCTTCCTGCTCACGCTGTTCGACTACCACACGACCCGCGCCCTCGTTCCGCTCTTCCTGATGGCCTACGCCCTCGTGCCGATGGGCTTCTTCGTCCTGCCCATGAGGCTCCCGGACGACGTCCCACAGCTCAGGCGGTGGCCATGGATCCCCCACCTCGTGGACGGCGTCGGGTGGGCGCTCGCCGGTGGCATGCTCGTGCTGCTCGCGCTCGGTGAGACCACCGTGGGCTTGCGTGACGTCTGCGCGGTGCTGTTCGGCATCTCGCTCCTCTTCTTCACGACCTCCTTCCTGGTCCGCTTCGTCAGGACCAAGGGGGCCCGCCGTCAGACCTTGCGGGCGCTCTTGATCGCCATGGTCCCTCCCCACGGCGTCCTGGGCCTGGCCTGCATGTCGGTGATGCTCGGCTTGCCCCAGGCCATCCTGTGGTTCGCCATTCCAGCGCTGGCCCTCACGCCGCTCGCGTCGCTCTTCGCGTTCGTCAAGTACGACCTCTGGGGGAGCCGTGCGCTGCTCAGCCGTCCGCTCACGCGCCTGATCATCGTCACGGCGATGCTGACGTTCACGGTGACCCTGTGTGTGGCCTGCGCACCCCTCGCGGGGGCCTCGGCCTCCGTCGCCCTCCGCGTCGCAGCGCCAGCGGCCATGCTGGGCGCCGGCCTGGTGATGTTCGCCCTCGGCGCGGGTGATCGGAAACTGTTCCCGGCGCGGGCCGAGTACAAACCGACCATCGAGCAGCTCAGCGAGGAGCTGACCCTGGTCTCGGACCCTGGCGAGGTGGCCCGAGCGGTGGAGCGGACGGTGCGGCGGTGGCTTCCCTGCGAGAACGTCTCGTTTCGCCAGGTGGAGGCCGAGCACGACGACGACAGCGCCGAGGGCGCGGAGGCGAGCGGGCCCAGGGCCATCATCGCGCGTCCTTCCCTGCACGCAGGAGGCGAGCTGGTGCTTCCTGTCTCCTTCCACGGCCGCGCGCTCGGCATGCTGGAGGTGGGGCCGAAGGCGGGAGGCGCGCTGTTCACCAGCGAGGACCTCGTCCTGCTGCGCACCATCGGGAACCTCGCGGCGCTCGCCATGGCTCATGCGCTGAGCTACGCCGAGCTCGAGCAGCGACGGAGGGAGCAGGCGGCGGCGTGGCGTGACGAGCGCGTCGCGCTGATCGAGACGCTCGCCGCCGAGATCACCCACGAGGTCCGCTACCCGATCAACTTCTTCCGATCCATCTTCCAGCGGGGCCCCCACGCCCAGACCCTGGACGCCGAGGAGGTCGAGATCGGTTGCGAGGAGGTCGAGCGCCTCGAGCGGCTGGTCATGGGCTTGCGCCGCGTCACCCTCCGACGCATCGAGCGGCGCACACGCGCGCTCCACGATCTGGTGAGCAAGGCGGAAATGCTCCTCCGCGATCAGCTCGGCAAGAGACGCGTGGACGTCCGCATCGACGGCCCCGTATATCTCCAGTGTGATGCCGATCAGATCATGCAGGTGCTGGTGAACCTCCTCTCGAACGGGCTCGACGCCGCCGGCGAGTGTGGGGACGTGGGGGTGAGCTGGTCCGCGGGCGCGGCGGGAGCAGAGCTCGTCGTGTGGGATACGGGGCCAGGTGTGAGCGGTGATCCGGCGCGGATTTTCGCGCCCTGGTACACGACGAAGCCACGCGGAACGGGGCTCGGCCTGGCCATCACGCATCGCCTGGTGCGCGCCCACGGGTGGTCGATCGGCGTGGAGCGCGGCGACGCGCGGACACGGTTCGTGATATCCATCCCCGCCACCGACATCGCCGACGCGGCGTTGCCGGCCGAGATCCCGGAGGAAGAGGTCGCGTGAGGATTCTGATCGTCGACGATCAGCGAAGCGCCCGGCGGGTTTTGCGGCAGATGCTGGCGTCCCTGGATGGGATCGAGATCCTCGAGGCCACGGGCATGGACGACGCCCTGTCCATGATCGAGCGCAGCCCGCCGGATCTCTTGCTGCTCGACGTGCGCCTTTCCGACGACCCGAGGGATCGCGGCGGCCTCGACATCCTCCGGCGGGTGCGCGCCGCTGGGCGGACCACGCCGGCCGTGATGGTCACCTCCGTGAGCGAACTCAACGAGATCCGCGAGGCGATGCGGCTCGGGGCGCAAGACTACGTGCTCAAGGACGAGCTCTGCCCCGAGATGCTGCTCCCCATCGTCGAGGGACAGCGAGAGCGCCTCACCCTGAAGGGCGAGGTCGCGCGCCTGCGCGAGCGGGTGGATCGCACCTGGGGAACACGGGCGATCCTCGGCTCCTCGGCCGCCATCGAGCGGGTCCGCCGCCTCGTCGAGCGCGTCGCCGAGTCGAACTCCACCGTGCTGATCCGCGGAGAGACGGGCAGCGGCAAGGAGATGGTCGCCCGCGCGCTCCACGAGATGAGCTCACGCCGCGGCGAACCCTTCGTGGCCGTGAACTGCTCGGCGCTGCCGGGGACCTTGATCGAGTCGCTGATCTTCGGCCACGAGCGAGGCGCCTTCACGGGCGCAGAGCGGCGCACACGCGGCCAGCTCGAGCTGGCCGGGGCTGGCACGATCCTCCTCGACGAGATCGCCGAGATGCCGGGCGAAATGCAGGCCAAGCTGCTCCGCGTGCTGGAGGACCGGCGCTTCCGGCCGCTCGGCTCCGAGACCGAGATCCCCCTCCGGGCGCGCGTGCTGGCGGCGACGCACGTGGACCTCGAGAAGCGCATCGGCGAGGGCCGCTTCCGGGAGGACCTGTTCTATCGCCTCAACGTCGTGACCATCTACCTGCCCTCGCTGGCCGAGCGCGAGAACGACCTCATGGACCTCCTGCTCGCCTTCACGGCCGAGCTCCCGCGCAAGCTGCGCTACACCGAGGAGGCCGTCCAGTGGCTGCTCAGGCGCCCGTGGCCTGGCAATGTGCGCGAGCTCCGCAACCTGGTCGAGCGCCTCGCTCTGCTCGCGGACGAAGACCTCATCGACGTCCCCACCCTGGAAGAGCTGGCGAAGGAGCGCCCGGTCCTCGATGCCACGGCGGAGGTGGATCGCATCGCCAGGGCCTTGCTCGCGCTTCCCGAGCGGCTCGGCTCCAAGCTGAGGGTGATGGAGCGCGCCGTGCTCCATCACGCCATCGAGAGCTGCGGGGGCAACAAAGCAGCCGCCGCCCGGCTCATCGGCGTCGATCGCAAGATGCTGGAGCGCCGGTGGGATCGGCACTCCTCGGGCCCTGCCACCGAAGAGGGCCCACCAAGCAGCCGACGGGTGGAGAGCCCTCCGAGCAGCCGACGGGTGGAGAGCCCCCCGAGCAGCCGGAGGTTCACGCCGCGCTCGTCCTCGGTGCCGCCGGGACCTTCTTCGGACGACGACTGACGACGCGCGCTGCGCGCCCCGGTCAGGGGCGCCCGATGCTCTGGTAGGAGAAGCCGAGCCCGCGCAGCTCGTCGGGCTCCCACATGTTCCGCCCATCGAACAGGGCCGGTGTGTTCATGATGCGGTGCAGCCGCTTGAAGTCGGGGCGTCGGTACTCGTGCCACTCCGTCACCAGCACCAGCGCATCGGCGCCCTCGACTGCCCCGTACATCCCGTCGCTCATCATCACGCGGCCGCCGTAGATCGCCCGGACACCCGGCATCGCCTGCGGATCGTGGGCCTGCACCGTGGCGCCAGCGGCGAGGAGATCATCGATCAGCGTCAGGGCCGGCGACTCTCGGATGTCATCGGTCCGCGGCTTGAACGACAGCCCCCAGATCGCGATCGTGCGACCGGCGAGAGGCCCTCGGGTGCCCCCCTCGGCCTGCGCCTCGACCGGAGGCGCTGCGGACCCAGCGCCTGCGAAGTGCGCCAGGATCTTCTCTCCGAGCAAGTGCTTCTGGCGGGCGTTGATGCGTTGCGCTGCCTCGACGATCGACAGCTCGTGGCCTCTCTCCCGTGCCGTGTACAGCAGTGCCGATAGATCCTTCGGGAAGCAGGAGCCACCGAAGCCAGGCCCCGGGAAGAGGAACTTCGGCCCGATGCGCGGATCGGCGCCGGTAGCCTTTCGCACCAGCTCGATGTCGGCCCCCAGCTTCTCCGCCAGCACCGCCAGATCGTTCATGAACGAGATGCGCGTGGCGAGCATGCAGTTGGCCGCATACTTGGACAGCTCGGCGCTCCGAGGATCCATCAGGTGGATACGATCGCTCGTGCGCACGAACGGATTGTAGAGATGCCGCAGCACCTCCTTGGCGCGCGCATCGTCCGACCCGATGATCACCCGGTCGGGCTTCATGAAGTCGTTCACCGCGTCGCCTTCCTTCAGGAACTCGGGGTTCGAAGCGACGCCGAAGGGGTGCTCGGTCTGCGACGAGATGATCGCTCGGATCCTGTCGGCCGTACCCACGGGCACCGTGCTCTTCGTCGCGACGACCTTGTACCCTTCCAGCGTCTTGCCGATGGTCTCTGCGACCGCGTACACCGCGGAGAGATCTGCGGAGCCATCCTCGGCCGAGGGCGTCCCTACGGCGATGAAGACCACCTCGGCGCCGCGGATGGCGCTTCCGACATCGGTCGAGAACTGGAGCCGACCATCGCGCACGTTCTTGGCGATCAGCTCTTCGAGGCCCGGCTCATAGATGGGCACCTGCCCTCGCTTGAGCATCTCGATCTTCGCCTCGGACACGTCCACGCACGCGATATCGTTGCCGAACTCGGCGAAGCCCGCGCCGGCGACCAGGCCGACATAACCCGTTCCAATGACCGCAAGCTGCATGGCGCGGACGCTACCACGAAGTCATTCTCCGTCCACGCGCCCCTTGACGCGGCCGCAAGGTGCGCATCGGATGGCTCTGTGTCCTGGATCTGCGAGGGATGGTGAACCTGAGCGCCGACTTTTCTCGGCAGGCGAGCCTCGCGGATGGAACGCAGGTGACGCTGCGGATGGTCCAGCCAGCGGACAGAGAGGAACTACGCCGCCAGTTCCGGCGACTCTCCCCGCAAGCACGGTACCGTCGCTTCCTCTCGCTGGCGGGCGACCTCTCCGACACGGTGCTGAGCTACCTGACCGACGTGGACGGCGTGAACCACGTGGCGATCGTCGCCACCATCGACTCCCTCGATCTCAAGCGGGAAGAAGGCCTCGGCGTCGGCCGCTTCATCCGCCTCCCGGATGAACCCCACGTGGCCGAGGCCACGGTGACCGTCATGGATCACGCCCAGCGCAAGGGCCTGGGCCGCCTGTTGCTCGGCACGCTGGTCGAGGCCGCGCGGGAGCGTGGCATCCACCAGTTCAGGGCCACGGTGCTGGAAGAGAACGCGCCGATCCGGCACCTCCTCGAAGCGGCCGGCGCCACGTTGCGCGAGCAGGACGGGGACACCCTGGTGTTCGACGTGCGCCTCGACGACGCCGTGGTGGAAGAGGGCGTGCTCTCGACCCGGGGAGGGGAGGATCATCCCCTCCGACGGCTGCTCCGCATCGCCGCCCAGTCCCTGCTCGCCATTCGCTCCACCCTCATGGGTGAATGAACACCACCGTCCCTGTGAGCGAACGCGCTGCCCCGTGCCAGCCCGGCGGCACCTGAGGCTCCGTCCACCAGAACAGACGGCGCGCGTCCTCGGGCGCGAGGTTGATGCAGCCGTGGCTCTTCGGTCTCCCGAAGCTGTCGTGCCAGTACGCCCCGTGGAGCGCGTACCCATCCTGGAAGTACTGCACGTAGGGCACGTCCCGCAGCTCGAACTCCTCGCCCACCGTGTCCGAGTCCATCGTGCTCGACACGTGCTTCGTGTGGATGCGGAAGATCCCCTTGCGCGTCGCCGTCGTCTTCTCGTGATCGGCCAGGCCGGCCTCCCCCGTGGACACCAGCGTCGCGAACACCGCCGTGGTCCCCTCGTAGGCCACGAGCACCTGCTTGGTCAGGTTGATGTCGATCCAGCGCTCCCCGTTCTTCCCCCAGGCCGGCATCTTCTTCGCCGCGTCCACCCGCCCTGCGTAACGGTCATCGATCCACTGACCGTCCTTCGTCTCGTAGTGCAGCCTGCCACCGAAGAACTGCTGCTTCCCGGTGAGCGCCACCGCGCTCCGCCACTCCAGATCCCCCGCCTCCACGAGCTTCTTCGACCCATCGAGCCGCCACGTCTTGCCACCAGGGCGCCGGATGAGCGCGAACGGGAACTCGATCTCCTTGCCGATCTCCCACCCGTGGAAATCCGAGCCGCGGATCGGCCGGTAACGATCGGCGGGCAAGACGCGCAGGTCGGGGCTCACGTTGTAGCGCCGCCCCTCGTGCAGGAACGACTCCACGAACGCCATCCCGTTTCGTCGGGAGACCTCGCCGAGCTTCACATCCTCCGCGCTCTTGATCGCCCCGGAGACGTTGGGCACCTGCCGGCCCCCTTGCAGGTACCAGGGCACCCCGTCGGTGATCTTTTGCTCCCACGCCTCCAGCGCAGGCGGCGCTGGCTTGTCGGCCCATTTCATCCAGACATCGAGCCCGTAGGTGGCCCCGCTGACCGAGTCCTTCTTCCACTTATCGATGTGCTTCTTGAGGCTCGGCTCCAGGCGCTTCAGATCCGCCTCCGTGGGCAGCCGGGCGTACGCCGGGCCCCCGCGGGTGACGACGCCGTACATGTACGGGAGCTTCTGCGTCACATCGGGCCGACGGGTCGCGGCGCGGATCACCTCGTGCTCCAGATCGAGGGTCGCCTCGCGGCCGAGGCACACGTAGCCGTGCGGCTTGAGCTTGCGCCAGCCCCCGGGACAGCCCTCGGTGCCCGCCGTGTCCCCCTCGGTCTCGACGACTGCGCCGGCGCGCAGGAAGCCCACCACCTTGGAACTCGCGGTCGGCCGCGCGTACGCCCGGACGATGAGCCCCGTGATGCCCAGCCGAGGAGCACCCTCGGCGATGGGAGGCGGCAGCGTGGTGACCCCCGCCAGGCTCACCACGTCCGGCGTCCCCGGCGGTTCGGGCGGCGGCTCGTCTTCCGCGGCCCCGGACGGGGCTCCGGTCGCTGCCGGCGTGACCTCGGCCGACCCACTTCCGGTGGGATCGGCGCTGGCGCTCAGGGCAGGAGCCCCAGCACCCGTCGATGCAGGGCTTGCGTCGGATCGGCCGCACCCCCCGGCGGCGAGCAGCAACGCTGCGAACGTCGACAACCGCAGGCGCGGGGCCGCCTGGCCTCCGCGCCCACGCGCCCGGGGGGGTGCTGTGGAGCGCGTCCGATGCATGACGCTCGGCGATTCCACGGACAGGCCAATCCGTCCAGTTTTTGATGCCTCGACCTGGGGCGAACGTGCCGCAGGACACCATCTTGGAGCGCCTGCGCCGCGCTGGGTCGTCACGCCGACATCTACCGAACGACGGCCGCGAGCGCTTGGCGACCCCATTCCGGCGAGGCCGCCGCCGTCTCGGAGCGCTCCACGTGCTCGTCGAGCAGCGCCACGAAGCCGCGCAGCGCACGATCGTAAGCCTCCCCGGCGACGAACACGAAGTCGTTGTGCCCTGCCTCGTCGATCCAGAGCGCCCGCTTGGGCTCGGGCGCTCTGGCGAACAGCGCCTCTCCATGGTGGAACGGCACGATGCCGTCGCGACGCCCATGGAGGATCAGCACCGGGCAGCGAGCGTCCCCGATCTTGTCGATGTTCACGTGCCGGTCACCGGGAAACAGCGGGATCCGGGTCGCGACCCGGTATACGGACGTGAACGCGCTCTCCAGCACCAGCCCCCCCAGGGGCGCGCGGCGGGCGAGATCCACCGACGGACTCCCCCCCAGCGACCGCCCGTAGGCGATGATCCGCTCCGGCGGGTATCCCAGCGGCCCCGTGAGGTGCGCGTACGCCGCGTCGATGTCGGCGTAGAGGCCCTTCTCCGACGGGGAGCCCTCGCTGAGCCCGTAGCCCTCGTAGTCGTATGCGAACACCGAGAGTCCGAGGGCGCGCAGGCGCTCCACGAACGGTTCGATGTCGTCGAGATCCTCCGCGTTGCCGTGGCTGAAGAGCACGACGTAACGCGCCCCCCGCGTCGGCCAGTGGCGCGCGGCGATCTTCGCCCCGCCCTCGGTCGAGAGCAGCGTGATCTCCGACCCCGCGACGTAGCGCGCCGCGTGCGGCATGTAGAGGATGCGATCGGCGCCGAACAGCGCGAACAGCAGGAGCGCGCCATAGAGCGCGAGCAGGGACAGGAGGGCGCGGCGGAGCACCCGCAAGCTCCTGGACTCTCTCGTGGAGGAGCGTCGCTCGGGTTCCTTCATGGGGGAGGTGGCCCGCCCTCCTTGTCGTGATTCCACGGGAACGCGAGGGTCCCGCACGCACCCGTGAAGCGCTGGACGTGCTCGTCGGTGCCGTCCGGCGTCGCCGTGGACACGGTCGACTCGAAGGCCGCCGCCGCATCCGCGAAGCCCAGGATCTCGCACATCTCCTGGTCACCCAGGCCCCAGCCCACGCGCTCGCTCCGGGGGTTCTCGAACTCGCAGCCGAAGGTGAAACCCTCCGCGTTCTCCACACGCTGGGGCGGATCGTACGACCGCCCCTTGGCCTCGCCTTCTTGCCCGCGGCCATCGAAGAACGCGCGCCCCGCGTCCGGACCCCCGAGCTGCTCCAGGAAGAAGCGCTGCCCGAGCGTGTGGTAGTGCGGCAGCAAGTAATAGATGTCCATCTCGAGCGGCTTCCCGGTGGCACCCTGGAAGGCGTCGCTCACCTTGCACGCTCCGCTGAAGCGTGACGTGGCGCGCGGCGGAAGATCGAGGCCATGGTACGTCAGGTGGAAGGGCACGAGCTTCACCTCCACCTCGCTTTCCGGGAGCGTGTAGAGGGTGAGCCGCACACTGCCGCTGATCGGCGTCGGGCTGGTGTTGAGCAGGTGGACATCCCCGATGATCCGCGCGTAGGGAGGGATCCTCACCGCGGCGCCGTTGGGGAAGCGCTGCACCTCCTGAGCGGCCTGGGTCGACTGCGCGTAGAGGACGCCCCCCGAGACGGCCGCCGAGAGCTGGTGGTAGTTGCGCTCGCTGCAAGGCCACACGCCGTCGGGGCCGTCGTACAGGTTGGCAGGGACGTAGGTCCAGTTGGAGTGGTGCGACGCCGCGTCCTGGGACAGCTCCACCGCGTTGACCCACAGCGCCTCGGCGTTCTGCAGCGTCCAGCTCTGACAGAGCCCGCTCACCTCTTCCCCTGGCTGGACGGTGAACTTCTCGAACTCGTGCGCCGTCGAAGCTCCCTCGATGCGCGCGCAGTGCCCCGAGGCGGCGGCGTAGTGCCCGCTCGGACACGCCACGCAGCTCGCCGCTCCGTCGGCCACCTCGCAGGCCTGCTGACGCGCGAGGCATGTCTCGAGCAGCTCGGCGCATGCATCCTGCGGTGTGGGCCCTCCAGGGGCACCTCCCGAGGAGTCGGAGCCACAGGCGGTGAGAGCGACCAGCGACAGCGAGGTGATCAGGGCGTGTCGACGGAGCAGCATGGGTGTCCCCCTTCGGCGGCCTCGGAGGGTATCTGCGGCCCAGGCGGCTGAGAAGACCATGGGGAACCGCGGACGACTCAACCCGCCGAGGGGGGCGCCGTCGGGCGTCCAAAGCGGAGCACCAGGCCGAGCCAGCCGCGCGCCAGGTAGAGCAGGTTGAGACCCATGTACATCCAGAACAGGAGATCGAGCCTTCCTACGAGCGCAAAGATCCAGATGTGGCTGGGATAGTGGTTGAGGAACCGAAGGAAGGTCATCACGAGGCCACCCAGCCGGGCGACGGGCGAGCGCTTGGCTGGCTGCTCCACGCTCTCGTAGTAGGCCTCGACCGTGACGGCGCGCCCGCTGAGCTCCGGGCGGCGCACGAAGTTCGTCAGCGAGATGGCCGACGCCACGATGGTGACCGCGACGATCCCGGCGATCAGGAAACGCGGATCACCAGGCGCCCAGGAAGAGACGTCGATCCCCAGGCCTCCGGTCCGGTACAGCCGACCCGCGAGCGCACCGGCGAGGAGCGTCGCCTTCAGCTCGTCGGTGAAGAAATCGAAGAGGTGGCCTTCCTTGGAGGCCAGACCTTTGTGGCGGGCCAGCATTCCATCCGCGCAGTCGAGGCAGTAGCTGATCTCGAGGACACCGATGGCGATGAGCGCCCCGCTGGGCTCGTCGAGGAGGACCAGCAGCGCGGACGCGACCAGGAACACCAGGAGGTTCAGCAGGGTGAGCTGATTCGGTGTGACCGGGGTGCGCGCGGCCAGGGCCACTACCGCGCTGGCGAGCGGCCGCATCACGTACGTGTTGAAGAGCTGGTCGTGTCGCTTTCGGGTGCTGGTGTAGATTCGTCGCGCCTCACCGATCATCGCGGCGAATCCTAGCCCGATCGCGACGGACCGAGCGGCTTCCAAGCAAGCCCCGGACAGGATATCTGGGGGGTGGGTGTGGGCGCTCCTTCGCGTCCGCATGGCCTTGGAGGAGTAGAATGAAGCGTTCTGTTCGGTTCTTGGCGCTCTGCGCAGGCCTTGTCGCCAGCTCTGCCGTGCAAGCGAGGGAGATCCAGGGGTACGACGTCAATGCAGGGATGCCTGCGCGCAGCCTGCAGCCTGCGCTGGCGCAGGCGGCGATGAAGGCGGGGGGCGTGATCTCCGCGACGGACGAACGTCAGGGCGTTCCCTCCTTCCTGTGGGCCGTCAAGGACGGTGTCAAAGCCAGCAAGACCCACAAAGTCCCCCGGAACATCCAGAAGCCGGCGGAGGCAGCCCGATACCACCTCGAGCGATTCGCCAGGGCCTACAACCTGGGCGACGCCGCCGTGGCCTCGGCGAAGGTGGTGCACGTTCACGACCTCGGGCGAGGCGCCGTGGTGGTCACCCTGCGCCAGCACATCGATGGCACCGAGGTGTACCGCCAGGAAATGAAGATGATCCTGAAGCAGGATCTGGAGCTGGTGGCCATCTCCGGCAACCTGCACCCGGATGCCAAGGCGACGAGCAAGCCTGGCGCACACGTCTTCAACCTGCCGCACGCCCACGCGCTCGCTGCCGCGTTCCAGGACCTCTACGGGGTCCCCACGCCGCCCAGCACCATGCTCGAGGCTGGTCGCAGTGATGGCGGCTACATCCGCTTCAACCTTGCCCCCACCCCGAAGATGAAGGGGTTGACGCTCGGCTTCACCGAGCCGGCGCGGGTCAAGCAGGTCTTCTACCCCGAGGGCAAGAAGCTCGTCCCGGCGTACTTCGTCGAGATCTACGCGGGCCATCAGGACGTGAACGACTCCGACTACGTGCGCTACGTGATGGCCGCCGACAACGGCCGCATCCTGTACCGCGAGCACCTCGAGGCGAACGACGCGTTCGACTACCGCGTCTGGGCCGAGGCCGTGGGCAACGGGCGGCCGCTCGACGGCCCCATCGGTGACTTCACCCCGCATCCCACGGGCGTGCCGGACAACTCGGAGCCCCCCTTCATCGCGCCCTCGCTGGTGTCGATGGAAGGGTTCAACATGCCGGGCAGCAACCCGGATCCCTGGCTCCCCGCCAACGCCACGGAGACCGTAGGCAACAACGTCGACGCCTACGTCGATCACGTCGCGCCCGATGGCTACACCCCGGGCGGCGACTCGCGCGCGAGCCTCACGGCCCCGAACACCTTCGACCGTGTGTATGACCCGACGCTCTCGCCGACGGTCAGCACCAACCAGTTCATGGCTGCCACGACGCAGCTCTTCTACGTCAACAACTGGCTGCACGATTACTTCTACATCTCCGGCTTCGACGAAGCGGCGGGCAACGCGCAGGCCAGCAACTTCGGCCGAGGCGGCGTCGAAGGCGACGTGCTCCGCGCCGAGGCCCAGGACGGCGTGTTCGCGGGCAACCGCAACAACGCCAACATGAACACGCCTGCCGACGGCACCTCGCCGCGCATGCAGATGTTCGTGTGGTCCGCGCCGGATGTCTCCCGCAGCCTGACCCTCCAGCCCTCGAACACCACCCCCACCACCGGCTCGGCGGCGTTCGGCCTCCAGAACTACAACCTGACCGGCCAGGTCATCGTGGCGAACGACGGCAACACGGCCGGCGGCACGGGCACGGTCACCGACGGCTGCGAGACCAACTGGGCGACCTCCCCGTCGGGTCGGATCGTGCTCATCGATCGCGGCGTCTGCTCCTTCAAGCTGAAGGCGGTCAACGCCGAGGCCGAAGGCGCGATCGGCGTCATCATCGCCAACAACGCGCCGGGCGCGGGCCCCATCACGCTGGCCAACGGCGCCCCCGAGGGGACGATCGTCGGCATCCCCGTGATGTCGATCTCGTACGAGGACGGCGTGGATCTGAAGGCCGCCATCACGGCTGGCCAGGTCAACGCCACCCTGCACCGCGTCTCCCAGGCCGAGCGCGACGGCACCATCGACAACGCCATCGTCGCCCACGAGTGGGGCCACTACCTGCACCACCGCCTGTCGCGCTGCGGCAGCCACGCTTGCCGCGGCATGAGCGAAGGCTGGGCCGACTTCACCGCCCTCCAGATGATGCTCCGCGAGCAGGACGATCTCGAAGGGACCTTCGCCGTCGCCATCTACTCGACGCGCGTCCTCGGGGACAACGGCTACTACGGCATCCGTCGCTCCCCCTACACCCACGACATGGCGAAGAACGGCTTCACGTTCCAGCACATCCAGAACGGCGTGCAGCTCCCGTCGCAGCCCATCCAGCCTGCCGCGGTGGACAACGCCCAGCAGCACAACGCGGGCGAGATCTGGGCGTCGATGCTCTTCGAGGCCTACCGCAACGTGCTCCTCGAGGCCAAGCAGCCCGGTTCGGCGGTCTCGTTCGACGAGGCCCAGCGCCACTTCGCCGACTACGTCGTCGGCGGCCTGCTGGGAGCGCCGGTGGACACGACCCACACCGAGATCCGGGACAGCATCCTCGCCGTCGCCTTCGCCTCGAACCCGGACGACGCCATGCTGATCGCCCAGGGCTTCGCGCGCCGCGGCGCCGGCACCTGCGCCGTGTCGCCGCCCCGCTACTCGATGGACCTCATCGGCGTCGTCGAGAGCTTCGACGTGCGACCCACGGTGAGCATCGTCGGGACGAGCCTCGATGACAGCGTCGTCTCCTGCGACAACGACGGCGTGCTCGACGCCGAGGAGACCGGCAAGCTCAAGGTCGAGATCTTCAACTCCTCGCTGGTCACCCTGACCGGCGCGCAGGTCGAGATCGCGACGACCACGGCCGGTGCCACCTTCCTCGGTGGCAACACCGTCGCCGTCCCCGACATCGCACCGTTCTCCTCGACCACGGTCGAGTTCGACGTGGCGCTCGATGCCTCCTTCACGCAGCCGGCGCACCTCGAGTACGAGGTCCGGCTGACCAGCGACGAGGCCTGCATCACCGAGCAGAGCCTCACCTCGGCGCCCTGGATCAACATCGACGACACCACGGCGACCACCGCGGTCGACACGGTCGAGAGCGAGAACACCGCCTGGACGCTGGGGAGCGCGGACGCGCTGGATCCCGCCACCATCTGGACCCGGGTGCAGGTCACCCCGGGCAACCACGTGTGGCACGGCGTCGACTTCTCGAGCCTCTCCGACACCTGGCTCGAGTCGCCGGATCTCCTCGTGAGCGACACCGATCCGCTCGTGATCTCCTTCGAGCATGCCCACGACTTCGAGGCCGACGACACCTACTGGGACGGCGGCGTCATCGAGCTCAGCCCCGATGGCGGCACCACCTGGGAAGACATCACCACCTTCGGCGTCGACCCCGGCTACGGCGGCGTGATCACCGACCTGGCGGGCAACCCCCTCTCGGATCGCGAAGCGATCGTGGGACAGAACGCCTCGTACCCGCAGCGCGATGCTGTCTCCCTGGACCTGGGCACGGCGCTCGCTGGCCAGACGGTTCGCCTCCGGTTCCGCATCGGCACCGACCAGGCGGCGGGCGCGATCGGCTGGACGCTCGACAACATCGGCTTCCAGGGCATCACCAACACCCCGTTCGGTGAGCTCATCGCCGACCAGACCGTGTGCTCCACCGGCGTGGGTGGCGCAGGCGGCGGCGGCGTCGGCGGCGGTGGCGTCGGCGGCAACGAGCCTGGCGTGGGCGGCAACACGCCCGGCGTCGGCGGCTCTGGCGCGAACGAGCCGGGCGACGGCTCGAACCCCGAAGGCGGCTGCGGCTGCGTCGTGGCTGGCGGCGACTCCACCTCGGGAGCGGCCTCCCTCGGCGCCCTCGCGGCGCTGGGCCTGCTCGTCTCGCGGCGCCGGCGCCGCGCGGCGAACTGAGCCGACGACCCTGATAGCGGCCCTCGCCTGAGGCGCCGAGCGGCAGCCGCTTCCTGAGACGCGGCTGCCCCGCTCGGCGCCCGACCCGACCCCTTCCGCCCTGGCGGAGGGGGTTTTTCGTGGCTCCCTCCCTCCGCCCGCGACCCTCGCCAAGATCGCCCAAGTGCGCCCCCCGGGGGGCCCGGCTACGCTCCGAGACCACGGGGTGACCATGGAGACCACGACGAGCTCTTCCGCGCTGCGCGACCCTCCGCCACCCGAAGCGCGGATCGACCACTTCCGCCCGGAGGGCCTCGACGGCGTGCGCGTGATCCGGGTCGTGGGTGAGACCCAGATCCAGACCACCTTCACCGAGGGGTACTCCCTCGTGGCCATCCACGGCGGCTGCTTCGAGGACCTCTACCGCCGTCGGAAGCGCCTCCGTCGCGCCGGGGACCTGAAGCTCAAGGAGCCCGGCGAGGTCCACCGCGACCTGCGCATCCTCGCCCCCTTCTCCCTCCAGGTCGCCGTCGTCGCCCCCCGCCTCGTCGAGGAAGCCGCCCTCGCCCTCGGCCTGCGAACCCCCGTGCAGTTCCTGTCCGAGCCCAGACACGACCACGAGCTGGCACGCCGCTGCGTCTTCGCGCTCCACGAAGCCCTCGCCGACGAAACGACCGACCCCTTCACCCGGGAGACACGCCTCACCGAAGCGATCACCGAGGTCGTCGCCGCCTACGCCGAGGGAACGAAGGCACCCACGCAAGACCCCGTGCCCCGCGCCGTGCGACGCGCCCGCGAGTACCTGCACGAGACGTTCGCCGACAAGATCACCCTCGACACCCTCGCGGAGCACGGCGGCATGGACAAGTTCCACCTCGTGCGCGCCTTCCGGGAAGCCCTCGGCGTCCCCCCCTACGAGTACCTGACCCACCTGCGGGTCGCGCGCGCAGCGTCCCTCCTCGTCGCTGGCGTCGCCCCCCGCGAGGTCGCGCAGACCGTCGGCCTCTATGACGAGAGCCAGCTCCACCGCCACTTCCGGCGCATCATGCGCACCACGCCAGGCCGCTACGCCGCGGCCCATCGCGTCCCACGCCGTTCAGGAGCGAACGCGCTCCGCCCCTGACCGGGCCGACCCCGGCCGACCGGGCCCGCCGCACGAGGCCTGCACCTCGACGCGCGCCCGACCCCCTGCACCTCACAGAAAGATCCCGCCCGACGCCTCGATGCGCTGCCCGTTGATCCAGCGCGCCTCCTCGGAGCACAGGAACGCGACCACCCCTCCGATGTCGTCCGGCTCGCCGATGCGCCCGAGGGCCGTCTGGCTGGCGATCGCCTCCCGCACCCCCGGGTGCGCGTCGAAGCCCGGCCGCGTGAAGTCCGTATCGATGGCGCCAGGCGCGAGCACGTTGCAGTTGATGCGGCGCGGCCCCAGCTCCTTCGCCAGGTAGCGCGTGAACGCCTCGACGGCCGCCTTGAGCGACCCGTACGCCGCGTAGCCCGGCAACGAGAACCGAGCCAGCCCGCTCGAGAAATTCACGATGCGGCCTCCATCCGAGAGGTGAGGCAAGAGCTTCTGCGTCAAGAGGTAGACCCCCTTGAAGTGGACCGCGTACAGCGCGTCGATCTCCTCCTCGGCCGTCGCGGCGATGGGGGCATTCCGCTCGATCCCGGCATTGTTGATCAGGAAATCGAAGCTTCCGCGATCCCACTCCGTCCGGAGCCTCCCCGAAAGCTCCGTGGCGAACCCGTCGAACGACCCCGCCTTGCCGGTATCGAGCGCCAGGGCGACCGCCTTGCGACCCTTCCCGCGGATCTCGGCGACCACCGCCTCGGCGTCCGCCTGCCGACTTTGATACGTCAGGACCACATCATGGCCGCGCTCCGCGAGCCGCAGCGCCGTGTTCTTCCCGAGCCCGCGGCTCCCACCCGTCACGAGGGCAATCTTGTCCGTGCTCATGCGCATCTCCTTCGTGGGAGAAGATGCCGCGTCCCCCCGCACCTCACTTGGGCGGTCTTGGCAGAATGTGCATCGCCCCCGCCCCGACGTGATGACCGCAGGCCTCAGCGCCGCCCCTCAGCTGAGACCGCGCAGCAGCACCACGACGGGGCCCCGACAGCGCCGACGGCGCGACCGTGCGGAGGCCGCCATGCCCCCCAATGCCCTCGATTCCCCGGGATTTCCCGCGACATGGCGACCGACCGCCTCGCGCTCCCGCCCCTGGCACGCCCCCTGCTCACTGCGACCGCCGAGGAGATGATGATCATGCTCACTGGCTCTTGGCGTCGCGTTCGGTTCGCTCTCATCAGCACGGGGACCCTCTCTTGTGCAGCCCTGAACCTCGGCTGCCTCGACCCCGGCGGCCTCGATCGCGACCTCGACGTGGACGCCACCGAGAGCCACCTGACCGTCAACGCGGCCAAGCCTGCGGCCGGCACCGTCAAGCTCGCCGGGAGCCACCAGGCTGCCATCGACGCGGCGAAGGCCGCGGGCGGCATCGCCAACCTGGGGCCAGACACCGACGGCGACGGCCTCAGCGACGCCGACGAGATCGCCCTCGGCCTCGACCCCTTCAACGCCGACGCCGACGGCGATGGCATCCCCGATCCCATCGACCTCGACCTCGACAACGACGGCATCCCCAACGCCATCGAGTGTCACTCCGCCGCCCTCTCCCTCGCCAACGGCAGCTTCGAGCAGCCCTCGGTCCCGTCCGGCACCTACCAGCTCATCCCCAAGGCCAACATGCCCGGCTGGCAGACCACCGCCCCCGACCAGGTCTTCGAGGTCTGGGGGACGGGCTTCCTCGGCGTCCCCGCCGCGGAAGGCCGCCAGTTCGCCGAGCTCAACGCGAACCACGTCTCCACCCTCTACCAGGACATCAACACCACCCCTGGCCAGGTCTACCTCTACCGCTTCTACCACCGCGGCCGTCAGGGCGCGGACACCCTCGCCTTCTCCATCGGCGCCCCTGGTGCTTCCGTCGAGATCCGCCAGGTCACCACCGGCAACAGCGCCTGGCAGCTCGTCACCGGCGTCTACACCATCCCCGCCGGACAGACCGTCTCGCGCTTCTCCTTCGAGTCCGTCAGCGCTGCCGGCGGCAACCCTGGCGTCGGCAACTTCCTCGACGGCATCTCCTTCACCCCTGGCTGCACCCTCGACACCGACGGCGACGGCATCCCCGACGCCCGTGACAGCGACTCCGACAACGACGGCATCCCCGACGGCGTCGAGGCGGGCCATGGCCTCGCGGACGAAGACGGCTGGGTCTCTGGCCCCTACGGCGCCAACGGCCTCGCCGACAGCGTCGAGACCGCCATCGACTCCGGCATCATCAACTACACGGTCGCCGACACCGACGGCAACGGCACCTACGACTTCCAGCAGGTGAACGACGACGTCGACGGCGACGGCGTCCCTGACGAAGAAGACAACTGCCCCGACGTCTACAACCCCTCCCAGATCGACAACGACGGCGACGGCGTGGGCAACGCGTGCGACCTCGAGTGCGTCACCGTGCAGCGCGGCACCTTCGGCGACGTACAGGACTCCTTCATCAAGTCCGACAGCCTCGACTTCCCCTACGGCGCGTACCCCTACCTCCTCATCGGCCCGAAGGCGGGCACCCTCGCCACCGCCTACGTGCGCCATGACGTCTCCTTCCTTCCCCTCGGCGCCGAGATCGCCTCCGCCACCTTGACCGTGTCCTACTCGTGGCGCGCCACGAGCGGCGCCGTCGACGTCCACCGCACCCTCGCCTCCTGGAGCGAGGCGACGCTCACCTGGAACAACGCCGCGAGCTTCGACCCCGCCGTCACCAGCCAGCTCCTCGTCCCCACTGGCGCTGGCACCTCGTCCACCGACCTGACCGCGCTGGTCCAGACCTGGGTCGACGGCGTGAGCCCCAACCATGGCGTGACCTTGACCGGCGTCGACCGCACCGAGCTGCGCTCCAGCGAGCACCTCGACCTCGCCAGCCGCCCGAAGCTCGCGGTCTGCTACTACGCCCCCGACACGGAGATGTGAAGCCCAGGTCCAGCGCTCTCCGCACCGACGCCTGAATCGAGCCTCACCGACGCCTGGATCGAGCCAATCCCTCCGAACAGCAAAGGCCCTCTCTGCCCTGGCGGAGAGGGCCGCCTGCATTCATCGGCGGCACCCTCACGCCACCACCTCGCGCGACGTGCATCACCCCTCTGTGGCTCCCGGACGCGCCGTCGGAATCGTGCATTCCACACAGCGCGGTTGACCCTCCCGCGTGCTGCGGGTGACCTTCATCATGCGGCGGAGCGCACCTGCTCCGCCGTCTGCTGCGGCGCTTGATACCCATGGGGGGTCGATCGTGCCGCCAGCTGGAGTCGCTCCCGTGGCGCCGTGGGCTGCGGGAGCCGTCGCGTCTGCGCCTCCAGGGCGTGGTCACGAGAAAGGAGAAGGCGGAGATGCGCGTCTGGAGTCTCTTCTTCGCAGTGGGTTCCCTCGCCCTCGCCAGCGGCTGCGCCGACGACACCGAGCCGGCCGTGGATGCCGCAGGCACGGCGACCGATCTGTCCCTCGGAGCCCATCACGCCTGCGTGATCCGGAGCGATGGTCAGGTCAAATGCTGGGGTCATGCGCTCCACAACCAGCTCGGCCTCAGTGACGGCAAGAACCGCGGCGATCTGCCGGGTGGGATGGGGGACGCACTCCCGAGCGTCCAGCTGGGAAGCGGCCGGCACGCCACCGCGATCTCCGCGAGCAGCTCCCACACGTGCGCCGTGCTGGACGACGGCCAGCTCAAGTGCTGGGGCACAGGCTTCGAAGGGCAGCTCGGGCTCGGGAGCATGCACCATACGGGCATCACCCCGGAAGAGATGGGGGATGCGCTCCCTGCCGTCGACCTCGGGAGAGGAGCGCTGACCGTCGCCGTCTCGGCGGCCAGAGAGCACACCTGCGCCCTCCTGGACAGCGGGAGCGTCAAGTGCTGGGGAGAGCTCTTGTTCGGCCGGCTCGGTCTGGGGATGACCTACGGAGGCCCGCACGGCCTCTCCATCGGGGATGGTCCTGGCGAGATGGGCGATGCCTTGCCGACCGTCGACCTTGGCACGGGAAAGACGGCCGTGGCCATCGCCACGGGCGACGAGCACACCTGCGCGCTCTTGAATGATGCCCGCGTCAAATGCTGGGGAAACGCTTCCCTGACGGGGACCGGCAGCCTCCATGACATCGGTCATGATCCCGACGGCATGGGCGACGCGCTCCCCCCCATCGATCTCGGACGGGGAAGGACGGTCACGGCCATCGCCGCAGGAGGCATGCACACGTGCGCGCTCCTCGATGACGGCACCGTGAAATGCTGGGGCGTGAACAACGACGGCCAGCTCGGCCTCGGGGATACCGAGCAGCGCACCCGGACGCGTGACATGGGCGACGCGCTCCCGAGAGTCGACCTCGGGACGGGCAAAGCGGCCATTGCCATCACCGCTGGCTCCTCGCACACCTGTGCCCTCCTCCACGACCGTTCCGTCAAGTGCTGGGGGTACGACAACGGCACCGGCTGCCTCGGCGTGGGCGCCAGCGGACAGATTGGCGACGAACCTGGCGAGATGGGCGACGCGCTGCTCGCCGTCGACCTCGGGAAGGGAAAGAAGGCCGTCCAGATCCAGGCCGGCGTGGCCCACACCTGCGCACGCCTCGACGACGACACCGTGAAATGCTGGGGCCGCAACGACAGCGGCCAGCTCGGCCTCGGCGACACCAACGCCCGTGGAACCACGACATCCCAGATGGGCGACAACCTCCCGGCTGTCTCCTTCTGAGCTGAAGCGCACCTCGAGCCCGACCACCATCGTCCCCTCGACGGCCATCTTCGACGTCTCCGGCCAGCACATCTTCCGGTTTCCCAGGAGCGACGCCTACGGTGACCACGACGACCTTCTCGTGGACCGAGCGCGCTGGTTCGCGACCTGCCGAGCCCTCGGCGACATCGCCTTCGGTGTGACCCTGGCGCGAGAGGAATACTTCACTGCAGGCCACCGGGCATTGCAATGGCGCTGATCGAACCGCGCTTGCGAACTTCGCGTCGCCCCCTTCCGCGCCTCGGACTCAATCGCAGAGCCGTTCGAGATATCGCTCCCGGTGGAGCAGAAAATCCCGCGTGAGCTGGTAGTGCTCCGTTTCCTCGTAGCGAACTGGCGCGATCCCCTCCGAGGAGAGGAGATAGATCTGCGCGTCTGGATACGCCATGACGATCGGCGAGTGGGTGGCGACCACGAACTGCGATCCTCCGCGCGAGACGAGGTCATGCATCCTGGCGAGGAGGACGAGCTGCTTGGATGGCGAGAGCGCCGCCTCGGGCTCATCGAGCACATACAAACCGTTCGGACCGAACCGGTGCTTCAACAGCGCGACGAAGGCTTCCCCGTGCGACTGTTCATGGAGGTCCCGGCCACCATAAGCATCCACGACATCGAGACGCTGGATCTCCGTCGCAACGTTGAAGAAGCTCTCCGCGCGCAAGAAGAACCCCGTCCGCTCCCGTCGTGCTCCTCGCACCAATCGTGCGCACCGGTGAAGCTCCGACTCGGAGCGGCGCGTGGAAAACGAAAAATTGCGGGTTCCGCCTTCCGGGTTGAGGCCAGCAAGAACCGCGATGGCTTCGATGAGCGTCGACTTTCCCGAGCCGTTGTCCCCGACGAGGAACGTGACCTTCGGATGGAGCGGCAGCGGTTCCAGCTGTTCCAGCGAGCGTATCGCCGCGATCGAGAAGGGATAGGCGTTCCAGTCGGTGACGCGCGTGCGGACCAGCGAGAGCGCACGCAAGAAAGGCTCAGGTACGTGTCGTTTCATGGACGGCTCGAAGGTGAATCGTCGGGGGGCGTGCTTGCAACGGACTCCTCTCGCCACGTCGATGTTTTTGCCTGCCGGCGACCATCAGTCCACGGCGCGCTGCGTGAGCAACCCGCTCCGGGGACCACGTGTGAAGGGGGGCGAGCAGTCCATCGACATGGCGCAGGGTTATTTCCTGGCAAATCGCGAGGCGAGCTGCCGGTAGAATCCCACAGGCTCGATCTGGGCGAATCTCTGCATGCTTGCAGTGCGCTCATCGGGCGTCTTCTGCACCAGACGAGCCATGAGACTCGCGTACCGATGTCCGGCTTCGCGAAAGAGCCGATCCGCTGACCGGATGGCGTCGACAGGAGCCTTCGTTTGCAGCTCTTTCCGAACCGGAATCCCAAGCTCCTGGATGACCTCAGCGGAAAGCGTGCTGAGCGACTCGGGGAGAGCGTCATCCTTGGGATCCATGAACTCGACGAGCTTCGTCAACAGGCGGAGACGAGAGTTCGGCGATAGACCGTGGTTCTGTACCAATGCCTCCTCAATCTCCTGCCGCGCTTCACCGTGTTCCCCGCATAGACTCAGTACCCATGCCTTTTCCAGTGTGTGCTCTGTGCGCTCCTCTGCTGTCCGCAGAAGTGTGGTTGGAATGGAGAGAATTTCGTTGCGCGCCTCGTGATAACGCTTGCGGGTCGCGAAGATGAGGGCTCGCTGGGACTTGATGCTCTTCTGTAGCCATCCATCGTAATCCTGGAGCGCATTCTCCTCATTCAAGTGATCCAGCAGTCGGAGTGCTTCATCTGGAGAGGAGTCCGTCAATCTGATGACATCCATCACAGCTTCGTCGAAGGCCATACGTACACGAAGCAGATCGGCGCATCGGTCACACAGTCGTAGGCTCCGTCCCTCCACATCTTGCTGGAGACCAGGATTCTGATGGCACTCATCGCAGAGAGGCAAGTCCTGCATCAGTTGTAATCTCCAGGGAGTGGACATCGATCAAATGGCCAGGCGCCTGCGCGTTTGCATTCTCTGAAACAGCCACCGCAGTCCTTTCGATTGCCGTAAGTTCCACGGTTCCACTCCGGCTGCCACGGGTCCTGGAGGCAGAACTCCTGCAGCTTGAGACAGCGCTCAAGCTCAGGGTCGTCCGATGCCGCATCGCTGGACAGAGCGACACTCATGATGAGGCAGAGACCAAGAATGCCAGTGGTGGCGGTCACAGCAGGAAGCAGGAGCGGAGCCTGGAAGATACCGACGCCGACGCCGAACCACTTGACCGCCTCAGCGTAGTTGCCGGTGGGATCGATGCGGTTCATCGGATCCCCCAGCGCGTAGGCGTAGAGGTTGGCATCACCGCCGTCGAAGAGGAGTGGATCCTTGGCGGTCCATCGGCTCGTCTCAGGGTCGTAGTCGCGCGCGCCAAACCGCACGAGATGCGTGTCTGGATCGTACAGTCCCCCCGCAAAGCCGAAGGGCTGGAAGCCCGGGTTGGTGTCGAGCAGGACGCGGCCAAAGGCGTCGTAGTCGATCCGCTGGGCAATCGCTCCTGTGGCAGCGTCGATGACGAGCCGCACGCTGCCGACGTGGTCGGTGATGAGCCGATACACCGCGCCTTGCTTGAGCATCACCTCCGGGACATTGATCCTGTCGACATAGATGAAGCGGGCAACGACCGCGCCGCTCGGGCCTATCTCGGCAGCCGGCTGGAGCCTGTCACGGTAAAACCAGCCCTGCACCAGCGTGCCGTCGACCTTCTTGCCGACACGACGTCCGAGGCCATCCACCACGTAGTCGACCACCGAGCCGCTGGGCAGCGTCACCTGCCGCAGGTTGCCGAGATCGTCGTAGCTGTAGTGCGTGGTGTCACCGGTGGCGGTATCCATGCGGTTTTGAAGGGGGCCCGCATCGTCGTAGGTGAAGACGAGGTCCCCTTGAGAGAGCAAACGATCCTGCGCATCGAAGTGCCCCTCGACCGTGGCATCGGGCGTGACACGAGCGAGGTGATTCCCGTTCTCGTCGTGATCGATGTGAAGCGCCAAGCTGCTGTCGAGGTAGACGTCGCGCAGACGCCCTGTGAGATCGTAGTCGTAGCCGATGACGTGGGTGATTCCGTTCAGCGTTTCGGTCTTCTCGACGATGCGACCCAGCAGATCACGGCTGTAGGCGACCGTCATCAAGGGAGAGCCATCGACAACGACGTTCCGCCCGATGATCTCGCCGTAAGCATCATGGCTCAGCGTCTCGACCACCTGCCCGACGGTGATGCCTTTGAGCAAACCGTTCTGGGAATCGCGTGTGAGCGTGAGTGGTCCAGCGCTGGTGAGCAGGCCATCGGGATCTCGCCCGAACGCCACCGCGTACCCACCGTTCACCTGCTCCTCTGCGAGCTTCAGATCGTTGTCGTAGATCCGATGCACGGTGCCGCTGATGGCGCCTGTCCAGGAGATGTCGGTGAGCAGCTCCCCATCGTGGATGAAGCTCAAACCAGCCCCGGCCGGCCCGGTGAGGGTCGCCAGCTTGCCAGTGGTCGGGTGGTACGTGCGCGAGACGGTTCCCGCGCCGGATGTGAGCGCGGACAGGCGCCCCGCCGCATCCCGCGCATGGGTCAGCGCCGCGCCGCCAGGCAAGGTCGTCGTGGCGAGCTGGCCGTCGAGGTCGTAGCTCCATTGCGTTGGTGTCGTCGGTCCAGCGGCCGGAGATGGCGGTGTGTACGACGCACGCAGATCGAGCGCCGTGTAACCGAAGCTGTGCGCAGGTCGGCCGGGCGGCGTCACCGAGACCAGGTTCCCGACGAGGTCATGCTCGTAGAGCACCACGTCACCATCCGGCCGCAGTGCTTCCTGCACGCGCCCCACCGGATCGACGACGAACCCCTCCACCTGCCCGAGCGGATCGGTCGTGCTGACCCGAAACCCGTGCGGACCGTAGGCATGCGTGATGGTGCGCATCCCCTGCGTCATGGCGTCGAGGCGCCCGTGCGGCCCATAGGTGAGCTGCACGGGATGAATTCCTGCTACCACGATCTGCACGACACGACCTTGCAGATCCGCCGTCGTGACGAAGCTCTGGCCCGCCGGTGTCGTGCGTGTCGTCGTCCGTGTCCCTCGCGCAAATACGTCGACGAATGACTTTCCGTTGATGTTCGTGATGTCCTGAAGGGCGACGAAGCTCGACGGATCGGCAGGGTTCGACAATGTGGCGCTGCGTGAGCGCGTCACCGTGAGCGCCCGGCCACCTGGTGTGGTGAGGATCTCCTGCTTCCGGTAAGGCGACAGCATCCCGAACACCGGATCGGGCGCCAGCGACCAGCGCACCGTGCGCCCGTCCGGAAGCTGCATCGTGGTCTGTCCAGCGGCACCTGGACCCCGCGTCCCCATCAGCCCGGCGCTGCTCGTGACGCTACGCTGCACGTCAGCCGCCCCCGGACGCTGGACCGCATACGTGGTGCTCCGTCCGAGTGCCGTCGTCACACTCACCCTACGCCCATTGCCGACCGCACTGCGCGTGAGTGTCTTGCTGCCGCCGGCAGGATCGCTGTCTTGCGTGAGCTGCCCGAGGGCGTCGTACGCAAACGTGTGCTCACGGCCGAGCGCATCGGTGCGTCGGGTGAGCAGCCCGCGGGCGTCGTAGCCGAGGGTGGTGTTCTCGCTGGCGGGGTTACTGACAGCAGCCAGCAACCCTACGGCATCGATGCTCAACGTGGTGGTCTGCCCGAACGCTCCAGTGAGCGCCGTGGCCGTCCCGCTGGACCCCCGCGAAATCGTCAGCAGCGCGCCATCTCCATCCTGAATCGCTGTGAGAAGTCCCGCCTGATCGTACTGAAACCCTAGCAGCGTCGCCCCCGTCCGCACATCGATCGTGCGCAGGTGCCGCCCCGTCCCACTGAACACGTATGCCTTCCGGGCATCCTCGGTCGGGATGGCCACCTCCGTGAGCGCCACCCCGGGCAGTGGCGATCGCGCGATCCGCCGTACCCGGTGCAGCACCATCTCGGCCGTGTACAGACCGCCATCCGGTCCCAGCGCGAGCTGCGCGATGGTCCCGACGCGCGCATTCAGGGCGCGCTCCCCTTCAGGCAGCGGAACATCGCAGCAGCTCCCGGTCCCCGCGACCGGCTGGATCACCCCATCCGGCGTGATGCTCCGGATCAGGTAGCCCGTGCTATCTGCAACGTGGAGCGTCCCCTCCGCGTCCAGCACCGCAGCCGTCGGATTCCGCAGCCGAGCCGCCCGCGCTGGCCCGCCATCCCCCGTCGTTCCTGCGATGCCTGTTCCCGCAAACGTCGTGATCCTTCCGCGCCGATCGACCTGACGGATCCGGTGGTTGTCGTGGTCGACGACGAACAACCCCCCATCACGCGCGACCACGACCCCTCGCGGACTCCCGAGGCGTGCCGCCGTCGCCAGCCCCCCATCCCCCGAGAACCCCGCCGTCCCGGTACCCGCAACCGTGGTGATCGTCCCATCCGGCCCCACCCGCCGGATGCGGTGGTTCTGCGTGTCGGCGATGAACAGCGTTCCATCCTCGGTCACCGCGACGCTGAGCGGATTCCGGAGCTGCGCTTGCGTCGCCGGCCCCCCGTCCCCCGAGAAACCCGCCGTGCCGCTCCCAGCGACCGTGGTGATCGTCCCATCCGCCGCGATCTTGCGCACCCGATGGCCACCTTGCTCTGCGATGTAGACGCTCCCATCCGCCCCCAGCGCGAGCCCTCTCGGCGCCTGGACCTGCGCCTGCAAGGCCGGCCCCCCATCTCCCGCACCACCGCTCACCCCTGTGCCCGCGACCGGCCAGATGAGCCCCTCCGGATCGACTCGCCGGATGCGCGCCTGCCCCGTGGAGCTCAGGTACACGCTCCCATCCGGCCCCACCGCCACCCCGGAGACCGTATCCAGCGGCGCCTGGATCGCGAGCCCTCCATCCCCGAGCGCCCCTGTGGTCCCCCCCTTGCCCGCCACCGTGCGCAGCTCGGTCCCCAGCGCGGCCCCCGTCTGCCGCCGTCCATCCCCCAGGTAGAGCACCTCCGCGCTCGGGCTGTAGACGTGGTGTACATCGACCGTCCAACCGCCGAGCCCCAGCGCCGACGCCGTGAGCCCCCCGAGTCGACCTCGCCATCGCTTCCACGCGATGACATCGCTGCGCGTGCGGCTGTACGCGATGTCCTCGCTCGCGAACGCCCCGAAGGCTGGCGCCGAGTCCCGCGGTGCCAGGTACACCCCCTCGTAGGCGTACCCGATCCGCACCGTGATCGGCTGCTCCCCCTGCATCTCACGACCGAAGGCATCCTTGCCGTCCCACGAGAACGTCGTCTCGCTGCTCGGCGCGCAAGGACAAGCGAACGACTGCTCGATGTGCCGCCCCGCGATCTCGACGTGCAGCTCGATGCGCTTCACCGACGCGGGGACGCCTCCACGCGCGAGCGGGATCGTCAGCGTGCTCCGCGCCGCATGACCCGCCGCGCGATCACTCCGGTAGTGCAGCGAGAACGGCGTCCCAGCGATGGGCAGCGCCTCCCCGAGCACCTGGTTCTCGCAGTCGATGATCGAGCCTTGCTCCTCGCAGGCCGCGGGCTCCGGCTCACTCCGGTCGGGATTCCGGTTCTCCTCGCCGCCGTCCCCACCCTCGCCCCCCTCCATCGAGCAGGTCAGGCTCAAGGGCACGCACGCATCGGCCGGAAACCCGTACGGCCAGTTCGCGTCCCATGGCGTGAAATGCTGGATCGGCACCCGCCACAGCGAATGCCCGGGTGCGTAGAGTGCTGCGAGCTTCGCTTGCTCCTCCGGCGTGATGCCCAGGAGGTCCAGCGTGGCGCTGTCGTCGGCCGCCCCGTCGCCATCCGTGTCGAGCGTCGCAAGGCCAGAGAGGACATCGACGATCGCGATCACACGCCCATTGTCCGAAGGGACCCACGCTGCCCGCGCGCGGTCGTAGTAGCCCATCGGCACCACCGTACCGGCGGGAAACCCGAGGAAATTGTCGACGTAGAACGGGATGGCTTGGTTGAACACCACGCTCACCGCCCCCACGGCGAGCGCCTCGTCCGCGCTCAGCTCGACAGCGTACGTGTACCCGCTCGTCGGCGGCAGCTCACCCGGCATCGCGGCTGGACCGTGCTCTCCCACCGTGTACTCGGTGGCGCGTAAGCTGAGCGTGGAGAGCGGCTGGAGCGTGCCATCCGGCAGCAGAAGCTCGGCCGTCGTGCCTGGTGGAAACAGGACCGTCGCCTGGCGGGTGCCATCCGCGTCGGTGACGACGCTGCCGCGGGCTTCGGCATAGGGAGGGGCGGTGTCGAGATCGAGCCGCGTGACCTGCGGATCGAGCGGAACGAGCACGACGTCCGGAGCCAGCGCATGGCCTTGCCACGGAACGTCGACCCGACGCGCCGCTGGTAAGAAGCCGGCAGCTTCGTAGGTCACCACGAGCGACCCGCCCCCTCGAGCCACCATGGTGAAGCCGCCATCGGCGAACGTGCGCGTCGTCCCGTACTCCGGGTGATCGAGCACGGAGATGGTCACCTCGGGCAACGGGTCGCCGTCGACGCGGCGCACCGTGCCTCGAAGCCCGGCGGCGCGTCGCGGAGAAAGGATGCTCGGATCGGCGCCAGGCTGGATCGGATCGACGCCTTCGAGCAGGAACGCGAGGCCGTCCGCAGGTAAAGACGCCACCGTGCGATCGAGCGGCGCGCAAGCCGTGTGCGTGATGCCATTCACGGCATCGCACGCGTCGAATGTGCAGGGATTCCCATCGTCAATCGCGGGCGGCGCTCCTGGAGCGCAATGGCCCGCCCCGTCGCACGCCTCGTCCCCATTGCACGGGTCGGCATCGGGGCAGGGCGTCCCCGAAGGGGCGGGAGGACCGTTTGCGCCCTGAGGAAGGCAGACGGTGACCGTGGATGCACCCCCTTGGCCCCCTCCTGCGCCTTGCGCATCTGCGCTGCCATGGCCACCAGCCCCGCCGCTGCCACCGGCACCGCCGCTGCCACCGGCACCTGCGCTGCCATGGCCACCAGCCCCACCCCCGTGGATGCCGCCGCTACCACCGCCGGTCCCGGCCTGCGCATCGTCGCGACCGCCATGTCCACCACCGGAAGGCGCGCCAGCCGTGCTGCTCGTCGTCGAGGCTCCATCCGCTCCTGCATGTGCGTCATGGCCTCCCATTCCCTGAGAGGAATCCCGGGAAGGAGCAGGCGGATTGCAGGCGCAAAGCAGGGCGAGCGCCATCCCTGAAGAGAGGCGAGGACTCATCCAGCGCATCGACGGAAAGCCCTCCTGGCCGACGATCAGAAGCACGCGGCGTCTCCAGGCCAATTGCACATACCGTACCCTCACGCCCGGACTGACCGGTTACCAGGAGCTTGTGTATTCCGTTCGGTCAGGGGTCGTTGCCATGCACAACGGCACGCATCTGGGTCGACGATGATCCAGCGAAACAGGCCTCTCTGGGAGGGTCATGATCCATCCCTGAGCTCCTCTGGAAAGCCTCTGGCGTGCTCGCGGGGGGAGCTGGGGTCCCGAACGTT
Source organism: Chondromyces crocatus (assembly GCF_001189295.1). Lineage (NCBI taxonomy): Bacteria > Pseudomonadati > Myxococcota > Polyangiales > Polyangiaceae > Chondromyces > Chondromyces crocatus. The sequence continues at coordinate 4,974,586 of NZ_CP012159.1, forward strand.
GGGCCCACCGAGCAGCGGTATGGAACGGGCTGCCTCGTGGGTTTGATCCATTGTGTGACTCGTCGTGTTTTTCCCACGCGAACCTTCCAAGTCGATCCATGGGGAGCGTGGACGGCAGAGCACCCCATTGCTTGTCGGCATTGTTCTCTGCCTCGAAAACGCCCGTGAACCATCCATCCCCACACTCGGGTGAGAAATTCGTTCCAGTCCCTCGCCATACACCAGCTCAATGCCTTGACCGACGCCGGGACGTCACACGAATACTCCCACTCCGTGAAATCACTTCAGCTCCTGGTGGTGGCTTGCAGCCTCGTCGCTCTGGTGACCTGCGGACGTGCGGACGAACAGCGAGCCCCTTGCGAAGGCGCCTGCTGCACGGCCCCCTGCGATCCCTGCCGTGACGGCGCCTGCGAGGACACCGACGCGCTCGGCTGGGAGCCCCCTGTGCTCCTCTGGTGGGGCGACGCCGACGACCCCGCACCAGGCTGCCCTGCCTGGGCTCCCCACGTCGTCTTCGAGGGCATCGACGGCCTGTCCGCAAAGCAGAGCTGCCCCTCCTGCGCCTGCGGCCCTGCCGAGTGCAAGCTCCCTGCGGGAATCGTCGTGTGGGACGAGTTCATGTGCAACGCGCACGACGTCCCCGACCCGAAGTTCACGCCCTTTCTCGCTCCGGATCCCTGGGACGGCTCCTGCGTCACACACCCCACGATCCCCGCGGGGACCTACAGCTCGGTCCAGTACCTGAGCACGACGCTGGCCCCGTGTACGCCCCGCACCGGCCCGGAGCCGATCGTGGCAGAGCCGGTCTGGGCGACGCACGCGCGCGCTTGCAGCGCTGGCAGCACGCCGCCTGAAGACCCGGTGCCACCAGCAGAGCAAGTCCCACCCGCTGGCTTCAAGGAGTGCCTGTGGCGCCGAGGCGAACCTGGCCCTTGCCCAGCGCACCATCCCGAACGACGGGTGTTTCACCACGACATCGAGAACTCGCTGGGCTGCACGGCGTGCGCTTGCGGTGAACCGATGGACGGCGACTGCCACGCCTTGCTCCGACGGTTCGATCTCCCGGCGTGCGACATGACCCCAGGCAAGTGGAGAGGCAACTCCACGGATCTCGACCGCTCTCCCTGCAGCGGCTCGCTGGGCGGGACCAGCCCCATCAGCCTGGGGAGCATCAACGCCAGGTGGTACGAGCAGCACCCCGGCCGCTGTGACCCTTCGGGAGGTAGCCCAAGCGGCGAGGTGTGGACGAACGAGCAGACGACCTTCTGCTGCGAGGCAACGCGATGATCTCCAGACGCTTTCAGGGACCACGACGTCATCAGCGGTTCCGCAGCAGGACCCAGGCAGGAATTGCCCTCGGCATGCTGGCCCTGCTCTTTGCCTTGATCCCTGCTTCCTGCAGGTTTGGACGGGTCCTGATCTACACCTGCCCCGATCCCTGCAAGACCTGCAACGACCCCTGCCATCCTTGCATCGAGGCCGAGGGAGAGTGCGTTCCGGATGCGCCGTTTGGCTGGGCCGGACCTGTGCTCGTGTGGGCCGCGCCAAGAAACGTCGAGCCCCCGCCCTGCCCAGGGAACGCCCCGTCGCGCGTGTATCAAGGCTACGACGGCCTCAACGTGGAGCGCGGCTGCCCACGTTGTTCCTGCGGACCCATCACGTGCATGGCGCCCACGACCATCGCCGCCAGCGATCAGCCTGTGTGTACGGGTGATGAGCCGCGCGACGACGACCTCCACTTGCCCATCCCGGCGGTCTGGGACGGCGCGTGCCTCGACGTGCCCGCCATCGCTGAAGCGGATGTTGCTTCGCTCAGCGCATCCACGACGCGTGTGGCCGCCTGCGAGCCCAACTTCGGTCCGGTCCCCTCGACAGGAGACTTCAGCTGGGACTTCCACGCCATGGCCTGCGCCAACGAAGACGGCCCGCGGGTCTGCCAGGACGAAGTGCAGTGGTGTGCTCCCCGCGCCGAAGGCGATTTCCATCAGTGTGTGTACACCCGCGGTGACGAGCCCACCTGCCCCGCCGGGTATCCGAAGCGGCGCGTGTTCTTCGAAGGGATCGACGGATCGCTCGCGTGCTCTTCCTGCACGTGTGAAGGCCCCTCGGTCAGCGCGTGCAGGGCCGATCTCTTCGGGTTCAGTGATCCGGGATGCAACGATGTCGTCGTCGAGCTGACTTCGGAGCTCGGGCCAACAAGGTGCAACGACCAGGTCAGCCCCGGTGGCCTGCGCAGCCTCTCCCTGAGCTGGACCGTCAACGAACCCGGCGCCTGCACCCCACGCGGCGGCAGCCCGACTGGCCGCGTCACCGCCGACACCCCGACCACCTTCTGCTGCCTCTGACGAGCTGCTGCCTCTGACGAGCTGCTGCCTCTGACGAGGAGCCCCTCCTTGGACGAGGGTGGCCTCTGAGAGTCCCTCCTCGGCTCGGTCCCTCCTCGGCTCGGTCCCTCCTCGGCTCGTCCCTCCTCGGACAGGTGCTGCCTCTGACCGGGCCTGCCTCTGACGGGGCCTGCCTCTGACGAGGGTCCCTCCTGCCGTCCCGGAGCTTCCGCCGTCCATCGTGAACGTGAGCGGCTGGCCCCCACGCGCGGACGGCGACCCCTCCCTGGCTCACCCTCCTGACCGACTCCCCGGCCTCTGCAGGACGCCATCCGGGGGCAAACACCGGGTGTGTCGGCGTCACCCCACCAGCAGTTCTGGCGCGAAACTGGGGACGTCGGCGCCTCCCGCCAGGAGTTCGAGGCCGTGAACTGGGTGCGTCGGCGCGGCCGCCTCGGGTTGGACCGTGAAACTGGGTACGTCGGCAGCGCGCGGGGAGGGGTCACCGCGAAACTGGGGACGTCGGCGGCCGACACGGCCCGTATCGCCGCGAAACTGGGTGCGTCGGCGACCCCCGACAGAGGCAGTTTCGCTGCGAAACTGGGTGCGTCGGCGGCTGACCGGGCGGCTTTCGGAGGGAGAGCCGGTGCGTCGGCCGCGGACGACGGGCTACACCACGACATCCTGCGCGTGGCCGTGAGCGCTCGCGAGGCTGGAGCGAGAGCGCCACCGTCGCCGGCCGACGCCCCCGAGGCTTCCGCGCTGAAAGCGGGTGCGTCGGCGTCCGACCACCGCAGTTCCGCGGGCCATCATGCCCTGGTGTGCATCGGGCGTGCAGCGCAGGGGAGGCCGATGTCCCGCCAGCACCGGGCAGCGCCGCCCCTCGACGTCCGACTTCCACATCACGCACCTTGGCCCGAGCGGCGGCCAGCAGGACCTCATCGTTCGGATCGAGCGGCGCCGTGAGCGTGCGTTCGAGCATGGCCTCCAGGTCCCAGAGGACACGCTGCTCGGCCTGGTCGGCGAACTCCTGGTCCTCCGACGCATTGAAACGACTCAGCCAGTCGAAGAGAACCAGCGCCTCGTCCGAGGACAGCTCCAGCATCACCGGGCGTTTGACCCTACGATTCCAGTGCGTCCACCGTGGACGACACGCTCCGTCGCCGTGTCGTGCCAGGGCTCCGACGTCGTTGACATGGAGGATGCACAGGGGTGAAGCTCGAGCGTCCCTCCCGACGGACGGATGGCCAGCCCCTGGAGGCTCGATGCTCCGGATTCACGCAGACCAGCTCGCGATCTTCGAGCACGCGGCCTTGCACGATTTCGAGGAGGAAATGGTCGAGCACTGCGCGGTATTATCGCCTTGGATCGAAGCCGCCATCGATCGAGGGGGGCAGGTGGCGATCGTCCGCGCAGCCATCGCCCGGGCTGCGGACTACGGCTTCACGCTGAAAGGGCCGGTGCGCCTGTTCATCGAACTGGGCTTCCTTCTCGGCCACGGTTTCGACGCGGATGTGCAGTACCCGTGGGCGCGCATGTTGCTCACCCGCGCGGGGGAGACCCGACCACGGGGCGCTGACATCGAGCAGATGGATTGCGCGGCAGGGCTCCACGGCGCAGCCAGGGACGCGCTGAGGGTGATCCGAGGCCCCGGTGACCAAGCCCTCTGTTCCGCGCTGCGCCGCTTCTCGGATCTCATGTCGAGGCCATTATCGAGCCAGCGGGACGATGTGACGCGCATGGCGCTCACGCGCTTCAAGCACGTCCACCCGGAGAAGTTCGCTTTCGTGGGTGAGCTGGCGCTTCGCACGTTGGTCGCGGAGGCAACCGAAGAGGCGGCGCGACATGGTCTCGACACGCCATGGGACATCCTGCTTCTCGTCTCGTGCATGTTCCTTTACGGCCAGGGCTGCACCCGCGATCCGAGCCTCCCCTGGATCGCGCATGCGTTCGCCGACGAGACCAGCGCGTCGCCTGCCCTCCGGTCGCTTCGGTTCGAGGAGCAAATGAGGAGAACGATCCGCGACACCCTCGCGGCCATGGAGCGAAATCGATGAGCTGTTCCCCCACCGACCCGAGAGAAGGCCAGTCCGCTTCGCAGACGGTCCGCGCGCTGGTCGCCGGATGCAATGCGTCGTGCCCACGCTGCCATGCCAGGATCACCTCGGCGCAACTCCAGGAGATGTTTCCCAGGGCTCCTGCGGATCGCGTCGACACCGTGCGCGACGCCTTCAATGGCTGCTACGAGAATTTCGAGCTCATTCGCTGTCTACGCAAGGCTCACTTCTTTGCACAGGTCCTTGGTGAGTCGGGGAACGCTCTGAATCCAAGGACGGAGGACACGAGGTTTTCGAGACGAAACATCCAGAATCTCTGGCCCAGTCGCAACCTGCTCGGTCAATACCCCGATCTTGGCGCGCTCGTGGATGCGCCCCAGGAGACACGCGATGCCGAGGCGATTGCAAATCGGGTCTACGCAGGGCGTAACGGTAATGGTGACGTCGCGAGTGGTGATGGCTGGCGATTCCGCGGCCACGGCTACATCCAGATCACCGGGCGGGGAACGTTTCAAGGCGTCCAGAATACGATGAACTCACGGTATCCAGGCCACGGGCTGGACATCATGAACAACAGCGATCAGGTCAGTCAGCCGCGGGGGGGCATGATCTCGGCGATGGCCTACTGGTACTGGAAGGCGACGCTCAATCCCGAAGCGGACAAGGGCGACGCCAATTCCACGGTCGACGAGGTCACGCGTCTCGTACGTGGCGGCAGGGACAACGACATCAACGCCGAGCGTCGCGCGGCGTACCGGACGACCATGCGCACGTTCCGCACGCCAGACTGCCTCGATCGGGACAAGCCTTCGAGCGCGGCGCAGCGATGGTACCAGAGTGACGAGATCCCGCGCGCCAGCATCGGGTGATGTTGCGTCGCGCCGGGACCTGGCGCATCTCCGTGGCGTCGTCCTTTGACCCACCCCGCCCGAGCCAGCCACCATGGCGATCCCCCGCAACACCGACCGCACCCTGAGGAGCTTCGCCTTCCTCCTTCTCATCGTCGGTCTCTCGCTCGCCCTGGCTTGCGTGGTCTCCAACAGCGGACCGCATCCGTCGTTTCGTGAGCTCCACCTCGCCTCCTCCCGGGTCTTTAACGAGCTGCTCGCCAGCGGGCTCACCGTGGGGGTCAGCTTGCTGATGGTCTCGCCGATCGCGTTCCTCGTGCATCGGTACATCGATGTGCCCCAGCGTCGCGCCGAGGACAGTCGTGACGACACGGTGCCGACACGTCGTGCGGGGCGGGGCGATGAGCACCTGGCCATCGACTTCGGGGTCGCCGCTGCCGGCGGCATCGTCGGCGCCGGGGTGCTCGCGGGCTGGTTCCCCGACTGGTTCGGCGAGGAGGGCACCCTCGCGCAGGCCCTCTGCTTCGTCCTTCCCCTCGCGCTCCTGGCGGGGCTGCGCCAAGGGCACACCTGGGGGGCGCGCGCGCTCTTCGCGGTGGCCTTCGCGGTCGTCGGCCTCGGGTGCTTGCCTGCCACCGAGGTCTACCTCGGCGTGCGCCCCGATCCGGTGCTCACTGCGGAGTTCCTGCTCCCCGTGGCGATCGGTGGGCTCCCTGGTGGGCTGCTGGTGCTTCTCGTCCGGTGGTGGCTGGAGCGGGGAGGGGGCGCGGCGCGTTCGGCGGGGCCGTCGGCGGGGCCGTGAGGCGCGGGGCGAGCGTCCTCGCGCCACCATTCGAGAGCGCCGCGCTGCCTCGCCGAGGCGGTCATGTCCTGCGCGCACAGCCGCCCCCCGAGGCCGTCACGCCTTGCGCGCGAAGCGGACCTTCTGCACGCCTTCCATCATCTCCATCCCGAACTGGGCCGAGGTGAAGGTCGTCGGGGTCTCCTGGTTCGCGTTCGCCACCTTCGCCAGCGCGGCGTTGAACTGCGTGACGGAGACGACGCCGAGATCCTCGTCCTGCCAGGGGATGTCGATCGTGTCGAGCACGTCGCCCGTCGTCAGGTCACGCACCTGCTTGTGGAAGGCGAGCGGGGTGCCCGTGGGCTCCTCCAGCCCGTAGTGCAGCGTCTCCGGCTTCTGGTGGATGTCGACGGTCCCGAGCTCGCCCGCGAAGAGGCAGAGGAGCGTGTTCTCGGAGAGGCGCTCCATGCGCAGCAGCGGGAGCGCTTTGTCGGCTGCGGGCACGGCGTCCTCATCGTCGATCACCTCGCTGTAGCCCTCCACGAGCAGCCCGGGCCACCCCGAGACCACCTGCGAGCGCATGAAGAAGCCGCTCATCTTGCGGAAGGGGTGCTTCTGCGGCGTCTTCGCGTCGACCTTCCAGTCGCCGTCGGTGACCCGGCCGATGCTGAAGGCTCCGTCGAGCAGGCAATCCATCCACAGCGCGTCCACCGTGAAGAAGCGGATGGACTCGATGGGCAGGAGCCGCGCGTCGGGCACGAGGTAGCTGAAGGGGATGTACCTGAGCAGGCTCAGGTCGCGGAACCAGGCGGCGACGGGGCGCGGCGTGTCGGTGTTGATCGCCTGCGGCTTCAGCGGCAGGTGGGGGACGCGCTGCTTCCCTTGCTTGATCGCCTGGGCCTGGTTGCGCTTCCAGTCGTAGAGCGACAGCGAGACGCCCTGGTTCTTCAAGGTGAGCATGCGCCCGAGCTGCCAGGCCGCGGCGTACGAGACGTCGAACAGGCTGGTCGTCGTGTCGTAGCGCACGAGCTGATCGCCGCTCTGCACGGGCAGCCGGATCTCGTCCGGATCGGCGCCCGTGCCGCAGGGGCCGTGGTACCAGGAGACCGTCCTGTCGCCCCCCCGCATGCGGTGGCGGAGCGGGACGAACCCCGACTGGAGAAGGGACTGGGCGGGGTTCTGGGGGTCGTTCGCGAGGTCCTTCAGCGTGAGGGGACCGGAGTCGAGCTCCTCCAGGAACTCGCTGAAGTTCCCCGAGATGCACGAGAACGAGAAGCTCTGCAGGCAGACGAGGCGGATGTAGTCGTCGTCGCCCGCGCCCTGGAAGTCGAAGTTCTCGTCCGGATAGCGCTGCTCCACGGAGACGCAGTAGACCGTGCTCATGCCGCCCGACTGGGGCAGGCGATTGCAGAAGATCGTCGTCGCCACAGGGCCGCCTTCGATGCCGTCGCCTTGTTGCTGGAGCCGGACATGCGCGAGCAGGCTCACCTCGCTCTTCGTGGGGATGAGCTTCTTCAAGGCGCTCGCCTTCACGTCGATGACGCAGACCTTGTCCGTCGCGCGTTGCGTCGGCTCCAGGGTGATGCTCGGGAATTTGACGTTCTCTGGCCGCTTCGAGACGTCGAGGAGATCTCCGACCGTCATGGTTTGCAGCGCGGGGACCTCGTCGTCGGTGTCGCGGAAGAGCAGCAGCGTGAGCCACGCCAGGCCGGAGGCGGTGTCGTCGGGTGACCGCTCCCAGGGCAAGGTGCTGCGGGTGAACGTCATGTGGGGCAGCACGTTCGCGTGGTCGCCCTGGCTCCCGTCGGCGGGGAAGACCGCGACGAGGCTCTGTGGATCGAGCCAGTCGAAGCGCTCGCCGGTCACCGAGAAGACCATGCTCTGGGCATAGGTGCGCGTCGGGATCCTCGTGTCGGTGCTCTTCGCGGGCGCGATCCGCTGCTCCAGGTGGAGTCTGTAGACCCCGCTCTCCACCGGCGGCTCGTGGGATTGGATGAACTCGACCTTGCTCATGGGGGTATCTCTCTTCGAGGGGAGGGTCAGTGGGCGTGGACGGCCGGGGCGATGACGAAGCTGGTCGCGATGGCCTGGGGATCGACCTGCACGTCGGCCGCGGGGTCGAAGCCCATGGCGCCGAGGATTTGATCCCGGGTGGTGCTTGGGCCGAGTGAGGCCGCGATGTCGTCTCGGCGTTGCGTGTCGCCTTCGCCGCTGTCGACCCATGCGGCGAGGGGCTGCCACTGGTAGACATCGCGGCGTAGCAGCGTGTCGTACTGGAGCACGCTCGCGTCGAGCAGCGCCGTCATGCCGGGCTTCGGGGCCTTGGCCGGGACGATGCTGAAGCCGCCGAGCGTGTCGTGGCCGTTCTCGGTGACGAACTCTGGATCGTTCACGTCGGGGGTCATGATCCGGTCGTCGTGGCCGGGCACCGTGTGCGGCTGGCCCCAGAGCGAGGTGGGCGACTTTCTCTCGACGGGGGTGAAGGCGAAGCGGTCCTCGGCGGGGGTCGCGTCGTCGCCGTAGGTGATGGTGAGCTTCTGCGAGACGAGCAGGTCGCCGCTCGCGACGGCCATCGCGGGGATCCCGAAGTTCGTGCAGGCGCCCTGCAGGTCGATGGGCGTGTCGTCCGGGCCGCAGGTCGCCGTCTTCGTGGGGATGGCGGAGGAGGCGCTGATGGCGAACGCTTTCGGGTCGATGACGTAGACCGGCGTCTCGCCGTCGGTGTCGGTGACCTGCTGGCGGAGGCCCGTCGAGACCGCGAGGCTGCACATGCCGTCGTCGTCGGGCAGGTTGTCCTGGAACGCGTCCCAGTCGACGGCGAGGGGGTAAATCGAGGACTGGTCGCCGAACGAGACGGTGATGGTGATGAACAGGACGCGCACGGACGCATAGCCGCCGAAGTCCGGCCCCCAGAGGTGGATGCTCGCGCCGACGTCGATCGGCCCGACGAAGTCCACGCCGCCGCGCAGGTCGATGCCGACGTCGATGTCGTAGTAGTAAGGCTGCCAGGAGATGAGGAAGTCGGCGCCCACCTTGAAGTCGGCGTAGACGCCCGCACAGTCGAAATGGATCTCGGCGTAGCCGCCGGCCATCATCGCGTGGGCGCAGAGGGCGTAATAGAGGTCGCCCTTGAGGTGGGTGAACTTGTCGATCTGCCAGTCGACGCCCAGGCGCGGGACGGTGGGGTAATGGGACGGCACGACGTACCGCGGGTGATAGCCACCCAGGGTGATCACGAAGTCGCCGGCGTGCTCCTGGGCGAACCACACGTAGCTCGCAAAGCCGCCGGTGATGTGGCAGCTCTTCATGAAGACGTACGAGGACGGGTCGAGCTCGGCGATGATCCCGAAGTAGCCGTCGAAGGGGGCGAAGCTCGCCTCGAGGAGCATGCGCATCTCGATGAGGGGGCTGACCTTGCGCTTGCCTTCGACGTACGGGACGACGAGGTCGGCGACGCCGAGGACATCGATCTCGAAGGTGTGGGCGCCGAGGTCGGCGCTGAGGAGGACGAAGCCATCGATGACCCTGAACGCGGAGAACTTGAGGCCGACCGCGAGAAAACCAGCGCCGGGGACGGGCTTGATGTAGCTCGCGAGGCTGTCGAGTTCGCTGCTCAGGATCGAGGCCATGTTCGATCCCTTCGCGTCGACCTGCTGCATCGTGCCGTCGATGGCCTCGGCGACGAGGGGGAACTCGGTGACCTTGTCGATCGGGGGAACGGACAGGGAGTTGTTGAAGCCGAAGCCGAGAGAGACGGCCTTGATGTCGAAGAACGGCGGGAACGCGATGGGGACCGCGACGACGCCGTAGAGGAAGAGCGCGGGGGTTCCCTCGTAGGACGCCCAGGAGCCGATGATGCTCAGGCCCACCGCGCTCTTGCCCACGGTGAACTGAATGGCGCCCGTGCCGTCGTATTCGGTGGTTGCGTTCCCATCGGCGTCGGTGCGCTGGGCGCGCTGGAGGGCGAGGCCCAGGGTCAGGGCGTCGTTCTTGTAGGCGACACCGAATCCATCGAGGTGGACCGCGGGCGAGAGGTCGTGGATCGGTGAGCTGACGGCGAGCCCCTTGGGCGTGACCGAGAAGCCGTAAGCGGCAAAGGAGCCGTCGACGTAGACCCAGAGGGTCTCGTCATCGTGGAGCTGGAGGCCCACCTGCTCGAAATCGAAGGGGCCGAGCGATTTCTGGAGCGGGATCCACGATATCGGCTGATCGGGTGGGCCCTCGATGACCTGCTTGATGGTCTTCAACCACGTGACGGGGACGGGGGCCTGGGCGTCCAGCGCGAGGCTCTGGTGGATGGGAGCGGGCAATAGATCTGCATTCGTCAGATCCTTCAAAGACTTCGACGATGTCATCGCTGTGCTCGTGCCTTTCGCGTGAGGCTCGGAGCGCCGAACAGGAGCTGCCGTCGCCGTCCGAGAGCGCTGCGTCGTCCGCCTGAGTTGCTCGGGTTCCAGCGCGCAGCGGCACGCTCTCGACCCTGCGACTCGATGGACCGGCGTCACTCTGGCCGGCTCGGCCCTGTCCTGTTCGGTGCTCTTACGCCGTTGTCGGCTGTCTACTGGGGCGTGATTGAGGCCGCCGCGCCCTCCAGCACAGCGAGGACGCAGAACGAGAAATAGACATTCTCCATGCTATGGCCGGTCTTGTCGAAGAAATTGGCGTGGTACTGCACGGTCACCGTGTTCCCGCTGATGGTCCAGCTCACGTTGTAGCTGGAGTTCTGGACATCATGATCCGCCCCGCCGTTGTAATTGGCATGAACCTCCGTGGTCACCACGAGCGCGGTGGCGACGGGCTGGCTGAACGTGACGTCGACATTGCTGCTCCAGTTGTTGCTACTGCCGGCCTGGAAGGTGTTCGTCCTCTGTACCTTCGAGATCTGAAAGGGGAACAGCCCTGTCGCAGGCTGACCAGGCGCCAGCCTGAAGGCGCCGTTCACGTCCAGCGTCGCCGCTGGGGTCGTGGTGCCAATGCCGACTTTGCCATCGGGCGTCAGCGTCATCTGTGCGGCGCCACCGCCCGCAAAGAAGGCGAGATTGTGGTTCGACTTCGTCCCGATCCAGCCCATGTTTTCCCCGACCCAGGTCGCCAGCTCGATGGCTCCGGCCTTGTGCGCGATGCCATACTGCCCGTCGGACGTCTGGACCGTGAGCGGGTAGGCCGGGTTCGTCGTGCCGATACCGACATTTCCCCCGTTGACGAGGGCATTCCCGCGGAGGTCGAGCGGTGCCTGGGGGCTCGTCGTGCCGATACCGACATTTCCCCCGTTGAAGAGGGCACCTCCATGCACGTCCAGCGACGCCGCAGGAGAGGTCGTGCCAATGCCGAGCTTCATGCTGATGAGGGCATTGCCGGAGACGTCCAGGGGGGCTTGAGGCGTCACTTTGCCGATACCGACATTCCCCCCGGTGACGATGGCATTCCCATGGACGTCCAGGCTCGCTTGAGGGGTCGTCGTGCCGATACCGACATACCCCTCGTTGACGAGGGTATGGCCACGGACGTCCAGCGCTGTCTGCGAACTTTTTGTACCGATCCCGACCTTGTCGAGCAAGTCGCCCGTGTAATGCATGGGCAGCTTCTGGATCTGTACCGGGATCAGCCCGTCCGGGAAGCCCGGGATGCTGAGATACCGGAGCTGCAAGGGCGTCCCTCCCGTCGCGTGCCCGGTCACGAGGTTCGACAGGGTGATCTCCAGGACGCCTCGGGCCTTCAAGACCGTATTGGTGGTGGTGATCGTCCAGCTCGCGCCCGTTCCATCGGCCCGCGCATTCCCCGCGGTGAAGCCAGACGTCACGCTGGCCTTGATGGCTTCGAGCTGTGCTTGCGTCGCCAGTGCCCAGCGATCTCCGGTCGACTGACTCCCGTCCAGGTAAACGACGAACTGGGTGGTCTTCGGATCGAGCGGGATGTCCGCAAGCCCCAGGTTGACGATCCGCAGAATCAACGAGTTCTGCGTCGTACCGTCATTGATGACGATGTTCGGCGTCTCGAAGGAGACGTAGAGCGTCGGCGTCTGCGCGCCCTGACCGGTACCGGAAGTCACGATGTTCACGTTCAAGGTCTCGCTGGGTAGGTAGTTCATGGTCTGAATGATGGGTGCATTGCCAGGATCCGCCGCGCTGTCGGGATGGGACACGACGCGCACGTAATTCGAGGGGTCACTGGCATCATCGACCCACCCTTGGTCATTCCAGGAGAACTGCACCACGTCCGGCCGTGCCCCATTTGTGGACGTCGCGCCGAAGTTCTGCAGCGCCACCACCTGCACGTGGGCGGCGCTGTCGACGACGATGGGAGATTGCCCGGTATAGAGGACGTAAACGCAGATGCCGCCGTTGGCGCTCTCTTTCGATTGCGGATCCACGTAGAGAGACCAGCTGGCCGTGTCGCCCGCCGTGATGCCCTCGGGCGCGGCGAGTGAGCCGGACGAGAAGAGCAGATAGAAATGATAGTTCGTGCTGCTCGCCTTCTGGCCCTGCGTGGCGGCGCTGGTCTGGAGCTGCACCGTGTTCTTGTCGTCCAGGGTCGCCAGCCTGACCTCGATGGTGTCCGTCGCTTGCGGCTGGTCGTCGATGTAGACCAGGTTCGTCAGAAACTGGCCTTGCACCTGTGCAGGGATCGTCAGCGTGACGTTGTTGATGTCGATGGGATCGTCGGCTGCCATGATCTTTCCTCACGCCTCGCTGGTGTCACTGGTGTCACTGGCGTCGCTGGTCGGGGCGAGCTCGAGCCAGCCCTCGCAGAGGAGCTGCTCCCCCGCGAAGCGCGCCGTGGTGTCCACAGGGGCAAACCCCGTGGAGGTCGTCCACTGTCCCCCGCTCTGTTCGAGCCACGACCACGCGTACCCTCCCTCCGTCGGCACTTGCAGTTCGAGCTGCCGTGTCTCCGGCGGCTGCTCGTACATCGCTCGCGTCGTGAGCAGAGGCGCCGACAGGAAGGTCACCGTGAGCACCTGGAGGGCCGCGGCGTACTGGTCCGAGGGGATGGAGAGGGCCTTCGTCGGGAGGATGCCGCTCGTCGCGTGGACCTTGCCGCGTGGATCCAGGAGCATGGCCACGGTCAGCGCGTCCGCCGAGGCGGACAGCGGGATGTTCACCGGGGCGTCCTTCACGGTGACGATGCTCCGGGGGTCGCCAGTCGTCGCCGGGAGGCCCGGTGCGTCGCTCTGCGTCGAATAGAAGACGTCGCCCGCGTAGGAGCCGTCGTCATTCTCCTTCCAGTAGCCCGCGAGGCCATCGTTGTACTGGCCGCACTCGCCGATGCGGATCGGGAAGAGCACCTTGTCGAAGTCGTGCGTCCACGGCGTGGGGCTCGTCTGGAGGGTCGTCGGGTCGTGGGCGTCGTAGCCGGCGACGCTGGCCTTGTAGGCCGTCAGGCTCTCGTCGCGCGCGGGCAACCCCTTCAGTTCCAGCTTCAGCTTGGCGCGCACCAGGGCGAGCGGACGCCCGACGAGCAGGGCCATGGCCTTGTGCTGCGCGAAGTCCTCCGGGTCGCTGTTCTCGAGCGCATTGCCCAGCGTGAGGAGGAGCGCGCGAAGGAAGGAGGTGTCCGCCGACGCGCTCTTCGTCAGGTAGGTGACCATGCTGCGGAGGTGCGGGTTCGCGATGTCCGCGACGCTGACCGGCGTCGCCCGCCCCGGCGCCGACGACCAGTGCCCCTCCTGGTCCACGACCCCGAGCGTGGCACCGTCGGCGTCGTAGATCATCAAGCTGCTGTCGAGGTGGTTGGGGAGCACCCAGCCACAGACGGGGGTCGTGGCCGGATGGGCGTTCATCTCCACGTCGTCGTCGGGGCCCACCGGCTCACCCGAGAGCCACCGGAACGAGAGGCGCGCGGGTTGCGTGAGCCGCGGTGGCAGCCGGAACATGCAGTCGGTTCCTGCCAGGCTGGTGGGCATGAGCTGCGTCGAGGTGGCGTTCGTCGGCGCGAGCCCGGTGTCGAAGATCGGGTTCACCTGGCCGAAGGCGTCCACGACCCACAGCCGGGCGAGCTTCGCCTGGCCGCTCCGGATGGGCGTGAAGTCACTCATGGGCAGCGGCCCGGTGAGCAGGGGGGCGCGCACCGTCCCGTTCACCTGCGTCGTTACCTGGAGGAGGTCTTCGTTCGTGGTCGTGGGGTCGGCGATCTCGAGCTGCATGGTCCCCCGGTTGGCCGTGCAGAGCGTGTCGTTGAACCCACCGAAGGCCTGCGACAGACAAGGCATGCGCGCGACCATCGAATGGGCGCGGAGCGCGGTCACGATGGGGTCGGTCGCGCTGGTCGGCTGGTAGGCCGCGAGGATCGCATCCGCCGACTGATCCAGGAGGCTCATGGCTTCCTCGGTGTTCAGCCCGTTGAACTCGTCGTCATAGGGCGCGGGCAGCGAGGCGTGCTCACGGGTGATGAGGTTCGCGATCCAGCGCTGGAGCTGCCCCGGGGCGTGGGGGCTCAGGATGCCGAAGCCCGCGTAGGGCCGCTCGTCCGAGGCGGCGCGCTGGGGGGTCGTGGGCGCGAGATCCGACTGGTCTCTGGGGAGGGTGTACTGGCTCGTGATGTAGTCGGCCGGGTAGTTCGCGTCCGGCATGGTGTCGGGGAAGAACTCCATGTTCCACACGGCCAGCACGGGGTTCCAGGGCTGCGCGGTCCAGGTGGTGAAGCCGGGCGCATCCCCGCCCGCCGAGGGGGACGCGGCGTCCATCACCCCCCGGATCTGCTGGAGGAGCGCCGCGTTCGTGGGCAGGCTCGACAGGCTGTCGTCTGCGACGTCCGGCAGGTGCTGGCAATGCAAGTACCCGTCGTCGCTCGAATCACCGTCGCAGCCATGGCGCAGGGTGGTTCGAATGGCATCGCCGACCAGGAGCAGCGTGGGCTCGTTGGGCTGCCAGTAGCGCGGCTGCGGGACCGCGATGAGCACGTAGCCGGACGCTTCCCTGGCGAGCGTCTCCCGCAAGCTGGCGATGGCCGTGATGAGCTGCGAGGCGAGCTGGGAAGGGTCCGGAGGGATGACCAGGTTCATGACCCCACGCGCGACGGTGACCTGGTAGGTCAGGTCGCCGTCCGGGATCGTCCAGACCTTGCCCTCCTGGGTCGCTCCGGTCTGCTCGTTGATGGCCTTTGCGTTCGCGCCCCACGTGCGGCCGCAGTTCTCGATCTCGCTGCGCCACGCGGCGTTGCTGTGCAGCAGCGAGCCATCGTTCAGGGGCGGTACGTAGTACTGGCCGTAGTATTTGCTCCGGGCCGAGACGATGCTGAAGACGATCGCTTCGGGCGTGGCGACCATCTTCTGGTTCGCGCCATCCCAGCTCCACTGGATGAACCCGGTGCTGGTGATGAGCGTCCGCAGCGGGGAAAGCCCGGTGCCGATGAGGCTCTCCAGCGCATTGCTGTGGTTCACGCTCGGCTCTGTCTGCGTGGATTCGAGCTGGACCCAGTCGCGGAAGAGGCGCCCGCTCATGGAGGCGATCTCGTCCTGGGTCCGGTTGTACCTCTCCTGGAGTGCGTTCAACTGATTGAGCTGATGGGCGAGGTCGTCGGGGAGGGTGACCTGGGTCTGGATCTTCCTGCTCTCCCCCTGTCTCTGATTGGCGGGGCGAATCGACCAGGCGAAGCCCCCCGCTTGCGAGGTGAACCCCTTCTGGTGGCGCGCTTCGAGAAACTTTGCCACCTGATCGAGCCGCTGGGTGGAGAGGGCGTCGACGTATTCGAGCGCTTCGAGCTGCTGCTCGAAGAGGGGCGTCCTGGTGGTGTCGGTGGTGCCGTCGGTGGTGGCGAGCTGCTTGGCCAGGTACGCCGAGAGCGCCTCGGTCCCCGAGTTCGCGAGCGAGACGTCGAGCTTCTTGCCCGTCGCGGCCGGGTTCACCGCGGTCGCGTCCGTGGTGCCGAACGTCATGCGTGAATAAAGGACCGTGCGGTCCGGGAAGGCGTCGTCGCCGACGTCCACCGACCAGGCGTAATCGTTCTGCAGATCCTCCAGGAGCATCGAGGGATCGGACTCCCTGGCACGCCAGATCCCCATGAAATCCTGGGTGAGATCGCCGTAGAACCCGATGACCTCGTACGACAGGCCAGCCAGGTTCGTGGTGTCCACGGTGGTGTCGTGGAAGCCGAAGACGCTGTGGGAGTTCGGATAGAACGCTGCGAAGGACGCCTTCACGTGGTCGAGTTTGTCGACCCACGGGGTGGTGCCCACGGCCGTGAGGGCCATCGGATCGGCGCCCACCTCGAACTGGCCGAGGTACTCGCCGCTGCCGTTCGGCGACCACGCGGAGGCCTCCACGGCCCGCCCCATGTGTCGGAAGGGCTGATACGGCCCCTGGTCCGGGTCGATGCACGGGAACTGCACCGCGATGGTGTCGGGGGGCGGGTTCTGGAAGGAGAGATCCGGGTAGAGGTAGTCGCTCTCGACGACCCACTGGGCCTCGATCGTCGCGTCGTTGCGCACGCGGTTGACGAGCCAGCGGTTGGGAACGATCGGGAACAGGCGTCGTCCCGCGTCGTCACCCACCTTGCTGTTCGTCAGCGCGTCGGGCAGGGCCCAGTGCAGGTGGATGCCCGCGGTGATGGTGAGCTTCGCGTTGTCGAAAGGCGCCGTCAGGACGAGGTCGGCGATGCTGGGGGTCGTGCTGTTCGGCTGGTCGTGCGTCGAGACCTTCTGGGTCTGTGGGTCGGTCGTGTTGTACGTGAACGGCAGCTTCGTGAAGTCGACCAGCGGCGCGTGGAGGTCTCTGGTTTCGCCTCGGGGTACGACGAGGGCATCCAGATGCATGGGGACGAGCAGGACGGAGGGCATGGACCTCTACCTCGGGGGGCACGGGCGCGCGCACGGAAGGCACGTCGTCCTTCCGCCCGGCGCGAATCACTTTCCCGCCCTACCGCAACTCGTGTGCCTGCTCGAAGATGGCTTCACGCGGGCGGTGCACTGTTGCGTGCCCCTCTCTCCACGTCGCCCGAGAGCGCGTTTCCGCGGCGTTCTGCGCTCGAACGCCAGCGTAACGAGGCGATCCCGGGGTGTTACGGTGAAACACCGGGGCTGTTACAGTTACATCTGTCTGTGACAGTGGCTTGTCCCACGCTCAGCCGTTCCCGCATCCGGGCGACGACGACCCCATTGACGGCCGTGAGTACGAGGGGGGGGCTGCCGGGAGGGGATCGCGGTGCATGCGCGTGACCGTGGTTGCCCGGGGGAGGGGAGCGCCAGGCGCGAGGAGGGGCGTGGGGCGCTTCTGGAGGGGTTGCGGCTCTGTGGGATGGCCTTCCGCGTCGTCGCCGTCGGGGGGCTCAGCGATGAGCCACCAGCGCGGTATGGCCGGGCAGGGCGAGGGACACAGGCCTCACGACGTCGCTCCCATCGAGTCCGCGGAGAGGCTGTTGCCACTGGAGGGTGCCATTCAGGAGCGAGAAGGCGAAGAGCTGCGTTCCCTGCGTGACCAGCACCTGGCCCCCACTCACGAGGAGCGTGGCGGTGTAGAGGCCGATGCCTTTCTCGCCGACGGCATCACAGGTCCAGAGACGACCGCCCGTCAGGTAGTCGAGGCAGTTGACCTCGGCTGCGGCCGTCCAGCTCAACATCGCTGTGCGGACCTCCTTGGCGCTGACGCTGACCACGCGCTGACCTTCCACGACGCAGAGGGTAGGCGCATGCTCGACGCCCTGGAGCGTGGCCTGGAAGCGCCACACCTGCCGACCGGACAGGCGGTCGTAGGCGACGACCACGCCATTGATGGCCGTGAGCACGAGGGGGGCGTCAGAAGGAGGGTCGCGGTACATGCGCGCGACCGTAGTTGCCAGGGAAGGGGAGCGCCAGGCGCGAAGGAGGCGCCGGGCGCCGGGTCCGTCGCGCTGGCGCGCAGCTGGCTCCCACGGCCTGGGCTGGATGGATGGGGGAGTCCCGTGCAGGGCGGGTCGAGCGTCTTCAGCCCCAGAACACGTAGCAACTCACGCCATGGCGGGCCACGACGCCGGGCAGAACCCCGGCTGTCCCTCCCCAGGCAACGTCATTGGGGAGCCGTGGATTCTTCCTGTAGAAGATGCCATCGCCCCCATTCTCGCTGCTGTCGAGCACGACGATATAGGTGTCCGGCCCGAGCCTCTCGTCGAGCAACCGCACCACCTCCTCGCGGAATGCGGTCAGCGTGTTCGTCTCCGACGCTGCTCGATACAGTATCCAGTAGAGATCATTGCCCGTCAGCGAGCCGTAATTCTTCGGCGTGAAGAATTGCTCGCGCGTGATGGCCTTGATCTCTTCCGGAATGGAACCTTTGGTGTGCTTGGTGGCGCTCATGTGGACCTCTATCCTTGCGTGCTCATTCGAGCCAATGAAGCAATCACCACCAACCACAGAGCTTCCTGGGGCACGTGGGCATTGCGAGTTGAATCCCCTGCGAACCAGCGTCGGCAGGGAACGCGTCTCGTCAATGCAAGACAGACGCCACATCAGAAGACTTTCCGAGGATTCCCTCTTCTCGGCGTCCGGTCCGGCGAAGGGCTGGTTTTCAGGGCTGTTTCAGCTCTGGCGAGATCCCGGCGGACGGCGCGCGGACCCTGCGCAGATGCGCGGGTGATGCTCCGAGGTCGCGGCCTGTTGTCCTCATGTGCTGCTGGAATGCCTCACCATAACCTTCAGGAATGCCTCACGCGGTCATGCCGATCTCCGGTGCGGCCACATGAGGCAACAGAGCAAAAGCTCATGAGGGCCGAACCCCTTTGCTCCGTTCCGCGCTGATCTTCCCACAGGATGGTGACGATCCTCTCGCGGTCCCTTTCCCTTCGGCGTCCACGTCTCCGAAGACATGGGCTGCGTAGCCGTCGGCCCGCAGGCTTCCCAGACCTTTGTCGTCTTCGGTCCACTCGGCGAGACGTGCGGCATCGGGACGGCGCAGGCGTGTCCGACGCTTCTCGTCCAGCTCGCAAAGGACCACGGAGCGGGCAGGATCTTCGAGCGCATCGAGGAGACTGTCCGAGTGCGTCGCCACGATCACAGGAGCGGATGCCGACACCTCTTCGAGCATCCACAAGACGCGTACGAGGAGCCCTGGGTGCAGGTGAATCTCTGGATCGTCGAAAGCGAGGAGCGAGCGGCTTCCGTGAAGCCCGCAGAGCGCGATGAAGGCGAGGTAGCTGAGCTGCCCTTCGGATAGAACCTCGGCCGGAAGAGGAGCATCGGGGAACGTCCCGAAGACGAGTTCCAGCTCGATGTTGCCGCGTCCAGATGGGCTGAGCCGGAAGTCGCGAAGGTCAGCGCCGAGGCCGAGCTGGGCGCGCTCCAGAACACGGCTCCACGTCTCGTTGCCCAGATTGCGAAGCTGCTGGAACGCATTCGGGAGGTTCACGCCATGGCGCGTCAGCCGATCCGTCTTCTCGACGACCGAAGGCCAGCGCGGCCCTTGGCGGATGTCGAGCGCCCGCTGTTGCCAGATGGGACGTGCTTCGAAGGGGACGTGGACGTCAATCTGATCCAGCGCCTTGACCACGCGCTGGAGGGCGGGTTGTGTCTTGGCTCTCAACCACGGAAGTGCCAAGCGCAGCTCGTCCACGCCCGTCGATTCCTCGTCGTCGAACCGTTCGTCGAGGTTGACCCGTCGCAGCTTTGCAGTCCGCGCGTCGAAGAGCGTGAGGCTTGCATGTTTGCGTTTCAGTACACGAAGCGGTTCAAGCGCCTCGGGATCGGCGTACACGTCGAGTTGCTCGCGGAGCACCGCGGGGGACACACCGATGTGACCCATGGAAAGGTCGTAGACGATCTGCGGACCGTCTCCCTCGATCGTGACACCGAGGCGAAGCTCGTCCGATCCGCGGCGGAGCAGCGAATCCAGTCCGCCATGCCCCTTGACGATGATGTCGGACACATGCGCGATGGGCTTCGCCACCTGGTGCAGGATCTCGAACGCTTCGAGGATCGAACTCTTGCCCGTGCCGTTGTCGCCGATCAGCACTGTGAGACCGTGCAGGTCGAGCGTCAGTTCGTCGATCGCACGCAGTCCGGAGATCCTGACCTGTGTGATCCGATCATGGCTCATGGGGTTGACATGTCCTCCTGGGAGACGGCTTTGGGGGCTACAGGAATCAGCGTCAACGGCTTCGCTTCGAGCCCCTCCGGGCGCTTCGAGCGCAGTCCCCGCGAGACGTGGTCGAGCCGTCGAAGAGCGCCTTCGTCCACCGTGGGCCTCGGTGGGGCAGGGTCTCCACGGTTCCAGCAGACGGGTCTTCGCGGGCCTCCTGTGCGCCGGCTCGCGCACTCGGGCGCCGTGCGTGGCTGCCGCGCGCGCGATGCCCTAGTCTCCCGGGGTGTTCCATCCCATCGTCGAGGCCTGGTTCGCGGGGAAGTTCGGGGCTCCGTCGTCGGTGCAGGCGGAGGCCTGGCCGCGCATCGCCGCGGGCAAGGACACGCTGCTGGTCGCCCCGACGGGCGCCGGGAAGACACTCGCGGCGTTCCTCGCGTGCCTGGACCGGCTGATCCAGCAGTCGGTGGCACGCGGCGGCGAACCCACGGCGGACGTCGCAGGCCCTCCCGCCAAGGCACCGCGTTCCGCTCGCTCCGGCTCTTCCCCAGGCGCATCCCCCGGGTCTCCCTCCTCCTCGACACCCATCCCCCGCACCGACGTCCTCTACATCTCCCCCCTCAAGGCCCTCTCGAGCGACGTCCAGCGCAACCTGCAGCAGCCGATCGCGGAGATCGACGAAGCCCTCGCCGCTGCCGGCTTGCCCCCTTCCGGCGTGCGCGTCGCCGTCCGCACGGGGGACTCCTCGGCGAAGGACCGTCGCGCCCTGGCGCAGCACCCGCCGCATGTCCTCGTGACCACGCCAGAGTCAGCGTTCATCCTGGTGACGAGCGTCTCGGGCCGGCGCGCGCTTGCGGGCGTGCGGACGGTGATCGTGGACGAGATCCACGCGGTCGCAGGGGACAAGCGCGGCGCGCACCTCGCGCTGACCCTCGAACGGCTCGACGATCTGGTGACCTCGGCGGGCGGCGTGGCGCCGCAGCGCATCGGGCTGAGCGCGACGGTGCGGCCGGTCGAGGTCGCCGCGCGCTTGCTCGTGGGGGCGAGGCCCCTGCCGGACATCGTGGACACGACCACGCTGCGGACCCTGGACCTCGGGGTGGAGGTGCCCCGGGACGAGCTGGGCGCGGTGTGTACGCACGAGCAGTGGGACGAGATCTACGATCGCATCGCGGCGCTCTCCGGCGAGGCGCGCTCGACGCTGGTGTTCGTGAACACGCGGCGGCTCTCGGAGCGCGTGGCACACCACCTGGCGCTGCGGCTGGGCGAGGAGGCCGTGGCGCCCCACCACGGAAGCCTGTCGCGGGCGCGGCGCCAGGAGGCCGAGCAGCGGCTCAAGGCGGGGGCGCTGCGGGTCGTGGTCGCGACGGCGTCGCTGGAGCTGGGGATCGACGTGGGAGCGGTGGACCTGGTGTGCCTGGTGGGGTCGCCGCGGTCGATCGGAGCGGCGATGCAGCGCGTGGGACGATCGGGGCACGCCCTGGGGAGGACACCGCGCGGGCGGTTCTTCCCGCTGACGCGCGACCAGCTCGTGGAGTGCGCAGCGATCGTGCGGGCATCCCGCGCGGGGGCGATGGACACAGTGGCGCTGCGGGAAGCGCCGCTGGACGTGCTGGCGCAGCAGATCGTGGCGGCATGCGCGTGTGACGAGCGCGGAGAAGACGAGCTGTTCGCGCTGTGCCAGCGGGCCGCGCCCTATGCGGGGCTCACGCGGCACGACTTCGACGCGGTGGTGGCGATGGTGTCGGAGGGGCTGGGGCGCGATCGCGGGCGGCGTGGCGCCGGGGCGATGGTGCATCGGGACGCGATCGGGAGGCGGCTGCGGGCGCGCCGAGGGGCGAGGCTGGCGGCGCTGACCTCGGGCGGGGCGATCCCGGACAACGGCAACTACGACGTGCTGCTGCTGCCGGAGGGGTCGAAGCTCGGGACGCTCGACGAGGACTTCGCGATCGACTCGTCGGCGGGGGACGTGTTCCTGCTGGGGAGCAGCTCGTGGCGGATCCGGCGGGTCGAGCAGGGGAAGGTGTGGGTCGAGGACGCGCACGGAGCGGCGCCGACGGTGCCGTTCTGGCGTGGCGAGGGGCCAGCGCGGACGCGAGAGCTGAGCGATGCGGTCTCGGCGCTGCGGGTCGAACTGGACGCGCTGGTGTCGGGTCCGGGTGGCGAAGCGGGGGGCGGAGACCTCCCGGCAGCGGCGCGGTGGGCCGTGGAGGCGTGCGCACTGGACGCGCGGGGAGCAGAGCTCCTGTGCACGTACCTGGCGGCAGGGAAGGCGGCGCTGGGGGCGATGCCGAGCCAGGACACGCTGGTCGTGGAGCAGTTCTTCGACGAGGCAGGCGGGACGCAGGTGGTGGTGCATGCGCCATTCGGTGGGCGCGTGAACCGGGCGCTCGGGCTGGCGCTCCGGAAGAAATTCTGCCGGTCGTTCGACTTCGAGCTGCAAGCGGCGGCGACGGACGATGGGGTGCTCCTGTCGCTGTCGCCGGAGCACGGGATCGGGGCGGACGAGCTGCTGAACCTGGTGCGGCCGGAGGGGCTGTCGGAGGTGCTGCTGCAAGCGGCGCTGCAATCACCGATGTTCCAGGTGCGCTGGCGGTGGGATCTGGCGCGGTCGCTGATGATGCTGCGGCAGCGCGGTGGGCGGCGGGTGCCGCCGGCGCTCTTGCGGATGCGGGCGGATGATCTGCTGCTGGCGGTGTTCCCGGAGCAGGCGGGGTGCCAGGACAACCACGGGATCGGGGCGCACCTGGAGCCGCCCGATCATCCGCTGGTGCAAGAGGCGCTGCGGGACTGTCTGACGGAGCTGATGGATGTGCCGGGGCTGGAGGCGCTGCTCCAGGGGCTGCGCGACGGGCGGGTGCAGGTGGTGCCTCGGCTGACGCCGGAGCCGAGCGTGCTCTCGCACGAGATCTTGAACTCGAATCCGTACACGTTCCTCGACGATGCGCCCCTGGAGGAGCGGCGCGCGCGGGCAGTGTCGGTGCGGCGGGGGCTGCCGCCGGTGATCCAGGAGCGGATCGGGGGGCTGGATCCCGAGGCGATCGCGGCGGTGGTGGCCAGCGCGCAGCCGCCGGTGCGGAGCCATGACGAGCTGCTGGAGGTGCTGCTGGATCGGGTGGCGCTGCGGGCCAGCGAAGGGGCAAGGGCGGGGTGGTCGGCGTTCTTCGCGCGGCTGGTGGGCGAGGGACGGGCGCTGGAGATGGTGGCGCCCGAGGCGAGCGAGGGGGAGCCCTTCTGGGTGGCGACGGAGCGGCGGCCGTGGGCAGAGGTGATCTGGCCCGGGGCGGCGTTCGCGCCCGTGGTGGTGCTGCCCGCGGTGGTACTGGCAGCGGCGCCAGAGAGCCGGGAGGCGGCGCTGTACGCGCTGGCGTCGGGCTGGATGGGGGTGCTGGGGCCGGTGACGGAGGCGGCGCTGGCGCGTCGGATCGCGCTGGACCTGGGGGACGCGCGGATCGCGCTGGCGAAGCTGGAGGCGCAAGGGGCGGCGCTGCGCGGGCGGTTCTCTGGGCGAGGGGACGAGGAGGCCGGGAGCGAGGAAGCCGGGAGCGAGGAGGCAGGGGGCGAGCGCGCAGGGGGCGAGCGCGCGATGGAGTGGTGCGATCGGCTGTTGCTGTCGCGGATCCATCGGCGAACGGTGGATGGGCTGCGGCGGGCCATCGAGCCGGCGACGCCTGCGGA
Source organism: Chondromyces crocatus (assembly GCF_001189295.1). NCBI lineage: Bacteria > Pseudomonadati > Myxococcota > Polyangiales > Polyangiaceae > Chondromyces > Chondromyces crocatus. The sequence continues at coordinate 4,998,256 of NZ_CP012159.1, forward strand.
GCTGATGCGCTTCCTGCTGGGCTGGCAAGGGGTGCAGGCCGGGACGCAGCGGCGGGGACCCGGGGGGCTGGCGCGGGTGATCGAGCAGCTCCAGGGGTTCGAGCTGGCGGCAGGAGCGTGGGAGAAGCACGTGCTGCCAGCGCGGGTGGCAGGCTACGCGCCGGCGCTGCTGGATGCGCTGTGCCTGTCGGGGGATGTGGCGTGGGGGCGGGTGGTGCCGCGGTCGACGACGGCTGCGCCGACGCGGGCGGCGCCGATCACGCTGGCGCTGCGGCGGGATCTGGGGTGGCTCCTGTCGCCGCGCGGGGGGCGAGGGAACGAGGGGGATGGCGAGGGGCAGGGGGGGTCGCTGTCGGAGCGGGCGCAGGCAGTGCTGGGGGTGCTGGAGCGGTCGGGGGCGCTGTTCTTCGCGGAGCTCCAGGCGGCGAAGGCCTGTCCGGCCGTGGAGCTGGAAGAGGCACTGTGGGAGCTGGTGGCGGCGGGGGCGATCACCGCGGATGGGTTCGGGGCGCTGCGGGCGCTGCTGGAGCCGTCGCTGCGGGGTGGGCTGGTGGGGCGACTCGGGCGAGGGGGGCCGGTGGCGTCGGGGCGCTGGGCGATCCTGCGGCCGGCGGTGGTGGCCGAAGGGGACGTGGTGGAGGCGCTGGCGAGGCAGTACCTGTGCCGCTACGGGGTAGTGATGCGGGAGCTGCTGGCGCGGGAAGCCGGGGCACCGCCGTGGGGGGCGCTGCTGCGGGTGTACCGGCGGATGGAGATGGCGGGAGAGATCCGGGGTGGGCGGCTGGTGGCGAGCCTGGTGGGGGAGCAGTTCGCGCTGCCGGAGGCGCTGGATGCGCTGCGCACGGCGCGGCGTGAGCCGCCGCGGGGGGAGCTCCTGGAGCTGAGCGCGTGCGATCCGCTGAACCTGTCGGGGATCATCACGCCCGGGCCGCGGGTGCCGGCGGTGGTGGGGAACGTGGTGATCTTCCGGGACGGGGTGCCCCTCGTTCCGGTGGGGTCCGACGTGATGTCCGAGGGGATGGCGCTGGAGGCCGCGGCGTCGGCGTCGGCGTCGGCGTCGGCGTCGGCGTCGGCGTCGGCGTCGGCGTCGGCGTTGACGACGCCGGGGATGCCGACGCTGGAGGTGAGGGCGCCGGGATGACGGCGGGGAGGACAGCGGTGGGATGACCGTCTCGAGGGCACCGGCGCCGAGATGATGAGCTGGTGGTGATGGGCGACGTCCGTGCGAGGTCCGAGGGCGAGGGCCGCGTGCAGCGGTCCTCTGCCTCGGATTCACGAGCGCGCGGGCTTGGATTCACGAGCGCGCGGGCGATGGGGGAAAGAACGAGACCCTCAGCAAGCTGCCGAGGCGCAGGCTCTCCGGGTGAGCCGTCGTCCCCTCTCCAGGTCGGCTCGACAGGTCAGTTGCACGTCTGGCCGCAGACACGCTGGACCTGGTCGACGCAGACGTCATCCCAGGCGGTGTTGCAGCAGTAGGGGTCGGCGCCGCAGATCTGGGTGACGCAGGGATCGCACGAGGCATCGAGCTTGCCGCCTGCGTTGCACTTGTCGTGCGCGCAGGCCTGGGCGCCACAGGACTGGCCGCAGATGCTCTGAACCTGGCCGACGCAGACGTCGTCCCACGCCGTGCTGCAGCAGTAGGGGTCGACGGTGCAGATCGTCGCGACGCAAGGATCGCAGGTGGAGGTGAGCACGGAACCTTCGTCGCACTTGTCGTGCGCGCAGGTGTCTCCCCCGCCGCCCGAGCCACCCCCACCGCCCGAGCCACCGGCTCCGCCGCTGCCCCCGTTGCCGCCCGAGCCACCGGCTCCGCCGCTGCCATTGCTGCCGTCGCAGTCCGGATCGACGGGCGCTGCGCATGCGAGGGAGCAGATCCCGTCGGCGCCGCAGTGGTTCCGAGCGCAGTCGGGGTCGACGATCTGGCCGCCGACGTTACAGGATTCCTCGCAGACGCCGTTGGAGCGGCACGGGTCGTCCGCGCCTTCGAACTCGTCGATGCGATCCTGGAGCCAGCTCGTGATCATCGGGAGATCGGTGCGGGCCTGGACGCCGTCGAGCGTGCAAGGGCCGTCCCCGAACGAGGTGACGCCCGCGTGTTGCTCGACGCCGTCGCGGATGACGAAGGCCGGGCCGCCGGAGTCCCCATTGCACGTGTTCTTCTGGGGGACCTTGTAATAGAACTGCGTCTCATTGATGAATCCGGGCGTGCCGCCCACGGTGGCCGGGCCGACGGCCTGGATCGGGAAGTTCGCGACGCGGCGGGTGCCAAAGCCGGTATCGGTGATGCCGTTGTCGTAGCCATAGCCCACGAAGATGAAGTCGGGGCCGACATAGGCGCCATTGTTCTCCAGCGTCTCGCGCAGCAGGGGCGCAGGCTGGACCGGCGCGTCGGTGGCGAGCTTCAGAACCGCCACGTCGTTGGCGAGGGTCGAGCCGCTGTAGCCCGGGTGCCGGATCTCCTGCACGACGTCGACCGTCTGGGCACCGCTCAGGATGTTGGTTCCCAGGAAAATCTTGCGGATTCCGCCGTAACAGTGACCTGCGGTGAGCACGGTGCGTCTGGAGATGACCGTGCCGGTGCAGAACGCTCCACCGTTGTCTCCGACGCCGACGACGAATGTATGCCAGGTATCGGTGGTGCCTCCCACGATCTCCTGGCCGTCCGATAGCAAGGCCTCTCTGTCCGGGCCTCCGGTGGTGTCATGGGTGCAGCCCATGCCAGCGCCCGCAAGACACACCACTGCGAACAGAAGATTCTTGCTCTTCGTCATTTTCACTTCCTAATCAGTAGGTTGTACTGCCGAGAGGCGGGCAGTGTGCTCGCTGCATGCGGGGTGGGGCAAGGTGAAAAGAGCAAGAATGACCTCGGTGTTTCGAGGACTCAAAATTACACTTCATTGCTGCTTCGATTCATTGTGCCACCTGCGATGATTGTCGCGGGAGCAGACGAATGAAGCTCGAGGCAGGGAAAAATGCCCTGAATGAAGAAGCGCGATGCCGAAAGCAGGGAAAAATGCCCTGGTGGTCGTGCGTGATGGCGTCGTGAGTGCGCGAAGAATGCACGGGGATTGACTCTTGGTATGGGCGAGGCCGTGCGCCGGAATGAGTCAATCGTTGTCGGCAGGGGACGGTGAGAAGGGCGACGCTCCCGAGCCGGACGCGGCTGCCGTGGGGTGCCCAGGGGGGGATCGCTGGAGGAAGGAGCGCGCCCTGGGAAGCCGCGGGGGCCTCGATGGCGCGGTGGAGGAGCTGCGTTCGTGGCGGGGGATCTGACTCGTGGTGGAAGGCTCAGATCTGCAGGGCGATGAGCCCGGGCTGGCCCGGCATGATGGGCCTCTCGTAGTCGGTGGTGCCATCACCACCGCGGGCGGCGTCGCCCCGGTACAGGCTCGAGCTCATGCCCCCTGGCTGCTGCAGGCTGCCCCCTTCGGTTTCGAGGAGCGTTGCGCCTGGATGGATCCACGAGGCACCGCCGCCACCGCCGCCGCCGGTGTAGGTGATCTTGGCGGCGCCGCTGCCACCGCCGAAGAAGCCCGAGCCGCCGCCACCGCTCGATCCGTTGCCGATGCCCTGTCCCCCGAGGTGTCCCTTGGCGGGGGCGTCTCCGGCACTGGTGCAGGCGCGGACGACGCCGCCATGGTGTTCCCCCCCGGGCTCGCCGTCAGAGGTGCACGTGTCGTAGCCGTAGGGATTGCGGTCGTTGCTGATGCCGCCGGCGCCGCCGGCCGTCTGGGTGGCACCGCGGCCGCCGCCGGAGCCAGTCTGGACTTCGTCGTTGGCGATGCCGTCCTGCCCGTTGCCTCCAGCGGGTCCTGCGGCGCCGCCGCTGCCCGCGGGCGGATTGACCGGCGGATTGCAGCCGTGGCAGCCGTCGACGCCCGCGCCGCCTCCTCCTCCGGACACGAGGATGATCTCGCCGTTGCGCAGGACGTAGGAGGCTCCGCCACCCCCACCGTGAGGCCCGCCGCCGCTCGCGACGCGGACCTCGAGCACGTCACCGGGAGTCACGGGGACGAGGGCGCTCAGGAAGGCGCCACCCCCGCCCGGGCCCGGGGCGCCACCCCCGCCGCCCCCACCCCACACGAACAGGCGGGCGACCGTCTTGCCGGGCCCGACCGTGACGCTGTCGACCTGCCCGCCCTCGGTCCAGACCCGGTCGGTGGCATCGGGGGGAGGGAGGTCCGGCGGATCATCTGGCGTCTCCGGGAGATCGTCGGGAAGGGGGTCGACGACGACGTTGCCTCCGCAGCCGGTGGCCGTCAGGAGTGCCAGCAGGAAGGCAGAGGCGAGGGGGGGCGGTCGCATGGGTGTCCCTTTCGAGAGCGCTGCCAGGGAGGTGAGGCGTCAGGCATGCCGCGCGGCGTCGGCGAGGCGATCTCATCGCGGTCTGGCGAGGTCGTCAACCAGCCAGGGGAGGTGAGTGCGGGAGGGAGAGCGGCAGGAGGAACAGATGGGAGCGGCGGTGATGGGAGCGGCGGTGACCGGAGCGAAGGAAGTGAGCGCAGGGGGGTCGCTTGTCGTCCTGAAGCGTGTCCGGTAGGGTCCGGCCACGGGGATGATTGAATGAGTGTTGGAGCATCATGAGCATTCGAATTCGCGCGGTCTGTACGAAGAGCGTCCTTGGTGTCACGGCAGAATCGCTTCGAGAGGGGATTGCTGCCCGGTTGCCGACGCTGGCGACCTACTACGGGGAGTCAGAGCCATCGAAGACGATCGCGGGTCTCTCGGTGAGCGAGGGCGGTGGTGTGCGGGGGGAGTCTGGATGGATGCGGATTCAGGCGGGGGATGCTGCGGGGATGGCGCTGGTCGTGGACTGGATCGGTGAAGGCCAGGCATTGAAGGATGAAATCCAGGCGCTCCTCGCCGGGCTGGACGACTGCGAGGAGGAAGACGCAGAGGAGGTCCGTGATTGCCTGAGCGATGCGGTCGGGGTGGCGCGGGTGACGCTGGATGTGGGGGCCGTGGAGGGCATCGGATGGCCACTGGCGATCGCGATCGCTGCGACCCTGGCCGATGAGGGGGAAGGGTTGATCCAGGCGGATGGCGAGGGGTGGATGACGGTGGACGGCTCGGGCGTGGAGCAGCTCATCGACGCCGACTGAGCGAGGAAGCCACGTGGTGGCGTCGACCGGACTGGAGAGGGCGAGCTCCGATGGAGCACCCCGGCCCATCGGAGAGCATGCGGCTGGAGGGCTCGATGCGCGAAGTTGCGGCCCGCCCTGCGTGAAGGTGTCCGACCAGCCCTTCGTGCTGTCGTGTTCACGAGCATCCCGTGAGCACGCTTTCGGCCTCTGCGGCTCGCGACGCCCGCCCACCCTTCACAGGCACGACGGCTCGTCATCCGGGCATGACAGCAGGGCGCCCACCTTCGCGGGCATCACGACGCGGCAGCAGCTGGACCTCGACGAGCCTGGCGCCTGCACCCCCCGCGGTGGGAGCCCGATTGGCAGGGTCGACGCCGAAGGCCCGACCACCTTCTGCTGCCTCTGAAAGGGGCTCGCCTGGTCGTGCCGCGGTCTGACGTCAGCGCTGGGCACGTCATCCGGCACAAGGCCCGCGTGCCTCGTGATGCGGCGCTGGCTCACGCCCACGGCAAGGAGCCGCCTTGCAGGAGGTATTCCAAGCGATGCCCGACGGCCGCGATTCTCGGCTCAGCGGAATGGCTTCCACGCTCCGTGGTCCACCACCTCGTGCTGGCGGGAGGTGGTCACGCGAAGGCAAGGCATGACGACACGGGCGCTATTGTCGCGTGCTGACCCGTGCTGGTCTTGTAAAGGTCGAGAATCGCAGCGCTTCGAGGCGTGAAAGGCGCCTTCGTGGGGCGGAAACGGGTTCTCGTGCCAGTGAATTTGCTGTTCTGGTCAGCAGGTGCGCTTCTCGAGCCAGCAGTTTTGCTTCTCTGGTCCGTGATCGCGCTTCTCGTGACAGCGGTTTTGCTTCGCTGGCCGGTGGTCGCGCTTCACGTGACAGTGAATCCGCTTCACGTGACGTCGAACGAACTTCGCTTGGCAGCGAACCGCGTTCACGTGACAGGGAACGTCCCTTATCCGACCCTGTGCGCAACCTCGCCTCAGCGAATGCTCGTTCACGTGCCGTCGAACGAGTTTCGCGTGCCGTCGAACGAACTTCGCTTGGCAGGCAACGCCGTTCACGTGACGTCGAACGCGCTTCATGTGCCGTCGAAGGCGCTTCGCTTGGCAGGCAACGCCGTTCACGTGACGTCGAACGAATTTCCCTCGGCAGCGAACCGCATTCACGTGACGGTAGGTTCGCCCCATCCTCCCGCATGCGCGAGTCTGCCTTCCTGGTGTCGATTCACGAACCAGCGAATGAATTTCGCTGACCATCGATCCTCCTTCACGTGCCGTCGAACGCGCTTCACGTGCCGTCGAACGAACTTCGCCGAACGGCGAATGCATTTCACGCGCCAGCGAACGCGCTTCACGTGCCGTCGAACATCCACCCCTCGTCAGCCGTCCAGACGCGACGCCACGCACCTGGTGACCCCCCGCCAGAAAGCGTTGGAGGCGAGGGGGGATACGCTGGAGCCTGGAGACGGTGTGCACCGATCTCCGTCGCTTCGATGACACCTGCAGGGCTCGACTCGAAGCCATGGTGGCTCGGCATGCCCTCGCCGAGTTGACGCCGCTTCGCGTGGTGCATCTGGACATCGACACCACGGCGATGCCGCTGTTCGGGGACCACGAAGGCGCATTGCTTGGACCGAATCCGCATTACCGTCGGGGGGACTCGATGTGCGAGATCGCAGGGGAGGCGATGCTTCTCGCCCGAGGGGTGAGCCCAGCGCTCGCACGGGTGTGCCTGCCCCACGCGCAGTGGGATCGGATGTCCGTCTCGTTCGAGGAGCTGCTCGTCGCGCTGGCGGACAAGCTCTGGAAGGGGGTCCGTAAGGTCGACCTGGAGGAGCGCGTCATCGACGCCGTCGCCGAGAAAGTCGGCACGTCGCGGTGGGAGGTGTTCGTGACGCTCGACAGCCTGTTCGAGGAGATCGCTGCGGAAGGCGATGCACGGCTGGAACGCAGGCGAAGGGGAGCGGCTTGAACGGGCTGGCGGCGTCTGATAAGGGGGGAATGCTGGGTTGAAGTACGCTGAATCGCTCATGAAACGCCGCATGGCCTTGTTAACTGAAGAAGGAGCCTCTCACTGATGAGCAGTGAATCCGTGACGGGAGACATCGGTGCGTCTGCAGCCGAGGGGGATGACCCCACGCTGGTGACGGCCAAGCAGATCGCCGAGAGGCTCGTGCCGACGCTGATCAACGGGATCAGGGCCTTCGAGCAGAAGCCGCTGGTGACGTTCGACTGGGAGGTTCAGGGGAGGGGGAAACAGAGCACGTCGGTCTACCTCAAAGAGGTGAAGAACCCACGGCGTGGCTCGGGAACCGTCAATTTCGTGCTGGCATGGCGGCCTTCGTCGGGCAAAGAGGTCGAGGTGCCCGTGAGCGTCGCGCTGAACAGCGTGGCGCAGAATCGGCCTGCGGTCTCGATAAGGATTGTTGCCTTCGAGACCAATCGCCACCTCACCCTGGCGAGGGGCGAAGCGATCCTGAAGCTCGATCGAGGGGAGAAGATCCCCACCACGTATCCTTATCCGACCTCGGCCACAGGCGTGGAGCGGGTCGGCCAGGTCTGGTTTCCTCGTCACCACGCGGACGAGAACACGGCGAGCCGTGAAACGGGCTTCGTCGGTGGGACGCGTTCGTCGGCACTGGAGCCGTACTGGCCGAGCTTTCACGAGGAAGATGGCTGGATCGTCGACATTCCGCCGCTCCCTCCTCCTGCCGGAGAGGCGGGGGGGGGCAGGGAGGTGGTCGAGGCCTGGGGCAAATTCGTGCTCGCCGCCGTGGTCTGGGCCGTCCTCGTTCAGCCCTTCCAGCAATCAGGGGCCGCTGGCGGGGCCGCCACGGCGGATCCGGTGGCTTACGGATTGCCAGCGGTCGCGAACTACTGGCCATTGCGTGCGGTCAATCTCGATCCCAACAAGGTGTACGCGGAGCTTTCGAAGAGCCTCCTGCTCCCGTGGCATCTCGTGGCAGCGGCTTGTGCATCGCTGAACGCGGGCAAGCACGTGATTTTCACGGGACCCCCGGGGTGCGGTAAATCGAAGCTGGCGATTGCGCTGGCGCGAATGGTCCGTAATGCGGAGCCGGTCATTGCGACGGCGTCGCCTGCGTGGACGGCGGGGGATCTGGTCGGCCGGTATCTGCCGCGTCGGGACGGCAATGGGCTGGAGTTCAAGCCTGGGTTCTTCCTGCGGGCGGTCGAGGCGAATCGGTGTCTCGTCATCGACGAGTTCAACCGGGCCAGCATCGACCAGTGCTTCGGGGAGCTGTTCGCCGTGTTCGCGGGTGACCCCGTGGAGCTTCCCTTCGAACAGGTGGTGGAAGTGACCGAGGTGCCGGAGCCGGTGGCAGCAGTTCCAGAGGCCGGCTCCGAGGCGCTTGGTGCCGATACGGCAAACGGGGCGGAGGCTCGGGTCGAGGCGAAGGTCGCCGTGCGACGCAAGGAGCGCTTCGCGAACGTGCGCATTCTTCCGGCAACCTACAGCAAGAAGCTCGGCTTCCGGCTGGAGGAAGAGGGGATCGGCTACCGCGACTACAAGGTCAGCCCCGAGTTCCGGCTGGTGGGCACGATGAACGACGCCGATCGGGCGCAGCTCCACCAGCTCTCGTTCGCGCTCCTGCGGCGCTTCGACATCATCCGTGTCGAGGCACCATCGCCGGATCGCGTGCGGGAGTTCATCACCGAGCAGAGCGGGAAGGTGGTCGAGGCCGTGGGCGACTCGGCATACCAGTTCGATGGACAGACGATGAAGGATCTGATCCAGCGGCTGCGGCCGGAGTACCTGGATCCCCTGTTCGCGAACGGAAACGTGAAGCCTGCGGCGAGCGGGCAGCCGTTCGGTGATCTGGTGGCGGAGCGCGCCGTGGGGCTGGCCACGGTGGAGGACATCCTGCGGTTCGTCGCCGAGGGGCTTCGCTGCCCGGGTGACGGCGAGAAGGTCGCCAGCGGTGGGATCAAGGAGGCAGGGATTGCCGCCGCCGCGTCCTACCTCGCCATGGGGCTCGTGCTGAGCGTCTTCCCGCAGCTGGATGCACTGGACGACGAGCGGCGGTGGGCTGCCATCGAGCACATCGTCGCGGTGTTTCATCGCGACGGGAAAGGCGCGCCCTTCGTCTACATCGAGAGCAAGAAGGACGAGAAGTCGGGGCGCGTCTCGTACCAGCTCGTCAAGCCGTCGGCGCGGACGTTCCGGCCCAAGGACATCGACGGGAACAACGAGATCTCCACCGCGGAGTACCTGATCGGCGAGCTGTCGCTGCAGTACAAGGACATCGCGGAGGAGACCTGGAACGGCCTGATCTTGCGGGCACGGCCGTCATGACGCTCGTCGCCGTCGCGCCTTCCGTGGTCTCGCTCGTGGACCGGCCGCTCGGGGCAGGGGGGCGTGCGAGGACGGCGGGGCCCGAGATCGACCTGTTCATTCATCATCTGAGCTGGCTCGGGACCTTCCTCGAAGGGCCGAGCCGGCTCGCGGTGATGAGCTGGGTGGGGAGGATGCTGCGCGCCGAGGTGCGGGAGCAGCTCCACGGCCTGTTTCAAGCGGACCATCCGCTGCAAGTCCAGGCCGAGATGGCGATCCTGCGGTTGCTGAACCGCGCCTGGCAGAAGCGGGCGCCACGCTACGCGCTGCTCGACGTGCCCGAGCGCGATGTCGACTGGCCGCGCACTTACCTGGAGGAGCTGACGCGACCTCCTGCGCGGTACTGGGCCCGGGAGACCTCGCCGCTCCTCGATGCGGACATGCTCGGCGCGCTCTGCTCTCTGGCCTCCAGCTTGCTCGAGCTGGGGGCCTTGTCCCTCGCGGTCGAAGGGAGCCGGCGGAGCGCACTCCGTGAGGAGCTTCGTGTCGCGATCGCGCGGGTGGCGCGTGACGTGGGAAATCGGCGGGTGCCGTTCACCCTGCGGCACGAGCAGCGGCTCTTGCGGGCAGATGATGATGCGCGGAGGGCGGCGCTCGCCATCCGGGCGGGGCTCGCCTTCTGGCGGGGGCGCTTCGGTGGCGAGGGGGACGCGCTGAAGCTCCGGGAGATCGGCGAGCAGATCCAGGAGGCCGATCTGAAGCACCAGCGGAGGACGCTCTACAGTCTGCTGGAGCTGACGTCGGCGCTCGGCATCGCGCGCGCGGCGCTGGAGACGCGAGAGGAGATCGACCTGCCCGAAGGGGTCCGCTGGACCCTGGAGGACGTGGACGATCGGGATCAGAAGAACGTGCCGCGGCTCCGGCTTCGCTCGGGAGCGCTCACCTGCCGCATCTCGAAGGAGCCGCCCGAGGGGGACATGCTCGTCTCGCTGCTCGCGGAGATGGGTCTCAAGTCCACAGGGAGCCAGCCCGACATCGTGATGACGTTCTCGCGGACGGACCCGAGTGGGCGGGAGAAGAGCCTCTTCGTGCTGGCGGATGCGAAGCGCAACGCCGCCAGCGATGGCCGCGCATACCTTTCAGCGTCGGTCGATGCGGCCGTCGGGTATGCGGTGTCGTTCGGCCACCGGATGGGGCTTCGCTTTCATCCTGGAGGGGAGGGGCGCATCGATGGCGATGTCCTGCCGGCGGTCACGCTCTTCTGTCAGCAGGGCGTGAAGAAGATCGGCGGTGCTGGGCCAGACGAGCCGGACATCCTGGGGCGTCTGCGGGGACATGCGGCCCTCCCAGCGGTGCTTGCGCTCGACATGGACCACTTCTTCAGCGGTGTCGAACCCTACCGCTGGCGCACCGGCATCCTCGGAGCCTGGTTTGGCCGCATCGCGCGGCAGGCCAGCGTGGCCCTCCAGCGAACGACCGCCTGAGCGAACCCGCGCGGGTTGCCGGTGTCGGCGCGCGCGAATGGCTTATTCTCGCGCGGATGACCCGTCGTCCTCGGCTTCTCGATCAGCTCGCGCGAGGGCTCGACTCGCGCCCTGCCAAGATCCTGCTGGCGGCGTCGATCGTGGTCTCGGTGCTGCCCATCCGGGGGCTGGAGGACCTGCTTCGACCGTTCTTCTTGATCGTCTTCGGCGCAGAGCTGGGGCTCCGGTTCGCGATCCTGCGGGGGAGGACGAGCGAGAGTCCGCGGCTCGAGCGGATGCTCCTCGTGCTCGACCTGCTCGCGTTCCTGAGCTTCCTGCCCCTGGAGCGGGTGCTGCACGCGCATGCGGTGGTCGCGCTGCCCGTGCTCAGGCTGTCGCGGCTCCTCTTGCTGGTGCGGTTCACGCGAGACCTGGCGCTCGATCTGTACTCGATCGTCACGCGGCGTGAGCAGCTCCACCAGTTCGGGCTGGTGACGGCAGCGGTGTGGGCGCTGGCGTTTGGTTCGGCGGTGGTGCTGGATCACCTGGGGGTGGCGCACGACTTCGACGGGCGTGAGGTGTTCGGCGAGGCGACGTTCCTCGACAAGCTCTGGTGGTCGTTCCGGCAGATCGAGAGCGCCGACAACCTGATCGAGCACCTGCACGTGCATCCGGTGGTGGCGCTCCTGTCGCTGGGGCTGACGATCATCGGCGTGTTCGTGATCTCGTTCATCATCGGGATCGGCGCGAACATCGTGGATCAGGTGGTGCGTGCGGAGCGGCGGCGGCCGGTGGGGTACGCGGGGCACGCGCTGGTGGTCGGGGCGGTGCACGAGGCCGAGCTGCTCGTGCGGGAGTTCGTGGGGCTGTACGAGCGGAACCGGGTGCTGCGGAAGCTGCGTCTGATGGAGATCTGGCAGTGGCTCGCGCTCGGGGGGCCGCCACCGCGACGCCACGCGCTGCCGCGGCTGGTGCTGCTGGGGCCCAGGGAGGAGCCGCCGGGGTTCCTGGTGGAGCCGGCGATGCGGTGGGTGGTCTACCGGCAAGGGGACGGGGCGGAGCCGGACGCGCTGGCCCGGGTGGGGGCGTCGGAGGCGAAGCGGGTGCTGTTGCTGGCGCGGTCGGACGCTGGGCCCGATGCGGATGCGGTGACGGCGATGGCGCTGGCGTCGCTGCGCGCGACGAACCGTGGGGCGCAGGTGTTCGTCGAGGTGCGCGAGAGCCAGAACCGCGAGCTGCTCCGCAGGACGGGGGGAGCCGGCACGTTCCCGCTCGACATGCCGCGGATCCTCGGGCTGTTCCTCTGCCAGCACCTGGTGACGCCCGGGGTCGAGGCGCTCTACGCGGACCTGATGACGAGCGATGGGTCGGAGTTCTACACGCACCTGTTCGTGGACGAGGGGGACGCCGCGGCGCTGGCGGCGCTGGCGGACGAGGACGGTGGGATCTCGTTCGTGCGGATGGCACGCGAGGCGTACCAGACGCGGGGGGTGGTGCTGACCGGCGTGTTCCTGGGCGAGACGGCGCCGCACAAGGAGCCGCTGGGGTTGCCGCAGGTGGATGGGCTGGTGCAGTGGCTGAACCCGCTGCGGGATCCTCCGGAGGGGTCGGTCGCGGCGAGGCTGGGCGCGCGGGCAGGGCGGGTGCCGGCGCGTCGGCTGCGTGGGTTGATCGGGGTGTCGGCGACCTATGCGCCGCTGCGGCGGTACGGGCGCGATCTGGTCATGGGGCGGGGGATCGCGAGGGCGGATCGCGAGGCGAGCAGCGATCATCCGCGCTCCCTGCCCGCGTGGGCGTCGGGCCTGGAGCTGGTCAAAGGGGCGCTGTCACGGGTGCTGGTGGTCGGGTACAGCACGACGCTGCCGGCGCTGCTGCACGAACTCGCGCGGTTCGTGCCGGGGGTGGAGGTGGTGCTCGTGCTCGGCGAGCGCGGCGACGAGCGGATGCCCCTCGGAGAGCGGCTGGGATCGCTGGGGCTGGGGCTGGATCCGACGAAGCCGCCGCCCGGGGCCGCGGGGGTGACGGCCGCGCTGGAGCACGGGGGGCGGGCGACGGTGTACACGCACCACGGGCACGATCTGACGTCGTTCGCGGTGAAGGCGATGGGCGCCGAGGGCGCGCCGGGCGCCGCGGTGTTCCTGAGGGAGCCGGATGCGGTGGACGGGGACGCGCGGATGGCGCTGCGGCTCTTGCGGTTCGTGCGGGCGCTGGAGAGCCGTGAGCTGCAAGCGGGGGAGCGCCTGCACCTGGTGGCGGAGTTCGATTCGGTGGCGAAGGGGGAGCACATCCGGCGGCTCGTCGACGCGGAGCGCTGCGGGTTCGACGCGGAAGATGGGCTGCGGTTGACGCTGATCAGCACGGAGCGGATCAAGAATTACTTCATGGTGCACAGCGCGTTCGTGCCGGGGGTGACGACGCTGTACGACGAGATCCTGGGCGAGGAGGGGCAGGAGATCGTGCGCGTCGAGCCGACCTGCTGCAGCGATCCGGAGGAGATGGTGCACTTCGACTCGCTGCGGGATGCGCTGGCGCTCCGGCGGTTGATCCCCGTTGCGGTCGAGCTGGAAGATCGCGAGGTGGTGCTGAACCCGGGGAAGCAGGAGGCGTTCGCGATGGGGCAGATCCGGGCGGTGTACGCGCTGGCGGAGATCCAGGAGCTGGAGGCGCCCGAGGTGACGGCGATGCGTCAGCGAGGGCGCCCGGTCGCGGCGTGAGCTGGGCGGCTGAGGGGTCGTATCCCTCGCGACCCAGCCCCCCTCCTGCAGGGCGCTGAGCTGGTTGCAGGAGGCTGAGCTGGATGCAGGAGGCTGATCAGCCGGCGCAGACGGGAGGGCGACGCTGGGCCCAAGGGGCCGCCTGTTCGAGCTGGCCTGCGAGGCGGAAGAGGGTCGCTTCGTTGCCCTGTCGGGCCTCGAACTGGACGCCGATGGGGAGGCCGTCGGCGCTGGTGTGCAGCGGGACGGACATGGCCGGGTTGCCGGTGATGTTCGCGAGCGGGGTGAAGGCGGCGAACTCGAAGCAGGCGTCGAGCCAGCTGCGGCCGTCGTAGCGGGGGTCGTTGGCGTCGAGCGTGCCCACGGGCAAGGGGGGCTGGGCCAGCGTGGGGCTGAGCAGGACGTCGAACTGCGTGAAGAACTGGCCGACGGCGCGGCTGATCTGGTCGCGCGCGGCCAGGGCGGCGAAGACATGGGCGCCCGTCATCCGTCGGCCAGCGTCGCGCAGGGCGAGGGTGGTCGCCTCGACGCTTTCCGGACCGGCGGTGAGGCCGAACATGGGGAGCATGATGTCGAACACGTAGGCGTGATTCGCGAAGATGAGGTTGAAGACGGAGGCGATCATGCTCCAGTCGGCCGGCGGCGGCGCGGGGATCAGCTCGTGTCCCAGCTCCTGACAGAGGGCGACGGTGCGCTGGAGGGCCTGCCTGGCGTCGTCGCTCACGGGAGCGCCGCTGAGGGGGGTGTCGTAGAAGGCGATGCGGAGGCGGGAGGGGGGCGCGTTCACCTCGTCGAGGAAGGGGCGTGCAGGCGGGGGAACGTCGTAGGGAGCGCCAGGATCGGCGCCTGCGGTGACGTCGAGGAGGGCGGCGCTGTCGCGCACGGAGCGCGTGAGCACATGTTCGATGGCGAGGCCGCCGAGGAGCTCGCCCTGCATGGGGCCGGTGGGGGTGCGCCCTCGGGTGGGCTTGAAGCCGAAGAGTCCGCAGCAGGACGCGGGGATGCGGATGGAGCCGCCGGCGTCGCTTCCGTGGGCGATGGGGACCATGCGGGCGGCGACGGCCGCGGCGGCACCGCCGCTCGATCCGCCGGGTGTGCGGTCGGTGTTCCAGGGATTGCGCGTCGGGCCGTGGGCGAGTGGCTCGGTGACGACGTTGATGCCGAGTTCGGGGGTGCTGGTCTTGCCGAGCGGGACGAGGCCAGCCCGGCGGTAACGGACCATCAGCTCGCTGTCGAGTGGTGCAATGAAGCCCTGGAAGAGGCGTGAGCCCATGCCCGTGGGGACGCCGGCGCTCATGAGGCCGAGGTCCTTGATGAGGAAGGGGACGCCGGTGAAGGGGCCGTCGGCGAGGCCGGCGGCGAGGGCCTGGTCTGCCTGGTCGCGCAGAGAGCGGATGACCGCGTTGAGCGACGGGTTGGTCTGGTCGATGGCAGAGGTGGCGACGTCGACGAGCTCGGCGGGCGTGACCTCGCGGCGGCGGACGAGGTCGGCGAGTCCGAGGCCGTCGTGGCTGGTGTACTCGGAGAGTTTCATGGTGGGCCCGGATGTTACTCCGACGACGGGGGGCGCGGAGCGCGGGGGAACAAGGTCTGTCGGAGCGTCGCGGCGGGGAGGTCGAAACGCGCCGCGAGCTGCGCCATGACCACCCGGTTCAGCCGTCCCTCGGGGGGGTGCTTGACTTGCCGCACGAAGCTGGCGTCGACCGTCACGCCGGCGTGGGCGCTGGCGCGCGCGGCGAGCTGGAGCGCTTCGGCATCGGCGAGCAGGGGGACGCGCGCGAGCCGGATCTTGAGGTAGAGGGCCGCGCGCATGAGGGCGTGGTAGCTGGCCATCTGGGTCATCCACAGGGAAGGCGGAGCGCCAGCAGCGGTGGCTTCGAGGGCGGCGCGGCGCTGATCGATCACCTCGAGCGGCAGGTGGTCGAGTTCGTGGAGCGCGCCAGGGAACTCGGCGGCGAGGGTGCGGAAGACCTGGCGCTCGGGGGGGGGTTCGCCCCGCGCGCGCGCGCGACGGAGCTCTCCGAGCTGTGCGTACTTGGCAGCGAGGCGAGCGACGTCGTGCATCAGGGGGGCCTGGGCGTCGGACGCCGTTTGAACTTCTGGAAGATCGGTGCGCCGGCGCTGCACGTCGGTGCTCCCTAGCACGGTCACGTCCCCGTCAGGGGGCACCTTGGGTCTTTTGAGGGAAGCCTCCGACCTTGTAGGCTGCCCGCGTTCGAGCCCCCAGGAGTTCCATGCACCGTCAGCTATCCATCGCTCCACTCACCGCACTCGCCCTCATTCTCTCCACCGGCATCGCCAGCGTGGCTTCCGCAGCGTCCCCGGGGACGCCGCTCGCGCGGGGCGCGGCCTCGGGTCGCGCGGTGGAATGGTATGACGTCCGGGATCACGCCGCTGCGCAGTCGGCCTCCGCTCTCCAGGCGGGCCCGCGGGTGACCGCGGAGCGCTTCCTGCAGGGGGCAGCGGCTGAGCTGCGCTTGGAGGGAGTCGACCTCGAGACGAAGGTGGAGCTGAAGTCGGGCTCGTCGCACACGGTGCGTTTCACCCAGACCTACCGTGGGCTGCCGGTGATCGGCTCCGCCGTGGCGGTGCGCGTGGGGGCAGGTGGTGCGCCGCGTGCGGCCATCGTCGATGTGGCGAGAGGGTTGTCCGTGTCGACGGAGCCGACCCTCGACGAGGGCGCCGCACGTCTGGTGGTGGAGGAGCAGCTCGGGATGTCGCTCGTGCAGTCCCCAGCGATCCAGCTCGCCGTGCTGCCGGTGGCGGAGCAGCCTGGAAAGCTGGTGTGGATGGTGGACATCCACCAGGGGACGCGGCATCAGACGCGCTACCTCGTGGATGCGCACGGCGGAGGGATCCAGGGGATCCGGCCGATGGCGATGGATGCGATGGGCCGGGTGTACCAGATCAGCGCGGCGAACACGCCCGAGCCGGTGGACGTCACCCTGACGGACCTGGTGACCAGCAACCCGCAGCGCCTCACGGGCTGGAACGGGAACCTGGTGGTGACCAACTACGTCTCGGGGTCCCAGCAGAACAGCTACACCGTCGAGCAGTCCCTCGGACCGAATTCGGGAGAGGACTTTCTCTACGATCCGCCGGCGGACCCGCGCGATCCCACCGACGGCTTCGCCCAGGTCAACGTGTACTACCACATGACCCGGATCCGGGATTACTTCGTCGATACCCACGGCGTGGATACGTCACCGGCGAGCTGGAAGGTGACGGCCGTGGCGAACCTGATGGAGAACGGGCAGCCGTTCGACAACGCCTTCTTCGCGCCGGAGGCGGGGAACGTCGTGGGGGGTCAGTTCAGCAGTCCGAACCTGCTGGGCATCTACCAGGGCACGATGAACGACTTCTCCATCGATTCCGACGTGTTCCTGCACGAGTTCGGGCACTACATCAGCCACAACGCGGTCGGCTACAACCAGGGCCAGTTCGGGATGAGCGCCTACGGGCTGTCGCCGTGGAGCGGCGCGATCGACGAGGGCATCGCCGATTACTTCGCGTGCTCGTTGAACGGCAACTCGCTGCTCGGCGAGGCGTCGCTGGTGCCGCTCGGCGCGGGGCGCGAGCTGCAGGACACGGCGAAGGTGTGCCCGGATCACGTGGTCGGTCAGGTACACGAGGACGGAGAGATCATCGGGAGCCTGGGCTGGACCCTCAGGACGGCGCTGGGCCAGGAGATCGCGGATCGCCTGGTCTGGGGCGCCGTGCAGTCGCTGACCCCCGGGGTGTCTCTGGGTGACTTCGCGCGGGGTCTGCTGCAGACGGCGGACGAGCTGCTGACGAGCGGTGAGATGAACGAGGAGGACGTGCGGACGGTGGAAGAAGCGATCGCCGCGCGCGGACTCGACGACTGCGATCATGTGCTCGAAGTGACGCCTGGCGAGGACCGTAACCTGGTGCTCATGGGGCTCGGGACCATGGCCCAGGGCTTCGGCATCAGCTGCGAGCAGGCGAAGGGATTCCTGTCGCTGCACAGCTTCTTCCATTTCTCGGCAAGGGCGAACGCAGGGGACACCGCGCTTCGGTTCAGCGTCCAGCTCACGCCGGTCGGCGGAGGACCGCTCGAGTGGTCCATCTACGCCCGCCGGAGCCAGTCCGTGAGCATGGCCCCCTCGGGTCCCCTCGGGTTCCCGGCGGCGCAGGGCTACGACTTCAAGGTCGAGGGGCTGAACGCCACGGACGGGACGCTGCTGATCGATGCGTCGGTGGATCCCGCCTTCGAGCCGGGGATCCCGTACTACTTCGTGATCGAGAACAAGAACTGTCCGACGGCCCAGCTCCGGGTGTCGGCAGAGAGCATCACGCCCCCTTCGGAAGGAGAAGGGGGTGCGGGGGGCACGGGTGGTCAGGGCGGCTCGGTCCCTCAGTCCAACGATACGCCGGACGACTCGGGTTGCGGCTGCACGGTGGCGGGCGACGAGGCTCCCTCGGGTGGGCGCTGGGCCGGGCTCCTGGGTCTGGGGCTGGCCGCCGCAGCGGTGACGCGGCGGCGGTTCGTGCGACGATGAGCAGAGGTCCGGCGCGCGGCGGAACCCGGCGCTGGACGAGCTGAATCCGGCGGGGCGCGATCGGTCGAGATCGCGCCGCCGCGTGCATCCCTGCTGGTGCGCTGCTACCGATGGGGGATGATCCCCGCGCGTTTCCAGCCAACTCCAGAGGCCCAGCGCGAGTTCGGTGATCGACTCGATCGCCTCGCGCCGTACTTGCTCCGCTCCGACCCGCTGGCAGATGAGGTGGCGGCGTTGCTTCGGTCTCCGTTCGGAGGCAGCGGCGCGGACGTCGGGGGGACACCGGAGCCGTCCTGGCCACCTGCCGGTCCCTCGGGGATCAAGCTGCTGGAGCAGGCCGTGCGCGAGGGGCTGGACGAGCTGCCCGGCGCACCACCGCCCGTTCAAGCGCTGCTCGACCACACGCGTCGCGTGCCCGTATGGGTGGACTGGGACGCCGTGGGGCGCGGGGGGGCTGCGTTCGTTCGAGCAGGGATGCTCGGTGGGATGGTGCTCGGCGCCGGGGCGCTGGTGCTGAGCTACACGTCACCGGGTGGGAACAAGCCGCTGGTGTTTTCGGGGCGGCTTCAGGAGCAAGCGCCGCGGCGGCTCGCCGAGACGGGGCACTTCGTGAGGACGGTGACGCAGCCTGGCTCGCTGCGGCCAGGTGGCGAGGGACAGCTCCTCTCCCTCAAGGTGCGCCTGATGCACGCAGGCGTGCGCCGCCTGATCCGGCAGAGCGGTCGGTTCCAGGTGGATCGGTGGGGGGAGCCGATCAACCAGCACGACATGCTGGGGACGCTGATCCTGTTCTCGGTGGTGGTGATCGAGGGGCTGGGGCGGTTGGGCTACCGGATGCCGCAGCAGGATGCGGAGGATCTGGTGCATCTCTGGCGCTACGTGGGCTACCTGATGGGCGTGGAGCCCGAGCTTCTGCCTGGCTCGTTCGCGGAGGCGCGGCGCTACGGGGAGATGATCCAGGCGACCCAAGGAGAGCCCGACGCCGACTCGCGGGCGCTGGTGCATGCGCTGCTGCACGGCTATGTGACGGCGGCGCGGACGGCGCAGCAGCGAGAGTTCGCGGAGAAGCGGTTGCGTGTGGGGGCGGCGCTGATGCGGTTCCTGCACGGTGAGGCGCTGGCGGACAAACTCGGGGTGCCGCGGTCGTCGGTGCGGTTGGTGTTGCCGGTGGTGAAGGCGTTGGTCGCGGCGACGGAGCGCGCGCGCGGCATCTCGCCGGTACGAGACTGGGCGTTCGCCGCGGGGAACAGGTACTGGGACGCAGCCGTGGCTGCGGGGTTGAAAGGGATTGCGGCGGACTACGCGGCACCGGAGCGGCTGGCGGCGACGCCGGCTGCTGGTTGAGCTGGCCTCGGAAACGTGAAGCGCAAGCGAAGCTCGGCAGCGAGCCCCCTCCGCCTCGTCATCCCGTTTCAGGGTCGGTGGAGGAGGCCAGCACCCGGGATGGATGTGAGGAGGGGGTGAGGGAAGGGGTCAGGCTGCGCGGCGCGTGCGTCGTCGCGCGGCGGCGGTGAGGGCGCTGGCGAGGAGGAGCAGCGCGGCCGGGGTGGAGGCGCTGCCTCCGGCGGTGCGGCAGCCGCAGCCGCCATCGTCACCGGTCATGCCGCCATCGCTGCCCCCCTGACCCGTGGGCTGCCCGTTGCCGCCCTGACCATTCCCGCCTTGGTTGGATCCACCTTCGCCGGTGCTCTCGAGGGTGCAGTCGGGGGCGCAGCCGTCGCCGGCGACACCGTTGCCGTCGTCGCACTCCTCGACGCCGACCTGGACATGGCCGTCGCCGCAAGAGGCGAGCCTGCAGCTGTTGAGGCACTCGTCGGTGTTGGACTCGTTGCCGTCGTCGCAGGCTTCGCCGATCTGCACGATGCCGTCGCCGCAGTGGGCGTCCAGGCACGAGGCCGAGCAACCGTCACCGTTGACCTGGTTGCCGTCGTCGCAGTCTTCGACGCCGACCTGAACATGGCCATCACCGCAGGTGGCGAGCTTGCAGGCATCGACGCAAGCGTCGGTGTTGTCCTGGTTGCCGTCGTCGCACTCCTCGACGCCGGTCCAGACGTGCCCGTCGCCGCAGCTCGCATTCAGGCAGGTGTTGAGGCACGAGTCGTTGTTCGAGGCGTTTCCGTCGTCGCACTCCTCGGGAGGCTGCACGACCCCGTCGCCGCATCCCGGCAGAGCGCAGTTGTTGCGGCAGCCGTCGTCGTCGTCATCGTTTCCGTCGTCGCAAGCCTCGACGCCGGTCCACACGATGCCGTCGCCGCACGTGGCATTGACGCAGGTGTTGAGGCAGGCGTCGGTGTTGATCTGGTTGCCGTCGTCGCACTCCTCGACGCCTGCACGGACGACGCCATCGCCGCAAACCGCGATGGTGCAGGTGTTGAGGCAGGCGTCGGTGTTGATCTGGTTGCCGTCGTCGCACTCTTCGACGCCGGTACGGACGACGCCATCGCCACAGACGGCGTTGACGCACGTGTTGCGACAGGCATCGGTGTCGATTTGGTTTCCGTCGTCGCACTGCTCGGGGCCATTGGTGATGCCGTCGCCGCAGTGGGGCCCCATGGCCGTGCAGTCCGCATTGCAGTAGCCGTACTGACCGTTGTTCGCGCCGCTGTCACACACCTCGCCGGGAACGACGACGCCATCGCCGCAGATCGAGCTGGCGACGTACTCGTAGGCGCCGATGTCGAACTCGGCGCCGTTGAGTCCGTCGCCGTTCAGGGGGCGCGCGACGCCGTCACGATCGGAGGAGGGGGCCCCGGTCGCGGTGCCGGCATCGATGCAGGTGCTGGTGGATTGCAGGCGGAGATCGGCAGGAGCGGCGACGTAGAGGGGGTTGGCAGAGAGGGTCCCAACGCCCTCGGAGACCCCGTTGTAATTGCCGGAGCTGTTCCCCCAGACATTGGAGTAGGTGACGGAGACGTCCGTCGTACCAGCGGCCGTATACCGCCGGATGCCGAAGCTCGAGTTGCTCGAGATGATGGTGTTCGTCACGGAGACGGACGCTCCCTGACCCGCCGTCGCTTCGACGTAGAGGCCCGAGCCCGTGTTGGCGTGCAGCGTCGAATTGACGATCGTGTGCACCTGGGCACCGCTGGTGCCGAGGATGGAGACGCCGTTCCCACCGTTGGAGCGGACGACACCGTTGATGAGCGTTCCCGCCGAGGAGCCGGTGAACTGGATGCCGATCGTGTTGCTGAGCGCCGTGATCGATCGAAGCGTCGGTGTGCCCGTGAGGGACTGGAAGCCGAAGGAGGAGCTGCTCAGGACCAGGTTGTCGAGGGTGATGTTGCCCGTCGTCTCGTAACGGATGGCCTGGTTCGCCGCGCTGATGTTCACATACGACAAGCGAGAGGTGGCTGCGGACGGAGCGAGGTGGACGCCGTACCAGCTGTTCGCCGACGCCGACGTGCTGATGAGCTGAATCGGGGAGGCGGTGGTGCCGACCGCGTGGATCGTTCCCTCGATGCGTAGCTCGGTCCGTGAGGTGTCGAGGCCGGAGCCCATGATGTCCGTCGTCGCGAAGCGGATGATCACACCCGCCGGGATGGTCAGGGTCACGCCGAGGGGAACCGTGAGGTCGCCCGCCGCGGTGTACGGCGAGCTCGACACGTCGAGTGTGGTGTTGGTCCAGAGGGTGCCGTGAAGACCATTCGTCGCGTCGCCCGTGTAGGGGAGGGCGCCGATGTCCTGGTTGGTGCTGCCGGCGAAGCGAGCGGGAGAGTTCGAAGTGAGCCGCAGGTTCGTCGGTATGTTCACGTAGAGGGGGTTGGACGAGAAGCTGCCGTTACCCGCCGTGACGCTGTTCAGATTTCCCGAGCTGTTCCCCCAGACGTTGGAGTTCGTCAGGGTGACGTTCACCGTACCCGAAGCGGTGTAGCGTCGGATGCCGAAGCTCGAGTTGTTCGAGACGATGGTGTTCGTGACGTCGATGTTGGCGGTGTTGCCGGATGTCGCCTCGCCGTAGATGCCGGTGCCGGTGTTGCCGTGGACCGTGCAGTTGGTGATGGCAATGGTGGACGATCCGCTCGACGTGAGGATGTTGATCCCGTTGCTACCGTTCGAACGCACCACCGAGCGGAGGAGGCTCGCGCTGCCACTGACGAGCACCGAGACGCCCGTCGTATTTCCGAAGATGGAGGATCCCTCGATGGTGGGCGCGCCCGCTTCGATGGCGATCCCGATGCCGTTGTTCTGGAACGTCGAATCCAGGACCCGGAGCACGTTGCCTGGCGCGAGGTTCCGGACACCTCGGGATGCGTGCTGAAGGATGGCACCCTGGATCATGGCGGAGGTGGCGTTCGCTCCGACCACGATGCCGTACCAGGAGTTTGCCGCAGAGCCGTTGTTTGCCTGGAAAATGACCGGGTTGGCCGCGGTGCCGTTGATGCTGAGCGTACCGTTCACGGTCAGCTCGACTCGGCTGGTGTCCACCCCTGACACTTGCCCATCGTTGTTCGCCATCCGGACGATGGTGCCTGCCTGAATGGTCAAGCTGGCGCCGGCCGGGACCGTGATGTCTCCCTGGACGAGGTAGGGGCTGCCAGAGGCCGTCCACGTCTGGTTGATGATGTTCCCACCAGCGATGGTGGTCTGAGCGCGCGCGGCGCGGGGGAGGAAGACCACGCACAGCACGGCGGTGATCAGAGCAAAAAGGAGACGGCGCAAGGGATCACCTCCAGGGCTTTGGCAAGCAACCCTGAGTTATCGCTCATGGGTTGCATCACGCCAAGGGGCGGCGGACGCCGACAGGAGGAAGGGTGCGAGCTGCTCCGCGGCTCGGCGCTACATTCCTACGTTCCCTCGACGAGGTCTCTGGTGCAGAGGCGTGATCCGCGTCCGACGCGCGATGAGCCCCTATCTATGCGGGATCGTTGCGCGATGGAGACGTGTGTCGTGTCGACGCTCCCTGCGGCGTGATCGCTCCGTCAGCAAAGGATCGTGCTGGCCACCACAGAGTCGTGCTTCGAGGTGTCGAGGTGATGTGCCTGCTTGCTCTGGCTCAACCGCCCCCGCCACCTGCACCGTCCGCGCCGCCTGCTCCTCCACTTCCGCCACCCGTCGTGGTCGTGGTCGTGGTCGTGGTCGTGGTCGTGGTCACGGCTCCCCCCTCGCGGCAGTACGGGTCGCTGCCTCCGCTGGGCGGACAGCAGACGTGGATGTCCGAGCCCTCGACAGCGGAACAGACGAGGCCTGTATCGCAGTCTTGCTCGGCGTCTGGACTGCAACGCTGTCCTTCCTGCTGCAGGCCGCAGCCGAGCAGAGTGGATGACGCGAGAGCCGTTGCGAGCGCGATCAGGAGCACCTTCACGGGGAGGCTCCTTAGCAGAAAGCCTCGGCCGTGCCCACCGCGCCGTGCTCCGTCGAGCTTCTCGATGCCGGAACGATGCTCGAGGTGGGGGCTCAGGCGGGGCCGCGGTTCTTGGCATCGATGGCGTCGATGAAGAGGCCCATGTATTTGGCAGCGCTCGTGATCGAGAAGACGAGCGAGAGATAGACGAGCAAACGCCCGACGTGGATCAGATCGACGCGGCCGAAGTCGAAGCCGAACTGGACCTCGTAGGGGTAGCCGAGGATGAGGCAGAGAATCCCGACCATCTGGAGGGCCGTTTTGACCTTGCCCCCGTCACCCGCGGCGATGACCAGGCCCTCGGTGGAGGCGATGGAGCGCAAGGCGGTGATGGTGATCTCGCGCGAGATGAGAAGCACCACGGCCCAGGCGGGGATGCGTCCCATCGGGACCAACCAGACCAGTGTGCCCGAGACGATGAGTTTGTCGGCGAGGGGGTCGAGGAACTTGCCGAGGACACTGACGAGGCCCTGTCGGCGTGCGAGGTAGCCGTCGAGCATGTCGGTGAGCGCGGCGAGCGAGTAGACGCACGCGGCCCAGAAGCAGTCGCGCGGCGCTCCACGGCTGAGCAGGAGGAGCACGATCGGGATCATCACGATGCGTGCGAACGTGAGGAGATTGGGGAGGTTCTTGGCGTCCTCCCACAGCGTGCGGCGGCGCTCCCGCTTGATCTCCCGGTTGATGCGGCGGATCTCGCCCTTGCCGAGCTCGGCGTCCGCAGCTTCAGTGCCCATCGACGATCACCATGCCTTCTCCGGAGAACGCGACCATGCCACGCAGGCTGGCTGGAGCCTCGCTGGTGGACAGGGCGCGCGGGAGGATACGGCCAATCCAGCCGCGCACCATGCTCGCGTGGACGATGGTGGTGCGACCGCCCTGGATCTCGATGGTGACCGCGTGGGAGGGGAGCGCGCAGACCACTCCTCCCTTTCCGCGGAGCTGGACGAGGGGGATGGCCTCGCCATCGCCTGACGGGAGACGGCCGTTCTCGTACGTGACCTGGAGTTCGAACCCGATGAGGGCATCTTCACGCAGGTAAAGCGGGTCGTCGGCGAGCATGAGGGGAGAGAGACGGAGGCCGTCTGGGGGGACGAGGACGAGTTCGCAGCGGCCGCCGATCTCGTAGATGGGGGCGACGGCGCCGCCGAGGGGTTCGTCTTGATCGCGACCCCGGCTGCGGCGGGTGAGGACCTGGGTGGGCACGCCGAGCGTGATGGCGAGGGAGCGGGCGGCGTTCAGGCGCGCTGCGAAGCCCTTCTTCGCCTGGACGAGGACGAGCCCGGAGGGGTGCTGCGAGAGGGTCAGATCACGTGGAAAAACAAGGAGGCGGTCGCGGGCGAAGGCGAGGGGAGCGCTCGGCGGGAGGGCTGGTGGTTCCGGTGTGGAAGGGGGAGGCTGCGTGACGGCGGTCGGAGGGAGCTGCTGGGCCCCATGGGGGAGCGGTTGGGCCCCCTGTGGCAGAGACGTGCGGCCCTGCGCTGGCTGGAGGCTCGGAGTCGCTGCCAGCGGCGGAGGCGAGCCCGCCGGCGAGCCAGCCGTGTGGAGGGTCGGGATGGTCGAAGTGTCTCCATTGTGAGCGAGCACGCTCCCACGCACGGCGACCGGGGGCTGGCTGACGATGGGGGGAGAGACTTCGCCAGCGGTGAGTGTCGTGCTTGGTTTGCGCGGGGCTGGCTGGCCGTTGTGCTGGTTTGGGCGGGTAGCAGGGAGCGATGCCGGCGGGCTCTTGGTGAGAGGGCCGAAACCGGGGGGAGCTGGAGGGGGAGGGGGGGCCGAGATGGTGCTTGGAACGTCCGGGAGTGGCGGCTGGCGGAGGCTGAGCTCGAGAGGCTCCCGCAGCGTAGGCATGGCGGCGAGTTCCTCGCGTCCGGGTTCGAGAGCAGACCATGTGCCGGTGGGGATGCGCGGGAGATCGGAGTCCCGCACGAAGCCGCGATGGTCGAGCACCCTGGATGCCTCCGCAGCGGCGCGTCGCATCTCATCCTCGAGGGGGTCGGGGGCCGCGCCTGATCCCCCGGCCGCTGCAACGGCTGTGTCCCGAGGGAGAGCGGGGCCGGGCGCACCTGGTGCTGGTGGGGGGACGGCTTCGAGACCGATCGGGATGATGGTCTGGAGGATGGGAAAGGAGGGTGGGGGGCTGGGGCTCGCCCCCGCCATCTCGGCGAGGCGCCGCGCCATGGCTTCGTGGCCGCCGACGGCGAAGGCATGGATGGCGCGGTTGTGGTCCCCGAGACGCTGGTGCGCCAGGCCCAGGTACCCCCACGCCCTCTGATGCCCGGGGTTCTGCTCGAGGACCTTCTCGAGTTCGCCACGGGCCTGAGCAGGCTGGCCCGTTTTCAGGTAGCAGAGCGCCAGGTTGATGCGCGGTTCGATGGCTTCGGGGTGACTGTGGATCAGGCGCTCGTAGATGGAGATCGCGCGCGGATAGAGGCCGAGACGGAAGTAAACGATGCCGAGGAGATCCTGTCCCTTGGGATCGCTGGGCTGAAGAGAGAGCGCTTGCTCCAGCTCCGCCTTGGCAGCATGGACTCGGTTGTCCTGGAGCAGCTCGGTGCCGCGGTGAAGGTGGAATAGGAAGTCCTCCGCGGCCTCTTCATCCGTGGGCGCGGGGCGGTTCTCGTCACGGTCGACCACGTTGTAGAGGGTACACGAAAATTCTCGTGCGAACCGTCGACCGCCGCGGAAAATGGCGTCGACACTGGGCGCTGTCACCGGAGTGAGCATGGAGCGTCTCGGGCGCCACTTTCACTGGCTCGTGCGCGGCGACGCTGGGTCCGCCATGGCCGTTCTGTTAGCTGTTTGTTCTGGTTGCCGTTCTTTGGAGAGGGGGGCGAGGGACGTGAGAGGTCTGGATGAGCGAGTCAGTGGGGATGGATGGGGACATCGAGGGGGTACGGCGCGAGAACGCTCGACTCTCGGCTGAGCTGGCGGAGGCGAAGGCAGCCGAGGCTTCGGCGCGACGAGACGAGGCGCGGTACAGGGCGATCCTGGAGGCACAGTCCGAGCTGATCTGCCGGTTCCTTCCCGATGGACGCCTGACGTACGTGAACGATGCGTACTGTCGCTACTTCGAGAGGAGCCGTGAGTCGCTCCTGGGGCACGTGTTCACGCCTCTGGTGCCAGATGAAGATCAGAAGGTCCTGGCTGCTCAGCTCGCGACGCTCTCGCGAAGCAATCCAGTGGTGGTGACCGAGCATCGGGTCATCCGGGCCGACGGGAGCGTGGCGTGGCAGAGATGGACTGATCAGGCGCTGTTCGACGAGGCGGGTCAGCTCGTCGAGCTGCAGGCGGTCGGGAGCGACATCACCCAGGCGCGCGAAGTGGAAGACAAGGTGCGCGAGCAGAACGACGAGCTGGAGCGTGCCGCCGTGGTGCGCGCCGGGCAGCTCCGGAACTTTCACGCGCTGGCCGAATGCGTGCCGGACGCGGTGGCGTTCGTCAATGCTCAGGGAGTGATCTTCTATGCGAACCCTGCCTATCTCCGGCTGACGGGCACCGCGACGTCTCCTGTGGGAAAGGCGCTGCTCGAGCTGCATCCAGAGGTGCAGGCTGTGATCGAGGAGGCGATGCGCGGCGCCCAAACCTCGGGCTGGTGGCAGAGCGAGCTGCTGATGACCCCGGAGGGGGCGGGGGAGCTGGCGGTGCTGATGACGCTGGTGAGCATCGGGAGTCCCCAGGAAGAGGCTGGGGCGATGGCGCTGATGCTGCGTGACGTGAGCGCCGAGCGACGGGCCGAGGCCGAGCGAACTGCACTCCAGGCACAGGTGATCGAGGCGCAGGAGTCGGTGATCCGGGAGCTATCGACGCCGCTTCTGCCGCTCGCCGATGAGGTACTGGCGCTGCCCCTCATCGGGGTGATCGACAGTGCGCGGGCCTCGGTGGTGCTCGAGACGCTGCTGGAAGGGGTCGTGGCCCATCAGGCGAGCACGGTGCTGATCGATGTGACAGGGGTCGGAGTGGTCGACTCGCATGTGGCCGACGCGCTGATCAGGACGGCCAAGGCGGTGCGGTTGCTGGGAGCCGAGGTGGTGCTGACGGGGATCCAGCCGCACGTGGCGCAGACCCTCGTGACGCTGGGCGTGGAGGTGGGCGCGATCGTGACGCTGAGGTCGCTGAAGGACGGGATCGCGTTCGCAATGCAAAGGAAGGGCCGCTGAGCGGACCAGGGGGAGTGGAGGTCGGGTCGAGGCAGCGTGCTGCTCCGGCTGGGGAAGTGTGGTGAGAGGAGAGGGGCGGGTATGCTATGTGGCGGACCGTGAGAGTTTGCGCTGCTGTGATCGCGTTGGGGCTGCTGTCCGCCTGTGGGTCGAGCACGTATGTGCAGCAGGGGCCGAGCGACACGCTGCGCAGCTATGCGCGAGCGCTTCAGGAAGGGCGGGTGGACGAGGCGTACCGGTTGCTGTCCGATGAGGCACGGCGATCGATGTCGCTCGAGGCCTTCAAGCGGGCTGTCCGGGAGAACCCGGAAGACGTGCACGAGATCGCGCGGGCGATTGCTCGGCCCTCGGCGGATCCGGTCGTGACGGCGACGGTGACGGTCCCGAACGGAGAGGAGCTGGAGCTGATCTTCGAGGGCGGGAAGTGGCGCCTCGACGCCGCGGCCGTGGATCTGTACGGCCAGTCCACCCCGAGGCAGGCGTTGCTGGGGTTTCTACGGGCATTCGAGCGGAAACGATACGATGTGATCCTTCGCTACATACCCGACGCAGAGAAGGAAGGGCTGGGCGGGCTGGGCGGCGGCGCCTGGGGAGAGGGGGCCGTTCGGGAGGGAGGTGTCCCGGAGGCCCCACCCGGAAGAAGTGAGGGGGAGCTGACCGCGGAGAAGATCAAGGACTCATGGGAGGGGCCGCAAAAAGAGCACATCAACCGGAACGTGCAGGCCATCAAGGCGGCGTTGCCGACGGCCACCATCGAGGAGACCGGGGACAGCGCCTCGATGGCGTATGGTGCGGGCGGGACGGTGGCGTTTCTTCGCGAGCATGGGGCCTGGAAGATCCGTGAGTTCTAGGCGGGGGGCGTGGCCTCTCTGACCGCGCTGTACTAGGGTTGTCGGCATGTCGACCGGCGAGCCGAGTTCGAAATCTCCCCCTCCGAGTGACCCGGACACTGTTCCGATCCTGCCGCTGCGCAACTCCGTGCTGTTTCCGATGTCGGTCGTTCCGATCAACGTCGGTCGCCCGCGGAGCGTCCGGCTGGTGGAAGATCTGCTCGGGCGCGAGCGGGCGATGGTGGGGGTTCTGAGCCAGCGTTCCCCTGACGTGGATGAGCCGACCTTCAAGGAGCTCTTCACTGTCGGGACGCTGGCGCGCGTGGTGAAGGTAATCCGGCTCGGGCCGAGCAATTACTCGGTCGTGCTGACGGGACTGGGGCGGTTTCAGCTGAAATCATCGCTGTCGCTCGAGCCTTACATGCGGGCGAAAATCGAGCGTGTCCCGGAGTCGCTCGTGCGTGACGTGGAGCTGGATGCGCTGGGGGCGGGGCTGCGCGAGGCAACTCGTGAGGTCCTGGGGCTGATGCCGAACCTCCCTCGGGACACGGCAGGGATCCTCGATAACGTGCGAGAGCCTGGCGCACTCGCGGATCTCATCGCCTCGAACTTCCCCCAGGCGCAGGCATCGGTGGGCGACAAGCAGGAGATCCTCGAAGCCTTCGACGTGAAGGCGCGGGTCCGGCTCGTGCTTGCGATGGTGGGGCGTCAGCTCGAGGTGCTGCGGGTGAAGAAGGAGATCTCCTCCATGGTGCAGGAGGAGATGGGGAAGTCTCAGCGTGAGTACATTCTCCGTCAGCAGATGAAGTCGATCCGAGAAGAGCTCGGTGAAGGCGGAGACGAGGACGAGATCGACGAGCTGCGGGAGCGGATCCGCCGACAGAAGGTGCCGCCGGAGGTGGACAAGGTCGTCCGTAAGCAGATCAGCCGTCTGCGGTCGATGGCGCAGCAATCGGCGGAGTTCAACGTCACCAAGACCTATCTGGAGTGGATCGCCGACCTGCCATGGTCCAAGACGACGGTGGACAGGA
This sequence comes from Chondromyces crocatus, assembly GCF_001189295.1. Lineage (NCBI taxonomy): Bacteria > Pseudomonadati > Myxococcota > Polyangiales > Polyangiaceae > Chondromyces > Chondromyces crocatus. Next base: position 5,027,696 of record NZ_CP012159.1, read on the forward strand.
TCAACGTCGAGGATGTGCGACGCTGCCTGGACGAGGATCACCTCGGGCTGGAGAAGGTGAAGAAGCGGATCGTGGAGTTCACCGCGATCCGGCAGCTCCGGGCGGACAAGAAGGGCCCCATCCTGCTGTTCATCGGGCCGCCCGGGGTGGGAAAGACCTCACTTGGCAAGTCGATCGCCCGCAGCATGGGCCGACGCTACGAGCGAATCGCGCTTGGCGGCGTGCGAGACGAGGCGGAGGTGCGTGGGCATCGGCGCACCTACGTGGGGGCGCTGCCTGGGCGCATTCTTCAGGCCTTGAAGAAGGCGGGAACGAAGAACCCCGTGCTGGTGCTCGACGAGGTCGACAAGATGGGCGTCGACATGCGCGGAGATCCGGCCGCTGCATTGCTCGAGGTGCTCGACCCGGAACAGAACTCGACGTTTCAGGATCACTACCTGGATCTGCCGTTCGATCTGTCGCAGGTGACGTTCCTCGCGACGGCGAACAACTACGAAGGGATCCCCGCACCACTTCTCGATCGCATGGAAGTGATCGATGTGCCGGGATACACGCGGAAAGACAAGCTGGGGATCGCGCGGGAGTTCTTGGTTCCGAAGCAGCTCAGCGCCCACGGGCTCACCGAAGAGCGGCTGGAGTTCACGGAGCAGGGGGTGGAGGCGATCATTGATCACTACACCCGCGAGGCGGGTGTGCGCGGTCTGGAGCGCACGATCGCTGCGGTCTGCCGTGCGACGGCGGTGAAGGTGGCCGAAGGAGAGGACGTCCACGAGGTGGCCGGGCCCGAACATGTGGAGCGCGTGCTCGGGGCGCACAAATACCGTCCAGAGCTGGCGGAGCGGACGCTGGATCCTGGTGTGGCGACAGGGCTCGCCTGGACCCCGGCGGGAGGCGACATCCTGTTCATCGAGGCATCGAAGATGCCCGGACGCGGGAACGTCGTGCTGACCGGCAACATGCGAAATGTGATGCAGGAGTCGGCGACGACAGCGGTGAGCTTCGTGAGGAGCAAGGCAGAGCGGTTGATGCTGGATCCGCTCTGGCTGAAGGAGATCGATCTGCACGTGCACGTGCCGAAGCACGGTACGCCCAAGGATGGTCCGAGCGCTGGAGTGACGATGTTCGCGGCAGTCGCGTCGCTGCTGCTCGGAGCACCGGTGCGGAGCGATGTGGCGATGACGGGCGAGATCTCTCTGCGGGGTAGAGTGCTCCCGGTAGGTGGGATCAAGGAGAAGCTGCTCGCGGCCCACCGGGCAGGCATCCGTGAGGTATTGATGCCGGCAAAGAACCGGCGGGATCTTGACGACGTGCCGCAAGACATCCGTGACCAGGTAAAGATCACGTTGATTTCCACCATGGAAGAAATCCTGCCGATCGTCCTGCAAGCCCCGACCCGTCCGCCGGAGACGAGCGTCGCGGGCGAGGACGAACGGGAGGAGCAGGCGGGGATCTGAGGCGTGCCGCGTGTCGAGCGGCCCGGGGCGAGCCGCTCGTCGATGCGTGCGCAGGGGCGTCAGGGGCGCCGAAGTGCGCGCGGGGCGCGCGGTGGTGGGTGAGCCCCAGCGAGACGTCGCCACGCTCGCCATGGGCGCCATGTGCCTGGTGGTGAGTCAGGTGACGTGTGCTGCGATGAGGTCCGGCGTGAGGCTGTGCGGGTCGTGAATAGGCCATCACCGCCCGGCCGCTTGGGGCGGTTCTGAGGGGCGGAGCGCTGTTGTGAGGGCGTGCGACGGCCGTCCGGCCATGGGCCTAGCTGTTCCTGTGTTTCTCGGCGTTACGCACCAGAGCGCCACAGTGGAAGCGGTGGCATGGGCGATGCTTGAAGGCGAGCAGAGGGTCGCCTCCCGGCGGCTGAGAGGGTCCTCATGGCTGCGCTCCACAAGAACAAATCGATGTCCCCCGATGAACGCAGGGTCCTGCCCTACGCCGAGGAGGCAAGTCTGCGAGATGAGTTTCTCTCGCTCGCTTCGCACGAGCTGCTGACGCCACTGACCTCGCTGACGCTGCAAGCTCAGCTCATCCGGCGAGCGATCGCTGACGAGCAGGTGGCGACGCCAGAACGGATGGCTGCGATGCTCGAGGTGTTCGATCGTCAGCTCGGGCGCCTGGGGGTGCTCTGTGATGAGCTGGTGCAGGCGTCGTGCATCCAGGCAGGGCAGCTCTCGGTGACGCGTGAGTACGTAGATCTCGGGGTGCTCATCCGAGGTGCGGCGGCGCGTGTGGCTGCGCAGCAGCCGGCCATGGCTGGCGCAATCGTGGTCGAGACCGACGAGGGGCTGCGTGGTTGCGTAGATCGCGCTCAGCTGGAGCGTCTGGTGCTGCACCTGGTGCGAAACGCGGCGACGTTTGGTGAGGGGCAGCCCGTGGTGGTGACCGCGCGAGCGACGCAAACTGGCGTGCGGATCTCGGTCCGAGATCACGGGATCGGCATCGCGAAAGAGGATCAGGCCCGCATCTTCGAGCGCTTCGAGCGGGCGGTGCCGGTGCGGCATTTCGGAGGGCTAGGACTGGGGCTGTACATCGCGCGAGCAGTGGCGCAGGCGCATGGTGGATCGATCCGCGTGGAGAGCGAGCCCGGCAAGGGGGCGATGTTCACCGTGGACTTGCCTTTGAAGGAGGCAGGAGGTGCGCTCGCCGCTGCGGCATGAGGTCGCTACCAGTGCATGGGGTGCGGTGGTGTCGACGCGATGTCGGCAGGGATGGGGGCAACGAGCTGCTCAGGGCTTGTGTCCGATGCGGGCTCGGATGGCCTTCTGAGTGCGCAGCAGCGCCGGATTTGCCCTGATGCAGCAACGATCGCCCTGGGTCTTGCATGACGCCGACGCGAGGGCCTCGAGGACGGAGTACGTGCGCTCGTCGCCTTCTCGCGCAGCCCGCTCGAAGAGCGATGGCTTTTTCTTGCACGGGGTGTCGCGCAGGGCGAGCGTGATCTGGAGCGGAGGGCTCAGGCGGGATGCGTTGTCCGGACGACGCAGGACTTCCAGCGCACGCTCGACACCGCGAGCGCTGAGCTGCTGGGCGACAATTTCGTAGAGCATGTCGAGCCCATCGGAGCCGAGCTGTTTGTCGAGCGCTTCGATGACCTGATCGGCTCGAGCATCGTCGCGCGCGAGGATCTTGGCAGCGAGAACGGGGACGGCCTGCTTCAGTTCCGGTAGGCGGAGCGAGCCGGGATCGGACTGAAGAATGCGCATGAGGGGCTCTTCACCGGATGCCCATTCCTGGTGTTTGTATGCGTTGACGAGGCGTTCCCGATCCTGGCCCGGGGTGGGGGCTGCGTTGGGGGCGGCCGTTGGTGAGAGCGTCGCGCTGGCACCCGTGCCGGGCTCGATTTCGGGTGCGCCTGGGTCTTCCGATGAACGGAGGATGACGACCGCCAAAATTGCGCCCACGGCGACGACGGCACCAGCGAGGATGGGCAGGGGGATGCGTGGCTTCCGGCCGGCGCCAGGCCATGTGGCCGACGTGGAGGGCTGTGCGGGGAGCGTGGGGAGCGTGGGGGTCGTGGGCGACGTGAGCGGCGGTGCTACTGGAAGCGGAGGCGGCGTGAGCACTGGAGACGAGCGGAATGGAGCTCGCTCGGAGGGAGGCGGAGCCAGTTTCTGAGCGAAATCGCGCGCGGCGCCTTCATCTGGGCGAGAACTCGTCGGAGCGACGAGGACGCTGGGGACCGAGGGAGGCGGCAGGTCCTTCCAATCGGTGAGGTCCGGAGAGGAGCTCGTGCGAGGGGCCGGTCGAAGCTGTGGGACGGCTTCCTCGAGGGCGTCGATGAGCTCGTGCGCAGAGGCGAAGCGCTGCGGGGGCTCCTTGCGGAGGAGCCGCATCACGATGGCTTCCAGCTCGGTCGGTATTTCGAGCTGGGGAGCGCGCTCGCTGAAAGGTGGAGGCGGCGTCGTGCACTGCGCTTGGAAGAGCTCGAAGCGTTCGGTGGCGTCGAAGGGGTGCCGACCGGTGAGCATCTCGTAGAGGATGATGCCGAGCGCGTAGAGGTCCGAGCGTTCGTCGACCTTATCCATGCCACCGCCGGCTTCGGGCGCCATGTAGGCGACGGTTCCGAAGACCATGTTCTTCTGCGTGATCGAGCGGTGAGGAGGTCGACCGTCTGTCGGCCGGTCGGTCATGTCGAGACGTTCGAGTGGAACCTTGGCGAGTCCGAAGTCGACGACCTTGACCAGGTCACCCTGCGCCGGATCGAGCATGACGTTGTTGGGCTTCAGATCGCGATGGATGACGCCTCGCTCGTGCGCGCCCGAGAGGGCTGACGCGATCTGTCGCATGATGCGAGCTGCTCGGACGGGCGGTAGCGGTCCGCTCCGCATCAGCTCGCGGAGAGGGAGCCCTCGGACGTATTCGAGAACGAGGAAGTAAGAGCCATCCGGGAGCTTCCCGAAGTCGGTCGCCGTTGCGATGTTGGGGTGCTGAAGATGCGCGCCTGCGATCGCCTCGCGCTCGAAGCGCTGGACGTGCTCAGGGAGGTTGCGCGTGTGGGGGTGCAGCAGCTTGACGGCGACCCACTTGCGCAGCAGCAGATGCTCGGCCTTGTAGACCGCGCCCATTCCACCTCGCGCCAGCAGCTCGACGAGGCGGTAGCGATCGGAGATGACCTGGCCCACGCTGTGCGCAGCCGCGGCGGGCGGGGGCTTGCTGGCAGGTCCAGGGGGCGGCGGATCGCTCACGGGTGACCCGAGGAACTTTCCAGCGTCGGGCGGCTCATGTCAAAGCCTGTGCGTCGCGTTGTTCACGCTTCGGTGAGGAAGACCTGCATCACGAGGCGCCTTTCGGGTGGGGGAGAAGGCGCTGTTCGGGTGGGGAAGGGGAGGAGTGCCTACACGCCGTGGAACGTGCACGAGGTCGCGTGTTAGAACTCGCACGTGAGCCCCATTGTCCCTCCGCGTCGTGTTGTTACCGAGGTTCCTGGTCCCCGAGCTCGGGAGTTGCTGGCGACCGGGACGCTCGACATGCAGTCGATTTACCGCTTGCTGGTCGTCGACGATGCGAAGAGCCAGGGCTCTTCGCTGGTCGATGTCGACGGCAACGTTTTCTTGGATCTCTTCTCTCATTTCGCGCTCGGGTGCCTGGGTTACAACCACCCGCGGCTGCTGGCGGTGGCTCGCTCTGATGATTTCGTGCGCGGATCCATCAACCCGACATCCTCACCGTTCTGCCCAGCCACGAGCTGGTTCCAGGTGCTCGACGGCTTGTCGGCGTATGCACCGAAGGGGATGACCAGGATTTTCTGTGTCGATGCGGGCACCGAGGGAATCGAAAACGCACTCAAGGCCGCCTTCATCGTACATGGAGAACGACGGCGCACAGCAGCAGGGCTTCCGAAAAACCCGCTCGAACTGCCGCTCGAGGAGCAAGATGCGATCCTTCGCAACGCAGGATCGGACGCTGTGATCGTGAGCTTCTCGGGAGCATTTCACGGTCGGACACTCGGATCGCTGTCATGCACACATTCGAAGACGATCCACAAGGCGGATATCCCGGCATTTCAGTGGCCGATCGCGCCTTTCCCCGCGAATCGTTTCCCTTTGGCCCATCACGTGGACGAGAACGCATCGCGGGAGGCAGACGCGCTGGCAGCGCTGGAAAAGATCTTTGATGAGTTCGGACCTCGCATCGCAGGGGTTCTCATCGAGCCCGTGCAGAGCGAGGGAGGAGACCGGCACGCGAGCGGCGCGTTCTTCCGTGGGGTGCAGGCGCTCTGCAACAAGGCTGGATGCGCGTTCATTCTGGACGAGGTACAGACGGGTGGTGGGATCTCGGGGACGATGTGGACCCACGAGCAGTTCGAGCTGGAGCAGTCGCCTGACCTGGTGGTTTTCGGCAAAAAGCTTCAGATGGGAGGCTTCTTTGCCAACGACGCCTACTCGATCGGGCAGTTCGGCCGGATGTACCAGACCCGCAACGGAGACAGAGCGCGGGCCATGCTGGCGCTCGAGACACTCAAAGTGATCGAGGAAGAGGGACTCCTCGCTCATGTTCGTGAAGTGGGAGCCTACTTCCTGGCAGGGCTAGAGGCTCTGGCCGCGCGGTATCCGTCTCTTCTGAGAGAGCCACGTGGGCGTGGCTTCATGCTGGCGCTCGATCTCCCGACCACGGCGGCGCGCGACAGCTTTCTGAAAAAGGCGCTCCAGCGAGGCGTCTTCGCCACATACACCGGCAACCGGTCGATCCGGATGCGGCCGCACCTGATCTTGAGCCGTGACGATGTGGACGAAGCTCTCCGTACGCTCGACGAGGTGGCACGCGAGGTGTCGGGGTGAAGCTGGATGTGGACTTCGTGGGCCTCGCGCCAGGAGAGCCAGCGGAGAAGGTGAGGGCGGCAGCGAGCCGCTTCTTGCTGGAAGAAGCCGAGGGGCCGACGGACCCCACGTTCGCTACAGGGTACGAATTACTGGAAGCGTATTTTGCGCCGCTCGGAGAAATCGAGCGGCGCTCGGTGCACGAGCGCTTCATTACGGAGCGACGTCATGTGCGTCCACCTTTCGAGCTGCGCTACCACATGGTTGTGGCGCGCGATGAGCAGGGAGCCATTGCGGGCGCGCGGAACTGCACGGTGGCACTGTGCGCTGAGTCGAAGATCTGCGTCGTCTTCCTTGCGCACGCGCTGGTGATGCGGCCCTACAGACGTAGCGGTCTCGCGGGGTTGCTCAGACTTCTCCCCGTGCAGTTCGGACGCGAGGCCATCCAGAGCGCAGGGCTCGACATCGATGCGGTGGATCTGCTGCTCTCGCTCGAGCAGGAGCCGGTCGACGCGGCGAACATCGACAGCGTGGTGCGGCTTTGCGCCTACGGTCGGAGCTGCTTCTCCGTCATCGACCCGGCGGTATTGCCCTACTGTCAGCCAGACTTCCGAGATCTCGATGCCTTGAGAGAGCCAGCGGTGGCCGTTCCCTTGCTCGCTGTCGTGCGGTGGGTGGGGCACGAGCATGAGAAGGCGCTCCCGGCGAGGCTGTGCGAGGCCTACGCGCGACACCTGTACGACGGAATCCACGCCAGGCACTGCCGGCCTCAGGATCTGGAGCCACTCCGTGAGTTCGCGCTCAACACGCTTGCGCACACGAGCCTGTCGAAAGCTCCTCTATTGCGGCTCCCGTCGCATCCAGATGACGAGGGGGCTCTCTCGCCGCTGCGCAAGGAACGAGTGCTGCCGCTGTTTGCACCCATCCTGCGCAGATGAGGGCTCGCTTTCCCGTCAAGAGGCTGAACGCCCCATCCTCCGTACCTCTTCTGAGACGAGGGGCTCAGGATGCCCTGAAGTATGCCGTCAGCCGACCCTGATGTGGCAGAGGACGGGTTGCGCGTCACTGCGCGCCAGTCGGGCTGAACGATTCGTGCTCTGGATGCGTGAGGCGAGCGGTTCGGGGTGCTCGCTCTCGGAAAGTACCTGGAGCCATGGATAAGTTTCTGTTGCTCCATCTTCGCGGTGCAACTCGAGCCGCTGGCCGCGGCCTCGTACGGATGCCTGGAGTCGCAACATCGGCGTCGCGTCGAGCAGGATCTCGACCCCGGCCCCGAGGCGCAACGTGACATGGGTCAGGAAGGTGGAGATCGGTTCGCTTCCGAGCATCGAGAACCGACCGACCCCGATGAGTAGCGTCGGGCAGTCGGGAGCTTCCGCCAGGCGATCGAGCCAGTGATGACAAGCACAGCACCCCGACGCGATGGTGTAACGAGGCGTCTGCGGTGCATGCCACGTCTTCCACTCGGCGACATAAGGAACATCGAGATCCACCCAGTGGAGGAGCCCATTGTCGACGCGTGAGAAGCGCGTGCAGGGGCCCGAAAACAGGCCGATGGCCAGGCCTTCCGGGTAGCGGCGGAAGAAATCTCGCACGACATCATCGACGAGCCGGGTGCGTGAGGCGAGCGAACGCAGCTCACCCTCTGGAAAGCCCGTACGATCGACGTGGAGGGCCCGCGCGAGCGCACGGGCGCCGGAGTCATGCAGCTCGAGGTCAGGAAAGACATCGTCAGCGAACGCACGGGCAGCGACATCTGCGAGTTCAGGGCGGCGAAACGGCGGAGGTTTGTTGAAGTTGAAACTCACTTTCAATATTGCTACCGAACTTGGTGGGCTCTGTCAAGAGAGGGTCAAAAGCTCCCGGATTTCCGGCAGTCGGGACCGGTATCTGTAATTCGAGTCACGACTTGTTCCATCGAGAGCGGAACAACTCGTGGTCGGGGACCTGGTGGAGGACGTCGCCCTGCGCCCAACGTTGCGGGGCGCGTCTCTGTGCTCTGGCGGCAGGGGGCAGCAAGTTTGCTCCTCTCCTTGCTGGGCGCCCGCTGCGTATCTGGACACGTTGCGGTTCCAACGGCCGAACCTACGAGTCCCGTGCAGCAACGTTGCCGGTCAGTTCTTCGGATCACCGTGACATGAGCAGCCGCGGTGCTTCACTCGCCGTTGGACTCACCCACCGAAGTGCGCAGATGCGATGTCGCACGCTTCTGGGGGGTGCAACCGTGAGCGTTTCAGCCTGGACGCCGGGGGGTCATGTGGGCCGAAGCGAACCTGCAGGTGGAGGGGCTGGCCGTTCGGGAGCGACCAGTATTGAGGCCAGCACGGCGCAGGTGAGCATGACGGTGACCATGGGAAGAGCCGTACCGTCCGCGAGTATGCTGACCGCCGTGGAAGCGAGCGCGCCGCAGGTCATCTGAAGGGTTCCGAGCAGCGCTGAGGCACTCCCTGCCGTGGCACTGAATGGAGCCATGGCTGCGGCTGTGACGTTGGGAAGGATGAGACCGCCTGACGCGATGCCGACAAAGAGCGCAGGGAGCATGAAGAGGAGGCCGGCGTCGAGTCGAACGGAGAGCCAGAGGGTCGCATGGGCCAACAGTGCGACGACCACTGCGCCGCGAAAGACGCGAATGACACCGAGGCGGACGACGAGCCAGCGGTTGAGTTGTGACGCAGCGATCAGCCCGAGGGCATTGGCGCCGAAGATGAACGGATACCGCTGTGGCGAGACGTGGAATAGCTCGATGAATACGAAGGGTGAGCCCGAGATGTAGGCGAACATTGCTGCCTGCGTGGTGCCGCCGGCGATAGATAGACGCAGGAAGCGCCGCTCGCGAACCAGGCCACCAAACGTGCGGAGGATGGCAGCCAAGCTGTGGCGCTGGCGATGCTGGACGGGAAGGCTCTCGGGAAGGGTCAGGGCGATCAGGAACAAGGCGGCCGTGCCAGCGAGCGCGAGCGCCAGGAAGATGGCGCGCCAGCTCGCGACGAGCAGGACCTGGCTTCCGAGCAAGGGCGCAAGGATGGGCGCAACTCCCATCACCAGCATGAGCGAGGAGTACAGCCGCGCTGAGCCCCGTTCGTCGAAGTGATCACGGACCACTGTTCGAGAAATGACCATCCCGGAGCAGCCTCCGAGGGCCTGAATGAAGCGGGCAGTAGCAAGGGCAGGAAGGTTCGTGGTGACGGCGCAGACGAGCGAAGCTGCGATGTACAGACCTAGTCCTGCGAGCAGGGGCAGGCGGCGACCGAAGCGGTCTGCCAGCGGACCATAGGCGAGCTGACCCACGGCGAGGCCGGCCAGATAAGTCGCCAGGGTGAGCTGTACCGCTGCAATGTTCACTCCGAGAGAGCGTGCGAGAGCAGGGAAGCTCGGCAGATACATGTCGATCGTGAGCGGCCCGAGCGCGCTGAGGGCGCCAAGGATCAGGGCGAGGCGAAGCTCGGACGGGATCTCGGGGCCCGTCTCGGTGCTGGCGGCTGGCGTGAATGTGCTGCTACGGCTCGTCATACGTGATGCCACCCGAGCGAGCAGGATCCGGACGTGACGTCACCGGGGGAGGCGAGTGGAAGCATCGACGGCTTATGCGGTGCGCGGCCGTGCCCGGGTAGGGGGTTTCCGTCGACCACACCGTTCTGTCATAAGAACAATCGTGATCGCGTCCCTCGATGAACTGCTCGCGATGGCGACCTTCGCTCGAGTGGTGGAACACAAGTCGTTCACGGGCGCCGCGACCACACTAGGGCTCTCGAAATCGGTCGTGAGCGCGAGGGTCTCTGCGCTCGAGGGGCGCCTTGGGGTGCGTCTGATCCACCGGACGACGCGGCGGTTGACCCTCACGGAGGAGGGAGCGCGTCTGTATGGGCGGTGCGTGCACTTTCTCGCTGCAGCTGACGAAGCCGCCTCTGCGTTGCACGGCGCCAGCCAGATTCCGGAAGGTACGCTGCGGGTCTCGGTCCCCGTCGGCTTCGGGATGATGCAGCTCGCGCCCCTGCTGGGGGAGTTCGCCGCCCGCTGTCCCAAAGTACGACTCGAGCTCTCGCTGTCGGATCGCCCTGTCGACATGGTTGCAGATGGCTTCGACGTGGGCGTGCGTTTCGCACAGAAGCTCGAGGAACCCTCCGTCGCGCGCAAGATTGGGGTGGACAGACGGGTCATCTGTGGCTCGCGAGCCTATCTGGAGCGGCACGGCGTGCCGGAGTCTCCGAATGACCTTCCCAAGCACAACTGTCTTCGACTCGCCCTGCGACGCGCAGAGTGGACCTTCGAGAAAGGGGCTGAGAGCTTGCCCGTCCCTGTGACGGGTAATCTCGTCGTCGACAACATCGTGGTGCTCCGTCAGGCCGTGCTCGATGGCCTCGGCTTGGCCATGATGCCGTGCTCCGTGGTTGGCCCAGACCTCGCAGCAGGAAGGCTCCAAGCTGTGCTGGCCTCTTACTCTCTGGAAGAGCTGTCCATCTTCGTCGTCTATCCGTACGTAGGACAGCAGCCCGCGAAGGTTCGAGCCTTCGTCGACTGGCTCACCCCCAAGGTAGGCGAGGTGCCCGGTGTGGTGCCGAAGCCTCGCTCCTCACGCAAGCGACGAGGGTGAGGCATGAGCGCAAAGCAGGAGTTGTGGACGTCGTCCGTGGGCGCGGATACCTTACCCTTTCGACTCATGCGCCATCGATGCCTGCTTTGGATGGGCCTGCTGGGAGCGCTTCTGAGGCTGCCTGCTTGCGGTGGGGATGACACAGGGGCTACCGGACGAACGCCTGGTTCCGGAGGAGGCGCAGGGATGGGGGGGGCAGGTGGCGACGGGGGGGGACAGGTCGGGCCAGCGGCCGGGTGGGTGAGCGGATACTACGTTGGATACCAGCAAGCGCTCTACCCTCCGAGCGAGATCGAGTGGGCAGGTCTGACGCATTTGATGATCGGGCGGGTGACGCCGAACCCTGATGGCACGCTGAATACGACGTTCGACATCAGCCCTACGGGCGGTCCTCCGCTGGCGCGCACGCTCGTTCAGCTGGCCCATGAGAACGGGAAGAAGGCCGTGGTGATGCTTGGTGGAGCCGGTGAGCACGCTGGCTGGGTGAGCGCCGCGTCTGCCTCGAACCGAGCCGTATTCGTGCAGAATCTGCTTCAGCTCAGGGCCGACTATGGCTTCGATGGCTTCGATCTGGACTGGGAGCCCATCGAGATCGCTGATCAGCCCAATTTTTCTGCGCTGGCGGAGGCACTGCGGACTGCCGCACCCGACGCGATACTGACACTACCCGTCGGATGGGTGAACGCGAACTCCCCGGAGGTAGGTTCTTTTTACGGCGAAATGGCCAAGCTGTTCGATCAGATCAACGTCATGAGCTACTCCATGGCGGGCGCATGGGATGGCTGGCAGAGCTGGCACTCATCCGCGCTCACGGGTCATTCGGTATCCATGCCGAGCTCCGTCGAGAGTTCTGTTCAGGCGTACCTCGACGCAGGGGTGCCTGCTGCGAAGCTGGGTGTCGGGATTGGTTTCTATGGTTCGTGCTGGTCTCCCCCGGTCAGGGGGCCTGGTGGGGCTGTGGCTGGATCAACGGTCATTGCTGATGACAACGTGATGAGCTTCACGAACATCATGAATGGCTACTACAGTGCCGAGTTCCGGACATGGGACACCGCAGCACAGGTTCCCTACCTGTCCTTTCCGGTCCCCTTTGGGACTTCCGGTTGCACCTTCGTCTCCTACGAGGATGAGCAGTCGATCCGCGCAAAGGGTAGGTTTGTACGCAACCATGGCCTGGGCGGGGCCATCGTGTGGACCATCAATGAGGGATACTTGCCCGACCGACCTGTCGGACAGCGGAGCCCGCTGTTGCGCGCGCTCCACGAAGCATTTCTCCAGTGATGAGAGGCCACAGAGCCACATCGTTCGACACATGAAAGAGACTCATTGAGCCCAGGCCTTGGCCGTCGCTGCGCTTCCAGCGCTGGACACGGGGTCACTTGCGAGGGAAACCTTCGCGCTGCTCCATTGGGTTTCCGAGGATGAAGAACATGCCGCCGCTCCTCCGCTCTCGTCAGGTACGGATCGGTGCTTCGGTGACGGCTGTCGCCATGGCCCTCGTGGGGTTCATCCCCCTCTTCGGCGGGCCAGGGTACGAGAGCGCCCTGGCTGCAGGGCTCTTGGTGCCGAGCATTGCAGCCATCGTCGCTGCGCTCGAGGTTGCACGCCATCGCCCATCACCTCTCGATGCTCTCGGACGCGGCGTCGCCATAGGTCTGGTGTTTGCGGTCACCATGTACCTGACGACGCTGGTGCATGGTCTTCGTATCGGATTCTGCGACCCGCTCGCGGATAGTCTGTTCATCCTCCTGGGACCAGGCTTCGGTGCGCCGCTCGGTGGCGCCTGGGGGTCGGTTGCGGCGGAGATCGCGGCGAGATTTCGTCGACAGCGTCTGGCGGCTATCCTGTTCGCACTTGCAGGCCCCATCGCTTCGATTGCGGTGTCGCTGGCGCGCTTCCTTACGAGCCCCATCATTTTTGCCTACGACCCTTTCGTGGGCTTCTTCAGCGGGACCCTTTACGACACCATCGTCTCCTACGACGGGCTCGCGACCTACCGCCTGGGGACGACGGCCACGCTGCTTGCCCTGTCGATCGTGGCGCTGCACCTGGATCGTGACGAGCGCCAGCGCCTTGTCTGCCGGTCGACGGGCCGGCCTGGGTTGCTCTGGCTCGGTGGTGCTGCGGCGCTGGCGAGCGTGACGATGACGGTGCGTGGCGACGCTCTTGGACACTGGCAAACCGCAGCTTCGATCGCGAGTGAGCTGGGGGCATCGACGATGGGAGAGCGGTGCGAGGTGATCCATCCGCGCGGAATGCGGGCTGACGACGCAAAGCGCTTCGCTCGGGACTGTGATGCCCATGTGCGTGCCGCCGAGCGCTGGCTGGGAGCATCGGCGGAGGATGATGGGACGCCGCTCCGGATCCGTGCGTACCTTTTCTCGAGCGCCGAACAGAAAGGTGCATTGATGGGGGCTGCGCGTACGTACATCGCCAAGCCCTGGCGTCACGAGATTTACTTGCAGGAGAGCAGTTACCCTCATCCAGCTCTTGGTCACGAGATCATGCATGTCATGGCCGGCGCTTTCGCGCGCGGGCCCTTCAGGATCGCGGGAGCGTGGGGGGGGCTCCTGCCGGATCCTGGTCTGATCGAAGGAATTGCCGTGGCCGGCTCTCCACGGGAGGGTGACCTGTCGCCTTCCGAGTGGGCCAAAGCGATGAAGGAACTCGGCCTGCTCCCCCGGCTCAAGCGCCTCTTCGCGCTCGGGTTCCTCGCGGTGAACTCGTCCACCGCCTATACGGTGAGTGGGGCGTTCGTGGAGTACGTACATCAGCAGTACGGGGCGGAGGTGGTGCGCTCGTGGTACGGAGGTCGCTCCTTGCCCGAGAGCACCGGGGCATCGTGGGAGGAGATGGAGCGCGCCTGGCATGCGCAACTCGACGCCTTGGTCCTTTCGGAGGCCGCTCGCGTGCAGGCGCAGGCTCGCTTCGACAAACCCGCGATCTTCGGGCGGCGCTGCCCGCGTGTCGTGGATGCTTGTCGGAGGCAGGCTGAGCGTCTCAAGGCACGTGGCGATTTCATCGGTGCGAAGGAGCAACTCCACAAGGTCATGATGCTCGATGAGAGCCCTGCAGCCCGGATCGACATGGCAAAGCTGGAGCTTTCGGCCGGCAAAACAGCGGATGGACTCGCATTGCTCGAGCAGGTGAGCGCGACCGATGCGGTTCCTCGCCACCTTCGCGATCGGGCCCTCGAGGAAATCGGTGATGTCGCGCTCCTGCTGGAGGATGGAGAGCGAGCCGCCACTCTATTTCGTGACGTGGCATCCAGGCTGGTGGATGAGGATCGTCTCCGGACGCTCGACGTGAAAGTCCACGCAACTACAGATGCGCGAGCGCGAGCGGCGATTGTGGAGTTGCTGGTGGGGACCCGCTCGATGGCACCCGATCCCGTCCGCGCCGCAGAACTGCTCGGTGCATGGGCTGCGACGCAACCTGACGAAGGGCTTCCTGACTACCTCCTCGGCCGCCGCTCTGTGGGGGACGGTCGCTTCGACGACGCCGTCCAGCAGCTCGATCATGCGCTCGCAGTCGAGCTCTCTCTTTCCCGGGTTCGCGCAGAAGCCGCCAGATTGCGCCTGGTGGTGGGATGCGCCCTCGGCGATCGGGCTGCTGCGCGCCGTGCCATGGCGCTCTACGAGCAGAGCGCGCCTCCGCCGGCGCGGCTCGATGCCGCACGGAGGCTGCTGGAGCGATGCAGCCTGGAAGACTGAAGCGAGCCGGCATGGTGGCGCGGCAAGGGCTTGCTGTTCTTTGGTGTCATGAACGATGATGCTTCTCGCGAGAGCGTTCGAGCGTGAGTACAACCGAAAGACCAGCCCATATCGCGCTGTTGAACGCGGCCCTCAGGGTTGCTGTCCGGCATTCTGACCTTCTGGGGCCGCACGCGTTTCAGGAACTGACCGAGGCGCTCGCTCCGTTCATCCCGTTCACCCTCCTGGGGCTAGTCGCTCCAGAGGGCGCTGGGTGGACGAGCGTTTGGGGTAAAGCACCTGGGAGCCAGGCCTCCACTCCGACACCTTCTGCGCATCCTCGGCTGTTTCAGCAGATTCAAGAGCATGTCTTCGCCGCTGGGGGCGTCTTGCCTCGAGAGTTGCAGGAGCCATGCGACATTGCGCCAGAGGATGCTGCGAGCGACGCCGGGCTCCGAGCTCATCTCGCCATTGCAGTGTGTGGCCCTCGCAAATCCGATCTCGTCCGGCCCATTCTAGCGGCCTTGGTACTCGTCCATGATGCGCGCGGAGCCATCCGCGAAGCTCACGCCGCTCCGCTGCACGACTTGGCCGAGATGCTCGGTGAGAGCATCCAGCACCATTTGCGCGTCGAGGACAGCACCTCACGGCAGTCTCAGAAGAGTGCTGAGCGACATCTCGGGGCGAGCCTGCTCGAGCCGATGTTGCAGAGCGGCGCACCTCTCCTCATGTTTCGCCTCGATACAGTGGCCGGACGGCTGATCGACATCAGCCCCTCCCTCGAAACCCTGCTGGGATATTCACGAGAGGAAGCGATTGCGACGCCTGATTTTTTGCGTGTAATTCAGTTCGACGCTGCCAATCTCGACGCATTCGATCCGTCGAGTGCCCAGGCTTCCCGAGGTCCCGGAACACCATGCCGTGACGTAGGGTTGAGGCATCGAGATGGTCACACCGTTACATTCCGGGGGGCCATTCGCCCCGTGTCCTCGGAAGAGGGGGCGTTCGTGGGGGTCGAGGGCGTCTTCGTTGACGTCAGCGCGGAGGGTTGGCTGCGCCAGCGCCTCGGCCAAGCGGACAAACTCTCTACCTTGGGGTTGCTGGCGGCTGGCGTAGCGCACGAGATCAACAACCCGGCAGCGTTCATCATGCTCGGGTTGGGGGTGCTGGAGCGCACGTTGAAGGGGAGAGATGTCCGGATGGAGGGGACCGCCGCTTCCACGGTCGCCGACCTTTTACAAGAACTGCGCGAGTCCATTCAGCGCATTGCAAGCATTGCGGACGATCTTCGATCCTTCACAAAGCAATCGTCGACCGAGCCGAACAAGCTGGTGCTCGTCGACGTCAATCGAAGTCTCGAGTCCGCCCTGAATCTGACCCGTGGTCGGATCGTGGATCGCGCACAGCTGGAGGTGCGGCTATCTGACGTCCCCCTCGTGCAAATGGCGGAAGGGCGTCTGGGGCAAATCGCCGTCAACCTGCTGGTCCAGGCGGCCCAGTCGATTCCCAGATCCGGATCAAAGCAGCGCACACGCGACCATGTGATTGCCGTGGCGTCTCGCAGCGACGACCAGACGGTCGACATCGAGATGAGCACCACAGGGAGCACAATCCCGGCAGCGAAGCTCCCGCATATCTGGGACGCACTCGCACCAGGCAATTGGCCTGACGCCGGCAACACCCTGAATCTATCGAGCTGCCGAGAGAGTGTGGAGCAGGCTGGAGGCACCCTCCGCGTGGAGAGCCCGATCTTTGCGGGAGGCCCCGAACGCGAGCCCTATGGCACACGATTCGTCCTTTCTATGCCCGCTGTAGGTGCCCAGATCAAGCCCAGCGAGGTGGCCGCGACAGTGATGCCTGCGGCGCGTTCCTCGCGTGCGCGACTGCTCATCGTGGAAGATGAGGCCCCTCTGGGGCGCGCCCTGTCCGATCATCTCGGACGCGTTCACGAGGTGACGCTTGCATCGAGTGCAGATGATGCGCTCAGGCTCCTGGCGGAGGGGAGACATTACGACGTCGTGATGTGCGACCTCCGCATGCCGGGCATGTCGGGCGAGGCCTTCTACGCACACATCGCCGAGTCGGACCCCGAGCTCGCCCGCGGCCTCATCTTCATGACCGGAGTGGGCTTTGGAGAAGACGTGGAGCGATTCCTTGCAACCTGCGGCCGCCCGCTCCTGGAGAAGCCGTTCACGGCTGACCAGGCCCTACAGGCGATCGCCGAGGTCAGCGCGCGGCGAGGACGTTGAGGTCGTGGACATCCCGGTCACTGAATCGTCGAGCTCGATGCCCACGGGGCAGTGATCGCTGCCCTCGACGTTCCGTTGGATGAAGGCGCTGCGCAGAAAGGGTCGTGCCGCGGGCGAGACCAGCACATAGTCGATGCGCCAGCCGATGTTCCTCGCGCGAACCCCGAAGCGCTGACTCCACCACGTGTAATGGTCCGGCCCTGGCTCGAAGACACGAAACGTGTCGATCCAGCCCTGACGAATCCAGCGATCGAACTCCTCGCGTTCGACTGTCGTGAAACCGCTGTTTTTCACGTTGTCTTTGGGTCGTGCGAGATCGATCTCCCGGTGGGCCGTATTGAAGTCGCCCATGACCACGATGGGCACTCCGCGGGCCTTCTCGTGCTCGAGGAGGTCGAAGACGCGCTGGTAGAAGGCCAGCTTGTAGGGAACACGGGAGAGGTCACGGTCCTTGCCGTTTCCGTTGGGGAAGTAGGCATTCACCACGAGGAGCCTGCCGAATCGGGCGAGCTGGAACCGACCCTCATCGTCGAAGCTCGCTTCCCCGAGAGAGGTGAGCACCTCCTCCGGCTTCGTGCGGGAGAACAACGCCACACCGCTGTAACCTGGCCGCGTCGCCGCGGAGAAGGCTCGATGCCAGCGTCCGAGCCCCTTCAAACACTCGTCGAGCTGATCCTCACGCGCGCGCACCTCTTGCAGCCCGACGACGCTTGCGCGTGAACGTGACAGCCATGTCTTGAAGCCCGTGACGCGCTCGGGCTCCTGACGCTTTGCTACGGGGTCGGCACGGGCCTCTCCCTTGCTCCAGCAGCTCCGGAGGCCATTGACGTTCCAGCTAAGGAGCTTCATTCACTCAGCGTGATCGGGACGTAGAGCGCGCGGACCTTGCTGAGCGCCCCGTCGCGTGTATAGCCAGCGAGGCCATACAGCAGGTTCCACCAGTGTCCTCCTGGCGTCTCGCCGTAGGAGAAGAGGGGGAAGAAATGGAACTGCCAGTCCTTCCCGCCACGCACCCGTTCTTCCTTGTAATAGGTATTCAGCGCGAGCTGGGTGACCGTCCCCTCGGCCTTGTTCGCGAACCTGTAATAGAACGGCAGAATGACCGTCTGGCGGGAGTGAGGCGAGGCGAAATCCCATACGATGGGGGCCAGCACGAGATGCGTGCGGCTGTATTCTCTTCCCACGTGGAAGAAGGGGTAAATGCTGGTCTGCCACCCCGTCAAATCGGTCCGGTGACGAATGAGCGGCGTGAGCCAGGTGGTGTCGCTGATGCCAGGTCGATGAAACCGACCGTAGAAGGGGAAGATGGCGATGTCGTCGCTACGCGGTGAGGTATTGCGATAGTAGAACGGCAATATCAGGCGGCGATCGAGCTTGATGTCTGGATCACGATAATGCCAGTAAAGAGGCGTGATCATGTCGAGCTCCGTCCGCCCGCGGTACCGCGCATAGCCCCAGGTGGCGAACGTTTGCTCGTTGTTTTCGCCGCGTGCGTTGACGAATAGCGGCGTAATCAGGAGGCTGGAGTTGCCTTTGTAGCCGTAATGAAAGAACGGGAACAGGGTCGTATGGTCCTCGTTCTTCCCCCAGCTGTGCCAGTAGAAGGGCATGATGTTGAAGACATCGCCCTCGCGATCGTGCTGGCGCAGGAACGGACCCCACAGGTTCGTCCAACGATCGCCGACGTCGTTGTAGCTATAGTAGTGGAGCAGCGGGGGGATCAGCTCGTATTCGGTGGTCTCGTCGCGACCATAGAAATAGAACGGGGCGACGCCCAGATCGATCTTGTCTGCCGTGCGCGCGTCGCATGCTGGCCCGCCCCGCCATTTGCAGAACAGAGGGCCCGCGAGGTTGAATCCCCGCGATGCGGTGTGCTGATTGAAGGTGAGCAGCAGAGGGACGTGGAAGTAGCCGCTCCCGTCATCGCTCTTTCCTTCGAAGAAGAAGGGAAACAGCCAGTTGTCGTGGCGGCCGGGGCGAGCGGGTTGCCCTGGGGCGGCGGGCCTCCCCTCGGACTCTCTGTGCATGAAGGGACCCACGATGGTGGTGTGGGTGTCCTCGTCGCGTAGGCGCCAGAAGAAAGGGAAGAGGACGTCAGCGTCGACGTCCGTGCTCCGGCGCTGATAGAACAGCGGCGAGATCAGCGTCGCGCGGTCATTCGGCATCTTCCGCTCGGCCCAGAGGGGGAACACCGTCTGGAACTGATAGGAGCCGCTTCGCTCGCGGTAATAGAGGCCGTACCAGTCGCGATCGATCTCGGCGCTCTGCCCGATCACGGGTTCGTTCTGATCGTTGCTGCCGATGTGTCGGCCCACCGAGGGAGGGACCGCGAGCGGGTTCTCCGGCAGTGAAGGCTCCTGCGTCTGCCCTTGGAGCATGCCTTCCTCGGTCGAGGCAGCATGCATCTCCGGCTCGCCAGCTTGACCCGGGGGGGGCGAAGGGCGTGAGGAGGGCGGGGGGCCAGGCGGGCCAGGGGCGGGAGGGAAGCCTTGCGCGATGGCCGTACTTGGCGCCAACGCTGCGAGGATCGTCAACGCAAGGGCGAACCCGTACCGCGCCGATCGCGAACCGCGGATCGGTGTGGAGACTCCCAGTTCCGGGCCCGTGGCTGGCTGGGGAGTGCTCGGGAGGACCGCTCCCCCGCTCAACGGTTGCCCCGTGGGTGGTTGCTCTCTGGGGCGGGCTCGCTGACCCGATCGGCGAGGATTCTCGCCGCGCCTTCGAGCGGGATCTCCTCCTGTGCGTGACCGATCAGGTCTTTGACCGTGATCACTCCGCGTTCGATCTCCGCGTCGCCCAGGATGATGCAGAACCGCGAGCCCAGTGAATCCGCGCGTCGAAGCATGGGCTTGAGGCGTGCGCCTCGCCCGTCGAGCTCTACGCGTACGCCGAAGGAGCGCAGCTCGCGCGACAGCACCAGCGCCTTGTCGCCTGCGGCAGCACCGATCGGTGCGAGATAGCACCCGGGCCCGCGGCGAGCAGGGGGCTCGGGCGTCACCGTCAGCAGCCGCTCCAGACCCATCGCGAATCCGATTGCGGGCACCTTCGGGCCACCGAGGCTCTCGACCATGTTGTCGTAGCGTCCGCCGCCGAGCAAGGTGCTCTGGGCGCCGAGATCGGAGCCGATGGCTTTCACCTCGAAGAGCGTCCGCGTGTAGTAGTCGAGCCCGCGCACCAGGCCTGGGTCCACCACGTAGGGGAGACCGAGGACGTCGAGTGCGTGCTGGAAGCCCTTCCAGTGAGCAGCATCTTCCGCGTCCAGCATCTCGAGGATCGAGGGGGCCCCCTGGGCGGCCTCCTGATCGCGAGGGTCCTTCGAGTCGAGGATGCGCAGAGGATTGCGCTCGAATCTGCGCTGCGAGTCTTCGCTGAGCCGATCTCGGAT
The DNA here is from genome assembly GCF_001189295.1 of Chondromyces crocatus. NCBI lineage: Bacteria > Pseudomonadati > Myxococcota > Polyangiales > Polyangiaceae > Chondromyces > Chondromyces crocatus. The sequence goes on from NZ_CP012159.1 coordinate 5,047,861, forward strand.
CGGTGTGAAGTACTTGAGCAGCTCGTCCCGGAAGCGCGCTCGGGTGCCCGCAGAGCCCAAGCTGTTCACGTGGATGGCAACGCCTGGGACGCCAATTCTCCGCAAGAAGCTCGACACGAGATCGATCATCTCCGCGTCGCACACAGGACCTGCGTCGCCCAGGACCTCACAGCCGGCCTGATAGAACTGACGGTAACGGCCCTTCGCCGGTCGCTCACCCCTGAACATGGGGCCGAGGTAGTACCAGCGGGTGATCGGCTCCTTGGCGTGGATGGCGTGCTCGACATACGCCCGAGCCGCGCTGGCCGTCCCTTCGGGGCGCACCGTGAGCTGCTCACCGTGCCGCTCGAAGGAGTACATCTCCTTCTCGACGACGTCGGTGGTCTCTCCCATCTGCCGGCTGAAGAGCGCCGTGTGCTCGAGGAGCGGCGTCCTGACCTCGGCGTAGCCGTACAGCTCCGCGTGGAGGCGGAAGTCGGCTTCAAGCTGGTGCCAGCGCTGCACCTGCTCGGGCAGGATGTCGTTCATCCCCCTGACCGCGCGGAGATCCATGTTGGCGGGCGCTTATGGTCGGTGCGGGCGAGCGGGTCAAGCTGGTCGGACGCCCCCGAGCCGAAAACCGGATGCGCCTCGGCTCTGGACGCCTACGAGCGGGGCCCCGTCACGAGGCAAGCTGAGGCGAGGCACACCACGTGAGGTGGGTGCACGAGCGGTCCGACCGGGCTATGTCTTGCGGTGGAATGGTGCGCAAGGACAGCGGTCTAGATGAGGGGCGGGTCGCAGCGATCGACCTAGGCGCAGCGCGGATTGGGGTCGCAGTGACCGACGAGCTCGGCCTGATGGCGCATCCGAGGCCGCCTCTCGACGGCTCGACGGGTAAGGCGGTGCTCGAGGCGCTCACCTCGCTGGCGAGGGAGGAGGGCGTGAAGCGGTTCTTGGTTGGATTGCCCCTCAACCTCGACGGACGGGAAGGCTCTGCGGCACGCAAGGCGACGACCTTTGCCCAGGAACTCGCGAACGCCACCGGGATCGCCGTGGAGCTCGTGGATGAGCGGCTCAGCACCGTGGAGGCATCGCGCCGCCTGCGGGAGGGAGGGGTGAACAGTCGTCGTGCGCGGAAACGGATTGATGGCGCTGCGGCAGCCGTGCTGCTGCAGGCCTGGCTGGATCGTCGTTCAGGGCAGTGAGGTGTCTCGTTGCTGGCCGCGGTCAGCGCCGGTCCCCTCTCGTGATCAGATAGGCCCCGACGGCGCCGCCGATGGCGATGACCAGCATGATGATATCCCAGACGGGCCAGGCCACACCGGCGGCACGACGCAACACCACGGACTCGATGGTCCGCACGAGCAGGGAGGCGAAGCCGTAGCCGCAGAGCGCGACCATCACGGGCGTTCGCAGCTTCTCTGCGAGCGTGACGGACTTCATGCTGTTGTTCCACACCGAGCGAAGCACGTGGCGCGCCGCAAGGATGGTCGGAGAGATCAGCGTGAAGCCGATGCCGAGTGTGAGGATCACGGCTTCGAAGCTGGTGAGGTTGTCCGTCGCCTTGCCCCCGCGCACGAGCCGCACGATGGCCGTGGCGAGGTTGATGAGGCCACCCGCGATGGCGAACAGGCCGAGCACCGAGAGGAGCACGATGAGCGGCCGCGCCATCGAGACTTCCTGCGCCTTGCGGCCTACCACCGTCATGTTGGTGCGTGGCGAAAGTGAAGGTCGTGAGCCGCCGGGAACCGACGGGGCTGCCACATCCAGCCCATCCGAGGGGCTCAGATCGTAGGGAGCGAGGTCGAGATCGAGATCCGCCATCGACTGATAGCGATCGAGCGGCGCCTTGGCCATCGCGCGCTGGATCACCAGCTCCAGCGCTTCGGGGATGGAGACCTCCAGCGATCGCGGTCTCGGCGGATCCTCGGTCAGGACGGCGGTCAGCGTGGCCGTGGGATCGCCGCGATCGAAGGGACGTTGACCCGTGAGCGCACAGTAGAGGATCGCGCCGACGGCGTAGACGTCGGCCCGGTGGTCGACGCGCTCGCCCCGCGCTTGCTCGGGGGCCATGTAAGAAGGCGTCCCCATGATCATCCCGGTCTTCGTCAGGGCGGTGCCGCCGCTGTCGTCGACTTTGGAGATCCCGAAGTCGATCACCTTGGCTGTGGGCACGCTCATGTCGCCGGTAAGGAAGACGTTTTCCGGCTTCATGTCACGGTGAACCACGCCCTTGGCGTGGGCCGCGGAGAGCGCATTGCAGATCTGCCGGACGACCCTCACGGCAGGCCCGACGCCCATCCGCCCCACTTCGTTCAGGTACTCGGCGAACTCTTTGCCTTCGAGGAACTCGCTGACCAGGAAGGGACGCCCGTCCGGCGTGCGATCGACGTCGAACACGTCGACGACGTAGGGGCTCTGCACCGTCGCCGCGGCCTCTGCCTCACGCTGGAACCTCGACAGGACCTGCGGCTGCCTGGCGAACTCCGGGTGAAGCATCTTGATCGCGAAGCGCTTGCTTCCGATGCGGGTATGGCGTGCCTCGTAGACGCGTCCCATGCCGCCCTCGCCCACGACGCGAACGATGGAGTACGTCTGGCTCAACGTCTTGCCGACGAACTCGTCGCGGAGGATGTCGTCCTCGGCATCCTCCAAGGCAGATGCATCACGAGGACAGACCTTGAACTCGCTCGGATAGTGGACGCCACAGGCGGGACAGACCTTGGCCAGCGATCCGCTCGATGTGAACCCGCTGAGGGACTCCGGCGAGGAAGAGTACGACGTTGAGGCGTGTGCGAGTTGCAGGTCCGCCTGCGAGCGCATCGCTCCCACGGGGGGCCGCATGGTGCCGGGCATCGTTCCCCAGCCTAGCCAAAGCGCTCGGGCAGAGGGTGAGATTTCTTGCCTGCGCTCAGCCCCGTGACACGCCGCCCGCGAGGAGGGGAGGGCCAGACCGTTGACCAGGGGATGGAGCTGCGTATACTCCCGCGCCTCCGTGCCTACAGGCCTGACTTCTGTGGGCTCTTGCCGCTCCGGGTGAGGGCTCGCCGTCAGGCGTCACTTGGCCGGTCTCCGCGCACCATCAACCATCCGCGCGGGCCGGGGACTCGGCAGTCCTCGGCGAGGCCAAGAGGGCGTTCGCGCCCTCGATTGAGAGAGCAGAGTCGATGCTTCATCCGGTTCAAAAAGCGACACTCATTCAGCAGTATCAGACCCACGAGGGCGACACCGGCTCACCCGAGGTGCAGATCTCGCTCCTCAGCGAGCGGATCAACCAGCTCCAGGATCACTTCAAGACCCACCCGAAGGATCACCACTCGCGCCGGGGATTGTTGAAGCTGGTCAGCCAGCGGCGTCGCCAGCTCGACTACTTGAAGAAGATCGATATCGAGCGTTACCGCAAGCTCATCGGTCGTCTCAACCTCCGCAAGTGAGCGTCCGTCGCCATCGGTCTCCCCAGCCGGGGAGATGATGGCAGGAACGGCGAGAGCCGTGAACTCACCACCCGGTGGGTTCGCGGCTGTACGCTTTCCATCGACCGGCCAGACCAGTGCGTAACCGGCTTTATTTGCTGGCCACATACCATCAGAACATCTAATGAATTCAGTTGTCCACAGGCGCTGACCGTGAGGTCATCAGCTCATGTGGATATTCGCAGTACGACTGAATGACCTACTTTCGAGGGTCTCGCACGATGGTAGTGCGGTGCCTTCGTGAGCCACGCTTCCGGGTGCGGGCACGCACGCCTTCATCTTCGCTTCGTGCGCGCGAACTGTCCCTCATCGCGCGCAGGAACCGAGGAAGAAGCGACGCCCTCGCGCCCGGCGTAGCGGCCGCACGCAGCGGCCCTCGCGTACGCGAGAGGAACTGAGAATCCATGTTCGTTCGGGAATCCATCATGGTGGGCGGCCGTCCGCTCACGTTCGAAACAGGCCGATTGGCCAAGCAAGCTCACGGGTCGGTGCTCGTCACCTACGGCGAGACGATGGTGCTCGTCACGGCCGTCTGTCAGGACGAGCGCCCCGGGCTCGACTTCTTTCCCCTCACCTGTGAATTCTTCGAAAAGTCGTACGCGGCTGGAAAGATTCCTGGTGGGTTCTTCAAGCGAGAGGCTCGCCAGCGGGACGAGGAAATCCTCACCTGCCGGCTGATGGATCGCCCCTTGCGACCACTCTTTCCCGATGGGTTCAAGAAGGACACACAGATCATCGCGACCGTCCTTTCGAGCGACAAACTCAACAAGGCGGACGTCCTTGCGCTGACGGGCGCGAGCGCTGCGCTCCATGTCTCCGACATTCCCTGGGGCGGCCCCTTGGCTGGTGTCCGCGTCGGTCGAATCGACGGCGAGTTCATCGCCTATCCGACCGTGGAGGAGCTGGAGCGCAGCGACATGGACATGGTGGTTGCCTGCTCGCGCGATGCCATCGTGATGGTCGAGGGTGGTGCTGCGGAGGCGACGGAAACCGAGATCATCGACGCCCTGATGTTCGCGCACGACACGGCTCAGCCGATCATCGACCTCATCGACAAGATCCGTGCTGCCGTCGGCAAGCCGAAGCGTGAGTTCGCCGCGCCGCAGCTCGACGAGGTGATCAAGAGCCGCGTCGCAGAGATCGTGGATCCCCCGCTCTCGTCGGCCACCCGCGTCACCAACAAGAAGGCGCGGTACGACGGCTACAGCGCGATCAAGAAGAGCCTCACCGAGACGCTGCTCGCGGAGCTGGGCCCGGAGAAGTACCTCGCCGCCGAGCGGCTGGTGAAGGCCGAGTTCGAGGAGCGCAAAGCCCACATCGTGCGAACCTATGTCCTCGACGAGGGCAAGCGCATCGACGGCCGTGATGGGAGGAGCATCCGTCCCATCGCCTGCGAAGCCGGCCTCCTGCCCCGCGTCCACGGCAGCGCGCTGTTCCAGCGTGGTGAGACCCAGGCCATCGTCACCACCACCCTCGGCACGTCGACGGACGAGCAGAAGGTCGACAACCTGATGGGGGAGTCCTGGAAGCGCTTCTACCTCCATTACAACTTCCCCCCCTTCTCGACGGGTGAGACAAAGCCGATGCGTGGCCCGGGGCGGCGCGAGATCGGCCATGGGGCGCTCGCCGAGCGTGCGCTGACGCGCATGATCCCGCCCGCGGACCAGTTCCCCTACACGATCCGCATCGTGTCGGAGACGCTGGAGTCGAACGGCTCGTCGTCGATGGCGGCGGTGTGCGGTGGCTGTCTCTCGCTGATGGACGCAGGCGTCCCGATCAAGGCGCCCGTCGCGGGCATCGCCATGGGCTTGATCATGGAAGGGGACAAATACGCCGTGCTCTCCGACATCCTCGGTGACGAGGACCATCTCGGCGACATGGATTTCAAGGTGTGTGGCACCGCGCGAGGCGTCACGGCCATCCAGATGGACATCAAGATCGCGGGGCTGAGCCGCCTGATCCTCATGCAGGCGCTCGAGCAGGCGCGCGAGGGGCGACTGCACATCCTCGGCAAGATGCTGGAGACCTTGCCCTCGTCGCGTCCGGAACTCAGCCAGCACGCGCCGCGGATCACCACGTTCAAGGTGAAGCCGGACCAGATCCGCCTCATCATCGGCCCCGGCGGCAAGACCATCAAGGGCATCGTCGATCAGACCGGTGTCGCCATCGACCTCGAAGACGATGGAACGGTCAATGTGGCCTCGGCTGACGCAGACGCCGTCCGCAAGGCCCTCGACATCATCAAGGGGCTCACCGCGGAGCCGGAAGTGGGCGCCACCTACAAGGGGACGGTCAAGCGTGTCGCGGACTTCGGCGCCTTCGTCGAGATCCTGCCGAACATCGACGGCCTGCTCCACATCTCCGAGATGGCGCACCACCGCGTCGAGCGCGTCGAGGACCTCTTCAAGGAAGGCGACAGCGTCGAGGTCAAGGTGGTCAGCGTCGAGCGCGACGGGAAGATCCGGCTGAGCCGCAAGGAGCTCCTTCCTGTTCCGGAGGGCATGCCGGAGCGTCCTTCACGGGAGCGCTTCGGTCGTGATCGAGAGAGGCCCGAGCGTGGCGACCGGTTCTCGCGACCGGGGCGTCCGGAGCGTGGGGAAGGGGGAGAGCGCCCCGTCCGAGCCGAGCGCAGCGAAGCTGGAGAGCGCGCTCCGCGGTTCGAGCGGGGTGAAGGCGGCGGAGAGCGCCCCGTCCGAGCCGAGCGCAGCGAAGGCCAGGAAGCGCCTCCTCGTCCCGAAAGAGGCGAGCGACCCGCGCGGCCGGAGCGGCCCGAGCGCGCGACGTTGCGTCGAGGTGACACGATGAGCCGGAGGGCTCCGGAGTCGCACCCCGCCGACGGGGGAGAGGCAGGCGTCTCTCGCAGCGCACCGGCTCCGGAGGAGCGACGGTCGTCACCCGGTGGGGATGACGAAGGTCATGCTCACGGATCGCGTGACCCCGAAGATCCGACGCACCGTTCCTGAGCTCCCCCGGAGCGCACCCTGTCGAGGTGCGCTCCGCCCTGGGCCCAGCGGTGCTGGGCTGACCTGATTCCGCTACATCCGGATCTGCTCGTCGACCCAGCCTTCCACCAGGCGCGGGCGGCGTGCAGCGCTCACAACGCCCTTGCTGAGGAAGATCTCGGTGGGGAGCGGGCGCCCGTTGTACTCGCTGGCCATCGTGAATCCGTAGGCTCCTGCATCGCGAAGGAGCACCCGGGAAGGCAGCGGCTCGGTGAAGCGGTGCTCCCCGAAATCATCGGAGCTCTCGCAGACTGGACCGACGACACGGAAGGGAAGGCCTTCTCCAGGCCCAGGCGGCGCGGCCCGCATCGGCTCCACCCGGTGGTGCGCACCGTACATCGCGGGGCGCACGAGATCGTTCATCCCGGTGTCGAGCACCAGCCACCGCCGCGGGACGACGGCTGCCCGGGTCCTCTTGGCCAGCACCACGCTCGCGCAGAGCACACCATGGGGAGCCACCAGGCAGCGCCCTGGCTCGACGACGACCAGCCGGTCTGCGAACGCCGAGTCAGCGACCCTGCGGGCGATGGCGGCCGCGAAGGCCGCTGGTGGAGGCGGAGGTTCCCGCATCCCGCCGTAGTCGATGCCGAACCCCCCGCCGAAATCCAGGTATTCGAGGCGCCCACCGCTCACCTCGCGCTCCCGGGCCATCCCGAGGAGCAGCTCGACGGAGCGCAGCATCTCGGTGGTCTGCGTGAGCTGTGACCCGATGTGACAGGACAATCCCACCAGGTCGAGTTCCGGCGCGGTGGAGATCTCCTCCCAGGCCAACGCGAGATCCTCCACGGGCACGCCGAATTTGGCCTCATCGTGGCCCGTCGCGACCTTCTGGTGGGTGTCCGCTTCGATGTCCGGATTCACCCGGATCCCCACACGCGCCCGCCGTCCGAGCGCTCTGGCGCGCGCCCGCACCCGCTCCACTTCCTCCACGCTCTCGACGTGCAGCCCCAGGATCCCCCGCGTTCCCGTACCGATGGCGAGATCGATCTCCCAGTCCTGCTTGGCCACCCCGTTGAACACGATCTTCTCCGCGGGGATCCCACTGGCGAGCGCGACGGAGAGTTCACCGCCGGATACCACCGTCGCACCGCAGCCCACGTCGCTCAGCGCCCGCACGATGGGCCCGGACGTGCTCGCCTTCAGCGCGTACGCGACGAGATGAGATACGGCGCCGAAGCCGGCGATGAACTCGGCCGCCGAGGCGCTGATCCCGTCGAGATCGTACACATACGCCGGCGTCTTGAAGCACGGTGTACCGTCGTCTCGTGCGTGGCTCTCGAACAGATCATCCAGCGTCGCGCCACCCATCACGGCTGCGCCTCGAGCATCACGCATCAGCGGCATGACGGGGAGCTAGCGCGGCTGGGCGTGCCGGTAAAGGAGAGCGCGCGCCCCGGCCCAGGGACCTGACCTGCTCGACCGCGAATGTTTCACGCGCGTCTCTCCAGCCCGAGCTGCTGCCCGCCAGCGGGAAAGCAGCCCTCTGGGATGGAGAAAGCGGAGTCCTTCCAGCGAACCCGGCCGTTGTTCCGTGCACGCAGGGACCACCCCAATCTACGTGGCGACCGCACGGATTCAGCTCTCGCGGCCCCAGGTGCCCCCTAACACTAGTGCCCTGGGCCCGGCTCGTGTCATGCTCGCCGCGTGCTCGTACGTAGGGCGAAAATTGTTTGTACGATAGGTCCTTCCTGTGACGACCAGCCCGCCCTGGAGCAGCTGATCCGGGCTGGTATGGACGTGGCCAGGCTGAATTTTTCCCACGGCAGCCATGAAGAGCATGGTCGTCGCCTCACGACGGTCCGCGCCGCCGCCGATGCCTGCGGCAAGCCCATCGCCATCCTCCAGGATCTCTGTGGTCCCAAGATTCGCGCCGGGAAGTTCACGGACGGTGGCTGGCAGGTCGAGACGGACTCGGTCGTCTGGTTGACGGAAGCCGACCGCAACACACCCGAGGCGTCCCAGGGGGAGATCCCCATCCTCTACGAGGGGCTCGCGTTCGACCTGCAGCAAGGGGACGTGGTGCTCATCGACGACGGACGGATCATCGTCACCGTGACGCGGATCGATGGCGAGCGTGTCCAGGCCGTCGTGACGCAGGGCGGGAAGCTGCGCGATCGGGTCGGCGTCAGCCTCCCTGCGCGGCGGGTCCGGCTGGCCACGCTCACGGAGAAGGACAAAGCCGACCTCGCGTTCGGCCTGTCTCACGGCGTCGATTACGTGGCGCTCTCCTTCGTTCGCAACGCAGACGACATTCGCCTGGTTCGGGACATCTGCGAAGCGTGGGGCCGCCCCACCCCCATCGTCGCCAAGATCGAGACCCCTGCGGCCATCGACAACCTCGAGTCGATCATCCTCGCCACCGACGGCGTGATGGTCGCTCGCGGCGATCTCGGCGTCGAATTCAACCCGGAGCGCGTGCCGGTCATCCAGCGAGAGATCCTCGGCCTCGCCCGCACGCATCAGAAGCCGGTCATCGTCGCCACCGAGATGCTCCAGTCCATGGTGACCGCCACAAGGCCGACCCGCGCCGAAGCCAGCGACGTGGCCACCGCCGTGTTCGATGGCACGGACGCGGTGATGCTCTCGCAGGAGACCGCGACCGGGCAGCATCCTTCCCTCGTCGCGAGGATGATGGCGCGCATCATCACCGAGGCAGAGCAGAGTCGCTTCTACCGCTACCGGTTCAGCGAAGGGCCTGGAGAGCGCGCCAGCGTCGCCGAGGCCATCGCGCGCAACGCCTGTGACATCGCCTCCGAGATCGGCGCCCGCCTCGTCGTCGCCTTCACAGAGAATGGCCAGACGGCGCGTTTCGCCTCCAAGGCGAGGCCCGTCGTCCCCATCGTCGCCTTCTCACCGAACGTCACCACCCGACGCCGCTTGGCGCTGCTCTGGGGCGTCGTGCCGTTCCCCATCGACCTCTATCGAGACGCCGATCAGATGATCGAGAACGCGAGCGCGGTCCTCGTCGCCAACGGCATGGTGTCGCCGGGCGACAAATTCGTGGCCGTCTTCGGCGCTCCCGTCGGGGTGGCTGGCAGCACGAACACGATTCGAGTCAAGGTCGTCGAGTGAGCGTGCAGGCGCGCGAGGAACCCCCGCGATCGGAGCCCCGGCCGACGCCGGTCCCGGTCGCAGGGGCCGCGCGCCAGCACAGCCACGGAGGAGACGGGCCCGTCTCCTCTTCCCGGAGCGCAAGCTCTCGCTCGGGGCTGCGCACCGCAGAACCCCAGCGCTCGAACCCCACACCGGCCCTGGTGAGCCTCTCGAGTGGTCCACCGAAGCTCGACAAGTACGAGCTGATCGAGGAGATCGGCCACGGGGGGATGGCGACCGTCTACCGCGCCCGCGACCCTCGGCTCGGGCGCGAGGTCGCCGTCAAGGTCATCCACAAGCACCTCCGAGACAACACGGAGGTGGCCGCGCGCTTCCTCGCCGAGGCACGCGCGGCCGCCAAGCTCCGGCACCAGGGGATCGTCGAGGTCTACGACGTCGCGACCGAAGACGACGGCGAGCGCTATCTCGTTGCCGAGTTGCTCCGAGGCTGCACCCTGCGCAAGCTTTTGCAGAAGCACCCGGAGCTGCCCGCCGAGGTGGGCGCGGCGATCGTCCTCGAGCTGTGCAGCGCACTGGAGCACGCGCACGCCTGCGGGATCATCCACCGAGACGTGAAGCCGGAGAACGTGCTCGTCGAGCTGCCCGAGGATCGTGCCTCTCCTCCAGAGCGCTCCAACGCTTCCGGTCCGCCCGTCGTGCTCATCAAGCTGACCGACTTCGGCATCGCCAAGATCCTCGACACCCAGGGCCTCACCTCGACGGGGCAGGTGCTCGGCTCACCGGCGCACATGGCACCGGAGCAGATCGAAGGTGGCGAGGTCGATGCCCGGACCGACGCCTTCGCGCTCGGTGTCCTGATGTACGAGTGCCTCGTCGGGCACCTCCCGTTCGAGGGCAAGAACCCCGCGCAAGTGCTGCGCAGGGTGCTGGAAGGCGCTTACCCGCCGGCCGATCAGGAACGACCCAGCGTCGGGGGACGCTGGAGCCGTGTCGTCGCCAGCGCGCTCGCGCGAGAGCCCGCGGACCGGATAGCAGGCCCTGGAGCGCTCGCCGAGAGCATCCGAGGGGAGTTCGAGAGCCTCGGCATCGTCGACCCCCGCGCGGAACTCGTCGATTACTTCACCGACCCCGAGGGGTACGTCGCCGCCCACGTCGAGCGGCTGGTGCCCCGCCTCGTGACCCGCGCCGAGAGCGCCCGCAGGAACGGCGATGTGCAAGGCGCCGCAGCGGATCTCAACCGAGCGCTCGCGCTTGCGCCCGATGACCTCACGATCCTCAAGAAGATCTCCAGCCTCACCTCCACGCAGAGCCGGCGCCAGCTCGCGCGCCGCATGGCCCTGCTCCTGATCGGCTCGGCGACACTCGGTGTCGCCTCCTACGGCGTGGCACGGCACTTCCGCACCCGCTCACCGCTGATCGCCCGGTCCGCGCCGTGGCCCGCGGCGAATGCATCAGGTGGGGCGCGGTCGGCCTCGTCGAACGAGCTCCGCCCGACCATCCCTGCTCCCTCTTCTCGCCCCGATGGGAGCGCGCACACACGTCGATTGCGCCCCCCCCTGATCCCGCTCCCCCTCCCTTCGGGCGTGCCTCCCGAGCCCTCGGCGGGCGCTGCCGCTCACCCCAACCAGCGCAAGGTCCACATCGCGGTCATCCCTGGCGGCGCCAGAATGAAGCTCGACGGCAAGGATTTTCGCTGGTTCGGCCGCGACCCGAAGTGGCTCGACGTCGGCGTGCACCACGCCCAGGTCAGCGTCCCCAACTCCAAGTGCTGCAAGCCGTTCGACGGACCCCTGACCGTGACGGCCGCCGACGAGTCGGCTGGAGCTCAGAGCATCGTCATCAAGCTGGAGTTCCTCCCCGCGACGGTGTCCCTCGCCGGCGCACCGGCGAACGCCCAGTACACCTGCCCATCGATCGGCCTCAGTGGCTTCGCTGGGGGCGCGCCGCAGTCGGTGGTCCTCCCCGACGTCACCTGGATAGGCTCCTGCTTGTTCACCCCGCCGACCCAGGACGCCGTCCCCAGCCAGGTCAAGGTGACGCTTCGCTCAGGAGAGGCGAACACCATCTCTTGGCCGTCCAACTGAAGCATTTCAACCCGCCCTGCTCGGAAATCTCCCCGGACCGAAGAAAAGTCCGGTACATGACGGCTCGACGTCCGCATGGCCGCTGAACCTGGAGGAGGGGCAGCCTCACCGTGGCGCTCACGGGCTGCCCGCAGGCTCGGACGGTGGATCTTCGCTTCCACCGTGGCGGCGCTCGCCCTCGCGTCGCCCCTGAGCGCCGCTGCGGACGAGCTGCAGCTCTTCGAGCTGGCGAAGACCCGCTTCGACGGCGGTCAGTACGAAGAGGCCGCCGCGCGCTTCTCGGTCCTGCTCACCCGAGCCGAGCCCCCATGCGGACCTGGGCCGAGCGACCCGGACCACCGCTGCCGCATCACGGACCCTGATCTCATCGAGCGAGCGAGTGCGCTGTACGCGGCGTCACTGATCGCGCTCGGTCGTGGCGCCGACGCGGACGCCATCATCGAGTCCCTGCTCCTCGCCAATCCCGCCTACACACCCAACCCCGCCGTGTTTCAGCCCGAGGTGATCGATCGCTTCACCGTCGTCCGCGCCCGCATCCGTGAGAAGCTCGAAACCTCGGCCCGGGCCAAGGCCGAGGCAGAGCGACAGAAGCGCCTCGCAGCTGGGCGCTTGAGGGAGGAAGAGCAGCGCTGGATCGCTGACCTCGAGCGCCTCGCCTCGGAGGAGCGCATCGTGGAGCGGCGCTCGCGCTGGGTCGCCGCCATGCCCTTCGGCGTGGGGCAGTTCTACAACGGAGACACGGGGCTGGGCTGGTTCTTCCTGGCGGGCCAGGCGCTGACGGGCGCGACCACCGTCGCGTCGGCGTTCGTGGTCGCCGGATACGAAGGCGTCGATGTGTCTCCGCCCCCGACCACCTCGGGGCAAGAGCAATCCATCGTCGACATCGACCAGCTCAACGATCGGATCCAGACGGCGACCCTGATCAACCGCGTCGCGTTCGGCGCCTGGGCCGTGCTGACCGTTGCAGGCATCGTCCATGCGCAGGCCACGTTCGTGCCTGAACGGAGCCGCGTTCAGAAACGAAAGATCCCGCTCCGGCCCCGCCCCACCATCACGCCGTCCATCTCGGCCGCCCCTGGCAACCTCGGGGTCGGCCTCTCCGGGCGGTTCTAGGTTCAGGCTCACGCCCGTCCCCGGCGTGGGCTCCGGCCTTCTGGTGCCAGCGGAAATCGGGGGGCTCCTGCGCGGCCGAGCGCGGAGACTGAAAGTGTGTAAGCTCCGCCCGACCCATGCGTTCTTCCATCATGACGAAGCTAGGTTTTCTTGGTCGCCGCCTGTCTCTGGCAGGCGCACTGCTCGTGTCCGCCCCTCTCCTCGTTGGCTGTGGATCGACGACGGTCCAGGTCGCGAGCCCGGATGTCGAGCAGCACCAGATCGTCGTCCTCGGTCAGGCGGAGGTCACGACGCCTCCCGACATCGCCCAGGCCAACCTGGGGATCGAGATCCTCTCTGCGACCGTCGGTGAGGCCACCCAGCAAGCCAACCAGCGGATGGCAGCCATCATGTCCGCTCTGAAGCAGCTCGGCATCGCCGAGAAGGACATCCGCACCAGCAACTTCACAGTCAACTTCGAGCGTCAGCCCGAGCCTCCCCACCCGTATCCGACCGAAGCCCCGGCCGCGCCCGTCATGGCGCCGGCTCCCACCCCCAAGCTGGGGAGTGCGACCAAGGGAGCAGCGGCTGGCGCGAGCGCCGCGGCGGCGGCCTCCGCTCCTGCAACGCCATCGATCGTGCCCGTTGCCCCGCGTGGTTTCTACCGGGTGAGCAACACGGTGGAGATCACCCTCCGTGACCTCAGCAAGGTGGGACCCGCCCTCGACGCCGCCATGGCTGCAGGTGCGAACAACATCTGGGGCGTCTCCTTCTCCATCGACAAGAAGGACGCCGTTGCGGCCCGGGCTCGTGACGAGGCCATGAAGGATGCCCGCTCCCGCGCCGAGGCGCTCGCCCGTCTCGGTGGAGTCACCCTGGGGGAGCTGGTCTCCATCCGCGAAGATCTCACGGGCGGCGTCGCCTCACCCATGCCGCGGATGCAGGCCATGAGCGCTGGCTACGGCTACGCTCACGACTCCGTCTCGATCTCGTCGGGAGAGGTCCGCTTCGGCATGCAGATCCGCGTGGTCTACACGCTCAAGCCGCGCTGACGCCGCGCATCACCTCGCGCAGGTGAGCGCATCCGCTCCGACGGCCGAGATCTGGAGGTTGGGAAGGTAGTCCTTCTCGAACGAGCCGTCGGAGGGGCGGAAGCGGCTGACCTGCGCGCCCACCGGATCAGCGGTGAACAGGTAGAAATCTCCCCCCCACGACGCGATCGCCCACGCGCTGGGCAGCATCAGCCCTGGCAACACGAACGAACCGAGCACCGCGCCGGAGTTCGGATCGATCTCCACGAGCTGCAGGGGGCTGGTGCGGTAGAAGCCGAAGAGGCGCCCACCTCCGGTCGAGCGGAGGTCCCCGTCCTCGAAGGTGAAGGGGGCGCCGACCTGGCCGACGACCGTCCGCACTCCGCCCGGAAATTCGAGCCGCGCGAGCCCGGTGGAGGACTGATCCCCGGTGGAGGTCCTCAGCCCGAGCGTGAAGAGCGGCTCGTCCTGCCGCCCTCGGAGAAAGGTCATCCCGATCTGCGTCGCGTCGTTCGTGAGCCGGAGCTCGTCTGCGCTGCAGCTCAGGTTGCTGAGCTCCACGCGGGTGACCCACCCCTCGGTGCCGTTGTTGAGGGCGTTGACGAGCATGTACCCGTCTCGGCTGATCGTCATCGTGTTCGGCAGCCGCGGACCACCGAAGGTCAGGCAGGGGATCTGGCCGACGAAATCGAGCCGCCGCTCCACAGGCCAGAAGTGATAGACGCGCCCGTTCGAGGCGAGCACGTAGATGGGCTCGGCGCTGTCGTCGCAGACCGGCGGTGGCTCGGGTTCGGGGAACGGACCAGTCGGGTTGGGCTGGGTGGCGCCAGGACCGCTGCTCGGACCCGGACCTCCTGCGCCCTCACCGCCCGGCGGCTCCTCGCCTTCGAGCACGCCGAGCAGATCGTTCCGCGCACCGCAGCCCACGAGAGCGCAGCACAGCAAGGGCAACGCGAGCATCCGGAGTCGCACGTCCGTTCCTTTCCGCAGCCGCTCCGCCCCCGAGAGGTCGGACCGTCGTTCCTGCTCACGGTACGCGCGGCTGGCTCGTGATGGAATCGGGAGTCCGGGGGACAGGCTGTTCGCCCCCTGACCCGTGTGATAGGGCGTCGCCATGTGGCGCCTCGCTTCCGTCGGCCTTTTCTCCCTGCTCTCTCTCGCCGCATGCGGCGGTAACACGCCGGGGGGACCGGCCAATCCGGATGACCCGACCCCCGAGGTGCCGAGGCGTTTCGCGCTCGACGGCGATCCCAACGGCCTCTTCTGGGATGCGGCGAACGAGACCTTGTACATCGCCGATGACAACAACAACCGAATCCTCGCCTGGACCGAGGAGGAGGGCGTCACGCTCGCCGCGGAGCTTCCTCCGGCCCCGCCGGATGGGCCGGGGCTCGGGCAGGTGGTCAAGCTCGCGGACGGGACCTTCGTCGTCCCGCGCTTCGGCTTCGGCACCTCGGGCGCGGTCGTCTTCGTGCGACCCGACGGCACCTCGGGCGAGGTCCCGAACCTCGATCCCAAGCGTCGTCGCCTCGGCCTCACCGTCGCAGCAGACGGGACGCTGTACGACTCGTTCTTCGTCTCCCTCAACGGCGTGAAGAACGGCAGCGTCGCCCGCCTCGATCTCTCCGGGACCGAGACCGAGGTGATCACGGGCCTGCAGAAGCCCGTCGGCGTCCTCGCCGTGGATGACCACTTCATCGTCAGCGATCAGGATCGCGATCTCATCGTGCGCGCCCCGATGAACGCACCCACCTCCCTGGAGGTGATGGCTCAGCTTCCGGGCCCGGACTTGCTCTGCGAGGGACCGGACGGCTCGATCTTCAGTGGTGGCAAGCAAGGGAGCGTCCGCCAGATCTGGGGCAGCGGCCGCTTCACGGAGATCGCCGGCGATTTCCAGGAGGTCCGAGGTGTCGCCTACGACGCCGCACGCCGCCGCCTGTTCATCGCCGATCACGATGGCACCGAGGCCGATGGCGTGAACCACGCGCTCCACATCCTCCCCATCGAGTGATGCAGCACCCCCTCCCACCACGCCGGGTGCAGCTCACATCGCGTGTCCACACGCGCATGCGGCGCCAGCTGTCGCGGCTCGCAAAGCGCTCGGCGCTCGCCCTGCTCGGTACATCGCTTCCTCTCACTTCGGCCGCGGCCTTCGAGCCGGAGATCCAGCCGCTCCTCGTCGGCGAAGCCGACGCACGGGTCCACTCCGCCGAGCGCGTCGAAGGAGAGGACGGCTTCGCCATCGCGCGCCTCCGCCTCGGAGCGCGCGCCCAGCTCGCACCTTGGTTCATCGCCGTCGGACAGGCCGAATGGGCTCTCGAAAAGCCGGTGTTGCTCGACGCTTACGCTGCGGTGCGGCCATCGGCGGAGTGGGAGATCAGCATGGGGGCCCGCAAGACACCGCTCTTCGCGTCCGCACGCGACGACGTGGTGTGGATGCTCCCCGTCCCCGAGCGCTCCATGGTCACCCGCGCCTTCTGGCCTTCGCGTGACGTGGGCATCGAGGTCCACCGATTCCCCACGCCCAGCCTCCCGATCGAGGTGTGGGTGCGCGGCGGCAACGGCTCCGGCAACGTCCTCGGGAACGACAACAGCGACTACTCCATCGACGCGCGGCTCGACGCCGCCTTCGGCCGCGCCTTGCCCACGGCCTCGGCCACCACCTTGCTCGGCCTCCGTCTCGGCGCCGGCGTCCACGCCGAAGCCGCGGAAGACCGGCCTGGCGTTCGAGCCACGACCGCCGACGGCTTTCTCTTCTACCGCTCCCCGACCGTCTTCGGACCGCGGCGCGTCATGGAGGCGCACCTCGTCGCCTTCGCCGGCCCCGTCAAGCTCACGGCAGAGGTCACGTACGCCCACGAGTCACGCGCCAGAGACACCGACGGGAACCCGGCGACCCCCCGCGTCTCACAGGACCCGATCAACTCGTCGGGCATGATGTTCGAGGTCGCGTGGATGGCCGTCGGCGCCTGGCGCACGCCGGGTGTCTGGCCGACCAGCACGGGCTCCGGCCCCTTGCCAGGTGCGCTCGAAGTCGCAGGGCGCTTCGAGCGCATCGACCTCGCGCGTGGGGCCTCCGACGTCACCCCTGGAGGCGCTACCGCTGGGGCCGCCGCCGTCCGCTGGTGGGCGACCCCCTTCGCTGCGCTCTCGGCAGCAGGCTACATGACGTATTACGACCTGCCTCCGATCGAGTCGCCGGAGACGACGTACTCCTTGATTGGCCTCGTCCGCGCGACCTTTCACATCCCCGTCCCACGACCCAGGAGCTGAGGTGTGTGCGCGTCGCACGACGGGCTCAGGACATCAGGAGACGACGTTCGTGAGACGACGTTCAGCGCCACGGCCCTCGCTGGAAAAGTCCTGGGGGAAATCCCGTGGACGGCTTGTGGGGTCCGGTACAGGCCCTGATGGAACCGCCTCGGACGACGACCTCAGCGGGACGTCCAGTGCGTGATCTCGCCCGGAAATCATCAGGTCGGTCCTGAAGGCGGAGCCGCAGCAGGCTTTCCGAGCGCGCCTGCATGGAAAGTTGGCCGGCACTTCCTGTAGGCTCGACCTTGCTAGATAGCTGACTCTGTTCACGGGCTGCCTCTCCAGGTAACTCGAACGGAGGCGGGGGAGGCAGGGGGGGAAATGAGCAGCATCGTCGGTGCGAGGGTTGTCTCGAGCGTGCGGCCATCCGCACCTCCAGGCCGCGATCTGGTCGAAGAACCTCGCCGAGCACTGCTCGCAGTGCGGCAAAACGAGAGTCGACTTCGCGAGAACGAGGAGCGGCTGACACGCGCGCTCGCCCACACGAACACGTTGATCCTCGACCAGGACGCGCTGCTTCGGTACACGCGGATCGATCCGGCGACCCCTCAGACGGAGCGCGCCATCGGCCACACCGACGAGGAAGTCTTCGGTCGTGTCGAGGCGG